>JAZNVT010000029.1:0-47633 GCA_045592945.1 Acutalibacteraceae bacterium | reverse complement strand
GCAAGTCCCGAAATTTGCCACTTGCCATTTGCATTGTCAGATTGACAAAAAAATATAAACAAATAAATTGTTGCAAAAAGGCGAAGCAAGTTATAATGCCGACTGCAAGTCCCGAAATTTGCCACTTGCCATTTGCCATTTGCAACTATTCATACTGAAAGGATGAATACTATGAAAAATACAGAAAAATCAATGGAAAAGCTTGTTGCTCTTTGCAAGGGCAGAGGCTTTGTGTATGCAGGCAGCGAAATCTACGGCGGCCTTGCAAACACTTGGGACTACGGCCCCTTAGGCGTTGAACTTAAAAATAACATCAAAAACGCTTGGAGAAAGAAATTTATTCAGGAAAACCCCTACAACGTAGGTCTTGACAGCGCTATTCTTATGAATCCTCAGACTTGGGTTGCATCAGGTCATTTAGGCGGCTTCTCTGATCCTCTTATGGACTGCCGTGAATGTAAAACACGTCACAGAGCAGATAATCTTATTGAAGATTTTGACGGCACGAACGTTGCAGGATGGTCAAATGAGCAGATGATGGATTACATCAAGGAGCACGCTATTGCTTGTCCTCAGTGCGGTAAGCATAATTTCACAGATATCCGTCAGTTTAACCTTATGTTTAAAACCTTCCAGGGTGTTACAGAGGATAGCAAAAACGAGCTTTACCTTCGTCCCGAAACTGCACAGGGTATTTTCGTAAACTTTGCAAATATCCAGAGAACAACAAGAAAGAAGGTTCCCTTCGGTGTTGCTCAGATTGGTAAATCCTTCCGTAACGAAATCACACCCGGTAACTTTATTTTCCGTGTTCGTGAATTTGAACAGATGGAGCTTGAATTCTTCTGTAAGCCCGGCACAGACCTTGAATGGTTTGAATATTGGAGAGGCTTCTGCCGTGATTGGCTCTATTCTCTCGGCATTAAGGAAGAAAATCTTCGTCTTCGTGACCACGACCCCGAGGAGCTTTGCTTCTACTCAAAGGCTACAACAGACTTTGAATATCTCTTTCCGTTCGGCTGGGGTGAGCTTTGGGGCGTAGCTGACAGAACAGATTACGACCTTACTCAGCATATCAACACATCAGGCAAGAGCCTTGACTATTTCGACCCCGAAACAAACGAAAGATATATCCCCTATGTTATTGAGCCCTCACTTGGTGTTGAAAGACTTTTCCTTACAATTCTTACAGAGGCTTACGACGAAGAGGTTGTTGATGCTGAAAAGAACGATACACGTGTTGTTCTCAGACTTCATCCCACTCTTGCACCCTTCAAATGTGCAGTTCTTCCTCTTTCAAAGAAGCTTAACGAGCAGGCAACAGAGGTGTTCACAGCTCTTTCAAAGAAATTTAACGTTGATTTTGACGATGCAGGCTCAATCGGTAAAAGATATCGCCGTCAGGACGAAATCGGCACTCCCTTCTGTATCACTTACGACTTCGACAGTGTTGAAGACGGTTGCGTAACAGTCCGTGACAGAGATACTATGGAGCAGGTAAGAATTTCTATTGCTGACCTTGAAAAGTATATCGAAGAAAAAATCGCATTCTGATTAAAAAAACCGCTCGAATCTTTTGTGATTCGGGCGGTTTTCTATGTTATTTCAACTTAATCGTCGCATTATGGTCTGAAATACCGTAGTTACCTGCGGAGTGCTTGAGCATCTCGTAAAGGTCGATTTCTTCACCCTGAGAGCCTTTAAGCTTTTTATTAAGAATGTTAAGCACAGGCTTAAGTCTTCTTAAAACCTTTAGGAAGGTTGAGCCGAAGGGCGTGTCCTCGGTATAGGGCTGGTCGCCGTAGAATACCGACCTTACAAGGTCAACTGCCGCATCAATAAACTTAACGTTTTTTATATCGGGGTGAGCTTTAACGAAGAAAATTTTTGCAATTCTTCCAACCGTCCAGGTGGAAAGAGCCTTGCCTATAATGCTAACGGGCTTGTAGAGTGCGGTGTTACCGCCTGCACCGATTTTACCTAAAAATCTTGCAGGGTCATCTCTCATAGCGTTAATCATTGTGTAAAGCATACGGTCAAACTGGTCTTTAAGATATTCTTCACCTGTTTTACCCTTTTTGTCCCATTGAAATTCCGGCACGGGAATACTTTCTATTTCAACTGTGCTGTCGTCTTTGATTGTCACAAGTCGCATAAATGCAGGGCAACCGATAAGAGAGCCTGTGCAAACGTCGTAAAATTTATTGCCTTTTTCAGTTTCAACGCAGTTAATACTCTGGTTGTGCATATGACCTGTAAATATAAGGTGAACGCCGTTGTCGGCAAGCGTTTCAATAAGCTTTTTACTGTCTTTCTGACGTGCATCGGGGATAAGAGTAAGAATAGGCTGACCGGGAAGCACGGGGTAATGCTCCATAGCAATCATCATTTTGCCGTCTTGCTGTGCTTTTTGAGCCTGTTCTTTTATCCAAGCTAAAAATTCATCGTCATAAGCCAGCTTTGCACCCTCGATAGTATCGTTGCAAAGAACAAGAAGACGGATATCCTCGCTTAACTCTGCAACGTATGAAAGATGCTCTTTATTAAAAGCAATTGCGGTACTGTAGCCGAAATCGTAATAATAATCCATAAGCTTATCGAAGGATATACATTCGGGAGTTTCTCTTTCGCCACCATTGTAGCAGAAGGGGTGCTGCTCAATATCGTGACTTGCGGTAACAACGTAAACCCTTTTGCCTGCATCCTGCAATTTACGTAATTCCTGCGAGTATTCGATATGGCTTTCCTTTTCACCGTTAAATGAAAGGTCACCTGCAATAAGAATAGTATCTGTTTCGGTACTGTTTTTCAAATATTCGTTAACTGCATCGTTTATGTATGGAGTTTCTGCATAGCATTTCTGTTCGAAATCCATAAACTTTTCGTATGCCTCACCGTAAGCACCTAATTTTTTGCTGTAATAATGAGGGTCTGTAATAAGGAAAAACTTAAATTCTTTCATATTATCACCTGAAAAGATGATATCATTTTTAATATTTAGGTGTCAATGAGTTTTTAGAATAATAAAGTTTTATAAATCATTGAAAAAAACAAAATATGTGATATACTATCTTTTGTATTTTTAGAAACTAATAAGTTGATGAGGAATAAGTTATGATTACTCAGGAAAAAATTGACAGAATAAACTTTCTTGCAAGAAAATCAAGGGAAGAGGGCTTAACCGAGGCGGAGGCTCTTGAGCAGAAAAATTTAAGAGCTGAATATGTTGCGGCTTTCAGAAAATCTCTTGAAAATACACTGGATAATACGGTTAT
The DNA here is from genome assembly GCA_045592945.1 of Acutalibacteraceae bacterium. GTDB lineage: Bacteria > Bacillota > Clostridia > Oscillospirales > Acutalibacteraceae > DTU089. The sequence continues at coordinate 44,358 of JAZNVT010000029.1, read as the reverse complement.
TCAACGTCCCGACGGTACAAGAGAAAGGGTAACAAAAAAGAATAATAAACCAAAGGGTGTTCAATAATGGCAGAAATAAGAAGGCTTCGTAAGGGTGAGATTTACCCCGTTGAATATATTTGCCGTATGACTGCGGGTAATCTTTCAAAAAAAGAGCCTATCGTAGGAAACAGAATTGCAAAGATGTATTCAACATATTATGCCCGTGAATGTTACGACACTTGCTTTGTGGTTGCGGATGACGAGGACAAGCCTGTAGGCTATATTCTCTGCGAGCCTGACTGTAAGAGATACAGAAAGCTTTACAGAAAAATAGACGTTCCCGCAATTAAGGAAATAGATTTTTCTTGCGGTATAGAGGCGTGGTTTTTCCCTGTTCCGTATATATTTTTCGGGAAAAAGTACCCCGCCCATCTTCATATTGATATTTTAGATGAATATCAGAATCAGGGCTACGGCAGTAAGCTTATGAGAGCACTTATAGATGAGCTTAAAAGCAGAGGTGTGCCCGGCGTTATGCTTATGGCAAACTCTGAAAACGAGGGAGCAATTCGTTTTTATAAAAGGCTGGGCTTTAAAACCCTTTTAAAAACAAAAGGCCCGATTATTATGGGCTTAGAAATAAAATAAATTATTAAATTATTTTCAAATTCGGTAGTGATGGATATGGCAAAAAAACCGGTAACGGCAATAATTTTAGGTGCAGGTCACAGAGCAATGGCGTATGCCGATTTCTCTCTTGCACACCCTGATTTATTAAAAATAGTAGGTGTTGCGGACCTTGATGAATATCGCAGAAAAATGGTGCAGGAAAAATTCGGCTTTTCAGAAGAGCTTTGCTTTGAATCTGCAGAGGCTCTTGCAAAAGCACCGAAATTTGCCGATGCTGTTATAAACGGCACAATGGATGAGCAACACGTTGAAACCTCAATTCCTCTTCTTGAAAAGGGCTACGATATGCTTCTTGAAAAGCCCTTTGCGGTAAACGATGAGGAAATGGAGCGTCTTTTAGATGCTGTTAAAAAGCATAACAATAAGGTTATGATATGCCACGTTTTAAGATATACGCCCTTTTATTCAACAATAAAAGAAAAGCTTATCAGCGGTGCTATTGGTGAGGTTATCAATATTCAGACCGTTGAAAACGTCAGCTATCATCATCTTTCAACCTCATTCGTAAGAGGAAAATGGGGCAACAGTAAAAAGTGCCATACCTCAATGCTTCTTGCTAAATGCTGTCACGATATAGATATTATGATGTGGCTTATGTCACCCCATAAGCCCGTAACAGTATCTTCAGTAGGCTCAAAATTACAGTTTAAGGAAGAAAACGCACCTGAAAATTCAGGCACACGTTGTCTTGTAGACTGCCCGAGAGTTGATTTTTGCCGTTACAGTGCAAAAAGGCTTTACCTTGACCACCCTGACAGGTGGGAGGTTTACGTTTGGCGTGACCTTGAAAGCATTGAAAACCCCACTGATGAGGATAGAAGAAGAGTTCTTATTGAGGGCGATTACGGCAGATGTATGTATAAATGCGACAATGACGTTGTTGACCATCAAAGCGTGCTTGTTAATTTCTCAAACGGTGCAACGGGCACTCACAATATGACCGGTGGCTCAGCCGAGCCCCTGAGAACAATCCGTATTATCGGCACAAAGGGTGAGATTTACGGTGAGTTTGAAAATAAATTTATAAACGTTAAAATAATCAATCCCGACCCGGGTAAGGATTATGACGAGGAATACATAGATTTAAGCAACGTTTCAAGCGAGGGTCACTCAGGCGGTGACGAAAGGTTAACCTCTGACTTCGTTCGTTTCATAAGAGGGGAAGAGCATTCAGTTTCCTGCACGTCAATTTACGATTCCGTTGCAGGTCATAAGGTTATTTTCCTTGCTGATGAATCTATGAATAAAAACGGTGAGCAAATTAAGGTAGAGCTTTAATGTTTGATTGAATTAAGGGGGGCGGTACATTGAATAATAAAATAAAACGTGCCGTCGGAATAGGCGTAAGAGCTACCCTTGTTATTGCAATTCTTCTTGTTATTATTTTTAAATATAACGAGCTTGTTAATATCGACGTAAGAGCGTTAGTTGAAAAAACGAATACCTTATTTGAAGCAGGTGCGGCGGTAGTCGGTGTTTACGGCTTAAAGGCAATCGTTTTCGTAATACCCGCCTCGGTGCTTTATATGGCGGTGGGTATGGCTTTCGATTTTGCCCCCGGTCTTTTAGTTAATGCTATAGGTATTTTCTTCGAGCTTAACATAACTTATTTCATCGGTAAGTTTTTAGGCGGTGAGGCGGTTGAAAAAAAGCTTTCCGCTTCAAAAAAAGGTCAAAAAATTATAGAATTGCGAGATAAAAAGACACCGTACCTTTACGTGGCAAGGCTACTACCCGTTTTTCCCATAGATTTTGTAAGCTTGTTTTTCGGTGCTTCAAATATGGGCTACGTAAGATATATTTTAATTTCCTTTTTCGGCGTAATGCCCCGAATAATTCTTATAACCCTTTTAGGTGATAAAATTTACGATATTATACCCGTTAAGTTTATGATGACGGTTGTAGTTTTCGCCTTGCTTGCCGCTTCAATAGTAATATTGATAAGGTATATAAAGAAAAAAGATAAAAAGTAAAAACAAAAAATCACACAAATAATAACAACTGACATTCAGGCTTTGGAATGTCAGTTGTTTGTTTTTATAAAATAATTGTAAAATTAAAGCAATCCACGAATGCTTTCTGTGATTTTTTTTGCGATATAGGGGTTATTCATCGTGTAAATATGAATACCATCAACGCCGTTTGCAACCAGGTCAACTATCTGGTCAACAGCGAAAGCAATACCTGCATCAACAAGAGCTTCGGGGCGGTCTTCGTATTTCTGTATCATTTTTACAAATTTTCTCGGAAGACTTGCACCGCACATAGAAACCATTCTTTCAATCTGCTTACTGTTAGTAACGGGCATAATACCTGCGGAAATAGGCACGTAAATCCCTGCACTGTCGCATCTGTCACGGAATCTGTAGAAATAAGCGTTATTGAAAAATAATTGTGTTACAATGCTTTGAGCACCGCACTCCACCTTGTTTTTAAGGTTTCTTATATCAGTCATACCGTCGGGGGCTTCGAAATGAGTTTCGGGATACCCTGCAACGCTTACACCGAAATCACCCTGAGCTTTTATGTAAGAAACTAAATCGTTAGCGTGAATAAAGTCCGTTTTCGGCTCGAAATCGGGATTTTTATCACCCCTGAGTGCAAGGATATTTTCAATATTATTTTCTTTTAATTCCTTAAGCACGCGGTCAACGTCAGCCTTCGTGCTGTTAATACAAGTAAGGTGAGCCATAGCCTCGATGCCGTATTTGTTTTTAATAAGGGAAGCTATATCACATGTGTAATTGTTAGCCGCCGAGCCACCAGCACCGTATGTAACGCTTATATAATCGGGCTTTAAGGATTGAAGCTCTGCGATAGTGTTGTAAACCGTTTCAACTGAGCTTGTTTTTTTAGGAGGGAAAACCTCAAAGGACAGAACAGTTCTGTTGCCATCGTAAAAGGATGAAAGTTTCATTTCTCTTTGCCACCAAACGATAATAAAATTAATAAATCATATCAGCAGTAGTCCAGCTTTTGAGAACCTCTACCTGGTCTGCTGCTTCCTTTTTTGCACCCTCGAGGTCGTGGTCGCGGTAGTTACCGCATTCAATAGCACTTACACCGGGAACGTCACCCTCAAAGTCTGCAATAAACTTTAAAGCATCTTGGGTTAATTTTAAAGCATCGCCGTGAGTAATTCCGGTCGTAAGGAAATAAAATCCGGTACGGCAACCCATAGGTCCAAAATAAATGATATTATCCTTTAATGCACTGTTTCTTACAAACGTTGCAAAAAGATGCTCAACCGTGTGAATAGCACCGGTTTCCATAACCTCTTCAACGTTAGGTCTTCTTGTTCTGATGTCGTAGGTAACAACGTCGCCGTCAATTCTTGAGATATACATACCTCTCATAAGCTTTGTGTGGTCAACGTTAAAGCTTTCAATTCTTTCCATATTTTTCACCTGAATTTTATTTTTTGTTTTATTTTCGTTGTTTTTTCTTACGCTTTTAAAAAAGTCGGTCAGAATCTGAGAGCATTCCTCTTCCATAAAACCGCCCTCGTAGCAGGGCTTATAGCTGAAGTCAGAGGTAAAAAGATTTACAATAGAGCCACAAGCACCGTTTTTGTTATCATATGCCCCGAAAACAACGTTTTTTATTCTTGAATTTATAATAGCACCGGCACACATAGGGCAGGGTTCTAAGGTAACGTATAAATCGCATTCCCAAAGTCGCCAACCGCCAAGCCTTCTGCAAGCCTCGTTAATTGCCTCGGTTTCCGCGTGAAAAAGAGCATTTTTACCTTTTTCACGTCTGTTTCTGCCTCTGCCGATTACCTTGCTACCGATAGTAACAACTGCGCCTACGGGCACCTCGCCCTCGTCAAAGGCTTCCTTTGCCAGAAGCAAAGCCTCCTTCATAAATAACTCTTTATTCATATCAGTAGGTTGTAGGTGTCGTAGTAAGTGTGGAAATTGCCTGAATGACAAAAAGTATAACACCAATTATCATTAAAGGACTGCTTGCAAATTTGCCAAAACGTGTTTTAAGCGAAAGCTCGGTTGTTTCACCGCGGTCACTTAATATGCCCTCATCCTTATATTTCTGAAGGTAAATTATAAGAGCGACAATACCTGCAAGGAAGCCGACACCTGAAACTACATAGAAATAAAGGTTTGCCGTGTGCTCGTCGAAGTAATACATCAATACCGATGATACGCAGGAAAGGGAGTTTACGAGAGCGTGAATTATGATACCCGTCCAAAGACTGTCGGTAGCAACAACTGCGTAGCCTATGAAAAGTGCGCAGATAAATGCGAAAGGAATTTGCACTGCGTTGCCGTGTAAAATAGCAAAAACAAAGGCAGAGCCGAGAATAGCAAAGCCGTTTCCGTATTTTTTAAGGCTATGCATCATAAGCCCTCTTGCACCGAATTCCTCAATAAGCGGAGGAACTATTGCAGTTGCAAAAAACATAAGGATAATATCCATTGTGTTTGATGGCTCTTCTATTGCGGAATATGCAGAATAAACACCGAAAGCCTCTGCAAAGCCTCTTAAAACCGAGGTAGCGAAGTTAGCAACAATAGACCCACCGAAGCCTATGAGTATAAGTAAAAGCGTTTTAGCAGCGCCCTTGGGCTTGCCGTAGCTTACGGGAGCTTTCTCTTTAGCGGGAGCAAAAGCTCTGTAAGCAAGGAAGAAAGCACCGCCAACCGTAACTATTGAATAAAAAACTGCAAAAGCACAGCTGAAGGTTAAGCTTGTAGAGTATAATTGTGAAACCTTGGGGAAAAGGATAAGCATTGAAAAGGCGTATGAAATAACAAGAAGTAAAATGAGAGCAAGACCGGCACGGTTACCGGTTTTTTTAATGAGAGTTTCTTGTTCTCTTCGTATCTGATATTTTCTTCTTTGCTCTTCAATATAGCGTGTATCCATAAAATTGCCTTGATACCCGTAATGGTATTGAGGCGCATTTCCCGTTTGCATATTGTTATAAATAGCCGAGGGTGAGGGCGCATACTGAGGGCTTTGCTGAGGTGGCTGCTGATACGGATTGTTAGCGTAAGCGCCCCCTTGGTTATATGCGCCGGGGTTTATAGGCTGTTGTAGTGGATTTGTATTCGGGTTAATCTGAGGGCTTACAGGGCTTTGAGGAAGCCCGTTTCCTACAGGATCACCCTGATTGTTATTATAAAAATTATTCATAGCTTTTCCTTTCACCTATTAAGGTACTAATTGAATTATATCAATAAAACCAATAAATATCAACTCACAAATTGTGTACGTACAATGAATTTTTACAAGATGTAGTATTGCGAAAAAAAACAAAACAATGTATAATTTTATATGGCTATTTTACAGATGAAAATAAATTGAAGGATTGGTATAAATGGAAAAAACAACCCATAGATTAAAAATCGCAGGGGAAGAATACAGAATTGTTTCAACTGAATCTACTGAGTATATGAACGAATTAGCTCACGAAATTGATTTAAAAATGAACGATATTCTCAGGGGCAACCGTGTTTCTACAACTCAGGCGGCAGTGCTTGTTGCTTTAGAGTATGCAAACGAAGCAAAGAAGCATGGCGGCGACTCAGACAATCTTCGTATGCAGCTTAAAGCATATCTTGAGGATGCCGCTCAGGCAAAAAGTGAGCGTGATTTCTACAAGCGTGAGGTTGAAAGACTCAAGGCAATCGGCAACGCAGAAGATAAAACAGGCGGTCTTTGGAGATAATTATGGAAAAGCTTAAAATAAAAAAAGTTCGTGAAAACGCAAAAGTGCCCTTCAGGGCAACAAGCGGTAGCGCAGGTCTTGACCTTTGCGCCGCTATTGATGAGCCTATCGTTTTAAAGGGTGGTGCTACAGCGGTTATCCCTACGGGTATTGCAATAGCCTTACCCTCAAATGAATACGGTGCATTCGTTTTCCCAAGAAGCGGAATTGCTATAAAGCACGGCATCGGCCTTCTTAATTCAGTTGGCGTTGTTGACAGTGACTACAGAGGGGAAATAATGGTCGGCGTTATTAACCAGATTTCTGAGGAGTACGTTATTCAACCAGGTGAAAGAGTTGCTCAGATGGTAATTATGCCCGTAAGCATGATGCCCGTTGAAGAGGTTGCAGAGCTTGATGAAACCGTCCGTGGTGAGGGTGGCTTCGGCTCAACAGGAAAGCAGTAATTTAGTTATTCAACTTTTGAGAGGTAGAAAAATTGTCTACTATTGCAGCAATTGCCACTGCACAGGCGGCGGCAGGTTTAGGAACAATTAAAATATCAGGTGAAGAGGCTCTGTTAGTTGCTGACAGGGTTTTTTCTTCCGTTTCAGGAAAAAAGCTTCAGGATATGAAGGGCTATACCGCCCTTTACGGTAAGGTGCATGACGGTGAAACCGTTCTTGATGATGCGGTTGCCCTTGTTTTCAGAGCACCTAAAAGCTATACGGGTGAGGACGTTGTTGAGCTCAGCTGTCACGGCGGTCTTTTCGTGCTTAAAAGGGTTTTACGTGCGGTGTTTAATGCGGGTGCCGTTGCTGCCGAGGGTGGCGAGTTTACAAAAAGGGCATTCCTTAACGGTAAAATGAAGCTTTCAGAGGCAGAGGCGGTTATGTCGCTGATATCCGCTTCAGGTGAAGAGGCAAGAGCGGCAACTCTCAATGCCCTTGACGGTGCTTTAAGCCGAGAAATTGACGAATGCAGAAACGAGCTTGCAAGAACTGCGGCTTTCCTTGCCGCTTGGGTTGACTATCCCGATGATGAAATCCCCGAGCTGACAGACAGTCAGATGCTTGAAACAATAACCGCTGTAAAAGCAAAGCTTCAAAAGCTTTTAAACGGCTTTGATGCAGGTCAGGCAATTCTTGAGGGTATTGATACTGCTATCGTTGGCAGGCCAAACGTTGGAAAATCAACTCTTATGAATGCTCTTACAGGAAGAGAAAGAGCAATCGTTACTTCAATTGCAGGCACAACGAGAGACGTTCTTGAGGAAACCGTAAGAATAGGTAACGTTACCTTAAGACTCGCTGATACAGCAGGTATAAGAAGTGATACCGACGACGAAATAGAAAAAATCGGTGTTGTTAAGGCGAAGGAAAGATTCGACAGAGCAAGCCTTGTGCTTATGGTGCTTGATGGTGGCGAGGAGCTTTCTAAAGACGATGAGGAGCTTATAGAGCTTTGCAAGAATAAAACGTCAATAGTTATAATTAATAAAGCCGATAAAGAAAAAAGGCTTTCAACCGAAAGGGTGAAAGCACTGTATAACGGTGAAAGAATCGTTGAAATTTCTGCTAAGGACTGTAAAGGTATGGATAAGCTTACCGAAATGGTTGAAGAGGCGGTTGGCACTGCAAGCTTTGACCCGTCGGCACCTCTTATTACAACAGAGAGGCAAAGAGGCTGTGTTGTAAAGGCGGTAGAAAATCTTCAGGAGGCAGAGGACGGTCTTAATATGGGCATCACCCCTGATGCTATAAACGTTTGCATTGACTGTGCAGTTGAAAATCTTTGTGTGCTTACAGGCGAAAAAGCAACTGAAACAATAGTAAACGAGGTTTTCAAAAATTTCTGCGTAGGTAAATAAAAGAAAAACAAACGGGAGTGTTAAGCTTTAAAACACTCCCGTTATATTTTTAATTTTTTATCGTTATCAGTTGGAATTTGTATCAATAACCTTTTTAACAGCTTCTTCGGTTGGGTAATCAAGAATTATCCAACCGATTTTTTTGTTTTTCTGCAAAGGAAGCTCATTAAATTTTTTCAGAATATATTTTGAAGCACTTTTCGGTGAGCGATACACCTTCGCTGCAGAAAAGAAATTTAAAACAACATCTTTTTTTGAGAAATTTCCATTAAGGGTAGGCAAAATTGCCTTTTCCCATTTGGGCTTTGAGTCCATTTTGTATTTGTCTTGTAAAATAAGAGCTTCGGTTTTCTTGTCAGAGTTAGTTTCTCTGAAATTCAAAATACTGTAGGGTGAGCTTGTTACAACACCACTATGGTCCCATTCGCAAGCGTTGAGCCCCCAGCAGTCGTCATTATAAAACTCGCTTTTTTTATTCTCTGCAAAGCGGTTGAAAAGAATCAGCCTTCCCCTTGCTTCTGAAAGACGGGGAATTGAGTTTTTCAAATACCAAAGCTCAGGTTTTTCAAAAATTTCTTTGAAGAATTCATCAGAGGTATCATTATCGCTTTTGCCGTCATCCATCTTAACGCTGACAATAATAAATTCCGACGGGTTTTCTTTAAGAAAGCCTTCACAGTCAGCTAAAATATCTGTGAGCAAAATCACGCCGTTTTTCTTTTTGTCCTTGTAGCAATCCATAATAGAATGTACGGCTTTTAACGTATTACCGTCTTTTTCAAGACGGATATCAAGAAAGCGTATTCCCATATTTAACTGCTCTTTAATTGGTTTGCTCTGGCATTGGGTGATATATCTGAAATTTACAAAGTAAGCACAAGAATTGTGAGTACCCGCAAGGTTAATATCTGAAATAAAAGTATCGTCTGATACGTTTTTTAACCAATTATTCATTTCATCACCCCTACGTAATTTATGACTTAAGTTTATCATATTTCTTTTAAAGATACAAGACGAATTAAAAAGGCTTTTTTCGACGAAATACACTATAATTTGACATTTTTTTGTATATTTGAGATGTTGCAAAAAGTACGCTGATATGATACTATTTATATGTATAATTGTATTAATGCGCCTCTAGGTAACTTTGGTGCTGTATTTTAAGATATGAGGGATTATTTTGTTAGATAAAAGCGTAACGTTTGTTAAAAATCATATGAAGGCGTTTTTAGTATTTGCTGACGTTGCATCAATACTTTTCGCAATATGGTTTTCAGCGGCATTAAAATTCGATGCTGTTATAAGATTACCCGAATGGTTTTTAAATAACTTTATTTACATCGGTTTGTTAAGCATTGTAACAATGCTGGCGTCATTCTTCTTCTTTAAAATTTATAAAAGAATGTGGCAGTATTTTATTGCAAGAGATTATGCCGATTTAATGAAAGCATTTGCGATTGCAAAGCTTGTTACATATATTTGCTTTTCGTTTATTTGGTTTGAATATACCCGTGCATTTATAACCTGGGCTTTCCTTGATGCAGTTATCAGCTTCGTTTGGATAGTTGCTACAAGAGGCTTGGTTTTCATCGGCTACTATTTATGGAAAAAGAAAATCATAGCAGAGAAAAACCTTGAGCAAGGTAAAAAGAAAAAGGTTATGATAATCGGTGCGGGCGGTGCCGCTATGCGCCTTATTTCAGAGCTTAAAAGTGCAACAAACTCTGCAAGATATACAGTTGTAGCTCTTATAGACGATAGCAGACGTAAGCAGGGCGAAATGCTTTATGGTGTTAAGGTTTGCGGCGGAAGAGATGATATCGTAAGAGTAGCAAAAGAGCTTGACGTTGATGAAATATATTTTGCAGTACCCTCTGCTACCGAATCAACGAAAAAAGATATTCTTGAAATATGTAATAAAACAGGCTGTGTGCTTAAGACCTTACCCCGAATTACAGCAATTAAAGATAATCAGAATATCGAAAATCAGCTTCGTAAGGTTGACTATACCGACCTTTTAGGAAGAGAGCAGATAAAGCCCGACCTTTCAGGTGCATTCGAGTTGCTTAAGGATAAAACTGTTCTTGTAACGGGTGGCGGTGGCTCTATCGGCGGTGAGCTTGTAAGGCAGATTGTAGGTAGCGGTGTTGCTAAAAACGTTATTATTTTTGAAATTGCCGAAAATGGTGCCTACGAAATTCAGCAGGAGCTTCGCAGAAAATACCCCGAAGCAAAGCTTACGGTGCTTATAGGCTCTGTAAGAGATGAAAAAAGACTTTGCGAGGTATTTGAAGAATATCGTCCTGATATCGTATATCATGCTGCTGCTCATAAGCACGTGCCTCTTATGGAGGATAGCCCCAAGGAAGCAGTTAAAAACAACGTTTACGGAACCTTTAATCTTGCAAAAACTGCTGATAAATACGGCGTTAAGCGTTTTGTTATGATATCTACGGACAAGGCTGTTAACCCTACAAACGTTATGGGTGCAACAAAGCGTGTCTGCGAAATGATTGTTCAGTCCTTCAATAAGAAATCAAATACAGATTTCGTTGCAGTTCGTTTCGGTAACGTTTTAGGCTCAAATGGTAGCGTTATTCCTCTTTTCAAGGAGCAAATTGAATCAGGCGGTCCCGTTACGGTTACTCACCCCGATATTATTCGTTACTTTATGCTTATTCCCGAGGCAGTTTCACTTGTCCTTCAGGCAGGTGCAAATGCAAAGGGCGGAGAAATTTTTATTCTTGATATGGGCTCACCCGTTAAAATCCGTGAGCTTGCAGAAAACCTTATAAGGCTTTCCGGTCATATACCCGGTGAGGATATTGAAATTAAATATACGGGTCTTCGTGACGGTGAAAAGCTTTACGAGGAGCTTCTTATAAGTGAAGAGGGTATTCAGAAAACTGAAAGCAACCTTATTTACGTTGCAAGACCTATGGAGTTTGATAGCGAAAAGCTTTTCATTCGCCTTGACGAAATGAAAAAGAACATTGAAACGGCATCAAACAAAGAAATTGTTGACGTTATAAAAGAGCTTGTTCCTACGTTTACGCCTAATAACACAGCGTATAACGATACCGAAAAGGAAAAGGAAACGGTAACTGTCTGAGGGTGATTTTGTGAGATATGCGCTTATTGGTTGCGGAAGAGTTTCAGGGAGCCATATAAAAGCGGCAAAATTAAATAACCTTGAAATCACTGCCTTGTGCGATATAAAGCCTGAAAAGGCTACCAGGCTTGCTCAGGAAAATAATCTTGAAAACGTAAGAATTTTCAGCGATTATAAAGAGATGCTTGAGGTAGTAAAGCCCCAGCTTGTTGCTATTGCAACCTGGAGTGGCTGCCACGGTGAAATTGCAGAATACTGTGCCTTGAACGGTTTTAACTTCATTGTAGAAAAACCTATGGCTATGAGCATTGAAGAAGCCGACAGAGTTATAAAAGCCGTTGAAAAAACAGGTGTTAAGGCGTGTGCATGCCATCAGAATCGATTTAATATCGCAGTGCAGGAGCTTAGAAAGGCAATTGATAACGGCCGTTTCGGTAAGCTTTCTCACGGTAATATTAATATCCGTTGGTGCAGACGCGAGGATTATTACAGTCAGGATGACTGGCGAGGTAAATGGGCTACCGATGGCGGAGCCCTTATGAATCAATGCATTCACGGAATTGATTTGTTAAGATGGGTTATGGGTGACGAAATAGAGTCTGTTTACGGCTCTGTAAGAAACCGTCAGCACCCCTACATAGAAGCAGAGGATATCGGCGTTGCGGTAGTAAATTTCAAAAGCGGTGCCGTAGCTACAATAGAGGGTACTGTAAATACCATTGAAGATTTTGAAGAAACCCTTTCTGTTTTCGGTGAAAACGGTATGGTACGCCTTGGCGGTATGAATGCAAGCACTATTGACGTGTGGCAGTTTAAGGATGAAGAGGCGGCAGACAGTGACAGACGTGCTGTTGAAGAAATTGCCCCCAACCTTTACGGCAACGGTCATACAAGCCTTTATCGCGACGTTATAGAGTCAATCGAAAATGACCGCACACCCTACGTTGACGTTTACGCAGGTAAGAGAGCTTTAGAATTGGTTTTATCAATTTATAAAAGCTGTAAAGAGGGTGGGGAGGTCAAATTCCCTATTGACTCATTTAATACAACGGAAATGATAAAGTAAAAAATCACTCGTATCCGAATTCGGATATGAGTGATTTTTTTATTAGCTTATTGAACTGTGAACATTGAAAGCATAGTTTCAAAATCCTCAGAATAGCTTTCGGCAGATACAGGGGTTTCGTATCTTATTTCAATACTTCCGCCCTTGCCGTTGTCAACGCAATATACTGTTGTAATAATATCATCTGCTTTGTCACCCGTCTGAGAGCGGTAGGCAGAGTTTTTGCTACCGATATCTAAAGCGGCGCTTTCACCCATTTCACCGTAGAAAGCGATAGTATCAAGGCAAAGATTATCATAGCTTACGTCGCTTAAGGGCGTAATAGTCATTTTCACCTTGTCGTTTTCTTTGGAGATAATAGTGGTAATACCGTCCTCAGTTTCCGTAGAAGTAAAAGATGTGATATCAACGAGAATAGCATAGCCCTTATTGTTTGTAACAAGAGGCTTAGCATTTGTCGTATCGGTGCTTCCATTCTGAGAAACTGAAACAGAATTTCCGTCGGGTGCTTTATTTTTGCCCGTTAGTTTTTCCATATAGGGCAACAAAACAATGATTGCAACAATTAAAACAACAACGCCACAAATGGCAGAAATTGTAATAATGCGTTTCTTTTTGTTATTCATATCAGCTTAAGCCTTGTCCTTTGAACCGAAAAGCTCGATTTTTTCACGAACAGTTTCTTTAATAGCTTCGCAACCGGGAGCAAGAAGCTTTCTGGGGTCGAAGCCTTTACCCTGAAGGTCCTTACCTGCTTCGATGTATTTTCTTGTTGCATCCTGGAATGCAAGCTGACACTCTGTGTTAACGTTGATTTTTGAAACACCGAGAGAAATAGCCTTCTTAATCATATCAGCAGGGATACCTGTACCACCGTGAAGAACGAGAGGCATTGTGCCTGTTTTTTCCTGAACTGCTGCAAGAGTATCAAAAGAAAGACCTGCCCAGTTTTCGGGGTATTTACCGTGGATATTACCGATACCTGCTGCGAGCATTGTAACACCGAGGTCTGCAATCATTTTGCATTCGTCGGGGTCTGCACATTCGCCTGCACCAACAACGCCGTCCTCTTCGCCACCGATTGAACCAACCTCAGCCTCGATAGAAAGACCTTTTTCTTCGCAGATAGCAACGAGCTCTTTTGTTTTAGCAATGTTTTCGTCGATGGGGTAGTGAGAGCCGTCGAACATAATTGAAGAGAAGCCTGCTTCGATACAAGCCTTTGCACCTTCATATGAACCGTGGTCAAGGTGAAGAGCAACGGGAACTGTGATGTTAAGGTCTTCAATCATAGCCTTAACCATGTTAGCAACAGTTTTGAAGCCGCACATATATTTACCTGCACCCTCAGAAACACCGAGAATAACGGGGGACTTCATCTCTTCAGCTGTAAGAAGAATAGATTTTGTCCATTCAAGATTGTTGATGTTGAACTGACCAACTGCATAGTGGCCTGCTTTTGCTTTTGTAAGCATTTCTTTTGCATTAACTAAAGCCATTTGGAACACTCCTATATAAAAATATTTTTAAACAAATTTATTTAGAAACGGTTAGACCGCTTTTAAATCATTTTAAATTAAAGAAAATCAGATGTTTTCTTCGCGTAAATCAAGCACGATTTCCTTCTTTTCGGGAACAAGCTTTGTGTATTTAACACCGGCAGCATCAAACATTCTTTTTGATGCACGTGTCTGAGGTGTATCGGCATATTTATCAGAAAGATAAACAACCTCTGTAATACCGCTTTGAATAATTGCCTTTGCACATTCGTTGCAGGGGAAAAGGGCAACGTAAATTCTGCTGCCTGCAAGGCTTCTTCCTCTGCAGTTAAGAATTGCGTTTAACTCTGCATGACAAACGTAAAGATATTTTGTATCGTAAGCATCTTCAGCGCTTCTGTCCCAAGGGAAAACCTCATCGTCGCATCCTGCGGGAAAGCCGTTATAACCAACGGAAAGAATTCTGTTTTCGTTGTTTACGATGCAAGCTCCAACCTGAGTATTAGGGTCCTTGCTTCTTTCGGCGCAAAGCATTGCCGCACCCATAAAGAATTCGTCCCAGGAAATATAGCCTTCTCTTTTTGACATATAAAGCCCTCGCAATACAAAGGTTGTAATTTGAATCCGTTCAAATCCATTCTACATTATACAATTAATCATTTGATTTTTCAACACTATTTAAATAAATTTGATGACAAGAATTAATATAATTTACAATTTTAAGGTAATCTTAACTTTAAATTCTAATTAAGAAAAATAAAACATTATTTATTTGGTATTCTTATGGGTACACAGAAAGCGGATGTTCTGTAATAAAATTTGTGTGGGTGTAAGCTGTTTATCCGAGCTTAATCATTCACCATAGGAGAAAAGATATGGAAAAAGGTTACTTTAAAAGAATACTCAGTATGGTAAAGCCACGCGACCTTGTTTATTGGTGGACTTTAAGACTTTTAATGATTGGCGGCATTATTCTTCGTCTTATTGAGTCCGATGAGCTTGGTATGTATCAGCCTATGCAGATGGCTGCAAACCTTGTAGGTATGTTTGCTTTTGAAATCTGTCAGGCATTCCCCAAGGGAAGCTTCCCCAGAAATCTTCCTGCATATTTTCAGCACGTAACAATATTAGGATTTTTCCTTGCATCCTTCGGCGGGGCATTCCTTAATTTCTATTACGTTATTCCTGCATATGACAAAATTCTTCATATGTTCGGTTGTGCTGAGGCAGTGTTTATAAGCTACGAGCTTGTTACCGCAATGCAAATAAGAGACAAGCATATTTGTCCTCCTAAAATTTTAGCATTGACAGCCTTCGGTATGGCATTCATCTTCGCTGCAGGCTGGGAGCTTTTCGAATTCTCATTTGACCAGTGGTTTGGTGGCGATGCTCAGCATTGGAGCCTTGAGCTTGCAATAAAGGAAGCTGGCAGCAAGGAGGATATCTTTATGCTTATTCCCCTTGATGCAGAGCGCTTTGAAGCAAGATTCGCCATTATGGACACAATGGGTGACGCAATTCTTAATGCCCTCGGAGCAATTCCTATGTATCTCATCTTAAGAAAATGGCCCTACAAGCATATGGGCAAGAACAATGTGAACAAAATGATTGAGGAAGAATTAGCGAAAAATACCAAAGAAACCGCAAATGTTTAATTTGTTTTAAATTATTATTGATTATTTGTAAAAAAAGATATATAATCAATGTGTATAATTAAAAGGAGGAATTCCTATGTCCAAAAAGATATTGGCAGTTGTACTGTCACTTATTCTTGCTTTTTCGGTAATTACCGTTCCCGCAAGTGCATTAGACGTTTCTGCACTCGGTAACATCTCTATCGAAAACGTTTTCAATTCATTAATTGACAGACTTCTTTCATTTGTTCTTTCATATCTCAATATGGTATGGCCCGGTTATGAGGATGGATGGGCAACTGAAGAAGAATACGTTCCTGAAAACTTCTATGCAGGTGAAGAAACCTTCGATAAAACCGTTGATCCCAATGCAATTTGGAAGGTTGGTTACGCAGGTGCATCTCTCCTTGACGGAATTGAGCCTATGAACGGCGACTTCTTCCTCGCAGGCTCTCTTGAGCCTATTATGGGTCGTGTTCCCAGAACAATTCTTGACGACCAGAGAGTTCGTGTATTCGCAATCAGCGACGGCGTTGGCGGTATTGTTGTTAACGCAGTTATCGACGGCTTCGGCTTCTCTCGCGGTGACGTTATGGAAATCCGTTCAAGAATGGCTGAATTCGCTGCTGAACACAACGTTATCAGCATCAACGTTTCTGTTCTTCATCAGCACTCATGTATCGATACTCTCGGTATGAACGTACCTCTTGCTCAGGCTCTTATCTTTAATACAGGTAATGCAGCTTCAGGCGGTATCATTGATAGTATGAAGGTTCAGAAGAATGAAGAGTTTATGGAAAATCTTTTCCAGAAAACTGTTCTTTCTATGAAAAAGGCTGTTATGAATATGAAGCCCGGTACTCTTTCATACGGCTCAGCTGATATCGGCGATTATATCCGCGACAAGCGTGATCCTCAGGCTATTGACCCGATGATTCACAGACTCCGTTTCTCACCCATCGACGGTACAAGCGAAACATGGATTCTTGAAGCAGGTATCCACTGCACAGG
Source organism: Acutalibacteraceae bacterium (assembly GCA_045592945.1). GTDB lineage: Bacteria > Bacillota > Clostridia > Oscillospirales > Acutalibacteraceae > DTU089. The sequence continues at coordinate 27,823 of JAZNVT010000029.1, read as the reverse complement.
CTTAGGCGCAGGTCCTGACGAGCTTACAGCTGACTATCCCTACTACATTGAAAAAGCTATCCGCGAAGAAGAGGGTGCTAACGTAGTATTCGTTCAGGGCGCAGAGCTTGCTATCGGTACAAGATATTTTGACCTTTGTGTTGAATGTAACGAAATTCCCACAATCACAAAAACTGAAGACGGTGTTACAGTAAGCTGTCCCAACCGTTGCACAGAAGCTCAGACAGCTAAAGACCTTGGCGAAGCAGCTGATAAGTGGAATCCCATTCACGCAGAAGGAAAAACTGATATTCAGCGCATCAGCGATTACGGCTATACTCTTGCAACAAAGGTAATGGGTATTACAAACGAAATTCAGCTTGATCCCGTTCTTAACATTAAGCTTCAGGAAGTTCGTCTTGACGTTGATAACGAAATTCTTACACTTGCAGCAAAAGAAGACATCCTTAACGCAGTTATCGTTAAAACTGATGACGGCTACAAGATGGTAACTGAAATCGGTTATATGGAGCTTGGTAACGAGGTTGGTATCTTCCTTTGCCCCGGTGAGTTTGATCCCATGCTTATTTACGGCGGTCCCGAATCAGGTAGTGCATCATGGTTTGGTGATGCTTGGGGATATGCTCCGGCAAAAGAATTCTCAACTTGCGACAATATTATGGCATTTGGTCTTTGCAATGACCAGGCAGGTTACGTTCTCAGAGATAATGAATATCATTCAATTATCGGTGAAAACGAAGAAATTAACGTTCTTTCAAGAACTGCAGGTTCAACATTTGCAAACGCTTATGCAGAGCTTTTAAGCTCATTAGATTAAGCAGTTTAATATAAAATAAACTCAACCCCTTGGATTAAGGCTTCTTAATCCAAGGGGCTTTTGTCATAGTTACCATAAAACGCGAGCACCTTTCGGCTCTTTGTCTATTTACAAAAATATTATTATTATGGTATACTAAAATATATATTTGTAAAGTTAAAGGCGGTCTGTTTTGTGGAAAGAAAAAGCGGTGTGCTTATGCACGTTTCATCCCTTTGGGGAGAATATTCTTGCGGTAGCTTCGGGGCTTCTGCTAAAGAGTTTATAGATTTTCTTTCCCGAGGTGGCTTTTCATATTGGCAGGTATTACCCTTCGGGCTTGTTGATGAATGTAATTCACCTTATAAGTCATATTCAACCTTTGGCGGTAACCCCTATTTCGTAGATTTAGAAAAGCTTTTTCAAGACGGCTTGATTACTGAAGAAGAGCTTAATTCATCAAAGCAACAAACTCCTTATTCCTGCGAGTTTGACCGTTTGAGAGAAGAAAGAGTAAAGCTTTTGATAAATGCTTCGAAAAGAGCCGACAGTGAATTAAAAGAAAAAATCACATCTTTTATAAATAGCAATAAGTATCTTAAGGATTTTTGTTGCTTTATGGCATTGAAAGAGAAAAACGGCCAAAAGGAGTGGACGCTTTGGGAGGATTCTTCATTCGATAAAGATGTTGAATTCGGTTGGCAGTTTATTCAGTATGAGTTTTTTACCCAGTGGGCAGAAATAAAGAAATATGCCAATGAAAAGGGTATAGGCATAATCGGTGATATGCCGATTTACGTATCCTTTGACTCCTCAGATGTTTATTGGAGCAGAAAGCTTTTTATGCTTGACGATAACAACAGAATGACCGACGTTGCAGGTGTGCCACCCGATTATTTTGCGGAAGACGGTCAGCTTTGGGGTAATCCTCTTTACGATTGGGATGAAATGGAGAAGGACGGCTTCTCTTGGTGGAAGGATAGAATTTCTCTTGCTTTGAGCTTGTTTGACGGTGTAAGAATTGACCATTTCAGAGCCTTTGAAAGCTTCTGGGCAGTAAAGGGTGACGCTAAAACCGCAAAAGAAGGTAAATGGGTAAAGGGTCCGGGAATGAAGCTTATTAATGCTCTTAAAAGTGTTTCGGGCAACAAGCTTATTATCGCTGAGGATTTAGGCGATATTACAAAAGAGGTTATTGAGCTTGTTGAGGAAAGTGGCTTCCCCGGAATGAGAGTTTTTCAGTTTGGCTTCTTTGGTGGCGATACTCCCCATAAGCCTCATAACTACATAAATAATTGCGTTGCCTATTCAGGCACACACGACAATAATACTCTTTTAGGTTATCTTTGGGAAACACCCACAGACCAAAAGAATGAGGTTATGCGATATTGCGTTTGCGACGAAAATCAGTGGAATGAAAACGGTTGCAAGGCAATTATAAGAACAATTATGGCAAGTAATGCAGGTCTTGCAATTTTCCCCGTTCAGGATTTACTTGGTTACGGTAACGACACTCGCCTTAACGTGCCCGGCAGGGCAGAGGGCAACTGGCTTTACAGAATTACAAAAGAGCAGTTAAGCCTTATTGATACAAACTATTACAAAAAATTAAACGAACTTTACGGCAGGTAATATTATGGCACAGTTAAAAGATATAACCTTATTTTTACTTGATATGGACGGTACCGTTAATTTAGGCTATGACCCTATTGACGGTGCAAAGGATTTTCTTGAAACCTTAAAAGCACAGGGAAAGAATTTCATTTTCCTTACAAACAATTCTTCAAAAAATGCATTTGATTACGTGGAGAAAATGCGTTCTCTCGGCTTCCCTTGTGATAGCGAAAACGTTTTCACTTCGGGTATGGCTGCAGGAATGTTTTTACAAGAAAATAAAAAGGAGTCTCTCGTTTACGTTTGCGGAACTGAATCTCTTAAAAAAGAGCTTAAAAACTATAACGTAAATATCAGCGAGGACGGTGTAGGTGCCGATACCGTTCTTTTAGGCTACGATACCGAGCTCGATTACAAAAAAATCCGTATAGTTTGCGACCTTCTTGATGCAGGAGCAGATTATTATGCAACAAATATAGATATGGTTTGTCCTATTGAAGGCGGAAGATATCTTCCTGATTGCGGTAGCTTTGCAGATATGTTTGAAAACGCAGTAAAAAGAAGACCTCGTTTCTTAGGCAAGCCCGACAGAACAATGATTGATATCCTCGCAAAAAGAGAAGGCGTTGATTACGATAAAATCGCAATGGTAGGCGACAGAATTTATACAGACGTAAAAACAGGCGTAAATGCAGGGGTTACCTCAATTCTCGTTCTTTCAGGCGAAACAACTCTTGAGGATTGCGAGAAAAGCGACGTAAATCCCGATTACGTGCTCGGGTCTGTAAAAGATATTTTAGACGCAATAAAGTAAGGGGGGCGTTTGAGTGTTAAAAAAATTAACGGCTATTATAACTGTAGTCTGCATACTCTTTTCCATATTATCAATAAACCTTGTTTCAAACGCTGTTTATTACGAGGTGCCGGGTCTTATGGGTGATGCAGATGGCAACGATATAGTAGATATTGAAGATGCTTTGTTAGTGCTGCAGGTAGCCTCAGGCACAAAAAGCAAATATGAATTAACCTTGTTTGCCAATGCAGACGTTGACAGCGACGGCGAAATCACTATAATTGATGCCCGTCAGATTCTTCGTTGCACTGCAGGGCTTACCTCGTTAAAGCCGAAGGGTGCCTTTATGGGCTTCACTACTAATTCTGAAGAAATTACTGAAGATGAAGCAATTGAGATTTTCAATTATTACTTGAATAATATTAAAAATCCCGAAACAGAAACTCTTAACGCGGGCTTTACAAAATGCGAAACACAAGCTCTTTATTTAGGGGAGGAGGGCTTGAATATTGGTGCGGTTGAGTTTATTGGTATAAACTTTGGTAATTCCGTTGGTACAATAACTAATATGGTAACAGAAAAGCTTACCGAAAGCGATGCTGATAGCGTTAAGACTCTCGTTAATAAGGGTAGTAGCTGTTACGACGGTATTTCCGTTGAGGGTCAGACCTTCGTTTCCCAGCTTACAGCTGATGACGTTTACGGAATCAGATTTAATATGAGCGAAAACGCAAACGGAGTACCGATAGCAACAATTGAAGTTGCTTTATACGATACCGTAATGGAAAACGCTGCGGAAAAAAGCTATGATAAGGTTTTAGATACACAGCGTATGATAGCAGCATCAACGGGTGCACTTTCAAAAATTATAAGTAGCGGTACAACTAACCCAATTATGACAAGAGAGTTCAGAGATTGTGTTTTAAAGGCTGAAATACTTCTTGATAGAGAAACAGGGGGTAGAGTAACGAGCTATACAGTTTCATACGATGAATACGCTTATATTTACGAGGCTGTTACCTCGGTTGGATCAATTTCAACGGGTAAAACAAAAATCAAAGATACTGAAATGAAGAGATATCACATTATTGAGTATACAAATTTCCAATGGGATTAATAGCTTGGAGGGCTTGATATGAAAAAATATGTATTAGCACTTGACCAGGGTACAACAAGCTCAAGAACGATTGTTTTTGACAAAAAAGGCAGAATTATTTCAAAAGCACAGTTTGAGTTTGAACAGATTTATCCTAATTCAGGCTGGGTTGAGCATAACCCTTATGAAATACTTGATTCTCAGCTTCGTTCGCTTTCTTCCGCATTAATAAACGGAAAAATCAACCCTAAGGAAATTGCCGCAATAGGTATTACAAATCAGAGAGAAACAACAATTCTTTGGGATAAGGAAACAGGTAAGCCCGTTTATAATGCTATCGTATGGCAATGCAGAAGAACTGCACCTATTTGCGAAAAGCTTAAGGAAGAAGGCCTTGAGGATTACGTAAAAGAGCATACGGGTCTTCTTATAGATGCATATTTCAGTGCAACAAAAATCAAATGGATTCTTGATAACGTTCCTGAGGCGAGAACGCTTGCAAGCGAAAACAGACTTCTTTTCGGTACTGTTGAAACCTGGCTTATCTGGAATCTTACCGACAAGCAGGTTCATATTACCGACTACAGTAACGCCGCAAGAACAATGCTTTTTGATATTGAAAAGCTTTGTTGGGATGAATATCTTTGCTCAAAATTAGGTATTCCTATGAATATTCTTCCCGAGGTAAAGGAAAGTAGCTCTGTTTACGGTTATGTTTCTGAAAACGTTCCTGGTCTTAAAGAATTAGCAGGCATCCCCATTTCAGGCGCTATCGGTGACCAGCAGGCAGCCCTTTTCGGTCAAGCTTGCTTTAATGCCGGTCAGGCAAAAAACACTTACGGTACGGGTTGCTTCCTTCTTATGAATACGGGTGACAAGAGAATTCACTCAAAGAATAATCTTATAGAGGGTATCGCTTGGGGTATTAACGGTAAGGTTACCTATGACCTTGAGGGTAGTGCTTTCAATGCAGGCTCAGTTATAAAATGGCTTCGTGACGAATTAAGGCTTATTTCAGAGCCCAGCGAATGCGACTTCCTTGCAGAAAGCGTTAAGGATGCAAACGGGATTTATCTTGTACCTGCCTTTACAGGTCTTGGTGCACCTTATTGGGATATGTATGCAAGAGGCTGTATCGTAGGTCTTACCCGTGGCACAAACAGAGCTCATTTTGCAAGAGCCGTGCTTGAAAGCATCGCTTATCAGGTAACTGACCTTGTAGATGCTATGACTAAAGACAGCAATATTATTTTAAGCGAAATGAGAGTTGACGGCGGTGCATCTGTAAGTAACGTTATGCTTCAGATTCAATCAAACCTTATCTCTTCAAAGGTTAACCGACCCAAATTAGTTGAAACAACTGCCCTCGGTGCCGCATATATGGCGGGTCTTGCCGTTGGCTTCTGGAAGGATTTTGACGAAATCGAAAAAGCCCGTGAGGTAGACCGCATTTTCGTCCCCGCTATCGACAACGATACACGAGAAGCTGCTCTCAAGGGATGGCACAAGGCGGTAGAACGCTCAAAAGATTGGGAAGATAAATAATTTTCCTTATATCACGTCACTTTTGCGACTTTGCGACCACTCGCAGTATTCTTATACAGCTTCGGGTCTCAAATTCACAAACCTGACGCAATCTAAGAAAAATTATTCACTCATATAATTTATCCGGACATATGCGACTTTGCGACCACTCGCAGTATATTTAAAACTGCAAATGGCAAGTGGCAAGTGGCAAATTAAGGGGCACTACGCGCCGATTGTAAAGATGCCAGATGCTTGGCAAAGAATTAATTTATAAAAAAGTAAATGTTTGCGAAGCCTATCCCTCTTTTTTGCTTGCAAAAAGGAGGGGGGACCGTTGCAACGGCAACGGTGGGTGGTACCATCGCAAAAAATTACCGTTTCAAAAAAGCATATAAGTTTTTAGAAGTAAACACAAATAAGAAAGAAAATTAAGTATATGAACACAGAAATTTTAATTATTATTTTCGGTGCATTAACTATAGCACTATCAATTATCTGCATCGTTCTTTTACTTTCTCTTAAAAAGAATAAAAACAACGATGCTATTTATGAGGAATTTCGCCGTAACCGTGAGGAAATGGCAAGGGCAAGTAAGGATTCCCGTGAAGAAACCTCGGTGGCTCTCGGCAAGGTTGATGCAAGGCTTAACGAGATGCTTAAAGAGAATTATCAAAGCCGAATTGACCTTACTGAAAAAATATCGGCTTCGCTTAAATTAATACAAGAGCAAAACCTTCAAAGCTCTGAAAGACAGGCAAAGGTCTTTAGCGAATCAATTACCCGTATGCAAGAAAGCAACGAAAAGAAGCTTGAGGAAATGCGAGTAACCGTTGATGAAAAGCTTACCTCAACTCTTACAACCCGTCTTAATTCTTCTTTTAAGACCGTTTCCGAGCAGCTCGAAAACGTGTATAAATCTCTCGGTGAAATGAAAGAGCTTTCACAAGGAGTTACTACAAACGTAACCTCTCTTAACAGAATTCTTACAAACGTTAAAGCAAGAGGCACTTGGGCAGAGGTACAGCTTGAGTCAATTCTCGACCAGACAATCCCCGGTCTTTACGTTAAAAACTATTCTCCTAAAAATAACACGGAGCACGTTGAGTTTGCTATTAAATTCCCTAACAGCGACAAAAAGGGCGAGGATATTTATCTTCCTATTGACTCAAAATTTCCTCTTGAAGATTACGTGAGAGTTTGCGATGCGGCTGACAATGCAGACCCCGTTGCTCTTCAGGCGGCAAGAAAAGCCCTTGAAGACAGAGTTCTTGCAGAAGCAAAGGACATTAAAAAATATATCGTTGTTCCAAAAACAACACCTTTTGCAGTTCTTTACCTTGCAACCGAGGGTCTTTATGCTGAAATTGCTTCCTCAAAAAGCGGTATAGCTGAAAAGCTTCAGGCTCAGAACGTTATGATTGCAGGTCCTTCAACCATTACAGCACTTCTTAATTCATTTGCTATGGGCTTCAAGGCTATGGCTATAAATGAAAAGGCAGACGAGGTAAGAAAGATTTTAGGCGCTGCAAAGGCTCAATACGAAACCTTCGGTACAGTTCTTGAAAAAGCAAGAAAGAAAATTGACGAAGCAGGAAAATCTCTTGACGAAGCAAAGCACAGAAACGATATGATTCAACGAAAATTAAAAGGTGTTGAGGAATTGGATTCAGGTGCCGCAGGTGAGGTTCTTGAATTAACGGAATACACAGAATAACCTGAAAACAAAAAAGTAAGCGGTGCAGATTGAAATAAAAATCAATCTGCACCGTTTTTGTACTATTCAGTTACCTTTTCTGTTAAAACGAAATCAAAAACAAGGTCTTCTTTAAAGTCTTCGGTTTTGCCTGTTTCACTGTCGGTTATATTACCGTGATAGGTGATTGTCGTTTTTCCATCTTCAAAATTAACGTCAACCATTATATGAAATTTGTCGTCCTTGTGCTTTTCAAAAAAGTCCATTCTGAATTCGTTATTCTTTTCAACTAATTCGGTTAGCATCCAGTCCTTGCTTTCAGGTAAATTGTTCCAGGAAACGTGATAGTTTTCCCAATATTTATCAGTTGCTTCAACCGGCTTTGAAATAACGATTTCGATATCGCAATAAACGGGAATATACCATAATTTATATGCACCGAGGACCGCTAAAACAACAAGCAAACAAGAGATAAGAATTATAACAAGCTTTTTCATAATATCCCTCCAATTTATTCGGGTAAACCGTAGGTCATATAAGCACCGTTTTCAAATTCTACAAACACAAGCTTACCGCTGTTACCTAAAAGGTAGAAGGTATAAGCATCTTCAAGAATTCTTTCCATTTCTTTTTTATCCGTTATCATAGTAACGGGTGCATTGCTATCGGAAAGCGTAAAAGCGCTTAACTCGTGGTCATCTGAAAGGCAAGCCTCGTGGTACACTTTAAGCGGATGCTCACCGTTATAATAGCTCACAAAGCTTTCAATATCGGTTACCGCCATTTTTTTGACCTGGGTTTTTACCATAAGCTCGTTGTAAAACGGCAAGCCTTCTAAAAATGCAACTGTGTTTTTCATGGCTGCAGTTACGGGAACTTCAAACGTACCTTTAGCATACGTAGCGACCTTTTGGAAATACAAGGTGCCGTAATATTCGGTTGACGGTGTGAAGAAATCCTTGTAAGACATTTCGCAATAATCTTTATAAATAGCGTTTTTAAGCTCAATATACTGTCTTTCTGTAAAATCATTTTTCCATTTTAAAAGATTTGTTTCTACACCATACTTTGAAATAAAGCGAAGACTCATATATTCCGAATTGAAATCGGCAACACCGGTAGGTTCTTTGTAGAAACCTGATTGATAATAATTGTATGACAAATCTTCAAGAGCTTCATAGTCAGGGAAAAGAGTTTCCTGGTAAAGCCTTTTAACAGGCTTACTGTCCCACAGGGGTAAGATTTTTTCAATAGCTTCAATATTGATATGATCAAAAGTTCTTTCTTCTGTTTCGCCGTTTTTTAAATTGTATTGAAGCTTAAAGCCTGATTCGAATTGTTCATCTGTTTTATCAGAGAAAAGCTCATGAGCTTCGCATATAAGCTTTATATCCTTTTCATCTGTAAAAGAGAAAGCGTATTGGACGCCAACAGTGTAAGTGTTTGCAAAGCCACCGTCATAATGCTCAGTAGTGAATTCGGGGAAAGGATTTGATATTGTTACTGATTCAATATTTTCGAGCTCAGGAGCTTTGTTGTAAGTTCCGAATATTTCAGTAAGGCATATTACAAAAGCTACAAGAATAAAAATAGATGCAATCCCTGAACCTGCAAAAGCAGATTTTAATTTTTTTGAGTTTCTGTAAACCAGTAAATATATTGCAAAGGAAATTAAAAATGCTCCGCCAATAATAATTGCAAGCGTAGATGATATAAGCTTTTTATTATATGTAATGAAATACGTTGAATAAATAAATACAATCGCAACAAAAAAGCTTAACGTGCAGGTAACAAGCGTAATCAAAGGTTTGCAAATACCCTTAAAGCCTGAACGCTCACTTTTGTAATTCTTTTTGAAATATTCAGTAAGAATATAAAGAACTGTCACACAAATAACACACCATATAATTGATGAGATAATAGTTAAGGTATAGTTATTGTTAATGCTTTGTGCCTCTGCTATAGTTGAAAGTATTCCTCCAAGAGGATTAATTGCAACAAGGTTGCTTTCATCTATAAAAATTTCTGTATAAGGTTTACCGTAAAGTGAAAAATTAGCGGTGTATTTTATAAATATAATTACTATATCACTTAAAATTATGAAAGCTATTGATGATAAAATAGCCTCAACTGTTCTTCCAGTAAAAACACAAGAGATAACAGTTGCTGTATAAGCGAACAAGAAATATTTTAATAAAGAAAGTAAGTTACTAAAAAACATTAGAGGTAGCTCGGTTGTAACGCCTAAAACCTTAATATTTATACCTAATGCAATTATTTCTGTAATTATCATTACAACAACGCACGTAACAAGAGGTATAAGAAGTCGGTGTCTGAAAAGCTTTTCTCTTTTCACCCCAAAGCTTAAAATAGTTGTGAGATATGCTTTTCTGTGAAGAAATTCGAATTGACACATACCGATTACAATACCTGCAACTACAGATAGTATCGTTTCATATTCTGAGCAGGAGAATTGATACGCTTGAAATGAGCCCATTGAAAGTTGTTTGGTCAACTCAAAAGCGAATCTGGTGTTATACGTTGTGGGCTGTAACACAAACATAAAAAACAAAAGGCAAAAAGCAAAGGTCAAAACTGCACCTAAAGGGGAAATAGCATTTGAAAAATCATTCAGATTTACTTTTTTACTTAAAGATTGTTTTGATTTTGTCATAATCTGTCACTGCCTCCGTTTCTATTGAGAATACTTCTTCAAGGGTGAGAAGCTCTGTTTCTATTGCTTCGGGGTTTAATTTTTCAAGCTTTTCTATTTCTTCCTCCGGATTTCCGTAAACGAGAAGAGTAGCAATTCTGCCTGAAAGCTTAAGGTTTCTGTGGTTAATGCCTGAAAATTTACTTTCTGTAACGGGCTGAGTAAACATAAGCTTAACCTTTCTGAAATGTTCGCTTATATCTTCTATAGCGCAGTTAAGCACAACGTTTTTGCCGTTGATAATTGCAATACTGTCACAAACGCCCGATATCTCGCTTAAATCGTGAGAGCTGATTATAACCGAAGCTTCTGTTTCGTTCATATATTCTAAAAGAAGCTTTCTTAAAATCTCCTTTTTATGAGGGTCAAGACCGTCAAAGGTTTCGTCAATAAGTAAGTATTTAGGCTTTGCCGCAAATGCGATTGCGAGAATTGCCTGCTTTGTCATACCCTTTGAAAGACTTCTCACGGGTGCGGTTACCTTAATACCGAAAATATCGCACACCTTTTCTAAAACATTGAAGTCTAATGAGGGGAAATAATTAGCATAGAATTTTGCAGCAGATTTTACAGTAGACCCTGCGGGAAACCAAGCGTTATCGGAAACGTAAAACAGAGAAAGGCGGTTATTGTCGTTGTTATATGCATCTTCACCGTCAAGGTAAACCGCGCCACTATCTGCTTTAAAAACACCTGCGCAAACGTTAAGAAGTGTTGTTTTACCGCTTCCGTTAAAACCGGCAAGACCTAAAACAGAGGAATCGTTAACAGTAAGATTTATGTTTTCAATCGCCGTATAATCGCCGTATTTTTTAGTAACGGATTTTATTTCAATCATTTATATCCCTCTTTTCATAAATATCCTTAGCTAACTGAATTACTCTGTCTAAGCAAACTCCTTTAGCCTTTGATGAAGCTAAAATACGGGTTAATTCTTTTTCTGCACCCTCTTGAACGATTTTGTTAGCAACGGCATCAGGGCTTACAAAAATTCCTTTACCGGGGATAGAGTAAGTAACTCTTTCGCTTTCAAGCTCTTGGAAGGCTCTTTTTACCGTGTTTACGTTCAAATCAAGGTCGCTTGCTAACTGCCTTATAGACGGTAGCTTGTCATCGGGCTTCAGCTCACCTATATTAATAAGGTTTATAATTTGTTCTTTAATTTGCTCAAATATAGGTGTTCTGCTTCTCAGGTCAATTATTATCACTTCATCACCTCCTGGTTGAACTGTGATATCTGTGCTATCACAGTTACATAGTAGCATAGGATATTTTATTTGTCAACAGAATTGGTAAAAATAGTTTTTCAAGAAAACCCGTAACCGTTTTTTACCTATACTATTATATATAGTACATACACGTGGGTTAGCTTTGAATTTTATGAGCAGGGATAGTTACCAATTTAAGAAAGCAAAAAATAACCCAAGTGCTTTGAGCACTTGGGTTTAATATATTTAGAAGAGGAGATTATCAAACAGCACCGTTGATAATTCTGAGAATTACGTTGATGTACTGGAAGATAACAAGAATGAAGTGGTAATCAGCAAATGTTTCGTTGAAGCCTGCAGTACCGAATGTGTTACGGGTAAGAACTGCATTACAAACGAGGCAGTTTGTTGATTCTGTACCGTTGTTCATAAATGTAGCATCGTTGTTTGATACCCATGCATCAGGGTTAACCTCATGAGGCTGAGCATCATGAGCTTCGCCACAGCCTTCGCAAACCTTTGCGTGGTAGCCGGGCTTATTCTCTGTATAATAATCTGTTGTGATACAAACGTAACCGTCAGATACCTTGTGGTCAACGTTTACGGGAATACGGCTTAAATACTGACCTGCGAAGAATGTAACAACCTCTGTTGAAAGAACTGAAAGCTTTTCATCTTTAGAGGGGTTGCAGGTAAACATATTTGAATTTGCTTCTGAATATGTAACAGTACCTGCTTTACCTGCTTCGTAAGTGTATGTGTCAGTTCTTTGGTCGTAAGCAGTAGCAACCTTTGTTTCAACGTAAACCTGTGTACCTTCAAGGTCAAACTTTTCTGTATCATAGTAGTTTGATTTTACGGGGACGTTGTTGATTGTGATGTTTTCAATAGAAGGGAACTGCCAGATATTACCTGTTTTCTTAACCTCAACGGGAAGAGCAACATTTGAAAGAGCATCGTCAACAGGACCGAAGCCTATTGAGTAGGGCTCCATGAAGCCTGAGATATCTATTGTGTAATTAAGCTCACCGAAAACGTGATTTGATGCGAACTCAATAGTGAATTCAACCTCAACAAGAGCACCAGCGAAGGGATTTTCTTCAGTGCCTGATGTGAAAACTGAGAAGAATTTGTCGGGTTCTGTATAATAATCGTAGTATTCTGCTGTAACGGGGTCTTTTACTTTAGCAGAGTTGATTGTGATAGTGTAATCGTCAGTATAGCCGTCTAAAGCACAGAACTTTGATTCATCAATAGTAACGTTGATGTTGAAAAGCTCTTTCATAAGAGAACCCTTAGCAGAAACGGATGCGCTTTCTGTAACGGTAAATGAAAGGGGTGCGTCTGCAGATACGTTGATTGCAAAGATTGAGAAAATCATAACTGCAGCAAGTAAAGCAGAAAGTATTTTTCTTGATTTCATTGTTTTGCTCCTCCTTATTTAATACCAATGAGCATCTGGATAAGAGAAACAGCGATCTGATAGAAATAGAGAACGATATCTGTTTCAAGACCTGTCATCTCGTTACCGAAGATTGTAAGGAATTTTTCTGACTGAGGTATATTGATTGTTTCTTTACCACCGCAAACGTCGCAAGTACCTGTCTGAGTCTGAGGAACGAAGAAACCGCCGTCATCGTTAGGAATGATGTTTTCGGGCTTGAAGAACTTTTCATCAAATTCAACGTGGTCAAATGTTAAGTTGTCAGCGTCACCAGGAACGTCGATTGTGTGACGAGTAAAGTTGAAAAGCTGACCGCAACCGAGGCAATATTCGCCGTGGCCGTTGCCGATATGCTCTAACTTACCTGTTAATGTGTGAGTAACAGTAATAGCGATTGAACCGCAAGCAACGTTTTTATAGAAAACGTTGATTTGAGTTGTTTCAGCTGATAAGGGCTCGTTAAGAGCGGGAACAAAGCTGAAATCCTTGTTAGCGGGAGTGTAGATAACGTCGGTTGTACCGTCGTTAATAACAAGACCCTGAGGATTGAAATACTCTGTGTCTGTGTATGCAATTACGTCAGCATTTGTAACGATTGAAGCTGCGGTTGCTGCATATGAAGATACAACAAGCGGGACAACAAGCATAACTAATGCAAGAAGAACTGCAAGGGCTTTTCTTGTTTTCATGATAATTTCCTCCAAAATATCTAATATATGTACCGATATTATAACACAAAAGATTTCAAATGTAAATACACTAAATACAGACTTTTTTCTATATATTAGTATAAATATTGTGGATTGCATCTTTTTAGTGTAAAAATGTAGAAAAATTCATGTCAAGGTTGACTTAATTTTAAGTTGGATATATAATTTCGTTGGTGATAAAAATGCTTATAAAAGGCTTTCAAAAATTAACGCTTTTAGATTTCCCCGGCAGGACTGCTTGCACCGTTTTTACCGGTGGCTGTAATCTTAGGTGTCCTTTTTGTCATAACGCTCTTTTAGTTACCGAGCTTGACAATGCTCATTATACTGAAGAAGAAATTTTTGACCATTTAAGGCTCAGGAAAAACGTTCTTGACGGTGTTGCAGTAACAGGCGGTGAGCCTTTGTTGCAGAAGGATATCGAGCGATTTTTATATGAAATTAAAGAGGCGGGCTTTCCTGTTAAGCTTGATACAAACGGATGTTATCCCGAAAAGCTTGCAGGCATTTTAGAGCTTGGTTTAGTTGATTACGTTGCTATGGATATTAAAAATTGCCCTGAAAAATATGCCGAAACGGTAGGGGTAAAGGGTTTCGATATAACTCCCGTTGAAGAAAGCATAAGGCTTCTTCAAAATAGCGGCATAGACTACGAATTCCGTACAACCGTTACCGCTGATTTCCATACCCCTGAGGATATAGAAAAGCTGGCTTTCTGGATAAAGGATACGCCAAAATATTATCTTCAGAATTTCGTTGATTCGGGTAATCTTATTGACTGTAGCTGTAAGGGTGTTGACCGTCCGACTATGAGATTAATGCTCGAAAAAGCACAAAAATATATCCCTACAGCAGAGCTTAGGGGAATATAAAAATGCTTGTTTTTCAGGTCTTTTTAAAAATTTTATACCACAACATATTGTGATTGACCACTATATGTTGTGGTTCTTTTTGTGTAAAAGCGCTTTTCGACACAAAGTTGCACAAATCTACATACGCAAATATGTGGAGTTTTCACAGTTTTCACCAAAAACGCTTCAATATCTTGTGTTTTGTTTAGTTTCTACAAAAAAATAAACACAATATCTTGTGTTTTTTTCTTCGGACTCTATTGACAAAGCATAGCGTATCTGTTATTATCATTTACGGTCGGCCTCCGCGGTTTGAGGCAAATGAAAAAAGAAATGATTTTCAATAAAAAATATTAAAGAAAGAGGGAGAAAAATGTATCAGGTAATTAAAAGAGATGGCAAAATTGCAGATTTTAATATTGAAAAAATCGCAACCGCTATCAAGCAGGCTTTTGAAGCTTGTAACAAACAGTATAACGACAACATAATCGATTTTCTTGCACTTAAGGTAACGGCAAACTTTGAACCCAAAATCAGCAACAACCTCGTTGCAGTTGAGGATGTTCAGGACAGTGTTGAATCAGTTCTTGTTCAGGCAGGTTATGCAGACGTTGCAAAATCTTACATCCTTTATAGAAAACAGCGTGAGAAAATCCGTAATATGAAATCAACAATCCTTGACTATAAGGAGCTTGTTGACAGCTACGTTAAGGTAACTGACTGGCGAGTTAAAGAAAACTCAACGGTTACTTATTCAGTTGGTGGTCTTATCCTTTCAAACTCAGGTGCTATTACAGCTAACTACTGGCTTTCTGAGGTTTACGATGAAGAGATTGCTAACGCTCACCGTAACGCAGATATTCACATTCACGACCTTTCAATGCTTACCGGCTACTGTGCAGGTTGGTCATTAAAGCAGCTTATTCAGGAGGGCCTCGGCGGTGTTCCCGGTAAGATTACCTCTTCACCCGCAAGCCACCTTGCAACACTCTGCAACCAGATGGTTAACTTCCTTGGTATTATGCAGAATGAATGGGCAGGCGCTCAGGCTTTCTCATCATTTGACACATATCTTGCTCCCTTCGTTAAGGTTGATAACCTTGATTACAAGCAGGTTAAAAAATGCCTTGAAAGCTTCATTTTCGGCGTAAATACACCTTCTCGTTGGGGTACTCAGGCTCCTTTCTCAAACATCACTCTTGACTGGACTGTTCCTGCAGACCTTAAGGATATGCCTGCAATCGTTGGCGGCAAGGAAATGGATTTCACTTACGGCGACTGTAAGAAAGAAATGGATATGGTTAACAAGGCTTTCATCGAAATTATGATTGAAGGCGATGCTCACGGCCGTGGCTTCCAGTATCCTATCCCCACATATTCAATTACCCGTGACTTTGACTGGTCAGAAACAGAGAACAACAAGCTTCTCTTCGAAATGACTGCAAAATACGGTACACCTTACTTCTCAAACTACGTTAACTCTGATATGGAGCCCAGCGACGTTCGTTCAATGTGCTGCAGACTTCGTCTTGACCTTCGTGAGCTCCGTAAAAAGAGCGGTGGCTTCTTCGGTAGTGGTGAAAGCACAGGCTCAATCGGTGTTGTAACAGTTAACCTTCCCAGAATCGCTTATCTTGCAGAAGACGTTGAAGATTTCTACAGAAGACTTGATAAGATTATGGATATCTCTGCTCGTTCACTTAAGGTTAAGAGAGATATTATCACAAAGCTTCTTGACGAAGGCCTTTATCCCTATACAAAGAGATATCTCGGCACGTTTAACAACCACTTCTCAACTATCGGTCTTATCGGTATGAATGAGGTTGGTCTTAATGCTAAATGGCTCAGAAAAGACCTTACTCATAAGGAAACTCAGGAGTTTGCAAAAGACGTTCTCAACCATATGAGAGAAAGACTTTCCGACTATCAGGAGCTTTACGGCGACCTTTACAACCTTGAAGCAACTCCTGCAGAGTCAACAACCTACCGTCTTGCAAAGCACGATAAAAAGCACTATCCTGCAATCATCACTGCAAACGAAAACGGCACATCCTACTACACCAACTCTTCACACCTTCCCGTTGGTTATACAGCAGACGTTTTTGAAGCTCTTGACGTTCAGGACGAGCTTCAGACTCTTTATACATCAGGTACAGTTTTCCACGCATTCCTTGGTGAAAAGCTTCCCGATTGGAAGTCTGCTGCAGATATCGTTAAGAAAATTGCAGATAACTACAGACTTCCCTATTACTCAATTTCTCCCACATACTCAGTATGCTGTAACCACGGTTACATTAAGGGTGAAGAATATAAGTGTCCTGATTGCGGTAACGATACAGAGGTTTACAGCCGTATTACAGGCTACTATCGTCCCGTTCAGAACTTCAATGACGGTAAAGCTCAGGAATTCCAGGATAGAAAAGAATACGATATTGCAAACTCTCACATCAGAAGAGAAGACAGAACAGTTGACCACGCTCACTGTGATTGCGGTTGTGCTGAAAAGGCTGTTGTTGCTGATAAGGATGCAAAATTTGTTCTTTTTGCAACAAAAACCTGCCCCAAATGTAAAATAGCTGCTCAGCTTCTCGAAAAAGCAGGCATTGCATACGAAAAGCTTTTCGTTGAAGAAAACGTTCAGCTTGCAACAGAATTAGGTCTTAAGCAGGCTCCCACACTTGTTATTTACAAGGGTGACGTTGCTGAAAAAATTGCAGACCTTCCTGCAATCAAAACATTTATTGAAAGTCTTTAATATATAATGAAATGAGCTGTGAAAAAATAAGTTTTTTACAGCTCATTTATTAAACGGAGTTGATTTTATGTACGATATTATAGTTGTAGGTGCGGGTCCCGCAGGTCTTACTGCTGCACTTTATGCTCTCAGAGCATCAAAAAGTGTTCTCGTTATTGAGCAGTCCACCTTCGGCGGTCAGGTAACATTCTCACCTAAAATTGAAAATTATCCAGGTATACCCGAAATGAGCGGAAACGAATTTGCCGATAAGCTTCTTGACCAGGTGCTTTCAATGGGTGCCGAGGTTGAAATGGAAAAGGTAACGGGTATTTCCGATTTAGGCGGTCATAAAACGGTTTTTGCAGGCAATAAGGCTTACGAAGCAAAAGCGGTTATTATCGCTGTTGGTGTGCGCCACAGACAGTTAGGTCTTCCCCGTGAAAACGAGCTTGTAGGAAACGGTGTTTCCTACTGTGCAGTTTGCGACGGTGCATTTTTCAAGGGTCAGACAGTCGGCGTTGTAGGTGGCGGTAACTCCGCTTTACAGGAAGCAGTCCTTCTTTCAGACCTTTGCGAAAAGGTGTACGTGCTTCAGAATCTTCCTTATCTTACAGGCGAAAAGAAGCTTGTTGATATTCTTGAAGGTAAAGAAAACGTTGAGTTTATTCTTGAGGCAACCGTTGCTGAGCTTCAGGGTGAAAACGAGCTTTCAGGCGTTAAGCTTAATACAAAAGACGGTGAAAAGGAAATATCACTTAACGGTCTTTTCGTTGCTATCGGTCTTGAGCCTAAAAACTCTGCCTTTGCCGACGTAACTGCTCTCGACCAAAACGGATATTTTGATTCCGACGAATCCTGCGTTACAAAATCAGAGGGTATTTTTGTTGCAGGTGACTGCCGTAAAAAGAGCATCCGTCAGATAACAACGGCATCTGCTGACGGTGCAGTTGCAGCGTTAGCCGCTTGCAGATATATTGATAACAAATAAAATAAAAAATATTTTTATAAAAACAGAGAATTATGCAGAGAATTGTAGAATTCTCTGTTTTTTTGTGATACAATCACAACATATAGTAGATTTTTAGTAAAAAAGAGGTGGTATGAGTGATAGGAACAGGCGAGGAAGAGGTTGTTAACCTTGATAATTTAGCCGACGGCTTAAGTGAAATAAGACCCGTTAAAAGAAAAAAAGAACCTGTGAGAATGAAAGCAGGGGTAATAATTCTTTTAATTATTGCTATTTTAATTCTTTTAGTTGCTGTTTTTTATGCGGTAGTAATAAAAAGCGATATTGAAATTTTTGATAAGCTTCGTGAATTTATTACCGAATCCTATGCGTATAAATGGGTAATAGAAAATCTCATACCCGAAAAAATATATGAGTTTTTAAAATAAGGTGATTTTATGAAAAGGCAGGAAGCTTTTATAAATCAGAAAAATATGCTTAAAGGAGCTCTTCATTGTCACACAACCCGTTCAGACGGTGATGGTGAGCCTGACGAGGTTATAAGACTTCATAAACAAAATAATTATGATTTTATAGCGTTAACAGACCATAGAATTTACAACTATAAAAACTATGCTGAGGACATTGAAATTACAATTATTCCGGGTATGGAGTTTGATAACACCTTTGTAAGGGATAACGGCTTCAGAACGTGGCATACGGTTTTTATAGGCCCTGATGACGAAGAAAACGGCTTCAAGCAGGATGAAGAGCTTCCTCGCGGTGAGGCAATAACTCAAGAGGAATTTCAAAAATATCTTGATGAAGCTCACGAAAAGAACAATCTTACAATTTATTGTCACCCTCAGTGGAGCTCAACGCCTACAAGATATTTTGATAAATTAGAGGGCAATTTTGCTTTCGAAATCTGGAACAGCGGTTGCGCTATTGAAGACGATATGGATACCGATAACGGAGCTTATTGGGATGAGCTTTTAGGAATGGGCAAAAAGCTTTTTGCCGTTGCTACCGATGATGGTCATGCTATGTATCAGCATTGTAACGGCTGGGTTATGGTAAACGCTGAAAATAACGTTAAAGCTATTCTTGAAGCTCTTGAAAACGGGGCCTTCTATTCCTCCTGCGGACCTGAAATCAAGGATTTTTACGTTGATGACGAGGGCGTTGCTCATATTGAAGCAAGCGAATGCGAAAAGATAATTTTCCAGTGCGACAAGCACCCCTCAAGAATGGTTACAGCCAATGGTGAGCCACTTGTAAAAGCGGAGCTTAATTTAAAAGATAATTACGATTATATAAGAGTAACGGTAGTAGACAAAAACGGCAAAAAAGCCTGGACAAATCCTATATTTTTGAAATAAATAATTCACCCCATTGAACAGTAAGCTGTCCAATGGGGTGATAATCTTTACATACTCTCAGGAGCGTTGATTTTGAGCATTGAAAGTACGTTTTTCATTGTACGTTTAACACATTCGCAAAGGAAGATTCTTGCTTGCATAAGTGCTTCATCGTCTACCATAACACGTTGTGCGTTATAGAAACGGTGGAATTTTGTTGCAAGCTCTGTTGCGTAGTGTGTAATTCTTGCAGGGTCGTATGAGCTTGCCGCAAAAATTATAACGTTTGTAAGTGATGCAAGGTGAGCAATAAGGTCTGTTTCCTCGTCACTTGAAAGAAGAGTAAGCTCTGCTTTTTCGGGCTTTCTGATTTTAACACCCTCGTTTTCAAGCTTTCTTAAAATACTGCAAATTCTTGCGTGCGCATACTGACAGTAATAAACGGGGTTCTGGTTAGACTGCTCAACTGCAAGGTCAAGGTCAAAGTCCATAGCGGAGCCTGCTTCTCTCATATTGAAAAGGAAGCGTACTGCATCAATGGGCACCTCGTCAAGAAGGTCAACGAGAGTAATAGCCTTACCCGTTCTTTTTGACATCTTAACGGGCTTACCGTCCTTCATAAGGTTAACAAGCTGCATAAGAACAACGTCAAGTCTGTTGCCATCAATGCCGACAGCCTCCATAGCACCCTTCATACGTGCAACGTGGCCGTGGTGGTCAGCACCCCAAACGTCAATTGCAGTATCAAAGCCACGTTTCTCAAATTTGTTTCTGTGGTATGCAATATCAGCTGCAAAGTAGGTGGGGTTACCGTTCTGACGAACAAGAACGTCGTCTTTAAGCTCAAGGTTGTCAATATATTCCTGAGATTTGCCCTCTCTTTTGAGAATAGCGGTCATAACCTCAATATTTTTGTACCATAAAGCACCGTCTTTTTCGTAGGTGTAGCCGTTATTTTTAAGAATTTCAATAGTTTCCTTAAGCTCGTCGCCGTTGTGAAGTGAAAGCTCTGAAAACCAGGTATCGTAATCAATACGGTATTTTGCCATTGCAGCCTTCATTGTTGCAATGTTTTTGGGAAGAGCATAAGCAACGAGAGCTTTTCTTCTCTCTGTCTCGGATACCTCAAGAAGACCGTCGCCGTTTTCATCAATATAGCTTTGTGCAAGCACTCTTATATCGTCACCGTGATAGCTGTCTTCGGGAAGGTCGATATAATCAACGCCCTTAAGAATCTGTTGATAACGGATATCAAGAGAAAGACCGAATTTGTCAATCTGGTTACCCGCATCGTTAACGTAGAATTCTCTTGAAACGTCATAGCCTGCCCAGTCAAGCACAGCCGCAAGACAGTCACCGAGAGCACCGCCCCTTGCGTTACCCATATGCATAGGTCCTGTGGGGTTAGCGGAAACGAATTCAACGTTGATTTTCTTGCCCTTACCGAAATCGCTTTTGCCGTAATCATCACCGAGAGTATCAATATCGAGAAGAATATCGGCATAAAATTCGGGCTTTAAATAAAAGTTTATGAAACCGGGTCCTGCAACCTCACAAGATTTAAAAGAGGTATCGCAAAGGTCGATTTTTTCAAGAATTAATTCAGCAATTTTTCTCGGGGGCATTCTTAAAGCCTTTGAAAGCATAAATGCCGCATTTGCAGAGTAGTCACCATTTTTTCTGTCAGCAGGAATTTCTGTTTTGAAAGCGGGGATATCTGCTTCAACGAAGGTGCCTTCCTGAATATTCTTTTTGATTGCTGCCGTAACGGAAGAAATAATTTGTTCCTCGGCAAGTTTAACTAATTTTGACATATTTTTAAACCTCATTAATTTTCATTAAAAGATTATTTTTACCGATAATTTCGGAATTGCTTTCTAAATTATAGCAAAGAAGAATTTTACCTGAAACGTCAGGAATCTGAGCGTTTACACGCTTTGCCACAATATCCATAGCCATTTCACCGAAGGGAGTTTTATAAACGCAGGAATGGGTTTTGCCCTCTTCAATGAGAAATACGGTTTCGTAAGCACCCTTTCGGGTCATTTCAATAAAGTTATCGTTTATAACTCTTATAACCGTTTCGCTTTTACCCATTTCGCTATCGGGCTCGGTATAGGAAATTGTTTTTATACCGTCAACAATCTCAAACTGACCCATTGCTTTAAGCTTACTGCTTTCGCGGTCATCGTGATATTGTTGCTCGCTTATAAACTCTATTTCAACTTTTCTCATTTCATTCTTTCCTCAGCGTATTCAATAAGGCGGTCAATAAGCTCTGAATAAGGTACGCCAACCTGACCGAAAAGCTTGGGGAACATTGAAATCGAAGTGAAGCCGGGAAGAGTGTTGATTTCGTTAAGGCAAATATCGCCGTTTTCCAATAAGAAGAAATCAACTCGTGAAAGACCGGTACAGCCTAAAGCAGAATAAGCCTTTACAGCCTCGGCTCTTACTTTTTCGCTTACCTCGTAAGGAAGATTTGCGGGGATAGCAAGACCCGTTGAATTATCTATGTATTTTGCTTCGTAATCGTAGAATTCAGCAGTAGGTAAAATCTCACCGACGCAGGAAGCAACAGGATGGTCGTTACCCATAACTGCACATTCAATTTCTCTGCCGACGAGAGTTTCCTCAAGCACTGCTTTATAGTCGTTTTGAAAAGCAACCTCAAGAGCCTGTAAGAGCTCCATTTGATTGTGAGCCTTTGAAATACCAACAGAGGAGCCTGCGTTTGCGGGCTTAACGAAAATAGGATAGCCTAATATCTGCTCAACTGCGCTGATATTAACTCGACCCTCGCGATATTGAGTTTCAGTAAAAGCAACCCATTTAGCACCCTTTATACCTGCCGCATCCTGAATAGTGTTTGTAACAGCTTTATCCATACACATACCGCTTGCAAGAGGTGTACAACCAACATAGGGGATACCTGCAAGCTCGAAAATGCCTTGAATAGTGCCGTCCTCACCGTTTTTACCGTGAAGCACGGGGAAAATAACGTCAACAGGAATTCTTTCGTAAGCACCCACATCGTTGAGAATAATTAAAGCCTTATCGGTTTTATCAGGTGAAATTACAGCAGGGGTAGTAAGCTCATCCTTACACCAGCTATTGTTTTCAATAGAATCGATATCACCTGTGTAAAAATACCATTTACCCTCTTTAGTAATACCGAGAGTAAGCACGTTGTATTTTTCGCGGTCAATGTTTCTCAAAACAGAAGCTGAGGAGCGTAATGAAACCTCATATTCGCTTGAAGCACCGCCGAAAATAACAAGTAAATTTTTCAAAATATCACCTTATTACTTTTTAAAAATAAGTTTTCATAAATATACATATTAAATAATACCACAATATTTTTTGCAAATCAATTATTAAATACTATGATATTTTAATAATACTGTTTACCTTTTCTATTAAAAATGATACAATGAAGCTGTAAAACTAAATTCAAACGTCAAAGGCGGTATAAAAATGGAATTAAAAGAAATATTAACTCACGTTGACCATACGCTTTTAAAGCAGGAGTCAACCTGGGACGGGATAAAAGCAATTTGCGACGACGGAATAAAATTTAATACTGCAAGCGTATGTATTCCGCCCTCATACGTTAAAGAATGCTCTGATTATTGCGGCGATAAGCTTAAAATCTGCACAGTTATAGGCTTCCCGAATGGTTATAACACAACTGCTTGTAAGGTGTTTGAAACTACTGATGCAGTTAAAAACGGTGCAGATGAAATTGATATGGTTATAAATATCGGATGGCTTAAGGATAAACGCTATAACGATATTCTTAACGAAATCAAAGAAATCAAAAAGGCCTGCAACGGCAAAATCTTAAAGGTTATTATTGAAACCTGCCTTTTAACTGATGAAGAAAAAATTAAAATGTGCGAAATCGTAACGGAAGCAGGGGCAGACTATATTAAAACCTCAACCGGCTTTTCAAAGGGCGGTGCAACCTTTGAGGATATAAAGCTTTTCTCCCAAAATATCGGTGAAAACGTAAAAATGAAAGCCGCAGGCGGTATAGCATCTCTCGACGATGCCGAAAAATTCTTATCCCTCGGTGCAGATAGATTGGGTACAAGCAGAATAGTGTCAATTGCGAAGAGCGAGCAAGGCAGCGGATACTAAAAAAATATATTGTCTTTTTGCGTATTTTACGATTTTCTACCCACTCGACGTATCTCGATACGCCTTCGGGTTAGAGAAATCGCAAACTACATCAAAAATCCAACATATTTTAAATTGCAAATTGGAAATGGGAAATGGCAAATAAAGGGTCTGCGACGCATTATAAGCTTCGCAAGGAGTATAAATTAAAGCTTCGCGAAGCTTTTCATCCCTGTTTGCGTCAGCAAATAGGGAGGGGGACCATTGCTAATAGCAATGGTGGTGGGTAGTTCTCTTTCGTCTTAGGTTTAGCAAGATAGAGTAAACATTTTTCGTTATAAAGAGCGAAGAAGCTGATATAAGTAGGTGACAGAGTATGATTATTCGGTTTAATATGGATACAACCTATATCCCCGAAGCATCAATTTATGAGCATAGAGATTTGATGTTTGAGTGGGAAGAAGCAGTTAAATACGGCACAATATCAGGTCTGGTAACTGCTGTTTGTGCTTTTTTAATCGGTTATTTGTGCTCTGATTTCGGTGATTGGTATGAATTCCCCTTGTACGGCGTTATGCTTGCTCTTTTGGTTGGCAGCAACTTTGCCCGTAAATGGAAATATCCTGCTTATTGGGTAAATGTAGTAGCATTTTTAGGGTATATAATCCTTTGGTTAATCGGCTTTCGTGAAATGGGCAGAGATGCTCTTATAGTAGCGTGCGTTGGTCTTGCTTCGGGTTGTTTAACTAGCTTTTTTAACCTTAAATGTATTCGCAACTTTTACCCTGTTTTCAAGGAGCTTGAAAAATGCAAGGGCTTTCCGAGCTTTATTGCAAATACTGCAGATTTATATGGGGAAAAGCTGTATCTTAAAGATGAAAAAACGGCGGATGATAAATATAAGGCTTCTCACAACCCCTTTAATTCAAAGGAAGAAATTGAAAAAGAGGAGTTTGCAAGAAGCCAGAATTTAAAATCAAACGCAAAACTTGAAAAAGTTATTAATATAGGTGAAGAAAAAGGGGGTAACCCCGCTGATAAACGCAGTAACGCTACGAATAATTATAAAAAAGAGGAATACGGCTTCAGTATTTTAGGCTTGGATATCGTTTTCCCTCATAACTATATTCCGGCAATGAGCTTTGAAGATAAAAAGGCTCTTATGTTTAAATGGAACAGAAACGTTGAGGCGGCAACGGGGCATCTTGTGATACCTTTGTTTTTTATGATTTTAGGAACACTTTTTTCTTTTATAGGTGCAGGCTCGTTCATCCCTGTTTTTGCGGGTATAGGCTCGGTGCTGTTTACAATAATCGGCACTAATAATATGAAAATGGGTAAATTAAGAGGTGCTTTTGAAACGCTTATTGCTCTTGGGGTTTACGCTTCTATTGGTGGTTTTGTTGGCGGTGGAGGTAACGGAATACCTATGGTATTTATATTTGTTTCAAGCCTTGCGAATATAATTATCGTGCTTCCGACCCTGAGATATATTATAAACCACCATATTTACAGACAGCTTTCAACTCAAGAGGGCTTTCCTACGTTTATCAGAACTTATTCTCAGAAATATGCAAAGGATATGTATATTTTAGAGAAGGAGCCTAAGGTCGAAAAGCCCCAACCTATTAATAAAGAAAAGCTTGTAATGAATATCGGCTACGATGAAAAACCAAAGGCAGACGATGGTGCCTGGAATGCCTTTAATTATATGGATGAAGAAAAAGACGGTGATGAAAATGAAAATAACGGTCAATAATGTTACTAAGGAGTTTATTTATCCCCCAATGGTAAATACACCCTCCTGCCATGCTTCAACAGTGTTGCCTTTAGAGGACGGCAGTGTTGTTGCAGCTTGGTTTGGCGGTACAACCGAGGGTAATAACGACGTTAAAATCTGGGTAAGCAGACGCGAAAATTCAGTATGGTCAAAGCCTTACAGCGTAGCTGTAAACGGTGAGGAGCTTCCCCATTGGAATCCCGTTTTATTTTTAAGAGAAAACGGTGAAATAATTCTCTATTTCAAATACGGAAAGCCAATACCTAAATGGGTAACCTATTACTGTATTTCAAAGGACGGAGGAAGAAGCTTTTCAGAGCCTCAGGTGCTTGTGCCTGGTGACAAGGACGGTGGCAGAGGTCCCGTAAAAAATAAAAATATCCGTTTAAAAGACGGTACGGTTATAGCCCCTGCATCAAAGGAATCCTTGAAAAAAAGCTGGAAATGCTTTGTGGATATTTCAAGGGACGATGGCTTAACCTTTGAGCATTCAAATTTTGTTTTAAGACCTAAGAAAAATGCTATCCCCGTTAATATGATTCAGCCTACTCTTTGGGAAAGTAAAGAAGGGCTTCATATGCTTGTAAGAACGAGCAGAGGCTCGCTTTATCGCAGTGACAGCCGTGACGGTGGTAAAAGCTGGTGTAAGGCTTACGAAACACCTCTTTCTAACCCTAATAGCGGTGTTGACGTTGTAAAAATGGACAACGGTTGCCTTGTGCTCATAATGAATCCCGTTTCTGAAAACTGGGGAAACAGAGCTCCGCTTGTTCTTATGAGCTCCTTTGATAACGGTAAAACCTTTACCGAGTTTTTCAAATGCGAAAAGCTTGCAGGCGATTATGAATTCAGCTATCCCGCTATTGTAGCAGATAAAAACACATTACATATTACTTATACGTACGAGAGGAAAGCAATTGCGTACCAAAAAGTAGAGGTTTCTTTTGAGTGAGGTTAAATAATGAAAAATAAGAAATTACAAAAGCTTGTTATTTCAGCAATGTTTTTAGGCTTGGGTCTTGTTTTGCCCTTCTTTACGGGGCAGATACCTCAAATCGGTAGCATGCTTCTTCCTATGCATTTACCCGTAATTCTTTGCGGTTTTATTTGCGGTTGGAAACACGGCTTTGCAGTAGGTGCTATAACACCTGTTTTAAGAAGTGCGGTTTTCGGTATGCCACCTATGTATCCGAGTGCAATTGCTATGGCGTTTGAGCTTGCAGCCTATGGCTTTTTAGTTGGATTTTTATTTCAAAATGCCCGCTGGCAATGTCTTAAATCCTTATACAGATGCCTTATTGTTTCGATGCTGGGCGGAAGAGTAGTTTGGGGAATCGTAATGACCCTTATTTTAGGCTTAGGCGAAAACGGCTTTACCTTAACAGCATTTTTAACGGGTGCATTTTTTAATGCGATTCCAGGTATAATTGCTCAGCTTATTCTTGTGCCGGCTATTATGCTAGCGCTTAATAAAACACATTTAGTACCCTTCAGAAATAATAAAAATCACAAGAAAGAAGCTACAGATGGAATATAACAAATCGCTTATAAATTCGGTAACCTTAACTGAAGAAAAAATCAAAGCTTTATTGAAAGAAAAAAGCATAGTTACAATAGCTATTGATGGTAGATGCGGCTCAGGTAAAAGCACGTTTGCAGAACTGCTTTCAAAGAAATTTGATTGCAATGTTTTTCATATGGATGATTTTTATCTTCCTTTAGAAAAACGCACAAAAGAAAGACTTGATGAATCAGGCGGAAACATTGACAGACAGCGTTTTTTAAAAGAAGTTATTGTTCCTGCAAGGAATGGAGAAGAAGTTTTTTATAAGGCTTTTGATTGTAAGGTGCAGTCGTTAAAGGCACCTATAAGAATGAAGCCGAAAAGCATAGTTATAACAGAGGGCAGCTATTCTTGTCATAACGATTTTTATACTCTTTACGACTTGCATATTTTCCTAACCATTTCACCCGAAATTCAAAAAGAAAGAATTATAAAAAGAAACGGGGAAGAGGGCTACAAAGCCTTCGAAAATAAATGGATACCCTTTGAAGAAAGATATTTCAAGGAGCAAGACGTAAAAAATAAATGCGAGCTTGTATTTGAGATGGGGTAAAATATTAAATACTATGTATGCGACGGAAATTTGTAAAAATGCCAGATGCCGGTTTCCAGATGCCGGAGGCTTCGAACACGATTTAGTGAGGAGTGTGGAGTTAGGAGTGAGGAGTGTCGGGGCTTCGCCGATTATAATTGCTCACTTCGTTCGCTACTGAATGATGAATAATAGGGGTCTGCGACGCAATTAAAAGCTTCGCAGACCTGTTTTTATTGTTAAAGTAAATTGATGCGAAGCTTTACCTCCCTGTTTGCGTTAGCAAATAGGGAGGGGGACCAAAAGCTTTGCTTTTGGTGGTGGGTAGTTCTTCTA
>JAZNVT010000028.1:0-7978 GCA_045592945.1 Acutalibacteraceae bacterium | reverse complement strand
TGCCCTCTTGCGGTACCCAAAATTGTTTGCTCGCTATTCGCTTCGCACAATTTTGACCGCTACGCCAACTCACACTCCCTGTTTCCGCCACCGGCGGCGGTCGTGTTCCTTGCCCTCTTCGAAGAGAGGTACACCGCCTTTATAAGTTTATTTAATTAGTAAGTTATTTGCTCCCCGTAAAGCACCGGCATCTGGCATCTGGTGACTGTCATCTGGCGACTAACAGCTTATTCCATCGGCAACAAAACGTTGGTTTCAAATATTTTCTCTTTCTCATCGTATTCCCAACTATAAACGCCCTCATATTTCTTTAAGGCTTTTATAACACTTTGAGTTCCGTAGCCGTGAATAGAATCTTCCTTTTTGGTTGTTAAAAGCTTATCCCCTTTTGCCTTCGGCTTATTGTCACAGCTGTTAATTATATTAATAATTTCGTGACCTTGCTTTTTGAATATACTAACGGATATCTCTTTTTTCTCGCTCTTTTCCGCCGATTCAACGGCGTTATCGAGAAGGTTATTAATTATAGTTGAAATATCCGCAGGGGCTATTCCGCTTAAATTAGCCGTTTTAACGTCAAAGGTGATTTTAATGCCCTTTCCGTCGCACAAATTCAAATATTTACTGATAAGTAAATCTAAGGTTTTATTTTTACTTATACCGACGTAGCCGTAGCCCTGAACCTCATCAACTATCGAATCAACGTAACTATGTATTTCATCCGCATTTTCCATACTCTTGATTTGTAGCATATGATTTTTTATATCGTGGGCGAGAATACTTAAATTCTTGTTGTTCTGCTCGATAATTTGAAGATATTTCGAGTCTATTTCTTGCTTTTGCTGTTCGGAACGCAGCTTAATAAGCTCTGCATTTTTAACAGCATTCCTTTCGTGAGAAATAAAAACAAACAACAAACTGAACATTAACAATATAGAAGAAACAACCACCATTGTTTGAATAATATTACTGAAGCCGTATTCAACGTTCATTCTCGTAATTACAATCAAAGTAGTAATAACCGCTACACAGAAAATAAAATCAGATAAAGGCAAGGAATAAATCTTATCGTTCCTCAATTTAAAATGGTTGCAAAGCTTACAGCCTATAAGGAAGGAAATCTTGCTTAATACTGAAACTATAACAAAAAACACCGTATTATCTCTGTAGGCAAAAAATGAATCTTCGCCAAAAATAATAGAAACCGTATAGGTAGTCACAAGCTCGGTAGCAACCATTATTGCCGTTACAATAACGCCTTGTAAGACAGTTTGAAGGAATTTAATTCTATGAGTAAAGAAAATGTAACAAACGGTAAAAATAAAAAACGATAATGTATTTACTGCAGGGTTATTCCATAACTGATTTAACGTAAACGGTACAATAAAAAAGAGTAAACCAATCAGAAGGGTTTTTGTAAGGTTGTATTTACGCTCAAAAACACCTGCAAAATAAATATAGATTATAAGCACTTCCGAAACGTATGTAAAAATATTCATCAATATATTCAAATAATTCCCCCTCACGTTGCATTTGACAATTTCTCGTGTATTTAATTTGGTCCGTTTAAAACAGGCAATAAAACATTTGTTTCAAATATTTTTTCTTTCTCATCGTATTCCCAACTATAAACGCCCTCATATTTCTTTAAGGTTTTTATAACGCTTTGAGTTCCGTAGCCGTGAATAGAATCTTCCTTTTTTGTTGTTAAAAGCTTATCCCCTTTTGCTTTCGGCTTATTGTCACAGCTGTTAATTATATTAATAATTTCGTGACCTTGTTTTTTGAATATGCTGACGGATATCTCTTTTTTCTCGCTCTTTTCCGCCGATTCAACGGCGTTATCGAGAAGGTTATTAATTATAGTTGAAATATCCGCAGGGGCTATTCCGCTTAAATTAGCCGTTTTAACGTCAAAGCTGATTTTTATCCCCTTTCCGTTGCACAAATTCAAATATTTACTGATAAGCAAATCTAAGGTTTTATTTTCACTTATACCAACGTAGCCGTAGCCCTGAACCTCATCAACTATCGAATCAACGTAACTATGTATCTCTTCCGCGTTTTCCATACTCTTGATTTGTAGCATATGGTTTTTTATATCGTGGGCAAGAATACTTAAATTTTTATTGTTTTGCTCGATGATATTGAGGTATTTTGAATCTATTTCTTGCCTTTCGTTTTCAAGTCTTAATTCATTAATTTTTCTCTCGTTACCAATAAACGTTTGATAATAAATAAATATCCACGCACAAGCAAAAATAAAAACTAAGCTTATAATAAATATGGCAATTTTGTAGCTATATGATAAATCTACTTTTAAGGCTATAAGCAAAAACAACGTACAGGTTGCTATTGCTAAACTCAAAAAAACAATAAGCGGTAAAACGTGTTTTATTTTTAATTCATCTAATTTATCTTTTTTTACTACTAACGATACAATTTGTGATATTAAAAAATACAGTGCTTTACATATTGAAGCCAAGATAACATAAATCAAAATATCATTTTTATACGTATTAATGGGTATACCCATTAAGGTAGAGATAGAAAAAATTGCAACCAGTTCGGAGCAACTCATCAGCACATCAAGCAAAGCACCCTGAATAATTGCCGATTTTATTGATATATCAAAGCAAACATACGCAAAAATAGTATTAATAACAAAAAAGACAGAAAGGTTAATTACCTCTTTACCAAATAACAAAAAGATTACTGATGCTATAAAGAATAGAACGCCGCCGATTGCAAAAATTTTCAAATCAGAACTAATCTTTTTGCTGTAATTTCTATAAAAATAGTTATAGGCAATCAGCATTTCAAATATATAAATGACTACGTTAGATAATATCCATAACATAAATTTACTCCTATAACTCTCGCTGAAAAACACGACAAATTCGGTTTCTTATAATAAAAAAGTTACTGTTGCAGAAAATGTCTTTTCAGCTTCGTTATACTCCCAATTATATTCCCCGTTATATTTTTTTAATGCAGTTTTTATACTCTTAATACCCAAGCCGTGAAAACGTTTATTGGTTTTAGTTGTTTTAAGCTTGTCACCATCAGTCTGAGGCTTATTGTCGTAGCTGTTTTTTATAGTAACGATATCGTAACCGTTTTTTCGCTCTGTTTGAAGATGGATAAATTTTTCTTTTGACGTTTCGGCAGCTTCTAAAGCGTTATCAAGTAAGTTGCCAAGAATTGAAACCATATCGTTTATTTCAACGTTTAATAAATTTGATTTTTTAATATCATAAGTAAACTTAACGCTTTTAATTTCGCACTCGGTTATGTATTTATTAATGATAACGTCAAGGCTGTGGTTACCGCTTGAGGCAAGCTTACTGTATTTATTAATACCGTCAGTAAGCTTTTCAATATAGCTGATAATTTTTTCATCATCAGTAAGGCTACGAATTGCAATAAGGTGATTTTTAGTATCGTGAGCGTACATCATAAGGTTCTTATTCTGATGCTCGAGAATTTGATAATACGATTTTTCAGTATTGGTTTTGGTAACCTCTTGCTCTAAAAGATGCATTTTGTTTTCTCGGTCTATATTATTGCGATAAGAAACAAACAGAATGATCGTAGAAAGCAACATCATAGCACTTATAAAAGTAACAGTGATTTTCATTGATTCCGTCATATCAAAACTAATATAGACATTCCACAAAAACAGTAAAACTGCAACCACAGCTAGCGGATAAAAATAAAACGTTACAGGAACCTTTGTTATATTATCGTTTTTACTTATAAAACGGGTTAAAAGTAAGCTTATAAAGAAAAACAGAGTTTTACAAATAAATGCATTCAACAAAAATGCTCCGCCTTGGTCAAAGGTATAAGCAACCTCTTCACCCGAAACAACTGAAACGATAAAAAAGGTTATGTATTCCGTAGCGGTAGAGACAATATCTAATACTACCGAATAAAAAACTGATTGTTTTAAATTAACCTCAAAGCACCACATTGATAAAATGCAGTTCGCTAAAAAGAAGGTTAAGAAATTCAACCATATCATCGATAAAGTAATATTTATTATAGCCGCAACCGCAAAACAAACCAAACCGATGAATATAGTTGTTATTTTATTCTTTCTTAAGTTACTAACTTGTTTAAAGAAAATATATGATATAAGAAATTCAAACAAATAGACTATTGCTATAGAAATATTATGTGCCATTTAAATCCCCTCTTAGCTACAGTCGAAAACGAAAATATATTTTCACTCCAAGAAAGTTACTGTTGCAGAGAAGATTTTTCCATTTTCGTCATATTCCCAATTATATTCCCCGTTATATTTTTTTAATGCAGTTTTTATACTCTTAATACCCAAGCCGTGAAAACGTTTATTAGTTTTAGTTGTTTTAAGCTTGTCACCGTCAGTCTGGGGCTTATTGTCACAGCTGTTTTTTATGGTAACGATATCGTAACCGTTTTTTCGCTCTGTTTGAAGATGGATAAATTTTTCTTTTGACGTTTCGGCAGCTTCTAAAGCGTTATCAAGTAAGTTGCAAAGAATTGAAACCATATCGTTAATTTCAACGTTTAATAAATTTGATTTTTTAATATCATAAGTAAACTTAACGTTTTTAATTTCGCACTCAGTTATGTATTTATTAACGATTACGTCAAGGCTGTGGTTACCGCTTGAGGCAAGCTTACTGTATTTATTAATACCGTCGGTAAGCTTTTCAATATAGCTGATAATTTTTTCATCATCAGTAAGGCTACGAATTGCAATAAGGTGATTTTTAGTATCGTGAGCGTACATCATAAGGTTCTTATTCTGATGCTCAAGAATTTCAAAATATTTATTATCGGTTTCCTGATTTTGCTTAATTGCTCTGAGCTCTGTAAGCTCTTGTTCTCTTTCTGCTTCTCTTTGCTGTAAAATGCAGGTTACGATAACGGCAGTTATCATAAAAACACTTGCACCGGAAAATAGAATTTTTGTGAAATTAGAATACGATACATATCGACTACTTGCCACTATTGCGCTCATAACGACAAGCAAAGAAAGCGGAAATATAAACGTAATAACAGAAATGTTTTGTTTCATAGTTATTTTATTAAATATCAATGAAACCAATTTCAAGCCCACAAACAAAACGGATTTGCTGAATACTATCATGATTAAATATATCAAAGGATTATCTAAAAAGCTATAAACTTCTTCATCCGTAAACAGAGAAATAAGAAGAAATGCAACATATTCACCTGCACAAACAAAAACAGCAAAAAGGCCGGTATTTACAATACTCAAGCCATTTTTATTTTTATATAAGGCTTTATTGAAAATCAAATGGAATGTTATTAACGTTGTTAGATTGATAAAAAAATTATAATCAAAGCCAAGGTTAATTCCGCACATAATCATATAGCTTGCGGTTATTATGAAAAAGTTTTTCAACTTATTACGGGATGGATTTATGCTTTCTAAAAATTCGAAAGCAATTGCACCCTCAATAAGTTGTAAAACCACGTTTAGAATATCGGTGTTCATAATCATTCACCCTTCAAATAATCAAACCATAATTTGCGGAATTCAGCCTGCCTTTTCGGCGCTATCGTTACGGTAAAACCGCCGTTAAGCTCAACGCATTCTCTTTTAAACTTAGTAATATGAAGCATATTTACAATGTAGCTGATATGAGGCACCGCGAAAATTGAATCGTTCAGCTTTTCTTTGAAATATTCAAGCTTGTCACGAACTACGTACTGACCGTTGACAGTCTGCACGTACACCTTTTTATATTTAACCTCAACGAAAACGATATCTTTTTTATTAATTTTAAGCTTTTCGTTGTTTTTAGTGGTTATATATATTTCGCTTATTTTCAAGCTTTCTATTGCTTTTTTAAGCCCCGCAACAATTCTTTCGTCACTGCTACCTTTATCAATATACCTGAAAACGTTTAAATCCATAGCGTCATCAAGATAATGGTTATGCGACGTAAAAATAAAAATCTTCCCATTGCTATTCTTCTCATTGAGAATTTTAGCGGTTTCGATACCGTTTAAGCCGTTCATTTCAATATCAAGAAAAACGATATCATATAAGGTTGGAGATTCGACAAGCTCCTCCCCTGAAGTAAAGGTTCCAATCTCTACTTCAATTTCTTCATTATCAAAAAACGAAGAAACAATTTTCTCTACTTTTTCTACGTATATCTTTTCGTCGTCACAAATTGCAATTCTCATTATTTCACCCCAAATAAATATACCATATTTATTGCTTTTAATCAACGAATTTAGACATACTGTAATTGCTCAAAACTTTCCAATATTATTAAAGCATATTTACTGAAAAACACCATGTATTTTGCCTAATTGTCGAAAAAACGTGCCTAATTGTCGAAAAAAGGTAAAAAATCCGAGCAGTTGTTAAAGCTGCTCGGATTTTCAACTTAGTCTGCCCTTTCTTTTGCTTCTCTGCCGTCCTTTAAAAGCTGGCGGAGGGTTTCGGGGTCATCGTTTTTCATAGCATCACTATACTTTTTAAGCTCATTTATAATGTTATCAAGCTCAAAAATAAGGTTATCTTTATTATCAAGGAAAAGCTCTGTCCACATATTTTCGTTAAGATATGCAACACGGGTTAAGTCCTTGTAGCTACCTGCAGAAATACCTTTTCTTTCAATTGCTGAGGGACTTTTTACGAATGCATTTGAAACAACGTGGGCAAGCTGTGAAGTAAAAGCAATAAGCTTATCGTGTTTTTGGGGAGTCATAACGGAAACTCTACCAAAACCTAACTTCATTATAACCTCTCTGGCGTTTGCAAGAACTAAAATATCTTCGTTTTCTTTAGGTGTTAAAACAAAGGGTGCATTGTAAAACATTGTATCCTTTGAATTTTCAAAGCCTGAAAACTGAGTACCTGCCATAGGGTGACCACCGACAAAGACGAAGTTAAAATTCTCGGCAATTTTAAAGCATTTGTCGCAAACCGACCTTTTAACACCTGCACAGTCAATTATAACTGCACCGTCTTTAAAAACAGAAGCATTTTTCTCAACGTATTCAACAACTGCTTCAGGATAAAGAGGAATGAAAACGTAATCGCAGGTAGCAAGACGTTTTTCTGTAAGCTCACCGTCTATGCTTTTTTCCTGAATCGCTTTTTTAACAACTGCTTCGTTGATATCGTAACCGTAGACCTTAAAATTAGTATTCTTCTTTGCAGATTTTGCAATTGAACCACCTATAAGACCTAAACCAACTACACCGATATTCATAAATATTCCTCCAAAATAAAAAACAGATAATTAAAATCATTAATATAATCAAAAATAAAAGCCCTTGCAGTGATTAGCCTGCAAGGGAAATATCAAACGATATAAAAACAGCAGCACAAATCACTATTACTTATTAACCAAAGTAATAGTAATAATAGTATGTAGCTGCGAAATTACGTTTCATAATCGTTGTTCCTTTCATTTTTTATACATATTAACACCATAAAATACATTTGTCAATATTAACAGATTGAATAATTTTGATAACAACTATCGATATTTTTGATGATAAGTATCAATAAAAAAATCCGAAGCATTAAACTTCGGATTGATTTATTAGGCATATACCCTGAAAACTGAATAAAGAAGAAAGCGAAGAAACAAACGAAATGGTCAAGCCCTCGACCTATTAGTACTGCTTAGCTGAACATGTCACCATGCTTACACACGCAGCCTATCAACCTCATAGTCCTTGAGGGGTCTTACTAACTTAAGTTATGGGAAATCTAATCTTGGAGATGGCTTCACGCTTAGATGCTTTCAGCGTTTATCCAATCCGCACATAGCTACTCGGCCGTGCCACTGGCGTGACAACCGATGCACCAGCGGTGCGTCCATCCCGGTCCTCTCGTACTAGGGACAGCGCTCCTCAAATTTCCTACGCCCACAGCAGATAGGGACCGAACTGTCTCACGACGTTCTGAACCCAGCTCGCGTACCACTTTAATCGG
>JAZNVT010000027.1:0-29617 GCA_045592945.1 Acutalibacteraceae bacterium | reverse complement strand
TGTGTTAAGGTTGTTCCTCAAGCAAGAGCATTTGTAATTGAACGTCTGGGCACGTATCAGGGGACTTGGGGTGCTGGACTTCACATGAAGATGCCAATTATTGACAAGGTTGCAAAAAGAGTGAACTTAAAAGAACAGGTTGTAGACTTCCCACCGCAGCCTGTAATTACCAAAGATAATGTAACGATGAGAATTGATACGGTTGTATTCTTTCAGATTACAGACCCTAAGTTGTTTGCATACGGTGTAGAAAATCCAATCATGGCGATTGAAAATTTGACTGCAACAACATTGAGAAATATTATCGGTGACATGGAACTGGATGAAACATTGACCTCACGTGAAATTATCAATACTAAGATGCGTGCAGCGTTGGATTTAGCAACAGACCCATGGGGAATTAAAGTTAATCGTGTAGAATTGAAAAATATTATGCCTCCTGTAGCAATTCAGGAAGCAATGGAAAAACAGATGAAGGCAGAACGTGAACGTCGTGAAAGCATCCTCAGAGCTGAGGGTGAAAAAGCAAGTCAGGTGCTTGTTGCTGAAGGTAAGAAGGAAGCTCAGATTCTTTCTGCTGAAGCTGATAAGCAGTCCGCTATTCTTCGCGCAGAGGCTGTTAAGGAAGCTAAAATTCGCGAAGCAGAAGGTGAAGCAGATGCTATCATCGCAATCCAGAAGGCACAGGCTGAAGGTATCAGAATGATAAACGAAGCTGCACCCTCTAAGCAGTACCTTTCACTTAAAGGTATGGAAGCCTTTGAAAAGGCTGCAGACGGTCAGGCAACAAAGATTATTGTTCCGTCTGACTTACAATCTCTTGCAGGCGTAACAAGCGGTGTTAAAGAGTTTTTAAAAGATTGATTTAGAACTGATTAAATAATTTAATTAAACAACTACAAGCCTTGAATTCAAAAGAATTCAAGGCTTGTTTATTTTTTCTTTCACATCTTTTTTCATTGGGAATATGATGAAATGAGAGGAATGATTATTTAATGAAAGCAGATAATTTTTTGATTTTAGGCGGTGACGACCGCTCATTATATTTAGGTGAATTTTTAGAAAGCCAAAAACTCAAGGTGTGCTATTATGCTTTTAATCAGGCTGATTGCTTTGATTCTTTAACTGCCGCTATGAATGATGCAACGGTTGTAATTCTGCCCTTACCTTTCACCCGAGACAGACTAACAATAAACACACCTCTTTTTGATGACAAGGTTTTAATATGCGACGTAATTGCATTATCAACACCCAATAAAATGATTTTCGGCGGTCAGCTTTCAAAAAGCTTTATAGAGGAATTATCAGAAAAAGGGGTTCCTTATTGCGACTATCTTGAGCTTAACGAGCTTGCCATTTACAATTCAATCCCTACTGCAGAAGGTGTTTTGCAGGTACTTATTGAAAATTTGCCTATTACAATCCACGGAATGAAATGTGCTGTTTCAGGCTACGGAAGAACGGGAAAAACACTTGCAAAAGCCTTAAAGGTATTAGGTGCAGACGTTACCGTTTTTGCCCGAAAGCAAAGCGATTTTGCACTTATTCAAAACGAATCGTTAAAACACAAGGAATTTCATACCTTAAGCTACGAACAACATAATTTTGATGCACTGATAAACACCGTACCAAAAAAGGTTTTAGGTGAAAAAGAGCTTTCAAACCTCAACCCTGACTGCGTGCTTGTTGAAATAGCCTCTGCACCCTTTGGAATTGATTTTCAGGCTGCAAAGGAAAAAGCCTTTACAGTGATAAAAGCGGGGTCTTTACCGGGAAAGGTTGCGCCTAAATCCGCCGGTGAGATTATCGGTCATTCTATTTTACCCATTATAAAAGCAAGGGGGTTTTTAACTTGACAACTATCGGTTTCGCTATGTGCGGTTCATATTGCACGTTCGAAGCAGTTTTCAAACAAATAGAAGCTTTAAAAAATCTTGGTTACAACATAATTCCGATTATGTCGGAAAATTCATATACCCTTAACACGCGCTTTGGTGATGCTTCTCATTGGCACGAAAGAATGAGAGATATTACAGGTAATAGAATTATTCACACTATCCCTACAGCCGAGCCTATTGGCCCTAAAAAAATGCTTGATGCATTAATCATTGCACCCTGCACGGGAAACACTCTCGCAAAGCTTGCAACTGGCGTTACGGATACCTGCGTAACCTTAGCCGCAAAGGCACACTTAAGAAACGCCCGTCCCCTATTGATTGCACCTTCAACCAATGATGCTTTAAGCAATGCAGCTAAAAATATAGGTTGCCTTCTTAATTATAAGAATATTTATTTTGTACCCTATGGTCAGGATAGCTTTAAAGGAAAGCCTAACTCAATGGTTGCGGATTTCACGCTTATACCGAACGCTCTTGAAGCGGCTTTAGAAGAAAAACAATTGCAACCAATTGTTATTTCACCAAAATAAAATATAAATAAAAATGCTTCTCGCCCCTCGGTAAGCTACCTTGGGGCGAGAAACGGAATATGGATTGACGTAGTAAACTATTTAATTATGCTTCTTCGTTAAAGCTAACGAATACATATTTAATTTTATCACGTTTGTAAGTATATGTAATATAAATATTGTTGCCGTCTGCAACCATTGCAGGATATGAATACTCAGTGAAAATCCAAGCAGATGAATCTATCTCTTCTACCTTCTCCCATGTTTCGCCGTTATCCTTTGAAACTGCAAGACGAAGCTTATATCTTAACCCGTTTACGTTAATGGGGTTATAAGCTATCCACAACCAACCGTTATCGGTCATAACGCAGTCAACACCGCTATTATTGTTAGGAAGGCTTGTTGCATATGCTTCGCACCAAGTATAACCGCCATCGAAAGAGTCACTTCTGTAAACCTTACCAGCTTTTGTTCTGAAGAAAGCATGAATGTTACCGTCAAGGTCTTCCCAGAGTGCAGGCTGAATCATTTCAGTATCGGAAACGATTGTTTCAGTTTTTGTCCAGGTTTTACCGCCATCCTCTGAAATATCGAAGAATGCAGTCCAGTCGCCCTGCTCAGTTGAAGACGGAGCGATTATAAGTCCGCTTGAGGTAACAAGGCATTTATTCTTAACGGGACCTCTACCGCCGGTTGTATCACCCGGGACAAGCTCTTTAGCCTCTGTCCAGGTTTCGCCGTTATCGTAAGAATCAACATACTTAGTAACCCAGATTTTTGTATCTGTACCAACCTTATAATAAAGTCTTACATAATCACCGAAATTCTGAAGAACGGGATTCCAATGAGCTACAGTATCGGTTGAAGGTACTTGTCTTGCTTCACCCCAACTACCGTTTGAATAAACAGAATACCAAATTCTGACGTCATCCTCGCCTTCACCGCTACCACCAAACCAAGCTGACATTAAGTCACCGTTTGAAAGGATAACGATAGTAGAAGCGTGGGTTGTATCGGTTTTTGTATCTGTGCCGATTATTGTTCCTTTTTCATAGCTGTAAGCAAAATCAACTGCGTTTACAGGAAGTGATGCACCAACAAAAAGAACAACAGAAAGTACGAGTGCAACCACTTTTTTTGAAATAAACATTTTCATTATCTCCTTGTGGTTTTTATTTTAAATAACGTTAAGACGTATCTTAACCACAATCCCAATTATAGAACTTTGCAAACGTTTTTCAAGGCGATTTCGGGCTTTTTTACTATCCCGAAAATTTTTCGGCACTATAGCCAACTAACTCAATTAAGATATTAACACCTTAAACAACGTAAAGTTTCGTTCAAAAATAAATCGCAACTTTTTCGCAACTTTCTTTTGGTTATTTTGTCAAAATGGAATTGTTTGTTTTTGACATTGTTACTAATTTCACATTTTTTTGTTACTATTCATATTAAAATTTGCACAAAAAAAGAGCCTTTTTGATAGCTTTTACTACCAAAAAGGCTCTTTATAAATATTTAATTATCCTTCAAAAGTAATGAATACATATGAGATGCTTTCACGTTCATTTGTATATGTGATGTAAAGCTCGTTGCCGTCTGCAATAATTGCAGGATATGAATACTCTTCAAAGATAAGAATATTATCTTCAAAAACAGTAACCTCTTCCCAAGTTGCACCGTTATCTTTAGAAACAGCAAGAACAAGCTTATTTCTGATACCGCTTATTGAAATGGGGTTATATGCAAGCCAGAGCCAACCGTTATCAGTCATAACGCAGTCTATACCGCTGTTGTTGTTGGGAAGGTCTGTAGCATAAGCTTCGCCCCATGTTAAACCGCCGTCGGTTGAATCACTTCTGTAGATTTTGCCGGCTTTTGTTCTGAAGAATGCGTGAACGCCACCATCTTTATCTTCCCAAAGTGCAGGCTGAATCATTTCTGTATCAGAAACGATGTTTGCAGTTTTTGTCCAGGTAAGACCAGCATCAAAGGATACGTCAAAGAATGAAGCCCATTCGCCCTGCTCAGTTGATGCGGGAGCAATAAGCACACCTGCTTTAGTAAAGAGACATTTATTTTTAACGGGGCCTCTGCCACCTGTTGTGTCGCCGGGAACAAGCTCTCTGGGAGTTGTCCAATGAGCACCCTGGTCGAAAGTATCACTGAATTTTGTTACCCAGTTTTCTGTATCTTCGCCAACTTTGTAATAAACTCTTACGAATGCACCGTAATCCTGAAGAACGGGGTTCCAGTGAGCAACGGTATCCTCTGAAGGAATCTGAGCAGCCTCTGTCCATGCACCGTCTTTATAAACTGAGAACCAGATACGAACGTCGTCATCGCCTTCACCGCTACCGCCAAACCAAGCAGCCATTAAATCACCGTTAAGCATTTTAACGATTGTTGAGGCGTGAGTTGTGCTTGTTTTTGATTTTTTAGCAAGAATTTCGCCCTGCTCTATTTCAAACTTAACGGAAGTCGTTGCTTCTTCTTGTGAATCATCTCCACCGTTTAAACCTAAAATTGACAAAATAAAGTCAAAGAAATAGCTGAAGAAATCACTTAAAGGTAAGAAATCTGCTACGGGTAAATCACTTGATGTGGGAGCGTATGCACTTACTGAAGCGGTCATTGTGCTT
Organism: Acutalibacteraceae bacterium; assembly: GCA_045592945.1. Taxonomy (GTDB): domain Bacteria; phylum Bacillota; class Clostridia; order Oscillospirales; family Acutalibacteraceae; genus DTU089. The sequence goes on along the minus strand of JAZNVT010000027.1, from coordinate 24,568 downwards.
GAAAGCATTATCACTGCAAGGATAAGAGCTACAACCTTTGTCATTTTTTTCATAGTTAATATACTCCTTTTCCAAAATAAATTTGGATATTTTTCCGATTGGTATTATATCACAACCTATTTTTCTTTTCAATAAAATTACATTTTATTAAATATTTTTGTTATATTGCCCAATTGTCCCTGCTTCATTTTACACATAATAACCAAAACACTGCAAAATTTTCTAACACTTTATTTTTTATCATACAATTATTTATTAATTGTAAAAAAACGGCAAAACTATTTACAAGTTTATATTTTTGTTGTATAATACTTGTTGACAAAAGGGAGTAACTCGCACATAGATGATTTAATTATCTTCTAATATGCGGTATTCGGCGTCATTCCCGGCAAAAGCCCGCCGATACATTAAAGAGTGAGACTTTTACCGACAATGGTAAAAGTCTTTTTTATTCCTAATTGAACAAATTAAGAAAGGGTAGAAAAAATGAAACACTATCTCGAATCCGCAGAAGCTGTATTTCAAGAAGTAAACTCCACTGAAAACGGTCTTACCTCTGCAGAAGCTGCTGCAAGACTTGAAAAAAATGGCAAAAACAAGCTTGCTGAAGCAAAAAAAGATTCCACTTTGAAGAAATTTTTCGACCAGATGAAAGACCCGATGATTATCATTCTTCTTGTAGCTGCAGTTATTTCAGCTGCTACAGAAATCATCGAAGCAGGTCATTTCGTTCCCCCGACAGACTCAATAATCATTCTTGTTGTTGTTCTTATCAACGCTATTCTCGGTGTTGTTCAGGAAAATAAAGCTGAAAAAGCCGTTGAGGCTCTTCAGAAAATGAGTGCAGCAACAACGAAAACTCTTCGTGACGGTAAGGTTGAATCTATCAAGAGTGAAGACCTCGTTGTAGGTGACGTTATTCTTCTTGATGCCGGTGACGCTATTCCTGCTGACTGCCGTATTTTTGAATGTGCAAGTATGAAAATTGAAGAAGCTGCTCTTACAGGTGAATCTGTTCCTGTAAACAAGCTTGTTAAAGCACTTACACTTTCAAAAGACAAGAGCGACGAGGTTCCTCTCGGTGACCGTAAAAATATGGCTTACATGGGCTCAACTCTCGTATACGGCCGTGGTAAAGCAGTTGTTGTAGCAACCGGTATGGATACCGAAATGGGTAAAATTGCTAACGCAATTGCACTTGCAGAGGAAGGTAAAACACCTCTTGAAATCAAGCTTGAACAGCTTTCAAAGATTCTTACAAAGCTTGTTATAGGCGTTTGTATCATCATCTTTGGTTACAACCTTGTTACTCAGTATATTTTAGCTGATAACGCTCAGTTCTTTGACGTAGCTCTTCACTCCTTCATTACAGCTATCGCTCTTGCGGTTGCTGCTATCCCCGAAGGTCTTGTTGCAGTTATGACTATCGTTCTTTCAATCGGCGTTACGAATATGTCTAAAAAGAACGCTATCATCCGTAAGATGAATGCGGTTGAAACTCTCGGTTGTACTCAGATTATCTGCTCTGATAAAACAGGTACACTTACTCAGAACGTAATGACAGTTGTTGACCATTATGCAGAGGATGAAAAAACTCTTGCAACTGCTATGGCTCTTTGCACTAACGCAGAGGTTGACGAAGATGGTAAAAGCACAGGCGAGCCCGACGAGGTTGCTCTTATCAACTACGCCGCAACACTCGGTCTTAAGAAGGCTGACCTTGTTGCTGCTAACCCCAGAGCAGGCGAGGTTCCCTTTGACTCAGGCAGAAAGATGATGTCAACCGTTCACGCGGTTAACGGTAAATACGTTCAGTATACAAAGGGTGCTCCCGACGAAATCTTTAAGAAATGTACTAAAGCTCTCGTAAACGGCGAAATCGTTGATATCAACGATGATATTCTTAGAAAAGCATCTGACGAAAACACAAGAATGGGTAATAAAGCTCTTCGTGTATTTGCTGTTGCTTTCAAAGAATATGCAGCTGCTCCTGAGGTTTACGATTCAGCTTCACTTGAAAACGATATGATCTTCATCGGTCTTACAGGTATGATTGACCCTGTTCGTCCCGAGGTTAAGGATGCTATCGTTGAATGCCGTAGTGCAGGTATTACACCTATTATGATTACAGGTGACCACATCAACACAGCTAAGGCTATTGCTCGTGAGTTAGGTATTCTTTCTGACGATTCTCAGGCTATGATGGGTGCTGATATTGATAAATATTCAGACGAAGAATTCGAAAAAATCGTTGAAAACGTATTTGTTTACGCTCGTGTTCAGCCCGAGCACAAAACAAGAATCGTTAACGCTTGGAGAAGCAAGGGCTATGTTACTGCTATGACAGGTGACGGTGTTAACGATGCTCCCTCTATCAAGAGTGCCGATATCGGTGTTGGTATGGGTATCACAGGTACAGACGTTACAAAGAACGTTGCTGATATGGTTCTTACAGACGATAACTTTGCAACTATCGTTTCAGCAGTTGGTGAAGGTAGAAGAATTTACGACAACATCCGTAAGGCTATTCAGTTCCTTCTCGGTTCAAACCTTTCAGAGGTTGTTTCAATCTTCTTTGCAACAATTATGAGCTTTACAATTCTTGAAGCTCCTCACCTTCTCTTTATTAACCTTGTTACAGACTGCTTCCCCGCTCTTGCTCTCGGTCTTGAAAAGCCCGAATCAAATATAATGAAGAGAAAGCCCAGAAGCAAAACAGACGGTATTTTCTCTGGCGGTCTCGGTGTTGACTGTGCATATCAGGGTATTCTTGTTAGTATTCTTACAGTTACTGCTTTCTACATCGGTGAATTCCTTGAAACAGGTCACCTTGTTTTCAGAAACATTCCCGACAGCAGCGAAGGTATGACAATGGCATTCTTCACAATGGCAATGTGCGAAATCTTCCATTCATTCAATATGCGTTCACAGAGAAACTCAGTTGTTGCAATGGTATTCAAGGGTCAGCACAACAAAGCTCTTTACGGTGCTATGGTTGGTTCATTCCTTCTTACAACAGCAGTTGTTGAGATTGACGTCCTTTCAAATCTCTTTGGCTTTGCTCACCTTGACCTTAAGGCATACCTTATCTCTCTCGGTCTTGCATTCCTCATCATCCCCATTGTTGAGATTGTTAAGTTCTTCCAGAGAAAGTTCGGTAAGCAGTATAACTAATAAAAATTTGACCTCACAGAAGAAATTCTGTGAGGTTATTTTTTTACTTATATTGACACTGATTTTATTTGTGGTAATATACTATATATACTAATTCATAGGAGGGGTATTTCTTGAACAAAAAGAAATTAGCAATAGGTTTAACTGCCGTAGCCGTAACCGCAGTAATCGGCGTTACTGCAGGGGTTTTAATCAATAAAAAGATACACGAAAACCCTGTTATTCAAGGCTTTACTCAAAAGGAGGAAAATGCAATGCGAATTATGTCATTTAATATCAGATGTGCAAACGTTGGCAACGATACCTGGGAGGACAGAATCGACATCGTTACACAGTCAATTATTGACGGTAACCCCGACTCTGTAGGTGTTCAAGAGGCTACACCCGAATGGATGGAAACCTTAAATAAAACTCTCGGTGAAAAATACAGCTACGTTGGCGTTGGCAGAGATGACGGTGACAACGAGGGCGAATACTCCGCAATTTTCTACCTTAAAGACAAATATAACGTAGTAGACAGCGGTACGTTCTGGCTTTCAGAAACACCCGACGAGGTATCCTTCGGCTGGGACGCTGCTTGCAGAAGAGTTTGCACCTGGGTTGTTCTTGAAGATAAAGCAACAGGTCAGAAATACGCTCACCTCAACAGCCATTTTGACCACGTTGGTATTGAGGCAAGAAAAAACAGTGTTGAGCTTATTATAAACAAAGCAAAAGAATTTGAGGATATCCCCGTTGTTTTCACTGCAGATATGAACGTTCGTCAGGACGGAGATAACTATAATCAGTTTGTAGAATCAGGCGTTCTCAAAGACACTAAATTCATCGCACCCGATACAATGGATTACTGTACATACCACGATACAAAGCCCACTCAGCACGACGGTGATATTATCGACTACGTTATGATTAACGATAAATTCGACGCTACCGTTTATAAGGTAGTTACAGAAGGCATTGATGGCAGATACGTTTCAGACCATTATCCGATTTACGCTGATTTAATTATTAAATAATTTATAAAAAACACCGCCGAAAGTGATAATTCAACTTTTGGTGGTGTTTTTCTATTTTTATTAAAATTATGATGTACAACTACCCAATGCTTGACGACAATTTTAATGTTTGTAGTACCTTCCTTCGAAGAGAGGTACACCGCCTTTAAAACTTTGTTTGCTTTTTAACCTTTTTCGTTTACTGTAAAGTATCGTCTATTTGCTCTTGTTTTTTCTTATATTTCATTAAAACCGAAATCAAAATCGTATATATGATACCGTAAACACAAATTAAAACAATCGGAAACTCCACTTTTAAAACAAATGGTAAACATATTACTAAAAAATAAAGAAGCAACCATTTAAAAAAAGAATCTTTTTTTCTTTTTGTTGATATAAATATTACCAATCTACTTAGAGCAAAAACTATAGCACATACAATCAGCATTACGAAAAACAATACTGCAAATCTTACTATCCCGTCGCTTTTTTTACACGCAACAAGAATTGCACAAAACAGAACTTCAGAAAAAGAAAATACAAGCCAAAAATGTTGACACGCTTTTTGATCAAAACCTTTCATTGGTTTAGCTTTTAAATACCATATAAAAAGTCTTAACAAGCAAAAAAAGCCAACAATAATTAAAGAGTACGTTTTGTTTTCACCTGCTAAAGAGAACAGCAGATCGATACAGAAAAGCGCTAACATAATCAAAAAATAATTGCTTTTAGCTTCCTCTTTTGACATCTCGGTTTGATAAAGCAACATAGGATTCTTCATTACCTAAACCACCTTAACATTCAAAATTCACATCGTTTACTTGTTATTTCTTCCCTGCATTCATCTTCTTATAATACTCCGAAGCTTCTTCTACGGGGCCGTCGAAGACTATTTTACCGTTTTTCATTACTATTCCCCTCTTGCAGAATTCCTCTGCAACTGCAGTCTGATGAGTAACGAAAAGAAGCGTAACGTTATCTTTATTGATAATTTCGTTAACTGTTTTCTGACATTTTTTTCTGAAGGGTGCGTCACCGACGCTTAAAGCCTCGTCAACAATAAGAATTTCAGGCTTTATATTAACGTTAATAGCAAAGCCGAGCCTTGCTCTCATACCGCTTGAATAAGTTCTTACGGGCTGGTCAATATATTCGTTAAGCTCTGAAAACTCAATAATAGTATCTTCGAGTGCTTTTATTTCTTCATCCTTAAGACCTAAAATATGACCCTTAAGGTAAATATTTTCTCTACCGGTAAACTCCATATCAAAGCCACTTGTAAGCTCAAGCAAAGCACTTACTCTACCTTTAACCTCAATATCACCGCTTGTAGGGAAAACTACACCCGTTATCATTTTAAGAACGGTAGATTTACCTGCACCGTTTTTACCGAAAAGAGCAACCGACTCACCTCTGTTAACGGTAAAGCTTACCTCGTCAACTGCCTTTTTCTTTTTATAAGGTACTTTTTTTATAAATATGCCCAAAAGCCTTTTTCTTGTACTTGAATACAATTTATAGATTTTTGTGACGTTTTCAAATCTTATTACTGTTTCGCTCATTGTTTTGTCCTTTCAATAAGTTATAAAATCACAAAACATCTGCAATTTCTTTTCGTAAATTCTTATATGCCCACAAGGATAAGAATGCTAATACTAAATACCAACCGATAAAATAAAGTAATCTTTGCGGCTGCTCAAAAAACCAAACGTGGTTTACAAAGCAATTTCTGAAGCCATAGCAAATAAAAGTAACGGGATTGAGCATCATCAAGCTATACAAAAATTTATTATCAGCAACATTTTCAATGTTCCAAAGTATACCCGAAAGCCAGAAAACAGCAATATTCAATGACTTAATAAGATTTGCAAAATCCTTGCTTATTGCCGAAATAAGCCCTGAGAACAATGACCAGGCATTAAAGAAAAGGAACATAAAGAGAATATACAACGGAAGCTGAAGCAAATATAATGTAGGCGGATAGCCACCTATCCAGAAAATTGCAACAACAATAAGAGTTATAACAATATTAACGTAAAGCCTTGAAAGGTTTGTAAAGGTAGGTATCGTTGTTACGGGGAACTGCATTTTTGTAACGAGATAGCTGTATTTTCTTATACAACCCGTACCGCCTGTAATAGTGTCACCCATATAAAACCAAGGAACAATACCGCTTATAAGCCAAAGTATGTAAGGATAGCCGTCAATATCGCCACCCTGACGAAGACCTACCGCGATTGCAAACCAATAAACAAAGATTGTTACAACAGGCTTTATAACCGCCCAAGCCCAACCCAAAGCGGAGCCGTGATAAGTTTTCTTAAGGTCTGCAAAGGAAAGCTTTACAACCTGAGGGGTATGCTGTGTATGTTCTTTTATATTAACTAAAAAAGCATCTTTATAGCTTTTGAAAAAACCTTTGATAGTACTCACCCAATTCTGACTAAAGTGCCGTTTTCTTCTTTAATATCAAAGAAAACCGGTCTTTCATAATCTGTTTTATTAGGACAATGAAGTGTTAATTTTAAATCACCGTTTAAAGCTTTAAAAATCATTCCGTGACCGCCGTCATCATCAAAAATCGGTTTAAGATGTGACCATTTACCGAAAATTGAACCATTGTCGGATGTAGCAATACACTGAACGTAGTTATTAGCACAGGTTGACCATATCATAAGAAGCTTACCATCATCCATTTTATACATAAACGGACCGTCCGTAACGTTATGACAGCTTTCGCTTGCTTCTCTGTTAAGATATGAGCTTGCGGCAAATAATTCTATAGGCTCGCTTACGGCGTGAGTTAAATCGTCGCTTAACTCAACGAAGCAAACTGTACCGTTTAATATCTGGGTATGCTCGTGACAGAAAATGCAATAAGGCTTGCCGTTTTCAATATAAAACGTGCCGTCAAGGCATTCCCATTCGAGAGGTGTTATCGCACCCTCTGAATGAGGCTTGAATTCACCATCGGGTGTATCGCTTTTTAAAATATACGTACCTCTCAAGCCGTCAGGCTTTGTAAAGGTAGCAAACATATAAAAGCTACCGTTGAATAAATGCACCTCGGGTGCCCAGTTAACCGCGGTATTCATTTCCCATTTTGAAGAATTAAAAACCTCTTTCGGTTCAGACCAATTTTCAAGGTCGTCACCAATGTATACGTCAAAGCCGTTTGTTTTTATACCGAAGTTTTTTGCTCTTGTACCGTACATATAATACTTACCGTCAACAACAAGAACAAAAGGGTCACGAATATTTATGTCACAATTCTTCACGGTATCACTTCCCAATATACATTTTCAGTTTATTTTAACACATATTAAAGAATTTCTCAATAGATTAATTATACTGTTTGTTTTTTATTTATTTTTTGCAAAATTAAGTTGTACAAGTTGACAAAGGAAACGGTATCAATTAAAATAAGTCAAGAATAATTTTTCGGATGTGATTTTATGAAAAAAGCTATTAGAAATATTGCAATTGGAACAGGTATTGTTGCAGGTGCTGCAGTAGGTCTTCACTATTTAAACAAAGAGCTTCACAAGGATATTTGTATGATTGCTCACAGAGGCTATAGCTCAAAGCACCCTGACAACACTGAGGCTGCTTTTACTGCGGCGGTAGCCCACGGCTCAGGCGGTATTGAAACTGATGTAAGAGTTACAAAAGACGGTGTTTTTGTTGTAAACCATAATGACGAAGCAAAATTTGTTGACGGCACGGAGCTTTTAGTTGCTGAGGCTACCTACGAGGAGCTTACACAAAAGCCCCTCTTGAATAAAAAAAGCGACGAAACAGTTTACCTTTGCACCTTCCATAGATACCTTGAAATTTGTCGTGATGCAGATATGATTTGCTTTATTGAGCTTAAGGGCGAATTTACCGACGAGCAGATTCACGACTTATTTACAATGGCCGGTGAGGTTTACGACCTTAAAAAATGTCAGCTTCAGTCATTTGAATTTGAAAATCTTGTTAAGGCTCACGAAGCCTTCCCCGACCTTCAGATTATGCTTACATACGGTAAAAACTGCGGTGATTATCACAAATGTATTGAATACGGCTTTGATATTGATGCTGAATACAAAATCGCAACACCTAAAATGGTAAAGGAATTCCACGATAAAGGCTTAAAGGTTGGCCTTTGGACTGCAAATGATATTCTTGCTCTCAACTACTGCCGTGCACTTGGTGTAGATTACATTGAGTCAGACGTATTTTAATTAAACCTAACACCCGTTAATGCCCGTTCTCTCGGGCATTTTTTATTTGTAAATTCTTTTAAAACAAACCTTTAAAACTACTTTAAGCTCTTGTTAAAATGTCTTTTTTGTGGTATAGTTACTCTATTGTTATTTGAAAGTGAGTTTTTATGGGCGTTATATTTAAAACACTTTACGTTTATATTTACAACTTAGGTCTTGCTATTGGGGATATTTTCTCTTCATTTGCAAGGCTTATAGGTAGTTCTGTAAAAAGATTTTTTAAATTTAACAAATCCTCTTTCTCATCCTTCAAAACATTCTTTAAACGTAGTATTGTTTTCATTCTTATTTTTGCTATTCTTGTTGTTTCCGGTACATTTCTTTATTCAAACAACAGAAAAATAGATGCAATTGCTATTAAGCTTAACGACGAGATTGTCGGCTACGCACCTACTCAAAGCGATGCCGACCTCGCTCAAAATCTTGCTTCTAAATATTTAAATCTTGCTTCTATTGATGCATTTTCTACTGAAGAAGCATCTACAGAGCCTTATAACATAAAAAACTACGAAAGCTTATCAGAAATGCTTATAACAAAGCTTTCACCCGAGCTTGTAAAAATAACCGAAATTTATATTGACGGTGAATACCTTTGCGCAGTTACCGACAGGCAAAACGCAAAGCACATTTTCACTCAGTATCTTGAAAGTGCAAAAGAGCTTTACCCTACCTCATCGGTATCATTTGCAGAAGAGGTTTCATTTAAATACGCTTATTACAACAAAACAGATGATAGAATCTGGTCATCCGACCAGCTTGAGCTTTCCCTTAAAACATTAGGTGTTCTTACAATCCGTCACGCAGAATGTGAAAAAACACTTTCAACGGTGGAGTTTGACACCGTTGAGATTCAAACAAACACTCTTTTCGTTGGTGACGCAAGAATCAGAAGAAACGGTCAGAACGGCACTGAATACGCTATTGACCTTGTAACCTACATAGGCGACAAAAAGGTTCTTTCGGAGCAATTGATGAGCGTATCGGTTGAAAAGCCCGTTTCTCAGGTTGTTGAAAGAGGTATTCGTGCTGAAAGTCTTTCTTTAGGCTCTTATTCAGTTCTTCAGACAACAGGTTATTTCTGTTGGCCCGTTGTTGGTCTTTTTACTGTTACCTCACCCTTTGGTCTGAGAAGCTTAGGTAACCACAAGGGTATTGATATTTCGGGTGCTAATGCCTCTGGTTCACTTGTTGTTGCTGGTGCAACGGGCACAGTAACAGAAGCAGGCTGGAGCACGGGCGGTTACGGTAACTACGTAATTATAGACCACGGTAACGGTATTGAAACGCTTTACGCCCACATGCTTGACAATTCTCTTATGGTAAATGCAGGCGACGTTGTTTCTAAGGGTCAGGCTATCGGTCGAGTTGGTAACACGGGTTACTCCTTCGGTGCTCACCTTCACTTTGAGGTCAGAGTTAACGGTAACAAAATAAACCCTGCCCCCTATTTAGGTCTTGAATGATGAATATTACTATTATTGCTTTAGGTAAATTAAAAGAAAAATATTTACGGGATGCAGTTGACGAATATGCAAAACGTATTTCCGCCTACGGTAAGCTTGATATTATAGAGCTTAACCCCGTAAAGCTTTCAGATAACCCCTCACAAAATGAAATTACGTCAGCACTTTCAAAAGAGGCTGATGAAATAAAAAAGAAAATACCTAACGGAAGCTATATTTTCACTTTATGCATTGAGGGTAAAGAAAAATCAAGCGAGGCTTTTGCAAAGGCTATAAACGATGCCGCTTTAAATGGGAAAAGCCACATTACTTTTATAATCGGAAGCTCCTACGGTCTTTCTCCCGAAATAAAAAATCTTTCAGATTTTAAGCTTTCCTTTTCACCTATGACCTTCCCCCATCAGCTTATGAGGGTTATGCTTTTAGAGCAGGTTTATCGTGCTTTTCAAATTAACAACAACGGTAAATACCATAAATGAGGTTTTATTATGGCAATGTGTGATATGTGTGAAAACTACAGATATGACGAGGATTTAGAAGAATACTATTGCGATATTGAATTAGATGAAGATGAGTATTTAAAGTTTTTAACCTCATCTAATGATAACTGCCCATACTTCAGAGCAGATGATGAATATCGCATTGTAAGAAAACAAAATTAACTAAATTAATAAAAAGCTGCAAAAAAGCTCGCACCCGATAAAAAGGATGCGAGCCATTTTTTATTCTACTTTCTCTTTTAGTTTTTTACTAAGTCCTTTATAGAAGATTAAGGATAAAACTGTTGCGGTAGTCCATCCTACAGGCCACGAATACCAAATACCCACGTAACCCCAAATCGGTGCAAAGACAAACGCAAGTACTACTCTTAAAATAAGGTCTGTAAAGGTAACAATCATAAATAGCTTCATTGAGCCCGTGCCCTTTAAAATGCCATCGAAAACAAGCTTTAAGCCTATAAAACAGAAGAATGGTGAAACAGTTTTCAAGAAAGCCATACCCGAAACAACAGTTTCTTCATTTACAGCTTTTTCCATAAAAAGTCTTAAAAGCTGCTCGTTAAAAGCGAGGTATGTAACCGCTAAAATACAACCTGCAATAATAGAGAAAACTGAGCCCCACTTCATACCCTCTTTTATACGGTTATATTTTTTTGCACCGTAATTTTGTGCTGTAAAGCTTGAAACGCCGTTACCTATAGTACAAAGGGCATTTACAGTAAACATATTAAGCTTAAACGCCGCAGCAAAGCCCGCAACAACGTATGAGCCAAAGCCGTTTATAAGCTTTTGAATAAATACGTTACCGACTGAAACAAAGCTTTGCTGTAAAACGCTTGGTATTGAAATACGGGCAATTCGTTTAAGTAGCTGAAATGAAAATAAAGCTGTTTTCTCTGTTACGGGAAGTGTTTTTAAGCGTTTCAATAAAACAGAAACTGATAACACTCCCGCAATACCTTGAGCTATAAAGGTTGCCCAAGCAACACCGCTAACACCCATATTGAAAAAGACTACAAAAATATAGTCAAGCACTACGTTAAATACGGAAGAAAATATAAGAAAATATAACGACGTTTTCGAATCACCTAAAGAATTGAAAATACCATTTGCGATATTATAAATAAATAAAAATGTAAAACCGCCTACGTAAATCGCAAGGTATAAAGCAGAATCCTTAAATATATTTTCGGGCGTATCAATAGCTCTCATAAGAGCGGGCGTTAAAGCAATACCTAAAGCCGTTAAAACACCGCCTAAAGCAAGGCAGGAAATAAGCGATGTTGAAGCTGCGGTTTTTACCTTTTTATAATCTTTAGCACCAAAAAGCTGAGAAATAACAACACTACAACCAATATTACAGCCTATTGCAACTGCATTAAAAATATTTGTTATAGGGTATGATGCACCAACCGCCGCAAGAGCAGCCTCACCGGCAAAGCGACCTGCAATAAGGCTATCGGCTATGCTGTACATCTGCTGAAAAATAACGCTAATAAAAAGCGGTATTGTAAATCTCAGCAAAACCTTATTAACTTTTCCTTTCGTTAAATCGTAAGTCATTAAAAAACGCCCTTCAAGAATAACTTTTCTCAATTCAGATTATATATTATAAAACGATATCTATGATTTGTCAAAGGAAAGGTTAAGATTTATGCAAGGATTTTTAGAGTCTGTAAATTCAGTTATATGGGGCTTACCAATGCTCGTTTTCTTTTTGTTTACAGCTCTCAGATTTACTTTTAAAAGTCGTTTTTTTCAAATCCGCGGATTTTCTGAAATGCTGAAATCTACGTTAGGCACAATCTTTAAAAAGAATACTGAAGATGGTGTTTCTCAATTCGGTGCATTTTGCTCCGTTTTAGGTGCATGTATCGGCACGGGCAACATTGTAGGTGTTGCTACGGCAATATATTCGGGCGGTCCCGGTACGGTTTTTTGGATGTGGGTAAGCGCATTACTTTCAATGATGACCGCCTATTCTGAAAACTATTTAGGTATAAAATATAAAAGAAAGGATAAATACGGTAATATAAGCGGTGGCGCTTTTTCATACATAGAAAACGGACTAAAAATGAAAGGACTTGCTAAAACATACAGCCTTTTCTGTATCGGCTCGGTTATAGGTATGGGAAATCTTACTCAAAGCAATTCTATTTCTCAATCATTAAAAGCAGGCTTCAACGTGCCTGATGTTGTTACCGCAACAATTGTAACCTTGCTTGTATTTATAATTATCAAAGGTGGAATTAAAAGGATTGCGGATTTCGGCACAATTGTAGTGCCGTTAATGACAACGTTTTATCTTATAATTTCAATATTGGTTATTCTCAAACACAGAGAAGCAATTATACCTTGCTTTATAAACATCTTTAAAGAAGCATTTTCATTGAAAGCGGTAAACGGCTACGGAATGTATAAAGCCGTCCGTTTCGGTATTTCAAGAGGTGTTTTTTCAAACGAGGCAGGATTAGGCTCTTCTACAATACTTCACTCCCAAGTAGAAAACGTAAGTGAAGAAAAGCAAGGCATGTGGGCAATGCTTGAGGTGTTTATAGATACTGTTTTTCTTTGCACCTTTACGGCTATAGCAATTCTTGTAAGCACTGATTACACAGCTCTTTTCGGGGCAGAGCTTTCAATAAAGGCTTATTCGACTATTGGTATGATAGGTGAAAAAGGCATTGCTCTTTTAACGACTGTTTTTGCATTCACTTCTCTTACAAGCTGTTCTTTTTACGGTGAAAAGGGCGTGGAATATCTTTTGGGCAAAAAGCACGTTGGTTTATATAAAGCTCTTTACGGTATTTTGGCTTTTATCGGGTGTATTAATCCTCCGAAAATCATTTGGACAATTGCAGATATTTGCAACGGACTTATGGCAATACCGAATTTATTTGCGATTAATGTATTAGGAAAAGAAATAGAATATAAATAGAAAACGGTCTGCGACAGCAATATTGCTATCGTAGACCGTTAATTCTTATACTATTATCTTATCTCATCAAAGGCTTTTCTTAATTCGTCTTTGATTATTGCGTGACCTGCGGCTGTGGGATGAACACCGTCACGAAGCCAATATGAAGGCTCTGCTTTTTCGCAAGCAGCATCAAATTTATCCTGAAGAGGTACGAATTTAAGATTGAATTTATCTGCAATTCGTTTTGCAGCTTTTGCATTTTCCTCTAACGTACTTCTGAATGTATCCCAAGCATAGCTTGTGCCTGTTCCCGGAAGAACAAAGGGCTCTAAAATCATAATTTTAATATCAGGAAGCACTTCTTTGATTTCTTCAATAAGCATTGTATATATCTTTTCGAACTTCTCGGGAGCAACGCCGTCTTTATCATTTATCTCATGCCACACATCGTTAACACCAATAAGAATTGACATATAATCAGGCTGATGATTTATGATATCACTTTTTATTCTTGCGTAAAGATCAACAATTCTGTTGCCACTTATACCTTCGTTTATAAAATAATATTCACCGGGAAAAGCTTTTCCTACTTCAGCAGCAAAAAGATTAGGGTAACCGTAACCATAGTTGTTTTCATCATCTCTGTTGCGGTCTGCGTCAGTTATTGAATCGCCTTGAAAAAGGAATTTAAGCATTTTTAATCGCTCCTATCTAAACTATTATACTGTGGTTTTATTCACACAAAAACTCCTTTATCGGTTGATAAAGGAATCTTTTTGTGATATACTTACTTTTCGTGAAACTTATTTGTTTTCGCCGCTGTAATTCTTTTCAACGGATTCTACCCAAGGACATTCTATTTCAGGAACAACCTTTTCAGGGCTTGCCCAATGAACTGCATTTTTGATAATAAGCTGTACCTCGGGAATATAATACGTAGGATTTTCCTCGTGACCCGGCTGGAAATAGAAAACTCTGCCAAGTCCTCTTTGCCAACAGCAGCCTGAACGGAAAACCTCGCCACCCTTAAACCATCCGATAAACACGAGTTCATCAGGTTGAGGAATGTCAAATCTTTCGCCGTACATTTCTTCAACGGGAATGTTGAAATTCTCAGGCACACCCTTTGCTATGGGGTGAGAAGGATTTATACACCATAATCTTTCACGGTCACCGTCACGCCATTTAAGAGAGCATGTTGTACCCATAAGTCTTCTGAAAGGCTTTGAAAAATGAGCTGAGTGAAGAGCGATAAAGCCCATTCCCCTCATAACTCTATTATAAATCTTTTCAACAAGCTCATTCGGTACGTCATCATGCGCCATATGACCCCACCAAAGAAGAACATCAGTATTTTCAAGAACTTCATCAGGAAGACCGTTAAACTCATCATCAAGAGTTGCGGTTGTAACGTTAAGCTCTTCATCTGTTCCTAAAAACTCAGCAATGCAATTATGAATACCTTTAGGGTAAACCTTTGCTATTGCTTCGCTTTCTTTTTCGTGGCGACCCTCGTTCCAGATTGTAACGTTAATCATTTAATATTCATCCTTTCAAAAGGTTGTTTTTTTATTTAATTATACTACTGATAAGTATATTTTCAAGTAAATTAAAGCCATCTTGTTGTAGAAATTACAAGATGTTTTTTATACATTGTGACAGTTATATCGCTTATATATCTACCACAAAATGTGAGTTCGAAACCATCCTCACAGAGATTTTATCTCAAATCAAAACTATGGAGTTGAAAAAATGAAAAACAGAAAGAAAATCACTAACGTAGCTTTTGCTGCAATCGTAGCCGCATTATATGTCGTTTTAACTTATATTGCAGCTGCAATGGGGCTTGCAAGTAACCCCGTTCAAATCCGCTTCTCTGAAGCACTTACAATTCTTCCTATATTCACCCCTGCGGCAATACCCGGTCTTGTGGTTGGATGCCTTCTTGCTAACATACTTACAGGATGCGCTTTATGGGATATTGTGTTTGGTACTCTTGCAACACTTATCGGTGCTATTGGCACTTATTTTTTAAGAAAGCATAGCATTTTAGCACTAATTCCTCCTATAGCATCAAATACGCTTATCATACCGCCTGTATTGATGTACGTTTATGGCTTTGAGGGTACTTATTGGTACTTTACACTTACTGTTTTTCTCGGTGAAGTAATATCCTGCGGTATTCTCGGATATTTTCTTCAAAAGGGCTTAAAAAGCAGAAATTTATTCACAAACAAATAATCTATTATTTTTTATTTAGGGGTTTATTTTTTATCTCTTAAGGAGTATAATTTTAATATACTGAAAAGAGTTATATCCCCAATATTTATCAAGACAATTCCTTTATGAAAGGATTTTAAATATGACTATTGACGTAGCAATAAAAAATGCTAAAAGAATACATTTTATCGGTATCGGTGGCAGTGGTATGTGCCCCCTTGCTGAAATTTTACATTCACAAGGTCACTATCTTACAGGCTCAGATAACAATGAGTCTGACACCTTAAAAAGAATTCGTGCTTTAGGTATTCCCGTTACAATGGGACAGAAGGCTGAAAACGTTGACGGTGCCGATATGGTAGTTTATACTGCCGCACTTCTTCCCGATAACCCCGAGCTTGTTGCCGCAAAAGAAAAAGGTATACCAACCTTTGAACGCAGTAAGCTTTTCGGTTACTTTACAAGAAAATACGATAACTGTATAGGCGTTTGCGGTACTCACGGTAAAACAACCGTTACTTCTATGCTTACTCATATTCTTATTGATAACGATTTTGACCCCTCTGCAGTTATCGGTGGTAAGCTTCCCCTTACAGGCACAAACGGAAGAGTCGGTACAAGCGATATTCTTGTTTGTGAGGCTTGCGAATACAAGGATACCTTCCTTGATTTAACGCCTGATATAAGCGTTATTCTTAACGTTGACTGCGATCATATGGAGTATTTTAAAACTCTTGAAAATCTTGAGGCTTCGTTCAGAAAATTCGCTGATATGTCAACAAAAGCAGTAATTTATAACGGCGATGACAAGAATACTCTTGATAGCATTAAGGGTATAAGCGAAGGCAAGAAAATGATTTCCTTTGGTAAAGACGATGGATGTAATTTTGTTGCAAAAAATGTTGGTTATAACAATGGCGCTTTCCCCTGCTACGACCTTTATATTGATGGTGTAAATAACGGAAGAATTGAATTAAGCGTTCCCGGTGAGCATAACGTTCTTAACTCTCTCGCCGCTATTGCAGCTGCTACTTATTGCGGAGCAACTGTTGAACAATGCAGAAAAAGTATTTTAACCTTCAAGGGTGCCGGCAGACGTTTTGAGTTTTTAGGAACCTATAACGGTGCTGATATCGTTGACGATTACGCTCATCATCCCGCAGAGCTTGAGGTTACCCTTTCTGCTGCCAAGAAAATGGATTATAAGCGTGTTTGGGCTGTTTTCCAGCCTTTTACCTTCAGTAGAACTAAAATGCATTTAAACGCCTTTGCAGAGGCTCTTTCAATAGCAGACAACGTTGTTCTTACTGAAATTATGGGTTCAAGAGAAATTAACACTTATGGTATTACAACTCAGGACCTGGCAGATGAAATTGAAGGCTGCGTTTGGTTTGATACCTTCCAAAAGGTTGCAGACTATATTAAAGAAAACGTTTCCGAAGGTGACCTTGTTCTCACTCTTGGTTGCGGTGACGTTTATAAAATAGCAAAAATTATTTTAAATAAAGACTGATAAATTTTGTAAAAAACATATATCCCCCTACCAGAAAATATTTTTCTGATAGGGGGATATAATTAAAAGTGCCTGACCTTTTGGATCAGGCACTTTGCTTTAATTAAACTAATTCAAGAATGCACATCTCTGCTGCGTCACCGCGGCGAGCTTCAGTCTTGATTATACGGCAGTAACCGCCGTTTACATCTTTATACTTAGGAGCGATCTCGTCAAAAAGTTTTTTAACAACATCTTCCTTTGTAATGTATGCCAAAGCCTGTCTCTTATTGTGGAGACTGTCGACTTTTGCGAGTGTGATCATCTTTTCAGCCATAGCGCGAACTTCTTTCGCTCTTGTGACTGTGGTAGTCATCTTACCGTTTTCAAGTAAGGATGTAACCATGTTACGAAGCATAGCATCGCGGTGATCGCTCGCTCTGCCGAGTTTTCTGGTTCCGGGCATCTAAATCCACTCCTTTGCCGAAAATACGGACTTATTCGTCCTCATCACGAAGAGAAAGATCAAGTGATTCCAATTTTGCAACAACCTCATCAAGAGATTTTCTGCCAAGGTTTCTAACCTTCATCATATCGTCTTCTGTTTTATTGATCAAATCTTCAACAGTATTGATACCGGCTCTCTTGAGGCAGTTGAAAGAACGAACGGAAAGGTCAAGCTCTTCAATTGTCATTTCAAGAACCTTTTCTTTTGAACTGTCGTCTTTAACAACCATAATCTCTGTACCTGCAACTTCATCAGAAAGTTCAACGAAGAGATTAAGATGCTCAGTAAGAATTTTAGCAGCAAATGATACAGCTTCTTTAGCAGAAATTGTACCGTCTGTCCAAACTTCAATTGTGAGCTTATCATAGTCGGTAATCTGACCTACACGAGTGTTATCAACTGTGTAGTTAACTTTTAAAACGGGTGTATAGATAGAGTCAATAGCGATAACGCCGATTGCAGGGTCAAGAAGCTGTTTGTTTCTGTCTGAAGAAACGTAGCCTCTGCCTTTATCTGCAGTAAGCTCCATTGTAACGTGTGCATCAGCATCAAGTGTTGCAATGTGGTGTTCGGGGTTGAGGATTTCAACCTCTGAATCAGCCTTAATATCACCCGCTGTGATTTC
This sequence comes from Acutalibacteraceae bacterium, assembly GCA_045592945.1. Lineage (GTDB taxonomy): Bacteria > Bacillota > Clostridia > Oscillospirales > Acutalibacteraceae > DTU089. Next base: position 6,403 of record JAZNVT010000027.1, on the reverse strand, counting down.
GCCGGAGCCGTCTGCTTCGATATACATAATCTTGGGACCGTCTCCGTGTATTTTGAGAATAACGCCCTTAAGGTTAAGAACTATCTCAGTAACATCCTCTTTTACGTTCGGGATCGTTGAGAATTCGTGAAGAACATTATCAATCTTTACAGAAGTAATTGCATAACCGGGAAGTGAAGAGAGAAGAACTCTGCGAAGGCTGTTACCAAGTGTTGTACCAAAACCTCTCTCAAGAGGCTCAACAACAAATGAGCCGTATGCTGAATCTTCTGCCCCGGTAAATCTTACTTCGGGTTTCTCAATACCAATCATACCAAACCCTCCTTAAAATTACACAGATAAACTGCGTTTTTGTTTTGCCAAAATGGCATGAGGCTAAAGAGCATTATTTCGAATAGAGCTCGACGATAAGATGCTCCGCAACAGGAGCGCCAATCTGATCTCTCTCGGGAAGGCTAAGAACCTTACCTGAGTTAGCATCACGATTGATATCAAGCCATGTGGGAACCGGACGGCTTCCGTTAGCTTCGATAATTGTCTTAAATGCGTCGGTCTGTGCCGATTTCTCCTTAATGGATACTACATCCCCTGCCTTGCAAAGGTAGGAAGGAATATCAACTTTTTTGCCGTTAACACAGAAATGACCGTGTGTAACAAACTGTCTAGCTTCTGCACGGGAATCTGCCCAACCGAGAAGATAAACGATATTATCCAAACGGCTTTCGCAGATCTTGAGAAGGTTTTCACCAGCCTGACCGGGCATTTTTGTAGCCATAAGGAAATATTTGTGGAACTGTCCCTCAAGAACACCATAATAACGTCTTGCTTTCTGCTTCTCACGAAGCTGCATTCCGTATTCTGATATCTTTTTACGACCCTGACCATGCTGGCCGGGTGCATAGGAACGGCGCTCGAAAGCGCACTTGCCGGTATAGCATCTACCACCCTTTAAAAAGAGCTTCTGGCCCTCGCGGCGGCAAAGCTTACATACCGCACCGGTATATCTTGCCATAATTAGTTTCCTCCTATAATGTTATACACGTCTTCTTTTAGGCGGACGGCAGCCATTGTGAGGGATAGGTGTTACGTCTTTAATAAGAGTAACATCAAGACCTGCAACCTGTAATGCTCTGATTGCAGCTTCTCTACCTGCACCGGGGCCTTTAACATAAACTTCAACAGTTTTCATACCATGCTCAATAGCAACCTTAGCTGCTGTTTCAGCAGCTGTCTGAGCTGCGAAGGGAGTGGACTTACGAGAACCTCTGAAGCCCATTTCACCAGCACTTGCCCATGAAACTGCGTTACCCTGAGTATCAGTAATTGTAACTATTGTGTTATTGAAGGTGGATTGGATATGAGCCGCACCGCGTTCAATATTTTTTCGTTCACGACGCTTGCGTGTTCCGGCATTCTTTTTGCCGGTTGCTTTTGTAGCCATTCTAATACCTCCTTCGACTTATTTCTTCTTGTTAGCTATCGTTTTCTTGGGACCTTTACGAGTACGTGCGTTTGTTTTTGAACGCTGACCTCTTACGGGAAGGCCTTTACGATGGCGTACGCCACGATAGCAACCGATTTCTACAAGTCTCTTGATATCGAAAGCTGTTTCACGACGAAGGTCACCTTCGACCTTAACGTTGTGATCAATATACTCACGTAATTTTGCTACATCATCTTCTGTAAGGTCTTTAACTCTTGTATCGGGGTTAATACCTGTAGCAGCAATGATGTCACTGGCAGTCTTACGGCCAATACCGAAAATATAAGTAAGACCGATTTCGACTCTTTTATCTCTTGGTAAATCAACACCTGAAATACGCGCCATTTGTCAGTTGCACCTCCAAATATGGTTTGCGTAAGGGCTTAACCCTGACGCTGTTTGTGCTTAGGATTCTCACAGATAACCATGATTTTTCCCTTGCGCTTAATTACCTTGCATTTTTCGCAAATTTTCTTGACAGAAGGTCGAACTTTCATTAGAATACCTCCTAAAATTCAGCTTATGCCTTTTTACTTATTTTGAACGCCATGTGATACGTCCACGTGTAAGGTCATATGGCGACATTTCTACTGTAACCTTATCACCCGGAAGAATTCGAATGTAGTTCATTCTTAACTTACCGGAAATGTGGGCTAAAATTTTATGACCGTTTTCAAGCTCTACTTGAAAGGTTGTGTTAGGTAATGCTTCTAAAACAGTACCTTCTACTTCGATCATATCGTCTTTTGACATAACAACTACCTCCAGATTGACTATTTTGTGTTTTCATTCTGTTTATTTATAACTTTGTCATTATCAACGGTCCGCTACTTGTTATTGCAATTGTATGCTCAAAGTGGGCAGATAACTTACCGTCGGTTGTCTTTACCGTCCAGCCGTTAGATAACGTTTTAACAGATGCCTTACCCTCGTTAATCATGGGTTCAATGGCAATTGTCATGCCCGGCACCAAACGAACACCTCTGCCGGGTGTACCGTAATTGGGCACTGCGGGGTCTTCATGAAGTGCGGCACCTACGCCGTGACCTGTGTATTCTCTTACGACACTGTATCCACGCTCTTCACAATACTGTTGAATTGCGCTTCCTATATCACCGATTCTGCCGCCCGGAACTGCCTTTTTGATACCTACGTAAAGGCTCTCTTCGGTAGTTTCCATCAGCCGCTTCGCTTCTGCGGAAACATCTCCGCATGCGAAAGTAGCAGCATTGTCACCGGTGTAACCGTTGATACGGGCTCCGAGGTCGATACTCACTATGTCGCCCGCTCTGATGATATGTGTCTTATCAGGAATACCATGAATGACCTCATCATTTATGGAAATGCATGCTGCAGCAGGAAAGCCGTTGTAATTAAGGAAAGTAGGTATTGCACCCTTGCTTTCGATAAACTTTCTGGCTATACGGTCTATTTCCCAGGTTGAAACACCGGGTTCAACCGCTTCACCTGCTACTTTAAGTGCTTCTGCGGAAATTCTGCAAGCTTCAAGCATTTGCTTAATTTCCTTTTCGCTTTTAAGCACTATCATGCTTAATCCTCCAATACCTTAAGGATTGCTGCGGTAATCTCTGTAATAGGAGCTGTACCCTCTACGCTGCGGAGCTTTCCGCATTTTGCATAGAAATCCTTTAACGGTTCGGTCTGTTCGTGATAAACATTGAGTCTGTCAAGAACTGTTTCAGGAGCATCGTCCTTACGAATCTGAAGCTCGCCGCCACAGCTATCGCAAACACCCTCAACCTTCGGCTTCTTATTTTCAATGTGATAAGAAGAACCGCAAGCCTTACAAACACGTCTGCCTGACATTCTGTTTACAATGTTTTCATCGGGAACATCAATATCAACAACCTTGTCGATGATGATGCCCATATTATCAAGAGCCTCTGCCTGAGGGATTGTTCTGGGGAAACCATCAAGGATGAATCCACCGTTACAATCGTCCTCAGCCAACCTTTCCTTGATGATGCCGATTACGACATCATCAGGAACAAGTTTTCCGGCTTCAATAAATGCTTTTGCTTTAAGACCCATCTCTGTTCCGTTAGCAAGCGCCTCACGAATGATGTTGCCTGTGGAAATTGTGGGAATATTAAGCTTGCCTGCGATGATTTCTGCCTGGGTACCTTTACCTGCACCGGGGGCACCGAGAAATATAAGTTTCATTATTGAAGTCCTCCTATTTATTAATCAAGGAAGCCTTTATAATGGCGAAGCATCATCTGGCTTTCAAGCTGTTTAACAGTTTCAAGTGCTACACCAACCATAATGATAATTGATGTACCGCCAAGTGAAATGTTCATACCGTCTTTTGTAATGAGAGAAGTAATCTGAGTAAATACTGTGGGGAACAAAGCAACTACGCTGAGAAGCAATGCACCGAGAAGTATAATTCTTGAGATAATTTTCTCAATATAAAGAGCAGTGGGTTTACCGGGACGGATACCCGGGATTGTACCGCTGTTTGAACGGATGTTGTTTGCCATTTCAGTAGGATTGTACTGAATTGCAGCATAGAAATATGCGAAGAAGATTATCATAAGGAAGTAGAGAACACCGTAAACAACGCTTGTGGGTTCAAACCATCCGAAGAATGTCTCCCAGAAGCTACCTTCTTTAATCTTGCTTGAAACGAAAAGCTCGATTGTGGGAGGAAGTGAGAGAATTGAACTTGCGAAGATAACGGGCATAACACCACTCATATTAACCTTAATCGGAATATGTGTGCTCTGACCGCCATACATTTTACGGCCTACAACTCTCTTAGCATACTGAACGGGGATTTTACGTTCTGCGTTATCCATCCAAACGATGTAAGCTATCATAAGAAGGTAGCAAACAACTACGAAGGGAGCAAGGAAGTAGTAAATACCGCCTCGTGAGAAGTAACCCTGTGCGCCTTCGGAAGTACCGAAGAGCATTGTTGCTTCTGTAGGAATACGTGAAATGATACCTGCAAAAAGGATAATTGAGATACCGTTACCAATACCCTTGCCGTTAATCTGTTCACCGAGCCACATAACGAGTGTTGTACCTGCGGTAAGAACTGAAATAACAACGATTCCTTCGAAAACCTTGGGGAAACCATCACCTGTGTAAAGGAGATAATCCTTTGCATTGAGGTAGATGAAGTATGCTGTACTCTGGAGAAGACCAAGTCCGAGAGTTACATAACGTGTGATAGTAGCAATTTTCTTTCTACCCTCTTCACCCTCTTTTGAAAGTCTTTCAAGTGCAGGGATTGCAACTGTAAGAAGCTGGATAATAATCGAGCTGTTAATGTAGGGAGTGATTGAAAGTGCGAAAATTGTACCGTAGTTGAAAGCATCACCAGTCATCATGCTTAAGTAGTTAAGGAAGGTTGTTCCTTCAGTACCGGATAAAAGACCGCCTTCGATGATATCAACGAAAGGAACGGGAATATTTGCACCGATTCTGTAAAGCACGATGATGAATGCTGTGAAGAGAATCTTCTTTCTTAAATCGGGGATTTTCCATGCATTAGCCAAAGTCTGAAACATGTTAAATCACCTCTGCCTTTCCTCCGGCAGCTTCAATTTTTGCTTTAGCTGCATCAGAATAAGCATTAACCTTGACAGTGAACTTTTTAGTGATATCACCGTGAGCAAGTACTTTTACACCATCAAGTGTTTTATTGACAAGACCTGCAGATTTAAGTGCATCGATGTCGATAACTGCACCGTCTTCAAATCTGTCCTCAAGAGCTGCTACGTTAACGATAGCGAACTCTTTGCCGAAAATATTAACAAAACCTCTTTTGGGAAGGCGTCTCTGTAAAGGCATCTGGCCGCCTTCAAAACCGGGGCGAATACCGCGACCGGCACGTGCCTTCTGGCCTTTGTGACCCTTACCGGCTGTTTTGCCCTGGCCTGAACCGGGACCTCTACCGATACGCTTAACTTCCTTTTTGGAACCAGCTGCGGGTGAAAGCTCGTGAAGCTTCATATATTGCACCTCCTTGCTTATTCTTCAGTAGCCTCAATAAGATGAGCAATTTTTCTAATTTTGCCTTTGGTCTGGGGGTTATCGGGCTGAATAGAAGTATCTCCGATTTTACGAAGACCTAACGCATAGGCGGTGGCAATCTGATCTTTCTTTGAACCGATAAGGCTCTTTACGAGCTTAACTTTAATGTTAGCCATTGTTACCACCCTCCTTAGTCTTTAAAATGTTTAACGGATTTGCCGCGAATGTTAGCAACTTCTTCAACATTGCGGAGTCTTGTAAGACCATCCATTGTTGCTCTAACAACGTTGCAGGGATTGTTTGAACGAAGTGACTTAGCACGAATATCCTTAATACCTACTGTCTCAACAACTGCACGAACGGGACCACCTGCGATAACGCCGGTACCGGGTGCTGCAGGTTTGAGAAGTACAACGCCTGCGCCGAATTTACCGATAATCTCGTGAGGAATAGTTGTTCCTTTAAGAGAAATCTTTACGAGATTCTTTTTTGCGTCCTCGATACCCTTACGGATAGCATCGGGAACTTCGTTTGACTTTCCTAAGCCAAAACCTACTGTGCCTTCGCCGTCACCTACAACAACAAGAGCTGAGAATTTCATAATTCTACCACCCTTAACCGTTTTAGATACACGGTTGATGGCTACGACTCTTTCCTGAAGTTCAGAGTCTTTGCGAGCTGCATCGAATTTAGCCAAAGTAATTCCTCCCTTTCTTAGAAGTTGAGGCCGCCCTCACGGGCGCCTTCGGCCAAGCTCTCTACACGGCCGTGATAAATGTAACCGCCGCGGTCGAAAACAACATCTTTAATGTCCTTTGCCGCTGCACGCTCTGCTAATAACTTACCTACTTTAAAGGCTGCGTCTTTGTTTCCGCCGTAATCCTTGAAGTCCTTTTCAACAGTTGATGCTGAAAC
>JAZNVT010000026.1:0-15502 GCA_045592945.1 Acutalibacteraceae bacterium | reverse complement strand
TAACGTATAATCCTCTGAACAGGCTTCGGCGAGAGCACTTCTTTCTATACAGCAGGTTACGTTTGCCGTTTTTCTGAAACGCTTTAAATCCCAATCGGGAAGGTATTTGCCGAGGATATCAAGATTTTTTTCAGCAGTCCAGTCTTTAAGATATGCCATTGTCAGAGGCTCTGAATACATAGAATAATAAATATCTCGTATATTTTCTCTTTCCTCGCATAAAACTATCTGCACTACGATTTCAAGACAATATATAAATAAGTTTTCTTCATCCTTACTTTTATTATATTCAATAAATTTCGTGTGATAATTCATTATCTTTTTTGTAAACTCAAGCAGAATATCTACCTTCATAGGAAACCAGAAGGTCAGATTTCCGGGGCTTATGCCTACGTCCTCACAAATCATTTTTGCTGACGTATGATGAAAGCCGTTTACAAGAAAATTTTTAATCGCCGAATCGACAATTGCTTGTTTGGTTGCATTATTTTCTCTGTGTGCCATAAACAAACCTCGCATTTTAGTATGCTTACTATTTAGTACGTCTACTATATTAGTACGCATACTATCATTTGTCAATAGTTTTTTGTTATTTTTTTGTCAAAAAGTGAAATTTTTCTTTTTTGTTGTTCTTCAAACGAATATTTAGTCCAAAACAGACCAAAACACCCGCCGATTTTACTCGACGAGTGTTTTGGTTTTTTATTTAGAGAGAATTGAAAATGCTTAATATTTTATTTCAAATCAAGAAGTGCTTTATCCACATCATTTATAGTGCCGTCTGCATTTAAATCGCAGGCATATTTTTCTTGTGTTGTCATTGCTTCGGGGCTTTCCATTGCCTCTGCCATTGCAAGAATATCCGCCTCTTCAAATGCAACGCCATTTTGGTCTATATCACCTACTGCGAAAACGTCAACGGTTTTATGACCGCTTAACACTCTTTCCATAATTGATGCATCAATTACGTTAAGATAGCCGTTTCCGTCAAGGTCGTATTTTATGATATCGTCATAGCTTGCGGATTCAATTTGCTCATGTTCACCTGCAAGAGCTGTGTTTACAAGAGCCTGATAGTCAGTTACGTCAACCTCTCTGTCACCGTTTGTATCACCGATATTTGAAACAGAAAAGTTGCCCGTGTCACCAATCTTTACCGCTTTATAAAGCGTTGTTGTATCAAAGGTGGGAATAGTGCCCTCTCTGTTATTATCCTGACCCCAGACCTGCTCTGTGTTACCCTTTTGAAGAAGGTATGCAACCTCACCGCTTGCAAATTGCTCTGCAGTTTTATACGTTGTAGCGTCGCTATCATCTGTTTCTTCCGTTGCAAGATAGTAGCAATTTGAAATATTTCCGCTATATGCGGGGGCTATGGGACTTTCGTAGCTACCGGTACCAAAAACTGTGCCCGTATTAAAGCAATTATTTACTTTAAAATAAGAGGAGTTACCAACAATACCACCAACAAAGCTGTCGCCCGTTATTTCGCCTGTGTTATAGCAATTATTTATGGAAGTAATCGGAGATTCTATGCCTACTGCCATAGGCTCGTAGCCACAAATACCGCCTACAAAGCTTTGCGATGCTGAAACGTAGCCTTCATTACCGCAATTGTAAATATTGGTGTTTTCAGCCTGACCGCAAATACCGCCTACGCATTGCATACCGCCTATATAAGAGTTTGTAATAATAAGATTTTCAATAGTTGCACCGTTTGCACAGCCGAAAAAGCCTACGTATTTGCTTTCGGGTAAGCTTATATGAACACCTTTGATTTTATGATAATCACCATTAAACGCTTTTTTAAAGGGTGCTAAATCCGTGCCGATAGGCGTCCATTCAAGCCATCCGCTTGTTACGAGCTCACCGTTATACCAAGCTGTGCCGTCGTAGTTAAACTCGTAGCCCGGATTCATATCAATATCGTTAGCAAGTCTTATGGGTAAATTGTAAAAGCTCTTTTTGTTATTAACTGCATTCTGAAGCCATAAAAGCTCTCCAACGTTAGAAATTATGTATTCTGTGTTGGTTACATCAGGAGAGGGATATGCTCCACAGAAGGCACACACGTGATTAATAAAGCTATGACCTACTGTATCAGCTTTATTTGAATAACCGTACGTGGCACCACATATATCAGCATAATATAGCTTACCGCCGTTTGTTGAGGGTAAAGCCTGCTTAGGCTTTCCGTTATCTATATCCTGACCCCAAAGCTGAACGGTATTATCTCCTTGAAGCTTGTATGCAACCTCGCCCGAGCTTAATTGCTCTTGGTCAACCGCCGTTGCAGACAAGCTAACCGAGCTACAGGACGGAAGCGTTGAGAAATAATATATATTTGTAAGCTCTTGAGCAGCCTGAGCCTCGGTGTAATTCTTTAAAACGCCTACTAACGCACCTGCTTTATCAGTTGCACCGTCCATTGTAATTGTGCCTGCACTCAGGTTATTTGAAAAGGTAAGATTCCTTCCGTTTTCACCGTTGTAGTAGCCTAAAATACCGCCAATCTGGGAAGCTCCGCCCGTATAATCAGAATTTATTGTGCCATAAAAACCGCAACCGTTTATTGTAACTGTTTTTCCGTTGTAGCTATATGCGGCTATACCGCCCACACAGTCAACGGCTGAAGCACCAAGGTCAATTGTGCCTGAAAAGGATGACCTTTCAATTGTAATATCACCCGTTTGACCTACAATACCGCCTACGAATTTTTTAGTATACGTATCACCCGCTGTGTAATTTACAGAAGAGTGAACGTTGCTGATTGTAGCACCGCCGTCAGACTGACCTATAACACCGTACCAGGAATCTCCGCTTTTCGTAAATGCTGTTGTAACCTCACCGCTTATAGAAAAATTCTTTATAACGGTTATACCGCCACCGTTCGCAAAGCCGAAAAGACCGTAATAGCCACCCGAGGTAATATTCATTGTAAAGCCTGTGATACTATGATTTTGCCCGTCAAAAACACCGTAATATTTTCTTGATGACGTACCGATAGGGGTCCAGTTATGACCCGAAAGGTCAATATCCGCCGTTAAAACTGCGTTTGCAGATGAGCCGAGATTACCCTTGTTATATTCTTGAGCAAACCAAAGTAATTGCCCTTTGTTGCCTATTGAATAAGCACCGTCAACCTTAACTGCACTTTCATATCCTGAACAAACGGCACAAACGCCGTCAATATAAGTATGCTCGCCTGCCACGCTTGAATTAGAGTAAGCACCGCCCGAGCAATTTTCTACGTTATAAACCGTGTGTCCGCTAAAGGTTGGTAAAGCATTTTCACCTATAGTCTGATACCAAATCGGTGTACTGCTACCGTTATTCAACAAATAGCATACCTCACCGCTCGCAAAGCTTTCCGCCGTTTTGCTTTCGGTATTAGTAACATTATCTATATTTGAAGCGGCTGACTCAAAAGAATCTTTTGGGATAAAATAACAGTTTTCTATTATATTATAATTTTTGTCAACAATAGTCTTACCATATCCGCCTAAATCAATAATTTCACATGCGACGTAGCAACGTGATACTGTTCCGTCATTTGTTCCTACTATTCCGCCAAAGCACTTATCACTTCCGATTTTTCCTGTATTGTAGCAGCCTATAACAGCACCGCTCGTATAACCGACAATTCCGCCTGTAAAATCGTTGCCTAAGACCGTTCCGTTATTACCGCAGTTCTTTATCTCTCCACTGTAAGCATCACCTGCAATGCCTCCAACTTCGTAAGGGCTTTCCACCGTCGTATTTTCATTAAAACAGTTTTCAATTAAGCCTGATGAAACTCTACCTGCAATTGCACCCGTTTCATTTTCACCGTAAAAATATGAATCGGCAACTGTAAGAGAATGTACTTTGCTACTATCTCCTATTCTTCCGAATAAACCCGTTTTTTCAAGCTGAGTGTCATTACAGAATAAGCCGGAAATAGTGTGATTCTGACCGTCGAAATCGCCCTGATACTCAACACCGTTTTTTGCAATAGGAATCCAGCTTCGTAAGGCTGACGTATCAGAAACAAGATTTCCGGTTGAATCAAAAACGTTGCTGTTTACAGTTATATCTAATAAAAGCTCAACGTTTAAAGCTGTGTTTCCGCTATTTACTATTTGAGCGAAGGCATAAAGCTGATCTGCATTCCATATTTCGTAATACGTATCGTTATCCTTATCATAAAGGGTTATTTCCCTGCCCGTATCTATAACGGCAGAAAGGCTTCCCTCCGTTTCAGTATCTACAGCGATACTTTGAGGCACAAACGCCATCATAAGACCGAAGCAAAGAATAACACTCAATATCTTATTTATGAATTTTTTAGCTTTCATAAAATCCCTCTTTCGTAGCTTTTGCTTTTAATTTTTTAAAGCAAGCTCACTTTACTGTTTCAAGACGCTCTTCGTTTCTTTTTTCAATAAATTTCACAAGCTGTTTATTTAACGAGCTTCCCGTCTTTTTATAATCGGACTGTAATATTTCATTTATTACCCTTTCTCTTTGCTCTTTTTCGATATCGTAGATTTTTAAAAGGCAGGTAAGGGTAAGCTTTATTTTATCCTCTAAGGTATAATCCTCTGTGCAGGGCTCTGCAAGAGCACTTCTTTCAACACAGCAGGTTACCGTTTCGGCTCTTCTGAAGCGATTAAAATCCCAATCCTCAAGGTATTCACCTAAAACCTCAACATTTTTTTGAGCCGTCCAATTTTTAACGAATTCCGAGGTCATAGGCAAAGAGTATATAGCAAGATACAAATCCTTAATGATAGGGTTTTGCTCGCAAAGAACAATTTGCGCCGTAACCTCCCAGCAATAAGTATAAAGCCAATCCTTATCCTTGCTTATTTTCTTTATACATTTATCGTGAAAGCTTGTTATTTCTTTCGTCAGCTCTAAAAGGATATGCTCCTTTGTAGGAAAATAAAAGGTTAAGTTACCCGTGCTGATGTTAAGCTCATCGCTTATAGCCTTTGCAGACGTATTTTGAAAGCCTTTTGTTAAAAACATTCTTGCGGCAACCTGAATAATTTCGAGAATTGTTTGATTTGATTTTCTGTGAGCCATAACTACTCCTTTATAATTTGCACGTGTGCTAATTCCAAGTAAATATTAGCATACATACTAAATATTGTCAACACATTGTTCATATTTCAGAAATTTATAGCTTTAACCTTAGATGATTTAAGCTGTTTAAATTGACTTATTCAGCTTTAAATGATATGATTTTCGTAATGAATTATATTTTGAATTTGTATTTTGCAGGAGATTATTTATGAAATATTTTATCGGTATAGATTTAGGTACATCATCCGTAAAGGTGATTCTTTTAAATAGCAACGGGCAGGTTGTTTCTTCCGTTACGAAGGACTATCCCCTTTACTTTCCAAACGACGGCTGGAGCGAGCAAAGCCCTGAGGATTGGTATAACGAAGCAATTTCCGCTTTAGGCGAGCTTTTAGGGGGTAGGGATAAAGAAAACGTTGCTTCAATTTCATTTTCGGGTCAGATGCACGGTCTTGTTATTCTTGATAAAGACGATAGGGTTATCCGCCCTGCAATTCTTTGGAATGACTCTCGCTCGTTTAAAGAAACTGACGATTTGAATAAGGATAAAGGCTTTTTGCTTGATAGCACGGGGAACATTGCTTTTGCAGGCTTTACTCTTCCGAAGCTTTTATGGGTTAAGGAAAACGAACCCGAAAATTACGGAAAAATTGCGAAAATAATGCTCCCTAAGGACTACCTTGCATACCGCCTTACAGGTGAATTTTGCACAGACGTTTCCGATGCTTCGGGTACACTTTATTTTGACGTTGAAAACCGCAAATGGTCTGAAAATATTCTTAATAAATTCGGTATAAAAGAGGAGCTTTTACCTAAAGTCCTTGAAAGTGATGAAATTTCAGGCTATTTAAAGGGTGAGCTTGCCGAGAAATTCGGTTTAGGCAAGGTTGCCGTCAGCATCGGTGCGGGTGATAATGCGGCTTCCGCTATCGGTATGGGTGCGGTAAAGGATGGCGACTGCAACATTTCTTTAGGCACAAGCGGTACTATTTTCACAGTAAGTGACACATATAACTGTGACAGGAAAAACGCTATTCACGCCTTTTGCTCTGCAGGGCGAAATTATCACTATATGGCGTGTATACTTTCTGCGGCAGTTTGCTGTAACTGGTGGGTAGAAAAAATTCTTCGTGACGATTACTCAGCAGTTTTAAGTCAGGAAAACAAATTAGGTGAAAACAACGTGCTGTTTTTACCCTATCTTATGGGCGAGCGCTCCCCTCTTAACGATACCGATATAAGAGGTATGTTTTACGGTCTTTCTCTTAACACAGAAAAAGACGAAATGACTCTTGCAGTGCTTGAGGGCGTTGCATTCTCACTTCGTCATAATATGGATATTATCCGTGATTTAGGTGTTGAGGTTAAAAAATCCACCATTTGCGGTGGCGGTACAAAAAATAAATTGTGGCTTAAAATTATCGCAAGCATTTTAAACGTTGAGCTTGTTATCCGTAAGAATCAGGATGGCGGTGCCTTAGGCTCTGCTATGCTTGGTGCTAAAGGCGTGCTTTCAAAGGATGAATACACCCTTCTTGAAAGCAAGGTTTACGAGGTCGAGGAAACCGTAAAGCCCGACGAAGCACTTTCACGAAAATACGAAGAAAAATACCAGAAATGGTTAAAGCTTTACCCGGCGATTAAAGATGTCAAATAAGTGCGGAATGAAGATGCCGGATACCAGTAGCTTCGCAAGATAATAGATAAAAGATAATATTGAATAGATAATAGAAAAGGGTCTGCGACGCAATTTATAAATGCTTCGCAGACCTGTTGTTTTGCTATAAATTAAGTTATTGCGATAGCTTTGCATCCCTGTCCGCTTTAGCGGATAGGGAGGGGGACCGTTGCCAACGGCAATGGTGGAGGGTAGTTCACTATCGTCTTAGGTTTATTTTCAATAACACTAATGTTATATATGAAAAACGATAATTATATTCTTTTATCCACATATACCTAACGAGGAAGAGAACTACCCACCACCATTCCGATTTAATAAACAATAAAGGATAGTATATTCGCTCGAAATATACTATCCTTTAACCTTTGATTTGTTGAAGAACGGTCCCCCTCCCTATTTTGTCTGCGACAAAACAGGGATGAAAGGCTTCGCAAAACTTTAACTTATACTACTTGCGAAGCTTTATAATCGGCAACGCAGTTCCGAAATTTGCCACTTGCCATTTCCAATTTGCAATTTGGCGAACGTAGTGAGCTTTATAAACGGCGAAGCCCCGACACTCCTCACTCCTAACTCCACACTCCTCACTAACAAACGCCGTATACGCATAAAGACAATACGTAGAAAAACCCCTTTGCATTTCTGCAAAGGGGTTTTGTTAGTCTAATTAGTCTTCCTTAGGTGCGTAAAGAGCCTGAAGTCTAACAAGATGCTCGTATCTTTCGAGAGCTGTCTGTTCTGACTGTGCGAAGAGTGCTTCTGCTCTTTCGGGGAATGAACGAGTAAGAGCTGAATAACGTGCTTCGTTAAGAAGGAACTCTTTATAGTTACCTGTTGCGGGTTTAGAATCGATTGTGAAGGGATTCTTGCCTTCTGCTTTAAGAGCGGGGTTGTAACGGAACATATTCCAGTAACCGCATTCAACAGCCTTCTTCATTTCGTTCTGGCAGTTAATCATACCACCCTTAATTGAGTGCATTTCGCAAGGTGAGTAAGCAATGATAAGTGAAGGACCGTTGTAAGCTTCTGCTTCCTTGATAGCCTTGAGAGTCTGATTCTGGTCAGCACCCATAGCAATCTGAGCAACGTAAACGTAGCCATAGCTCATTGCGATTTCAGCAAGGCTCTTCTTAGCGATAGCCTTACCTGCAGCAGCGAACTGAGCAACCTGACCGATGTTAGAAGCCTTACAAGCCTGTCCACCTGTGTTAGAGTAAACCTCAGTATCGAATACCATAATGTTTACATCTTCACCTGATGCAAGAACGTGGTCAACACCGCCGAAGCCGATGTCGTATGCCCAACCGTCACCACCGAAGATCCAAACAGATTTCTTTGAAAGGAATTCTTTGTTTTCAACGATTGTCTTGCATGTATCGCAGCAAGCGCCATCACCGATAGCAGCAACGAGAGCTTCTGTAGCTGCACCGTTCTTTTCACCGTCGTTAACAGTTGCAAGATATTCTGCAGCAGCAGCCTTAACTGCATCAGATGCTTTATCAGAGTTAGCAATTTCTTCTACCTTAGCGATAAGGCTGTTACGAAGAGCATTCTGACCGAGAAGCATACCGAAGCCGTGCTCTGCGTTATCCTCAAAGAGTGAGTTAGCCCAAGCAGGACCCTGACCCTTTGCATTTGTTGTATAGGGAGATGTAGCAGCGGGACCACCCCAGATTGATGAACAACCTGTTGCGTTAGAAATATACATTCTGTCACCGAAGAGCTGAGTAACAAGACGAGCATAAGCTGTTTCAGCACAACCTGCGCAAGAGCCTGAGAACTCAAGGAGAGGCTTCTTGTACTGGCTGGAGATAATGCTCTGTGCAGAAGCAACGCCTTCTTTTTCTGTTACGTTAGCTACACAGTAATCGAATGCTGCCTGCTGAGCATCCTGGCTCTCACGAGATACCATCTTAAGAGATGCTGTGGGACAAACGCCAACACAAACGCCACAACCCATACAATCGAGGGGTGATACAGCAAGAGTGTAAACATAATCTGTCTTAACAACGGGCTTGGGAGCCTTCTTAAGAACTTCGGGAGCATTAGCTACTTCGTCAGCATCAAGAGCGAAGGGACGAATTGTAGCGTGAGGACAAACGTATGAACACTTGTTACATTTTGCACAAGTTGTGGGATCCCATTCAGGAACGAGAACTGCAACACCACGTTTTTCGTAAGCAGATGCACCCTGTTCGAATGTACCGTCAGCATGGTCTGTAAATACAGAAACGGGAAGAGCATCACCGTTCATAGCGCCAACGGGCTTCATAATATTGTCAACCATCTTAACAAGCTTTGCGGGACCTTCAGATGCAGCTGCTTCAGTAGCATCAACTGCGTTTGCCCAGTCAGCAGGAACGTCGTATTTCTTGAATGCGCCGAAGCCTGCGTCGATAGCTTTATGGTTCATATCAACGATTTCCTGACCTTTTTTGAGGAACTTCATTGCAGCATTCTTCATATAGCCGATTGCATCGTCCTTAGGAAGAACGTTTGCAAGAGCAAAGAATGAAGCCTGAAGAATTGTGTTTGTTCTCTTACCGAGACCGATTTCTGCAGCAAGGTCAATAGCGTTAACAGTGTAAAGCTGAATGTTGTTCTTTGCGATATACTGTTTTGTTTCTGCGTTAAGCTTTTCTGCAAGCTCTTCGTCAGACCACTGGCAGTTGATAAGGAATACACCACCGGGTTTAACGTCGTTAACAATCTTGAAGCCTTTTTCGATGTATGCGGGAGTATGGCAAGCAACGAAGTCAGCCTTGTTAACGTAGTAGGGGCTCTTGATGGGCTTGTCACCGAAACGAAGGTGAGAAATTGTTACACCACCGGTTTTCTTTGAGTCATACTGGAAATATGCCTGAACATATTTGTCTGTATGGTCACCGATAATCTTGATAGAGTCTTTGTTAGCACCAACAGTACCGTCACCGCCGAGACCCCAGAACTTACATTCGATTGTACCTTCAGCAGCTGTATTGGGAGCAGCTTCTTCGGGGAGTGAAAGGTAGGTAACATCGTCGTTGATACCAAGTGTGAAATGCTTCTTTGAATCTGCTTTTGCAAGATCAGCAAAGATAGCAAAGATTGATGAGGGAGGAGTATCCTTAGAACCGAGACCGTAACGACCGCCGGAAACTGTGATACCTGTTCTGTTGCAAGCGTCAAGAGCAGCAACAACGTCAAGATAAAGAGGCTCACCGATTGAACCGGGCTCTTTTGTTCTGTCAAGAACTGCGAGCTTCTTAACTGTTGCGGGAAGAGCTGCAACGAATTTTTCTGATGCGAAGGGTCTGTAAAGACGAACCTTAAGAAGACCAACCTTTTCGCCCTTAGCCATAAGGTAATCAATAACCTCTTCAGCAACGTCACAGATTGAACCCATAGCAACGATTACGTTTTCTGCATCAGCAGCACCGTAGTAGTTGAAGAGCTGATAATCTGTACCAAGCTTTGCGTTAACCTTACCCATGTATTCCTCAACGATTGCGGGAACTGCATCGTAGTAAGTGTTACAAGCTTCTCTGTGCTGGAAGAAGATGTCGCCGTTTTCGTGTGAACCACGCATTACGGGACGCTCGGGGTTAAGCGCTCTCTTTCTGAATGCGTTAACAGCATCCATATCGCACATTTCTTTAAGGTCTTCGTAATCCCAGATAGCAATCTTCTGGATTTCGTGAGATGTACGGAAGCCGTCGAAGAAGTTGATAAAGGGAACGCGGCTCTTGATTGTTGCAAGGTGAGCAACAGCACCAAGGTCCATAACTTCCTGAGTATTTGTTTCAGCAAGCATTGCGAAGCCTGTCTGACGACAAGCATAAACGTCTGAATGGTCGCCGAAAATGTTAAGTGCATGTGAAGCAACACAACGAGCTGATACATGGAAAACGCTGGGAAGAAGCTCACCTGCGATTTTGTACATGTTGGGGATCATAAGAAGAAGACCCTGTGAAGCTGTGTAGGTTGTTGTGAGTGCACCGGCTGCGAGTGAACCGTGAACAGTACCTGCTGCACCTGCCTCAGACTGCATCTCGGAAACTTTTACTGTTGTACCGAAAATGTTTTTAACGCCCTGAGCTGACCACTGGTCAACGTAGTCTGCCATAGGGCTTGAGGGTGTGATGGGGTAAATACCTGCTACTTCTGTGAAAGCATATGACACATACGCAGCGGCATTGTTACCGTCCATGGTTTTCATTTTTCTAGCCATAGTATTTCCTCCTATAAAAAATCAATAAATTATAAGTATTATAATAACACCACTGATTATATTATCACGAATATTCTAAAATGTAAACTGTAAAAAACTAAAAAATTGCCGAAAATTTAACAATATCTGAAGATTTTTATAAAAAATATGCTACAAGATAAAATCCCCGGACCTTTCAGCCCGAGGATATCATTATTTATTTTTTATTTGACTTTTTCTTTTTGATTACAATCGTTGCAACTACACCGGCGATAATGAGTAATACTACCACAAAGCCACCGCCGCCGGATGAGTCGTCAGAGGAGCTGCCGGATGAGTTACCGCCGATGCTATTACCATCTGATTCTCCATCGACACCACCTAAATCTCCGCCGTTATTGCCCTCGACGTTTTCACTTTCAAATTCTGACGGGTCGTCCTCGGTGCCGTCAATCGAGTGGAATAAAACACCGCTGTAACTAGCATAATCCATAGCTGTTGATGACAAATATCCCTTTACAACGAATGAAGGCTCGGTGGGTACAGGATTAGCAAGAACACCGTCCGTAGTTACACAACCGAAGCAATTTCGACCAAGAGAAGCCTCTCTTGACAAGATAAGAATTTCTGTGAAGGGACAGTTATAGAAAGCTCTTTCACCTATTCTTTCAACCTTTGCAGGTAAAGTGACGGAAGAAAGGCTGATACAAGCTTCAAAACATCTGTCATCTAAAACCTTAAGAGCAGATGGAAGCGTTACTTTTGTAAGAGACTTGCAATAATAGAATGCCTTTTCACCTATCTCAGTTAATGTTGAGGGAAAGCTAAAATCAACAAGCGAGATATTCTCTAAAAATGCATCCTTACCAATTTTTATTAAGCCTTCGTTTAATTTAAGAGTCTTTAATTTTGAACAACCGCTAAATGCTCCAAGCTCTATGTACTTTAATGATTTGGGTGTAGTAAGAGACGTAAGATTTAAGCCCTTAAAAGCGAAGGTGCAGATTTGATTAATACCATCAGGAATAACTATATCACCATTTGCTTCACCATTATGGAAAAGAATGGTTTTTCCGAGAATAACCGGCCCCTGAGGTAAATTTATAAAAAATGGTGAATCTTTACAGTAAACTTGAGTATATATACCGTTAAACAACTCCAAATTAGGCGTGTTTATGCTTTCAAGTGCAGTTGTGCCGTTAAAAATATCATTACCGTCAACTGTAATTTCTTTGCTTAACGCATTAAAGCTTTTCATAGTTTGACAATAAGAAAAGGCCTTTTCCTTTATAATAAGCTTTTCTGCTTTTGTACTGAAAGCTTCAAATTTACCATATGAAAAAGCATCTTTTCCAATATAAGAAATATTTGTCTGTGCAGGGAAAACTATTTCCATACCTGCGGGGTTAAACCCATCATAGTGCTTAATAAAAGCACTGTCACCTACGTATTCAAGTGTTGAAGGCAAATACACCTTATTTACTTTAGAGTATAATGCATAATATTCAACAGCTATAACACCTTCAGGGATTATCAATTCCCTTACGTTCCAATATTTAGATGAACCGATAGCTTTTACGGCATAGCCATTAATGTTAGCAGGAATAGTGAGTGAATCAACCTTTCCATCGGCTTTATAACCCTCAACACAGATAAACGAATTTTCCGGCGAGATTTCAGCTTCAACATTCACACTGTTGTCAACATAGTAATGATACAAAAAGCCCTCGTACTCTCCCTCGCCCATTTCCTTGTGAGTCTTTGCATACGGAGCATTGTCGTTAAAAGCGACTGACGGAATTGCGAATGACGGTACAATAGTTAAAACTAATACCGCTGTAATGATTAACGATAGTATTCTCTTCATTAATAACACTCCTTAGTAATATAAGTAAACATATTATAAAAAATGTAGTCACTCAAAACAATATTCTGCCAGCGTACTTTTTGTATAGTTGTACAGTAAACCTTCGCCACTGTTGACAAATTTCTATAAAAGTATATAATATATCCTAATATGGTGTATCCTTGTACCCCATAAATATCTTTTTTCTTGAAAGGAGTAAATCCGACCATGGATGACCCCGGACCTAATTTTATGGCCCAATTTATTAACCTTGCTGCTGAAAAAGCTTCAAGCAGTAACCTTGTATTTCAAATTCTTCTGCTTCTTGTTCTTATCCTTATAAACGCATTCTTTGCGATGAGTGAAATGGCAGTTGTTTCACTTAATGATGCAAAGATTGAGAAGATGGCGGAAGACGGTCACAAAAAAGCAAAGCTTATTTTAAAGCTTACAAAAAATCCCACAAGATTTTTATCAACTATTCAGATAGGAGTTACTCTTGCAGGATTTTTAACCTCTGCTTCAGCGGCTACCGCTTTTGCAGAAATGCTTACAAATGCAATCACAGCTTCTTTTGACGTGCCTGAAAGCATTATTTCACCTATTGCGGTTGTGCTTATCACCATCGTTATGTCCTACTTCTCTTTGGTTTTAGGCGAGCTTGCCCCCAAGAGAATCGGTATGCAGGTGCCTGAAAAGGTTGCATTCGCAGTTGCAAAGCCCTTGCTCATTATTTCAAAAATAACAGCACCATTCGTAAAATTCCTTTCTCTTTCCACAAACGGCGTTGTTCGACTTTTAGGGTTCGACCCCAATGCCAACGAAGAGGTTGTTACTGAGGAAGAAATTCGTATGATGGTCGACGTGGGCGGTGAAAAGGGTGTTATTGAGGATACTCAGAAGGAAATGATAAATAACATCTTTGAGTTTGACGATATGGATGCCGGCGACATTATGACCCACAGAACAGATGTTGTTGCTGCAGATATTAACGATATCACTCTCGAAGAATTTATGAATCTTGCCATTGAACACGGCAGGTCAAGAATCCCCCTTTACGATGAGGATATTGACAACATTGTTGGTATCGTTTACGTTAAAGACCTTCTCAAATTCGTTGGTAAAGAGGTTAAGGCTAAGGGTACTCTTAAAAATATAATGAGAGAGCCTTACTTTATCCCCGAAACGAAATCCTGCGGTGAGCTTTTCAAGGAAATGAGCTCAAAGCGTATTCAGCTAGCCGTTGTTGTTGACGAATACGGCGGAACTGCGGGTATCGTAACTCTTGAAGATATTGTTGAAGCTATTATGGGTAACATTCAGGATGAATACGATGTTGAGGAAGAAGAAATTTCAAAAATCGACGAAAACACCTTCACCGTTGACGGAACGATTGATATTGAAGAAATTGACGAGCTTATCGGCAAGGACCTCCCCGAGGGTGGCTATGAAACTCTTGCAGGCTTTATTATGGATGAGCTTCAATGCATTCCCAAGGACGGCGAAATGAACGAGGTAATTTTCGAAAACGTTAAATTCACTGTTCTTTCAGTTGAGGATAGACGTATCGAAAAAATCAAGGTTGAAATTACCCCCGTCGAAGAAGCCTCAGACGAAGATGAGGACTAATTCTAAAACAAAAAATCACTGCACCATTAGCCTTGCTTTTGGTGCAGTTTTTTGAAAGTGAGAGACCTATGAAAAAGCTATGTTGTTTTATCACAGTTTTTATATTTTCAGCTGTATTATGCGTACCCGCTTTTGCCTACAAATTTGAAGGCGGCTCTTTATTCAGTATTGACATGCCCGAAGGCTTTATTGAAAAAGAGTATAGCGACATGTCTTATTTATTTGAAAACGATAATGGTGATACGTTAAGTATTTCCTTCTCTGAAAACGTTGATGAATTCTGCGTTAAAAGCATGAAAGAAAAAGATATTAATGAATATAAAAACGCTTTCGCTGAGGATGTAAAAGCCGCAACCGAAGCTTATGAAATTGAAATAGAAAGCGATTTCATTTCTTGCCAAAAGGTTAAAACAAACGACGGCACAACAGCACTTATGAGCGTTATTGAAACAACCTTAAAGAAGGACGGCAGAGCCGAAACCTATTACCAGAAGGTATATGACTTCGGCGGTGTTAATAACAAATATACCTTCACCTTTTCTACCACAGACGAAAAAAGTCTTGGCGAATTTGACGATAGTCTGGATTCAATAGTGCTTAATGAAGCGCCCTTCAGAAGCACGGGTGAAAACATAGCAATTTATTCATTCGCTTTAATTATTGCCGTTCTTTTCGTAGCAGGCATTGTAAGATTTTTAAGAACGCCCGAGAAAAGAAGGCAAGGGAAGCTGAAATAAATTGCAAATGGGAAATGGCAAGTGGCAAATTAAGTGCGAAATGCGGAATGCGAAGTGCGAAGTGAAGATGCCGGATGCCAGTTCCCAGATGCCAGATGGCTTCGCACACAATTTAGTGAGGAGTGTGGAGTGAGGAGTTAGGAATGAAGGGGCACTTCGTGCCGATTATAGAGCTTCTCAAGGAGTATAAGTTAAAATTTTGCGAAGCCTTTCATCCCTGTTTTGTC
This sequence comes from Acutalibacteraceae bacterium, assembly GCA_045592945.1. Classification (GTDB taxonomy): domain Bacteria; phylum Bacillota; class Clostridia; order Oscillospirales; family Acutalibacteraceae; genus DTU089. The sequence goes on along the minus strand of JAZNVT010000026.1, from coordinate 123 downwards.
GCAGACAAAATAGGGAGGGGGACCGTTCTTCAATAAATCAAAGGTTAAAGGATAGTATATTTCGAGCGAATATACTATCCTTTATTGTTTATTAAATCGGAACGGTGGTGGGTAGTTCTCTTC
>JAZNVT010000025.1:0-116920 GCA_045592945.1 Acutalibacteraceae bacterium | reverse complement strand
GCCTTTGTTCAATCTTAATTGTTTTATTTTTTTACCGAGTTCCATATTAATCATTCCTTAAATTATTTTCGGTACCGATGCCTATATTATATGGGATGTAAACGTATTAAGCAATAAACAAACGGATGATAATAACTAAACCAAAATAAGAGGTATCAAAAATTGTACAGCTATAAACAAAGAGTAAACCTTCAAGAAACATTGTAGAAAGAATGGTATAAAACTAACACCGAGAGCGAGTTGCTCTCGGTGTTTTTGTGTGTCTTAATCATTTACTTCAATAATCTTCAATGCCTCTTCTGCAGATATCGTTCCATTGAGATATTTGTCTCTTGCTTCGGTTGCAATGTCGTTCCAGGCGCAAAAAACGTTGTAAGTCAGTCCTTTTTTAGGCATATACACTTTACCGTCATTATGTTCGTATCGGTGGTACATTTTTCTTTTGTTCCTGTTATATGCTTCAAAAACTTTATAATTGGATTGTTTCTTATTCACCGGTTTTCATAAAAACACTACACAACCATTATTTTTAAAAATTCGTATTATTTGTTTTTAATAAAAACTAACATACATAACAAATAAATAACTCTTGAAATGGTATATTTTGTATGATATTATTAACATGTATAATGTGTTTTTACTAATTATTTGATGGAGGTAAGGTATGAAATACGCAGAACTCATTAAACAAATGACTCTTGAAGAGAAGGCAAGCTTCTGTTCAGGTCTTGACTACTGGCATACAGTCGGTATCGAAAAATTAGGTATCCCCGTTGTTATGTGGACTGACGGCCCTCACGGTATCAGAAAGCGTGCTGAAAAAATGGATAAGGAGCAGGCAACAAGCCTTAAAGGTGTTCCCGCTATCTGCTATCCAACTGCGGCTACAACCGCTTGCTCATGGGACCCCGACCTTATTTACGAAATGGGTGTTCTTCTCGGTGAAGAATGTCTTAAAGAGCAGGTCAGCGTTCTTTTAGGACCCGGTACTAACATCAAGCGTTCTCCCCTTTGCGGCAGAAACTTTGAATACTTTTCTGAAGACCCCTACCTTGCAGGTGAAATTTCAGCTGCATTCGTAAACGGTGTTCAGTCAAAGGGAATCGGTACATCTCTCAAGCATTTTGCAGGTAACAACCAGGAAACAAGACGTATGACCTGCGACAGCGTTATTGACGAGCGTGCATTAAGAGAAATTTATCTTACTTCTTTCGAAAAAACAGTTAAACAGGCTCAGCCCTGGACAATAATGAACGCTTACAACCGTCTTAACGGTACATATTGCGCAGAAAACAAATGGCTCCTTACAGACGTTCTTCGTGACGAATGGGGCTACGAGGGTATGATTGTTACTGACTGGGGTGCAGAAAACGACAGAGTTGCAGGTCTTTTAGCAGGTCAGGAGCTTGAAATGCCTACCTCAAACGGTCTTGGTAACGCTCAGATTGTTGAAGCAGTTAAGGACGGCAGAATTCCCGAAGAATATCTTGATAAAATGGTTGATAACGTGCTTCACGTTATTATGCGTGCTAAAAACGTTCTCGGCGACTATACATACGATAAAGACGCTCACCATAAGAAAGCCCGTGAAATCGCTTCTCAGTGTATGGTGCTTCTTAAAAACGAAGGAAACATTCTTCCTCTTAAAAAGGATGCAAGCGTTGCAGTTATCGGTGAAATGGCTAAGAATCCTCGTTATCAGGGTGCAGGCTCATCACTCGTTAACGCTATCAAGGTTGACTGTGCTTACGATGAAATCGTTGCTAAGGGTGCAAAGGTTACATACGCTCCCGGCTATTCAACCGCAAAGAAAAACAAAATTTCTGATGATGCATTTATTGAAGAAGCAGTTGAAGCAGCAAAGGGTAAGGATGCAGTAATTCTCTTTATCGGTCTTACAGAAGAGTTTGAGTCAGAGGGCTTCGACCGTCGTCATCTCGGTATTCCCCCTCTTCATATCAGGCTTGTTGAGGCAGTTAGCGCAGTAAACGAAAACGTTATCGTTGCTCTTTCGGGCGGTTCAGCAGTTGAAATGCCTTGGGCAGATAAGGCAAAGGGTATTCTTAACCTTATCCTCGGTGGTGAGGCTTCAGGCAGTGCTGCGGCGGATATTCTCTTCGGTGACGTTAACCCCTCAGGTAAGCTTGCTGAAACTTATCCTCTTGCCCTCAGTGACAACCCCTCTTACAACTATTATCCCGGTTACACCGCTTCAGTTGAATATAAAGAAAGCGTTTTCGTTGGCTACAGATACTATGACACAGCAGAGAAAAACGTTCTCTTCCCCTTCGGCTACGGCCTTTCATATTCAAGCTTCGAATACTCTGATATTAAGCTTTCAGCTGATTCAATTAAAGATACTGACAAGGTAACAGTTTCATTTAAGATTAAAAACGTTAGCGACGTTGACGGTGCAGAGGTTGCTCAGGTTTACGTAACCGATAACGAAAGCACAATCTACAGACCCAAGCAGGAGCTTAAAGGCTTCAAGAAGGTATTCCTTAAAGCAGGCGAAGAAAAAGAGATTTCAATTGAACTTGACAAACGTTCATTTGCTTACTACAACGTAAACATTCACGATTGGCACGTTGAAAGCGGTAAATTTACAATTAACGTTGGTGCTTCAAGCCGTGATATCAAGCTTACAGCAGAGCTTAACGTTGAATCAACTGTTGAAGCAGTAATCCCCGATTACAGAGCAACAGCCGCTAAATATTACACAGCTGATATTATGGATATCACAGATGAGGAATTCGTTTCCGTTCTCGGCAGAGCTCTTCCCCCTCGCGAAATCAAGGCATACCCCAATCTTACACTTGTTAACACAATTGAAGATTCAGCAGCAGGTAAAAACGGTGCTAAAATAGTTGGCCTTATCAAAAAGCTTGTTGGCGAAAGCAGTATGGCTTCAGGTATTGCTTTACAGTTACCTATCAAAAATCTTATCTCAATGAGCTTCGGCATTTTCAGTCCTAAAATGGCTGAACAGCTTCTTGACATTCTTAACGACAAGAAGCCCCTCGTTAGAGGTGTTACAGTTATGATTGTTAAAGCAATCCCCTCAGTTATCAAGGGTATCCCGAATCTTATGAAGATTTAATTTAACCAAAGAAAAACCGACATCATCTTCAAAAAAGATGGTGTCGGTTATTTTTTATACTATTATGATGCTAAAGCTTTGTTTACGATTGCCTGATAATCGTTGATATCAATAGTTTCATCCGAGTTACTATCTGCGGCTATAGCGTAAATATTTGAAAGTTCTATATGACCACTTGAAGCACGTTCAACTTCAAAAACATCAAGAACATTGCAAACACTATCACCGTTGGTATCACCATTAACAACTAATGTATATTGAGAATGAAGAACGCCATCTTTCATAACATCAACCAAAGCACCTGTTCCTAAAACACCAGTGTTTACGGAATAGGTTAATCCTTGTGATAAAGCCATAATCTCAGATATATCTGTATTGACATGATTTGTAAAGATTAAATGCTTTTTTAAATCCACCGAAGTATTATCATCGTTTGCTATAAAAGAAATATTATTATCAATTGCAAACGTATGTGCCGAAGAATTTTTTTGACAATAAATTACCGTTTTGGTGTCATTGATAAACGCTGTTGTATCAACAACTTCAACAGAATTAGGAATTTCTATTTTTTCCAAGGCAGAACAATTTGCAAAAGCATTTGATTTTATACTTGTTACACCATCTGGAATTGTGATAGAAGCAAGGCTTGCACAACTAGAGAAAGTAAATTCATCTATACTCATTACACTATCACTGATTGTAACCGAGGTAAGACCTCTGCAATCTACAAAAGCACGAGCACCTATACTTGTTACACGATTAGGGATTGTGATTGTGTTAATGAGCCAACAACCATAAAAAGCAGAATCACCTATACTCGTTACGCTATCGGGGATTGTGACTGTAGTAAGACTTCTGCAACCTTCGAAAGCAGAATCACCTATACTCGTTACACCGTCAGGAATTGTGACTGAAGTAAGGCTTGTGCAATTATAAAAAACCGAATCACTTACCCTTGTTACACCGTTAGGGATTATGACAGAGGTAAGGCGACCGCAATTACGAAAGGCAGAAGCTTTTATACTTGTTACGCTATTGGGTATGTTGATATAAGTAAGATTAGAGCACCAATAGAAAGCAGAATCACCTATACTCGTTACACCGTCAGGAATTGTGACTGAGGTAAGGCTTGAGCAATTATAGAAAGCAGAATCATTTATACTTGTTACACTATCGGGGATTGTGATTGAAGTAAGACTTGTGCAATACGCGAAAGTAGAAGAACCTATACTTGTTACACTATCGGGGATTGTGATTAAAGTAAGACTTGTGCAATACGCGAAAGTAGAAGAACCTATACTTGTTACACTATCACCAATTGTGACAGAGGTAAGATTATCACAACTGTAGAACGCTTCTTTACCTATACTCCTTACACTGTCACCGATTGTGACTGAGGTAAGACTTGAGCAATTATAGAAAGCAGAACTACCTATACTCGTTACACCGTCACCAGTTGTAACTGAAGTAAGTTTTGAGTAATAATAGAAAGCCCCATTCCCTATACTGGTCGCACTATTAGGAATTACTAAATCCGTTACCAATTCGCCATTCAAGTATAAGTTATCAGCATAATACAACGGATTAGAACTCGAAAAAGATAAACTACTAAAATTAATATTGCACCATGATGTAATATCACTTATATATACCCCAGTAAGACTTGTGCATTTTGCAAATGCAGCCCAACCTATACTTGTTACACTATCACCAATTGTGACTGAGGTAAGGCTTGTGCAATTATAGAAAGCACACTGACCTATACTTGTCATACTGTCAGGGATTGTGATTACGGTAAGGCTTGTGCAATTATAGAAAGCATTTGTACCTATACTTGTTACGCTATCAGGGATTGTGATTGAGGTAAGGCTTGTGCAACCCTGGAAAGCAGCATTACCTATAATGGTAACATCAATATCATTTATTTCATCTATAATTGAAACATTTGTTGATGAACCCAAATATTTATTAATAGTGTATCCTGTTTCATTTTCAGTAACATTGTACGGATAAACCGTTATTTCACAAAAACCTTGTACCCCATTGCTTGCGGTTGCGATAACGTTAGCCGTACCTTCACCAACAGGTGTAATCGTACCATCACTTGAAACAGAAATAACGTTTGTATTTGATGATGAATATGTCAACCTTGTATTTTTTGCCGTTGCAGGATAAGCCTTTGCCGAAATTTTAATGGTTTGATTCATAGCAAGCTCATATTCATCCTTAATAAAATCAACACTTGTTACTTCAGTAATAATTGTTTCAAAAGGATGATTCATTTTCTGTATATATGAATCATAAATATCGGGATAATCCTCTTCCATATAATATGGCCAAGCTGTATAAAAACTCTCATAAACGCTTTCATAGCTATTAAGGATACCATCTACCGAATCACAGAAATCCTCGTATTTTTCATATCCACTTCCGCCAAAAAAGTTTTTAACCTTATTAACTAACCCTTTTGTGTTAATTATCTCAAAAAATTTAACACTACATTTATAGTCTGAAACTATTAAACTATACATAAAATCACAAGAAAAAATCCACTTAGCAGCAGTATCATCATTAATGTTATTTCTACATGCTGATGCAGTTGAAGTAAATGCTGCTCTTGTAGCAGACATAACTTCAATAAACTTCTTCATATTTGAATATTCTTCAACTGTATCTCCAGTTGCAAACAAAGCATTACAAGCTGCAGTACCAACAACGTCGCCTATTACCATCCCGGCACAAAAAGGAACTACCGAACAGACTTGTCCCCAAGCCAGATTAACCAAACGCTCAGTAGCTATTTTACCAAACGAAAACCCAACATCAGTTACTACTTTTTCAACTATACCTACCCAATCATTTGAAATACTATCAATAACTTCTTGTGCCGCAGAAGCTAAAAAAACATCTCCGGCATTAGCTTTTATATCATAGAGAAAACTTACAACCGCATCGCCAACATCCATTAATTGAACCATTATAGCTACTCTATCAATAATTTCAACGACATCAACACCAATTGTAATAATGCTTTCTATACATACAGCAAGTTCATTAACTATTGCAGAATATTCTCCAAGCGCAGTCCACTTAGTATCACTTTTTTCCAAAAAAGTCATCGCTGCATCTTTAACTGCTTCACTTTCTGCCCCGGTTAAATCTGTTTTATCCAAAATATCTGCAGAATTCCAACTCTCAACAAGAGTATTAGTAAATTCGGAAACCTTGCTTATTGAGTTTTCGTAATTATATTCCTCGACTTGTTCACTGCCAAGAGCATCAAAAATAACATTATACAAAATCAATTCATATTGTTGCTGATAGTTTAAAGCATCAATTGCATTACCTGGATTTGCAACACTTTTAATAGCATACCATGCAGCTATATCACTTTCCAAAGAAGTATTTTTAGCAGCATCAACAACAATCTCACAACCGGTTTGATAGTCATAATAAAAAGACTCTAATGTTTGGTAAGGTATATATTCATCACCAAAACTTAATTGAGCTAAATATTTATTAGCACTAAACTCATCAGCTGCAAAAACAGAAACGTCCATTCCTGTTAACATACTTATAGCAATTACAAACGATAATAGAAAACTTAATACTCTTTTCATACCAATACCTCTAAAAATAAAAACTGTGTATCAAATCACAAAAATCAATCATATTTTAGTTCTATTGGAAATTTTTGTCAATACAATAGGTATAGTAATATAGTACAAGCAAATAGAACAACCACACCCTACGCCAATTTTTTGGAATAGGGTGTGGTTACGCTTTTAAGCAAAGCTTTTTATTTCATTGGAAATTTTTCAATTCACTCATCTTTTACAGTTTTATTTATGTATATCGCATACACGGTGGGGACTATCATCAGAAACACGGGTATAACGTAAAGAGAAAGCTTGTTTTCTACGTTGAAAATTGAAAGAGAGTTGTTAAGGGAATGGGCGATTATGCATGGCACAAGGGATTTGCTTTTATGGAATATAATTACAAAAAGATAGCCAATTGCCGTAGCATAGCCTATTTGCAATAAGGTCGGCAAAACCTCTGCACCGTTAAATAAATTAAGGATATGACCTATACCAAAGGTAATTGTGCTGACTGCTATTGCAAGCTTTACGTTATCCTTTGCCATCATTTTAAATAAAAAGCCTCGGAAAACAACCTCTTCAATAAAGCCCACATTCAGCATAATAAGAGTGTGAAATATTATTTCACTGTAGCTGTGATTTATATTGATTCCGTTCCAGACATTAACCGAAACAATCAATATTAAGGGTATAAAATACAAATACTTTTTCGGGTCTTTTACCCTTGTTAAGCCGTAATATGAGGTTCTTTTTAAGATTATCATCAAACCTATCAGCCCAAGCGATAAAAGAGTATTGACAATAGCCGTTCTGTAATCGTTAGACCCAAAGCTTTGTAAGCACAATGAGTTTGCTACAAGATATAAAACAATCAGAAATATGCAAAAAAACGTTTCATATTTTTCAAAGAATTTTTTCATATTATGCTCCCGATAATTTCTTCTTTTCGAAAATTTCTATCACTTTATAATGCCGTAAACTAAAGCCTTTTCGCTTATTGGGGCTTCTGAATATTCCAAAGCAGACAAATATTTTTCCTTTGCTGAGTTAAAGGTGCTTTCGTTGCAGGTGTAAAGAGTTGCGAGGGTATCGCCCTTTGCGATTTTATCCCCTGTTTTTTTATTAAGCACAATGCCTGCACTCATATCTATTGTATCCTCTTTTGTTTCTCTGCCTGCGCCGAGGATAACGGATGCTATGCCGATGCTCTCCGCATCCATTTTTGAAATATAGCCCTCGTTTTCAGCTTTGATTTCGAATTTATATTTTGCTTTCGGGAAAAGGTCGGTCTTTTCTATCCAAGAGCTGTCACCGCCCTGTGAAGCTATCCATTCTTTGAATTTTTCGAAGGCTTTACCTGAAGCTAAAGCATCTTCACACAAGCTTCTTGCTTCGCTTTCTGATATTTTTTCACAAAGAGAAACAATTTGAGAAGCAAGGGTAAGGCAAACCTCCTTTAAATCCTCGGGGCCGTTGCCCTTTAAGACATCAATAGCCTCGATAACCTCAAGAGAGTTGCCGATATTTTTACCTAACGGTCTTTCCATATTAGTAATAACCGCCGCCATATTTCTACCGCAGTTTTTACCGATTTTCACCATTTCGGTTGCAAGGACTTCCGCCTCTTCGGCTGTTTTCATAAATGCACCCGAGCCGTATTTAACGTCCAAAACTATCGTATGTGACCCTGCGGCAAGCTTTTTTGACATAATGCTTGATGCTATAAGAGGTATACTGTCAACCGTTGCGGTAACGTCACGCAAGGCGTAAAGCTTTTTATCGGCGGGGGTGAGATTTCCCGACTGACCTACAACTGCTACACCGTTTTTCTCAACCTGATTAAAAAACTCTTCAGGTGAAAGCTCAACGTTAAAGCCCTTTATGCTTTCAAGCTTATCAACGGTACCGCCCGTATGACCTAAGCCTCTGCCACTCATTTTTGCCATTACGCAGCCTAAAGAGGTAACAATGGGAGCTACAATAAGTGTAGTTTTGTCACCTACTCCGCCTGTGCTATGCTTATCAACAGTCTTATCACCGAAGCGGGATAAATCAACAGTATCACCTGAATTTGCCATAGCAAGCGTAAGGTATGCCGTTTCTTTTTCGGTCATACCCTTAAAGAATATTGCCATACAAAGTGCTGATGCCTGATAATCGTAAATTGAGCCGTCAACGTAGCCTTTTATGAAAAACTCAATTTCTTCCCTCGAAAGCTCAAAGCCGTCTCTTTTTTTCTTTATTATATCGTAAATTCGCATAATTTTACCTCAAAGTAAGTTATTGTACGTTTTCGGGTGAGAAAGAAATTGGTAATAAATCTTTTAGGGTTACTTTTTTGAAATTATCCTTTGTTTCTCCTAAAAGGATTTCGAAATCGTCGCTGCAAAATTCTCTTAAAACCTGCCTGCAAACTCCGCAAGGGGCAAATATACCGTTAATTTCACCGTTTTTGCCACCTACAACCGCTATTTTTAAAAAATCTCTTTCACCCTCGGAAACAGCCTTAAAAACAGCAACTCTTTCCGCACAAACGGTAGGTCCAAAGGCGGCGTTTTCAATATTTGTTCCCGTAAAAAGCTTACCGCTTTTCGTAAGAAGAGCCGCACCCACCTTACAGCTTGAATAAGGTGAATATGAATTTTCCATAGCCTTTACTGCTTCAAAATAAAGCTCTTTATCTGTCATTTTTCTACCTCAATTTTTTGTGCCAAGCAAATTTTCAACACATTTTGAAATATAATCGTAACCGTTTATTGTACCCTCGTTTTCGGGGGCGATTTTTTCGCCGTAAACTAAAAACGGCACACATTCTCTTGAATGGTCTGTGCCTCTAAAACCGGGATCACAGCCGTGGTCCGCAGTAATCATAAGCACGTCGTCACTATTCATATTTTCAATAAAGCCCTTAAGCCATTTATCAAACTCAGTCAATGCATTTGCGTAGCCGTCAATATCGTTTCTATGGCCGTAAAGCATATCAAAATCAACAAGATTTACAAAGCAAAGACCGTTAAAAGCTTTTTTCTGATAGTCGGAAGTTTTATTCATACCGTCAGTATTATTTTCAGTATAAACAAATTCCGTTAAGCCTTTACCTGCGAAAATATCGTTAATTTTACCTACGCCGATAACGTCAAAGCCTTTTTCTTTTAATCTGTCAAGCATAGTTTCCTTCGGTGGCTCTAATGAAAAATCGTGTCTTCGGGGTGTCCTTTTAAAAGGATATTCACCATCAAAGGGTCTTGCAATAACCCTGCCTACACCGAAATCGCCCTTTAAAATATCTCTTGCAATACGGCAATATTCGTAAAGCTTTTCAGGTGGCACAATGCTTTCGTGGGCGGCAATCTGAAAAACGCTATCAGCTGAGGTATAAACTATAAGGCTACCTGTTTTCAGATGCTCCTCGCCGTAGTCTTTTATAACCTCCGTGCCTGAATATGCTTTATTGCAAAGCACACCTCTACCCGTTTTTCGTGAAAACTCTTCTAAAATTTCTTGTGGAAAGCCATCGGGAAAAACGGGCAAGGGCTTCTCTGAAACAACGCCTGCAATTTCCCAATGACCGATAGTAGTATCCTTACCCTTTGATTTTTCGGTAAGCCTTGCTACCTTACTTTTTAGCTCGCCTTTATTAAGGTAAGAAAGCCCGTCAATATGAGTAAAGCCGATTGAAGCAAGAGTATCAATATTAAATTTATCTGATTTTGAAATAGTAAGAAAAGTATTTGCACCCTCATCGTCAAAGTCTTTACTGTCGGGAGCGTTGCCTATACCGCAGCTGTCAAGGACGATAAGAAAAACTCTTTTAATTTTATTCACTTAATTTTACCGCCGTTTCAAGAGATAGCTTCATCATATCCGTAAATGAATTCTGTCTGTCATCAGAGGAAAGGGCTTCCCCCGTTACAAGATGGTCGGAAACCGTAAGAATTGCAAGAGCATTTTTACCGTTTCTTGCCGCATTCATATAAAGAGCCGCCGCTTCCATCTCAACACCTAAAACGCCCATTTTTCGCCAAAGGTCAGCAGAGGTCATTCCGTTAGGGATATTTTCGTTATCGTTATAGAAAGTATCGGAGGAAATAACGTTACCCACAACGTAGGGAAGCTTCATATCCTCGGCAATATCAGCAGCCGCTTTTAAAAGCTTGTAATCTGCAATAGGCGCAAAGGTGCCGGGAAGATTAAAGGTGTGAGCATAATTAGAGTCAGTACAAGCACCCTGAGCGATTATAATATCTCTTACCTTAACCTTTTCGCACATACCCCCTGCAGAGCCTACGCGGATAATATTATCAACGTCGAAAAAGTTGAAAAGCTCGTAGCTGTAAATACCGATTGAGGGCATACCCATACCCGAAGCCATTACAGATATTTTTTTATCTTTATAATACCCCGTATAGCCGTGAATACCTCTAACGTTATTAACTAATTTTGCATCCTCAAGGAAATTTTCGGCAATAAACTTTGCTCTTAAAGGGTCACCGGGCATAAGCACGGTTTTACCGAAATCCTCAGGTATTGCGTTTATATGTGGTGTAGGATAGTTCATAGTGTGCCCTCCTTATATCTTATACATCGTATACATATTCGCATAAATGCCGTTTTTGTCGCATAATTCCTGATGAGTACCGCTTTCGGCAATACCGTCTTTAGTAACAACAAGAATTTTATCAGCATTTTTAATTGTAGTAAGTCTGTGAGCAACGGTTATTGTTGTTCTGCCCTTTGCAAGTCTTTCTAAAGACTTTTGAACAATAAATTCGCTTTCGTTGTCAAGGGCACTTGTTGCCTCGTCAAGAATAAGTATTTTCGGATTTTTAAGGAATACTCTTGCAATACTTATTCGTTGCTTCTGACCGCCCGAAAGCTTAACACCTCTTTCGCCTACGTAGGTATCGAAGCCGTCGGGAAGCTTATCAATAAATTCTTCAGCACCTGCAAGACGGGCAGCTTCACGAATTTCCTCTTCGGTAGCACCGGGCTTTCCGTATTCAATATTTTCTCTTACAGTACCCGAGAAAAGATAAACGTCCTGCTGAACGATACCTATATTTTCACGAAGGCTTTTAAGAGTTACATCTCTGATATCAGTACCGTCAATTTTAATAACACCGTCGGTTAACTCGTAAAAACGTGGAATAAGGTTACATATCGTAGTTTTACCGCCACCTGAAGGACCTACAAGAGCATAGCTTTCACCGCTGCCGATATTGATATTAACGTTATCAAGAACCTCATCGGATTCCTCTGAATATCTGAAGGATACGTTTTCAAAATCAATTCTGCCTTCGGTTACCTTTAATTCTGTAGCACCGTCTTTATCCTTTATAGCAGGCTCGGTATCCATAATTTCAGCGAATCTTTCAATACCCGTCATACCTCTTTGGAATTGCTCGGCAAATTCAACGATTCTTTTAATAGCCGTAAGAAGCACGGAAATATACATAAGATAAGCTACGTAATCCGCCGCGGAAATCTGACCGTTTACAAGGAAAAATGCCCCCGCCACAACGACTACTATATACATCAAGCCTTCGAAAACTCTGTTTATAGAATGGAATGAGCCCATAGTTTTATAAACAACGGATTTAATTTTCAAAAAGGATTCATTACCGCTTTTAAATTTCTTTTCTTCAATTTTCTCATTTGCAAAGGATTTTACAACCCTTACGCCCAAAAGGCTGTCTTCAGTTTGCGAGTTAAGCTCACCTATAACAACTCTCGACTCCTTAAAGCCCTCTCTCATCTGATGATTAAAATGAGAAAGACAAATCATCATAACAGGTAAAACCGCAAACATTATAAGAGTAAGAGGCACGTTTACGAAGCAAAGTATAATAAACGCAACAACTATTTTTACCCCTGCGATAAAGAATTCCTCGGGACAGTGGTGAGCGAATTCAGTTACGTCGAAAAGGTCGCTTGTAATTCTCGACATAAGCGTACCGACCTTTGTATCGTCGTAGAAGGAATTCGGCAATTTCTGAAGATGTGAAAACATATCCTTTCGCATATTAGTTTCAATCTTCGTACCCATAATATGACCGATTGAGGCTTTATAATACTCCGCAACCGCATCTATTATACGAAGTACGATATAAACACCGCCTATTCCCAGTATAACCGTTGGCGTAAGCTTCCCAATATCAGTTGTTGCCGCATCAGTAATATAACGAATCATTATAGGTAAAACAAGCTCACATATAGTTGTAAGCGCCGCACAAAACAAATCAAAAATCATTGTTTTTATATGGGGCTTGTAATAGGGAAGAAATCTTTTTATAAGCTTAGCGTTTGACGTTTTTCGCTTTTCCTTTTCACCTTTTCTTTTATCCTCATTTTGCGTGTCATTCTGTTCTTGTGACTTTAAATTTTTTTCATTGTCTTGTACAAATATTTTTTTCATAGTCTCTCCCCAAAAACATTTATTCATTGTAATATTAACATAAACTTTATGTAAAAAAAAGATGTGTAGCACAAAAAATGCTACACATTTTTTATTCAGCATCAGCCATATTTTCTAACGGCAAAGCCGGTGCAGTCGGATTGAATAGTAAAGGACAGTGCGAAATATCCGATTTATCGAATTTAACAGACGTTTCTGCCGGAGATAGCCATACAGTTTATTTAAGAAAAAATGGTACACTTGTAGCTGTTGGCGATAATGAATATGGTCAATGTAATGTATCAGATTGGAAAAACATTAAATTACCTTAAAGTAGATAAGCCTCAACAAATTTAAAAAATTTATTTTTACACTACCTCTTTGCAGGTAGTGTTTTTATGTCAAAAATAGCCCCATTTTTTTGTTGTAAATGCGAATTGAAAAAACTGCAAATCAGTTCATAATTATTATGTATATTTATATAGCTGTATATAATAAAGAGAAATTTTATTTGAGCTAATAAATCTATAATATTTTTATGTAAGGAAAGAATTTTATGAAAGTTTTATGTGGCTCATGTGGCAATGTTTTTTCGGTGCCTGATGACCAAGAAATTATTTTCTGCAGTAAATGCGGAACAAAAATCCCAAATGAAGAAAACAATTGTATAGCTGCTGATTCAATCTTAGAAGAAGAGATTCTTGATGTTGATGTTGACAGTGTTGAAGAAGATTGCGAAAAGACTGATATCAAGGATTTAAAAAATAACAATAGCCAAAGCACAACTGATAAAAAGAAAAAAGTATTTATCGGTATTGCAGTAAGTATCGCTATTTTGGCAGGTATATTATTGATTTTATATCCAACTGTTATCAAGCCAATGCAATATCATAAGCGTGCAGAACAAGACTTAGCAAAGGGTGATTATCAGGGTGCTATAATATATCTGCGTTTGGCTAAAATCGAACGCAGTTACGAATTGATGGAAGAATGTCTTAGTGATATGGTTGATGAGGGAAAATATGATGAAATTGATAGTATTTTCTCAAACTGGGTTTACAATAGAGAAGATTTAGATAACAAAGAAGCTGCGGTTGTAGCATCTGTTTCGACCGAAATCGCTGCCCGTGGAAACCACTCATTCGCTCAGTACATTTTGAGAAATATGTATAACGATGTTGCAAAGGTTACGGCATACTCATTAGCTAATGAGTATGAAATGAACGGAGTTTATAGTTATGCTGCAATGTATTATGGTATTGCCGGAGATTATGAAGATAGCCGTGATAGAAGTTTTGCACTTTGGGATAAGCTTTCTGAAAAAACAACTTTTGATGCCGGTAGTAAACACACAGTGGCGCTAACTACGTCGGGCACGGTGCTTGCAACGGGTGATAATTCTTTTATGCAGTGCAATGTATCCGATTGGACAGATATTGTATCTGTTGCTGCTGGAGGTAATCATACAGTAGGTTTAAAATCAGATGGTACTGTTGTTGCAATAGGGAATAATGAAAGCGAACAATGCAAAGTTGAGGAATGGACAGATATCGTTGCTATCGATGCAGGCGACAATATAACTGTAGGATTAAAAAGTGACGGAACTATTGTACTTTGTGGTTTCACATTTTTTTTGGGTGACCTTTACACTATGGATTGTGTTGTTGATTTTTCTGTTGGGGGGGAATCTACTGTTGTATTAATCAAAGCTGATGATTCGCTTGTTGGAGTTTCTGGAAACGTAATGGATTGTGGAGAAGCCGATGTGGAGGAATGGACCGATATTAAGGATGTTTCTGTAGGGTATCAACATTCAATTGGTCTAAAAAATGACGGTACCCTTATTGCAACTGAATTTGAAACACCGTATAAAAACTTGAATAAGTATTATAGTCAATGTGAAGTAGATGGTGCAGGCAATGTGGTTGCAATTTCTGCCGGACGATATCATACCGCAGTCGTATTTTCAAATGGCAAAGCCGGTGCAGTCGGATTGAATAGTAAAGGACAGTGCGAAATATCCGGTTTATCGAATTTAACAGACGTTTCTGCCGGAGATAGCCATACAGTTTATTTAAGAAAAAATGGTACACTTGTAGCTGTTGGCGATAATGAATATGGTCAATGTAATGTATCAGATTGGAAAAACATTAAATTACCTTAACTTTTCAAAAAATTCAAAAGAAACGCTAAGCAACCAAATTGCTTAGCGGTTCTTATCTTTACACCATTTATTCCATAACCTTTTTTACGGCGTTTACGAAGATATCAAGACCCTTTTTAAGAGTTTCATCGTCTGCTAAAAGGCAGGGCATTAACTTAACAACGTCGTTATTTCTGCCTGCTCTTTCAACAATAAGACCGTTTTCGAAGCATTCTTTAACAATTGCTCTTGAAACAACGTCGGGCTTAACCTTGTTACAGTCAACGCCCCACATAAAGCCGATTCCGCGAACGTCAAAGCTTTCGTTAATTTCTTTAACCTTACCGAGATATTCGGCAATAATTTCGCCCTTTCTTCTTACCTCAGCTTCAATATTGTCGTTAAGCATAATTTCAAGACCTGCTTTAGCCGCAACTATTGAAAGCTGACTGCCTCTGAAGGTGCCGTTATGCTCACCGGGGTTCCACACGTCAAGCTCGGGCTTGAAAAGGACGAGAGCAAAGGGCATACCGTAGCCACCGATGGATTTTGAAAGAGTAACGATATCGGGAACAATACCTGCTCTTTCGAATGAGAAATAAGTACCCGTTCTTGCAGAGCCTACCTGAATATCGTCGCAAACTAAAAGAATATCGTTTCTTGTACAGAATTCTCTTAAGCCCTTCAAAAATTCAACACTGAAAACGTGAATACCGCCGTCAGCCTGAACAGGCTCAACGAAAACTGCGGCAGGCTTTGAGATGCCTGAATGGTCATCGTCAATAAGAGTCTGCATATATTTGAGAACGTCAAGCTCGGGGAACATATAGGGGGTAGGGATATGAGTAACGTCGGTAAGAGCAACGCCTGCACCCTCTCTTGAATCTCTGTCGGTAGTCATTGAAAGAGAGCCTAAGGTCATACCGTGGAAAGCACCCATAAAGGCAAAAATATTGTTTCTCTTTTTAACCTTTCTTGCAAGCTTCAAAGCCGCTTCAACGGCATTTGTACCCGTAGGACCGGGGAACTGAATTTTATAGTTAAAGCCACGGGGCTCTAACACCTTTGACTCGAAAAACTCAATAAAATCTCTCTTTGCAGAGGTAAACATATCAAGAGAATGAATTATACCATCGCTCTCAAGATAATCAATAATTCTTGATTTTATGTAGTCGTTATTATGACCGTAGTTTAACGCACCCGCACCGCAGAAAAAGTCTATATATTCTTTACCATCTTCGGCAAAAATATATGAGCCCTTTGCCTTTGTAAAAACAGCAGGGAAGTTACGGCAATAAGAGCGCACCTCGGATTCATATTTTTCAAAAACAGATGTATTCATAAGGCATTTTCCTTTCAAATGCACGAATTTGTTCAATATATATATCATTATACCACTTTATTCCGAACATTCCAATATAATTTGCAAATTTTATAAATACTTTTTTTAATGACAAAAAACAACCCGATAAGATGGTACCGCTACCACCCTATCGGATTTTAAGATTTTTTAATTATATATCAAAAATTTTGAAAGCTTTTATGTTTCGAGGGATTTAAGGCTTAATCACAGAACCGTCCCTGATTGTTTAATTTATCAATCATTCCACCCGGCAAACAATTCTTCCGTAGTTTTATTCATATTAAGGCTTAAGGCTCGCTTATTCTGAATCAGGCTTTTCAATTCACTTAACAATTCTTTAGTTTCCTGATCAGTTGCTTCTTCAGAAAATTCTTCCTCTAATCGGTCAAAATAAATTTTATCTTCTTTCCAGTCTCCACAAGGGAAACGAACGGATTTTAAATACTCAATACAATTCTTAACACGTTCTTTGTAGTCATTCATATTTTTCCTCCTCAACCAAACAAGTAAGACGGGAACAATTCCATGATTGGGTGATTTTCCAACGAAAACCGCCCCTGATTTTAAATAACAACAAAACGTTGAAAACCTTTACATATCAAGGGTTTTAAGGCTCAATCACAGAACCGTCCCCTGATTGTTTTTTCGTTAAGCTTTCGATGAGTTTCGATTGCTTTTTATTTTTAAGTGTTTCGTACAAATAAAACCTTAACAAATATGAACTACCAGCAGAATAGAGCAAAGCAACTGTAATAAAAACACCTGCAACCCACCAATACTCTTGTTGGCTTATATTTGAAAAAATAACACCACCAAAAATATATCCAGTAGACCCTGCAACCCAAACTAATTTATTAATTTTAAGCGTTTTTTGAGGATTAAAACTATCATTTTTAATATTGATATAACAAATAAAAAAAACTACAAATTGAAACAACAAAAAAACGAAAACTTCAAATAGAACTATTGTTATTGAATTTTTTAAAAAACCAGCAATAGCAAACATAATGTAAAGGCTAATAATCACAGAATATCCACCAGTAATCAAAAAAGATTTTTTTCGCTTTTATTTTTAATATAAAACACAACAACAAGAGAATACAATACAATTAGACTCATCAACAAAATCATAAGCCACTTTTTATCTCTCAAAAAAAGCCAAACAATAAAGAATGAAGTAGAAAAAATAAAAAAATGAGCAATGACAAGTGGTATATTTATTTCTGGGTTCTTATATTCAATAAAATTATATATTTTTTCCATAAAAAACCTCACAAGCCATTATAATAAGATTTAACTGTTTCACGAACGGAAGAACCACAAATTTCAACTTCATCAGTTAAAATATAAAGAGAACTAACACAGAGAACCGTCCCCCTGTGTTAGACGTGTTATGTATGGAACCGTCCCCTGATTGTTTCGACTTTTAATAGTTAGTCTGATTTTTCGTGTTAGTCTTTGCTATTTCTATTTTATTTTGAAAAAGTGTTTCAAATTCTTCAAGAGAGCCTTTAACAAGAAGAGACTTTTGACAAATGACATCAAGAATCGGCAAATATTTGGGGAGCACAATTAAATAATAATCCCCATAATCAATAACTTTTTTTACAAGTTTGAGGCTGATTCTATTATCGTCATTCGTTGTTTTTGCAAATAAATATCCTTCTTCAATACATACTCGATGAACTTTCATTTTTTTATTAATTTTTTTATATAAAAAACGGGTTCCAATATAAATTATACATACACCAAGTGGATATACCCAAAACATTTTTAAAGATCCTAATATATATGCCAAATACCCCATCACAGGTGAAGAACAAACAAAAACAATGACTAAAAACAAACTCATTTTTCTTGCAGCATCATCAAGATAAATTGCCTTATTCTCACTACATAAATCGCCACGAAATTCTATCATAATTTCCCTCTCCTATTCGTAAACACCATAATCAGGCGCATAATTTGTATTATCAATATCGACCGAATCCCATTCGATAATAGGACAGGGGACGGTTCTGTGTCTTGCTTGTTTTTTACACAAAGCAATCCCCTGTTTTAGTTTTAATACACGTTTAAACCTTTGATTTTAAATGACTTATTTAGCTTTTAAGAATAAGATATAGAACCGTACCCGCTTTTCGAATCTATACTACCATAATTTGTCAGATTTTTCAATGAATTAAAGGTGATAAAAAACCACGTTGGTAATTGTTTAAAATAACAGTTAACTTCGTTTTCAGCTTTAATACTCAGCATAAACGTAGGCTTAAATATTAAACATGTTTTTTCTTATATATTTAGGTATTATATATTGAAATTTGCTTTTTTTTTTGATAGAATATAGGACGTGAAAATTTGGTGTTTTAAATGCTGAAAAACGGCGTTTTAAGCACGTATTAACTACGAAAAGGAGAGTAACGATGGCACAACCAATCAAGCTTTATCCTCATCTTACAAGAGTTTCAAGTCATTATAAAAAATATGACATTGAAGTACCTAAAAGTCTTCTTGAAACCAAACCTCAAAAACCCCACCTTAAAGATTTCCCCTACCCTCTTCCCTTAAGGAAAAAGGATTACACCTGTTCTTGCCAAGGCAATAACGGCGTTATGTGGTACGGTGGCGAGGGTGGCGTTACCCGCTATGACCCTAACACAAAAAGTCTTTATGACGTTGTTATGTATTTCTCTGCAAAAAGAGATTTAATGGACAACTCCGTTCAGAATATCGTTGCTGACGGTGACGGTGTATGGGTGCTTACTGCAAGCGGTGTAACTCATATCGACATGGTAAAAATGACCTCAGAAGAAAAAGCATACAAGCTTTTAGAGGAAACCCTTACATACGTTCAGCGTCACGGTATGGTAAGCCAGAAGCGTCTTTCAGAGGCAAGCAACTTAAAATCAGCTCTTCCCTACGGTCACTCTGACAACGACGGTAGCTTCTCTTCAGCATACGCTATGGGTGAAATATTCCACTACGCAACTCTTAAAAGAGAAAAGGGCGATTATGCCGAGGAAACCCTTCGTGCAAGAGAGGTTGCCTTCCGTGCAAGTGAAGCAGCTCTTCTTCTTATGTACGTTGCAGGCCGTGGTGACGGCTTCGTTGCAAGAACTTACCTTACAAATCAGGAGCCCGTACCCGACGACGGTATTTTCTTTAAGAAAAACGGTGCTACCGCATCCTGCATTAACACAACCGACTCAAGAAACAAAAACATTGTCGGTCTTGAGGTAAAGGCTGATGCGCCTATCCCTGAAAGACTTCGCAGATGCTATACCTCCGAAGGCTTTGAGGATACAGATATTACTTATAAAGCAGATACAAGCAGTGACGAAATCACTCACCATTATATGCATTTGCTTGTTGCTCACGAGTTTTTAGGCTGTGAAGACCCTGAATATGACCTTCTTCTTAAAACTGCGGCGGTAAACACTATGAATCACATCATCGACAACGGTTACCTTCTTCGCGATGCAACCGGCAAGCCTACAACATGGGCAAAATGGTGCGAGGAATATTTCAATACCGGTATGGGCTGGGCTGACGCTTGCCTTAACGCAGGTGAGGTTCTTATGTATTTAAGAGTTACAATGCATATTACCGGTGAGGAAGGCAAATTCCAAAAAGCCTTTGACGAGCTTTGCGAAAAGGGCTATGACAAGCTTACAGTTAAGCATTTTGACAGATTCTTCCAGTCAAGCCTTAGTGGTGGCCTTGACGTGCGTGAAGAAATTATGTACGGCGACCATATGTTAGCGGTGCTTTCCTTCTGGGGTCTTGCTACTCTCGAAAAAGACGAGGAAAGAAAAGAAGTGTTCCGTCAGGCATTCAGAAGCTGGAGAACCTCTCTTGCAGATGAATACACTCCTGCATACGATTTCCCCTACTTCCTCAGCGACCCTGAAAATGCAAAGCCTGATGAAGAGCGTATCAGAACATGGTTCTACAGATTCAACGTATCCCGTCTTGCAAGCAACGTTTCGATGACAACAAGAAGAGATTTACCTGTAAGAACGTATATGGGCGGTTATCAGAGCCTTAGCGCTTTACCCACAAACGATGAAAGATTTATTGCAAAATTAGACCGAGACCCCCTTGAATATAAGGATGAAGACAGTGGCGGTGTTTTCTGCGTAGAAAGCTGCTACGTTTACACCTTATCCTATTGGTTAGGCAGATATTTCGGCTTTATAGAGGAGTGTGACGAATAATGGATAAAACTACAAGACTTATCGGTAATGCTCACCTTGACCCTATCTGGCTCTGGAGATGGCAGGAGGGATGTGCCGAGGTTTTACAGACCTTCAGAAGCGCTCTTGACAGATTAAAAGAATATAACGATTTCGTTTTCACCTGCTCTTCTGCAGCGTATTATCAGTGGGTTGAAGAAATTGACCCCGAAATGTTTGAAGAAATCAAATCAATGGTGCGTCGTGGCAGATGGGTGCCCGTAAACGGCTGGTGGGTACAGCCCGACTGCAATATGCCCTCAGGCGAAAGCTTCGCCCGTCAGGCTCTTTACAGTCAATTATATTACTACGAAAAATTCGGTATCACCTGTAAAACAGGCTACAACGTTGATTCCTTCGGTCACAACGCTATGATGCCTCAGCTTCTTAAAAAGGGTGGTATGACCTCTTACGTGTTCCACCGTCCCTGCCCCAATGAAAACGCAGAAATCCCCGAAAATCTTTTCTGGTGGGATAGTGCTGACGGCTCTCGTGTTATGACCTTTAAAATCCCCGACGGCTATGGTGCAGACGGTAAAAACGCATTAGATTATAAAATGGAGGATATCAACAGACGTGCCGAGGAAGCAGGTCACGGTATGATGCTCTTCTACGGTGTAGGCAACCACGGCGGCGGACCTACAAAGGGTGATATTGAATATCTTATAGAAAATCTTGAGAGAGAGGGCTACAACGACCTTGAATTCTCTTCACCCGACGCTTATTTTGAAGAAATGTTAGGTCAATTCCTTGACCTTCCCGTATGGAATGACGAGCTTCAGCATCATGCAAGCGGCTGCTATAGTGCAACCTCTCTTATAAAGGCTTTAAACCGTAAAGCCGAAAACGCTCTTGCTGCGGCAGAAAAATGGGATACTATTTCTTCTATCGTTACAGATTCTGCTCCTAAAACAAAAGAGTTTGAGGATGCCTGGAAAAAGGTTTGCTTCAACCAATTCCACGATATTTTGTGCGGCTGCTCTATTATGGAGGCTTATGAGGACGTTAAGGAAAGCGAAGGCTACGCTTTAAATATCGCTTCAGAAAGCTACAACAATGCAGTGCTTAAAATCGCACGTAAGGTTGACACCTGGATTGAGGGTATAAGCGATGCTGTTTTAGAGGCTCGTCATTACTCAGGTGCGAGAGAGGGCTTTCCCCGTCCCGTAATAGTTTTCAACCCCCATTCCTACGAGGTAAATATGCCCGTCAGAATGTACCACCCCTCAAAAGCTGTTACAGACAGCGAGGGCAACGACGTGCTTTTCCAGAACGTTCGCTCATCACGCTCAAACGATGAGCATCTTGACACCTTATTTATGGCAAAGGTTGCACCCTTTGGTTATTCAACCTACTGGCTTGAAAGCGACAACGTTCAGGCAGATAAGGAGTTAAGCGGCGAAAACAACTTCTTCATGGAAAACGAATTTATTTCTGTTGAGCTTGGAGCTCAGACGGGTTACATCAAGAGCCTTGTAAATAAGGAAACAGGCGTTGATTATGCTGAGGAAAACTTCCTTTCAATCCCCACCGTTATCGATGACCACGAAACAGATACCTGGGCTCACAACGTTTTCAAATTCCACAACGTTAAAGGGCTTATGGAGCTCGTTAGCATCGAAAGAGTTGAAAACGGTGCTCTTCGCTCTGTAATACGCACAGTTCATAAATTCAACGAATCTTATTTAACTCAGGAATTTATACTCGCAAAGGGTCAGAAAACTCTTAAGGTTGAATGCAAGGCTCTTTGGCAGGAAAATTTCTCTATTCTTAAATTCGCATTCCCCGTTGGTGGCTACAAGGAAATCTCAACCTATGAAATTCCTTGCGGATTTATTAAACGCCCCTGCGACGGTGACGAGGAGCCTGCACTTAACTGGGCAGATCTTACAGTTACTAAAAACGGCAACAGAATGGGACTCTCGGTTATCAGCGATTCTAAATACAGCTACGATTGCCCCGGTGCTGAGATAAGATTAACTGCTTTAAGAAACGTTATTTTTGCAGACCATTATTCTTACAGACCTGATGCAAACTTCAATTTCACTGACGAGGGAATGAACAGATTCTCCTACGGAATTTATCTTCACTCGGGTGAGGCTGAGGAAAGCGATATTGTTAAAGAGGCTCACCTCTTCAACAATAATATTGTTGCTGTGCCCGAGGGCTATCATAAGGGCGCTCTTCCTCAAAAGGATTGCTTCCTTTACACTAACGCCGATAACGTTGTTATTACTGCTCTCAAGCGTTGCGAGGACGGTAGCGGCGACCTCATCATAAGACTTTATGAAACAAAGGGGCTTGAAAACACACGCTGCTACATTATGTCAAAGCTTTTCGATAACGGCTTCTGGTTTGATATTAAAAAGCACGAAATCAAAACCTTCCGTGTTGACCACAACCTAAAGGTTAAGGAAACTGACTTCCTCGAAGGAATTCCGGACTAAAAAAATAATCACACACTCTGTCTTTTGAAAGAGTGTGTGATTGCAAAACGTTAATTTTTTAAAATATTTTGTATTTTTCGATTTTACGGCAAACGGCTATTGCTAAAGCAAGCTTTAACAGGTCGGGTATTATAAAAGGCAATACGCAAGCTACTATTGCAGATGAAAAGCTTTTCAAAAGCTCTCCTTCGCTATAAAAAAGAGCAAAATAACCTGCTCCAAAGATATAGCAAACCGGCAATGATATCAACAAAGAAATTTCTTTTACGTATTTATTTCTTTTTAACACTTTCGTTGAAAGCCAATACGCTAAGCCGGAAAATACAAAGCCCGTTATAAATCCACCGGTAGCGTCAAACAAGCTACCGAATCCACCCCTGAAGCCTGCAAAAACAGGTAAGCCTACCACGCCTATAAGAATATACAGTAAAACTGAAAGAGACCCCTTTTTACCACCTAAAAGGTAAAAAGAACAAAAAACTCCGAAAAGCTGCATTGTAAAGGGTACGGTAAACGGGATACATATTAACGAGCATACCGCAATAACTGCGGAAAAAAGTGATATAAGAACAACATCCTTTAATTTGCTATTTAAAGGTATGTTAACACTTCTTGTACGCTTCAAATCTTTTCACCCCGTTGAAGAATAACACAACTGTTTTAAGTTGTCAATTTTTCGCGGTAAAGATAAAATCAAAGCAAAAACTAACAAAAAATGAAAGAAGGAAAAATATGGACGTTGTAACCGATTTAGGTTCAAAAATATTTAGTATTTTTGATGCTGTTTTAGGAATGGATTTTACCTCAGAGGTTATTCCGATGCTTATAATGTGGGCAATAGGCGGCCTTCTTATTTACCTTGCTATTGCAAAGGATATGGAGCCTACACTCCTCTTACCTATGGGCTTTGGTACAATTCTTGTAAACTTACCTCTCGCACTTTTCGAAGGCGTTATTTCAGAGCATGGTGCAATTGAAATCCTCTATAATGCAGGTGTTGCTAATGAGCTTTTCCCCTTGCTTTTATTCATCGGTATCGGTGCGATGATTGACTTTGGTCCGCTTCTCTCAAACCCGAAGCTTATGATTTTCGGTGCAGCCGCACAGTTTGGTATTTTCTTTACTCTTACTGTTGCATCTCTTTTCTTCCCCATCAACGAGGCTGCGTCAATCGCTATTATCGGTGCCGCAGACGGTCCCACATCAATCTTCGTTGCTACTGCACTTAATTCACAGTACATCGGTGCTATTATCGTTGCCGCATATTCTTATATGGCTCTTGTTCCTATCGTTCAGCCCCCCGTTATCAAGCTTCTTACAACTAAAAAGGAACGTAAGATTCGTATGAAATACGAGGGCAAAGCAGTTTCAAAAAGAACAAGAATTCTTTTCCCCATTATCGTTTCAATTATTGCAGGTATCGTATCACCTCAGTCAGCAGTTCTTATCGGTTTCCTTATGTTCGGTAACCTTATCAGAGAATGTGGCGTTCTTGACTCACTTTCAGAAACTGCACAGAAGGTTCTCGCAAACCTTGTTACAATTCTTCTCGGTATCACAGTTGCAAGAAATATGAATGCAGAGGCTTTCCTTACAATCGAAACCGCTCTCATTCTCGGCCTTGGTCTTGTAGCATTTATTTTCGATACTGCAGGCGGTGTGCTTTTCGCAAAATTCTTAAACCTTTTCCTCCCCGAAGGAAAGAAATTCAACCCCATGATTGGTGCTGCGGGTATCTCTGCATTCCCCATGTCATCACGTGTTGTTCACAAGCTTGGTCTTGAAGAGGACAACCAGAACTTCCTTCTTATGCACGCAACAGGTGTTAACGTTTCAGGTCAGGTTGCCTCCGTTATTGCCGGTGGTATGATTTTGAAATTCTTCGGTTAATTGAGAAAGGAGTTTTAATTTATGTTTGATAAAATTTTTGGCATGTTGAATTTCTCAACAGAATTTTTAGGCGAAGCTCTCCTTTGCTCACTTGCAGGTATGGTTGGTATTTTCATTGTTGTTGGTGTTATAATTCTCAGTGTTACTATCCTTAACAAAGCAGGCTCGCGCCCAAAGACAAAAGAAGATAAATAATTAGATTTTATAAAAAATTGCTGTCAGAAAAATCTGACGGCAATTTTTTTGCTTTATGCACATAAATCCTTTTATTTTTTCATTAAACTTGATACTTGTAATTACTTTTTCAAAGTATTACAATATATATTAACTTATTATGTGTGGTAGTGGCTTCACATTTCAAGTAACCAACGAATTGGAGATGATGTTTTGGCAAAACCAAATAAGAATCCCTTGTGGCAGACCACCAACAAGGAGCGTAAAAGCTATTACGTTTATTTCTGCGGTCAGAATATGATTTACACTCTTGTAACGTCATTCTTAACAGCGGCTTTACTTTTCCAGGGGCTTGACGTTACAAAAGCGGCAGGTATTACTTTAGTTATTAAAATCTGGGATGCTGTCAACGATGCAATCTTCGGTGCGATATTTGACAAGGTGCGTTTTAAAAACGGTAAAAAGTTCATCCCTTGGTTAAAGATTTCTCTTTTCGCAATTCCCCTTTCAACTGTATTGCTCTTCTCAATGCCTAAAGACGGCAGCGAAGCCTTTAAATTAGCTTGGTATGCAATTACATATATGCTTTGGGATACTGCTTATACTCTTTGCGATGTGCCGATTTACGGTATGGTCACCGCAATGACTGAAAGAGTTGATGAAAGAACTGCTTTACAGTCCTACAAGAGTATCTGGGGCGGTTTAGGCTCAGGTATTTCAACTGTTATCGCAACAATTCTTGTTGGTGAAGGCGTTGGTCTTTCTTATAGCATCGTTTCAATCGTTGTTGCTATCGGTGCTATTGCTACAATGTATCCCATCTGCAAATACGGTGTTGAGCGTTGCGGCGGTGAGGTTGACGAAAGCTTCACAATCAGAAAGATGTTTAAATATCTTTTCTCAAACAAGAATCTTCTTCTTTACTACTTCGGTTACTTCTTCAACAGCTCATTGAACATAATGAATGCACTTAATCTTTTCGTTTCCTTCTACCTTTTCAACAACTCAATGTTCAGTATGGTAGTTATGGTGCTTTCAGCATTACCTATGCTCGTATTCGCAGCTCTTGTTCCCAAGTTCGTTGCAAAGTACGACAAGATGAAGATTTATCTTACTTGTGCTGTGCTTCAGGTTGCCCTCAGTATTGTTATGTGGCTCATCGGCTACAGCAATATGGTTCTCTTTATCGTGCTTTGCGTACTCCGTGCTATTCCTCAGGGCGTTATGGGCGTTATGGTATTTATGTTCACACCCGACTGCGCAGAATACGGTAAATTCAAAACAGGTATTGAGGCAAAGGGTATCACCTTCGCTATTCAGACCTTTATGGTTAAGCTTACAGGCGCTGTTTCATCTGCTCTTTCACTCTTCCTTCTTGGTGTTATCGGTTGGAAGGACGTTTCTGCAGCAGAAAACTTCGAGCAGCTTAAGGAGCTTGGTATTACTCAGACTCCCGAAACACTTGAAGGCTTATGGTTCATCTTCATAATGGTACCCGCAATCGGTGTTGCTCTCGGTGCTATTTGTTGGATGCTTTACAGATTATCTGACCACGACGTTCAGCTTATGACAGAAGCAAACAACGGCAAAATCACCCGTGAGGAAGCTATTGCTCAAATGAAAAACCCGAAAGAATTTTTAAAAACTAAATAATAAATTCAAAAATAAAGAAAGGTGACTACAATGAGAAAAATTAAAAAATTTATCTCCGTTATTTGTGTTGTTGCACTTCTTGCAGGTGTTCTTTCAACAGGCGTTTATGCTGCAGGTGCCGAACGTGACTACACAATCATAAGCCCTTATGCAGACGTTGACTGGTCCTGGAATCAGTACAAGGCTGACCTTCATACTCATACAACCGCATCTGACGGTCGTAGCTCTCTTAAGGATATGATTGAAATCAACTACGACTACGGCTTCGATATTTACGCAACCTCTGACCACGGTCTTACAAGCTACAGCTGGACAGAGCAGCAGGTTATCCCCGCCCTTAAGGTTTTCGTTGATATGAGAAACCCTAATACAGAAATGGTTGCTCTTGAGGCATCAGGCGGTCTTACCTTCGAAGGTGTGCCCTATCAGGTTGTTACTGAAAACGGTGGCGATTACTATTTCCAGGAAACAACTCCTGACCACAAAATGCTTCGCGTTCCTTACGCAAACGAACAGAACCCCAGCTCACTTAACAACGCTCACGTAAACACATGGTTTGCTGATTACGGTAACGGTGTTCTCGGCGGTACAAGCGACTATGAAACACCCATTAAAGCAGTTCACGAAATGGGCGGTCTTTCAGTTATTAACCACCCCGGCGAATACACCAATGCCCGTGACGAAGAATGCACAGCTGATGCTTACGATTATAACGATACATTCTATAAATATTACATTGACAAATTCACAAGCCTCCTTGCTACATATGATTCTTGCTTAGGTATTGATATCAACAGTAAGGGCGACTCAAGAACACGTTTTGACAGAAAGCTTTGGGACATCCTTCTTATGAACCTTGCTCCCACAGGCAGAAACGTTTTCGCAATTGCAACAAGTGACGCTCACAGCACTGACGCTGCTTACACAGGCTATACTGAAATGCTTATGCCTGAGCAGACAGTTGATGCTCTTTATACATCAATGAAAACAGGTGCTTTCTTCCCCTCAAGTAAATGCTTAGGCAACCACGAAGAGCTTGAAGAGATTGCAAACTATCTTCTCGAAAATGCTAACGGTAACGCAGAAGCAGTTGCTATTGCTAACGATATCCTTGAAAGACAGAAAACAGATTACGATGCAAAATACGAAGCTCCTCTTGACGTTGATGCTCCCGTTATTAACTCCGTAATCGTTGACGACGGTGACGATACAATCACTCTTAACGTAACAGACGGTCTTTGTGTTCGTTGGATTGCAGACGGTGAAACAATTGCTTACGGCGATTCTATTGACCTTGACGATTATTCAAAATATATCGGCAGCTACGTAAGAGCTGAGGTTTTCGGTGTCGGCGGTATCGCTTATACTCAGGCTATGCTTCTTGAGTATGAGGAAGCTCCCGAAGCTGAAGCAAAGGATTTCACTGATTTCTGGTGGATTTTAAGCTTCATCCCCGATACTCTCGTAAGACTTCTCGGTTCAATGGAATTCTTCCAGATTCTTTGGGATGCTCTTAACTGATAAAAATCTATAAAAATTACGACTGTTCTTCACAGAACAGTCGTTTTTCTTTTTGTTTTTTATTGTAATCTATTTCTACTTGTGATAAAATGAATTAAATATTGGTTAGAGAGGTACTTAATATGAATGCTATTATAACCGTTGTAGGTAAAGACAAGGTCGGCATTATAGCCGGTGTTTGTGTAGCCCTTGAAAAAATAAACGTAAACATCCTTGATATCAGCCAGACTGTTCTTGAGAATATGTTCACAATGAATATGCTTGTTGATATCAAAAATGCTAACGTTGACTACGCTCAGATTGTTGAAGCACTCGACAAAGAGGGCGAGCGTTTAGGTGTTAGCATCCGTATACAAAAAGAAGAAATTTTTGATGCTATGCACAAAATCTGAGGTGTAATATGATCAATCAGCGTGAAATAATTGAAACTCTAAATATGATTGATAATCAGCATCTTGATATCCGTACTATAACTATGGGTATTTCTTTAAGAAACTGCGCTCATCCCGACCCTGTAATCTGTGCGCAGAAGATGTATGATAAAATCACAAAATATGCAGAGAATCTCGTTAAAACAGGTGAAGACCTTGAACGAGAGATGGGTATTCCGATTATTAACAAACGAATCTCTGTAACACCTATTGCTATTGCGGCTGAAAGCTGTGAAACCGAGGATTACACTATTTTCGCAAAAGCACTTGATAAAGCGGCAAAGGAATGCGGTGTGAACTTTATAGGCGGTTTCTCTGCCCTTGTTCAAAAAGGCTTTACTATCGGTGACAGACGTCTTATTAATTCCATCCCCGAGGCACTCGCTTGTACTGATTTCGTTTGCTCTTCAGTAAACGTTGGCTCTACAAGGGCGGGTATAAATATGGATGCCGTAAAGCTTATGGGTGAAACCATAAAGAAAACTGCAGATATAACTAAAGACCGTGACGGCTTCGGCTGTGCAAAGCTTGTTGTATTCTGTAACGCAGTTGAAGATAATCCCTTTATGGCGGGCGCCTTCCACGGTGTAGGCGAGCCTGAATGTGCTATAAACGTTGGCGTTTCAGGTCCCGGCGTTGTTTATAACGCACTTAAGGGTATCAAGGGCGAGCCCTTTGACGTTGTTGCTGAAACCATAAAGAAAACTGCATTTAAGATTACAAGAATGGGTCAGCTTATTGCTTGCGAGGCTTCAAAACGCCTTGGTGCAGAATTCGGCATAGTTGACTTGAGCCTTGCACCCACACCCGCAACCGGTGACTCTGTTGCAAGAATTCTTGAGGAAATCGGTGTTGAGGTTTGCGGTACTCACGGTACAACCGCAGCACTTGCGCTTCTTAACGATGCAGTTAAAAAAGGAGGCGTTATGGCTTCCTCAAGCGTTGGCGGTCTTTCAGGCGCATTTATCCCCGTTTCAGAGGATGAGGGTATGATTGCCGCCGCAGAAAAAGGCACTCTTACACTTGATAAATTAGAGGCTATGACCTGCGTATGCTCTGTTGGTCTTGATATGATAGCTGTTCCCGGTGATACCTCTGCAGAAACAATTTCTGCAATCATTGCCGACGAAGCCGCTATTGGTATGATAAACAATAAAACAACTGCTGTAAGAATTATCCCCGCACCTAACAAAACAGTTGGTGATTCAATTGAAATGGGCGGTCTTTTAGGCACGGCACCCGTTATGCCCGTCCACAAGGAAAGCAGCTTTGATTTTATTTCAAGAGGAGGCAGAATCCCAGCTCCCCTTAACAGTCTTAAGAATTAATTTATAAAGGAAGTATGGCTACAATGAAATATTGCAACGAACATTTTTTAGAGGTTGAAAAAAGATTGGGTCTTCCCGAGGAAGCAAAAGAGCTTTTTGAGAAAATCGCAAACAAAATAGAAAAAAGCAATTTGTTTTCAAAGAGATTTGACGAGGTTATTAATACATATATGTACCCCGAAGCTCACGATTTCGGCAAAGCAATGGATGAGCTTTCAAAAATTGCATTTTGGCATAAGGTAAACAAATACTCTCTTCACTTTGTTTTCCTTTTGGTTTGTAGCGAAAGAATGCATAACCTTTACAAAGAGGCTAACTTAAGTGACGAGCTTTTCTGGGATACAATGCAGGACTTAAAATACAAATTCGACGAATGTGTTGACTGTAAAGAAAAATACGGTACCTTTGTTGGTGGTTGGTTTGACGGCTTCTACAAGCTTAACCGTTTTGCCCTCGGCAGATTCCAGTTTGAATACTCAACCTTCGGCAGAGATGATTACACCTCCTCTTGCGGTATCACAATAAAAAAAGGTGATAAAACTGTAGGCTTCCATATCCCCTCTTCAGGCGTTTCTCTTACTGACGACGTAAGACTTGATTCATATAAGAGAGCTTACGAATTCTTTAAGGATTGCCGCAGAGAAGACGGTCTTATGATTTTTGAATGTGGCTCATGGCTTCTTTACGAGGGTCACAGAGATTTCTTAAATCCCAAATCAAACGTTCTTAAATTTATGGACGACTTTGAAATTATCGAAAGCAACGCTAAAGATAAATTTAACGATGCCTGGAGAATTATGGGTAAATACGGCTATATGTCACCTAAAAAATGGCCCACCGACAACTCCTTGAGAAAAGCCTTTAAGGACCACGTTTTAAGCGGTGGTAAAACAGGTAGCGGTCACGGTGTTATCGTATTCGACGGCGAAAAGATTTTGAAATAAGCTAAAAAAAAGAGATGACTAAACGTCATCTCTTTTTTAGTTGGAAATTGCAAGTGGCAAGTGGCAAATTTCGGAACTGCGTTGGCAATTATATAGATGCCAGATACCCGATGCCAGAGGCTTCGTTCACTATTAAGTGAGGAGTGTGGAGTGAGGAGTGAAGGGGCACTTCGTGCCGATTGTAAAGCTTCGCAAGGAGTATAAGTTAAAATTTTGCGAAGCTTTTCATCCCTGTTTTCGCAGAAAATAGGGAGGGGGACCAAAAGCTTTGCTTTTGGTGGTGGGTAGTTCTTTTACGTCTTAGGTTTAGACGGATAGAAGAACTATTTATCCCTCTTTTTTACCGTAGGTAAAAAAGAGGGGGAGCGTTTGTGAGCGCTGCCAGTGGTAGATGAAGCGAACAATAAGCTCTGGGCACAATAAGGAGTATTGCGAAGTGAATAACGAGCAAGACGACTATATTGTAACCGGTTGACCGACCTTCAATAAATTTAAAATTAAAGGATAGTATATTTCGTGTGAATATACTATCCTTTATTTGTTACTGAGTCGGGGCGGTGGGTGGTACCCTACGCGACAAAGGAGCGTAGTTGAATCGTTAGATTCAAAGGTAATAACCTTACAGTTATGAGATACCAAAAAAGAACAACTGTAAGGAAAATCCCTCTGGGTGTACCACGTAAATAAACTCACCCATACAATAACGTATAACGGTAAACGAATTACTACCAAACTTTATTTGAAAAGATAAGTTTGTGTCAATGAAACCTACGGTTTCACGACGTTCGGGGTCTCACGTCGGGTATCACCCACCAAAAGACAAGCTTTTGGTCCCCCCTCCTTTTTTACTGCGTAAAAAAAGAGGGATAAATGGTTTTTCTATCCGTCTAAACCTAAGACGTAAGAGAACTACCCACCACCGTTCCGCTTTAATAAACAAATAACAGACAGTATATCACGCGAAATATACTGTCTGTCAACTTTTAAAATATATCAAAGAACGGTCCCCCTCCCTATGCTTCGCACAGGGAGGCAAGGCTATCGCAAATATTTAAGTTTTACTTCTTGCGAAGCTCTATAATCGGCACGAAGTGCCCCTTCACTCCTAACTCCTAACTCCACACTCCTCACTAAATCGTGTGCTCGCCTCTGGCATCCGGCATCTTCATTTGCCATTTCCCATTTGCAATTTGCCATTTTTTTATATTCCCTCATACTCAAAAACAGTATCATAAGTACCGCTTTCGAATTCGTACTCTTCGTTATCAAGGTAAAGAGTAGCGTGACAGCCGTTGGGGATAGTAAAGGTAAATTTACATTCGTTGCCCTTGCCTGTATATTCCCAGCCTGAAATAATATCGCCGTTGTCGGTGATAATTCTTGCTTTAGCGTAGCCGAGAGCCTTGCAGGGAAGAGGTCTGAAGATTATATGCTTGTAGCCGGGCTCGTTGATATCGTAGTCAATACCTGCAACTGTCTTATAAAGCCAGTCACCAACTGAGCCGTAGGCGTAATGGTTAAAGGAGTTCATTTCGGGAGTTGCGAAGGAGCCGTCCTCCTTCATACCGTCCCAGCGTTCCCACATTGTTGTTGAGCCTCTTGTAACGGGGAAAAGCCATGAG
Source organism: Acutalibacteraceae bacterium (assembly GCA_045592945.1). GTDB lineage: Bacteria > Bacillota > Clostridia > Oscillospirales > Acutalibacteraceae > DTU089. Next base: position 84,073 of record JAZNVT010000025.1, on the reverse strand, counting down.
GGGAATTCTTTTCTTAAAAGAAGCTTGTATGCAAGGTCAGCCCTGCCGATTTCGGTAAGAGTATGAAGAAGATAGGGTGTACCTACGAAGCCTGTTTTAAGGTGACCGCAGGCTTCAATATCTTTTACAAGCTTTTCTGCCTCTCGCTCTCTGTTATCGGTAAGGTTAAAGTGAAGAGCAAGTACGTTTGAGGTCTGGGTTTCATGCTCGGTTTTACCTGTATTAAGGAATTTCTTTCTATAGGCTTTTATTGAATGCTCATAAAGATCCTCGTAGTAAGACATATCCTTGCCGATAGCCTTACCCATTTTTATAAAGAGAGAGTTTGAGTAAGCAAGGTAGGCGGAGCCTATAAGATTTTTATCGGTAAGACCGCCTGTTGCTTCGTTACCCGCATCAAGAGAAAGCCAGTCGCCGAAATGAAGCTCGTGAGCATCAAAAAGACCTTTTTCGGTACCGTTATTTTCCATAAAGTCAATCCATTTTTTCATTGACTCAAATTGTTCTTCAATTATGGTTTTATCACCGTATGTGGCATAAACCTGATAAGGCACGATAACAGAGGCATCTGCCCAGGCAGAAGAGCCGTAAGATTCCCAACGTTGAAGGTCGGGACAAACGTCTGTAATAGCACCGTTTTCACGTTGGTCGGCAGCAAGGTCGTGCAACCATTTTCTGAAGAATTTATCTGTTCTGTATGTAGTAGAAGCGGTGCGGGCAAAAACCTGAGCATCACCCGTCCAACCAAGCCTTTCATCTCTCTGAGGACAGTCTGTAGGCACGTCAAGGAAGTTGCCTCTGAGACCCCAGACGATATTTTCATAAAGCTGTTGAACAAGGTCGTTACCGCAAGCAAAATAGCCGATTCTCTTCATATCCGAGAAAACAACAACTGCGGTGAAGCTTTCTAAATTAATATCTTCCTCCTCGAAGCCCTCAAGCTTAATATAACGGAAGCCCTGGAAGGAAAAATGAGGCTTATATACTCTTTCAACACCGTCAGAAATAACCGAAACCTGTGCTTTCGCACCTCTTAAGTTTTCGGTGTAGAAGTTACCGTCTTTATCAAGAATTTCTGCGTGATAAAGCTTGAATTCCTTACCCTTTTTTGCAGGCACGCTCCATTCAACGTAGCCCGTAAGATTCTGACCGAAGTCAATAACTGTTTCGCCCTTGGGAGTTTTGATAAGCTCTATTGCATTAAGGCGAGTCATTTCTCTTACTTCCTCACCCTCGGTTTCAATAAGGATATCCATATTGATATCAGGAAGCTCTTTAACGGGGAATTCCTCGTCCGTATTCATAGTAAAATCAACGGTTTCACCGTTATAAACGTGAGAATAAACGATATTTGATTTACTGCATTTCCAGCTAGAGTCAGTGGGGATAAAATCCTCTGTGCCGTCCTCATATTCAATAACGAGTGCAGCAATAAGAGCATCCTCTCTTGAGGTTATGCTTTCGTAATTTTCGTGTGGGTTACCGTGAAAACGCATACCGTTACCCAGAGCAATATCAAGAGTATTGCACTCTTCAAGAAGATTTGTAACGTTATATTCCTGATACTGAAGTCTTTTACCGTAGGTAGTCCAACCGGGAGCGAAAATAAATTTTCCTACTCTTTGGTTGTTAAGGTATGCCTCGTAATAGCCTAAAGCGGAGCAGAAAAGAGATGCTTTTCTAACGGGCTTATCTAACCAAACAACCTTCTTGAAAACGGGTCTGATTTCACCGAAATCAGCAGCCTGACGTATGAATCTTGCATCTTTGATAGTTTTCATAGGTAATCTCCTTCAGGTTATCAAAATAAGAAATTTCATTGACAACCAATTTATAACTTGTATAATTAAATATATCTTAATCTATATTTATTTTCAATACTTTTCGGGGGTAAAAATGAAAAATCTTTCCGATATAAACGTTATAAAATCAGTAATGGGTAAGCACGGAGTTACCTTTAATAAGGGGTTAGGTCAGAATTTCCTTGTAGACCCTGAGGTTTGTCCCGCTATGGCGGAGGCGGCTTTTCTTAATGAAAATACCTGTGCTATTGAAATAGGCCCAGGTGTAGGCGTTTTAACTGCCGAGCTTGCTAAAAGAGCGGGTAAGGTTTTAAGCTTCGAGCTTGACAGACGCCTTTTGCCCGTCTTAAAGGAAACTCTTGCGGATTTTAACAACGTTGAAATTATAAATGAAGACGTAATGAAGGCAAATTTACCTCAGATTATTGAGGAAAAATGCAAGGGAATGGACGTTGTAGTGTGTGCAAACCTTCCTTATTATATTACTTCACCGATAATTATGATGCTTTTAGAAAGCCGTTTGCCCTTGAAGGCAATAACCGTTATGGTGCAAAAGGAGGCGGCTGACCGCCTTTGTGCCGAGGTGGGTAGCCGTGACGGCGGTGCCGTTACCGTTGCGGTAAATTATTATGCCGAAAGCGAAGAGCTTTTCTTCGTGCCAAGCGATTCTTTTTTACCGCCTCCTAAAGTAAATAGTGAGGTTATTCGCCTTACAATAAGAAAAGAGCCACCCGTTAAGGTGGAAAATGAAGAATTTTTCTTTAAAACTGTAAAAGCGGCATTCTCACAAAGAAGAAAAACAGCCGAAAACTCTATAAGTGCAGGGTTAGGTATAGGTAAGGATAAGGTTGCCGAGGCTATCAGCAAGGCAGGGCTCGAAAAAACTATAAGAGCCGAAAAGCTTACAATGGAGGACTTTGCAAGGCTTGCGGAAGCTTTAAAATAAAATGGCAAATTGGAAGTGGCAAGTGGCAAATGAAGATGCCAGATGCCAGAGGCTTCGTTCACTATTAAGTGAGGAGTTAGGAGTGAGGAGTTAGGAGTGAAGGGGCACTTCGTGCCGATTATAGAGCTTCGCAAGGAGCATAAGTTAAAATTTTGCGAAGCTTTTCATCCCTGTTTGCGTTAGCAAATAGGGAGGGGGACCAAAAGCTTTGCTTTTGGTGGTGGGTAGTTCTCTTACGTCTTAGGTTTAGACGGATAGAAAAACTATTTATCCCTCTTTTTTACCGCAGGTAAAAAGGAGGGGGGACCGACCTTCAATAAATTTAAAATTAAAGGATAGTATATTTCGTGTGAATATACTATCCTTTATTTATTACTGAATCGGGGCGGTGGGTGGTACCCTACGCGACAAAGGAGCGTAGTTGAATCGTTAGATTCAAATGTTAGAAACTAACCATTACAAAAAACTATAATAGAACAACTGTAGGGAACACCCTCTGGGTGTTCCGTGTAAATAAACTCACCCATACAATAACGTATAACGGCAAATGAATTGCTCCCATAGCGGAACGGGCAGAGCCACGTTCCTTACTGTGTACTAACTAAATTTATTGTTTTAGGTAAGTTTGTGTCAATGAAACCTAAGGTTTCACGACGTTCGAGGACTCACGTCGGGTACCACCCACCAACGCCTGACGGCGTCGGTCCCCCCTCCTTTTTTACTGCGTAAAAAAAGAGTGATAGGCTTCGCTACAATTTTGTTTACAGAAAAACAACAGGTCTGCGAAGCATTATAATCGCGTCGCAGACCCTTTTCTATTATCTATTCAATATTATCTTTTATCTATTATCTTACGAACGAGGTGAGCTTAATACATTCCACCACCCTGTGCTGCTGCCGCCATAGCTGCTGCATTTGCTGCATCTGCTGCGGGGTCGGGCTTATCTGTTACAAGGCTTTCTGTTGTAAGCACCATAGCTGCAACAGAGGATGCATTCTGAAGTGCTGAACGAGTAACCTTAGTGGGGTCAAGAATACCTGCTTCCGCCATATCTGTATATTCTTCAGTAGCGAAGTTGAAGCCGTAGCCTGCTTTACCTGAGCGAAGAATACCATCAATAATTACAGAGCCTTCAAGACCTGCATTTGCGGCGATTTGACGTACAGGCTCTTCAATAGCCTTACGAACGATTTTTGCACCTGTTTTTTCGTCTGCATCCTCAAGAGAAGCGATATACTCATCAAGTGCGGGGATTGCATTAAGAAGAGCAACACCGCCACCTGCAACGTAGCCTTCTTCAACTGCGGCTTTTGTTGCTGCGAGAGCATCTTCAATACGAAGCTTCATTTCCTTCATTTCTGTTTCAGTTGCCGCACCAACACGGATAACTGCTACACCACCTGAAAGCTTTGCAAGTCTTTCCTGAAGCTTTTCTCTGTCGAAATCAGAGGTTGTTGTTTCAATCTGTGCTTTAATCTGATTAATTCTTGCTGTGATTTCGTTTTCGTTACCTGCACCGTCAACGATGATTGTATTTTCTTTAGAAATCTTAATCTGACGAGCTCTACCAAGCTGAGAAACGTCTGCATCCTTAAGGTCAAGACCGATTTCCTCTGTGATAACCTCACCGCCTGTAAGAATTGCGATATCACGAAGCATTTCTTTTCTTCTGTCGCCGAAGCCGGGAGCCTTAACACCTACGCAGGTGAATGTACCACGAAGCTTATTAACAAGAAGAGTTGCAAGAGCCTCACCCTCGATATCCTCAGCAACGATAACAAGCTTTTTGCCTGCCTGAACAATTTTCTCAAGAAGAGGAAGAATTTCCTGAATATTTGAAATCTTTTTATCTGTAATAAGAATAAAGGGATCGTCGATAACTGCTTCCATCTTATCGGTATCAGTTACCATATAAGGTGAAATGTAGCCACGGTCAAACTGCATACCCTCAACAACATCACAGCTTGTTTCAGCAGTTTTGCTTTCTTCAACTGTGATAACGCCGTCTGAGGTTACCTTTTCCATTGCTTCTGCAATAAGGTTACCAACGTTTTCATCAGCTGCTGAAATTGTTGCGATTCTTGCGATATCGCTTGTTTTTTCAACGGGCTTTGAATTTGCCTTGATTGTATCTACAACGTTTGCAACTGCTGATTTGATACCTTTTTTAAGCACCATAGGGTTAGCACCTGCAACAACGTTTTTCATACCCTCTCTTACAAGAGCCTGAGCAAGAAGAGTTGCGGTTGTTGTACCGTCACCTGCAACGTCGTTTGTTTTTGTTGCAACCTCTTTAATAAGCTGAGCACCCATATTTTCGAATGCATCCTCAAGCTCGATTTCTTTTGCAATAGTAACACCGTCGTTTGTGATAAGAGGTGCACCGTATTTTTTATCAAGAACTACGTTTCTGCCTTTAGGACCAAGCGTAATTTTAACTGTATCGCTAAGCTTATCAATACCTGCCTGAAGAGCTCTGCGAGCTTCTTCACCGTAAATAATCTGTTTTGCCATTTAAGTTTTCCTCCTGTAAATTATTCTACAATAGCAAGAATATCGCCCTGACGAACGATGATATAGTTTTCACCGTCAACCTTAACCTCAGTGCCTGAATATTTGCTGAGGATTACCTTGTTGCCAACCTGAACTTCCATCTTGATTTCTTTGCCGTCAACGATTCCGCCGGGACCAACTGCGATAATTTCTGCAGTCTGAGGCTTTTCCTGTGCAGCTGCTGCAAGGATAATACCGCCCTTTGTTGTTTCTTCTGCCTCGCAGAATTTAAGAACGACTCTGTCGCCTAAGGGTTTAAGTGTCATAAAAAATACCTCCTATGAAGATACATAATAATTAATACAATCCTTATGGGTTGTTTTGGCTTTAGCACTCTCTTGTTGTGAGTGCTAAATATATAATACCCTTTTCAACTGAAATAATCAAGGTTTTTTGAAAAATTCTTCTTTATTTTCCTATAATTTACAATTGATTAACATTATTTTATTATACGTTATTTTCGTTGATATAATGACTATAGTTATAATATCTCTTAATAATAAAGGTCTGTGATTTTCATTCACAGACCTTATATATTATGCTAAAAGCTTTTCAAACTTATCACCAAGGTAAGTAAGCGGTTTTACGGTAATTTCACATTTACCCATATACTTTGCAAGACAAACAACAAAAATGTTTTTACCTAAATTAAGTATAAACGGTTCAACAAAGCACCAGCAAAGCATAACAAGTATCACTGTAAGCAAAAATAAATTTCTTCCTTTTATAGCATCTTTAATAGCTAACGAATATCCGAACAAAATAGCTACTGAACCAATTATTCCATAATCAAATAAAATTCTGATGTACGATATATCAACGAAATTATATAACACTGCTTCATCATACGGTCTCAAGTAGCCCATACCGCCCCAACCAATCCACTCAACTTCAGTGCCAAAAGCTGTTAACGGATAGTTTGTAAATGCCTCGCTACTGTATATAAGCCGATCACTCAGAACGTTGTTCAAAACCTCGCCTAAATTGCTACCGCATCTATACAAAAGAACCAATGCAACAGCAAAAACAAACAAAACCAAAGGAACAGATATTACAGTCCATTTAAAAATTTTATTTGTCATAACTGTATCGGTAAGCCTTTGGAAACCCAAAAACCTATCTGTAAGCTTATAAGCTAGTGCAACTGCAACAGCTAATAAGCATAAAATAAAGCTCAGCCTTCCGTTAGTTAGATAATAGAAAGCGCAGGTCAATGCGAACATAACACCAAGCTCAACATATTTTATTTTCGTTTCTCTCAAATAAATATACATCAAAACAAGAGAAAGAAACACCGCAAAAACATCCGTCGGATAAGTAAGACCTAAGCTATGCCTTGCTATATCCCCTCTTGAATAAACAAAATCAGGAAAAACTCCAACTAAAGATAAAATAACATTCAAAAAGAAAAGTATTCCGACAACACACAGCACAGGCTTAACAAGTTTTTTTACATCAATTCCGCTAACCGCCGATAAAACAATTACTACTGAAACCACTGCAAATTCTTTCGTAAACAGCATTACTATCAGCGACAGCAAGCCACCGACAACCATAACAATCGAGATTTTCTTTTTCAGTAAAACGTCTATCAAAACGCAACCTGCTAAAACTACGTAGCTGAAATATCTCACAGCAGCCACAAGCTTTACAGCTATATCGTATTTTTGAACTATTGAAGTAGAATACATAAGGAAGCAGACCATAAATACAACAAAAAAGGTTGTTACAATTTTTTCCCTGTTAAGCACAACCCAATTTAATGCATTCTTTGTTTTAGTCATCAAAAACAGCCTCCTTTTCCTTTTACATTTTATCTTTTATTTTTTAATGCGAGACGCCTTTTCAAGATAATAGCCCGAAACAAGCTTTTCAGAAACGGCTTTAGTATTTTCCAGCATTGTTTCATATTCTTCTTTTGTAATCTTATTGATAGCCTCAGGGATATCAAAAAGAGAAGCAACCGTTATACCACAACCATTTTTTACAACAAAATCAGCAAGAGCAGCCTTTTCCCATATTACAAGAGGCAACTGGCTTGCAAGATACAATGAGGTTTTATGGGGATTATTGTATTTAAGATATTCACCCCAAACACCCTCACAGGTTGTAGATGAAATACCATCCCACACAAGGCCAAAGCCACCTTCAAGCACGAAGGGTAAAGCATCAGGCGGAAAAGAGCCTTTATAAGTTATATTACCATCTGTTTTGCCTGTGTAATTAGGACCATAAAGCACAAACTGAGTTTCTTCAGGCAAATCATAAGCATATGCCGCTTTCATCTGACTAAGATTTCCTGCGATGATAACACTCTTATAATTATCAGATTTTCTGACAATCTCTTTGTTATCAGGATTTTCAATGAGGTAATCGAAAATTTCAAGATTTACCATCTTATCTTCAGGAATATCTAAAGTTTTATGCATATAATCAAGCATTGATGAATTGTGGACTATTATTTGGGTAAAAAGCTTCATAACAGAAAGCTCTTCTCTTTTAAGGCGCCATTTCTGAGCCTTGGAAAAGTTATCCGCCAATGAAAGTCTTAAAATTTCCAAATCGTGAATCAATGCTATAACCTTAACACCTTTTTTTATAAGTTTTTTTATAGCTATATCAAAAATCAATGTATGGTTAATTATCGGAAACTGAATAAATACTGTATCCCCTTTTTGTACGGGTGCAAAAGTTTTGTTCCATTCCTTTAAAAGTTTAAAATGAACAAGAAGCTTGTCAAGCTTGCTTGCGTTACTTCTGTCTTTTGAAATTTCAATGCTAAGCTCTTTACAACCTGCATCAAGAAGTATTTTTTCTGCATCGTCACGTGCTTTGACGCCTGCTGTATGATGTGCTTCAGCTACGTTATTTTTTTCAACCACAAGCCAATTCATTATATTCACCCCAAATAAAAATCAGTCTGCTGATTTACCTGACAACCTTTTTATACTTATAATCGCACCTGTAACTCTGTGACCAAGTAATTTTTTAATTTTCATTTTTAACAAATCCTTGCCATCCATCCATGATGCCGAATAATGGTGAATAGTAACAGTTTTATCTGTGTATCTTTCTTCACCTGTAGCACAGTCAATGGGATCAAAATATTCTGAAGGATATAATGTAATACCACCTACAGTTTGTAGTGTATCTGTACCATCGAAGCCATATTTTTTAAATATCTCAGTGATATGAGTAACAGTTGTTATCTGATTATAGCTACCGTCATCATTAAGGAAATGCATACTTTCGTATTTTTCAAGAAACTCCTTATAAATCTCCATTCCCGCAGGAGCACCAAAGCCCAAACCTGTAGCAACTTCAACTGTAATATCATCTTTGGTACCTGCCTTCATTTTTTTCATTTCAAGGCCCATGAAAGCACCTTTTTCGATAATATCATCAATAGGTTTTACAACTTCAACGTCGGTATCGAAATAAATACCACCATTATCATAAACAACCTTCAATCTTACATAATCGCTTACAAAAGCCCATTTTTTAGCATCATAAGCTTCTTTTGCGTATGCGCATGTGCTGAAATCGAAATTGCTTTCATCCCAACATTTTATTTCATAATCAGGAAGATATTTTTCCCATGACTCCATATATTTTACGTACTCTTCAGGTAACGGATTACCCCCAAACCAACAATAATGTATCACCTTAGGAATGTTGCTCATATTTATACCTCCGATTACCTTATTTTCCCATATAAATTCCAAGCCCAGAAAAATGGCTTAAGTCCAAACCGCAAGCTTAAAATAGCAATTTTGTCTCTCTTGGGCGTTTTAGGATTATTAAGAACCTCTTTTGAGGTTGCTAAAATCTTGTTCTTTAAATCTTTTCTCAACGGATAAAATTCTTTGTCGCATTTATCCATATACCTTAAAACACTAAGATAAGCATGTGATAATCTTCTTGTGCACGCCACCTTCAACTCGGGGTCACAATCTTCCGCCGCTTTAACAAGAAGCTCAACAGAGTCAATATATTGAAGCCTTTTTTCAGTAAAGCTACCGCTTACTATAGAATCATCTCTCTGCACATAATAATAAAGTGCCTCTCCACCAAAAACAATATAATTTGTTGTATTTAAAATATCGCCGAAAATATATGTATCCTCATATATTCTACCCGCAGGATAACGTATATCAGCAAAAACCTCTCTTTTATAAAGCTTTGCATACGCCGCAACATCTATTAAATCATGATAGAGCACTCTTTCAAAAGCCTCTCGTCTGTCAAAAACAATTGAACCTTTAAAATCAGTGTAGGGTGATTCAACGCCATTTCTTACCGCACATATATCGCAAGCGGACACCTTACAACTTTCATTTTCCTGAAGCAGGTTATACATAAACTCTACATAATTATCTGCTACATAGTCATCAGAATCAACAAATGCAATATAGTCACCCTTGCATCTGTCAATGCCATAGTTTCTCGCATCAGAAAGACCGCCATTTTCCTTATGGTAAACAACAATTCGGCTATCTTTTTTAGCCCACTCCTCACACATCTGACCGCAACTATCCGGAGAGCCGTCATCAACAAGGACAATTTCTAAATCCTTATACGTTTGGTTTATTAAGGATTCAACGCATTTATCAAGATATTTTTCAACGTTATAAACCGGAACAATTATACTTACCTTAGGCATATTGACACTACCTTTCAAAAAGCTTTTCATATACGTTTTAAGCAATTCCTTCTGATATTTTATCGTTCAGAAGGCTTTGTTCGGCTTTATTTCCATTGAATAAAGCTGTAATTTTCAAGTATCTGAAAGAATTTAACCAATCTTTCGTAAAGCGGGTTCGCTTTTTCACCAAAATGAGCTTCAACAAGCTTACCGATTTCAATAATATCCTTTTCACCATCTATAAGAGGCCAAACGAAGCTACCATTTTCATCAAGGTGAATAAAGCTTTTTTTCGGTTTTTTCAAAAGCTTTTGGGCTATTCTGTTTGCTACACCCTTGTTTTCAACCTCAAGAGTTACCATACCGTTATCATCGGCAGACCAATTAATCTCAGGGTTTTTTAAGGGAATTTTTTCAAGATAATTTTCTTTTACTTTGTTATTCTTTTTCATGCTTTTTTATTTCTCTTTTTCAAAACAGTGAATTTAAGCAACGTAAGAATGATAATCACAAAAAGAACTATACCGCCTATATCAGAAACTGCTTTCGGAATACCGAATCTTGCTGAAAGGTCAATAACAGAATCAAGACCGAATACGGCGAGTAATGCAAGAAGAATACCAACAAGACCTTCACCGGCAATCATACCTGATGAGAAAAGAATACCGTCGTTGATAATTTCTTGTTTTTCTTCTTCCTTCTTCTTCATTTTTTCCATAAGAAGACGAATAACGCCACCAACCATTATACAAGCATTAAGCTGAACGGGAAGATATACGCCGATTGCAAAGGGAAGAACGGGAATGCCGATAATTTCAACAACAATAGCAATAAACACGCCGATAAACACAAGACCCCAGGGAAGGTCACCACCCATAACGCCCTCAATAATAAGCTTCATAAGAGTAGCCTGAGGTGCGCCGAGCTGGTCTGAGCCGAAGCCCCATGCACTATCAAGAAGGTAAAGAGTACCGCCGATAGCAAGTGCCGCAGCAACTGAACCGATAACCTCACCTATCTGCTGTTTTTTAGGTGTTGAACCTAAAATATAACCTGTTTTAAGGTCCTGAGAGGTATCGCCCGCAATAGCAGAAACGATACAGATGATTGAGCCAATCGCAATAGCACTACACATTCCCTCAACGCCATCCATACCAGTAACCTTGAGAATAAGAGTTGCAATAAGAAGTGTAGCAATTGCCATACCTGAAACGGGGTTGTTACTGCTACCAACAAGACCAACCATTCTTGAAGAAACGGTTGCAAAGAAGAAGCCGAATACAACGATAATTGCCGCACCTAAAAGTGATACGGGAATTGCAGGAATAAGCCAGATAAGTAAAGTAAGAACGACGATTGCTATGATAACGATTTTAAGATTAATATCCTGTGCTGTTCTTGCCTGAGATGCGGCACCTGTACCCTTCATGCTCTTCATAGCACCGCTGAAGGTTCTAACGATAAGAGGAAGGTTTTTAATAAGGCTTATAATACCGCCCGCTGCAAGAGCGCCCGCACCGATATATCTGATATAAGTGCTCCATATAGCACCTGCACCACCTGAAGCAAAAAGCTCGCTGATTGGTGCTGTACCGGGGTAAAGAGTGATATCTGCACCGAAAAGAACTATAAGAGGGATAAGCACAAGCCAGCTTAACATACCACCGGCAAACATAAAGGATGAAATTCTTGCACCGCAAATGAAGCCAACACTCATAACTGCGGGGTAAATCTGAGTTCCGATTTCACCTGCAAAGCCCTTAACGCTTGCAGAAACTTCACCTGAAACGAGCTTAAGACCGTCGATTATAAATTTAAACAAGGCTGCAAAGCCCATACCGGCAAAAACAGTTGATGCATTAGCACCGCCCTTTTCACCTGCAAGAAGAACCTCTGCGCAAGCAGTGCCTTCAGGGTAAGGAAGAACGCCATGCTCTTTTACGATAAGTGCATTTCTCAAGGGCACCATAAAGAAAACGCCTAAAAGACCACCAATAAGAGCGATAAGAGTGATTTCAAGAATGTCAGGCTTTTCCATCTTACCCTCTGCTGCCCAAAGGAAAAGTGCAGGAAGAGTAAATATAGCACCCGCTGCAAGAGATTCACCGGCAGAGCCGATGGTCTGAACGATGTTGCTTTCAAGAATTGAATTTTTTCGCATTATTATACGAATAACACCCATAGCAATAACTGCTGCAGGGATTGATGCAGAAACAGTCATACCTACTCTAAGGCCGAGATATGCGTTAGCCGCACCGAAAACTACCGCAAGAATAACACCCATAATAATAGACGTTACCGTCATTTCGGGAGTCACCTTTTCGGCGGCGATATAAGGTTTGAATTCATTTTTGTTTTCCATGTTTTCTCCAATCCGTCAGCGCACAGCACTAACGATAAAATTTATCAAGTTATTATAGCACAATATTGCAATAAATACAATACAATTGTATATTAAAGCATTTTTCTAAGCATCTCGATTAATAAATTATAAACGTTTTCCGTTGATTTGATATCGAGTCTTTCATTTACCGTATGGACGTCAAAAAGATTAGGACCAATAGCAATACAGTCGAAAGCCTTAATTTCACCTGCAAAAACGCCACATTCAAGACCTGCATGAATTGCCGCTACCTTAGGCTCTTTTTTAAACATTGCCTTATAGGTTTCGGTGTATAACTCCTGCAAGCTTGAATTACTGTTATATTCCCAAGCAGGATAATGACCATAGGTTTTTATTTCACAATCAAAAGCAGTGAAAAAGACCTTCAATCTTTCTTCAAGGTAATAAAGCGAAGACATTTTATTGCTTCTTAAGGCAGAGTGAAGAATGATTTTATCCTCCTCTGTTTTTAATACACCTAAGTTAAGCGAGGTTTCAACAAGCTCTGGAATATCAGCACTCATAGCCATAACTCCATCGGGAATACAAACGAGAGAAAAAATGAGATTTCTTGCTGTTTCATTATCAAAAACTTCGAATTCACCATCATTTTGAAAAATAATTTTGCCTATTAGTTTTTCTCTGTCAGAAATCTCTTTTTCAATTTCTCTTAAAGCTTCGTAAGCAGGTTTTTCAAAATTTTCCGGCTCTTTAACACAAAGCTCTATACGGCAGAAATTAGGTATTGCGTTACTTTTATCGCCACCGTTTATTGAAATTATTCCGAATTCAAGAGCTTTAAGAGCATTTAAAAATCTACCCGCAAGAATATCGGCATTTGCTCTGCCCTTGTGAATTTCGACGCCTGAATGACCGCCTAAAAGACCTTTGAAGGTAACGGTAACCTTTTTTCCGGTCATTTCAACCTTTTTAACGGGGATTGAAACGTTAAAATCACTACCGCCCGCACAGGAAACCGTTGCAGTATCATCCTCTTCAGAGTCAAGGTTTATCATTTTTTTGCCTTTAAGAAGGCTCATATCAAGCTGTAACGCACCAATCATACCGATTTCTTCATCAGTTGTGAAAACCGCCTCAATAGCAGGGTGTGAAAGCGTATCATCCTCAAGAATTGCCATAACCATTGCAACCGCGATACCGTTATCACCGCCTAAGGTTGTGCCGTCAGCCTTAAGAAAACCACCGTCAACAATTAAATCAATACCATCTCTTGAAAAATCCTTATTTGACTCTTCTGTTTTCTGACAAACCATATCGAGATGACCTTGAAGAATAACTGTATCTGAATTTTCATAGCCGGCTGACGCAGGCTTATATATCACAACGTTATCAGCGCTATCTCGCACGTAGGAAAGACCTTTTTTCTTCGCGAAGGTCTCGCAAAAATCTGCAATTTTAACCATATCACCCGAGCCTCTGGGAATACGGCTCATCTCTTTAAAATAATAAAAAACTCTTTCGGGTTTCAAAGCATTAATACAATCCATTTTATTACCTCTGCTTTTAATATTTAACACAGAAAGTATACCACAACACTCGCTTAAATTCAATGAAAATGCCGTATAACTGCCACTCAACTGAATAAAATAGCAGGATTTAATATGGACTTTAAGGCGAAATCTTCCACTTGTAAATCGCCAGAAAAAAAGATTTGAAAAAAAGATAAAAAATATAAAATTTTCTCTTGACATACAAAATCTTTTGTGTTATAGTAGTCAAGCATTAAGTTGCTGGTGTAGCTCAGTTGGTAGAGCAGCTGATTTGTAATCAGCAGGTCGGGGGTTCGAGTCCGTCCACCAGCTCCATTTTTTTAATAGTGAACATGGGAGTGTTCCCGAGTGGCCAAAGGGGGCAGACTGTAAATCTGTTGGCACCGCCTTCGGTGGTTCGAATCCACCCGCTCCCACCAAAAATCCTCGTACGATAGTACGGGGATTTTTACTTTTTCACTATTACCTCTTCACTCTTCACTTGTTCTTTGAATACTCGGATTTTTGGGAAGTAATAAGTAATAGTGAATAGTGAAGAAGTCCACTCCGCCAACGGCGGAATATCACTAAAATCTCCGTCAAGATGGATTCGAACCACCGAAATTTATGCTCTCTTGTTTAATTTGCCGTTTTATTGTATAATTTTGCAAAGGAGTGATATTATGATAGTTAACCAACCCCATGACGAACAATTAGGAATTCAATTGATACAAGCTATTGAGAGCAATCAATTTAATCAACTTACAATAATGGTTGCCTATGCAAAGTTAAGTGGTGTGTATAGGGTTTTTCCTTATCTCGAAAGATTTCGCGATAATGGGGGTTCCATCCGTTGTGTTGTAGGTATTGATCAACAAAACACTACTTATGATGCACTTCGCCAGTTGTTGAAACTTACAGATGATGTTTATATTTTCCACTCAGAAAGTGTTTCTCAGACATTCCACATAAAATGTTATTGGTTATCCGGAGAAAACACTTGCTGGTATGCTATTGGGTCGAACAATCTAACAGCTGGCGGACTTTTCAGTAATTACGAATTAAGCACTTCAACCTCGCTTTCTGGTGAGGAAGCTTACAAAGAAAATGAGGTGCTCGCTGGAATCTATTCCACATATACGGATGCTGATTCTGTGTGCAGCCGCAAACTGGATGAGACTTTTCTTGAGGAATTAATATCGGGAGGATATGTTATTAAGGAAATTCAGCAGAGAAAAGCACTAGCAGAAAGTGCAAAACAGGCACGAGCTACTGCCAGAAAAAACAAACTATTCGGAAATGAGTTGTTTCCGGCTCCGGTGCTTCCTGAACGGTTCCGCAAAGGAAAAACCGCAAAGGCAGACACTACGAAAACTCCCACGTCGAAAAAGCCTGTTCAGGTGGAATCGGCTAGGGTGAGCAAGGAAGATAATACTTACCTTATCAGATTGGTACCGCGAGCAGGTGATCGATCGAAGCAGGTGCATTTCACTGTAGATCTTCTTGAAAAGTATTTTTGTCTCAAACCTGGAGATGGCATCCTTGTACAGGAAATGCTTGCGTCGGGAACGATTGGTGAAATCGAACATCGGCAAGTTGTTTTCAGCCAGCGAAATCGCAATGTAAAAATTGAATTGGCAGGAGCATCCATGCTTGATACAAATTATCCAGCAAACCCAGAAACAAGACCGGTTTTGATTCTTAAGAGGGTAAATGCTAATCTGTTCGTCTACATGATATTGTTGACGGGCAATGAAGGATACGACGCCATCAATGCTCGGTTGAAGTCACTCCCTACTGGTAGATCGCTTCCGTATGAAGTTATAGATGAAAGTACGATGTTCTCTTTGTGGGACAACTGCCCAATTGTGTAAAAAAGTTATATGGCGCTGTCGGTTAAAGCCGGCAGCGCCATTTTTGTTATATAGGTTCATTTCTGAACAATTCGTTGTAAGAAGGAGCTTTCGAATTCTTCTTTTTTGGATCGGGTTTCTGAACGATGATAATATACTCATTGACATTCTTAAAAAGGAAATTAGGTGGATAGGGATAACTACCAAAAATAGGCCTCTGAGAATTCGCAGATCCCCATCTTCCTCCAGTACCATCTTTGTTCCAAATAATTTGATTAATAAGAGCGAATCCGCAGGACTGAAGAACTTTGGTCATATCGGTAGCTAACGGGATTGTGAGAAGACCGTGTTCTTTTGTGTTTTGATTAACGTTTGCAGTAACAACACACATTTTTCTTCCGGGCTTTAATACGCGATAACATTCATCAAAAACCTTTTTGAGTTCAACTAAAAAATCATCATAGTATTCAAAACCACCGATATTTCCATCGTATTCACCATAATCTGCCTTGTTCCAATATGGAGGAGACGTAACTACAATTCCTATGCTATCATTCTCCACATTAGTCATATTACACGAACTTGAATTTGATACTTCGTAACGACAATTATAACTATTTTCGGTTAAAATAGATTCTCCTAATCGATTCAAGGATTCGCTGTGGTATACAGGATTTGTTTCAAATCCTATATACGATCGATTATTTTGGAGAGCCACTCTTCCTGTAGTTGCCATACCTGAAAAAGGGTCGAGTACGGTTTCTCCAACAAAGGAAAACATTCTTATCAAGCGATAAGGAATTTCGGGAGGATAAACAGCAGGGTGAATACCATCACTGATATTGGCTATGCTCCAAACTGTTTTTGTCCATTCCTTCCATTCTTCGCTTGTAAGTTTTGATGCTTCTTTTATTTCAGGCGAAATGATGTTCGACATTATTATTTACCTCTTTTCGTTGTCTCGGTTACAATGAACCTGTTTAAAATACCATTGATCTAAGTAGGAAGCAAAATCATCTGTAAGATTAATGGCTTCAATAATAATTCTTTCGATGTTTTGTATTGTATCCATTGCTTCCCAATGAGAATAATTGACGATTTTCTTTCCTGCGTTGTAGGAAACCGTCGGGTGTTTTTTTATTTGTTTCGAATATAGTCTACCTAACCGACATAATTCGGAGTATTGTTTTTTTGTAAAAGTATCCTTGCCAATTTTAAAATCTGATAAAAACGAGGCATTAAAGTGAAAACCATCACCTATAACACTCCAAAACCAGTAAGCAATTCGATTACTTAGCATAGCTATACAAAAATCGCGGCTTTCCCTATCTGCCAAATAATGTACTTTTGTGGTACCTGATAAATATGGACTTTGGTTTTCGTCAGTTGAGGGAGGGATATGGTCGTAGGCACAAAGCCAATTGTATGCCGTACCATTTATAATTAGTGGATATTTGCTATAACTGTCTTGAAAAAGATATCTTAAATTTGAAGTTCCAGATCTAATACGTTCATATACATTTTTTTCAATAGTATGGGAGATTTTTGGTACACACTTTGAAATAGATATCTCTGAAATATTGCAAAGGTCATAGTTTGTGAATAAACTGTCGCGATTTACGGATGTCCATCTCTGCAAATTAGAGGTAAAAATATCTGTTGTGGTTTCGGTATTGTTTTTAAATAGAATGGTGTTGCGAGTTTTGACCTGATCTCCAAATAAAGAGTCTGGACTCCTATCATAATTTATAAAAGTCCATGTTGAGTTATCGTTTTGAATCTTGTTTCGCAACCGTACAAATTCCGTTCCTTGAGAGTAGCAGATGGACAGTGGCAGAATCAAAGCAGAACAACTATAGTCTGATGAATGGTTTATCATATTATCAACGAAAGGGATAAACAAATTTGAGTCTCTTCCTTCAGTGACATATGGTGGGTTCCCAACTATACAATCAAATTGTGTTGGCAGTGATATGTTTTTCGTTAAAAGTTCATTTAAATCTGTTGCATCGCCTATAACGATAGATTTATTTATTGTACGCCAAATTTTGTTCAACTGACCTGATGCATTTTTATAATTATCTAGAAAATATTGTAATAATACTGCTTTGCAATTATCAACTGCAACAGGGCTAATATCAATTCCCCATATACATTTGTCAAGTAGATTTATAGACGTGTTTAGATCGTGCTCAGCGTTATAAGTGTTTTCTAAATAAAGCAAACTTTGAATTAAGAAAACACCTGAGCCACAGCTACAATCTAAAATAGAGGGTTGGGTAGTACGATATAAAACAGGTTTGATACATTTGGAAACCATAAAATTAACAACATCAATTGGTGTGTAGTAAATCCCGTTTTTTTTCTTTTTTTTATTATAATTTCTTGTTCCATGAAATATTTCAATACTAAAGTACTCTTCCACTTCATATTCTAAAACTTCAAGAGCATAGTCAATCAAATCAAGCCAATCGGGATACTGAACCATATGAGATAATTCCGATATAGTACCAGATAATTCCACGGATTTAATAGTATCATCAGTGCACAAATCAAACACATCGAATGTAGACATATTAAGAGAATCAAGAACATTCTTCAAAGTAATAGTTTCGTAAGAGTATACGTTGCTTTTTGTGCGAAAAAAAATTAGACAAACAAGAATGATTTTTCTAGTATCGTCTGGCTTAAGATGTATATTTTTATTATCTAAAGATAGAATTTCTCTTGCTTTTTGTATAGTGTCAGCTAACGCAGTTATTTTTGTGTTAGTACTAGTTATATTTTTTTGAATTTTCATTGTTATCACCACCGATCAAAGATTATCGCTATTCGAAATAATAGAAAAGATATCCTTCCAACGAGAATCTTTGATCTTGTTTTCAACACCAAAATCAATTAGCGCTAAAAGTGTTTTGTGTTTTAATAAATATGCCATTTGCTCGCTGGATAGCTGATTTCTATCGGCAGCAGCAAAACGACGAAAATCTTTACTTTCGGAATCATCCAAATGTAATATGTGAATTAATGCCTCTATGTCAGTAGCGTTAGGGGGAGCGTTATTCTTTCCTTTTTCTATGTTGCTTATATATTGAGCAGTTTTGTTAATGGCTACAGCAACATCATCTTGTGTAAGTCCTGCTGCTTTTCGTTTCTCCTTCAAAAGCTTTCCGAATTCTGTAGGTTCAATCAAAAAGGCCCCCTCCTTTCAAATAAACAAATTTATTTATTTATTATAAAACTAAACAACCCAAAAGTCAAGTAAAACAGTTGAACGTATTTTAGTTTTTATAAATCTCTGGACTTGTATCAATTAGTGTGCATAATTGTTGTTACCAAAAACGAAAGCTGGCAACAATTATGATTTTTGAAAGCAAAGAACAAGAGCTAATGTTTATGAATGTTTTGTGGTTACGGCTGTTCTATCTGCAAGAACATTTAAAAGAAACAGGCGAACTTGAATTTATGCAGATTGTTCGGGAGTGTAATTGGAGATGCTCAAACAAAATCGACCGTTTAAAAGACGAAATTGGATGGCATCTAAATTGTTCGTAACAGCCAAGAAAAGCAGACATCCAAAAGGATGTCTGTTTTTCTTTTGTTTGAAAAAGTCAAGGTAGATTCGAACCACGTTGTCCATCTCGCGTCGGTTCGCCTTGGCGAAGACGCGAGGGACATAAAATGCGACGGTTCGCGTAGCGAACGAACTTCACGCGGAGCGTGAATCCACCCGCTCCCACCAAGAAAAAGACGATTGCGAAAGCAATCGTCTTTTTCAGTTATATTCACCTTCGGCGAGTTATATTGCTACGCAGCGATATTCCGGCAATTTCCTACCTTATAGTTTTTTTGAACAATAATCATCTCTGATGGGGTACACCATCTGGCAGCAAATCTGATATATCTTTTCATCAAGGGATAAGTCTGACAATAATTCCCTTGCTTTGGTTTCTGCCGTTTTTATCATATAATCACTTCCGTAAATATGCTTATATATGCATTATAGCATTACTGCAATCTACTTTAAATAAAAAGCCGTACAGTAAAACTACGCGATAAAAAAGATAGTTTTATGATAGCCTTTGTTTTTATTGAATTTACTTTAGAAAGACCGTTGCAAACGCTTTACGGGTGCATCCTCATCAAGTGACACCTTTATTTCCTGTAGCATAGACTATGTAACGCTGTGTTATTTATAGCCCTATCTTCGTGACTTTAACTTTTAAGAAGTAATAAATTAATATCAAAAATTACAGCTTGTTTTCAAAAATCAGACTGGCATCTAATGCGTAACCAATCATTTTTATCACTATTTAAATATTATCACGCTTACTTCTTGACAATAATCAAAGTGGCAAATATACTTATCATATATTGTATATGAGGTGTTTTTGTGAATAGTGTTCAATTAAGAAAAAATCGAAATTCATCTATTGATTTGTTCCGATATTTAGCAGCATTTATGGTTGTGATTATACATTCAAACTTTTGGGGAGATTGGGGAAACTTTGGATTTTACATAGGCAATGTTTTTACGAGAATTGCTGTTCCTTTTTTCTTTGCCACTTCAGGTTATTTTTATATAAAAGCATTATTGACAAATCAAAAAATTTTCCTTAAACAATTATTTCGAATTTTTACAATTTATTTCTTATGGAGCGTTGTTTATTGTTTTTTAGATTTCTTTAACCAAATTATTTTAGATAACGGTCAACTTATACCATTTTTAAAAAAAATCGCAATTAATTTTTTCATATTTGGTAGTACGGGACATTTTTGGTATTTCCCTGCTATAATCATATCTTTGTGTCTTGTGACTTTAATTCATAAGTTTCATCTAACAAAAACACTTATTCCCCTATCTTTGATTTTATATATCCTTGGTTGCCTAGGTTGTTCGTATACCAAATTATTCGATTCAGTACCGATTATATCTAACCTTTTCTCGTTTGAATATTTTAACACTATAAGGCGTATTTTCTTGATGGCTTTTCCTTTTTTCTCTATGGGATATCTCCTTATAAAATTAGAAACTAAAGAATGTTTGAAAAACAACAAAACTTTGCTTGCTGCATGGTTATTCACTTCTATTTTATTCTTAGTTGAAACCTATTTAGTTATATATTTAAAAATTCAGAGCACTATCGTCTTAACTTTCTCGCTTTATCTGTTGCTTTTAATAACTATGCTATTTTTATTAAATAACCCTCTTAATGAATACAAAAATATTTCGAGCGCAAGCCGGACAATTGCTAATTTGACTTATTATTCACACCCACTTATACAACTGTTTTTTACTTTGTTTATGGAAAAAACAGGTTTAAGGATAGCTGATATTGTTGTTTTTTCAGCAACTATAATCATTACTTTTGTTATTGGTTTAATATGCCATGTTATTATTAAATATAAAAATTGGAAACTGATTAAACTTATAATAGGATAGTCAAAGAGCACATGTTTTCTTTACATAATCTCGTATTTTTATTGCTCTAACCTTTTAAAATGTTATTAAATATTCGCAAATTCAATATAAAAAAGAATTTTGAATCGATGCCATTACTACAAAAACGAATGTTTAAGATTATTAGACGCTTAAAAGACAAAAGTTTTGTGGCATCTAAACAGTTCGTAACAGCCAAAAATCCTCGTACGATAGTACGGGGATTTTTACTTTTTCACTCTTCACTATTCATTCTTCGCTTTTCTCTTATATACTCGGATTTTGGGAAGGTAATAAGTAATAGTGAATAGTGAAGAAGTATTTTGCAAGGCTTTGCCTTGCTTTTTTTGTTTAACAAAAGTATAATAAATACGAAACAATCATTTTAATTTATATAAATACTTTTTGAACTTGTTGTTTTTTAATATACACTTATAGCTAGGAGTGACAAAAATGGATTTTTTATTTTCTGTTAAAAATTTTTTGATTTCATGTGTAACAGAAGAATGGTTTTGGGCAGTTGTTGCGGTCGTTATCACTTTAATCAGCTTTATTATGCAAATGCGAAAGGAAAATGAAATATCCAGAGCTAACTTTATTTATAATATCAGTAATGATTTTGGAAACAACGAGCGAATTTTACGAGTATACCAGTGGCTTGAAAAATGTCGTCGCGAAAACTATAAGGTGAATAATTACAGAGAGCTCTTAATGACAACAGAAAATGATATTTATAATTTTGAAGATGATGAGTTGTCTATTGACTTTATAGACGTTGATACATACGTCAACCACTTTGAAGCGGTATACGTTATTTTGCATTCAGTTAATATAAAAAGCATTGATGAATTATTTCAGCAACGCTTTCTTTCCTTTATGTTTAATCCATACGTGCAAAAGGAAGAGTTATTTGAATGCTTTGGCCCTGATGCAAACGATTTTGCTTTATTAAAAATATGGTTAAAATCAATATACAAGCGCAATAAATTCAGCTGTAAAGAATGGATGGATTATTTAAACGTTGTTACGTGTGGTAAGTTTGAATTTTCTGAAAAGCAGTTAAACGTTACCCAAAAGAGAGCTCCCCTTCTTTACAAAGCTAAGGTAAAAAAATATCTGCTCAACTACGTGTATAATATCTGCAATCCCAAATGTCAATACGGGTATTATAGCTTCAACAGAAAAATAGATACCAAAGAAGAAGAGAGAAAGGTTATGCGAATTATTCTCTCTAATGAGGTTGATAAGGATGAGGTTTCAGACCTTCAGCAAAGAGTTATTGATGCAATGCCTAATCCTGAAATGTATGCTCCTTCAACTAAAGAACAAATTCACACCGCAATCAACAACCCTCAGGATTATCTTTGCTTGCAAATTTGTGATGGCAAAAAGCTGGTTGCTTTTGGTATGGTTATTTTAAACCCTACAGAAGAGCAAGACATTAACCTTGATTTAAAGAAGTACGGACTACCGTATACCGATAAAAACCAATGCGTTTTAGACACTGTATTTGTTGACCCTGATTACAGAGGGTTTGGTATGCAAAGCGTTTTGATTCAGGTTTTATGCCGTTGGTCAGCGATGCTTGGTAAACGAAATATTGTAGCAACTATTCATCCTGAAAACAGCTTCAGTGAAAAGAATTTCTCCGACAACGGTTTCGCAAAGGTTACTCCAAGCCCTATTGCCAAATATGGTGACGAAAGAAACGTTTTTGCTAAAAATCTTTCTTATAAAGATACGAAAGCAGACAAAAATGGCACTTATACAGTATATCCTTACGTGTGACACCTAAAATAGAATAAATTTAAGAGGTGCATTTATGAGATTATTTGTTGACGATACTCGTGAATTACCGAAGTATGGTTACCAATGTGCGCGAGATGCAGATACTGCAATCAAGCTGTTATCTTTACTGAAATTCGAACATATTTCATTAGATTATTCTCTTGGCACTGACCGTAAAACAGGCTTAGATATACTTGTTTGGATGAAGGATAATAACATTTTTGTTCCTGAAATTAATATCCATAGCAATCACATTTTTGGAATAGAAAAAATGGAAGCCTTCTGCATAGAAAATTTTCCAAATTCAAAAGTTACAACAATAACCTTACCGAAATAATACGTAAGCTAACTAAATATGTAGTTAAGAAAAGTGAGCTGTAAAAAACAAATTTTTTTACAGCTCATTTTTTATTATCTATATCGATACGTACTGCTGATTAAGACTATATCCCCGCCTGCCCTTGACAAAATTTGCATTTTCTATTATTTTAGTATAACAATCAAGAAAGGAGGAATGCTTATGTTCGATATTATTGGAAAGCACAACAGTGCTACGGTTTACGCTAAAACAGTAGATAACGAATCTTATTCTCAGGTTATGGCAATGTGCAATATTGAAGAGTTGAAGAACTGTAAAATTAAAATGATGCCCGATATGCACGCTGCTGAGGGCTGTACCGTTGGAACTTCGATGACTATTGGCGATAAGGTTAACCCGTCTTACGTTGGTAGCGATATCGGTTGCGGTATGCAGGTTTACAAATTCAGCGATAGCGAAATAGATTTTCAAGCCCTTGACCGTTGTATTCGGGCTTACATTCCCTCCGGAGCTTCAATTCACGAAAAAGCAACGTCAGGAATAAATCAGATTCCGTTAAAAGAGCTTTATTGCTACGATACTCTGCAACACGATATTGTTGCCCGTTCATTTGGTACTTTAGGTGGTGGAAACCACTTTATTGAAATTGATAAAAGCATTGATGGTGGGTATTATTTAATAATCCATTCAGGTAGCAGGCGTCTTGGTAAGGACGTTGCTAATTATCATCAAAAGGTTGCGTTTTTTACTACGAACGGAATCTCTCCGGAGGAAGCACTCAAAAAAAAGCTAAAGCCAACCGATATTGAAAGCAGGTTTCAAATGGGTAATTGCTTTTTATCAGGCGACTACCTTGAAAAATATCTTCACGATATGCATATTGCGGTGCAATACGCAGACCTCAGCAGAAAGCAAATGGGTGAAACGCTAATTAATCACCTTGGCTTAGAGGTTGAAAACAGCTTTACTACTATTCATAATTACATCAATATTGAGGATAGAATATTACGAAAAGGTGCTGTTTCTGCTAAGAGTGATGAATTATTGATAATTCCTATCAATATGCGTGACGGCTGCCTCATTTGTAAGGGCAAGGGTAATCCCGAATGGAATTACACCGCCCCTCACGGTGCCGGCAGAATGATGAAACGCTCTGAAGCAAAGGTCAGCATATCCTTAGAAGAGTACAAGGCTGCTATGGAAGGAATATTTTCAACCTCAATTGATGAATCAACTATAGATGAATCGCCTATGGCATACAGAAGTATTGATGATATTCTTGACGTGGTAGAGCCGTCAGTTGAAATAATTGATATTTCAACACCCGTTTACAACTTTAAGGCAAGCAAGGGCGTTATCGACGAGGAAACCGCAGACGGTCAGGACTAAAAACAAGCTTATATTATTTTCAATTGCAAAAAGCACTTTAAGGCTTATCCCTTAGGGTGCTTTTCTCGTTTTATTCACGTTTCTCTTTTTTCTCAATTAGAATACACAAACCCACCTGCTACCTTTTGTTTAAAAAGCTCATTGTTTTGATTTTTCTTATATAGTATAATTGTATTATTATGTGCATTTTGTAAAGGTGGTTTTTATGAAAAGGACATCAAAAAGAATTTCTGCTTTGTTATTAAGCGTAATTTTACTTGCATCAAGCTTTTTAAGCCCTGTTGTTTCTGCAGCAGGGGGTATTTATGAGCTTACATTTGACAATATTTTTGTCTTTGAGCAATGGGCTAACCATACAAGATCAGGTGTTATTTCACCCAATCTTACAGGTGCTGAAATTACAAAGGATATTTCTGCAGGTAGCTTTACTTTAACTAATAACTCTGCAAACGAAGTATATACTGCTCACTCTATGGGCTCAAATACAGGCTATTATTCAATGCCCGTAAAGCCAAGCACAAGCTATATTTTCAAATACAATGCAAACGGCACTGTTACAAGCTTTGACACCTTTGTTTTCTATTTTGATTCTTCAGATGCTTATATATCACTTGACACGGCATCTGCTACTCAATATGGTGATAACCAATGGACCTTCACAACACCTGCAAACGCAGCATTTATACAAATAAGATTTGACGTCAACAGTCCCAACACTTATGCTACAGTTAAGGATATCAGAATTTGTGAAGCTGCAGTTTACGAATATTCAAAGGATATTCCTTTCAGAACAGTTTATACCTATTCACAAGGTAATACCTACGGTGAATTACCCACGCCTAACAGAAGCGGTCTTGTTTTCGCCGGATGGTACACGGGTCCCGACGGCACAGGCGAAAGAATTACTGAAAATACACTTATGACAGCCTCAAGCTACAGCTTATATTCAAAATGGGAAACTCAGTTAGACGGTACTATATCCGTTGCCTCTCTCCCCACTAAGCAGACCTATACCATAGGTGAAAAGCTTGATGCTTCAGGCTTATCAATAAACATCAACTATTCCAACGGTACAACCGAAGCTCTTAATTCAGGCTTCTATTGCTACCCTCAAATATTAGACACACTTGGTCAACAAACAATTACCATTGAATACGGCGGTAAGCAAACATCCTTTACCGTAACTGTCAAAGAAGCAGAAAATGTTTCTGTTACAGTTAACAACAGTACAATCACAGCTTCTGTTGCTAACAACGTCTACACAATTAATCAAACTGCATCTGCTTTTAACCGTTACGAAATCCACTATTCCTCAGATGCTTACGTTAAAGCCATAATGCTTATGGGCTCAACGCAAGAAGACTTTTTCCTTGAGCCTGCAGAGGATGGCGTTTTCACAGGATATATTGACGGTTTCCTTGACGGTACAACACAAACTCAGATTTCATCAATCACCTTTACAGCTCTTGATAAAGAGTTTATGGATTTCAAATTAGAATCCATTACAACATCTAAAGACACTATCCCCGATAACTTAGTGTATCTTTCAAGTGCAGATTATAAAATCGGTATTGATTTGCATTGGGGCGGTGCTCTTTCATATCTTGAGGATTTGAAAAACGACGTTTATTCATCAGTTAGTAAATACGGCTCATCAAAAATAACAGAGGTTGACTTTAAGAGTAAAGTAAACACAACCGGTTTTCTTTATAACACAAGCGATGCGGTTAACCTAATTAATTGCAACGACACAGGTAGACTTGTTCAGCAATCCTATTACGGTACAGGCTCACCACCCTATGAAATGGGTGATTACAACGGTACTCCTTGGAATTACAACCCCGTTCAAGGCGGTAACGTTCACAACGAGCCAAGTAAAATCGTTGATTTAAAGGTAACTGAAAACGAAATTTACGTTAAATGCCGTCCTCTTGACTGGGGTAAAACAATGGAGCATATCACACCCTCTTATATGGAGGCTTGGTACACTCTTGAAGACGGCTTAATGAGAGCAACCTGCAGATTTGTAGACTATTCAGGTTACCCTGAAGCTACAACAACTCAAGAGCTCCCCGCTTTCTACTGCGTTGAGCCTCTTAATAATTTCGTTTACTATTCAGGTGGCGAGGCTTGGTCGGATTCAAATACAAGAAAAGACGAAAGCAGTCTTGTTTTCTGGGGCGAAGCCGCAGGCGCCAACCAAAACTTCTACTGTAACGAAAACTGGTGTGCTTTTATCGGTGACGATGCAGACAGCTTCGGTATCGGTCTTTACTCCCCCGGTCAGACAAATATGTTTACGGGCGTTTTCAGCAGAGATTTATGTACAACAGTTTCCCCTGCAACAGAAAGTCCTACATCATATATTGCACCCGTTGATACATTTACTTTTAAGAGCTTTAGCCCTTATTCTTACGCATACTACCTTACAACAGGTAACGTTGACACTATAAGAAGCACCTTCAAGGATGTTGCTACAGATATTGACGACCCCTGCCAGGTTGGTTTCACTAACGGCTACTGTAACATTTGCGGTAAAAATGAAGCGGCAACTCTTACAACCGATAAATACGACCTTAACGGTGACGGCACAAAGGATAGCGTTTATGAGATTTCAAACGCAGGTCAGCTTCACTGGTTCAGCGATTTTGTTAATCTCGGTAACCCTACTGCAAACGCAGTTCTTACAAATGATATTACAGATAATGCTCCCGTTCTTACCTCTTACGGTATATTGAATTCTGATACTTCTAAATTCAAAATATGGACACCTATCGGTAATTCATCAACGCAGTATAAGGGTATTTTTGATGGTCAATGCCACACTATAAGCGGTCTTTATATCGATTCTGATACCACTTCCTACGTTGGCTTATTTGGTTATACATCTTCAAATGCAATAATCAAAAAAGTAGGTATTGATGACTCTTATTTCGGTGGTATCTCTTACGTTGGCGGTATTGCAGGACAAAATGCGGGTACTATCGAAAACTGCTACTCCTACTGTATCGTTTCTGACGGTGCTTCTTACGTAGGCGGTATTGCAGGCTACACAAGTAATACAATTAGAAACTGCTATAATGTAGGCGTTGCTGATGCCACAAACAATTACTGTGGCGGTATCGCAGGTGGTGCTTCAGCAGCTTCAAGCCTTACAAACTGCTATTACCTTACAGAATGTGCAAAAGACGGCAAAGGCACCTCTCAAAACGGTATAGGAAACGCTACTAAGGGTAGCACAACCGCCGATAGCGGTAATTGTTCCGTTGGTAAAGCTTTAGAAGAATTCTCTTCAGGTGAGGTTGCATACTTACTTCAAAAAGAATGCTCCGAGCAAATATGGGGACAGAAAACAAACATTGAGGGCGCAGGTCCCGTATTTGATACAACGGGTGAATATAAGGTAATCGCATCTGCAAACAACGGTTATTCATTAATCTTTATCGGCGACCTTGTTGATAACGATATATTAGATATCTACGATTTACAGCAGCTTGTAAACACAGCTCTTGCAGAAGAAGAGGTTACCGAAAAAGAGCTTTTCCTTTCCGATATGAATAGTGATAGCGTTTTAAACGTTATTGACTGCTCAATACTCGAAAGACTTATAAACGGTCACAAGGTTAACCTACCCGTCTACTCAAAAGGCGACTTCGATTTTGACGGCGTGCCCTTTACCTCTTATGACATTTCTTTAATGAAAACTGCAATGAAGGACGTTTCAAAGCTTTCCTTGCAGCAAAAATATATTTGCGACATCAACTCTGATGACGTTGTGGACAGTAAGGACCTTGAGCTTTTAAATCAGCAAAACCCCGTTTTATATACTCCCGCATACGTAACGTTAAAGGACGCTATGAACATGAAAACAAAAACAGCAAACGTCATTATACTTTGCGGTCAGTCAAATGCTTACGGCGCAAGCCCCTTGACTGATGCAGTTAAGACAATGGTCGGAAGCACAGATTTTTCTAACATAAAAATCAAATATAATAATATTAATAACGACGGCACCACCGGCTGGAAAACGTATTTTTCAAACGATAAGTTTGAAACCTTTAAGCTTGGTATAGGTGGTCAGGCAGACCTTTGGTTCGGTCCTGAGGTTGGTCTTTCATGGTTCCTTGCAACTAATGAAAGCACAAAGGACGAAATGTGGTATATCATTAAATACACTGCCGCAGGAACCTTCCTTGGCGGTAACTGGATATACGATACAAATTATAACAACGCCGCTAACGCACCGGATATCTATAACGATTTAGGTGGCTACTTAAGTGATTTAATGGTTGACTACGTTGATACTGCTCTTGATGATATTGTAAAAATGCACGGTGCAAACAATATTAACATAAGGTCCTTCTTGTGGCATCAGGGCGAAAGTGACTCCGGCTTTGAGCAGTGGGCAAACCAATACGGTGATTTACAGAATATTCTTGTTAACAAGGTTCGAACTAACTTTGAATCAAGAGACGTTGACTCTCACATAGGCTTTGTTGACGGCGGTATTGCCGCATACGACAATCGTACGTTCTTAAACCCTATAACGAATGCCGAACAGACCTATAATAGCTGGATATATTCCGATACCATTAACTCTTACAAATCAGGAAATGCTTCTCTTTGGTACGTGCCTGCAGATACCACAAGTAATGTAATTAACACTACAACTGCAGGGCTTTATGCTAACACCTCCCCCTCAAGCACAACCCTTGCTAACTCAATTTGGGTTGACACATCAACCTGTTTATCAAAATACGTTAACAATAACGAAAATGGTGAATATGACGGTGCACACTATTGCGGTGACTCGATGTGGAGAATCGGTATATGGTATGCACAGGGTATGCTTCAGGTTTCAAATTATTCCTGATAAATAAATCTATCAACCACTCGTAACTTAAAGTTATGGGTGGTTTTTATTGTTAAAGGCTTTATTTTGTGATATAATTTTATAGAATACAAGTTGATTCCCCACCACTCAACCAACGGTTTGTAGATTTTCCCCTACAAAGAGCTTACACTATTATTGAAAGGAGGCACAATATGAATCTTTTAAAAATCGGAAAGTTCATAGCCGAGCAAAGAAAAAAGAACGGTCTTACTCAGATGCAGTTAGCTGAAAGGCTTAACATCACCGACAGAGCTGTTTCGAAATGGGAAACGGGAAAATCGTTACCCGATTCTTCGATAATGCTCGAGTTGTGTCAAATTTTAAATATCAGCGTAAACGATTTATTAAGTGGGGAGGTTGTTACGATGGATAATTACAACAAAGAATTAGAAAACAACTTGCTTGAAATGGTCAAGCAGAAGCAAGAAGCTGACAAACACTTACTCCGTATGGAAATACTTGCAGGCTTAATGGCATGCGTGCCCTTCGCAGTTGGTATTGTAATCGGCTTATTCGTGCCAATGGAAGAATGGAAGCAGGTAGTAATAGTTTTATCAAGTATGATACCGCTGTTGGTAGCAATTCCATTCTTATTACGTATTGAGCAGGTTGCAGGCTATTATGAATGTAAGAAATGTCACCATCAATACGTGCCTAAATATATATCTGTTTTTCTGGCACCTCACGTGGGCAGAACAAGATATATGAAATGCCCTGAATGTCATAAAGGTTCATGGCATAAAAAGGTAATAAATAAAGATTAATATTAACTCCTCATACCAGCTTAAATGCAGGTATGAGGAGTTTTTCTTGCTCTTTTATTTTAAATATGGTATAACCTTTTTAAAGGAGCTGATAATATGCTTTTAAAAATACTTGATGAATTAAATTTACCCCCTCTTTTACCCCGTGAAGAGATGCTTAAAATTTTACAGGAAGAAATTTACGGCTATATGCCACCAAAGCCTGAAAGCATTTCTTTTGAGGTTGAGGAAGAGGTTATACCTAAATTTTGCGCAGGAAAAGCGGTTTGCAACAGGGTTACTGCAAAATGCGTTGTAAACGGCAAAGAATTCTCTTTCCCGTTTTTTGCAAATTTACCTACCGACAATGAAAAGCACCCTTTCTTTATTCACGTTAATTTCAGAGATTTAAACCCCGACAGATATATGCCTACGGAAGAAATTATTGATAACGGCTTCGCAGTTTTTTCAGTGTACTATAACGATATAACCTCTGATGGCGACGACTTTACAAACGGCTTTGCAGGCATTCTTTTCCCCGACGGAAAAAGAAGCTCTACCGACGCAGGCAAAATTGCAATGTGGGCTTGGGCTGCGTCACGAGTTATGGACTATGCTCAAACCCTTACCGACAAGCTTCTTATTGACTGCGGTACAGTTTGCGGTCATTCAAGGCTTGGTAAAACCGCCCTCGTTGCAGGCGCGTTTGACGAAAGATTTAAATTCGCATACTCAAACGATTCAGGCTGCTCAGGTGCTTCTCTCGCCCGTTGGACTCGTGGTGAAACTGTAAAAGAAATCACCGACAGATTCCCCTTCTGGTTTTGCGAAAATTATAATAAATACAGAGATAATGAATCGGCTATGCCCTTTGACCAGCATTATCTTATAGCTTCAATTGCCCCAAGACACGCGGTTATCGGCAGTGCATCCGAGGATTTATGGGCAGACCCCCGTTCAGAAATGCTTTCCTGCGTTGCCGCAAGCCCTGCTTTTAAAAACGGCTTTAAATATGAAAACAGATACCCCGAAATCAACGATATGTTTTTTGAGGGTGATATAGGCTACCATATGAGAAAAGGTCTTCACTATTTCAGCCGAGAGGACTGGAATAAGCTTATTAAATATATAAATTTACATAGATAAAATCAAAAACCAAAAGTCGTTTTGACTTTTGGTTTTTATTTTTTATCTTTTATTCTTTTTCTTTGTGCTTTTGTTTTTTAAGGAGAACAATACCGACGATGATGCTGACAATTAACACCAAGCAGAACAAACCGCTTGTAATAAGCACTATTTTAATTAAATCAGACGAGCTATTGCCACTTTCAACTGAAATATTTTGGTTAATACTTTCTGTTTGGATACTCGCATCACCTACAGTTTGAGAAATGCTCTGGGTTACACTTCCTTCTTGAGCTGCAGTCGGGGACGTTTGGGATGGTTGGGTTGAATTTGAAATCGGTTTACCTTGAGTTTCTTTTTCGGTAGATTCTTTATTACTGTCTATAGGTTTTTGCGTAGTAACGGTGCTTTGCGTTTCTGTTTTTTCAGCTTCTTGCTTTATTTTCAAATCATTATATCCAAAAAACTTTTCACAGAAAGAAACAAGCGTTTCATCGTATTCCCTTGCTTTTGTGGGATCTAATTTCAAACCGTGATTTGACAGCGGATAAAGAATAAACGTATGCTCTACGCCATTTTCCTCTAATGCTTTTTTAGTTGCATCTGCATTCCCTTTAGGAACTATCATATCCGTTCCGCCGTAAGCTACAAGAGAAGGAACTGACGAGGATGTTATATTACAAGCAGGTGAAACAGACACTATAATATCTTCTGCAATATCACTGCTTATATCTTCAAGCCTTACGCCTGCCAACTGTGCCACAAGAGAATATGCCATTCCTTCACCGTATTGACCGTCCCAATTTTCAGGGTGAAAATCAGACGGGCCTACCTGATTAGCGGTAAAAACAAGTTCAATTGCGCTGTCTTGAGGTCTTGTATAGGCATATAAAGCAGATATATGACCGCCCGCAGAATAACCACTTGTTGCAAGCTTTGTAATATTAAGGTTTTTTTCATCAGAAAAATGTTTTAATCTTTTTATTGCAAGGTCTACCTCATCAAGCATAGTAAATGCATTTGCATTGCCGGTTTCGGAAACAAGTGTATAATTCATTGTTGCGGTAATATAACCTTTTTCAGCAAGTTTTATACAATTTTCATTCATATCTTCTTTATTACCGCTTGTCCACGAACCACCGTGAATATAAAGAATCGCACCATTATACTCCCTTTGGTTTGCATTTTCAGGTACATATATATCCATTTTATTTCTTTCCTGAAAGCCGTATTCTATATTGCTATAAACCTCATAACTAAAAACTGTTTCCTTTTGACCGAAAAGGTCGGAAAAAATTGATAATGGTAAAAATGATACTGACATAGACATCATTACTGCAATAAATCTTGTTAAAAACATAAACAACCTCCCTGCTTATACATTCAACAGTACTATAATCATTGGCTTACACCCTAATTCTACATATCAAAAAAAGTGTAGTCAATAACCGAGCCTGCTGATGTAACAGAAGGAAGGTTTTTGTTTTTTATATTACGTATCGTTTTGCACGATGATTTTCGTTCCCTCATTTTCGAATTTAAAGGGAATGACCTTTAAATCGCTGAAGCTTTCTATAAGCCTTGCCTGTTTTTCCTTCGGCACGTATAAAAGCATAAATCCGCCACCGCCTGCACCGAGAATTTTACCTCCCAATGCTCCGTTAGCCTTTGCTTTCTGATACATTTCGTCAATTTCCGAGTTACTTATATAATCGGATAAAGAGCGTTTTAACTGCCAGGTATGGTCAAGAAGTCTGCCGAAATCGTCAAGGTTTCCGTTTTTTAATATATCCTCTGCTTTATCAACAAGTGATTTCATTTCGTGTAGCTGATTAAGGGTTGAGGGGATACCCTTTTGTTGCTCTGTTGCAATAATTCCCGAATACCTTGTAAAGCCTGTAAACAAGAGAATTAAATTGCTTTGAAATTCATCAAGTCTTTCCTTTGAAATTTCGACGGGTGTAACAGTATAGCCGTCTTTTGTAAAATCAATACGGTTAAGACCTCCGAAAGCCGCAGCAACCTGATCCTGAACACCGCCACCCTCGTTACACATTACTCTTTCAAGGTGTATTGCTTCCTTTGCCAGCACCATTTTATCGGGGTACTCGTCTTTAAGAGCGTGAAGACTCTGAAGGAGACCTACCGCGAATGATGAGCTCGAGCCTATACCGGAGCCTGCAGGTAAATCCGCATCGTAGGAAATCTGAATACGGTCAGTTGGCATATACTCAAGAGCCGCTCTTACAAGAGGATGCTGAATTTCATCAGTTTCATTAAATCTTTCAATTTTTGAATATGTAAGCTGATTTTTATGCTCAAAAAACGGTGGAAGCTTACGAATTGTAAGATAACAATATTTATCAATAGTTGTGGAAAGCACACTGCCGCCGAATTCGGAAAAATATTCGTAATAATCTGTTCCGCCACCGAAAAAAGAAACTCTGAACGGTGTTCTTGTAATCAGCATTTTTCTACCTCCCACATAATTTTTTCTTTATTAAGCAAGGCTTTAAGAAGAGCGTTATCCATAGCACCGAAGGAAACTCTTTTATCCTTAAAGAATTTCTTTCCCTCGTCTTCGGAAATCTTTTTTATTAAGCTCTTATCAGCACCAAGCTTTTCTGCCAGAATACAGCCCATATCGTATTTACTTAAGGACTCATCCGAGCAGACGTTTATAACCTGAGGCTTCTCATTTAAAAGCGACAAGGAATATATAAGCTCTGCCGCCTGAGAATAGCTTAACACAGAACGATACATTCCGTCAATCATTTCAACCTCTTCGTTATTTTTTAGTGAGGCTGTAATTTTATCGTAAAAATGGGGTGTTGAAGAAAGCGACTTTCCTAACATAAAGGGCAGTCTTAAAACAGTAAAGCCGTTTTCAATTACTATTTTTTCCGCCTCGGCTTTTTGCTTGCCGTATTCGTTTATAGGCTTTAAAGCATCTGTTTCTTTAAATCGGTAAGCTTTATTTTCACCCTCACCGTAAACGCAATCAGTAGATGCAAAGTAGAATTCTTTTATATTGGGTATATAAGAAATAAAGTTATTTAAAGCGGTGATGTTTATTTCCTTGCCCTTTTCAATATTTTCATAAAGAAAATCTATATTGTGACAAGCGGCAAAGTAAAACACCTTTAATTCTTCACCATTGCAAGCTTCTGCAAGGTTTTTTAAATCCTCTTCGCTTGAAATGTCACATTTTATAAGCCTTACTCCGTCTATACGGGGGATTTTTTCTGTGCTTCTCACCGTTGCAATAACGGCTTCATTTGTTTCATTCAGTATATGCTTTAAAAGGTAACTTCCTAAAAAGCCACAACCGACTACTAATATCATTTCTTCACCACTACCTACAGAATGGGCTACCGCCTCGCCCGTTGTTTTCCCCTGTTTATTTGTTTACCCTCTGTCCTTCATTGATGAGAGAGTAAATTTTTTTATCAATTCATCAAGATAAAAATCTTTATTTAAAATAATTGCTATTACGAATAAAAACCAATAATGAAACTCAACTCTGTTTGTAATTGTTGAGCTCTGAGCACTTAAATATATTGAAGCTGTCTGCAGTGCTAAGCAAACGAAGGAGGCAATATAAAAGACCTTATACTGCAAGCTCATCTGTGAATTTACAGGCTTTTTATTTGTTGATTTAGTTATAAGAGCTACTACCAGCAATGCAATTAAAAATACGGCATAAAAAATTATATACCCATAATCCCCGATAGAATCCTTATGCTCTCTTGGACGGCTTGTATCTAAAAGCACAAGCTGCAAACCGCTACATACAACTGCAGCTCCGCATATTATACAGCTGATAAAATCTTTTATGGACTTCTTTTGATTTTTTGCTTTGTTTTTCTTTGTATTTTTCCCTTTAATCTCACTGCTTTCGGTTTCGTTGAGCTTAATGCTCCAAGAAGCAATTTCACCGTGAGCATAAATAAGCAACAAAACAGGAAGTGCAAAAAGGAAATACTCAGGGCTGTAAACAGAAACTCCAACGGTTATTAAACCACCAATAATACCGCCTACAATTCTTTTTGGTATAAGGCAAATACATAAAGCACTTACAAGAATTGCGGCGAGATAAATAAAATACTGCGCCTCAATAAGCAACTCTAACTGAGGGAAAAATCTGATAAACGTTACAAACAAAAACCAGAAAGTTAATTTAATTGTTTTAGCTTTCATTTCATCTCCCCCTAAAAGCACTAAATTTCATCAACTTAAATCGGGCAGGAACACCGTTAAAGAATACACTAAATAGTAAGGTATAAGAGTTGTTGTGCCGATGGCATTTAAAGAACGGTGTACAAGCTCTATCGCCCAAGCTCTTTCCTTATAGAGTATATACATAAACAATGCAAGAGTGGGTAAAAATGCGTTGCCTATCCACCTTACAACGTCAGTTGAGAAGCAGAAGCCTGCTACAACTACAAAGGGGAAAAGTGACATAGCACACAACAATGAAAATCTTTTCACGTTGTTGCCCCTTGCTTTCCTGAAAAAGGTTATAAGGAATTTATAAATAAAAACAAGAATCGGTAATAGTAAGAGAGCAACTATAAACGTAACGTAAGTAAATTCTTTTACAAAAATTGAAATCCAAGCCTGCTGGAAAAGAACCTTAATTACCTCGGAGGGTGATGAGCCCGCATCAAATTCGGGTACCTCAAGGAAGCCGTTTTCTTCAAAGCCATCTATATCACGGTAGTAGCTGAAGTTGTAGTAATACAAGTCACCCTCGCTAACGCCCCTGCCAACAAGGAACTTATCGAATTCTTCCATAGTCATAGTAAGGTTTGAACGCTCAAAAACTACGAAATACACGGTAAAGAAAATTGTGAGAGCAACCGTTGCAAAGAATATTGCAGTAAGGTACCGCTTTTCTTTTCTTTCCTCTGTTACCGATATCTTATAAAGCAACATAATTGCTAAAAGCGGAACGTAGCAAAGGGTAGCACCGTAATAAACGAATACCATAAACACCGCTAACGGAACAACAAGAAAATACAGCTTTTTATTTTGCAGGCAAAGCATACTTAAAGCCGTAGCGAAAACCCAGAAAATATCTATCATTCCAAAAATCGGTACTAACACTGCAAAGGTTGCAGGACCCGTAAGGAAAAACAAGGTAATTATAATTGCTGATTTTCTGTATTGAGCATCAGTGGTTTTAATAAACTTTTCAGCTAAAAAGCTTACTGCACCAAAGGTGATTATAAAAATGCCGATAAGATAAATTGAAGCCGTTAAATAATCGGGTGTTCTGAAAATAAGGTTGTACAACGCGCCCTGAATAACTCTTGAGCAAAAGCCTACACTGAAATCTATTGCATAAAAGCTATAGGTTGCGTCATTAACAATCCAAGGTCTGCCCTCAGTGGGGACAACTATGCAATATATAAATAAGAATGCAAACAAACACAAGCCGTAATAATGCTTACCGGCAAAGGTTTTTACTTTTTTTATTGTCCTCACCACCAGTCTTAAATTAAAGTGATTCGCAGGCTACCTCGTCGTTACCGTAGATAGTAGCACCCCTACGGCGACCGAACCAAACAACCTCTTTAGCATAACGGGAAACCTCGTCATACACGGTTTTAGGCTTAACGGTAATTTTGGTCTTAACCTTTAATAAATCCTTTTCCTGACCTTTTACAATACCGTCAAAGAAGCTATAGAAATCATAACTGAATTCTTCAGCTGCACCCTTTTCAAAGGGCTTTTTCAAAAGAAGCTTTTGATATTTTAAAAGCTCGCTGAAAACCTCTTCAGGAAAATCGTATTTTTTAAGAAATACAAGTAATTCTTCTAAATACTCATTGTAATTTGATGCAATCTCAATAAATGCACCCTCTTCGAAAAACCAGGTTACGTTGCCGAATTTTTCGTCGTAATAATTCCAATTACCTGAAAGAGAATTTTCATATTTTTCTTTAAAGAGAGTCCACATTTTATTAAGCTTCCCGTCGCTTTCGAAGATGAAATTCAATAAAGCTGTGTAGAAATCGTAATAAGTAACCTCACCCAAGGAATGAAGATACATAGCAAAATAACGGAGCACGCCTAAGCTATGGAAGCACTGAAGACAAATTGAGAAAAGGTTTGCATACACCCAATCATCACGGTCTAAAGTAGCAGTTGAGCGAACAATATACGAATACTCTTTAACCTCTTCATCCTTTTTCGGTGCACTGTGAATATGGTTAAAGGCAACCTTTATCGTTTCTATCTTGTGCTTTTCAATGTACTCGGGTTGAGCAAGCTCTGAATTGGGTAAAACCTCGCAGTGATAAACGCTGACTGAATTATGCTGACCGTTTTCAAGAAGCTTACAAATACCCTTGCAGAAGCTTTCCTTTGTTTCGCCGGGAAGACCTAAAATCAATTCGGAATAGGTAGGAATTCCTGCTTCATTGTATTTTTTCATAAGGTTAGAAAAATGCTCCATTGTAAGATTTTTTCTACCTATATTTTTCAAGGCTTCCTCTGAAAGAGTCTGATATGCCATCGTAGCACCCTTGTCCATACCAACGCTGTTTAAGGCACTGCAAATTTTAAATACTCTTTCGTCACTGTTTTTTTCGTAGCAGGGTCTGAAAACCTCGGGATAGCCGTTTTTCTTTTTTGCTTCAATAAGATGCTGGGCTATTTCGATATCTCTGTCAAACATACCGAAGTTTGAATCGGCACAGAAGCAATAGGTTATTTTATTTTCTGAAAGCCATTTGATTTCTGCTATTACCTTTTCCATTGGGAAAAATCTCATTTTCTTACCTGCACACCAATCGCAGTATGCACAGGAATAAGGACAGCCTCTTGTAGTTTCCAAAACAGAAAGCAATTCTAAGCCCTGACTGTTTTTAACAATTTCATCAAACACGCCCGTTGTATAGGGTGACGGGTAATCCTCAAGAGATACACAGTAGCTTCTCTCGGTTTTAATTATACTGTCGCCTTTTCTGTATGAAATATTGTTCGTTAAGCCTATTTCATCATTTTTAAGATTTATGAGTAAATCAGAAAAGGTTTTCTCGCCCTCACCGAAGGTAAGAATATCAATATAATCCTCACTTTCAATAAGGGTACCGCTTTCGTCAACACTGTGACCGCCAAAGGATATTAAACATTCGGGATATTTTTCTTTTATCATTTTCGCAAGAGTTTTATTGTACTCAATATTCCAGACACTGCAAGAGAAGGCAACCATATAAGGCTCCTTTA
Source organism: Acutalibacteraceae bacterium (assembly GCA_045592945.1). Lineage (GTDB taxonomy): Bacteria > Bacillota > Clostridia > Oscillospirales > Acutalibacteraceae > DTU089. The sequence continues at coordinate 45,466 of JAZNVT010000025.1, read as the reverse complement.
TTTTTGCCATAGCATCTGCAAGCTTTTCTCTTTTGAAAATGATATCTGAGAAGCTGTATTCACTTGTTATTTGCGGTTCTTTTTTGCAGTATGCAATTATTGTGCCTACAGCATAAGGAAGGTAAACCGAGCCGTCAAATTCGAAACCAACCTGAACGAAATAAATGTTTTTCATAAATTACCCCGAAGTGTTTTTATATTTTTAAGTGTGCATTAAATTATGCTTTTGTAACCTTATAGTTTGTGCTTGTGTAATCGGTAGCACGTCTGTTTCTGCCGTACCATACGATTTCACGTGCAAACTCGTGTATATCCTTTACAACAACACCGTCTTCAACAGCTATTGTTGTTTTATTCTTAACTAACTTTTCATAACCGCCGAGGAAGATACTGTTGAAATATGAATAGAAATCATATTCACTTGAAATAACGGGATGCTCAACACCGATTTTCTTAATAATATCAAGCTGATATTTAAACAAGGCGTCAACAACGTCATTGTTTTTATCAATGCCCTTGAAGCATTCCTTTACTTCCTTATAGAACACCTCAAGATTTTTATAAAACTCGAGGAAAATAAGCTCATCAAAGCCCCAAAGCACGTCGCCAAGACCCTCACAGGTTGCAACAAGCTCGTTTGACCCGCTTATTATACCAAGGCAAAGCTTGCTGATTCTCTCGTAAACCTTATTGAGAAGAGTGCCTTTGCTTTCTTTCGAATAGCTTAAAAGCTTGTTATAGAAATCGTTGTAGCTTAAATTATGCTCGTGTCTGTAGTAAATAGCAAGGGCACGCAGAAGTCCTAAATTGTGAAGACCCTGAATATATGAGGCAAAAAGAAGGGATTTTGCCCATTCCTCTTCGCTCATAGCATCAGTTGAGGTTATATATTCAGAATACTCAACGATGTCGTCTTTCTTCTGACCTTCGTTTGAGTGAATAAGCTTAAAGGGTACTCTTGTGCTTTTGATACCGAATTTTTCCTGATAAGCCTTCTGACCCATTTCAGCGTTAGGAAGAAGCTCGCAGGGATAGATATTTATAGCATAATGCTGACCGTTTTCAATTAAGATATTTACACCCTCGCAGAAGGTTTCGTAGGTTTCACCGGGAAGACCTAATATAAGCTCTGAAAAGGTTGAAATATTGATTTCGTTATATTTGAGCATAAGCTCTCTGAATTTTTCGGTTGAAATATTCTTTCTTCCAACGTTCTTTAAAACCTGCTCGTTCATACTCTGGAATGAAAGAGTCTGAGCCTTATCAAGACCGTTTTTGAAGAACTTTGTGCCTATATCAAATACGAAATCGAATTTATTTTTTGTAAAGCATACTCGGAACATTTTCGGGTAGCCGTAGGTGTTTTTACAGTGAACGATATAATCTGCAATTTCTTCGTCACGGTTGAAAAGACAGAAGTTACCGTCGGTACAGAAAACGAACTCAATTTTATGCTCAACAAACCAATCAATTTCTGCAAAAACTCTTTCCATTGGGAAAAGCCTTACCTTTGATTTTAAAGAGCCCCAGTCACAGAATGAGCAGGAGTTAGGGCAACCTCTGTTTGTTTCAAAAAGAGCAGAGAAAACGATATCGTCCTTTAAAATTTCGTCAAAGGTACCCTCTAAATAAGGTGAGGGATAATCTGTGCCCGTTTGAGGTGCGTAAGCAGTTGTAACTATTTCGCCTGCTTCGTTTCTGTATGAAATATTAGGAATTTCATCAAGAGATTTTCCTGTTGCAAGGCATTCAAGGATACCCTCTGTAGGCTCTTCACCGAAACGGTGAGTAAGAAAATCTATAAAATCATTATCTCTTAAATAATTTTCATTATTTGAAACGTTATGACCGCCGAAGGTTATAAGGCAAGAGGGATAAGCCTCTTTAATTGCTTTTGCAACGGTTTTGTTATACTCGGTATTCCATACAGAGCAAGAGAATAAAACCATAAAGGGATTATCAAGCATTTCAATAACCTTTTCAGGTGCTTCTCTTGTATATATAAATTTACCGAATTTGTATTCTGCAGAAATTATTTCGTTTTTCTGACAGTAAGCCTGAATACAGCCTACAGAGTAAGGAATATAAGTATTCTTTACCTCTGTACCGTAAACGTTATTGGCTTGAACAAAATAAACATTTTTCATTGGTTACTCTCCGTAAGTTACTGTAAGATACTTTTTATCGTTGATTACGATTGTATCGCCTCGTCTTTTTGCAAAGAGAACGATTTTTCGTGCATAATCCTTCCAATTGTAAACGGGGTTAGGTAAATCAACCTCGATTTTATTTTTCTTTGCCTCTAAGGGCTTATAGCTCTGCGAAAGAGCGTTATGGAAGTAATTGTAAAAATCGTATTCAAATTCACAGGATATTTTTTCCTGCTGGGGAAGGCGGATAACAAATTTCTGGAATTTTGTTAATTCATCGAAAACTTCAGGTGCAATATCAAATTCCTTGAGGAAAGGAATAATTTCCTTCCAGAAGGTTTCGTAGTTTGAAACGATTTCCATATACGCACCCTCCTCAAGGAACCAGCCTATATCACCGAATTTTTCGTTGTAATAGGACCATTCTCCGTTTGAGAAGTCGCTGCACTGCTCTTTAAATCTGTTGAACAATTCGTTTAAGAAGGTGTTTTCAGATTTGAAAATAAAGTCGAGCAAGCGTTTGTAAAATTCAAGGTAGCTTATATTAAGCTCATGCCTTACGTAAATTGAGAAATATTTTAAAAGACCGATATGATGGAAGCACTGTAAGCAGGTGCAGAACATAATCGATTTCATCATATCCTCAAAGGGCATATCGCGGGTTGCAACGATAAGCTCGGTATATTCTGTAATATCCTCTTCCTCAGGCATTGACGAATGTAAATAGTTAAGGGGTACCTTTGCCGTTTCAATACCGTGTAAATCGCGATATTCCTTTTTACCCATAAGTGAGTTGGGGTAAACCTGACAATAGTAAACTGTAAGGGCGGTTTGCTGACCCGCCTCAATAAGCCTGCAAAGACCGTCGCAGAAGCTGTCGTAGGTTTCACCGGGAAGACCTAAAATCATTTCCGTATAGGTAGGTATATTATGCTCGTTATATTTAGTAACTAAATCCGAAAAGGCTTCCATTGTGAAGTTTTTACGGTTTACGTTTTTAAGAGCTTCATCGCAAACTGTCTGATAAGCGAGAGTTGCGGCTTTATTAAGCCTGTTATCGTAAAAGAGCTTTGAAATCTCAAAAACCGTATCGTTACTGTTTTTAGCAAAGCAGTTATTGAAAATATGAGGATAGCCTCGCTCTTTTTTAACCTCTACAACAAATTTTGCAATATCAAGGTCACGCTTTAAAATACCGAAGTTTGAATCGGCACAGAAAATATATTCAACTCTGTTTTTACTGCACCAAACGATTTCTTCCTTAACCTTGTCCATAGGGAATTGGCGGATATCAACCGTATAACACCAATCGCAGTAAGCACAGTTATAGGGGCAACCTCTGTTTGTTTCAATTACCGCACAAAATTCCTGCTCGGGATTTGCTTCTACTATTTTATCAAAGTAGCCCTCAAGATAAGGTGAAACGAAGCCATCTAAATTATCGTAGAATTTTCTTTCGGTTGTGAAAATCTTACCGTCTTTTCTGTAAGCGATATTGGGGATTCCCGAAAAATCCTTTTCTTCTGTGTTAAACTGCTCTAACAAGGATTTAAAATCTCTTTCACCCTCGCCATACATAAGCACGTCAACAAAGGGAAGCTCGGGGAAAACATCAACGTTTTCAGAGATACTGTGACCGCCGAAGATTATAAGACATTCGGGATATTTTTCTTTTATTCTTTTTGCGAGTGTTTTATTATACTCAAAGGTCCAGGTGTAGCAGGAAAAAGCAACGACTGACGGCTCTTTTAACTCCGCCATAACCTTTTCTACCGGGTCTCTCTTAAATATAAATTCTGCTATTTCATATTCTGTATTTATACTTTCAAATTGCCAGGCATACGCGGCAAGGCAACCCGTTGCATACGGAAGATAATAAGCCTTACCATAGGAAAGGTTTGCTTGTATAAAATACACACGTTTCATTTTTACACCTTCATTACGTCTTCCGGCTTCATTTTATATATTTTGAAAATCACCGGATAATATTTGGCAAACTTCTTAAAGCTGCCGTTTGTTTTTCCGTCTTTTCTCGGAATACTTTTGCAGGGCACCTCTATAAATTCGCAACCGATTTTTAAGGGCTTGAAAATCATTTCGGGCATAAACTCGAAATCGTTACCCTGCCAATCTATTTTTCTGTAAACACTGACGGGGGCAATCTGCGTAGGGTTAGTAAAATCCGTTAAATCTGATTTAAACAGAATCGCAAACGCCTTTTGAGAAATAAAATTTATAACCGTTCTTATTTTACCGTAGCCCTCAAAGCCCTTATCGGCCTTCCAACGGCTTACGGTAACAATTTTTTCAGCGTTCATTTTTGAAAGCCTTGCCATTTCGGGAAGCGCATTAATATCCATATCGTCGTCAGCAGGCCATAAAATAAGGTGTGTGCCCTTTACCTCGTCAAAGGATTTTCTTATTGCATTACCTAAGCCGTAGCCATCCTGAAAAACGAATCTGCATTTTTCATTTTCACAAAGCTTTTCAACCGTTTTTTTGCATTCCTCAGTAGCATTTTTTGCAACGATAAAAAGATACTCGTCTGCACAGCTACAGCCCTTAACCTTTTCGTAAGCGCTTATAAGGGAGCTTGTTTCGTTAATGGTACAGAATGCAACAGATAAAGAATAATTGTTTTCCATACAACCTCTTATATTTTTTCTTCTGTTATTTCTGAAGTGTAGATATTCTTACCGCCTCGCCTGCCAAACCATAAAACCTTTTCGGCGTATTCCGGCCAGGAATGAGTAACTCTTTCATCCCTTACCGAGTAACGCACTTTTCTTTTTTCAAGCACGGGGTTAATATCATCAACGAGAATTGACTGAAAATAATTCTTCCAATCATACTCGCCCTCAAAAAGCTTTTCGGAAACGTTGATATCCTTCACAACGAAATTCTGATAACTTACTAAATCCTTGCGAAGCTTCTCATCGTCGATATATTTTTCTAAAAAGCTTTCAATATTTTCGTAGAAGGCATCCTTCTTTGAAACCGTTTTTAAGAAGGCATATTCTTCAAAGGGCCAAGCGATATCGCCAAACATATCGTCGAAAACAACTACTGATTCATTATTTTCTATAACGTCGTCAGTTTGCTTTTTAACTCTTATAAATGCCTCACCGATATTTTCTTCAGTTAAAAGATGAGAAAGCAAATCACTGTAAAAATCGCTGTATTTTACGCCTTTTTCATAATGCAGATATAAAGCAACAAGCTGAAGAAGACCTAAATGGTGGAAGCATAAAGCACAGGTTGAAAACATTACCATAGCCTTCCACTCGTTTTCATCCATAGTAGAGGTTGAGGTGATAATTCTTGAAAATTCCTGAACGTCGTTTTCAGCGGAAGAGCTTCTGTGAGGTTGGTTTAAGGGAATTTTACTAAAGCCGATTCCGTGCTTTTCCATATATTCCTTTTTACCCATTTCGGCTAAGGGCAACCATTCGCACAAATGCACGAAAAGTGAAGTATGCTGACCGTGCTCAAGTAGCTCGTCAATACCGTCCTTAAAGCTTTCAAGAGTTTCACCGGGAAGACCTAAAATAAGGTCTGTATAGGTAGGGATTTTAGCCTCTGAATATTTCTGCAACAAGGCTTTGTAATATTCAACATCCATATTAGACCTACCGATATTTTCCTGAACAATTTTTGACATTGACTGGAAGGAAAGGGTAACGCCCTTATCCATACCATGCTCGTTAAGCTTTTTAGTAATATTAAAAACTCTGTCCCCCGTTTCTTTTGAGTAAGAAACCTGGAATTTTTTCGGATAGCCTGTTTCGTGATAGCACTCAATTATTTTATCAACAATCTTTTCATCCCGGGGGAAAAGGCCGAAGTTTGCATCGGCAAAGCCTAAAAACTCTTTATTATGCTTGCTTACCCACTCAATATCAGCGAAAACTCTTTCAAGGGGGAACATACGCACACGGGTTTTTATTTTACCCCAGCTACAATATGCACATTTATTAGGGCAACCTCTGTTTGTTTCGATAAGAGGTATAAAATCTATATCGGGATTTTCTTCAATAATTCTGTCAAAAAATCCGCTTTCGTAGGGTGACGGAAAATCTGATATTTCAGATGCCTTAAACTCCGTTGTGTTAATTGTGCCGTCGGGTAAGCGGTAGGCAATATTGCTTACTTCATTTAACTGAAGCTTGCCGTCGTAGGCTCTTAATAAATCGCGGAAGGGTACCTCGCCCTCGTAGTACATAAGAAAATCAATAAAAGGACATTCCTCAAAAAGCCCTGAATCCTCAGATATCTGAGGACCGCCGAAAACGATAATGCATTCAGGGTACACCTTCTTAACCTCTTCGGCTAATTTTTTGTTATATTCAAAATTCCAGATATAGTTTGAAAAGCCAATTAAAAAGGGATTGTCTAATTTCTCGACGATGTCTGAAAGCTTATCTCTTAAAAAGAAAATACCCTTTAAATCATAGCTGTCGCAAATATCTTGAAACTTCCAGGCATAAGAAGCTAAAGCACCGATTGCGTAAGGAAGATGCACAACAGATGCATTCATATAGGTAGGTTGTATTAAATACACGTTCTTTTTCATTATGCATTCTCCAAAAAATCAATCGCTTACTATATCCATTGTGCCATCGGGAAGCTCAACGCAGGAGGTGTAGAAGGAAACCATATAAGTATCCTCCTGAAAATCGAAATTATGACGCACGTATTCAGGCACTAAAAACATATCCCCTGTTTTAAAAATACGCTCTTCTGAAACATCGTCACGAGAAAGAGATACCTTCACTTCACCCGTAATGATGTAAAAAATCTCTTGGGTTGTTTTGTGGTAATGGTATCTTCCTCTTATAGCGCCTTTTTTACTAAAGGCAGAATTCACCTGCCCGTAGGGTGTATGGGTTATCTGAGAAAGAATGCCTCTTTCGTCTTCGTATACGAAATCGGGTTTTAAAATTTCAACAAGCTTCATTTATTTCACACATTTCCGTAAAAAGAATTTTTAATAATCGAGTAAGCCTTTATAAGCTCTTTAATACCGTCGTCAATTGAATACGAGGGCTTGAAGCCGAAGCTTTCAATTTTTTCGTTTGAAACGAGATAATTACGTTTATCGGGGTCAACACCGATAGGTGCTTCAAGGTATTCAAACTTGGGAAGCTGTGCTTTAATTCTTTCGCAAAGCTCCAGCTTTGAAAGGTTTGCATCACTTAAACCGCAGTTATAGGTCTGCCCTTTCATTTTTTCGAAATTATCCATTGCAAAGATAAATGCATTTGCCGCATCTCTTACGTGAAGATAATTTCTCATAAAGTGACCCTCGAAAACTATAAGCGAGCGGTCAAAAACTGCTCGGTAAACGAAATCGTTTACAAGTAAATCAAGCCTCATTCTCGGTGAAGCACCGAAAAGAGTTGCAAATCTGAAGGCGACGGATTCGCCCGAGTCAAGAATTGCCTTTTCGGCTGCCATTTTAGTTTTACCGTAAAGGGAAATTGGGGTTATAGGTGATTCCTCTGTGCAGAAAGCCTGACCCTGACCTAAGCCGTAGCCACTATTCGTGCAGGGGAAAATAATTTTCTGACCCTTTTCGCGAAGTGATAAAAGAGTTTCAACTGCACCGAGGTTTGTTGTCTGTGCCGCAATTTTATCCTGGTCGCATACAGGGAAGCCTACGAGGGCTGCAAGAGGGAAAATATAATCTTTATCGTCCATTGCTTTTTTAAGGATTTCCTCGTCACGACAGTCACCCTTGATTATTTGAAAGCTATCGTATTTACAGCAATCAAGCAAAGAGGCTTGCTTATATAAAAAAGAGTCTAAAACGGTAACGTTGTGGCCAAGCTTGAGAAGCTCGGGCACCATTACTGAGCCTATATAACCTGCTCCGCCCGTAACTAAAATATTCGACACAGATATTCCTCCGTTCAAATTTATCTTTATAGACAAATTTTGCATATAATATGTTTATTATATATCATATATTACCAATATAGAATTCTATCATAGATACTATACTTTGTCAAGGAAAACGCACCCTTAAAGGACTTGGAAAGCCACCGTTGAAAAAGAAAGAAAACTGTGCTACAATTAACGTCGAAGGGTGGTGTAGTATGAAAGCTGTTATTTTAGCCGGCGGTTTAGGCACACGTCTTAAAAACGTTTGCGAAAGCACGCCGAAGCCATTAATAAAATTATGCGAAAAGCCCGTTTTAGAGCATCAGATTAACGCTCTGAAAAACGAGGGAATTACTGAATTTATTCTCGTTTTAGGTCATTTAAGCGAGCAAATTAAGGCTTATTTTGGTGACGGAAAAAGCCTTGGCGTGAGCATTTCATACTACGTTGAAAGCGAGCCCTTAGGCACTGCGGGCGCCCTCTTTAAATTAGGCTTAAAAGAGGATTTTTTACTGTGTAACGGCGATTTGATTTTCAGCTTTTCTCTTGCCGAAATGCTATCCTTTCACAAAGAAAAAAATGCCCTCGCGACCCTTCTTACTCACCCTAATAACCACCCCTTTGACAGCACATTATTTTTAACTGACGGTGACGTAATAACCGGCGTTTTACCTAAGGGAAACAAGCCTTTTTCTTATGCAAATTTATGCAACGCAGGTATAGGAATAATATCCCCTGAACTGCTTAAAATGTATAGCTTTTACGGCAAGGCTGATTTAGACAAAGAGGTTATTGCACCCGCCATAAAAACGGGGAAAATATACTCTTATAAAACCTTTGAATACGTTAAGGATATGGGCACGCCCGACAGGCTGAAGTCCGTTGAAAACGATATTAAAAGCGGGATTGTTTCAAAGAAGCATAAAAAGCACACTCAAAAAGCCGTTTTTCTTGACCGCGACGGCACTATAAATATTCATAAGGGCTACATCACGAAGCCTTGCGAAATAGAATTAATTGACGGCGTTTGCGAGGCTATAAATAAGCTTCATTCTTTAGGCTTTTTAGTGATTATCGCAACAAATCAGCCCGTTATTGCCCGCGGTGAATGTACTATCGAAGAACTCACCGAAATTCACAACAGAATTGAAACTCTTTTAGGCGAAAACGGTGCGTTTATTGATGGTATTTACTACTGCCCTCATCACCCCGATTCAGGCTTCCCTGACGAAATTAAAGAATTAAAAATCACGTGCGATTGCAGAAAGCCCGCACCGGGGCTTCTCCTCAAAGCACAAAAGGATTTCAATATTGATTTAGAAAAATCATATATGGTAGGCGACTCTTTAAGAGACGTTGAAGCAGGCATAAACGCCGGCTGTGTTCCAGTTTTTTTAGGTGAAAACGCTAATACAAATTTACCCGAAAAAACGCAGATTTTCTCTTCACTAAAAGAATTTTCAGAAAGCTTGTAAACCCTTGATATATAAGGGCTTACAGGCTTTTTTATTTTTGTAAAACCACATTAAAGCACAATGACAAAAACAAGAAAAACACCCTGCAGTGAATTAACACTGCAAGGTGATTTTTTTATGTTGTTTTTCAGTTTAAAAGCTTGTTTGAAATAGCTATCAAACCGTTTTCATTCTGCCGATGTAGAATGCATCGAGAACGTTAATAATACCGTTTTCGTCGATATCGTTAGCAATGAAGAAGTAGTTATGTTCATCGGGGTAGGTATATGATTCAAAGCCTACAGATTTAGAAATTTCGAAGTCTGTATCGTCGATATCACCGTCACCGTCAACGTCACCCATAATGATAAACATTCTTGTTTCGTAAACTACGCCTGTGTATTTTGATTTAAGAGTAATTGTTGAACCTGTACCAACAAGCTCTTCGCTTGCAAGCTCTACGCCCTCGTAAGTCTTTATTTCAATAACAAGCTCGTCGTTATCAAATTTTGAAAGAACTTCTTCAACAGTTGTACCTGCTTCAATACCGCTTACAAAGCTTGTAATCTCATCAATAGTAACTCCGCTTTCGTCTTTTGCAATAAGCTTTTTAGCTTCGCTTGCAACGGTTACATCCATATCACCGCTGACAACGTCGTCAGCCTTGGCAAGAGTACCGTCTGCATATACCCAACCGACGTAAGCAGTTGTTTCTGTATCCTCGGGAAGAGCAGGTGCTGTAAGGTTTCCGAAAACGTCACCGTTTACGTAAGAAGAAGTGCCGAGAACGTTACCGTCAACATCCTTAAATGTTACTGTGTAATATTTCTTTGATTCAAGAGTAGCCTTTAAGCTTTCAAGCTCTGTTACTGCATTGTCAACAGCTGTCTGCTCGCTTGAGGGAAGGTCTTTGATGAGCTCAGAATCAATTTTGTTTACTGCTTCTTTGTATGCTTCAAAAACAGCTTCATCGTAAATGGGGTTGCCGTTTTCATCAACGTTACCCGAATTAATGATAGCGTCTGCTTCTGCTTTTGCATTGTTGTAGGCATCGTAGTTTGCTTTTTCCTGTGCATTTGTTGCAACGTTCTGCATACCTGCAATTACTTCGTTTACAGCATCCTGATTTGTTGCAGGCTGGTCTTTACCGAGTGCATCCGCCGCGTCCTTTGCTGCCTGAGCTGCATCTACGGTGTCCTGAGTGTAATTATCTTTATTGTTTAAGATATTTTCAAGCTCTGCGTATGCATCGTCGTAGCCGTCGTAGTTTGCTTTTTCTTTTGCGCCGTCAATTACTGATTGAAGATCATTTGTAGCTTCATCAACTGTCGACTGGCTTTCGGGAGGAAGATTCTTATCAAGCTTATCTGCTTCTATAAGTGCATTCTGAGCTGCTGTTACAGTTGACTGTGTATATTTGCCGTCTTTATTCTCGGCAATTTCCTGAACCTTTTTGTATGCTTCTTCGAAAGCTGTGTAATCAGCAGATTCTTTTGCATTATTAAACACATTTTCAAGTGCATTTGTAGCATTTTCTATTGTTGTACGATTGTCTGCAGTATCGGGGAGGTCTTTATTAAGCTTATCAGCTTCTTCAAGAGCCCTTTCAGCTGCATCTACAGTTTCGTCTGTATACTTATTAGGGTTATTAAAAATATCCTGAACCTTACTGTATGCATCGTCAAATTCTGAATAATCAGCTTTATATTTTTTGTTTTCTGCAGCTTCCTTGAGAGCATCTGTAACTGCATCAACGGTAGCCTGCTCGCTTGCGGGAAGCTCCTTATCAAGAGCAACAGCATCGTTGTATGCATTTTGGATTGCTTCAAGAGAAGACTGTGTATAAGTTCCGGGGTTTTCCTGCTCCTCTTTTAAGATTTTTTCAACCTCTGCTAAAGCATCGTTAAATTCAGAATAATCAGCATGCTTTGTTGCTTCAAGAGCCGCAAGAGCATTGTTGAGAGCAGTTGTTGCATCGTTAACAGTTGTCTGCTCGCTTGCAGGAAGATTCATATCAAGGCCTGTAATGATATCTGTAAACTGCTGATTAAAGGTTTCGTATGCAGCATCGTCATAAAGAGAGTTACCTGCTGAATCCTTATTGTTTGTATTAATAATTTCCTGTGCCTTTACGTAAGCCTCAAAGAATTCGCTGTAATCTGCGCCTTCAACAAGAGTATCGTAAGCGGCTTTAAGCTCGTCATACTTTGCGTTAACCTCACTCTGAGTATAGTAAGCTTCACCGCTTGCCATATCTGAAGGAACGTTATTAAACGCATTGTAGAGTGTAACAAGAGAAGAAAGAGTATAGCTCTTATCCGTTTCACCGTTTAAGATATCTTCAACCTCGTTATAAAGATTATGAAGAACTCTTGCGTCGGTAATTGTAAGAGAAACGGGAATATGAGCGTGACGGCGGATTGTTTCGCCCCAGAACTGCTCGTATGACCAACCAAGACGGAAAGCATAGTTTATGTTGATATTTTCCTGGTTTTCACCGCTTGTAGCAGTATAAACATAAGTTGCGTAACCCGTTGAATCGTAAAGCTCAAGCTCTGCTCCGTCAATAAATACGCCACCTGAAGAAAGGTTTACGCCATCTGTATTCACCCAGCTGTTAAATTCACCTGTGTCACCTGCATCGTCTGCGGTATATGAGGTAATACCTGTTATAGTACCGCTTGTGCTTGCATATGTTGCAAGGTCGAAGAAATTGAGTTCAGGCACGTTTGCTGCGTTATGACAGCCCTTATCAGGTGTTGTACGGCTGGCACAAATATCTGTTACGTTACCTGCGTTAACGGTTGAAAAACCGAATGAAAGTAATCTTAAGGTATAGCTGGAGTCATTGTTTCTTGCAGAGAAATCAGTTCTTATAGCAAACTTCTGACCGTCTGATACCTGCATAAACTCGTATCTGGTAGATGAAACTGAGAAAACAAGAGGGCTGAAGCCTAAATCCTCGGGAATATCCTCTTCTGTGAAAACGTTATCTGTATTAAGCTTGTAATAAACAAGGTGGTGAGTAGCTTTATGAAGTGCTTCGGTTGCAGCATCAACTGTTGCTTGCTGATCTGCAGTAAGGTTTTTAGGAAGATTTTTGTTAATGCTTTGAATCTCTTCCATAAATGCACTATAGCTTTCATCGGTATATGTAGAATTATTCTTCATATTGATTAATTCTTCATAAGCTTCGTTGAACTCACTGTAGTCTGCACAGCCTTCCTGAACACTTGTAATTGCATTAAGGTAAGCGTCTACTTCTTCCTGAGTATAATATTCAACACCTCTAATAAGGTTAACAGGAACGGCGTCAACCGCAGCCTGAAGTGCTGAGATATAGTTGTCACTGTAACTACCGGGATTTGCAATAGTTGCATTTGCTTCTGCTACCGCCTTTACAAGAGGACGGGCGTCGGTAATGTTGATTGTAGTTACAAACGCTGTCTGAGTGAAGTTATTCCTTAAAAAGCCCAAAATATTTTGTTGCCAGTTAAGGTAAATTTTCTGATTGAACGTAAATGTATGAGCACCTGTTTCGCTTGCTGACAAGCCGCGGAAGGTAGGTGAATTTTCGATATAGTAATCTTTATCCTTCTGGAAACCTGCATAGTTACCGTCAATTGTATGAGTATCTCTTGAAATAACCTCTGTTGTGGGGTTTAATGAACCATCTGCAAGAACTTCTTCCCAGCAAGTGAAAATTAACGCATTAGATAAGCTGCCATCAATAGCTTTTGCAGATAATGATGATACTGTATCAACTGCTGCATCGGTAAATCTTGAAGCAAACGTGCTTGAAGAGTCAATTACAGAATAGAACATTCTTCTTGAATCTTTGCTTTCAAGATTTCTTCTGTCTGCAATCCAATTCTGTGTATAAGAAAGAATCTGATCGTCTTTTATCTGAATAAGATTAAATTCATTCTGAATGGTAAATTTGATATCATGTATTGTTTCTGTATAAGTACCGCCTGAAGCATCACCCTTTGTAACAAGAAGGTTATATGCATCTCTGAGTGCCTGAGTAGCCTCATCAACAACACTCTGCTTTGTATAGTCAAGGTTTTTAGGAAGATTGTTGTTAATTTTTTCGATTTCTGTTTTGAAATCCGCAAAACTGTCATCAGTAAAACCGCCGATAGCATTTGTTATACTGTTAAGATTTTCGTATGTTCTGTTAAACTCTGTGTAATCGGCTGAGTTTAAGCTAACGTCTTTGAGCATCTTTGTATATTTATCAATATCGCTCTGGCTGTAAACTTCTGATAAATCCTTAAGATCCTCGGGGATTGTGTTAAGAGTAGCCTTAACTGATGAAAGGTAAGCCTGTGTATACTTATCGGGATTTGCAAGAACAGCCTCTGCCTCTGCTAATTCCTTAACAAATTCACGGGCATCAAGAATGCGGATTGAGGTTTTAAGGCGAAGCTCAAATGCTGCTGAAGCATCACTTGTAGACCAGTTCCACTTATATGATTCATAGTAGCCTGTGTTTACTTCACCTTTTTCGGAAGCAGAAAGACCTTTGATTACGTATGTATCAGACCAGCTGTAGTTTTTACAGCCTGAAAGGTCAGCAACCGAACCTGCAAGCTGAACGTTTGTCGGCTCAGTTTTTCCCTGAAAATCATTTGTAGCATTATTGTTGATTGGAGCCCAAGTATGAGTAGGAACGTAGTATGTATCAAGGAAATCTGCTGTAGTGTTGGTTGTAATAGCAGGTACTTCCATAAGGTCTGTTCCCTGAGCCGAACCGTCAGCGTTTGTTGTTGTGGCGTTAGTACCGCCTGTATAATGCTCCACGCCAACAAATTTAAACGTTCTGCCTGAAATAGGAACGTCGTTTCTCTGCTGTAAGCCTAAAATCTGAGTGTAAGTAAAATACTCGTCATTCATAGTCTGATAGAACGTGTATTTTGTATTCTCAACGTCAATGTTGAGCTTATACAAGTCATCATAACTGAACACACCGTCTGCTGAAACGGGATGTGTAGGATTGTCAATTGTTCCTGTTTCGCCTGCTGCATATGTAACTGCATCTGCCGCTGCTGTGTAAACAACAGGAAAACTAGCGAAAACAACAAGAACAGAAAGAACAATTGATAAAAGCTTTCTTGTTTTTTTCATAAAATCACCTTTCCGATATACCGTCAATCCAAATTTAAGATATACCTATACATATTTTACTACGAATAGAAGTATACCATTTGCATTTTTATAAGTCAAGATGCATAAATATTTTCGTAATTTATTAACAATATATTCAAATTTCCTCAATATTGTTGTTAAAATTCACAACAAAGTCATTTTTTCATTGTTTATTTACACAAAGAAACAATAGGGCGATTTGTATATTTATTCGTTGTTTTTTGCATACTTATTCCCCGAATCAGCATTTATTCATCACTTTTTCTACATTGTGACGAATTTTCCCTGAAACAATGTATCCATCATACATTTAGTACTCTATAAACAAACTAAACCGGCAAATCGCTACCAACAAATTGTAACGGTAAATCAATCATTACCTAATTTCGTACTTAATTTGCCACTTTCCATTTGCATTTTGCCATTTTTACAATGCCAACGGAGTTCCGACACTCCTCACTCCTCACTAAAAAATCCCCTTGCCGAAGCAAGAGGATTTTTTAAACGTCTTTTCTATCTCTATAATATTGTGTATGTGTTTTCGGGTGGGGGTTGTTATCCCAGATTTCTTTTGCAACGGGTGCCCACGCCTTACTGAAATCGTCACATTTTGAGCAAAGCTCCTCTACTGTTTCCTGTGAGATAAAATCAGTGCTTTTTGCATTTGTTTCCTTGATAATTTTCCTCAAAATATCAGGGTTTTCAAGCATGGGACAAGGCATAAGATGGTTATCGTTAAAGGGCTGACCCTTTCTGTAAGCCATAAACAAGGGCTTTTGAAGTGCCTCTAAAAGCGTGTCAGTTCTGATATTTGAATCAGAATAGTGAATAAATACGCAGGGCTCCATATCGCCGTTTGAGTTTACGTGGAAATAGTTTCGTCCACCGGCAATACAACCGCCAACGTACTCACCGTCATCCTGAAAATCCATCACAAACAAAGGCTTACCCGACTTTCCGTTACGCATTTTCTTAAGCCAGAAATACATAAACCTTCTCTGCGACGGGGTAGGAATCAGCTCTTTATCAGCATTTTTACCAACAGGCATAAAATTGAAATAGAATGCATATTTTACGCCCGAGGCTATCATTTTATCAAGGAATTCATCGCTTGTAACGTCGTTAACGTTTTTACTTGTGTAGCAAACGGAAATACCGAAAAGAATTTTCTCTTTTTTAAGAAGCTCCATAGCCTTAACGGTAGCTTCGTAAGCCCCCTCGCCTCTACGGTCATCGTTTGAGCATTCGTCGCCCTCGATTGAAAGCGCAAGGGTTATATTACCGCATCTTTTAATATCATCACAAAGCGCTTTATCAATAAGCGTTGCGTTTGTGTAAATAAGAAAAGTACATTCAGGGTTTTCAGACGCTAATTGTATAACGTCTTTTTTTCTTATAAGAGGCTCACCGCCTGTAAGCATATAGAAATGAGTACCCATTTCTTTTCCTTGAGTTACAATGCTTCTCATTTCATCAAGAGAAAGCTGAAGACTGTGGCCGTATTCCGCCGCCCAACAGCCTTTACAATGAAGGTTACAAGCAGAGGTAGGGTCAAAAAGTATAATAAACGGTATGTTGCAGTTATATTTATCTCGGTTTGCTCTGACAGCCTTCGTACCGAAATAGCCTGCGTGAATACCTAACGAAATAAGAAGAGATTTTACAAGGTCTCGGTCAACGTCGTTAAGAATATTTTTAGTTAATTGCATATAAACGTTTTCATCGTCGCCAATAGCATTTCTCATTTTTTCAAAATTCTTCTGCGGATACATTTTGAAATATTTTTCAGCAACGTTTAAAATCTTTAAAAGATTTTCTTCCGGTGCTTTGTCTATATATTTCAATATTTTTGAAAGAGCCTTATCAGCTGCAAAATGCACTAAACGGTGTTCCATTGTAAAACCCTCCTTTCGAAAATATATAAATACATACTTTACTATATTATCACACGTAAAATAATTTGTAAACCGAAAAATCTATTTCTCCCAAAAATTATTGGTTCAAAAAATGTTCTTTATTCAAGTTTTTATATATCTTTCTTCCTTGACACCTATATTTTTTACACTTATAATAAAAACAAAATTCCGCAAAACGGAGGTTAAAAATATGAAAACCTTATTGCTTTCCTCTCTCGTAAAAGTTTTTAAGGACAGTGACCTTAATTACAATGAATTCACAACCGCTTCCTGCCTTAAAAACGAACGTTTTTCTTTTCAGGTTGCTTTAATTCCCGAAGAAAAAGGTACAGATATAAAAATCTCAATCAATTCTGACTTAAAGAACAGCTTAAATTTATACGAGGTTGTAAATATTCCTGCAAAGAAAACCGGATATGATAATTCGGATAAATTTCATTATGATTTAAAGAGAAAAGAATTCCCCGATTTATTAAAGCCATTAGGAGATACCCTTCAGCTTGAGCCCGGGGTTGCATCATCAATTTGGGTTGAGTTTGCAGGTAACGGTGAGCTTTCGGGAAAGCATAATATTACTATTGTTTTGAAAACAGAAAAAGAAACTGTTGAAAAAACTTTTTCTCTTGAAATAATTAACAAAGCTTTACCCAAACAAGAGCTTCTTTTCACAAACTGGTTTCATAACGACTGCCTTTGTACCTACTACAAAGTAAAGCCCTTCTCTGATGAATATTGGGTGATTTTCGAAAGATTTTTGAAAAACGCTGTAGAGCACGGTGTAAATATGATACTTACACCCGTTTTCACACCCCCTCTTGATACTGCAGTAGGTGGAGAAAGACCTACGTTTCAGCTTGTGGGAATTGAAAAGAAAAACGGCGAATATTTCTTCGACTTCACAAACTTCAGAAAATACGTGAAAATCTGCCTTGAAAACGGTGTTGAAGCCTTTGAAATATCTCATTTCTTTACTCAATGGGGTGCAACCTCCGCACCTAAAATCGTAGCTACCGTAAACGGCAAAGAGAAAAAGATTTTCGGTTGGGAAACAAAGGCGAGCGGTAAAGCATATAAAGACTTTTTGAATGCTTTTGCAAAGGAATTCACAAAAGAGGTTGCTGCTTTAGGTATCAAAGACCGTTGTTGGCTTCACGTTTCCGACGAGCCTAACGAAAAGCAGATACCCGGCTACAGAAAAGCAGCGAAAATTCTTCACGAAGCCTTCCCTGATTTTAACAATCTCGATGCTCTTTCCGAAATAGAGTTTTACAAAAAAGGTCTTGTAAAAACTCCTGTTTGCTGCGAGGATAAAGCAGATATTTTCAGAAAGCAGGTAGACCATTTCTGGACCTATTACTGTTGCGGTCAGGTAGACAATTTCTTACCTAACAGAATGTTCTCTCAGCCCTCACAACGCAACAGAGTTTTAGGTATTCTTCTTTATAAATATGATGCTGAAGGCTTCCTTCACTGGGGTCATAACTTCTGGTATTCTCAATATTCTAAATATGAAATTAACCCCTATAAAGTTACGGATGCAGGTAACGCCTTCCCCTCGGGCGATGCATTTGTTGTATACCCCGGCAAAAATGGTGAGCCTCTCAACTCGCTTCGTCACAAGGTTTTCTACGATGGCTTCCAGGATTTACGAGCATTAAGACTTTTAGAAAAGCTCACCTCACGAGAAGAGGTTTTAAAACTCATTGAGCAAGATTTAGATATTCCGTTAAGCTTCAATTGTTATCCCACAAATCAGAAATGGTTGCTTGATTTAAGAGAAAAGGTTAATAACGCGATAAAAGAAAACTCTTAATAAACACATAACACCCGTCATTCAAAATCGAATGACGGGTGTTAATTTTCGGTTTTAAAATTTTATTTAGCAGCTGCGGCTTTCTTTTCTTGCTTTCTTTTACGAGCTTTGTAAGAATTGAGCTCCTGAACACATTCGTCGGGTAAATCACAATCGCCAACTGAAAGAACAGTTTTATTGTAAAGGCCCTTGAAATTTAAACCGCCTGTTGTAAGAATTTTATTCTTTTTAGCGTATTTTATGAAATACTCTTTTTCTTCTGCAGTAAGGTCGGGGGCGTAAACCTCAATACCGTCAAGACCTGCGGCAACAAGCTCGTCAACAAGCTTCTCGTTTTTGCATTTCTGAGGATTTGCAAGAACTGCGATACCGCCTGCATCGTGAATTGCTGAAAGAATATCAAAAATATCGTCGTAATCGGGAACGTTATTTATATTACCCTCAACATCTGAAGAGAAAAGCTGCTTGTAAAGGTCACCGTAAATTCTGTCAGCAAAGCCGTTTTCAATAAGAGCCTGCATAATGTGAACCTTGAAAATATTTGTTGAGCCTGAAGCACACTTTACAACAAATTCAGTTGTAATGGGATATCTTTGAGCTGTTTTGAGCATCATATTATGAGAAGATTTTCTTCTGATAAGCGAACTACGACGGCAAAGACCCTCGAGCCTGTCCGGAAAATCAGGCTTATAGCAAAGCATGTGTATTTCCTGACCGTTTGTTTTATCTGTTCCTGAAAGCTCTACCGCAGGAATAACAGTAACTCCGTGTCTTTCTCCAATTACCTTCCCTCTTACCGTACCGGCGAGGCAGTCGTGGTCAGTAATTGCAATTGTTGTAACTCCGCGTTTTTTTGCAAGTAAAATCAAATCCTCGATACCTAATGAGCCGTTAGATAATCTGGTGTGGCAATGTAAATCCGCTGACAAAATAATCTTCCTTTCTTCACCCTGATTTCAGGGCTGATACCATATTTTCCCCAAACCTTTTCGGGAATTATTTGCAACCGTAAATTTTGTTAAAAATATCACACATTGAAAATTGCAGAAATACCCCGAATATAGTTTATGGTGTTATTTTACTCTATTTTGTACAAAAAATCAAGTAAAAATTTTACATTTAACCCACCTTTTTTCTTATAAAAAACTAAAAATTATCGTTCGTAATATTTGATTTTTCAGTGCTTGTATGATATTATCTAAAATAGATTAATTTTATTATGGTGAGTTATGGGTAAAACAGTTTTTGTAGCCTTAAGCGGCGGTGTTGATTCCGCTGCAGCGGCAATAATTTTAAAGGAACGCGGGTACACAGTCCGCGGTGTTACCTTACGCCTTAAGCCCGATAATCTTGCTGATAAGGATATTGAGGATGCAAAGGCGGTAGCCGATACTCTCGGCATCCCTCTCGACGTTCTCGATATGAGAGAGGAATTCAAAAAAATTACAGATTACTTTTGCCAAGAATACCTTGAGGGCAGAACGCCTAACCCCTGCGTTTTCTGTAACCCTACAATTAAATTAGGCTTGCTTCTTGATTACGTAAAAGAGCAAGGCGGCGATTTATTAGCTACGGGTCATTATGCAAATATAGTGAAAGACGAAAACGGCGTTTACGCAATTAAAAGAAACCCCTCCTCTAAAGACCAAAGCTATTTTCTTTGCCGTCTTAATCAGGATATTCTTTCTAAAGTTATTTTCCCTATTGCCGATATGCCGAAGGATGAAATTCGTGCTTTAGCACTTTCACACAGCATCCCCGTTGCAGAAAAGAAGGACAGCCAAGAGGTTTGCTTTATACCCGATAACGACTATATTTCTTTTATCGACAGAGAGTTTAACCCTCCCGAAAAGTCGGGTGATTTTATTTCGCCCGAGGGTGAAAAATTAGGTACTCATTCGGGAATTTATAAATACACTATAGGTCAAAGAAAAGGCTTAGGTGCTTTTGGTAAGCCTATGTACGTGCTTTCTATTAACCCCGAAAGCAATACAGTTACAATCGGTGATAACGATATGCTTTTTAAAAGCAAAATTGTTGCAGACGATTTAAGCTTTACTTCAGGAAATGCTCCTGAAAGTCCCTTTAAATGTCAGGTTAAAATACGTTGTGCCGCAAGACCTGCTGACGCACTTGTGACAATAGACGATGACAAAGCAATTATTGAATTCAAAAATCCTCAACGTGCCGCGGCTCCCGGGCAAACGGCAGTATTTTATAAAGACGATATTTTATTAGGCGGTGGAACAATATGCAATCTTTAAGAATGCTTTACAAAATCGGAAAAGGCCCCTCAAGCTCTCACACAATGGGTCCTCAATATGCGGCAGAGTATATTAATGATAATTATCCCGATGCTGAATTTATAAAGGTCATACTTTACGGCTCGCTTGCTCTTACGGGTGAGGGCCACGGTACTGATAAGGTGCTGAACAGTACCATCAAAGCACCTCACCGTCTTATTCTTGACACAACCACAAAGGATTTACCCCACCCTAACACACTTGATTTCATTATTTGCGATGAAAACGAAAACGAGCTTAAAAAGGTTCGTGCGATGAGCATTGGCGGTGGCGAAATAAGAATCGAGGGCGTGCCTGCAGTTACTGCACCCGAGGTTTACCCTCAGAAAAACTTTGAAGAGGTAAAAGACTACTGTCTTATGCATCATTTAAGGCTTAGCGACTACGTTGCTTCATACGAGGGTGAAGGTATTATGCTTTTCCTCAAAACTGTATGGGAGCAAATGAAAACGACCGTAAGAGAGGGTCTTAACGTTGAGGGTATTTTACCCGGTGGACTTGAGGTTGAAAGAAAAGCAAAATATCTTTATGCTCAACGCCATATGGACGAAACTCCCGAAACAAGAGAAAACAGACTCGTTTGTGCTTACGCTTATGCGGCAAGCGAGCAAAACGCAGGTGGCGGCACAATCACCACCGCACCTACCTGCGGTGCTTCAGGCGTGCTTCCCGCAGTGCTCTTTTATATGCAGGAGAAAAAGGGGTTTACTGATTTTGAAATAGCAAAGGCTCTTGCGGCGGCAGGTATTGTAGGTAATATCGTAAAGCAAAATGCCTCTATCAGCGGTGCTGAAGCAGGCTGTCAGGCAGAAATCGGTACTGCCTGCTCAATGGCGGCGGCTGCCCTTGCAGAGCTTCACTTTATGGATTTAGACCAGATTGAGTATGCCGCTGAAAATGCAATGGAGCATTATTTAGGTCTTACCTGCGACCCCGTTTGCGGTCTTGTTCAGATCCCTTGTATTGAAAGAAATGCAGTGGCGGCTATGAGAGCTATCAATGCACTTTCACTTGCAAACTTCTTAACCTCTACAAGAAAGGTTAAATTTGACACCGTTGTTCACACTATGTACGAAACAGGCAAGGACTTAAAGCATAAATACCGCGAAACAAGCGAAGGTGGTCTTGCTGCTAACTACGAGGCTTTAGATTAATGATTGAATAATTCAAAAACCAAAGTAAGGAGTGGTAAATATGGCTAAAGAGAAATCAGGAGCGATTGCTGTAACAAACGAGCATCCTAACAAAATCGGCGTGCGTGAAGGCATCGGTTATATGTTAGGCGACGGTGGTAACCTTTTCGTTCTCACCTACGTATCATCATACCTCAAGGTTTTCTACACAGATATTTTAAGAATTCCTACAAACAAGGTTGCAAACCTTTTCTTGTTCACTCGTTTGTGGGATGCAATAAACGACCCTATGTGGGGTGCAATAGTTGCGAAAAAGAGACCTAATAAAGATGGTAAATACCGTCCTTATTTAAAATGGCTTGCTATTCCACTTGCACTTTCACAGATTCTTTGCTTTATTGACGTTTCCTTTACCTTAAGCGAAGCAAACGTCCTTATGTTTGCTTACGTTACGTATATTGCCTTCGGTATGCTTTATACGGGTATGAACGTACCATTTGGCTCATTGGCATCAGTTATCACCGACGACCCCGACGGCAGAACGTTACTCTCAACCTTCCGCACAATCGGTAGCGGTGTGGGCGGTGCAGCACCTGCACTTCTTGCTCCCCTTCTTATTTACAGTAAGGTTGACGACGGCAAGGGCGGTACATATAACGTAGCAGATGCTCAGGGTATGCTCAGCTTTGCAATAGTTATGGGCGTACTTTCAGTAATTTTCTACTACGCTTGCTACTTTACAACGAAAGAACGTGTCCCTTCAGAAGCAGAGCCTAACGTGGATATGAAAAAAATCTACGGCGGGATGATTAAGAGTAAGCCCTTTGTTGTTCTTGCTCTTACGGGTATTCTTATAAGCGGTCAGCTTCAGTTCGGGTCACTTAACCAATACCTTTACAAAAACTATTTCTGCAATACTTCGCTTTCCGTTATAGGTACTATCGCACAGTATGCTCCTTTAGTTTTAATGCTTCCGTTCTCTGCAAAAATTATTAAAAAATACGGTAAGCAAGAGATTTGTGCTTTCACATCCTTCTTTGCGGCGGCTGCGGCTATCCTTACCTTCTTTATCAAGCCCGGTCCCGACCAGGCAGGACTTTTCCTTGTAATGCAATTTATTATCGGCTTCGGTTACTCCTTCGTTTCTATTACAAACTGGGCTATTGTTGCCGACGTTATTGATTACCAGCTTTATAAAACCGGCATCAAAAACGAAAGTGCCGTTTACGCAGTTTACACCTTCTGCAGAAAGCTTGGTCAGACTGCCGCAGACTACGGCGGACTTGTGCTTTTAGGTAAAATCGGCTACGAGGCAGAAACCATGGCTAACGCCGGCTTTGTTCCCGGTATAAGCGAGGGCATTTTAACGGTTTGTACTCTTATCCCTGCAATTACCTACACTCTCGTATTTATACTTTATAAATTCTTCTTCCCGCTTACAAAAGAAAGGCTTGAGCCCGTTTACGAATACGTGCGTAAGGCAAACCAAGAAATAGATAAATAAAAAACCTACATAGTTATAAGCACCGTTACGAAAGGCTTTTTCGCAACGGTGCTTTTCTGTAGTCAGTAATTACAATTCGAGATTGTCTTTATCGGTTATCCAGATTAAATCCTTTGTACCTGCGGTAGCATCTTTTTGGGGCTTTTCCTGTTGCTTTTTAGAGTTTTCTGCATTTACAATTTTAACTCCGTTGATTTTAACCATTCTACGTTGCTTTTTGCCGTTAACGTTATTCATAAACCCACCTCCCTTATGAAAAAACGGTTTGACTGATTATTTTGCTTTATATTATTTGAAATTTGTTTACCGTTTATACTTGTTTTAAAAGATTTGGTCTGTTATACTGTACTATGTATATTTATATATAGAATTATATCTATTTTTGATTTTGGAAGTGGATTATGAAAACAATTTTCAAGCGCTTTATAGCTTTAATATTAATAATCAGCTGTTTTGCATCGGTTTTGCTTTTTTCAGGCTGCTCTGTAGTAACCGAAAAGCCTGCGATGACTATAAACAACGTAGAAATAAGCAATGACGTTTTTACTTATTTTTTAGATTTAGCAACGGTGGAAATGGGCAAGGATGCATCCTTTGATGCTTTAAGAGAAAAAGCAAAAACCTATGCTTCAACCTATTTTAAAACAAACACACTCGCTAATATGGCAGGTATAACGCTTACAACTGCCGAAAAAGCAAAGGTTTCAGAAAAGGTAAATGCATATTGGAATATTTTCGGTAGCTACTACACGAAAATAGGCGTTTCAAAGGAAACGCTTACAAAGGTATTTACTGCCGATAGCTTCAGAAGTGCTTTACTTCTTCACTATTACGGCACGGGCGGTGAGGAGGAAATTCCATTAACCCGTCTTTACGCACAATTCAAAACGAATTATATTGTGTTCCAATCAATTACAGGATATTTTACAACAACCGATTCGAACGGTAAAACCGTAAGAATAAGCGAAAACGATAGTGAAGCTTTGATTTTAAAATTTCAGAATATGGCTACTATGGTAAACGCAGGCGAGCAGACTATGGAGGAGGCGGCTGATTTCCTTGCTTCAACCGGCTATCAAAGCTCCGCACAGACAGTTATTCTTCACAAGGACGATACAAGCTATCCTGCAGGCTTTTTCCAAAAGGTGCAGGCAACTGAAGCCCGTCTTGCAACGGTTATCGGCACAAATGATTATATTTTCCTCGTTTTACGAGGTGACGCAGATACCAACAGCGAATACTTCAAAGAAAAAAAGCCTGAGATGATAGAAATCATTGTCGGCAACGAAATAGACGAGAAAATTGAAAGCTCTCTTACCACCAATATTAAGGTAGCAAACGACGTTGCAAAGGGGTATTACAACCTTATTATGAATGAAAAAGGTGCATAAAATGAACGAAGCTATTAAAAATATTATGTCACGACAGACAATCCGCGAATATACCGAGGAGCAAGTCCCCGATGAGCTTTTGGGGGTTATTCTTGATGCAGCGATAAGAGCACCAAGCGGAAGAAACTCTCAGCCCTGTCACCTCAGAGTTCTTCAGAATAAAGCTTTGCTTGATGAAATGAATACAGATTTCAAAAATATCGTTGGTTGGGACACCCCTGCTTACACAGGCTGGGATATTCGCCCCGTTTACCATAATGCGCCTACGTTTATTTTCATTTTTGCCGAAAGCAAGGCTGATATGTCGGCAGGGCTTATGGCAGAAAACATTGCACTCGCTTCTCACGCTTTAGGCTTAGGCTCTTGTATGATAGGCTCTATCGGCGGTCTTTTTGACGATGAAAACGGTGCAAAAAAGTGGAAGAAAATTTTGGACGTGCCTGAAAGCTGGCATTTCCTTTTAGGTCTTACCTTAGGCTATCCAAACGAAAAACCGCCTTTTAAGGACAGAGAAGACGGCCACGTTAAATTTATTAAATAATCCGACAACAAAGCTCGAGGAATCTATATGAAATATTTTGCAGACAATTACGACGTTGCGGTTATCGGTGCAGGGCACGCAGGCATTGAAGCGGCTCTCGCCTCCGCAAGACTAGGTGCTAAAACAGTTATATTTACGGTAAATCTTGACTGGGTTGGCAATATGGCTTGTAACCCCTCTATCGGTGGTACATCTAAAGGTCATCTCGTAAGAGAAATTGATGCTTTAGGCGGTGAGATGGGTAAAGCGGCAGATAAAACTCTTATCCAGAGCAGAATTCTTAATTTAGGTAAAGGCCCTGCCGTACACTCTTTAAGAGCACAGATAGACCGTAAGGAATACACTCAATATATGAAGCATTGCCTTGAAAATCAGGAAAATCTTGATTTAAAGCAGGCTGAAATTGTTTCGTTACATAAAAACGAGGACGGCTTATGGGTATTCTCTACCCGCCTCGAAGCAGAATATACCGCTAAATGCGTTATTATTGCTACAGGTACCTTCTTAAAGGGAAAGGTTTTCGTTGGCGACGTTTCCTACGAAAGCGGCCCCGACGGTATGTTCCCCTCAAACGACCTTTCAGATGCACTTGCAAAAATGCAGATTCCTCTTCGCAGATTTAAAACAGGTACACCTGCAAGAGTTAACAGACACAGTGTAAATTTTGAGGGACTTGAGGAGCAGGTTGGTGACGAAGAAATTACACCGTTTTCCTTCGAAACACCTTACGACACCTTAGAAAACAAGGCTATTTGCCATATTACTTATACAAACCCCGAAACGAAGCAGGTTATTCTTGATAATCTTCACCGCTCACCCCTTTATTCAAATAAAATTGAAGGTGTAGGACCTCGTTATTGCCCCAGCATTGAAGATAAAATTGTTCGTTTTTCAGAGAAGGAAAGGCATCAGGTTTTCATTGAGCCTTGCGGACTTAATACTGAAGAAATGTATTTACAGGGTCTTTCTTCTTCTCTTCCCGAAGACGTACAACTTAAAATTTTAAGAAGCATTAAGGGTCTTGAAAACGTTAAGGTTATGCGTACCGCTTATGCTATTGAATACGATTGTGTAGACCCTCTTGCTCTTAAATCTACTTTAGAATTTACTGAGCATTCAGGGCTTTTCGGTGCAGGTCAGTTTAACGGCTCTTCGGGCTATGAGGAAGCCGCCGCGCAGGGTCTTATAGCCGGTATAAACGCGGCTCACAAGGTGCAAGGCAAAGAGCCCTTCACCCTTGACAGAAGCACCTCATATATCGGCACTCTTATTGACGACCTTGTTACAAAGGGTTGCCGTGACCCCTACAGAATGATGACCTCAAGAAGCGAATACAGACTTATTTTAAGAGAAGATAACGCTGATTTAAGACTTACTGAAATGGGCTACAAAATAGGTCTTATCAGTCAGGAAAGATACGATAAGCTTTTAGAAAAAATAAGGCTCATTGAAGAAGAAACAGAGAGAGTTTCTAAAATCACAATCCCCCCGTCAGAAGAGCTTTCAAGGGTGCTTGAGGAAGCGGGCACTGCACCTACGGTTACGGGTGCAAGGCTTTCAGAGCTTATTAAAAGACCCCAGCTTTCATACAAGCTTCTCACCCCATTTGACAAAAAAAGACCCGATTTACCGAGAGAGGTATTCGAGCAGGTTGAAATAAATCTTAAATACGAGGGCTATATCAAGCGTCAGTTAGCTCAGGTTGAAGAGCAAAAAAGACTTGAGGTTAAGAAAATACCCGAGGATATTAATTATGACGAGATTATAAATCTTCGTCTTGAGGCTATTGAAAAGCTTAAAAAGATACGCCCCGAAACTATCGGTCAGGCATCACGTATAAGCGGTGTTTCCCCTGCTGATATAGCTGTATTGCTTATATATTTAAGACAATAATCAGACAAATCAACGCACAAGCAAAATTTCCGTTATAAAGGAGCTTTATTATGATACCAAGAAACGAACACCCTAATCCTAATTTTAAAAGAGCTGATTACATTATTATTAACGGTGAATGGGATTTTGAATTTGACTTTGGGAACAGCGGTGAAGAAAGAAATTTATTTGCTGTAGACTCTGAATTTTCCAAAAAAATCAACGTACCCTTCTGCCCCGAAAGTGAGCTTTCAGGCATAAATTATAAAGATTTTATCCCTGCCGTATGGTATAAAAGAACTGTTGAAATATCAAAAGAGCAGTTAAATGGTAAAGCATTTATAGTTTTTGGTGCAGTAGATTTTCACGCAAAGGTTTACGTAAACGGTGAGCTTGCAGGTGAGCATTTCGGCGGATATACAACCTTCCGTATAGATGCAACTAAATTCTTAAAAGAGGGCGAAAACGTAATTACTGTTTACGCTGAGGATGATACGAGAGATTATCATCAGGCAAGAGGTAAGCAAAGTGAGCTTTTCTATTCTCACGGCTGCGATTACACAAGAACAACAGGTATCTGGCAGACAGTTTATATGGAATTCTGCCCCGAAAATTATATTAAAAACGTAAAATATTACCCCAATATTGCAGATGGTACAGTTACAATTACTGCTGACCTTTGCGGTAGCGGTGACTTTTCTGCAAAGGCATTCTGGGACGGTAAAGAGGTTGGCTCAAAAACAGTTAAGACTTACGGTCAGACTGCAACAATCACACTTGAGCTTGCCGAAAAGCATCTTTGGGAGGTTGGCAAAGGCGGTCTTTACGAGCTTACTCTTACCTTCGGCGATGACGTTGTAACAAGCTATTTCGGTCTCAGAGAGGTTAAGCTTACAGACAATGCAGTTGAAATTAACGGCGAGCCCGTTTTCCAAAGACTTATACTTGACCAGGGCTTCTACCCCGACGGTATTTACACTGCCCCCACAAAAGAGGCTCTTAAAAACGATATTATCCTTTCAATGAAGGCTGGCTTTAACGGTGCAAGACTTCACCAGAAGGTCTTTGAGCCCTTATTCCTCCATTATTGCGATGAATTAGGCTACATCGTTTGGGGCGAGCACGGTAACTGGGGTCTTGATTGGTCGAAATTTGATTCAATCCGTTACTTCCTTTTAGAAATTGAAGAGGAAATTGAACGCGACTTTAACCACCCTGCACTTATCGGTTGGTGTCCCTACAACGAAACCTGGGACATAGACGGCAGAAAGCAGGATGACGATAGTCTTCGCGTTGTTTACCGCACGGTAAAGGCCATGGATAAAACTCGTCCGTGTATTGATACAAGCGGTAACTTCCACGTTGAAACAGATATTTTCGACGTTCACGATTACGAGCAGGATTATCACATTTTCAAAGAAAACTACGATAAGCTCTTTAAAGAAGACTTCCTTTACGACCGTTTCCCCGAAAAACAGCAGTGGAAGGGCGAGCCCGTATTTATGAGCGAATACGGCGGAATAAGAATTGAGCTTAAGGACCCTGCAGAAAACGACCACAAAAAAGCCTGGGGCTACGGTAACGCGGCTACAAGCTACGAGGAATTTTATGAGCGTTACGCAGGTCTTACCGACGCACTTCTTGATAATCCGAGAATGATAGGCTTCTGCTACACTCAGCTTACAGACGTTGAACAGGAGTTAAACGGTATTTATAACTACGACCGTACAGAAAAATTCGACTCTGATGTTCTTTATAAAATCAATATGAGAAAAGCAGCTATAGAGAAGTAAGTTGCAAATCGCAAGTGGCAAATGGCAAATTAAGGGACGCTACGTGCCGATAGCAAATTAATATGCGACGGTGAAAAATAGTTCTGTCTTAATAAACCTAAGACGTAAAAGAACTACCTACCACCGTTCCGATATAATAAACAAAAACAGACAGTATATTCCGCGAAATATACTGTCTGTTATATTTTTATTTTGTTTAAGAACGGTCCCCCTCCCTTTTTGTCTGCGACAAAAAAGGATGATAGGCTTCGCAAACGACTTACGTTATGTAAATGTGATAGAGTTTTGATTCAGATGGTGGAATTTTGAGGTGACGGCGTATGAAATACGCCGAGTGGGTAAAATCCCGAATTCACAAATCACTACCTTAAAGGTAAAATGTGTTGGATTTTTGATGTGGTTTGCGATTTCTCTGCCCCGAAGGCGTATGGAGATACGTCGAGTGGGCAGAAAATCGTAAAACACACAAAAAGACAATACATTTTTACATTTCAACGGCTGCACGTTCAACTACCAAGCCTTTTTTGTAGCTTTCCATAAAGAGATTGAAGGAGTCTACAATTTCTTTATCGGGGTCGAGAGTTGTCATTTTCTGAGTTGCGAAAATCTTGTTATCAAGATAATCGGGGAATTGCTCGTTTTCTTCTTTATTAACTGAGTATGCGGCAAGAACTGCTACACCCCATGCACCACCCTCACCGGCTGTTTCCATAACGGAAACGGGAGCATTCATTGCGGCTGCAAGGACACTCTGACCGATAACGGGAGTTTTAAAGAAACCGCCGTGACCGAGAATTTTATCAATAGCAACGTTTTCCTTGTCGAGAATTTCCATACCGATTTTAATACCACCAAAAGCGGTGAAAAGCTGAACTCTCATAAAGTTTGCAAGAGAGAATTTGCTGTCGGGCTCTCTTACGAAAAGAGGCTTACCTGTTTCAAAGCCTGTTAAGAATTCACCTGAGAAATAGTTGTAGGAAAGAAGATTTCCGCAATCCTTATCTGCTTCTGCAGATTTTTTGAAAAGAGCGGTGAACAAATCGCCCAAATCACAGTTAGCACCCATAAGGTCAAGAACTTCCTTAAAAAGATAAGTCCAAGCATTAATGTCAGAGGTGCAGTTGTTACAATGCACCATAGCAACGGGAGCACCGTCGGGAGTTGTAACCATATCTATTTCTCTGTAAAGCTTTGAAAGAAGCTTTTCAAGAACAATCATTGCGAAAACAGAGGTGCCTGCAGAAACGTTACCCGTTCTTACTCTTACACTGTTTGTAGCAACCATACCTGTACCTGCATCACCCTCGGGAGGACACATAGGAATACCTGCCTGAAGGTCGCCCTCCTCGTCAAGGAGAAGTGCACCCTTTTCTGTAAGTGTGCCTGCGTTTTCACCTGCAACGAGAACCTTAGGAAGAATTTCACGGATTTTCCAAGGATAGCCTTTATCAGCTACAAGCTCATCAAATTTATCAAGCATTTTTTCGCTGTAATTGTTGCCTTCCATAGGGAACATACCTGATGCTTCACCGATACCAAGCACCTTTTCACCTGTAAGAAGAGTGTGAATATAGCCTGCGAGAGTTGTGAAATATGCGATATCCTTAACGTGTGCTTCATCGTTTAAGATAGCGTGATAAAGATGTGCAATACTCCAACGGTCAGGAATATTAAAATCGAATTCATTAGTAAGCTTGTTTGCCGCATCACCTGCGATAGTGTTTCTCCATGTTCTGAAGGGTGCGAGAAGCTCACCCTTGTCGTTAAAAGGAAGGTAACCGTGCATCATACCACTGATGCCGATTGCTTTAAGCTTTTTAAGAGTTATACCGTATTTTTCTTTAACGTCCTGTTTAAGTGTAGAATATGCACCCTTAAGACCTTCGAAAAATTCTTCCTCGGCATAAGTCCAGATTCCGTTTACAAGGCTGTTTTCCCAACCGAAGCCACCTACTGCAAGAACCTCGCCCTTATCGTCGATAAGAACTGCTTTAATTCTTGTTGAGCCGAATTCAATACCGAGAATAGCGTTTCCGTTTTCAATGTACTGTTTCATATATATACTCCTTTTGTTAAATTTCTATATTTAACTCTTTTATTTTCTCTCTTAATGCTTGAAAATCCGATAATGCATCGGGCTTGTTACCGGGATTTCTTAAAAGTGCCGCAGGGTGAAATGTGCCCATAAAATAAATGTTACCCTTTTTTATAAATTCACCGTGTTGACGGGTCACCTTGAAATCCTCAGAAATAAGCTTTTGTGCCGAAATTCTGCCTAAACAGACTATAATTTTCGGCTTTATAAGCCGTGTTTGACAACGTAGCCATTCAATACAACTGTCTTGCTCAGTGGCTTCGGGGTCTCTGTTTTTCGGCGGTCTGCATTTAACTATATTAGCAATATAAATATTCTTTTTACGGTCCAAATCTATAACCTGAAGATATTTATCTAAAAGCTGACCCGCTTTGCCAACAAAGGGCTCGCCTTGTAAATCCTCATTTTCACCGGGACCCTCGCCAACAAAAAGTATATCGGCATTTTCATTACCTACGCCAAAAACAACCTGTGTGCGAGTTGGGGCAAGAGGACACTTTTCACATTTTAGGCAATCCTCTTTTAACTCTGTAAAGCTTTCATATTTCAAAGAATTATCAGCTCCTTAGGTGTTGTTGTAAGGTTTTCGTAACCGCTTTCGGTTATTATTGCCATATCCTCTATTCTTACACCGAATTTGTCAGGGATATAGATGCCCGGCTCAATCGTTACAACGTCACCGACCTCAAGAATATCCTTTGATTTCGGGGCAAGGGTTGGTGCTTCGTGAATCTCAACACCTACACCGTGACCCGTTGAATGACCGAAAAATTCACCGTAGCCGGCTTCATCAATAATGCTTCTTGCGGCAAGGTCCGCTTCACTGCAGGGTAACCCTTTTTTCAAAACTGCAAGAGCAGATTTTTGAGCCTTTAAAACGATTTCGTATATTTTCTTTTGCTCATCGGTAATATTTCCAACGGCAACAGTCCTTGTCATGTCACTGTGGTAGCCATCGTAAACCGCACCGAAATCCATTGTAATAAAATCACCGTCTTTTACAACGTTTTCGTCTGGCACACCGTGAGGCATTGAGGACTTTTTACCAGCAACGGCAATAGTTTCAAAGGAAAGCGCCTCAGCACCGTGGGAAAGCATATAAAAATCAAGCTCAAGGGCAATTTGCTTTTCAGTTACACCGGGCTTAATAAAGGTTAAAATATGCTGAAAGGCATCTTCCGCTATTTTTTGAGCAGTTAAGATTTTTTCTTTCTGCTCGTCGTTTTTTATTCTTCGAATACGGGTAATTTCCGCTTCAAGCTTTTTTGAAGGCGTTACCTTGCAGGGTAAAAACGCCGTTTTTAAATAATCACTTACAGAAACGGTTATGTGCTCTCTTTCGGAATATATTTTAATTATTCTTTTATCTTTTATATAAGCTTTAATTTCTTCTGAAACCTTTTTGAGAAGCATCGCTTTACAGTTTTTTACCGTCTTTTGAGCCGCCTCAATATAACGGCTATCGGTAAAAAAAACAGCCTCGTCTTTAGTTACTACAAGATACCCGTGAGTTGACGGAAAGCCTGTAAAATAACGTCTGTTTTCCTCTGACGAAATTATAATTGCTTCGTGAGGACTTTTAAGAAAGTCTTGAAGCTTATTTATCCCCATAGTAACCGTGCTCCTTTAAAAATGCATCTCTGATAGGCTTTTCTTTAATTCTGTTTTTCTTGTAATGGTTCTTCCAAAACCATTTGTTTTCAACAGGGTCTACAAGAATGGGCACCGCACCACAACGGTTAGCCGCCGCAACATCGGTAAAAACCTGGTCGCCTACCATACCGATTTTTGAAACCTCAACCCCTAATTTTCTTGACATTCTGAGAATACCGAGGGGTAAAGGCTTTTTAGCAAAGGCGTGAAACCTAACACCAAAGGTTCTTGAAAACCAAAATGCTCTTATATGAGGAGTATTAGTTACGATAGCAACCTTTATGCCCGCCTCTTTTAAGGATTTTATCCATGATATTGCTCCCGGAATAGTTGAAAGGGTTGCATCCTTAACCGTCGTGTTATCTAAATCGAAAAGAATTGCTTCAAGACCTAATTCTCTTACGATTTCGGGCGTAATATCGTTTGTTTCGCGAAACATATATTTAATTGTAGTATCCTTTTCCCTTAGCATAATACCACCGTTTAAATCAAAGCCAAATTATTACATTTTAATGATATCACAAAAAAACAAAAAAGAAAAGAGATGAAACCTCTTTTTGAGGATTCATCTCTCTTTTTTTAATAGAATTTTCTCTTACGAGCAGCCTCTGATTTCTTTTTTCTCTTTACAGAAGGTTTCTCATAATGTTCTCTCTTACGAACTTCCTGGATAACACCGTCTCTTGAAGTCTGTCTCTTAAAACGACGAAGTGCGCTATCTAAAGATTCGTTTTCTTTAACTTTTACCTGACTCATTTATAGTTCCCTCCCTCCGTTGATTACCAACAAAGGTATAAATATCATAATACATTTAGCATTATACAATGTCAAAGGGTATATGTCAAGTAAAATTTTTTAAATGTTTGTGAATTATAGTTATTATTTAGCCATGGCACCTATTTCTAACATATATCCACCGATTTGAGCACCAAATTCGGGAGCACCGTCCATGATGAGCTTGCCCTGCTGAACGGATTCAAGCATATCATCGATAGACATTAAGATACCGAGAGCACTGTCAAGGTTGTTAAATCTCATAGTGAAGAAGGGAAGAGCACGTTTGTATTCGCCTCTGCCTGCTTTACTCTTACCAGCTTTAATTCTGATGTAAGCAGAAACGGAATCCTCACCGTCAACCTTCCAAGCGTAAACACGGTCGGGGCTTTTTGAAGTCCAATCGTGAATCTCGGGGTGACCCATTTTGTTAAGAGTACTGATACCTGAAGAAAGTAGGTAGAAATAGCATTTAACAGTAAGACGTTTGTCCTCTTCCTTTTCGGGCGGTTTTGTTGCTGTCAAAAGGCTTGACATTTTAAGAAGAGCCATCATAAATACACCGAATTCGTATGCATTCTGAAGACCTATCATTTTAGGAAGAGTTGCGGGGCCTATTTTGCCTTTAAAGAAGGCATTCATAGACTCAACGTTTTTAAATTGAAGCTCAACAAACTTCTGTTTTTTAACTCTATAAGCAACTTTATTTGCATGAACGAGCCATTCATCACCGTTTACAACGAAATGAGTAGCCCATTTTCCCTCGGGAGCATCAGGGTCAAGACAGCTAACCTGATATATACAATGCACCTTTTCAAATTTCTTTTTGAGAGAGGGCACGTCGGCAACGATAGTCTTGAGAAGAGGTAATGCACCGCAAAGGAATATTTTATTAGTATATAAAGCTTCTTGTGTGTTAGGCAAGAGAATCAATCCTTTCCGTTGATTTTGAAACGAGGAATTTACCTTTTATTGATTTTTGCGAAGAAGTGGGGAGATTTGTGATTTCTCCGTCCCCGAAGGCGTATGAAAATACGTCGAGTGGGCGGAAAATCGCAAGGATGCCCGCTTATTCACTTTCCTTAATATTTTTGCGAAGAAGTGGGGGAATTTGCGATTTCTCAAACCCGAAGCTGTATGAAGATACTGCGAGTGGTTAGAAAATCGCAAAGATGCCCGCTTATTCACAAAAAGAACTTAGAACTCGTCGTCCCAGTCGTTATCCTCTTCGAAGTCTGCCTTCATAACCTCACGAACAGCTTCGATGATACCGTTGGAGTCGATACCGAGAGTGCTCATAATGTCTTCGTGGAGACCGATAGGAGCAAATGCATCCTGAACACCAAGCTTCTTGAATGCGCAGCCCTTACCGGATTCAACAACAACCTCTGCAACTGCAGAGCCGAGACCGCCGATAACGGTGTGGTCTTCAACAGTGATAATACGGCGAGTATCCATAACTGCTTTAAGGATAGCCTCTTTATCAATGGGTTTAATTGTATGCATATCAAGAACTCTGATTTTAAGACCGTCTGCTTTCTCAAGGAATTCAGCAGCCTGGAAAGCCTGGAATACGCAAGAGCCACAAGCGATAATTGTAAGGTCTGAGCCCTCATGAACCTCTACTGCTTTACCAACCTCAAAGCCGTAGTTTGCATCCTTATAAAGAACACGGTCAAAGCCACGGTTAATTCTGATATAGAAGGGACCGGGTGTATTGTAAGCTGCCATAACTGCATTGTAGGTTTCGTAACCGTCTGCAGGGCAGATAACTGTAAGATTAGGAATTGAACGAGTAAGAGCAAGGTCGCAAATCGCGTGGTGAGTTGAGCCAGCCTGACCGAAGGAGGTACCTGAATGAGTTGCAATAACTTTTGCATTTACATTCTGATAGCAAAGGTCTGTGTGAAGCTGGTCAGCAGAACGGAATGATGCAAACTGTGAGAAGGTTGAAAGGAAGGGTACAAGACCTGCCTTTGCCATACCTGCAGCAATACCGAACATATTTTGTTCTGCAATACCTACGTTAAAGAATCTGTCGGGGAATTTCTTCTGGAAATCACCGATTTTAGTTGATTTTGCAAGGTCGGCAGTAAGAGCAACGACCTCGGGATGAGCCTCAGCCAATTCAACGAGAGCCTGACCGTAAATTTCGGCTGTGGAGAGAGAAGTTGATTGTTCAGCTGTATAACTTAATCCGCCTGCCATAATTATTCTGCCTCCTTTTCTGCACGTGCAATTCTTGCAGCATAAGTATTTTCAAGTGACTTTTTGCCGTTTTCGTATTTTTCATCATCAAATGCACCGTAATGCCATCTGAAATCGCCTTCAATAAAGTCGATACCGCAACCCTTAACTGTATCGCAAAGGATAAGAACGGGCTTGTCGGTTTCATTTTCATAAGCAAAGTCGATAGCTTCGCAAAGCTCTTTAATATTGTTACCGTCAATCTTTTTAACAATAAAGCCGAAAGCTTCCCACTTATCTGCAAGAGGCTCAAGAGCCATAACGTCTTCAGTGTTACCGTCAATCATATTGTGGTTACGGTCAACGAAGGTGATAAGATTTGTAAGCTTATAATGAGCTGCACTCATTGCTGCTTCCCAGTTCGAGCCTTCGTCAAGCTCACCGTCACCGAGAACAACGAATGTTTTATAATCTTTTTTAAGAAGTCTTGCTGCGAGAGCAGTACCGACACCGATTGAAAGTCCGTGACCGAGAGAGCCTGTAGAAGCGTCTACACCTACAACCTTATTTGAGTCAAGGTGCATACCCATTTTTGAGCCTGAAAGGTTAAAGGTTTTAAGCATCTCTTTATCATTGAAGCCGAGGTCGCAAAGAACAGGTGCGTAAGCAATACCTGCGTGACCTTTACTGAGAATAAATCTGTCGCGGTCTTCCCAGTTGGGTTCATCAACTTTAATGTGCATATATTTGTGGTAGCACACTGTCATAATATCCATAACACTCATACCGCCGCCGATATGACCGCTACCTGCCCAATAGGTTGTATCAAGGCAAAGATTACGAAGGTCGTTTGCCTTTTTTTCAAGGGCAAGCCATTCTTGTTTTGAAAGAGCCATTGAAAATTCCTCCTAATATTACTAAATATTATATTTACCGAAAACTCGGTTAAATTTTATCTTAATTCGGGGTGATTCTTCTTAACTGCTTTAAATGCATCCTCAGCAATTTCAACTGAGAGATTAATATCCTCACGGGTAAGAGAAGCGTTAATAAAGTGGTTGTGGTGAGATGTAATAAACAAGCCACGGTTAACACATTCTGCAACCCATTCCTGATGAAGAAGAAGAGAATCATCGTTTGCAATTCTTAAGTAGAAGAGTGCGGGCTCACCTGAAACAACAAGGTCAAAGCCGTGCTCTGCACCTGCTTTCTTAAAGCCGTCGGTAACAAGAGTACCAAGCTCACGGAACATTTTAGGTGTATCGAGAGCCTTCATTTTATTGATACAGGCAATACAAGCCGCAAAGGGTACTGCACTCATCCAATAAGAGCCTGTGTAGGTGATGCCTGAAACAGTTGATTTCATATGCTCGCCACCGCAAAGAGCTGACATATTGTAGCCGTTTGCAAGAGCCTTACAGAAGCAGATGAGGTCCGCTTTGAAGCCATAGTAATGGTCACTACCTGCAAGGTCAAGACGGAAGCCTGCACGAACGTCGTCAATAATAAGAACTACGCCGTGATCATCACACCATTTACGAACTGACTGCCAATATTCTTTTGTTGCGGGCTCGTTATCCTTAAAGTTACCGTGGTCATAAGGCTGAGCAATAAGA
Organism: Acutalibacteraceae bacterium; assembly: GCA_045592945.1. Classification (GTDB taxonomy): domain Bacteria; phylum Bacillota; class Clostridia; order Oscillospirales; family Acutalibacteraceae; genus DTU089. The sequence continues at coordinate 8,237 of JAZNVT010000025.1, read as the reverse complement.
CCTGCGATATCACCGTCGTTATCGTCGTATGCCTTCTGAATAGCATCAAGGTCCCACCAGGGAACGATAATATTATTAGCAACGTCCTCGGGAGTAATACCGGGATAGTCAATTTTCTGTGCCCACGGGAAATCTCCGTGGTAGTAGTATTTCATAAAAATGATTTTCTTTTTATGAGTATGGGCTCTTGCCGCCATCGTTGCGAGAGTTGTTGTATCAGAGCCGTTCTTGCAGAAGAAAGCCCAGTCAGCACATGCAACAGTATTAACAAGAGTTTCTGCACATTCTACCATAACCTTACCGGGTGCAGTTGTGCAGTTGCCGAGCTGAAGCTGTTTAAGAGCAGCAGCATCAACGTCAGGGTCGTTGTAACCGAGAACGTTAGGGCCGTAAGCACACATATAGTCGATATATTTGTTTCCGTCAACATCCCAGAAATATGAGCCCTGAGCCTTCTCAGAGAAAGAGGGCCATTTTGAAACGGGAATCCACTGTCCTTCAGCAGGACCTAAATGACCGTAAATACCTGAAGGAATAACTTTAGTTGCTCTTTCAAACATTTCACGGCTTTTTGAAGTATCAAACGTTGGAAATTTACTCATAGCTATTTCCCTCCTTATGCAAGATATAATGCAACTCTGTCAAGAATACGGTTGACGTTGTCAAGCATACTAACAAGACCGTGCATTTCAATTCGTCCCATACCGATACAGTCAAGTGCATTCACCTTGCCGTCAAAAAGGTCCCTTGCAACTTCGATTGACTCGAAAATCATAGATGAACGGTATTTTTCGGGAACTTTTTTCACCGTAAGAAGACGATTGTCTTTACAAATAATCTCTACTCCGGGACCGTCTTTGATACCAAGGTAAATGCTACCGTCAGCAATTGACTGAGCACTGAATTTACCAACCTGGTCGTTGTTACCTATCTGAGAAATAGCAACACCGATTGTGTAAAGCATAAGCATTGTGCTTCTTTCAAAGAAAACGGGGTCCTTAAGGTCCTCTTCAGTTGCTCTCATATATTTTGAAAGCAAGTCTGTAAGAGGAGTAAAGGTTTTGAGAAGAAAGCCAATATGGGTAAATCCTTTTGAGGGTATTGGTGTAACAGTACCGTCAATAAGGCCGTTAAACTTTTCGCAGCTTGAGAAAGGAAGCTTAACGTCACAATTGAAACAGCCCTGTTCCATACGGCATTTGCCGTTTTTAAAGTAAATTGTAGCAGAGGGGCCACCCTTTACTTCAAAGCCGATTGAAATAGGCTTTTTGCCTTGCAGTAATTCGGAGGCTTCGGGCACTAACTCACAGAGATTTTCTAAAGTACCGAGAACAGCAAACATATTTATATATGCAAGTGTTTTTGAATCCATTAAATTTTGCAAAACTGATTCCTCCTTAACAAATTCATAATCCATTATATAGTAACAGAATAATGGTGCAAAGTCAACAAATAAGCCAAATTAAAATACTCCTTATATGTTAAAATACAACACATTACAGTCTTTTTGTGTTACAAGAGAAAAATAATCCCTCTTTCTTGGAAATAGTACATAAAAGTTGAGCTTTTATTTTGTACAGTTTGAAAGCAAAGCTTTCTTGACATTTTAAATTAATATTGTATAATAAGAGTGAATACAAATTCACTCTTGGGAGGTTTTATTTATGGATACAAGATTCGCTATCACTGAGTACCACGACGCTGCTGAAGTTACAAGACAGCTCGACGAGCTCATCAAAAAGCCTATCTACACAATCAAACCCGATGTACTTAAAAAGTATGAGGAAGAGTACTTTGACAAGAAATGTGCTAAAAGTAAGGAAATGATCGAAGAAGCAAAACAGGTTATTCCCGGCGGTGTTCAGCACAACCTTGCTTTCAACTATCCCTTCCCCCTCGTTTTCACTAAAGCTGAAGGTATGAAGCTTTACGATATTGACGGTAACGAGTATTTCGACTTCTTACAGGCAGGCGGTCCTACCGTTCTCGGTTCTAACCCCAAGGTTGTAAGAGATCAGGTTATCGACCTTCTTAATACTTGCGGTCCTTCAACAGGTCTTTTCCACGAGTTTGAATACAAGCTTGCTAAAAAGATTTCTGACAGTGTTGAAACTGTTGATATGTTCCGTATGCTCGGTTCAGGTACAGAAGCATGTATGGCAGCTATCCGTGTTGCAAGACTTGCTACAAAGAACAAAAACATCGTTAAAATGGGTGGTGCTTACCACGGTTGGTCTGACCAGTTAGGTTACAGTATCCGTGTTCCCGGCTCAAAATTCACTCAGGCTCACGGTGTTCCGCTTTACCTTTTCAAGCATACTCAGGAATTCTTCCCCAATGACCTTGATTCTCTTGAAAGAGTTCTCAGACTTAACCAGTTCCGTGGCGGTACAGCTGCTGTATTTATGGAGCCCATCGGTCCTGAAAGCGGTACAAGACCTCTTGACAAAGACTTTAACAAAGGCGTTGAAAGACTTTGCCGTAAATATGGCGCACTCCTTATCTTTGATGAGGTTGTTACAGGCTTCCGTATCGGTATGGCAGGTGCGCAGGGTTACTTTGGTGTTTCTCCTGACCTTACCATCTTCGGTAAAGTTATCGCCGGTGGTTATCCAGGTGCAGGCGGTATCGGTGGTAAGAGAGAATATATGAAATACCTCGGTGCAGGTCTTGATGCAAGCGGCGAAAAAGTTAAGAAAGCATTTATGGGCGGTACAATGGCTGCTACTCCTCTCTCTTGCGTTGCCGGTTACTACACACTTGAAGAAATTGATAAACAGAATGCTTGCCAGAAGGCTGGCGAAATGGGCGACAGACTTACTAAAGGTCTTCAGGAACTCATCAAGAAATATAACCTTCCCTTCGTTGCATTCAACCAGGGTTCAGTTTGCCACATTGACACAGTAGGTACAATGCACTACTCAATCAACTGGTCCAAACCTTGGGAAATCCCCGGTGTTCTTTCCGCAACAAGCGAAAGAAAGAAAGAAATGCAGCACATGGGTGCAGCATATATGGCAGAAGGTCTTGTTACTCTTGCCGGTAGCCGTCTTTACACTAATGCTCAATATACACCTGAGCTTATTGACGAGGCAATTGCAAGATTCGACAGAGTATTTGCTAACGTTGCAGTTAAAGAATAATTTGAAAAAAGAAGAGCCACGGTTTTCCGTGGCTTTCTAAAACTCCCGAAAGGAGAAAATTATGGATATTTTAGAAGCAAAAGAATTGGTCATTAAAGCAGGTCACGAGCTTTTGAAAGCCGGACTTATTGTAAGAACCTGGGGTAACATCAGTTGCAGAGTTAACGATAAGCAGTTTGTTATCACTCCCAGCGGTATGGCTTATGATGTTCTTACTCCCGATGATATTGTTCTCGTTAACATTGCAGACCTTTCTTATGAAGGAGATATTAAACCATCTTCTGAAAAAGGTATTCACGCATCCTGCTATGAGCTTCGCCCCAATATCAATTTTGTTATTCATACTCACCAGAAAAATGCTTCCGTTGTAAGTACACTCGGTCTTGATATTAACAATATTGATGGTGAAGATGCAGAAATTCTCGGTACAGATGTACCTTGCGCATCCTATGGTCTTCCGGGTCAGCCCAAGCTTCGTCAAGGTGTTATCGGTGCTTTGGAGCGTTCAACATCCAAAGCTGCTATAATGAAACACCATGGTGCAGTTTGTCTTGGTGAAAGCTATGAAGATGCTTTCAATGTTGCAAATGCTCTTGAAAGAGTTTGCGAGAAATTTATTGCTGCTCGTTGTGCAGAGGTTTCAGGCAAAGCAGTTGAGACCTTCAGTGGTGTTGTTGATTATGTTACTGATGTTTTCAAATCAGGTAATAAATATAAAGCAGCAAAAGAATTTACTCCTTGTGACAGTGAAAGAAAAGGTGATTGCTTCTTCGTTGGTGAAGAAGGAAAGGCTGCAGCTATCATTGATACAAAAAGTGGTGCTTGGGTAGGCGGTGCAGATATCCCCGACAGCGCAGATATGCACTGGGCAATTTACAAAAAGAGAGACGATGTTAATTTTATTCGTCATACAAAAAATGATTTTGTGGTTGCAATGTCAAGAAAAGGTAAAACAATGAGACCTCTTCTTGATGACTTTGCTCAGCTTTGCGGTCCTGTTGTTAAATGTGCAACATTTAACCCGGGGAACACCCTTAAAACAAGCAAAAAGGTTGCAAGAGCTCTTGGTAACAAAAATGCAGTTCTTGTTAAAGATAACGGTGCAGTTTGCGTAGCAGGTAATCAGTACGATGCAGAAGCAGTTGAATTGGTTATGGAAAAAGCTGCAAAAACCGCAGTTGGCGCAGAGCTTTATGCAGATGTTAAGCCTTTAAGCGCACTCGATTCCAACCTTATGAGAATCATATACAAATTAAAATACTCCAAAAAAGCAGGTAAATAATAATACAGCACCTCAAAACTTTTTTAAAGTCTTTGAGGTGCTGATTTTTTTGTATAATTTATTGCAGTTTTACAATTAAAGAGTGATCTTCACTAATCAAGTGCATTAACTTTTTCGCAGTAGGAGTAGGATTGGATTTTCCACACTCCCAGGCTTCAACGGTTCGGGTTGAAACACCTAATAGCATGGCAAAAGCTTTTTGTGTCATGGAAAGAGAATTGCGTATTTCAGAAACATTGACTGCAGGTAAGGAACGTTTTCTTGCAAAAGTTTCTGCTGTAGCTGTACCTTTTTCATAAGCCAACGCTTCTTTAAGACCTTCCATAATTCCATCAAAGACATCAACATCTTTAAAATTGTTTTCTATTTCTTCCATTGATAACGATGATTTGAAAGCATATTCAGCCATAAATTACTCCTCCTTTATTGCTTTTATTATTTCAGTTATTATTTGAGTTTGTTCATTAGTTAGGTTTTCCTGAACATTTTTGGGATATGCAAAAAGAAAGTATAATTTCTCTTTTTCAAAAACATCCACATAAATTACTCGTCCGCCACCACTTTTTCCACGACCTTCAAGTTGAATTCTTAATTTTCTTGCACCACCGGTTCCGGGTATTACATCTCCTTGTTGTGGATTTTTCAAAAGAATATTTTCTAATTCTTTTAAATCCGCGTCAGTTAACCCCATTTTTTCCCACACGCTAATAAATGGTTTAGTGAAAATAAATTCTCTTGTCACAAAATCCCACTTCCTTTGTTTACTATATTATATACGATATTATCGTAGTTGTCAACATAAAACTGCTTTACCCGTTAGGATGAAGGAGTAAAGCAGTTTTGGTATGAGTAATATATAATTTAGTAATTATTTATTTTAATAGATTTTTGTGACCAGGGACTATATATTCCTGATGAGTATTGAATTCTTGCGCGAACATAATAAGTTTTTGATGGTTGTAGGTTTGTAACAGTATATGTAATATTTTTAGGCTCTTTCACAGATATAGACTTAATTATTGCTTTTGTGCTTGTATCTGACTTCTGGAAGGTTGCAGAAAGGGAATATTTAATTTCTACCTTCTTTACAAAAGCGTCAACAGGGAAGGTTACAGAAAAGCCTTTTGGTCGGTAAGATTTCACTTTAATATACCAATCAAAACCTGACTTAATGGTAAAGCTCTTTTCAAGAGATCCTTCATAATAATCTCCAATGAAAGTTATTTTCGCTGTAGCAGTTCCCACATAAATATTGTTGCTATATTCAATGGTATAATTGGATGGTTCTATTATAAAACCATTTGCATCGTAAACCGTAACAATTGGAGTGATTGCTCTTCCTGTATATTCAAAAGAAGTCGGGTTAATTTTTATCATATCAGGTTTGCTTATTGATTTGTTCTCTTCATAGCCACAAACAGAGCATGTATTTTTTATGTTTCCATCTGTTTCAGGTGTAGCTTTTTGCATGCTTTCTGAAAAACAATGTCCCAAAGGATCAATTTTTGATTGCTCAACCAAGATTGTATTGCAGTTTGAACAATGAGAACCTTCCTTAAAACCATAGTCTGTGCAGGAGGGAGCAACAAATGGGTCGATGATTTCCGAGTGTCCTTTCGCATCATAATTAAAAGATATTGTGTAACGGCAGAAAATACATTTATATTTTGTGTAGCCATCCTCTGTACAAGTGGGCGCTTTTTGTTTTGTTAACATACAAATATGCCATTTTGAAATGATTAAATTATTTGTAATGCGTGTGGTTTTTGTGCTTTTTTGATTTAAATAACCTGCGAAAACGGTTGGTGTAGCAATTGATAATAATGTACTTATAATCAGGGTTAAACTCAAAATTTTAATTAAATAATTTTTCATAAGCTAAATCTCCTTTTTGTTTAGTTGGTGTTTTGTGGGTATAAAGTATTTGTAGCACCTCCTTTTAATGCCTTTATACAGTATAAAGTCGCTTTACAGTCAAGTGTTTTTTCAAAAAATTTTAAAAAAAATATAAAAAAGAACGTCCAGTCACGGACGGTCTAAAAAATATTCGCTAAATTGATATCAACACACAACCAATAAATGCAACAAAAAAGGCAAGTATAGAGTAATGTCGCCAGATACCACAAAGCTTTCTTTCATCGTCATTAAATTTTTTCTCAACTAAATCATCAAAAATAAGAGAAATAATCAAGAATGCCGCCAAAGGCATTATGCCTAAAGAAAGAGAAAATTTAGATAGTAAAGATAAAGATATATTAAAAATAGTATAAAAAAGCGATAATGCGGAGAAAGCTTTAAAGTAAATGGAAAGGATTTTAGCTTTTTTCCCGATTTTATTTTTATCAAACGGGGATTTTTTGAATTTTTTTATCACACTTAAAGCACAGGTCAGAAATAAACCTGTTGCACCGATAAAAGCAAATAGCATTCCCCATACATCATTTGCTAAAATGTAATAAGTCGGTTTTCGTACTATGTATTGTTCGGAATTAAAAACATTATAGTAGTCAAATGAAAAACCATTGGTGTTTGCCTTTTCAAAATCTTCAATATGATATGTGTCATACGTGTCGCGCCAATCAACAATTCCGAGCTTTTCTATATAAGTTTTCTCAATAAACTCACCGCTTATAGCATTGTAAATATAAGCATCATCGTTACGGTCGATAATAAGCTTGTTATCATCTAAATAAAAGTAGGTTACACCTCTTGAATTTTCGTAATATGGCAAAGAAACAGCCCATTTGAAATTACCATCAAAATCATATACGTTTACACAGGTTGCTCGGTCATAACACACATAAAGCAAATGATTTTCTTTGTTTATTTTGACAGTATCAATTTCACATAATGTATCAATTTCCGGCTGTATTTTGTCATAATAATCGTTGTCGTGAATTTGCAATTTAACACAGAGCAAAGAATATATTATTCCAACAAAGAACAAAATCAAAAAAATAATAACCGAAAATTTAATTCCTTTTTTATTTTCAAAACCGCTGATATCTAAGCCGATAAAGTCATTAAATTTATTTCCTGAAATCTCCAGATTTGAAATTTCATTCCAATAATACTCTGTGTCAAAGGTTTCATTGGTAACATTCTTTTTTAAAATTTCATCACAGAATTTTGCAGCAATAGTGAGTTCAGCTATTTCGTTGTTAATCGAATTTATGTTTTGGTTGATGGCAGAATCAAGACTTAAAGCTCCATCAAAAATACTTTTTATATCTCCGATTGAAATACCGAGTTTTCTGTAAATAACAATTTTCTTTAAAAGTGCAACTTCCTCTTCGCTATAATCACGATAATTGTTTTCTTTTCGGACGGGTTTTAATAGTCCCTCTTTCTCATAAAAACGAATATTAGCTCTGCTTATATTGAGTGATTTTTCAAGTTCATTTACTTTCATAAAAGACCCTCCTATGCACTCAATATAAACTATGAAGCAGGTTTACAGTCAAGTGTTTTTTACAAATAAATCCCCAAATACTATGAATTTTATTATGCTTCAGTTATTTCATAGAATACAACTGCATGTGGGTCGAGGGTTGTGTTGAGGGTTATTTTTCCGTTTTCAACCTGTGCAGTCTCTTCTGTAGGAATAAGCTTTGAACACTCTGTATATTTATCATAAAGTTCATTGAAATAAATATCTCTTGCTTCTTGATTTTTAAGAGTAACAGGACTATCTATCTGAGGATCATCGGGTGACCAGCTAAAGCAATCGTCACCGATATTATAGTTTTTTCTGTCTTCAACCCATTCATCAAAATAGTTGCAATCATCATCTATTGTATAGGTGGTGATTT
>JAZNVT010000024.1:0-51538 GCA_045592945.1 Acutalibacteraceae bacterium | reverse complement strand
AGACCGTCGGCAAGCTCGCCTATAGCAACAGAAACACCGCCTGCACCAAAGTCATTACAACGTTTAATCATTTGCGTTGCTTCTTTATTTCTGAACAAACGCTGAAGCTTTCTTTCTTCAGGCGCATTACCCTTCTGAACTTCTGCACCGCAGGTTTCAAGAGATGTTGCTGTATGGGATTTTGGTGAACCTGTTGCACCACCGCAACCATCACGACCAGTTCTGCCACCTAAAAGAATAACTACATCTTCTGGAGCAGGACATTCTCTGCGAACATTTTCTTGTGGAGCTGCTGCAACAACTGCACCAATTTCCATTCTCTTTGCAACATAACCCTCGTGATAAATTTCATCAACGATACCTGTTGCAAGACCAATCTGGTTACCATAAGAAGAATAACCTGATGCTGCTGTTGTAACGATTTTTCTCTGTGGAAGCTTACCTTCCATTGTTTCGCTAACGGGCTTCAAGGGGTCAGCAGCACCTGTAACACGCATAGCACCGTAAACGTATGCACGGCCTGAAAGCGGGTCACGGATAGCACCGCCGATACAAGTAGCAGCACCACCGAAGGGCTCGATTTCTGTAGGATGGTTATGTGTTTCGTTTTTGAAGAGAAGAAGCCAGGGCTCACTTACTCCGTCAACATCAACGTTGATTTTAACGGTACAAGCATTGATTTCTTCAGATTCATCAAGCTTATCAAGCTTACCGTTTTCTTTAAGATATTTAACTGCAACAGTAGCAAGGTCCATAAGGCAGATAGGCTTTGTTCTGCCAAGCTCTTTTCTTGTTGCGATATATTCGTCATAAGCACTCTGAAGAAGCTCGTCTTCAAAGGTTACGTTATCAATAACAGTAAGGAAGGTTGTATGACGGCAATGGTCAGACCAATAAGTATCAATCATTCTGATTTCTGTTATTGTGGGGTCGCGGTCTTCAGATTTAAAGTAATTCTGGCAGAATGCAATATCGTCTGCATCCATAGCAAGACCGAAATCCTTAACGAATTTTTCAAGACCTGCTCTGTCAAGAGCGATGAAGCCGTCAAGAGTTTTTACCTCTGTAGGAATATCATACTGCATAGCAAGAGTATCGTATTTTTCAAGTGTTGCTTCTCTTGCTTCAACGGGGTTGATAACGTGCTTTTTGATTTCTGCAATATCATCAGCTGTAAGCTCACCATAAAGAGCGTAAACCTTTGCGCTCTTAATTGTGGGACGGTCACCCTGAGATATAATCTGAATACATTGTGCAGCAGAGTCTGCTCTCTGGTCAAACTGACCGGGTAAGAATTCAACTGCAAAAACAGTTGCACCGCTTAAATCAACCTCCTCAGTTGCAATATCAAGCTGAGGCTCTGAGAAAACTGTTTTAATTGCGTAATTAAAAAGCTCTTCTGTAATATTTTCTGCATCATAACGGTTGATAACTCTAACATCTTCAAGGTTATTGATACCTAAAAGACCGCGAGCATCACCTAAAAGAGCTTTCGCCTCATGAGCGAGCTCTTTTTTCTTTTCAACATAAACTCTATATACCATTTCTTAATCCTCCAAAACCGCAAGAGCCTTTGCACCGATATCATTACGGTAAAAAGCATTGTCGAAGCTGATTTGTTTTACAAGGGAATAAGATGCTTTAATTGCATCCTTAAGATTATCTTCAACAGCAGTAACGCCTAAAACACGGCCGCCGTTTGTAAGAAGCTTGCCATCCTTGAGAGAAGCGCCTGCAACGTAAACGTTGCCTTCAATCTCTTCAGGAATATTCATTTCAAAGCCTTTATCATAGCTTACGGGGTAGCCCTTTGAAGCCATAATTACACAGCAAGCACTTTTATCGCTGAATTTAACCTCTGTTTCTGCAAGGGTGCCCTCTGTTGTAGCCTTCATTATTGTAAGAAGGTCGCTTTCAAGAAGAGGTAAAACAACCTGAGTTTCAGGGTCACCGAAGCGGCAGTTGTATTCAATTACCTTAGGTCCTTTGGGTGTTATCATAAGACCGAAATAAAGGCAACCCTTAAAGGTTCTACCCTCTGAATTCATTGCATTGATTGTAGGAAGGAAAATCTTTTCCATACATTCATCAGCAATTTCCTTTGTGTAATAAGGGTTGGGAGCAATTGTACCCATACCGCCTGTATTAAGACCTGTATCATTGTCCCCTGCTCTTTTATGGTCCATTGAAGAAATCATAGGAACAACTGTTTTACCGTCTGTAAAGGAAAGCACTGAAACCTCGGGACCTGTTAAAAACTCTTCGATAACAACGTTGTCACCGCTTGAGCCGAACATTTTATCCTGCATCATTGAAACAACAGCCTGCTTAGCCTCATCACGAGTCATAGCAATTATAACGCCCTTACCGAGAGCAAGACCGTCAGCCTTGATAACGGTGGGAATAGGTGCGGTTTCAAGATACTCGAGGGCTTTTTCCATATCGTTAAACACTTCATATTCAGCAGTGGGAATATTGTATTTTTTCATAAGATTTTTTGAAAAAACCTTACTACCCTCAATTATTGCAGCATTCCCCTTAGGTCCGAAGCAAGGAATACCTTTTTCGCTGAGTGCATCAACGCAACCGAGCACTAACGGGTCATCGGGAGCAACAACTGCGTAATCAATTTTATTTTCAACCGCAAATTCAACGATTTTTTCTATATCCTTTGCACCGATATTTACGCAAATAGCATCCTTTGCCATACCGCCGTTACCGGGGAGTGCATAAATTTCAGTGACGTCTTTATTCTCTTTAATTTTTTTGATGATGGCGTGTTCTCTTCCGCCACCGCCGACAACCATTATTTTCATTCTTATACCTCTTAATGATGGAAAAGTCTCATTCCTGTGAATGCCATTGACATGCCATACTTGTTAGCACATTCAATAACAAGGTCGTCACGGATAGATCCGCCGGGCTCTGCGATGTATTTTACGCCACTCTTCTTTGCACGTTCAATGTTATCGCTGAAGGGGAAGAATGCGTCTGAGCCGAGGGCAACACCGTCAAGAGTTGCAAAATATGCTTTAACGTCTTCCTCTGTAAGAGGTGCGGGCTGTTCTGTAAAGTATTTCTGCCAGTTACCGTCTGCACAAACGTCCTCTTCGTTTTTATTGATATAACCGTCAATAACGTTATCGCGGTCGGGTCTGCCGAGAGTGTCTTTAAAGGGAAGGTTAAGCACCTTATCGTGCTGACGAAGGAACCATGTATCTGCCTTTGTGCCTGCAAGACGAGTACAATGGATTCTTGACTGCTGACCTGCACCTACACCGATTGCCTGACCGTCTACTGCGTAGCAAACTGAGTTAGACTGAGTGTATTTAAGAGTAATAAGTGCGATTATAAGGTCACGTACTGCACTTTCGGGCATATCCTTATTTTCTGTAACGATATTTTTAAGAAGGTCAGCATTGATTTCAAAATTATTTCTGCCCTGCTCAAAGGTAATACCGTAAACCTGTTTACGTTCAATCTCTTCAGGAACGTAATCGGGATCGATTTTAACAATATTGTAATTACCTTTTCTCTTTGATTTGAGAATTTCAAGTGCCTCAGGCTCATATCCGGGAGCGATAACACCGTCGGAAACCTCACGCTGAATGAGCTTTGCTGTTGTAACGTCGCAAACATCTGAAAGAGCTACCCAGTCACCGAACGAGCACATTCTGTCTGTACCTCTTGCTCTTGCATATGCACAAGCTAATGGTGACTCGTCAAGACCTTCAATATCGTCAACGAAGCAAGCCTTTTTAAGCTTATCTGAAAGCGGAATACCAACCGCAGCAGACGTGGGGCTAACGTGCTTAAAGGAAGTAAGAGCAGGAAGGCCGAGTGCTTCTTTAAGTTCTTTAACAAGCTGCCAGCTATTGAATGCATCAAGGAAATTTATGTAACCGGGTCTGCCGCAGAGAATTTCTATAGGAAGCTCACTGCCGTCATTCATAAAGATTTTTGCAGGTTTCTGGTTGGGGTTACAACCGTATTTTAATTCAAATTCTTTCATTACGATAATCTCCTTATTTATTCTTGTTAATTATACGTGAATCATATTTTCCGGTTTCGATATCAATGTATCTTACGAAAAGTGAAACCTTGTTGTCTTCGTTAAGATTTGTCCAGATTAAATCTGTTAATGAATCAATATCCATATCGGGAAGCTCAAGTGTTTTAGGCTCACCCTCAAAGCTGGGAAGAGGATTGCCATCGCACTTATAAGTGTGAATGAACTTTGCTTTGCCGGGAAGAGGATTTGAATATGCATAAGTATATCTCTGGCAGGAAGAGCCGTCACCGTCTGCAGATTTAAGGATAGACATTGCATAGTTCATACCGTCCTTTTCAAGACGGATAATGCCTGAAATACGGGGAGTGAAATTAGGTGCATCATCTTCGAATTCGCGTGTACGAAGAGATTGCTCAAAGGTCATCTGCTTATCCATAAGGTCGTAGATAGTATCTGTCTGATCACCGTTTGTAACGATAGTTTTATTACCTAAAACTCTTACGGGAGCGTAGATAATAAGGTGGGGGTCAACCATTTTTGACTCATCAAATGCCTGAGTTCTGATACCTTCACCGTCTTCAACAAAAATACGGTTACGGCTGTTTTCACTTCTACCCATAATAAAGTAAGCGGTGATAGCCTTTTTACCGTCTGCACTTTTACCGATAATGATACCTCTGCCGTGATAAGCGAGAGAATTAAGTTCATTTTTAATTGATTTGATTTCCATAACACTTTTCCCTTTCCCTGATTATTTTTTATTTATAATTTCGTTTGAAACCTTTTCTACCGATAATGGTAAAATTTTCCATTCCGCAAGACGCATAACTCTTTTTTGCAAGCTTTCGGGGGTATCATCAGGGCGGATATTAACCGCCTTTTGCATTATAATCTCTCCCCCGTCGGGAATTTCGTTTACAAAATGAACAGTTGCACCCGTAACCTTTACGCCATACTCTAAAGCTGCTTCATGGACTCTTAAGCCGTAAAAGCCTTTACCGCAGAAGGAAGGAATAAGCGAGGGGTGAACGTTAATTATGCGTTTTGGGTAAGCACTTGTAAAGCTTTCGCTTAAAATAGACATAAAGCCTGCAAGAACTATAATATCAATTCCGTTTTCATTAAGTGTGGCTTTCATTTTATCTTCAAAGGCTTCCTGAGAGCCACACTCTTTTTTAGTAACAACAGAAGTTTTGATACCTGCTTTTTTAGCTCTTTCAAGAGCATAAGCAGATGGATTATTTGAAATAACAAGAGCAATTTTACCGCTTGTTATTATTCCTTTACTCTGAGCATCAATAAGTGCTTGTAAATTTGTTCCGCCGCCTGAAACAAGAACGGCAATTTTTGCTTTTTTAGCAGGCATCTTAACAACCTCTTTTTATAATTATTCTAAAATAATCTTATCTTCAGCTTCGATGATTTCGCCGATAACGTATGCGTCTTCACCGTTTGCACGAAGAATTTCGAGTGCTTCTTCAACCTGATTTGCAGGAACAACAACACTCATACCAACGCCCATATTGTATGTGTTAAACATATCTCTTTCAGGAACGTTGCCCCATTTTGCAATTACATCGAAAATGGGAAGAACCTTAACTGCTGATTTATTGATTTTTGCACACAAGCCGTCGGGAATGCTTCTTGGAATATTCTCATAGAAGCCACCGCCTGTGATATGTGAAATACCCTTAACGTCAACCTTTTCAATAAGAGCAAGGATAGATTTAACGTAAATTCTTGTGGGAACAAGTAAAGCCTCTGCAATACTCTTTCCGCCTAATTCTTCACGCTCTACGTAAAGCTCAGGATTGTTGTTATCAATATCAAAAACCTTACGGCATAAGCTGAAGCCGTTTGAATGAATACCTGTTGAGGGAAGAGCGATAACAACGTCACCAACAGACATTTTGCTGTTATCAATCATCTTGGGCTTATCAACAATACCTACTGCAAAGCCTGCAAGGTCGTAATCCTCAACGGGCATTAAGCCGGGATGCTCTGCAGTTTCGCCACCGGTAAGAGCACAGCCGGACTGCACACAGCCTTCAGCAACACCGCTTACGATTTCAGCAATTTTCTCGGGGATATTTTTACCGCAAGCAATATAGTCAAGGAAATACAAGGGCTTTGCACCAACGCAGATAATATCGTTTACGCACATAGCTACCGCATCAATACCGATTGTATCGTGCTTATCCATAAGAACAGCTAACTTAACCTTTGTACCGCAACCGTCAGTACCTGAAACTAATATAGGATGCTCCATACCTTTAGCAAAGCCGAGGTCAAAGCAACCGCCAAAGCCGCCAACCTCATCTAATGAGCCTTCGTTACGTGTTCTGGCAATATGTTTTTTCATAAGCTCTACTGCTTTGTAGCCTGCAGTAATATCAACACCTGCTGCTGCATAGCTTTCGGACCTTGAATTATTCATAACAATTCTCCTATCATATATCTTTAATGTATTTGTTTACTTTTAATATCAGCCTTTTCCGTTCCAGCAATAGGTGCAAAGCTGGTCGGCAGGAAGACCGATTGCTTTAATTATGCCTTCAAGTGACTGGAATTCCAATGATGCAAAATGAAGCTTTTCGCAAATTGCTTTACGCATTTTTGCACCTCTTTCGGTAGATGCATCACTGTATTCTTCAATATGCTTAAAGCCCTCTTCACCCTCAAGCTCCATAATCGTACTTCTTGCGATAAGCTCCATATCATCTGTAGCACGCGAGAAGTTAAGGTATTTACAGCCGTACATTATAGGCGGACAAGCTGAACGCATATGAACCTCTTTAGCACCGTGCTCATAAAGGAATTCAACTGTTTCTCTAAGCTGTGTTCCTCTTACGATGCTATCGTCAACGAAAAGAAGCTTTTTATCTTTAATGAGCTCGTGAATAGGAATTTGCTTCATTTTTGCTACTCTGTTACGCTCCTTCTGGTTAGCGGGCATAAAGCTTCTCGGCCAGGTGGGAGTGTATTTGATAAAAGGACGTGCAAAGGGCACACCGCTTTCATTTGAATAGCCTATAGCGTGAGGTGTACCTGAATCGGGAACACCGCTTACGTAGTCAATAGCCTGTGCTTCACCTAACATTTTATCGGTCTGAGCCATTATCTTACCGTTTTCGTAACGCATAGCTTCAACATTTCTACCCTCATAGCAAGATGTAGGATAGCCGTAATAAGACCAAAGGAATGCACAAATTTTCTTTTCTTTTCTTGCGGGTGATAAAACAGTTACGCCGTCTGCGGAAACCTCAACGATTTCACCGGGGCCTAACTCCTTGTAATCCTCAAAGCCTAATTTTTTATATGCAAAATCTTCAAAGGAAACGCAGTAGCCATCCTCACGTTTACCTATCATAACCGGAAGTCTGCCGTATTTATCACGTGCAGCAATAAGCTTTCCGTCTTCTTTAAGAATAAGGATTGATGACGTTCCCTCAATCATATCCTGAGCAAATATAATTCCCTCTGCAAAGCTACTCTTCTGGTCTATCATAGCAGAAACAAGCTCTGATGAGTTAATACCCTCGCTTGTCATTGCACCGAAGTGACCACCGCTGAAAGCAAGATACTGATCAACAAGAGCATCGCTGTTGTTGATAATACCTATCGTGCTTATAGCATAAAGACCGTGGTTAGAACGCATAAGAAGAGGTTGCGCATCCGTATCGCTTATACAACCGATAGCAGATGTACCGCTCATCTGGTCAAGAATATTTTCAAACTTTGTTCTGAATGGTGAATTTTCAATTTTATGTATTTTTCGTTGCAAACCTTTTTCTCTATCGTATGCTGCCATACCTGCACGGCGTGTGCCTAAATGAGAATGATAGTCTACACCGAAAAATGTATCAAGAACGGCATCATTTTTTGATGCAACTCCGAAAAAGCCGCCCATATTACACCTCTTATAAAGTAATTATCAATTATTGAATTTATCTTCTATCGCACTGTTTTTCTCTAATACCTTTTGAGTATCAGCAGCACGTTTTTCTGCAAGCTTTTTTTCAAGCACGGGCTCAGAAAGAGAGAGTATCTCAATACTTAAAAGAGCCGCGTTAACCGCACCGTCAATAGCAACAGTTGCAACAGGAATTCCTGAAGGCATCTGAACTGTAGAAAGGAGCGCTTCCATACCGCCGAGATTCTGTGATTTTATCGGAATACCGATAACGGGTAAGGTTGTATTTGCTGCAATAGCACCTGCAAGGTGAGCCGCCATACCTGCTGCTGCAATAATTACACCGAAGCCGTTTGCACGGGCATTTTCACTGAAAGCCTTTGCTTCTGCAGGTGTTCTGTGAGCAGAGAAAATATGAACCTCAAAGGGTACTTCAAACTCCTTAAGAGTATTTACTGCTTTTTCAACAACGGGTAAATCGCTGTCGCTACCCATAATAATTCCGACTTTTTTCATATAAAACATCCTTTCAAAAATCAAAAAGGCGCACTCGTTCAAAAGGTGAACAAGTGTGCCCAGACGGTCGGCTGAATACGTTTAAATCCGTTTTCCTGCTCCTTTGTGGTGCTCCACTTAATACTCCGTCAGTTGCAGGAAAATCCGCTTCAATTTATATGGCTTTATTTTACCATAACAAGCGAGTTCGGTCAAGGCACATAAGGTCTAATAAAACACCTATAAGTAACCGTTATTATGTTAATTTTGCTAATTATTTAGCCTGTGTTTCGCAATATATACAACGGTAAACTCCGTTGTCCTTATCAGTAAGCTTGAAAACGTGATTAATCTCCTGCTCTGTAGAAGTTATGCAACGCGGATTTTTACATTTAATAACGTTGGTAAGCGTCTGAGGAAGTTCAATTGTTCGTTTTTCAACAAGCTGACAATTTTTGATTATGTTAACTGTTGTGCCCGGGTCAACGTAACCAATAACATCAATATTAATATCAATATCTGCATCAATTTTGATGATGTCTTTTTTGCCCATTTTTTTACTTGCAACGTTTTTTATAATTGCAACAGAGCAATCCAGGTTATCAAGACCTAAAAGGTCATAAAGCTTCATTCCGCGACCTGCGGTAATATGGTCAATAACAAAACCGTTTGTAATAGAATCTATATTCATTTCTTTGCCTCCTCTAATAATTTTAAGATGAGAGCCATACGAATATATTTACCGTAAAGAACCTGTTTGAAATAACATGCTCTGGGATCATCATCAACCGCAACACTTATTTCGTTAACTCTGGGAAGCGGATGCATTATACATAAATCTTTTTTTGCGGTAACGAGTTTCTTGGGTTCAAGAACATAGCTGTCCTTAAGGCGTAAATAATCCTCTTCGTTAAAAAACCTTTCTCGCTGAACTCTTGTCATATAGAGAATATCAAGCTCCGGCATTACGCTTTCAAGGTCAGTTGTCTGCTTATAAGGAATACCGTTCTTTTTGAGAACATCCTTTTTTATGTAGCTGGGAAGCTTTAATTCGTCAGGTGAAATAAGAACAACTTTAATTCCCTTATATCTTGAAAGAGCAGTTATGAGAGAGTGAACTGTTCTGCCGAATTTAAGGTCACCGCAGAAACCAACGGTAAGGTTTTCAAAGCCACCTTTTTCACGGTTAATTGTAAGCAAGTCTGTAAGAGTCTGCGTTGGATGATTATGACCTCCGTCACCTGCATTAATAACAGGAATCGTAGCATTCTGAGCTGCAACAAGTGGCGCACCCTCTTTAGGATGGCGCATTGCTATAATGTCTGCATAGCAGCTGATTGTTTTTGCAGTATCTGCAACACTTTCACCTTTTGCCGCAGAAGAATTGTTTGCCGCAGAAAAACCGATAACACTACCGCCCAACTCAATCATAGCTGATTCGAAGCTGAGACGTGTTCTTGTTGAAGGTTCAAAGAAAAGAGTAGCTAGTTTTTTTCTTTTACACCTTTCGCAGTATTTATCGGGGTTATCTATAATATCATTTGCCGTTGCAATAAGCTCATCCACTTCTTCAACGGTAAAATCAAGAATATCAATTAAGCTTCTCATTTACTACTAATCCCCTTTTCAAATTTATAAAAAATCAAGAAAGCATTTTATTATTCTTTAGCACCGTTAACTTCAAGATATTTTTTGATTCTTTCAACGTTTTCTTTGTTGCTTTCATCTTCTTCGAGGTATTCGATAATATCGTAAACGTCAACTACTGAATATACAGGGAAGCCGAATTCCTCGCCAACCTCAGCCATAGCTGATTTTTCTGTCTGGCCTTTCTCTTTTCTGTCAACCATAACGAAGGTTGCAGCAACCTTTGTGCCCTTAAGACCTGAAAGGATTGACATGCTTTCACGAATAGCAGTACCTGCTGTAATAACGTCCTCAACGATAACGATTTCTTCGCCCTCCTGAGGCTTGTAGCCAACAAATACGCCGCCTTCACCGTGGTCCTTTTCTTCCTTACGGTTGAAGAAGAAGGGCACGTCAAGACCGTTTTTAGCAAGTGCAACTGCAACTGAAACTGCAATCGGGATACCCTTATAAGCAGGTCCGTAAAGAACAGTTTTCTTGTTACCTACTTTTTCGAAATAAGCCTTCGCATAGAATTCACCTAATTTGCAAATCTGCTCACCTGTTTTAATGTCGCCTGCATTTATGAAATAAGGAATTTTTCTTCCGCTTTTAGCTGTAAAATCGCCGAATTTAAGAACACCGGCACTCTCTAAAAACTGTATAAACTCTCTTTTGTAGCTTTCCATAGTCATATTCTCCTTAAAGTCGATTTATTTTAGTCACAAAACTCTGCAACACATCTGTTATATGCTGCTACGGGGTCTTCTGCTGCTGTAATGGGTCTGCCTACTACGATATAGTCGGAACCGATTTTCTTTGCTTCAGCGGGAGTCATAACTCTCTTCTGGTCGCCTATATCACCGTCTGCGAAACGAACACCGGGAGTAATTGTAAGGAAATCCTTACCGCAGGTTTCGTGAACCTTGCCTGCTTCAAGAGGTGAACAAACAACACCATCAAGACCTGCAACCTTTGCATTATGAGCATAATGCATAACAACCTTATCAATAGGCTCTTTAATAAGAAGGTCGTTTTCCATTCTTTCCTGGTCAGTAGATGTAAGCTGAGTAACAGCGATAAGAAGAGGTCTTGTACCGTCGGGACGTGTAAGCCCTTCAAGAGCTGCTTCCATCATGCTGATTGTACCTGATGCATGAAGATTTGTAATATCAACGTCAAGATTTGAAAGAACTGACATTGATTTTTTTACTGTATTGGGGATATCGTGAAGCTTAAGGTCGAGGAAAATTTTGTGGCCTCTTTTTTTAATTTCACGAACAATCTGAGGACCTTCTGCATAGAAAAGCTCCATACCGATTTTTACGAAAGGCTTTCTTCCGCCTTCAAATTTGTCAAGAAACTCATAAACCTTTTCTGCACTTGAAAAGTCACAAGCAACGATTACATCTTTACCCATTATTTTGCTCCTCCTATTATATCTGAAAGATTTTCTATTCCGTATTTGTCCATAACCTTTGGCAAATCGTTAATTATGTTAAGACATGCGCAAGGGTCAATAAGGTTTGCCGCACCTACTTCAACTGCGGTTGCACCTGCGAGCATTAACTCTATAACGTCCTCTGCGCTTGAAACTCCACCCATACCTACAACGGGAATATTAACGGCGTTTGCTACCTGATAAACCATTCTTACTGCTACGGGGAAAATGGCACTACCTGAGAAGCCACCCATTTTATTAGCAATAACGGGTTTCTTTGTTTTTAAATCAATTCTCATACCGAGAAGAGTATTTATAAGGCTTATACCGTCTGCACCTGCTGCTTCACATTCCTTTGCGATAGCAACAATATCCGTAACGTTAGGTGAAAGCTTTATAATAACCGGTTTTTTTGTTACCGCTTTAACTGCTGCGGTAACCTCTGCGGCGGCTTTCGGGTCAGTACCGAAGCTCATACCGCCACCGTGGACGTTAGGACAGCTGACGTTTACCTCAAGCCAACCAACCTGCTCTTCTTTATCAAGCTTTTCGCAGGTATAAGCATAGTCATCAACTGCGAAACCGCTAACGTTTGCCATAACCTTTTTGTTAAAGCATTTTGAAAGCTTAGGTAATTCCTCGCTTATAACCTTTTCAACACCGGGATTCTGAAGACCTACCGCATTTATCATACCTGCAGTACATTCTGCAATACGAGGGGTAGGATTACCAAATCTTGCATCCTTTGTTGTACCCTTAAAAGAAAACGTACCAAGCACGTTTATATCGTAAATTTCGGCAAATTCATAACCGTAACCGAAGGTACCGCTTGCGGGAATAACAGGGTTGTCCATTTCTATTCCGCAAAGATTAACACTTAATCTTCCCACAAAATCTCCTCCTTCTTAAGAACGGGGCCGTCTTTACAAATTCTTTTATAGCCTGTAACGGTTTTGCATGAGCAACCCATACAAGCACCAAAGCCACATCCCATTCTTTCTTCAAAGCTGAACTGACCGCTTGTGTTTGTTGATTTAAATACCGCTTTGAGCATAGGCTCGGGACCGCAGGTATAAAAATATGAATAGTCAATATCCTTTAAAGCATCTGTAACGAAGCCTTTAATCCCGTAAGAGCCGTCGGCAGTTGTAACGTAAACCTCTGCACCGAGCTTTTTGAAATCTTCTTCGCAGAAAACCTCATCTTTAGTATTAAAGCCAAGGATAACGCTAACCTTTTTGCCCTCGGCAATAAGCTTCTTGCAAAGCATATAAAGAGGCGGAACACCTACACCACCGCCTAAAAGCACGGGCTTATCACCTGAAAGAGATAAGTCGTAGCCGTTACCAAGGCCCGTAAGCACGTCAAGCTTTTCACCGGCTTGCATTTTTGCCATCTGCTCAGTACCCTTACCAACAACCTTATAAATTATTGTAAGAATTCCGTTTTCGCAATCATTAACGGAAATAGGTCTTCTGAGATAGAAGCCGTCGAGCTTTATATTAACAAACTGTCCGGAAGACGTGATATCACTCACGTCTCCCTTAAGCTCCATTTTGTAAACAGTTTTTGTAAGTGCTGTATTTGATTTTATTTCAAAAATAGACTGTCTCATAAGTTTCCTTCAGCATCGATAGTTGAAATTGTAAGAGTAATATCTTCAAGAACGTCAAGAAGTACTCTTACGGTATCGAGTGCGGTAAATATTGTAACGTTGTTTTCGATTGCATAACGGCGAATCTGATGACCGTCGTTATTATCACCGGTAGCATTAATATCCTTTGTATTGATTACGTAAGCGATATGACCCTGACGAAGTGCCTCGGGAACCTCGTTACTGCCCTCGCTGATTTTACCGAGAACGTGAGTACGGATTCCGTTTTCCTTAAGGAACTTTGCAGTGCCTGAGGTTGCCTGAATATTAAAGCCGAGCTTATAGAATCTACGGATGAGAGGAAGAGCCTCTTCTTTATCCTTATCTGCAATTGTTGCAAATACTGTACCGTAATTCTGAAGGTGCATACCTGAAGCCTGAAGAGCTTTATAAAGAGCTCTGTTAAGCTTGTCATCGTAGCCGATTGCTTCACCTGTTGATTTCATTTCAGGTGAAAGGTAAGCGTCAAGACCTCTGATTTTATTGAAGGAGAATACGGGAACCTTTACGTACCAACGTTTCTTCTCTTCGGGATAGATATCAAAGATACCCTGCTCTTTAAGGCTCTTGCCCATAATTACCTCTGTTGCAATATCAGCAAGAGAATAGCCGGTTGCTTTTGAAAGGAAGGGAACCGTTCTTGATGAACGGGGGTTAACCTCGATGATATAAACGTCATCGTTTTCGTCAACAATGAACTGGATGTTGTAAAGACCAACAATACCGATTCCCAAGCCTAACTTTTTAGCATACTGAAGAATTATGCCTTTAACTTTATTTGAAATACTGAATGAGGGGTAAACGCTTATTGAGTCACCTGAGTGAATACCTGTTTTCTCAACAAGCTCCATAATACCGGGAACAAATACGTCTCTGCCGTCGCAGATAGCGTCAACCTCAACCTCTTTACCGTAGATATATTTATCAACAAGAACGGGCTTGTCCTCATCAATTTCAACGGCTGTTCTGAGGTAATGACGAAGCTGCTCTTCGTTAGCAACAATCTGCATAGCACGACCGCCGAGAACGAAGCTGGGACGAACAAGCACGGGATAGCCGATTTCAGCAGCTGCTGCGATGCCATCTTCAAGGTTTGTAACGGCTTTACCCTTTGCACGGGGAATATTTAATTCGTTAAGAAGATTTTCGAATGCATTACGGTCCTCAGCACGGTCAATAGCGGCACAGTCAGTACCGATAATCTTAACACCGCGGTCGAAAAGAGGCTGTGCAAGGTTAATAGCAGTCTGACCGCCGAGAGAAGCAACAACGCCTTCGGGCTTTTCAAACTCAACGATATTCATAACGTCTTCTGGAGTAAGAGGCTCAAAGTAAAGCTTGTCTGCCGTTGTGTAGTCAGTTGAAACTGTTTCGGGGTTATTGTTGATAATAATAGCCTCGTAGCCTGCATTTTTAATTGTCATAACTGCGTGAACGGTTGAGTAGTCAAATTCAACACCCTGACCGATACGGATAGGACCTGCACCGAGAACGATAATCTTTTTCTTATCGGTAAGGCGAGATGCATTCTCACCTGTGTATGATGAATAGAAGTAAGGGATATATGCGTTTGTATGGCAGGTATCAACCATTTTGAATACAGGGAAGAGGTTTAACTCTTTACGCATATTGTAAACGTCGAGCTCCTTGCAATCCCAAAGACGAGCAATGTATTTATCACTGAAGCCCATCTTCTTCGCAGCCTTAAGAATATCAGCATCTTTATTAACGCGAAGCTTTTCTTCCATATCAATAATGTTTTTGAACACCTCAAGGAAGTAAGGTGTAATCATTGTGATTTCGTGAATTTTTTCAAGAGAAACACCGTGATAGATAAGCTCTGCAATAGCAAAGATATTATCTGAACGGAACTCTGAAATATATTCAAGAAGCTCATCAACGCTCATATTGTCAAATTTTGAAAGGTACATATGGTTAGCACCGATTTC
This sequence comes from Acutalibacteraceae bacterium, assembly GCA_045592945.1. Classification (GTDB taxonomy): domain Bacteria; phylum Bacillota; class Clostridia; order Oscillospirales; family Acutalibacteraceae; genus DTU089. The sequence goes on along the minus strand of JAZNVT010000024.1, from coordinate 36,448 downwards.
AAGAGAACGAATACCCTTAAGAAGTGCTTCTTCAAGATTTGAGCCGATACCCATAATCTCGCCTGTTGCTTTCATCTGAGTACCGAGCTTGTTAGTAGCAGATGCAAATTTATCAAAGGGGAAACGGGGTAATTTTGCTATAACGTAGTCGAGCTTAGGCTCAAAAGCTGCGGTTGTATTTGCAATCTGAATTTCCTCAAGAGCCATACCAACTGCAATTTTTGCAGTAACGCGAGCTATAGGATAACCGGAAGCCTTTGACGCAAGAGCTGATGAACGGGAAACTCGGGGGTTAACCTCGATAAGATAATATTCTGAAGAGTGAGGATTAAGAGCAAACTGAACGTTACAGCCACCTTCGATTTTAAGTTCTTTTATAAGCTTGATAGCTGAGTCGTTAAGCATCTTTTCATCCTCTTTGCTAAGAGTAAGAATAGGAGCTACAACGCAAGAGTCGCCTGTATGAACACCAACGGGATCAATATTTTCCATACCACAGATTGTAATTGCATGGTCGTTTGAGTCACGCATAACCTCAAACTCAATTTCCTTATAGCCCTTAACAGACTTTTCAATAAGAACCTGATGAACAGGTGAAAGTGCGAAAGCATTATTACCGATTTCGATAAGCTCTTCTTCGTTGTTAGCGAAGCCACCGCCCGTACCGCCGAGAGTGAATGCAGGACGAAGAACAACAGGGTAACCGATACGACCTGCCGCTGCCTTTGCTTCGTCTAATGAATAAGTAATTTCTGAAGGAATAACGGGCTCGCCGATAGACTCACAAAGCTCCTTGAACATTTCGCGGTCCTCTGCTCTTTCGATGGATGCGCTTGAAGTACCGAGAAGCTTTACGTTACATTCCTTGAGAACACCTTTTTTCTCAAGCTGCATAGCAAGGTTAAGACCTGTCTGACCGCCGATACCGGGGATAATTGCGTCGGGACGCTCGTGACGGATAATCTTTGCTACGTATTCAAGAGTTAACGGCTCCATATACACTTTATCAGCGATAATGGTATCAGTCATAATAGTAGCAGGGTTTGAGTTTACAAGAACAACCTCATAGCCCTCCTCTTTAAGTGCAAGACAAGCCTGAGTGCCTGCATAGTCGAATTCAGCAGCCTGACCGATAACGATAGGACCTGAACCGATAATTAAAACTTTTTTGATGTCTGTTCTTTTAGCCATACAAAATTCCTCCTATATATCAATGAAAAAATCAACTTACTCAGAGTAAACGATCTTGCCGTTACAAACCGTAAGAACGCATTTGCCGTTTACCGTCATATCTTCAAAGGGCATTGCTTTGCCTTTTGAAAGAAAATCTTTTGCTTTTATTGTGTATTCCTTATCTAAATCCCATACTGTGTAATCGGTATTCAAGGGAATATCGAAACGTTTTCGTGGGTTTATTGCCATAAGCTCAATAAGCTTTTCTAAAGTAATCTCACCTGTTTTCACGAAGTGTGTATACATAATCTGAAAAGCCGTTTCAAGACCTACTATTCCGAAAGCACTTCCTGCAAGACCCTTGCTTTTTTCTTCTTCGGAATGAGGTGCATGGTCGGTTGCTATCATATCGATAGTGCCATCCTTTATGCCCTCTATAAGAGCAAGCTTATCTTCCTTTGAGCGAAGTGGCGGATTCATTTTATAACATCCGTCTTCTTTTAAATCGCTGTCATCAAGAATCAAGTAATGAGGACCTGTTTCACAGGTTACGTCTAAGCCCTTTGCTTTAGCTTGTCTTATCAGCTCAACGCTTTCCTTTGTTGAAATGTGGCACACGTGATATTTACAGCCCGTTTCTTCAACAAGCTTTAAATCTCTTTCAATAGGCTTCCATTCGCTTTCACTGCATATCCCCTTATGGTTATGAGCCTTAGCGTATTCGCCGTCGTGAATATAACCACCGAAAAGAAGCGAGTTATCTTCGCAATGGGCAACTATCATTTTACCTAACGCCTTTGCTTCAAGCATTGCCTGTCGCATTAGCTCTTCGCTTTGCACTCCCCTGCCATCATCGGAAAAGGCTATGCATTTTTCTGCCATTGCTTTCATATCGGAAAGCTTTTCGCCTTTTTGACCTACAGTTATTGAGGCGTAAGGACAAACGTTTATTTTTGCATCCTTTTCTATTAAGTCCAACTGTTGCTTTAGGTTCTCAAAGCTATCGGGCACAGGGTTAAGGTTAGGCATTGTGCAAACCGCGGTATAACCGCCGTGAGCCCCTGCAAGGCTACCCGACTCAATCGTTTCTTTATAAGAAAAGCCCGGCTCGCGAAAATGAACGTGCACATCGCAAAAGCCGGGAAAAATAATATATTCAGGTGAATTGAAAACAGAAACACTATCACAAGACAAATGCTCCGCAACAGCTGAATAGAAAGAATTACCCCCTATACAGTCTGTGACAGCTTTTATTGTTTGTGCTTTAAGTTGCTGTATCATAAAAATCCCTTTCTGATTCTTAAAAAAGTGAAGCCGAACATAAAATAAAAAGCCTTGCTTCCGGCAAGGCTGAATACACAAAAACACTGATACAGACATACTGTACCGCATATATTTTTATTCACTCTTGCCGACATCTCTGTATCGACTTAAAGACCTTAATAATATTACCACAATCAGCAATATATTGTCAATACAAATACACTTTTTCTGCCCTACAGTTTTTGACAGTAAAAAGCATAATATTTTGTTAATTTTTACAAAACTTTTTTTCATTCTTTGGCATTGTGACGAACACATTAATATTGATTATGTTAAATTATTAGTGTAATATATATATTGAATTATTATTTGCAAAAGGGGGCGTCGATATTTTGGAAATCAATGACACTATTTTTATTTTCCAAAAAGGCTTTAATTATTCGCAAGACGGCCCCGGAAACAGACTTGTTTACCATCTGTGCGGGTGCAACTTAAAATGCCCTTGGTGCTCTAACCCCGAGGGTATGGCAGTTACCGAAAAAGCAGAAAAGCTGTCCGTAACAGGCATAGTCAAAGAAGCTATTTCCTGCCGGATGATGTTTATCGACGGTGGCGGTGTTACTCTTACCGGCGGCGAGGTAACGTGTCAAAAAGCTGCAGTACTAAATCTAATAAAAGAGCTTAAAGAAAACAACATTCACACTTGCATCGAAACGAATGCTTCGCTTGATAATTGCTACGAAATTTTCAACGAGGTTGACTATATGATTGCAGACTTCAAGTCGCCCTTCCCTGACAAATTAAAAAACGTTACGGGTGCAGATATAAACGTTATAAAAGAAAATCTTTTTTACAGAGCAAAAACAGGTAATCCTTTGCTTATAAGAATTCCTCTTATAAATAGCTTCAACGCTTCCCCGGAAGATGCCGTTGCATTTGCAGATTTCTTTGAATTTTTGCAAAAAGAAAGCAATAACGAAAATTTATTTTTTGAAATACTTACTTATCACGAATACGGCAAAGAAAAATATGAAAAGTTAGGTAAAGAATACACAGTTTGCGACGGCTTTGTTACAGACGAAGAGGTCAAAGCTCTTGCAACCGAAATCAGAAAAAGAAATTTAAAGCTAATTAACACCTGAGGTGACGAATATGTACAAATTCAATCCACAATTAACAACAGAAAAAGCAAAGCTTCTTTTCAAGGAAGAGCGTGCTATAAATCATCTTGAGGGATGGTTTATCATCAAAGAAACAGAGCAAAAGGCAGACGAAAAATACTCTGCTTTAGTCCTCACGAGAAGAGCTGCAGAAAAATTCAGAGAAGCAGTTAAGGTTTTACCCTTATCAATAAGCGACAATGCAATTTTTGCAGGCACTCAAAGAGATGCTTTTGCAAGAAGCTATGCTCTTATTAACCCTTCCTTCAGAGTTGAAACCTTTGCAGGCTACTGCGACCCTACCGCAGTTTATGATGATATTACTCCTACGGAAGAATTCACAAAGGAAAGAATTGACGCATTAAGAGAGCTTGACAAAAAGACTGATTACGTTAAAGCTCTCAGCGAGGTTTACGAAAAATGCGAAACACTTACAGGTGAGGTTGCATTCTTTATTGAGCAGGTTACGGGACACCTTATCCCCGATATGAGATACGCTTTAAAAAACGGTATAAAGGCTATGCTCAATGATATTGAAGAAAAGCAGAAAACTGCAAATAAAGACCAATACGAAAACTACGAGGCAATGAAGGTTGCTTTAGACTGTGCTTTAATTCTTGCAAAAAGATATAAAGAAATTGCAGAAGAAAAGCTTGCGGTAGCAGAGGGCGACAAAAAAGAAGAGCTCAAGCTTCTTGTTGACACTCTCGAAAAGGTTCCTGAAAACGGTGCAGAAACTCTTTACGAGGCAATTCAGAGCTTTATTATTCTTTGGGAAACAATGTGCCTTGAGCAAGCCCCCAACCCCTTTGCATTTTCAGTAGGTAATGCTGACAGAATCTTCGAGCCCTACAGAGCAAAGGATAACCTTTCAAGAGAAGAAACTGCAGCTCTTTTCAAGCATTTTCTCGTATTCTTTAACGTTGCCGACAGAAGCTGGGCAATATCTCAAAACCTTATTGTAAGCGGTCGCGACAAAAACGGAAACGACCTTACAAACCTTTCTACTTATGCCCTTCTCGATGCATATTACGAAATGAATCTTCCTCAACCCATTCTTTCTGTTAAATTACATAAAAATACACCTCAGAAGCTTTACGAGGAATTAGGAAGATTCCTTTTCACCCCAGGTTGCCTTACGCCCTCTTTCTTTAACGATGATTCGCTTTATCAGGTTTTATCTAAAGCGGGTATTGATATTGACGATATTGAAGATACCTCAATCGCAGGCTGTCAGGAGCCTCTTATAATGGGTAAGGATAACGGCAATACAACTAACAGCTGGTTTAATTTAGGTAAGGTGCTTGAGCTTACTTTAAATAACGGTTACTCTACAATAACAGGTGAAAAAATCGGCACAGTATGTGAAGAAACAGATGCTTTATCTGCTCTTAAAAATATAAGAGAGCGTTTCTATAAAAATGCTCAGTATTTCTGCGATGAAATGGTAAAAGCAGCAAATGGTGCTTCAAGAGCAATTTCTCATTTACCCGTACCATTTTTAAGTACTGTTATGGGTGGTATTGAAAGCGGTTACGATACTCGAGATATAAACAATCAAGGCACAAAATATAACGGTAGCGGTTGTCTTATTCACGGTACAAGCGTTGTTGCCGATTCATTTATTGCTATCGATAAATTAGTTAACGAGCGTCCCGAGGATGCACAAAAGCTTCTTGATGCTTTAAAATGCAACTTTGAGGGCTACGAGGAATTAAGAGAATTCTTGCTTTCTGCTCCGAAATTCGGTAATAATATTGACGTTATTGACAAGGAAACCGCAGAGCTTACCTCAAAAATTGCTGATATGGTAAGAGCACAGAAAAACTACCTGGGCAATAATTTCCGCCCTGACTTTTCAACCCCCTCAACACATCTTCTTTACGGCTATTGGGTTGGTGCTCTCCCCTGCGGAAGAAAGTCACGCGATATGCTCAACTACGGCGTTGACCCCCTTTACGGTGAGGCTCAGAATGGCCTCGGCTTCCGTACACTTTCACTTATGAAATTACCATTCGATAAAATGTGTGGCGGTTATGCATCTCATTTTGGTATTGACCCCAAATATTTCTCAAGCAACAATTATGAGGGTAAGGGTGTTGAATTCCGCGATAAGGTTATGAAGCCTTTATTCTTCAACGAATTAAACGAAAACGTTGCTCCCTTCTACCTTTACGTAAACGTAACAACCGCTGAAATTCTTAAAAAGGTTCTTGCAGAGCCTCAAAAATATGCACCAAGTGGTGTTTATATTATGAGAATTCACGGAACCTTCGTTAACTTCCTCGACCTTTCACCCGCAATTCAGCAGGATATTATCCGCCGTCTTGACCCCGCATCAACTGCGGTTATGTGCTGATAGTTATATGAAGATTTTAGGTATTGATATAGGCACAACAACCATCACCGCTTTAATTCTCGACACAGGCAAAAAAGAGATTTTAAAAGCATCAACAGTAAATAATGATTCGTTTATTGACGGCAGAGCTTTTGAAAGGATTCAAAGCGTTGAAAAAATAGTTGAAAGAGTCAAAGAGGCAGTAAAATCAGTTTGTTGCGAGCACACTCCTGATGCTATCGGCATCACGGGTCAAATGCACGGAATTCTTTATATAGATAAAGATAACAAGCCCTGCTCACATCTTATGATATGGCAGGATGAAAGAGGCAATCAGCTCTATAAAGATGGTGAAACCTACGCTGAATTTCTTACGAGAGAAACGGGCATTAAAGCCGCAAGCGGTTTCGGTCTTACAACTCATTTTTATAATATAGTTAATAACGAAGTGCCTGAAAGTGCGGTTATGCTTTCGACTATCCACGATTACATTGCATCACTTATAACAAACACAAAGCCCGTGACACATTCAAGCGACGGTGCGAGTTTTGGCTTCTTCAAATTAAAAGAAAAACGCTTTGATGAAAATGCTTTGAAAGCTGCAGGAATCAGTAAAGACTTTTTACCCGAGGTTATAACAACAACCGCAACAATAGGTAAATCAAGCTGCGATTTTATTATCGTCGGAATCCCCGTTGCAGTTGCAATCGGTGATAATCAAGCGAGCTTTATAGGCTCTGTTTGCGAGCCAAACTCAATACTCGTAAACGTTGGCACGGGCAGTCAGGTTTCCTTTGTAACTAAAGATGTAAAGCCTTTGCAAACGGGTGAAATAAGACCTTTAACCGATGATAAATATATCTTTGTCGGTGCTTCCCTTTGCGGTGGAAGAGCGTATGCTATTTTGAAATCATTCTTTTCTTTATGCGCTGATATGTTAGGTGGTTCAAAGGAAAATCTATACAAGAAAATGGATGAATTATCAGAGAATATTTTTTCTGACAGAAATGAGCTATTTGTTAACTGTGAATTTTGCGGAAGCAGGGAAAATCCCACTGCAAGAGGCAGTATAACTAACATTGGCACAGAAAATTTCACACCAGAAAACTTAATTTGCGGTGTGCTTAAAGGCGTTTCAAAAGAGCTGAAGGATATGTATACATCAGCAAAAGAGCTTATTGATTTCATTCCCGAAAAGCTTGTTTGCTCTGGTAACGGCTTAAGAAAGAGTGAAATCTGGCGAAAAGTTTTTGAACACGATTTCAATTTAACGTCGGAATTACCTAAATATAGCGAAGAGGCTTGCGTTGGTGCCTGTGTATTCGCATCCTCAGCTACGGGTGAATTTCCTGATATTGAAGCTGCACAAAGAAACCTTTTGAGGTGAGATAATGGACATTAAAAAAATTGCTTCTAACCCTGTATTTTTTGAGAAAAACAGAGTTTTCAGAGTATATCTTGGCGGAAAGCTTTTCTCCGAATTTTTCGGTGATGACAGTGAGGATTCATTTTATCCTGAGGAATGGATTTGTTCATCAACAAAGGCTCTCAACGAGGGTAGCACCGATGAGTTTGAGGGGCTTTCAACAGTAAAAGATACTAATATACATTTCAACGAGCTTATAGAGCAGGAAAAAGAGCTTATGCTCGGCAACAGAAATGGTCTTGATGTTCTCGTAAAAGCTCTTGACTCTGCAATAAGACTTCCTGTTCAAGCACATCCTGACAAGCCTTTTTCACGAAGATTTTTCAATTCAGATTTCGGCAAGGCAGAATCATGGTTAGTGCTTTGTGCAAGAGAGGGCGCTTGTATTTATTTCGGTTTCAAAGACGGCGTAACCGAAGAGGATTTTCGTAATGCAGTTGACAATAGCGAAGTTGATAAAGCTGCTATGGAAAAGCTTTTAAATAAAATCCCCGTAAAGCCCGGTGACGTTTATTTTATACCTGCTAAGGCGGTGCACGCTATCGGCCCCGGTTGCCTCATATTAGAGGTGCAGGAGCCTACCGACTTTACAATTCAGCCTGAAAGATGGTGCGGTGACTATCACCTTTCCGACAACGAAATGTATATAGGCTTAAATAAAGACGATGCTTTAAGCGTATTTGATTACTCATATAATTTAGAAAAGGTTATGAGTGAATGCAAAAAAACACCGACGGTTGAATTCAATACCGACGGTTGCATAAAAGAGGTTTTAATAAGCAAGGCGGATACCCCCTGCTTCAGTGTTGAAAGATACGTTTTAAATAACAGTAAAACTGATTTGTTAGATGGCACCTGCGTTTACGTTGTAACAGACGGAGAGGGTTATTTAACTGATAACCAAGGCTATGAAAAGCCCTTGAAAAAAGGTGATTATTTCTTTTTGCCCAACTCCTGCCACAAAAAATTTACTGTGTATTCAAACACCAACGTAACCGTTGCGGTTTGTAAGCCACCGGAGGTTAAAAATGATTGAAGATTTATTGAAGGTTAAGGTCTGGACTGCTCCCGAAATCACAAGGTTATTTAAATACCTTGAGGATTTATTTGACGAGGAAAAGTGCGTTATTGTTTCAGATATTGCAAAAGAGCTTCTTAAAAGAGGCGAAAAGGATAACGTTTCAGCAGCAGAGGTTATACTCGTTTATGCAACCCAGCATTATTTTAACGTTGACGATAACAACTATAAGGCACTCGTTTATTACCGTTTAGGTCAGCTATACGAGCACCATAGAGAAAATTTTGTAAAGGCCTACACCTACTACAACAAATACACTCTCAACAACACGAGCAACGGCAACAACCATTCAACTCTTTTAAGAGCATTAATTTTAAGAGATGATTTCACGTATTCCGACGAGCTTGAAAAAGAATTCAGACAGAGCCTCGGTGAAATTGATTTAGGTCTTAAAAGCGACCGTCTTTATGAAAATATAGGCAGACTTATCATTGCCCGTAAAGAAGAAAATCTGGAAGAGGTTGAAAAAATAAGCAAAAGACTTAAAGGTATAGTTAAGACAGAATTGCTTGTTTTCCCTGACCTTATTACTCGTAAGGACACTATAAGAGATACTCTTGACGTGCCTTTAAAGGTTATTAGATTTGTTGAACAATTATAATTAAAAAACAAACTATAAATATAACAAATAAGCACCTCCCACTTGGGAGGTGCTTATTCTGTTTTTTACTTAATATTTATTTTTTATGTGAGTTATTATGCCATTTGTCTTTATGGTTTCCATCGTTATTTGACTGGCCGTTGTTATTTGACTGATTTTTATCGTCATTTTTATCAGTGCCGTTATTCCAATCTTCTTTATCGTTTTTGTTGTTGGAATTATTGTCGTGTGCTTCGTTGTTTACGTCCTTGAATTTTTTGTTGTTTTCGTGGTCCCAATTAATGTAGCCGTTTTCAACGTAGAAATCTTCGCCTTCGTATTCAACGTAGCCCTTGTAATCCCAATTCAAAGTACCGTTTTCAACGTAGAACCAATTACCTTCGTAATATGATAAGCCGGTATAACCCCAGTTGAGCCAACCGTTTTGTACGTGGAACCAATAACCGTAGTAATAAGTAAGGCTATTGTAATTGAAATTAAGCACGCCGTTTTCAACGTAGAACCAATCGCCATAGTAATTTACAAGACCGGTATAATTCCAGTTTATAACACCGTTTTCAACATAGAACCAGCTACCGTTATACTCTACCAAACCAACGTAATCGTATGCGGGAACGCCTTCAACGAAATACGTCCAAACGCCGTTATACTGTGCAAGACCTGTGTAATCGGGTTTATAAACACCCCATTCAACGTAGTAAAGTTCACCGTTTTCTTCGTAAATACCGTTGTAATACCAATTAAGTATACCATTCTGCACGAAGAAGTAGCTACCGTAATATTCAACAAGACCTGTGTGTCTCACAAACTGACCGTTTGCATCTACACAATACCAATTGAACCAATACCAAGCAAGTGTATAATCATTTTCTATTGCTACTGCGGGGATAATCTCTTCGTTTCTTAAGCCACATACTGAGCAGAGCTGATATTTCAAGCCCTCTTCTGAAGCTGTTGATTCTTTTTCAATTATCCACTCACCAAAGCTGTGATTACCTGTAGCTTCAATAACGGTTACATCTGATTTACTTGAGCAGTTTGAACAATGATGTGATTTTTCACCAGCTGTAGCACAGGTTGGTGCAACGTCAATAATCCAATCTTCACAGTATTTATGACCGAGTGCATAAATAATTTCTCTGTCTTCAGCGGAGCAGTTTTCACAAACCCTATATCTTTCGCCGTTTTCTGTACAATTAGCTGCAGATACAAAAGTCCATCCTCCGTAGTTATGACCCAAAGCATCAATAACAGTTACATCTATTTTGTCATCACATTTTGAACAATGATGTGATTTTTCGCCTGCAGCCTCACAGGTTGCTTCAACGTCAACCGTCCATTCTGCAGAATAATCATGACCGAGTGCATCAATAACGGTTATGTCGATTCTATCTAAGCATCTTGAACAATGATGTGATTTCTCACCTGCTGTTTCGCAAGTTGCTTCAACGTCAACTGTCCAATCAGTCATATAATCGTGACCTAATGCGGGAATAACTATTCTTGATTTCTCGTAACCGCAATCACAATAAGTAACTGCTAAGCCGTCTTCAAGGCAAGTTGCAACAAGAATATCAGTTTTATAGTGAGGAGAAACTGCATTATAGTGAAGCAATGCTGTTGCGGGAATTGAGTTAGCGCCTTTAGCAACACCTGCCCAAGCTTCCTCGCTACCGCTATAGAACACATCAGCTACGTTTTTCGGGAATGCATTTGCACCAATGCTTGTTATTCCTTCAGGAATATTAACGTAGCTAAGATTTGTACAAGCATAGAAGGCATAGTTTTTTATGTAAGCTACGCTTTCACCGATAAGAGCCTCTTCAAGATTTGTGCATCCGTAGAAAGCATTCTGACCTATATTCTTAACACTGTCAGGAATAGTAATAGTAATAAGCTTAGGACAATTCTGGAAAGCAGAGTCTAATATTGCAGTAATACCAGAGCCAAGCTCTACGCTTTCAAGACTTATGCAGCTTAAGAAAGCCGTTTTGCTAATTGTAACAACTGAATCGGGAATATTAACAGCCTTAAGACTTTCACAGCAAGAAAAAGCTGAAACGCCGATACTCTTCAAGCTATCGGGTAAAACAACCTCTTCAAGATTACTGCACAATGCAAAGCATTCTTTAGGAATTGTTGTAACGCCTTCAGGGATAACAACCTTTTCGATACTTGTGCATCCGTAGAAAATATTTGCAGGAATAGCGGTTATGCCTGCAGGTAAATACGCTTCGGTAACCTTGCCGTTTTCGTCGTAAATGTCGGCACCCGCATTTGTGGGGTTAGAAGTATAACCAACAAATTTAGTATTGTACCAAGCGTCAATTGAATCAATATTAACAGAATCAACCTTTGTGCAACCTGAGAAAGCATAGTTTCCAATTGTAGCTACACCGTCACCTAAATCAATTGCAGTTAAATTAGTACATTTAAAAAATGCATATTGACCGATAGTTGTAACAGAATCGGAAACAACAACTGAGTTAATACCTGAACAATTATAAAATGCTTTATCAGCAATATTGGTTACAGGTAAACCCTCGTAGGTTTCAGGAATGACAATATCACCACTAACCGTTGTACCTGCACCGGCAACTGTATAAGACGCGTTATCACTATTTAAAGTGAATACTAAATCTGTATCAGCGGCAGAAGCACTTAATTGTAAACCAAACAATACTGCAATAATTGTGACGAGCAATAAAGCAGTTTTAAATGCGCGTTTCATAATAACCTCCATAAATATTTTAATATATTTTACGTCAATCCATATTCTTCCATTTGCATTGTACCACTTAATTTGCAATTAGTCAACGTTTTTTCTGCATTTTGCACAAAAGTTTTCTACATTTTATAATTTTGTTCGCCATATTCACTATATTCTCTGAACATTCCCGTTAAATTCACGTTTCTCTTATAAAGAGCTAAAAATTCATGCAAAACCATATATTCGTAACAAATATACAGTGAAAAAGGCATAAAAAAACCCAACCCCCTGCCGAAGCAAGGGGTTGAATTTTTGGAAAGAGAAAATGAAATGTTAAGCAATTACAATGTCTGATTATTATATAACAAACCAATGTTGTGCAAATTTCACAACTTTATGAACAAATTGTAAACAAAATAAAATATTTAGAATTAACCTATTAAAGCTATTTTTCAAGCGCTTCTATAATTGAGTAAAAATAATTTTAAAAATCTTTAAATTTATCTAGTATTGTAATGACATTCAATTTAAAATGTGGTAAAATGTGTATACTATTATATATAAGGAAGATACTATGGATATTTTAAGAATTTTACAAGATGAATTTTCAGTCAGTGAGACTCACGTTAAAAATATTGTTGAGCTAATTGACGACGGCAATACCATCCCCTTTATTGCCCGTTACAGAAAAGAAATGACCGGCTCCTGTGATGACCAAAAATTAAGAGAGATTAATGATAGATTAACTTATTTAAGAAATCTTGAAAAGAGGAAGGAAGAGGTTTTATCTTCAATAGAAGAACAAGGGAAGCTTACTGAGGAAATCAGCAACGCCGTTGCTGCAGCGGTTACGCTTGCCGAGGTTGAGGATATTTACAGACCATATAAGCAAAAAAGAAAAACCCGTGCTTCAGTTGCAAAGGAAAAGGGGCTTGAGCCTTTAGCGGAGCTTTTGTTTTCATTCACTCTTCAAGGTGCAGATCTTACTGAAATTGCAAGTGAATATATAAACGAAGAAAAGGGTGTGCTTACTGCAGAGGAGGCTTTGCAGGGTGCATCTGATATTATTGCAGAAATAATTTCAGACTCACCTGAAGCCCGTAAGGTCTTAAAAGACCTGATTTCAAAAAGAGGCGTTATTACCTCTACTGCCAAAACAGAGGAAGACAGCGTTTATTCAATGTATTATGAATATTCTGAGCCTGTTTCAAAAATCCCCTCTCATCGTATACTTGCTATAAACAGAGGCGAAAAAGAGGGCTTCTTGAAGGTATCAGTTGAAGTTGAAGAGGCTACCTCGCTTTTACTTTTAGATAAGCTTTTCATTAAGGAGGGCAGCTCATCTACCGAGTTTTGCCGTGAAGCTGCAAAAGACAGCTACACAAGGCTTATTCTCCCCTCATTAGAGAGAGAAACAAGAAGCACTCTTACAGAAAAAGCAGATGAACAAGCTATTAAAATGTTTGGTAGCAACCTTAAGCCCTTGCTTATGCAACCGCCTATCAAAAACAAAACTGTTCTTGCGGTTGACCCTGCTTACAGAACAGGCTGCAAGCTTGCGGTTGTTGACGGTAATAGCCGTGTTCTTTTCACAGGCGTTATTTACCCCACACCTCCTCAGTCAAAAATCGCTGAATCTGAAGCAAAGGTGCTTGAGCTTATAAAGAAATACAACATTGACTGTATTTCAATCGGTAATGGTACTGCAAGTAAAGAAAGTGAAATCTTTATTGCCGATACTATTAAAAAATCACCACGTCCCGTTTCATATATGGTAGTAAACGAAGCAGGTGCTTCAGTTTATTCCGCATCTAAACTAGGTGCTGAGGAATTCCCTGATTTTGACGTTTCAGTGCGTTCTGCAGTTTCAATTGCAAGACGCTTACAGGACCCTCTTTCTGAGCTTGTAAAAATCGAGCCTAAGAGCATTGGTGTTGGTCAGTATCAGCACGACGTACCCCCTGCAAGATTAGAGGAATCACTTTCAGGCGTTGTTGAGGATTGCGTTAACTCAGTTGGCGTTGACCTTAATACTGCATCAGTTTCTCTTCTTAAGTATATTGCCGGTGTTACCTCTGCAACTGCAAAAAATATTGTTCAATACAGAGAAGAAAACGGTGAATTCAAGTCACGTACCGATTTAAAGAAGGTAAAAGGCTTAGGCCCTAAGGCATACCAACAGTGTGCCGGCTTTTTAAGAATCCCAGGTGGCAAAACCGCTCTTGATAACACAGGCGTTCACCCCGAAAGCTACGATGCAGCTAAAAAGCTGCTTGAAATATTTGATTATAAAAAGGAAGACGTTGCAACTACGGGTGCTTCAGGTATCGGTGCAAAGGTTAAGGAATACGGCATTTCAAAAGTCGCAGAGGAATGTAATATTGGTATACCCACACTTACAGATATTATCGGCGAATTAGAAAAGCCCGGCAGAGATATTCGTGACGAATTACCCAAGCCTATGCTCAGAACAGATATTATGGATATGAACGATTTAAGAGAGGGAATGGAGCTTACCGGCACTGTAAGAAACGTTATCGACTTCGGTGTATTCGTTGATATCGGTGTCCATCAGGATGGTCTTGTTCACATTTCTCAGATTTGTGACAAATATATTAAGCATCCCTCAGAGGTATTAAAGGTTGGCGAAATAGTTAAGGTTAAAGTGCTTTCCGTTGAGCCTCAAAAGAAAAGAATATCTCTCACAATGAAGGGAATTCAATAAATCTCAAAAAAACACTAAATAATAGTGACAAACCAATATGTTTATGATATAATTTAAAAGATTTTAATGAAAAGCGAGGTACTTTATAGTGCTTGAACTTAACTATGCTCTTGAACACATTATGAAAGGTATTGAAGAAACCGTTACTGAATACGGCTTCAAGCCTGAATACCCTAACGGTGTATTCCCTCCCCAATTACCTATTGAGGTTGCCGGTGATAAATCTATTATCATGTACAGAGGCGAAAGAGGAAGAATAAGACTTGAACATCAGGCTGACAAGCTTTCTCTTTTCTGTGCTAAGGCTGATGACGAGGCTCCCGACGACGATATGAAGAGAGCTTCACTTTCACTTTTAGACTTAGAAACCTTCAATGATAAAGACTTAAAGTATATTTACGAGGAATATATCGAAACCTTCGAAAAGCTCTTCTCACAAAAGAATGCAGGTGCAGGCAAAAAAATGCCTACCCCCGTATCAAGAACTCAGGCTAAAAGCGGTGCTCTTGCATACGATGCAAACACTTTAGGCAGTCGTTTTACGACAATATATCCCGAGCTCAGAGATGAATACAAAAACAACCTTGAGCTTTACGGCGAATTTCTTGCAGAGGATTTCTTTGTAAACCACGGTAACAAATACGTTATTGAAACAATTAAAGAAAATGATAAAATCAAGATGAGAAAGTTATTTAATCTTCTTAACGATATCTATGAAGATGGCACTAACGACACTCAGAGTCTTGTAGCTGTTACAATCCTCGGTAGCTCACTTGCCGAAAACCCCGAGCTTATTGACATTGCAAAAGAGCATTTCAGCGATACAATGGCCGAGCCCGTTACAGAAATTATCTCTTATTTAAGAAAAAGCAAAAGTGCAAGAATGAGACTTGAAAACCCACCGTTATACAAGCCTCAAAAGAAAAAGAAAAAAGGCATGTTTGCTTCAATGTTAGGAATGTAAAAAACACACCCGAAGCCAAAATGACTTCGGGTTATTTTATATATAAAATCAGCTTTAGCATTTTCTACACTTGATATCAAAGAAGCTTTAAAGCATACATTTTAACAGAAGCATACAATACAAATAATTATACAAACAAAAAAGCCATCCCTTGGGATGGCTTTTAAACTTATCTATGAACTTGCGATTTCAATTAGAAAGTTTCTTTTTTCTTTCTTGTAAGAACGAATGCTGCAGAAGCTGCTACGCAAACTGTTGCTGCAAGAGCGATACCTGCATCACCTGTTTCTTCAGAGCCTGAAGAAGAACCGGGAGAGGTTGTTTCGGGGTTTCCTGCTGTTGTGCTTTCAGCATCATCAGGATCGAAGAGGTCTTTCAAGAATTCGATAATCTTGTTAAGGAGCTCTTCAAGGAAGTCAAACGCAACACCAAGCTTATCAAGGATGTTCTGGAATGCTTCTGAAATATCGATGTTACCATCAACAAGCTGTTCGATGATATCGATAAGCTCTGCGTTACCGAAAAGGTTTACAATAGCATCAACGAAGTCGCCGAATGTAGCGCCGTTACCTGCAAGTAAATCTCTGATAACCTGAAGAAGATTGTTGATATCGTCAGGTGATGTAGAGGAATCGCCACCTGCTGAGGTTGTGCCTTCAGCGGGAGGAGTATTTGCAGGGAACATAAAGCAAAGGATATCGTTTTTAACAAGTCTTGAAACTCTGATATCGTTGCTATCGTCACCGTCGTTTGTGATAAGCTCGTCAACATAAAGGTTGATAGCAGTATCAGTAACCATTGTATTGATAACATTGAAGGTTATGTAGAAAATATCAGTTGCTTCTGCTTTTGAAACGCCTACGCCTGAAGCCCAACCGAATGAATATTCGCTATTTGAGCCACGCTTGTAGCCGTTAACGGGCAAGCCGTTGAAGAAAGCGTTAATATTACCGTTTTCATCTGATGTTCCGGCAACGCCTGCATCAGCTACCGCAAGAACATTGGGGTCAAACTGTAAATAGAGATTGACACCAACAAGATTATTAACTGCAGGAACATTTACAGCAACTGTGAAAGTTGTTTGTGTAATCACCTCTGAATCAACAGCTGCAACGTTGTAACCGCCTTCGTAAATTTTTGTAGAAGGGTCAGTTGTTGAAGCTGCACAACCCATCGGTGCTATACTAATGCAAATGAGTAATGCAGAAAGAAAAATCGCAAGTACCTTTTTCATTGATCTCTTCCTTTTCATGAAATTGAGGGAAAACCTCCGCCGCATAAGAGCTATAACAACTGGACATAGTTATAGCAACACTTATAGCCTAAAGAGATTATATTACAAACGCATTGTAAAGTCAATAGAAAATTTATTATTAAATCAATAATATTTTAATTTTTTTCGATTGTCAGAATCGCCCAAAACCCTTTATTTACTTAGGGTTACGGGCCATTCCGTCATTTTCAACAAAATAACCCGTATTTTTTCTACTTCAAAACAATCCACAAATATCTTCTATTGTTTTCAAGGTGCTAATATCACCTTTATAGTTCTTTACGTTACCTAAAAGCTTATCAATAATAGTTTGTGTTTCTTTTTCGGAAATATAAGCAATTTGACTTTCAATTACAGGTAATCCGAAAACACCTAAAGAACAGCTGTTTTTTAAATCAACGGGTATCATTTTCACTGTTTTTCCGTTTATTTTACGCCTTGTAAATTTACAATTTGAGGTACAAGCTGTACAAATATATTCTTCATCCTCAAAGGGCAACGGCGGGTTTTTAGGAGCAACCGTCTTTGAAACAAGAGCACCCGTAGGGCAAACGTTCACACAAGCACCGCAGGATATACATTTACTTTCATTCAGGGGTAAATCAAACGCACTTACGGGAAGCGTACCAAAGCCCCTGCCGAAAAGTCCGAGGTTTTCAGTGCCCGATATTTCCTTGCAAGCTCTTACGCACTGACCGCATAAAATACATTTATTGTTGTCCCTGACAATAAAAGGATGGCTTTTATCCTTCGGATACTGTCTTGTTTTGCCGTTTAATTTCATAGAGAGAGCATCGTAATCTCTCATGAGAGGTAACAATTCGCAGCTATAAACAGCCGAGCAGCCGCATTCAAGGCATCTGCTTGCCTCTTTTTGTGCCTCTTCTTTTGTCAAGGTGCTTGCAACCTCATTGAAATTATTTCTTCTTGAATTCGCATTCTCAAGCTTTATTTCGCATCTGTCGATTAAAGGCATACCCTCAAGAACTGATGCGTCAAAATTAGTATTTACTGAATAAGCGGGTAACTCATCAGGTACTTCAATACCGTTTATATAACAATCTATTGAACGAGCAGCGTATTTACCCCCTGCTATCGCTCTTATTGCTATGTCGGGGCCTTTGTTGATAACGTCACCTGCGGCAAAAACACCGTCAACTGAAGTCATATAAGTTTTTTCATCAACAGAAATTGTTGATTTTTTAGTTAATTCAACAGAATCTATATATCCCGAAGAAACTCTTTGACCAATAGCAGAGATAATTGTATCACATTTAATAACGTCTGTGCTGCCCTCTATAGCAACGGGTTGCCTTCTTCCTGATTCATCAGGCTCGCCCAACTCCATATTCTGAACCTCAAGACCTGTAGCCTTACCATTTTCGCTTAATACTCTGACGGGTGCGGCAAGGAACCGGAAATTAACACCCTCAGCCCTTGCATCAGAAATTTCATCAGGCTCTGCAGGCATTTCCTTTTCAGTTCGTCTGTAAACGAGAGTAACGTTTTTTGCACCTAAACGAACGGCAGTTCTGACCGCATCAATTGCAGTATTACCGCCACCGACAACGCAAACGTTGTCACCTAAATCAACCTTTTCACCCTTTGCAACTCTGTAAAGGACGTCTATACCGCCCTCAACACCTTGAGCATCTTCGCCTTCACATCTTAAGTCTGAGGCAGTCCAAGCACCGATTGCAACAAACACTGCATCAAAGGAAGCTTTAAGTGATTCTATTGTAAAATCTCGTCCTAATTTTTTATTATAGCTGATTTTAACTCCCATTTTTTCAATATTCTCAATTTCCTTATCAAGAATATCTTTAGGAAGTCTGTAGGCAGGTATACCGTATCTTAACATACCGCCACCGTTTTCTTCAGCTTCAAAAATCTCAACCTGATATCCTTCTATCGCAAGGAAATATGCGCAAGAAAGACCTGCGGGTCCTGCACCTATAACTGCGATTTTTTTGCCGTTATTCGCTTTACATTCAGGAATATAATCAACATTTGCTTCTGCAGAAAATCTTTTTAACGCACAAATTGAAACTGCACCCTCAAGATGCTTTCTTCTGCATTTTTCTTCGCAGGGGTGAGGACAAACTCTGCCGATAGACATAGGCAACGGGTTATCCTTTTTTATAAGCTCAAGAGCCTTTTCCTCTTCACCGTTAGCAATAAGCCCAACGTAGCCCTGAATATCCTGATGAGTAGGGCAAGCCATAAAGCAGGGCGCTTTACAATCGCCCATATGGTCTGACATTATAAGAGAAAGAGTTGCTTTTCTGCTTTTTTCAAGCTCGGGAGTACTTGTTTTCACAATCATACCCTCGCTTACTGTTGTAGAGCAAGCTCTCAAAGGCTTTCTGATACCCTCAACCTCAACAAGACAAAGACCGCAACCGCCGTAGCTTTCAAGCTGTTTATTATGGCAAAGGTGAGGAAGATAAATTCCGTTTTCAAGAATATTGTCAAGAAGTGTTTTTTCGGTATCGGCAATAATTTCTTTATTATTAACCGTAATTTTAACCTGACTCATTTTACGTCCTCTCCTTTCCGCTTATTATTTCGATTGCACCAAACTTACAACTGTCGAAGCACTGTGAGCAACGCACGCATTTATCGCTATCAATGCTAAATGGTGATTTTACAACACCGCTGATAGCATCAACGGGGCATTTTTTACTGCAAAGAGAGCAACCCTTACATTTATCTTCAATTATTCTGTATTCAATAAGAGCGGTGCATTTTTTTGCAGGGCAAGCCTTATCCTTTATATGAGCTTCGTATTCATCTCTGAAATATTTAACGGTAGTAAGCACGGGATTAGGTGCAGAGTTACCAAGACCGCACAAAGCACCTGTTTTTATACTTTCGCCTAACTCAACAATAGTTTCAATATCCTCTTCTTCGCCGTTACCGTCAACTATTCTCTGTAATATTTCAAGCATTCTTGTAGTGCCGATACGGCAAGGCACGCATTTACCACAGCTTTCCTTACTCGTAAAATCCATAAAGAATTTTGCCATATCAACCATACAAGTATTTTCATCCATTACTATCATACCGCCCGAGCCCATAATAGCACCCGTTTTTGCAATACTTTCGTAATCGATAACCGTATCAAGCATATTTTTAGGTATACAACCGCCTGAGGGACCGCCCATCTGAACGGCTTTGATATCTGCACCGTCTTTGATACCGCCACAGATACCGAAAACTATATCGTTAATTGTAAGCCCCATAGGAACCTCAACAAGACCGCCTCTTGAAACTCTGCCGGCAAGGGCAAAAACCTTCGTACCCTTGCTACCCTCTGTACCCATTTCAGCAAAGGCTTCACCGCCGTTTTCAATAATCCAGGATACGTTTGCAAAGGTTTCAACGTTATTAATATTTGTGGGCTTACCTCTGAAGCCCTTTTGAGCAGGGAACGGTGGCTTTGTAACAGGCATACCTCTGTTACCGCCTAACGAGGCAAGAAGTGCAGTTTCTTCACCGCAAACGAATGCACCCGCACCCATCATAATATAAAAGTCAAAAGAGAAATCGCTACCGAAGATGTTTTCACCGAGGATTTTTCTTTCTCGCATTTCTTCAATTGCTTTATTAAGCCTTTTAACCGCAAGAGGATACTCTGCTCTTACGTAGATAATACCAGTATTTGCACCAACGGCAATACCTGAAATCATCATACCCTCAAGAACTCTGTGAGGGTCACCCTCAAGAACGGCTCTGTCCATAAATGCACCGGGGTCACCCTCGTCAGCATTGCAAACTATATATTTTTCTTCACCCTGAGAATTTTTAGCAGATTGCCATTTTATATGGGTAGGAAAGCCTGCACCGCCTCTGCCTCTCAAGCCTGATTTTTTAATTTCCTCAATAATACCCTCGGAGCCCATTTCGAGAGCCTTTTTCAATGCAGAATAGCCACCGAAAGAGATATAGGAATCTATACTCTCGGGGTTTACCTTACCGCAACCCGAAAGCACAACTCTCTTCTGCCCGTTTAAAAACCTCATATCCTCATCAGATAATCTGTTTTCTAAAGGCAATTCACCATTTTTAATTGCTTCAGCAAATTTTGAAGCACTTTCACCGTTTAATCTGCCGTAAAGTATGCTTTCGTTATCATCCGTTATAACCTCAACGATAGGCTCGGCAAAGCAAAGACCGTTACAGCCAACCTTTTCAACGCAGTATTCTGTACCTGAAAATGCTGACTCAAGACTCTTTAAAACAGAATCTGCACCTGAAGCGATTCCACAAGAGCCGTAGCCGAGAAGAAATCTCATTTTGACTCCTCCTCTCTGATTTTTTCTATTATTGAAGTAACCTTATCCTGTGTAAGATTACCGTAAGCAGTATCGTTTATCATCATAGCGGGAGAAATACTACAGCAACCGAGGCAGGCTACCTCTTCCCAAGAGAAAAGACCGTCAGCAGTAACGTCACCCTCTTCAATACCTAAAACACGTTTTACCGTATCACCTATTCTTTGAGAGCCGTTAACGTGGCAGGCGGTACCCATACAAACCATTATTCTGTACTTGCCTACGGGCTTTAACCTGAAGCCTGCATAAAAGGATGCAACACCCATAATTCTGCTTGAGGGTATACCCGTTTTTTCTGTTAAATATTCAACGCTCTCACGGGAAATATAACCGTCAACCCCTTGAACATCCTGCAAAACTGCAATAAGACTTTCCTCGGGATTACCGTATTTTTTCAATATTGTATCTATGTAGCCAAAATCCTTAGCCATCATAAACCATCTTCTTTCAACACTAATAAGAATTAAATTTACAATAAATTTTACATCAAAGTTATTCTTGTTTCAATAGTAAATTACACTAAATAAGGGGATTTTTTACTGAAGTAAATTGTTAGTGCTATTTACTTTTTTAATAAAACATTATAAAATAATAAATAATCTTATACAAGTTAAAAGCTTAAGGTGATACTATGAAAGAATACGATTATTATTTATTTGACTTTGACGGTACTTTATGCGATACAACAGAGGGTATCTTTAACTCTATTATATATTCTCTCGATTGCTTCGGTATTAAAGAAACCGATTATAAAAAGCTTGAGTTTTTCGTTGGACCTCCCCTTTTTGAATCATACAAAACGATTTATAACGTCTCAGACGAAGACGCTCAATGGCTTATAAACAAATACAGAGAGCGTTATAAAACTAAAGCCGCCGAGGAATCAAGGCTTTACGACGGTATAAAGGATTTGCTTAAAAGGCTTAAGGATAACGGCAAAAAGGTTGCAATTGCATCCTCAAAGCCTATTGTTTTCGTTGAAGAGATTTCAGCTTACCACGGCATTGATAAATATTACGATTTTATTTCAGCAGAGGATTTTAAAAGCAACCATTCAAGCAAGGAAGACCTTATAAACAAGTGCCTCGCATTTTTCGGAAATCCCGATAAAGAAAACGTGATTATGGTGGGCGACCGCTTTTACGATATTGACGGTGCAAAGGCAGTAGGCGTTGACAGCGCAGGTGCGGTTTACGGCTTCGGCACGCAGGAAGAATTAGTTAATGCAGGTGCTACCTACATCCTGAATTCCCCGGAAGATTTATTTTAATTTCTATAAAAAGAAAAGCCACTCATTACTTCAAGTAGTGAGTGGCTTTTTATTGTTTCAACTATTTTTTAATGGCAGCTTTTACAAGGTACATAACCCCAGCTTGCAAGCTCCTCTGCTGTGCCGTTATAATCCTCTCTGTTTTTATCTGACATTTTATTAATGTGTCCGCACCACGGCTCGTGATACTTCTTAGTGTTTGTATTAAGCACGAAATCCTTCGTTGCTACCGCAACGTTTTGCTCTTGCTCAGTTTGAGAAGCGGTCTGTTCAACTGTAGCTTGAACGGTAGCTTCAGTTGCTTGTGTAGCTTCAGGAGTTACGGCTGCTAAAGCACTTTTACCGGTTAAATAATCTATTTCAACACCGGGCTGCACGTTATAGCAATAAACGTTAAAGCAAATACCGTCGCCCTCATCCTCAACTGAATACGCTTCAATCTGTACGCCTCTTGCTACAAGCTCATCGCCCTTAAAAACAGGTGTTACGCGATACATTACGTGGTTATTTGTTTCTCTTATGTAGTCGGCAACCATATTTTCAAAGGGAAGCATGCCTTGAACGTTCATATAACGTGTGCCGGTTATAAGGTTTTTGGTATTTGCGTTTTCGCCTGACAGCTGGAAGCCTATAAGGTGGCAACGGTTATAAAGATATTTACCGTCAACGAAATCATATTTTACAGTCTGCCATCCGCTTGGCTTAACCTGACCGATACTACCTCTTTCTTCAGTAGGCATAATATCCTCGCCAAGACAAGCAATAACAACGGAGCATCTTCCGAGACTATCAAGAGCACTATAATTCTCATAAGACCTTGTTGTTATTTCTTTTGAAGAAAATGACGGTATATTATCGTTTATAGCAACGTAAGGATTACCTGAAAAGCCAGGAATTTCGTCAACCTTTATGCTTTCAGCATCGGTTCCTATAGGCTTGTACGCTTCAGGAACCTCTTCAGCTTCGTCCTCTTGACTAACGGTTGCCTCTTCCGAAGCATCGTTTTCTAAAACATCTTCAATAACAGTTTCGGTTGTTGTAGGCGTATCGTTAGACTCAGAGTTACCGCATGCAGTAAACGAAGTCATCAAAACGAGTACAGCCATAATCAAGCCAAACATTTTTTTATTTTTTAAAAGTGTTTTCATTTTATTAGCCCCTCCTGAAAATTTGCTTTGTTATTTTCTCGTGAGAATTACCCGCAAGCTCTGTTTCTTCAATTAACGTAAACTGTGAGAAATCAACGTCACAATAGAAGTCGCAGGGGTACACCCTATTCCAATTATACACGGTTATTTTGTCGATTTTTGTAAAAAATTGTTGTAAAGAAAGATTTTCTGCAAAAACATTTACGTTACCCTCATTCTCAAAAGGGGTATCATCAACGGTTATCTTTTCGCAATAATCAGCAAAAAGCTTTTCTGAAAACGAGGTTATAGTTAATTTTTCATCTTTTAAGCCGTTAAAAATATCGTCCAAAACTGCTTTATCTCTGCTTTGACGCCTGTTATTGAAAAGCAAGCCCTTGTTATCATCGAGGCATAAAATAACGTTCATACTAAGCCACCCTTACAAGTTGATTTTGTTAAGTAAATCGGGGAAAATTTCAAGGCTTCTTTTTAAAATGCCGTTCATTGCTGCAATAGCTACACCGTAATTTACAATAGGAGTTTTTGATTCTCTGCAAAAATCCATACGACTTTTCATTTCTTTTTCGTTTAGCATACAACCGCCACAATGAACAACCAATGAAATACCATCCAAATCCCTCGGAAATTCACCGCCCGAGGTAAAGCAGAATTCAGGCTCTGCATTCGAGTAAGCTCTTATCCAACCGGGGATTTTTACAGTGCCTATATCGTTACATTGGCGGTGATGAGTACAGCCCTCACTTATGAGAATTTTATCACCGTCTTTTATTTCTTTTAATACAACCGCACCGTTTACAAGAGCTTCAAGGTCGCCCTTGTAACGAGCCATTAAAATTGAAAACGAGGTTAAGGGTATATCATCAGGCAATGCCTTTGAAACGAAGCCGAAAACCTGAGAGTCGGTTATTACAAGCTTCGGTTTATTTTTCAGTGCATTTACTGTGCTTTGAAGCTCTGCTGGTTGGCATACTATTGCAGTGCAATTACTGTCAAGAAGCTCTCTTAAGGTCATCTGCTGAGGAAGAATTATTCTTCCTTTAGGTGCAGATTCGTCAATAGGGGTCACGAGAATTACAACGTCACCCTTTTCTACTAAATCGGAAACGATTACTCTTGTTTCTGCTTTAACCTTTGCAAAAGCACCTATTTTTTCTTTTAATTCAAAGATATTTATATTATCCGTTGCACTAACGTAAATTTCGTTAGACTTTAATTCTTTAAAGCTATCTATTAAATCGCACTTGTTATAAGCAATTATATAAGGTGTATTTTTCCTTTCGAAAAGCTTTATTAAAAGCGCATCCTCTTTTTGAATACCTTTTTTTGCATCTACAACTAAAACCGCAACGTCGGTTTCAGCTAAAATTTTATATGCTTTATCTACCCTTTTTTCACCTAACTCGCCCTCATCATCAATACCGGGAGTATCAATAATAACAACGGGGCCTAAGGGTAAAATTTCCATAGCCTTTCTTACGGGGTCGGTAGTAGTGCCTTTATAATCAGACACTACCGAAAGACTTTGACCTGTTACGGCATTTACAACGCTTGATTTACCTGCGTTTCTCATACCGAAAAAGCCTATATGAACTCGTTCACCTGAAGAAACTGAATTTAAACTCATAATTTCCTCCTTATAAAACAGAAATTATCAGAAACGGAAATCTCTGCGGTTTGAATTTTTAATATCAGCAATATTATTTTCGGCTATTTCTCTTACCTTTTCTTTAGGAATCTTTTTAAGCTCATCTTCTATAAGCTTGTAGCCGATTTTCTTTGTTTCGTCGCTTGCGTAGTCCTCAAGATACTCTGTAAGGGTCATTAAGGCGTTGGGGTGGCAGCAGTTTAAGATCTGACCGCTTTTGCAAAGGCTCATAAATCTGTCACCCGTTCTGCCCTCTCTGTAGCAAGCAGTACAGAATGATGGAATATGACCGTTTTCCATAAGCCATCTTACAACCTCGTCAAGAGTTCTTTGGTCTGAAACGTCAAACTGCTCTGAATCGTGAGGTCTTTCCTCCTCGGTATAACCGCCCACAGAGGTACGGGAAGCACCGCTTATCTGGGAAATACCCATATTAAGCACCTCGCCTCTTACCTTTTCGCTTTCGCGGGTCGAAATAATCATACCCGTATAAGGAACGGCAATTCTGATACAAGCGATAATCTTCTTGAACATTTCGTCGCTTAAGCCGTTATCGAAAACGTCGGGGTCAATGTCATCCGCCTTTTTAACTCTCGGTACACTTATTGTGTGAGGTCCTACACCGTGAACTGCTTCAAGATGCTCTGCGTGCATAAGAAGACCTATGAATTCATACATATACATTTCAAGGCCGAAAAGCACGCCTAAGCCAACGTCGTCGATACCGCCCTCCATAGCTCTGTCCATAGCCTCGGTATGATAATCATAATCGTGCTTGGGTCCCGTTGGGTGAAGCTCAAGATAGCTTTTTTTATGATAGGTTTCCTGGAAAAGAATATATGTACCTATTCCTGCATCCTTTAATTTACGGTAGTTTTCTACGGTTGTTGCGGCAATATTAACGTTAACTCTTCTTATAGCCCCGTTTTTGTGATTTACGCTGTAAATTGTTTTGATACATTCGAGAATATACTCAATAGGATTGTTTTTGGGGTCTTCACCTGCTTCAATAGCAAGTCTTTTATGACCCATATCCTGAAGAGCGATAACCTCGTTTTTAACCTCTTCCTGAGTTAATTTTTTACGGGCAATATGCTTGTTTTTCAAGTGATAAGGGCAGTAAACGCAACCGTTTACACAGTAGTTTGAAAGATAAAGAGGAGCAAACATAACGATTCTGTTGCCGTAAAACTTTTGCTTTATATCGTTTGCAAGCTTAAACATTTCCTCGATTTTTTCGGGGATATCGCAAGCTAAAAGCACAGCCGCCTCTCTATGAGTAAGACCCTGACACTGATAGCCGTCGCCCACCTTTTTAGGACTTGCTTTTTCTAAAATACTGTCAATAAGAGGAATATTATTTTTGTTTTCCTCCGCGTATTTTATCGTTTCAAGGATTTCACCGTCATTGATGAATTCCTCTGCTTTTAATGATTTTGGATTATAAATTGCCATAAATATTTTCCTTTCTTTCAGTCAGAATTTTCTTTCTGTCAGATTATTTATTTTTTTACGTCACCCTTATCGGTAACAATTTCAAAGCCTATATTTTTAAATCTTTCTTCCAATTCTTTTTTGTTGGAAGCATTCTCAAGACCTGTGCTTAATTTATTATCATAAAGACTGTATTTTTCTCTCGCATCCGTTGGCGACAAATTGGGCATAACAACGTTTGCACCCGAAAGAATACCCTCTTCTCTTCCATTTTCTGAAATTGTACCTAAAGCGGTAGTTGCAGGAAGAAGCACGGGCGGATGTATTAACCTTATAATTGAAAGTAAAAAGCAAGTAAACTCAACCGAGCCTGCTTTTTCATTTTTAAAAACTGTATCCTTATGAGGAATGAACGGACCTATACCGCACATATCAGGCTTGAAGCCCTCAATAAACTTCAAATCCTCTGCAATATGCTTTGTAGTCTGGAAGGGTGCGCCTACCATAAACCCGCAACCAACCTGATAGCCGATTTCCTTTAAAGCTTCAAGGCATTTAATTCTGTTACGATATGACATATTTTCGGGGTGAAGCTTTTTATATAGCTCTTCGCTTGCAGCCTCGTGACGAAGAAGATATCTGTCAGCACCTGCAGAAAACAATTTTTCATAGCTTTCATAGCTTCTTTCGCCTAAAGAAAGAGTTACCGCACAGTCAGGATATTGAGCTTTTATTTTCTTTAACAAGCTACAAAGAAAGCTGTCGGTATAAAAGCCGTCCTCACCGCCCTGCAAAACGAAGGTGCGAAAGCCTAATTCGTAACCATTTTCGCAACAGGAAAGGATATCTTCTTCTGAAAGACGGTATCTTTCACAATTACGGTTGCCGCCACGAATACCGCAATAAAGGCAATCGTTTTTACAAACGTTACTTATTTCAATAAGACCTCTTATAAATATCTTATTGCCGTAATATTCACGCCTTACTTTATCCGCCTTTTCACGAAGATACAAAGCAGTTTCAGAGCTTCTGTTATCTAAAAGATACTGATATTCTTCTAAGGTAAGGCTATGAAATTTATAAAGCTTATCAACAAGCTGAATGCTTTTATTCATCGGAAATCACGTTAGAGAAAACAGTTTTTGCACTTATACCGTTAATATTGCCTATCTTACCGCTTAAGGTTGAAATAACGTCTTGAGGGGCATCAACAGCAACGCTTATAATGCTTATCCCTCTTTGGCGGTAGGGAATACCCATTCTGCCGATAATATACTCACCATAGGTATGAAGAAGAGAATTAAGCTGCTCTGTTGATTCGTTGTTTTCAACGATAATACTTATAACACCTACTCTTGAAGCCATAAAAACCTCCCATTAGAATTTAAAATAGACTAAAAAACATAAAAAGCCGCACTTCGGGAAAGTACGGCAATAAAACTTTAATATAAGCCATACCTTTCCCTCAGGATAACCCTTTATGTCAGGTACAATTACATTATATAACATTCCATTAAAATAATCAATGTATAAAAGGGCTTTCAAATAAAAAAATAATTATAAATCGTTTTAAAGGTGTGATTATTACGGATAACGAAAGATACAAACAATTAGTTCATAGCACAACTAAAAAATCACCTATTGTAAAGGATTGTATTAAAGCCTTTTTATTCGGTGGCGGAATTTGTTGCTTCGGTCAGGCTTTAAAAACACTTTACGGCTTAACAAGCCTTAACGAAAAGGAAATACGCCTTGCAGTTTCAGTAACGCTTATAGTTATAACCGCAATTTTAACGGGCTCAGGCGTTTTTGATAAAATCGCTAAGCACGCAGGCGCAGGCACAGCCGTACCGATTACGGGCTTTGCAAATGCAGTAGTTTCCCCCGCTATTGAATTTAAAGCAGAAGGCTTCATTCTCGGTATGGCGGCAAAGATGTTCGTAATCGCAGGGCCGGTGATTGTCTACGGCACGGTAGCATCAGTTGTTTATGGAATTATTTATTGGATAACAACTTTATTTTAACTAAAAAGGCTTGCCGATTGGCAAGCCTTTTTGCTATATCGTTTTATAACAACTTCCATTCACTGTCTTTGCTTTCTCTAACAGCAGCCTGTCCGCATTTTAAATTAACCACTTTGGATATCGTAGGGTCACGATCAATGGCTTCATCAAAATCAATGATTCTTCCGTCCTCTGTTGAATGGTTGAATCCGCAAAGGAATTGCCAATCCCCCTGAACATCGTGTTTTACATATAAAATGGGTTTATTTTCTTCTATAACATGGCAACAAGTAAAAGCTATCTGCTTGTTAGATTTTTCTTCGTACCAAGCAACCTTTTTAAATTTATCCCACTGAATTGTAGCAGAATGAAACGTAAATTGAGCACTGAACCAAGGCTCATCGCCAATACCGTCGATGAAATTATTTCCATTTTCAAGTGTTCCGAAATCAAGCACGGTTGCACCAAAACAAAATTCATTCACCAACTTTTTCTGTGCGGTTTCGCCCTCAAACACAACTTCAGTTTCGTCAGTATAAAGCTCACCTTTTTCGTCTCTTTTCCATTTTACACCGAGACTAAAAGATTTTACCTTGAAGCCCTCAAAAGTGATTTGAGCGACTTCAATTTCCATATCAGTTTCAAAGGGGTTTTGCTCGGTGTTTTTATGAATGTTTAAATATTGAACAGAAACAGTTAAAACATCATCTTTAAAGCTTTCTAACTTGAAATAAGAATCGTGAAATTCAAAATCTGAAAAGATATTTGTTGAAATGTATTTCATATCCACACCTCACTTTGCTTTATTATATCACACCGCTGATTTTATGTAAACATTTTCAAAACCCCAGTAATTTATAGCTTTACCTCATCTGTCTTTTCTTTATCTTTTACCAACTAATAAAACCGTAAAAATCGTTTAAAAAACTAAAAAGCTTGTCGATACCGAAATAGTGTTTGGTCTACTATTCGCTGTGTCAAAACAAGCTAAAATATAATATAGATCAAATAACCCACTTTTTTTCTTGCAATATTTCAATAATTTTAGCAACATCCGGTACGGTAACAACAAATACTCTTCCATCTTTTGTATAAATATTCAAGTGAACATTATCATATTGATACCGGTCGATATCTTGCAACAAAATCTCATCCAAAGTGTAAGGTTTTTCTTCTAAACACACACAAACAATTCCATTTTCACAGAAATAGATGTTTCCATTTTTGATTTTGCCGTTACCTAAATTGAAGTTTCCGTTAGTATTATAGAAAATCGGCGATGTAATATCTTTTTCAAATTCAGCGTATTTTTTATTCATTTTCTCTTCATAAACATAAAGGAAAATTAACAAAGCAAGATAAAACCCTATACCGCAGATTACACCTATTTTAAATGCTCCATCAAGTTCTAAATACGATAAAAGTAAATATGTAATCAAACCAAAAAAGAAACCTAAAACTGCAGAAAGACCTGCTTTAACTTTCACTATCATCACACCAACCTTCAAACTATTTTAAAATATCATATCAACAAACAATTAGGAAATTTATATCTTTATCTTCCTTATCCTCAACCTATTAAGCGTGCAGCCGTCTTCTTCACCGCCTGCGCAGTAGGCTAAAAGAATTGTTCCGTCGTCAGTTTCGTGAATTGCAACGTAGCAAAAGCCTCTTTTATCATCGGTTTCTATTGCGGCGGGCTCCGAAAAGGTTTTTCCGTCGTCAAGGCTTTGAGCCATAACAAGCGGTGTCCTCGCACCCGTCCACACTCCGTTAACCTCTTCAGCTCTACCGTTATATATGGGTATAGGATTCCAAAAAGCAACAATTTTTCCGTTTTTCAACCGTTTTACCGACAAGGGTGATTCTGCACTTGTAAAGCGTGAGGGCACGGGGTTACTCCAGGTTTTACCCTTATCACTTGAATATGACTCATACTGCCTGCCCGAATCATTTCTCATAAAGCAACGTATTCTTCCGTCCTTAAGTTGCAAAAGTGCAGGCTCCTGCACCCCCGTTGTGCAGCCCTCGGAGTAAGGAATAGTTGTTCCCTCGGATAATTTATACCAGCTTTTACCGTCATCGTCTGAGGCGAATATATAAAGCACTCCGGGCTCGATTCCCTCAACGGATTTTCTGCCCTTTTCATCTGTTTCGCAAATTGTACCGTGCTTTGCCGCAGGGATAAGAATTCTGCCCTCGGGTGTCCTTATAATTCTATCGTTATTAACAACAAAGTAGCCTTCATTTTCTGTGCAAAGCATAGGCTCGCTCCAGGTTTTGCCCTCATCGGCTGAACGCACAAAAAAGCTACGGCAATTTACAACCTCTGTTTTTCCAAGGAAAAACATTCCTACATCATCGTTTGCCATTCTCAAAAATGACACCGACATTAAAGTATCAGCATTTAATAAATGCCTTGAAATTAATTCAAAGGGCTCACCGAAGCTTTCGCCATTATCGGTTGAAATTGAGGCGTAAATATCGGCTGAAGAGCCGTCCTCACACCCGTCATCACCGTAACGGGAATATGCAAAAAGAATATCACCGTTTTTTAAAGTGATAAAAGCACCCTCGCTGTTACGGTTATTATCACCGTCGGGGGTGAAATCACGAATAATTTTGTTTATCAAAAATTCACCGCCTATTAAAAACAATTCGTTTGTTCCCTTGTTTTTATCAAAAAGCAGCCCCTGTTAGAAAGGCTACTTGAATTTTATATGTTATTAACGTGAACGTCAATCTGCTTATAAGGAACCGTGATATCGTTTTTATCGAAAGCTTCTTTAACGTTTTCAATAATATCGAAATTAACGTCCCAATAATCAGCAGTTTTGCACCATACTCTTACGGTATAGTCAACAGAGCTTTCAGAACATTCTGAAAGTCTTACAAAGGGTGCAGGGTCTTTAAGTACAAGAGGATGAGCATTTATAACGTCACCTATTACAGCTTTAACCTTTTTACTGTCAGTACCGTATGCGGTAGAAAATTTAAAATCAACTCGACGAACCTTTTCAGCAGTATAGTTTTTAATAACAGAGTTTGTAAGGTTACCGTTAGGTAATGTAATCCTCTTATTATCAACTGTGTTAATAACTGTATAAACTACTGAAATCTCACTTACAGTACCCTCTTCGCCCGAAGCTTCAATATAATCACCGATTTTAAAGGGTTTGAAGAATAAAATCATCAATCCGCCTGCAAAGTTACTTAACGAGCCTTGTAAAGCAAGACCGATTGCAACACCGCAGGAAGCAAGAATTGTAATAAATGAGGTTGCGGGTACACCTAAAACCATTGCGACCGTAATTACTAAAACAAGATAAAGCAAAATTCTGCTGAAGCTTACTAAAAAAGAACGCAAGCCTGCATCAAGCTTATTGAGCTTTTCAGTTGTGGTTATCCACTTTGAAAGCTTCTTGATAAGAATACAGCCGACTGCAAAAATCACGATAGCACCTAAAAGCTTTGTACCCCATGTTATAACAAATTCAATAAGAAAAGCTTTTACGGTGCTTAAGGTTAATTCATCAAAATTCATTTAAAACACTCCTTCTTTTAATGATAACAAACAGACCTTACAAAAGCAACAAAAACTTGTTTCAGATGGTGAATATTCCTCTTTTTTTCAGTAAAAATATTTTTATCGGAGGTAATTTTATGCCTGAAAGAATCGGAAATAAAACAATTATTTTAAATTCATCACCGTCAATTATCGGCTACGGTGCGGTTGTTGGTAAAAAAGAAGCCGAGGGGCCCTTAGGTAATTATTTTGATAAGGCTTATTACGATGAATTTTTCGGTGAAAAAACCTTTGAAAAAGCCGAAACAAAATGCCAGAAGGAAGCCATAAGGACTGCGGTAAAAAAAGCAGGGTTAAATAAAACCGATATTCATTGTGCCTTTGCAGGCGACCTTCTTAATCAATGCATCGGCTCATCCTTCGGTATGAGGGAATTAGGCTTTTCCTTTGCAGGACTTTACGGTGCTTGTTCAACTATGGCTTTATCGCTTTTAATGGCAGGTGTGTTTGTAGATTCGGGTGCGGCTGAAAATGCGGTAGCCGCCGCCTCATCCCATTTTTGCTCTGCAGAAAGGCAATACAGAATGCCTCTTGAATACGGCGGTCAACGCTCCCCCGCAAGCCAATGGACTGTTACGGGTGCAGGCTCTGCGGTAGTTTCTCTTCACAAAGAAAACCACCCGAAAATCGAAAAAGCAATTATCGGTGCGGTAAGGGATTTAGGTATAACCGACACAAATAATATGGGTGCGGCAATGGCACCCGCCGCCGCACAGACTATCGGTGATTTTCTAAACGACACAAACACGTCGCCCGAGGATTACGATATGATTTTAACGGGTGACTTAGGCTATACAGGCTCCGATTTACTTTTACAGCTTATGAAGGAAGAGTTTAAAACCGATATCAGCAAGGTGCATTACGATTGCGGTATTATGATTTATAACAGAGAAAAGCAAGACGTCCATTCGGGCGGGTCGGGGTGTGGCTGCAGTGCATCCGTTGTATGCTCGTATATTTTAGATAAGCTGAAATCAAAAGAGTTAAACAAGGTCTTGTTTGTAGGAACAGGGGCTCTACTCTCGCCCACATCATCATTGCAAAAAGAATCTATACCGGGAATTGCTCACGGCGTACTTTTATCGTCTTAAGAATTATCAAATTAAAGGGGTGTGAAATATGGATTACTGCTTAAAAGCAATGGAAGGCCTTTCGGGAGTTGCTAAAACTTATATTAAGGTTTCCTATTTAAAAACGGCTTTAACAGTTTTTTTAGTAGGCTATACGGCTGTAAAAGCAATTAAAGTTTTCGCGAAATAAATAACAAAAATTATAAAAACGGATACGTTTTCAGGTTAGTGAAAGCGTATCCGTTAATTAATTATTTATTCACCCGCAAGCCTTATCATAAGCTCTGCAAAAAGGCTGTTTGCCCAGGCAAACCAAGGTCTTGTAAAATCGGTATCGTCATTTTTATTAAATGATTCGTGCATAAGGAAGGTGCCTGCGTGGGTTGTTGTAAGCATATTAATACATTCTTTAATTTCAGCTTCATCAAGTGACGTGAGAGCCTGCATAGTAAGAGCGATATGCCAGATTTTATCAAGCCCCGTATGAGGACTGCCTACACCCTTTGCAACGCTACCCTCAAAATACCATGGGTTAGACTGTGAAAGAATGAATTTCCTTGTATTAAGATAAATTTCATCATCCTTTTCAGCGTAGCCTAAGTACGGTGCAGATAAAAGACTTGGTGAATTAGCATCATCCATAAGCCTAACGTTGCCTTTTCCGTCAACCTCGTATGCATATATTTTCCCGAATTTTTCGTGTTCGTATACACCGTGGGTTTTAATACCCTCGTCAATATCAAAAGCAAGTGAACGACATTCACTTTCAAGGCGGGTATCCTCATACCCTGCGTTTAAAAGCTCCGCCGCTTTTTTGAGAGCACAAACCGCCATCATATTTGAGGGCACAAGATAACCGTAAACGCATCTGTCATCAGAGGGGCGGAAGCCCGACCAGGTCATACCCGTAAAGGCTACCTCGTTACCCTTTCCGCCATTGGGAAGAGTATCTGTTTCGGGGCAATCGGTACGGTTAAAAAAGTAGCGTGACTCCTGAAAATGATTTTGCTCAAGCTTAAACACTGCAATAATTACTTCAAGCATATCGTGAAATTCTTCAGTAAAAATTGAAGCATCAAGAGTCTGCATATAATATTGATAAGCTAAATAAATTGAAGCGCAAAGAGAGTCAACCTCGTATTTTCTTTCCCAAATCAAATCGTGGTAAAAGTCAGTTTCGTCCTTATGGCTTTTTGAATTTGGCACTGCGTTAAAAGCATTAGCATAGGGGTCAATATTTATATAATAAGCGTGCTTTGCAATAACGCTTCTTATGATTTCCTTTAAATCCTCGTCTTCGTTAGCGTATCTTATATAATGAGAAAGCTGAGAAGCGCTATCCCTTAACCACATTGCAGGGATATCACCCGTAATAACGAAATAACCACCGTCGTCAAGCTTTGCAACGGTAGTTTCAATAGTGTTGAGAAAACAGTTTTTGAAAAACGGTGCAAGCTCCGGATATTTCACCTTTAACTTTTCAGTTATTTCATCAGCTTTTTCAAGTAAAATCTTTGGAGTTTCCATATAATTTCTCCCTCGGTTTAAAAAATTCTTAAAGCATATTATATGATTTTAAAAGTATAGCACTAAAAAAACAACAAAACAATGGTAATATTGCAAGGTTTTTGCCCTGTTATTTTGTAAAACCTACCGAATTTTTAATTTTTTTAATTTTTTTGCAAATTGTTAATGATTTCACAAGCAATATGGTGTATAATGGTCTCAATATCGAACTTAAGTTCGAAACAGGAGGTAAATTTATTATGGCAAACCGTATAGTATTAAACACAGTTTCTTATCACGGCAAAGGTGCTATTGAAAATATCGCACCCGAGCTTCAGGGCAGAGGCTTCAAAAAAGCTTTTGTTTGTTCAGACCCCGACCTTATCAAATTCGGCGTTACTGCAAAGGTAACTGACCTTCTTGATAAAGCAGGCTTCCCCTACGTAATCTTCAGCGAAATCAAAGCTAACCCCACTATTGAAAACGTTCTTGCAGGCGTTGAGGCATTCAAAGCAAGCGGTGCTGACAGTATAGTTGCTATCGGCGGTGGTTCTGCAATGGATACCGCAAAGGCTATCGGTATTATTATCGAAAACCCCGAATTCGCAGACGTAAGAAGCCTTGAGGGCGTTGCTCCTACAAAGAATCACGCTGTTTTCACTATCGCAGTTCCCACAACTGCAGGTACAGCTGCTGAGGTTACAATTAACTACGTTATTACTGACGTTGAAAAGAAACGTAAATTCGTTTGCGTTGACGTTCACGATATCCCCGAGGTTGCAGTTGTTGACCCCGATATGATGTCAACAATGCCTAAAGGTCTTACAGCAGCAACAGGTATGGATGCTCTTACTCACGCTATCGAAGGCTACATCACTAAAGGTGCTTGGGAAATGACAGATATGTTCCACCTTAAAGCAATTGAGCTTATCGCAAAGCATCTTCCCGGTGCTTGCGAAAACACTCCCGAAGGCAGAGAAGGTATGGCTCTCGCACAGTACGTTGCAGGTCAGGGCTTCTCAAACGTAGGTCTTGGTATCGTTCACAGTATGGCTCACGGCCTCGGTGCTCTTTACGATACACCTCACGGCGTTGCTAACGCAATTCTTCTTCCCTCAATTATGGAATACAATGCAGAATGCACAGGCGACAAATACCGTGATATCGCAAAGGCTATGGGCGTTGCAGGTACAGACGCTATGACAATCGAAGAAGCAAGAAAAGCAGCAGTTAAAGCAGTTGCAGACCTTGCTGAAAAGGTTGGTATTCCGAAAGACCTTAAAGGAATTCTTAAGGAAGAAGACGTTCAGTTCCTTTCCGAAAGCGCATTCGCTGATGCTTGCCGTCCCGGTAACCCCAAGGATACAAGCGTTGAAGAAATCGCAGAGCTCTACAGAGCACTTCTTTGATAATTATATGAACATCCCTCAAAGAGTTAACAACTCTTTGAGGGAGTTTTTTATATTGCAAGAACAACAAAGAATTAAACAGTAAATGGGAAATTGCAAATAGGAAATGGCAAATTGCAAATGGCAAATGGCAAATTATGGGGCACTGCGTGCCGAATGTAAAGATGCCGGATACCAGTGGCTTCGCAAGATAATAGATAAAAGATAATATTGAATAGATAATAGAAAAGGGTCTGCGACGCAAATTTATAAATGCTTCGCAGACCTGTTGGTTTTGCTATAAATTAAGTTATTGCGATAGCTTTGCCTCCCTGTCCGCTTTAGCG
>JAZNVT010000023.1:0-61789 GCA_045592945.1 Acutalibacteraceae bacterium | reverse complement strand
TATGATTCGCAATACCACCATTCGCGTGGAAGACAATGTCAAATGCGGAGAGGAAGCACCTAAGTTCAACATCTTCAAGGCTATGGGTAACTTCATTAAGAACCGTCCTGCAGTTGGTGCAACACTTGCGGCTATGGGTATGTTCCTTGGTATGAATGCGGCTACTACTGCAGTATCAATCATGTTTGCAATTTATTTCGGTATGGCAGAGCTTTCGGGTATCGTACAGCTTATCGGTTTCCTTCCGATGTTAATCTTTATGCCGTTTATTAAGAAAATCGTTGCTAAGTGGGGAAAGAAGGAGGCTTCTGTTGCAGGAACAATTGTATCTCTTGCAGGTGGCGTGCTGATGTTCATTTTCCCGTTGATTTCTGACAGAAATATCGCGCTTGTTTTATATATTGCCGCACTCTGCATTTATGGCATGGGTATGGGTATCTATACATGTGTATCATGGGCACTTATGGCGGATGCCATCGATTACAACGAGTGGAAGACAGGCAAGAGAGAAGAGGGTACAGTTTATTCACTTCACTCATTCTTCCGTAAACTCGCTCAGGGTCTTGGACCGTCAGCTGTTATCCTTATTATGAAGGTTCTCGGCTACAACGGTGAGCTTGGTGCAAATCAGCCCTTTGCCGTTGCAGAAAATATGAAGTGGCTTGTTGCAGCTCTTTATACATTCAGTGCAGTTGTAATGTTTATTTCTATTGCATTTATCTACGACCTTAATAAGAAAAAGGTTGCACAGATGGCTGCAGAGCTTGAAGAAAGAAGAGCAGCAAATAAATAAATCCACAAAAACTGCCGATAATAAAATATCGGCAGTTTTTTAAAGAAACAAAAGGAGCATAATATGAGACAGATTATTAATATCAATAGAAAATGGGCTTTTTCAAAGCAGGCTACATCCGTACCTTCAGAGCTTCCTATGAATTGGGATTGGGTAAATCTTCCTCATTCTTGGAATGCAATTGACGGTCAGGACGGCGACAGCGATTTCTTCCGTGGCACTTGCTATTACGTAAGAAAGCTTGAAAAGCTTGACCTTCCCGAAGCAGATAAATACTATCTCGAAATCAAGGGCGCAAACTCTTCTGCTGATGTTTACGTTAACGGAAAGGTTCTTGCACATCACGACGGCGGTTATTCAACCTGGAGAGTTGACGTAACTAACACTCTTAAAGCTGATAACCTTATCGTTATTGCCGTTGATAACTCCGCTAATGATAAAGTATATCCTCAAATGGCAGACTTCACCTTCTACGGTGGTCTTTACAGAGACGTTAATATTATTTGTGTAAGTGAGGCTCACTTTGACCTTAGCTATCACGGTGGCCCCGGTCTTATGATTACACCCGAAATCAACGGTGCGGACGCTAAAGTTGAAATTGAAACCTGGATTACAAATCCCGTTGCAAATCAGGTTATAAAATATGCTATCAAGGATGCTGACGGTAAAGTTGTTTCAGAAAAAGAAACTGCAGATACTAAGGTAACACTTGATATCCAAAACGTTCACCGTTGGCACGGTAAAAAAGATCCTTATCTTTATACAGCAGAGCTTGAGCTCGTTGTAGACGGTAAGGCTATTGATAATATTTCATCAAGATTCGGTTGCCGCACATTTAAAATTGATCCTGAAAACGGCTTCATTCTTAACGGTGAAGAATATCCTCTTCGCGGTGTTTCTCGCCATCAGGACAGATGGGGCTTTGGTAACGCTCTTCTTCCTGAGCATCATAAAGAGGATATTGAGCTTATCTGCGAGGTTGGTGCAACAACAATCCGTCTTGCTCACTATCAGCATGACCAGTATTTCTATGATTTATGTGACGAAAAGGGTCTTGTTATCTGGGCAGAAATTCCTTATATTTCAAAGCATATGCCTACAGGTAGAGATAACACAATTTCACAGATGAAGGAGCTTGTAATTCAAAACTACAACCATCCTTCAATCGTTGTATGGGGTCTTTCAAACGAAATTACAATGCAGGGCGACGATGACCCCGACCTTCTTGAAAACCATAGAATTCTTAATGACCTTGTTCACGAGCTTGATAAAACACGTAAAACTGTAGTTGCGGCTCTTTCAATGTGCAATATAGATAGTCCCTATATTCAGATTCCCGATGCTGTTTCCTATAACCATTATTTCGGTTGGTACGGCGGCGAAACCTCGATGAACGGTCCTTGGTTTGACAATTTCCATGCTAAGTACCCCAATATTCCGATAGGATGTAGCGAATACGGTTGCGAAGCTCTTAACTGGCATACCTCAAATCCTCAGCAGGGTGACTATACAGAGGAATATCAGGCATATTACCACGAAGAGCTTATCAAGCAGTTGTTCTCAAGAAAATATATGTGGGCAACTCACGTATGGAATATGTTTGATTTCGGTGCAGACAGCCGTAACGAGGGTGGCGAAAACGGTCAGAATCACAAGGGTCTTGTAACCTTTGACCGTAAGTATAAAAAGGACTCCTTCTATGCTTACAAGGCTTGGCTTTCTGATGAAAAATTCGTTCATATCTGCGGTAAGAGATACGTTGACAGAGTAGAGGACGTAACAAAGGTTACCGTTTACTCAAATCTTCCCGAGGTTGAGCTTTTCGCAAACGGCAAGAGCCTTGGTAAAAAGCAGAGTGCAGAGCATTTCTTCTATTTTGACGTTCCCAATTGTGGCGAAACAGAGCTTGTTGCTGTAGCAGGTGAATATAAGGATTCATCATTTATCCGTAAGGTTGAAGAATTTAACCCTGATTACCGTTTGCGTGAAAAGGGCGCAGTTCTTAACTGGTTTGACATTACTGAGGTTGACGGCTATTTCTCATTAAACGACAGACTTTCTGATATCGTTCAAACTCAAGAGGGTGCAGCTTTCTTCAAGGGCTTAGCGGGTCAGATGATGAAGGGTCTCGGCAATACTCAGGTTGATAGCGAGCAGATGGGCGGTATGATGATGCAGATGATGGGTAGCTTTACAGTGCTTCGTCTTACAAGCCTTA
The DNA here is from genome assembly GCA_045592945.1 of Acutalibacteraceae bacterium. Classification (GTDB taxonomy): domain Bacteria; phylum Bacillota; class Clostridia; order Oscillospirales; family Acutalibacteraceae; genus DTU089. The sequence goes on along the minus strand of JAZNVT010000023.1, from coordinate 58,778 downwards.
TGGGTGCCGCAAACATTAAGTTCTCAAAAGAACAGCTTTTAGGCATCAACGCTCAGCTTAACAAGATTAAAAAGCCGTAATATTTTTATATTAGAAATATATACACAAACGACCTTGTTGAAAAACAGGGTCGTTTTTTGTGTAAAATAACTATGCTTTTTATAAAAGTTAATCTTGAAAAAAAACATATAATAGTATATAATTACAGAGTATGCTCGTATACTATGGGCAAATATATCCGCCCATGGCGCAGTTGGATAACGCAGCAGATTCCGATTCTGAAGAACGGGGGTTCAAATCCCTCTGGGCGGGCCAACTTACTGTTATGGTAAGCTTTTTGGGTAAGTTTACTTCCCTTGAAATAAAAAGGGATTTGAACCCGAGAGGGTCTGAGCGTAAAGAAAAAATATTAAGTGAGGTGATATGCTTGAAATTGTTAGTTGTTTGTCAGTACTACTATCCTGAGAATTTTCAAATTACTCCTATCTGCGAGCAACTTGCAGCATATGGTTATGAAGTAACCGTTTTAACGGGTTTACCCAACTATCCTACAGGCATAGTACCTGACGAATATAAAAAAGGTCACCGTGACGAATGGATAAACGGTGTTCACGTAATCAGATGCTTTGAATATGGCAGAAAAAAAGGTGTGGTAGGTTTAGCTTTAAATTACTTGAGCTATTGCTTATCAGCTTCTCTTAAAATTAAAGAAATGTCTGATGATTTTGATATGGTATTTATCTATCAGCTTTCACCCGTTTTGATGGGTATTCCTGCTATCAGATATTCAAAAAAGCACAAAAAGCCATTGCTTTTGTATTGCTGTGATTTGTGGCCTGAATCTATCAAAATGTATATTAAAAACGAAAACAATCCTGTTTTCAAGCTTATTAAGCAAATCAGTAAGAAGGTTTATTCATCTTGTGATTATATCTTTACCCAGTCAAGTAGCTTTATTAGTTATTTAATAAAGACTCATAATATCGCAGAAGACAAAATTTCTTATTTACCTGCATTTGCTGATGATAAATATCTTAGTGAAGATTTTTCGTTGGATAACGGCATTATAGATTTCGTTTTTCTTGGTAATCTTGGCATCGCTCAAAATCTCATTTGTGTTCTTAAAGCAATAAACAAAATTAAGGATATACCCGGCTTTAAGGTGCATTTTGTCGGTGACGGCTCAATGCTTGAAGAAATGAAGCAGTTTGTTAAAGATAATAATATGGATAGCGTTGTTTCATTCTATGGCCGTAGACCCGTTGAAGAAATGCCTGATTTTTATAAGTTAGCTGATGCTTGTCTTGTTTCACTTGATGCAAAAAATGAAACGGGCTTAACCTTACCGGCAAAGGTGCAGGGGTATATGGCTGCAGGTAAAACTATTCTGGGTATGATAAGCGGTTCAACGCAAGAGGTTGTCAGAGATGCACGATGCGGTGCTTGTGTTGATTCGGGTGACGTTGACGCTTTCGCTGATACGTTAAAGGATTTTATATTAAATAATTCCGATTATGCCGATTGTGGTGAAAATGGGCGTAAATATTTTGTAGAAAACTTTAAAAAATCAATTTTTATGGATAAATTAAAAAAGAAAATTGATGAAGTTGAAAAAAGTAAAGGTTGATTATAATCGTGAAAAAGAAACGGTATTGTCTTGTTAGCTTTTGCAATATTTATTTATTGCCATATGCAAAAATTTATATTGACGCTATAAATTCAGCCGATGCTGAATGCGACCTTCTTTTCTGGGATAGAGACGCCGTAAACGGCGAAAACGATAAATTTGATAATTGCAATAAGCTTTATTATCAAAAAAAGATAACGCCCGAATCCTCAGGAAAGGATAAGCTTTTAGGTTATATTGAAGCGAGAAATTATTTTATAAAATGCTTGAAATCAACAAATTATGATGGTGTAATTTTCTTGCAAACTCATACCGCAGTTGCTTGTAAAAGCGTGCTTTCAAAAAAGTATAAGGGTAAATATATTGTTGATATACGCGATTACACTCTTGAGAATTTCAGTATCTACAGAAAAGCCGAAGAAAGCGTTATAGCAAATTCTTTTGCCACTGTAATTTCTTCACCTGCATATCGCAAATTTCTTCCTGACAATGATTACGTTATTGCTCATAATTTTTCCCAATTCCCACAGGACGGAATAAATAAAATCAAAGAATTGAATAACGGAGAAAAGACTTCACCTATAAGAATATCATTTATAGGCACGGTAAGGTTTGTCGATGTTGATATGAAGATTCTTAGGCTTTTTGCCAACGACAAAAGATTCCAGTTGAACTACTATGGTTTTGGTTCAGAGACATTAAAGTCGTTCTGCGAACGTGAAAAAATTGAGAACGTTGATTTCTATGGTAGTTTTTCACCGGATATGACTCTGGACTTTTATGAAAAAACAGATTTAATCAATAATCTTTATGGTAACCATAATCCGTTCATAGATTATCTGTTATCAAACAGACTTTACCACTCAGGTCAGCTTCATATTCCTATTCTTGTTTGTCCTGAAACCTATATGGAAGAGATTTCTGTTAAGTATAATATGGGGTATTCTTTTGATTTAGATAAGGCAGATTCCGTCGATGAGCTTTACAAATGGTATTATAGCTACGATAAAAGCCTTTTATCTCAAGGCTGCGATCAGTTTATTGCCGACGTAAAAGAGGAAAATGTGAATTATATGAAACTCATCAATGATTTTATAAACCAATAATTAAGGAATTATCAGACTATGAAAGTATTAGCTATTACCTCTGAACTTGACGGTGGCGGAGTTGACAGATTGCTTTATGATTATTGTAATCACTTGTCGGGCGATGTTCAGTTCGACTTTATAGTTACCTCGAAAATTGAAGGAATATTAGAGCAACCGTTAAAGGCTTTAGGTTGTAAGATTTTTAGAGTGCCTCAGTTAAAAGAAGATTTTAAAGGTCATAGAGAACAGATAAAAGAAATAATCGAGGCTGGGGAATATGATATTATTCATGACCATAGCGGATATAAAGCCTGGTGTAATTTAACCGTTGCAAAAAAGTGTGGTGTGAAATCAAGGATTGCTCACTCACATTTGGCGTTTGTAAACGAGTCCTTTTTGGGGTGTATTATTCGTAAAATTTCTACTATTTTTACAAAATTTTGTGCTACAGATCTTTTTGCCTGCGGTAATGATGCGGCAAAATGGATGTGGGGCGAAAAAGCTTTCCGAAAAAATAAGGTTTATATAATGAAAAATGCGGTTTTTGCTGATAAATTCAGCTTTTGCACCGCTAAACGAGACGAGCTTCGCAAAGAGTTAGGTCTTGAAAATAAGTTTGTTATAGGAAACGTTGCCCGTATCACGTACCAAAAGAATCAAGAGTTCCTTGTGGATGCTTTTGCTGAAATTAAAAAGATCCGTGATGATGCCGTTCTTTTGCTTGTCGGCAGAGGCGATGCAGAGGAGAAAATTAAGAAACAGGTTTCGGATTTAGGTTTAAACGATTCCGTTATTTTTACAGGTGTAAGAAATGACGTACCCGATTTACTTAACGTAATGGATGTTTTTGTTTTACCATCAAGGTTTGAAGGCTTACCCGTTACTTTAGTAGAAATTCAGGCAAACGGTTTACCCGCTGTTATATCTGATTCTGTAACAAAAGAAATGACGATTTCTACTGAGTTTGACTTTTTACCATTAGCGTTAGGGTCAGTGGAATGGGCGAAGACTATAGAGATGAAATGTAGAACAGATTCAAAAAATGCAATTAAAAACTCAAAATATGATTTAAGAATTGCAGCGAAAGATTTAAAAAACAAATATTTATCGGTATTAAATTTATAATTCAGGTGTCATTACTTTTATGTTCGGGTAATGATGATTAAATTTCGTGTGAAAAGAGGTGAGTTGTATGAAAAGCGTTTCCATGTTAATTAAAAACAGTATAGTTACCTTTTTGATATGTTGCTATTTACTCTTTTATGGAATATGGTTAAATGGTGTTAATTCTGCGTATGTTTATAACTATTCGGATACATTGTTTTCTTGGATTGCAGTTTCAATGGCAATACAATTATTCTGTTTTGTATATATAAAAAGAGTATCAATTTATGATGTTGGTCTATGGTTTTTGGTTTTGTCTTACCTATTTATGTATGGGTTTTTATTTATTGATAAATTCGATATGACTATTATGTTGCTATGGGAACCTATTAAGTCATACAACCAAACCACTCTTTTCGAGGCAACTTCATTTGTTAATTTGTGTTTGAATTTATTTACATTAGGGTATTTGAATGTCAATAACGCAAGAAAAGAAAAACATCGAATTAACCGAATTAATACAACACAAATTTCAAGAGAAAAATATTATATCGGTGTATTATTGTGTGTTGTTGGTGGAATTTGTCATTTGATTACATCATATAGACTAATTACGGTAACTCAATCAGCTGGTAATTACCTAGCATATACTGAGGCGGCTTCTACTGGAATTGTTGACGATATATCTTTTTTACTCGTTCCGGGTATAATCTATATTTTAGTAAGTAAAAAACTTAATAAAACACAAGCCTTAATGTTAACAGGTGTAGTTACAGTATATTTTTCTTTGATTATGCTTCTTAGTGGCAGTAGAAAAACTCAAGTTTTTGGTGTTGTGGCGGTTATGTTGTGCTATTTTTCTGTGTATAAGCCACCAAAGTTTAGCTTGTTAAAAAAAGTTTTTGTTATATCAGGTGGAACTGTTTTCTTAAACATGATTTACATTATACGTGAATACAGAAGCAATTTGGTTGAGGTTGTCCCTGCCTTTTTCAAAAGCTTAACAAGTTTTGAATTCTTGCGAAATGTGGTACCTGAGACTTTAGCTGAAACAGGCATAACATTTGGTTCTGTTGCATCTGTTATAAAATGTGTGCCGGATGTATTTCCTTATGAATATGGGTTAACCATAATTCGGTCCGTTGTGTCAATTTTACCCATTGGTTGGCTAATACCTGAATTTTTTGAAAAAGCTGCAACAACTAATACAATCAACAAATATTTGAACTTGCCGGTTGGAGGAAGCTTATTTGCTGACTTTTATTGGAACTGGAGTTCTTTTGGAATTATAGCTGCGTTAGTCTTTGGTATCATTTTAGCCTTGGTTTCGTCTAAAACGCAGAAAAAATCAAAGGAAGTTTACTTCTCTATACTCTATATTGTTTTGATAGGTGTTAGAGCTGGTATGTTTGAGATTGCACGACCGTTATTTGTCGTTTTATTTGTTCCGTGGCTTATTAGTTATTTTATTAAAAGGATAAAATAAGGGGATATAATTATGGCTCGTTTTTTACTTCATGGTGCTACAAATTGGAATGCCACTAATTTCGGCGACTTTTTGTATGCATATGAGATATTCGAATATCTGAAAAATAACGGTGATAATGAAGTCGGCTTTTATGATGCATCGGAATATTTTATTAAATATATTACCGAAAAAGGCTATAAGGTTGACGACGTGTCAATAAATTCTGCTGATTATCTTGTTTATATTCCCGGTGGTTATTTCGGCGAGGGGCATAACGCAAGATTATTAGATACAGGTATTCAGTTTGTCCGTTTTATGCCGTTCGGTATTTTAGGTGCTTTAAAAAAGAAAAAAATCGTAACTGTTGGTGTTGGTGCAGGGCCTATCGACCGTTTCTTTATGAAATGGTCAATTCGCTATATTTGTAAAAACACATCAGCGATAACGGTCAGAGATGAAGAATCTCAAAAAGCTCTTGAAGAAATAGGCTTTAAGGGTATACCCGAATACTCCGATATGATGTTGGCGTATGATTTAAAAAAACTTTCAGAAGCAACAGCTCAAACTGACAAGGTTAAAGAATACGTAGGCGAAAGCAAGCTTTTGCTTGTTCACTATAATCACTCTGTTGAAGCTCGTGATAAATTCAGTGAAGTCGTATCAGAATTTTTAAAAGATAACAACGGTTATAAGGTTGTTGTTGCTTCCGATTCAGTGCTTCCTTATGAAGAAGAGTATTACGAAAAGTTTGTAAGTGATTTTAAAGGGGATAACTTTCATTTTGTTTATGATAATCCTTACGAATTACTTCAGTTGCTCAATATGGCAGATGCTATATTGACCTGTAAGCTTCACGTAGGCGTTGTAGGATGTATGTTCCAAAAATCTGTCGTTTGTGCGGCAGAGCATCCAGAAAAAAGTATTCGTTTTTACGATTTTATTAATAGACCCGAAAATTGTGTTTCGTTGTACGAAGCATCTGCCCAGCAAATTAAAAGCTGCCTTAACGAAAATTGCGATAAAGCGGTTTCAATTCCTGATGAATTAACAGAGAAGGCAAAGAAGCATTGGTCTGTTTTAGATAATCTTTTGGAGAGATAATATGAAGAATAATAAACTTCTTTCCAATACCGTGTATTTATACCTATTAACAATTGTGAAAATGCTTTTTCCTCTTGTTACGTTACCTTATTTAACAAGAATTTTAAGTGTAGATGCATACGGTTCTGTGGCTTATATAAAATCATATATGTCATACGTTCAATTAGTGATAGATTTCGGTTTTATTTTATCTGCCACTAAAGAAATTGCACTTGTAAAAGGAAAGAATGATGAAAAAATTCCGTATATTGTCGGTGATACGTTTGTTGAAAAAATAATACTTCTTATTCTTTCTGCAGGCGTTACCTCGGTGGTATCGTTATTTATACCTATCCTTAGAGAAAATCAGCTTTTTACCTGGCTTTATTTCATTGCTGTAGGTCTTACAATTTTCTTGCCTGATTACCTTTATCGCGGAATAGAAAGAATGGAATGCGTTACCATTCCATTTACTGTTGCTAAAATAGTTTCAATAATATTGACTCTCGTTTTGATTAAAAATGATAGCGACCTTATTTTGATACCTATATTTGAAATAGTAAGCAATCTTATAGCGGTAATTATTTCACTTTCTTTACTTAAAAAGCTTAATATAGCGGTGAAAATAACCGGCCTCAAAAAATGGCTTACAGATTTAAAGGCATCTGCAGTTTATTTCCTTTCAAATTTTGCAACAACCGTTTTCGGTGCTCTTACAACGCTTATAGTGGGCGTTTTGCTTAATGAAGAGGACGTTGCCTATTGGAGTGTATGTATGCAGATTGTATCTGCGGCAAAGGCTATGTATACCCCGATTGCAAACAGTATATATCCCCATATGGTTACAAATAAGGATTTAAAGCTTGTAAGAAAAATTCGTAACCTTATGACAATACCTATGGTTTTAGGTAGTATAGCCGTTATGCTTTTCGGTGAAAATATAATGGTAATAATAGGCGGGGAGAATTATGAATACGCAGGCACCATACTTAAGTTTTTGTTGCCGGTTATAGTTGTAAGCTTCTATTCGATGCTTTACGGCTGGCCTGTGCTTGGTGCTATAAATAAGGTGAAGCAAACAACAGTATCAACTGTTATTGCTGCCGTAATTCAGATTATAGGCATACTTTTAATCTATGTTTGCAGTAGCTTTAATCTTATTTCACTTGCTATTTGTTGTTGTGCTTCAGAAATAGCGTTACTTATTATTCGCCTGATAATATTTAAAAGAAATAGAGAATTATTTTCTAATTAATTTTTAATTATGTAAAGACGGTAAGTGTTAATTCGCTTACCGTCTTATATTTTGCGTTTTTTTGGAAATAATAGCTTTCAGAAAGGATGATATTATGATTGAACAAGATACAATTAAATTACTTCGTGAATGCGATGCAGGAGTGAAAATGGGTGTTTCATCTATTGACGATGTTTTAAAATACGTGTATTCACCCGATTTAAAAAACTTTCTTGTGGATTCAAAGCAGAAGCATAACGAGCTTGATGAAGAAATTCAAAAGGAGCTTGACAGATTTAAGGATGAGGGGAAGGAGCCTAACCCTATTGCTAAAAGTATGTCTTGGCTTAAAACTAATATGAAGCTGATTGTAAATGAATCCGACAGCACGATAGCAGATTTAATTACCGACGGTTGTAATATGGGCGTAAAATCATTAAATATGTATCTTAATAAATACGTAGCCGCCGATGAAAAGTCAAAGGAGCTTACTAAAAAGCTTATCGACCTTGAGGAAAAGCTGGCAATTGATATCAGGCGTTTTTTATAACTTAATAATTAAAAAAACTAACTCTGCATTCACGTGCAGAGTTAGTTTATGTTTATTGACTTGTAGTTGTTGATATGGTAAAATTATGTCATTAATTAATTGGAGATGAAATTAATGCCTAAGAAACGTATAGAATATCTTGACGGAATAAAAGGCTTCAGTATATTGTTGGTGGTCTTTTGTCATAATGTACTACTACCATATGATTCAATACTCAGCAATGTTTTGATGATTATATGTAATACTGCGGTGCCGTTGTTTTTAATGGTGTCGGGTGTTTTACTTAACAGTGCAAAATCTTTTTCGTGGAAAAAGCATTTAGTGAAAATGGGTAAAATTTATATTGTTTTAACTGTTTGGAAGGCTATTTGCTTAATTGTAACAATGATTTTCTCTGATGTTAGCTTTGGTACATCTCAGCTGATAAATTATCTTTTCTTTTGTGGTAGCATCGATAACGTTACTTCAATTTCGTGGTATATGGAAGCATTTTTGATGGTATTAATTTTCCATCCTATTACCTATTTTATTTTGAAAAAAGGTGACGAAGGCAAAACCTTATTCAATTATATTGTTGCGGTTTTATTTTTTGCCAGCTTCGGAACAGCTTTTGTTGAGCTTATGTTTGCAATAATACATAAGTATTTTGAAATAGGTGTACCAAGTCTTTGGAATATGAAATATATTTTCCCATTCTGGCAAAGCAGTAACATTATTTTCTTCTTCTTGTTTGGTACCTTCCTGAAGATAAATGAAGATAAGTTGAATTTTAATATTCCCGAAAAATTAAAAAAATTCATACCATATATATGTATCGCAGTAGGTATTTTAGGCCTCGCAGCAGCTAAATACGCAATATTCCAAACCATAAGATGGGATGGTATTTATATAGATATGGGTTATTCCAGAATTTCAACTATAATATTAGCCTATGGCTTCTGGAACCTTTTCTATGAAAAAGAGAATTTCATTGTAAAATTCTTGGCAAAATTCTTCGGCAAATACACAATGGGTATATTCTATATGCACTATATTGTTTTGTTTGTGCTTAGTATTGGTTTGTATCAGTATCTGTGGGAATATTCTTCAATCGGTTTAAATATCTTAAAAACAATTGTAGTTGCAAGCTTGTGTGCGGTTGCAACAAAGGTTATTTCATATATCCCTGTTTTAAAGCAGTTGGTTAAATAAGAGGTTGTAAATATGAAAAGAATCTCTTTCTTAGATAACGTCAGAAGCCTTGCTATTTTATTAGTGGTTTTATGCCATTCTATCGAGTTTTTGTACGATGGTGAGGCTCTAACGGTTGCTTCGCCGGCTATGGTGAATTTTTCTGCAATTTTATTTAATTTTACAAGACTTGGCGTTCCGTTGTTTTTATTTTTAAGCGGTTATCTTCTTCTTGATAAAGATTATAAAACAGAAAAAGACGTTTTCAAGTTTTGGAAAACCAAGCTATTACCCGTTGTAATAACCTGGGTTATATGGATAGTTATATTCTATTTATTTAAATGTTGGAAAGACGGGCTTTCATTCTCTGTTAAAGACTTTGTGCTTAAGCTGTTTATGGTTGAGCGCGTTAATGTTTCTCACGATTGGTATATGTATATGCTTATCGGCTTGTATTTCGTGTTCCCGTTTTTGTCAATGTTCTTGAAGAAATTTTCACTAAAAATGCATCTTGTCGTTTTTGGCGGTGCTTTCTTTATTTGTATGGTTATACCAAGCTTAGCTGCCTTAACGGGAAAAAACGTTTACTTGTTTAGTGCTGTTTCTTCGTTTTTTATTAATACTAATTATTGCTATATCATATATGCCGTATTAGGCTTTTTCTTGAAAAAATACGAAAAGCTGTCCTTTAATCTGCCGATAAATTTAATCGGCTTCATACTTTCTATGACTGCAATAGTATTGTGCGGATATTATAGGCATTCTATTATGCTTTCGTATTACTTGTGGTATGATTTCGCATTATTGCCTTTTGCATCAGTTTTTTTGTTTAATTTATTGCGAGGTGTTAAATTACCTTCGTTTATTGAAAAGGTAAACGGCAGAATATCAATTTGCTCCTTCGGAATGTATCTTGTGCACGTGCCTATTCTTTGTGTGCTTATCAGATTTTTTCCGGAATTCAATTCTAATCAACCCTTGTCATCGATAGTGTATTTAGCGATTGCGTTTATTGCAAGCTACGTATTGGTTGAAATAATAGGTAAAATTAAATATCTTAATAAATACCTATTTATGATTAAAAATAAATAATCCCGATAAAATAAGTAAGGCTTTGAGTTTTCAAAGCCTTGTTTATTTTTTACTTTCAAGCTCATACTATGTTAGGTGATATTTTGAAAAATAGGTTATTAAAAGAAATACAAGAGATAAAATCAAGCTTAATTGAATATAGAAGGTATCTTCACAAAAACGCAGAGGTCGCCTTTGACCTTCCTGAAACTGTTGAGTTTGTTAAAATAAAATTACAGGAATTCGGTTGTGAGGTAGAGCCTTGCGGTAAAAACGGTATTGTTACGGTTATCGGTGATAAAAATAACGTTACAGTACTTTTAAGGGCAGATATGGATGCTTTACCGATTAAAGAGGAAACGGATTACGAGTTTGTATGCAATACGGGCAATATGCATGCTTGCGGTCACGATATGCATACCGCAATGCTTTTGGGTACGGCAAGGCTTCTAAAAAAACATGAAAAGGAATTGCGAAGCGGTGTTAAACTGATGTTCCAGCCTGCAGAAGAGGTTTTGTCGGGAGCTAAAAATATGCTTGAAAACGGCTTGCTTGAGGGCTGTAATATAAAAGGTGCCATAATGCTTCACGTAATGGCAGGTTTACCCTTAAAAACGGGTACAGTTATTGTTTCAAGCGGTGGGGTGGGGGCACCTGCGGCAGATTATTTTACAATAAACGTTCAAGGTAAGGGATGTCATGGCTCAACGCCACAGCAAGGCGTAGACGCCATAAATATCGCATCTCATATTGTTATTGCACTTCAGGAAATCTCTGCCCGTGAATTAAGTCTTTCGGATGAAGCTGTGCTTACAATAGGAAGCTTTAAATCAGGAACAGCGGGTAACGTAATAGCTGATACCGCTGTTTTGCAGGGCACAATGAGAGCCTACGATGATAACGTAAGAGAATACGTGAAAAAACGATTAACTGAAATATGCAGCGGTGTTGCCGTGACCTTCAGAGGCAAATCTGTCGTATCCTTTGGTGCAGGTTGCCCTACGCTTGTAAATGATGAAAGCTTATCTGAAATGGTTGAAAATAATACGAAAGAATTGTTTAAAGAAAACGAAGTTTTAAACACTAACTCATTCGGCACAAGAACAAACAAAAGCGGCGGCAGTGAAGATTTTTCTTATATCAGCCACGAAGTACCTTCAGTTATGATTGCTTTAGCGGCGGGTAATTCTGAAGAGGGTTATATATACCCTCAACATCATCCAAAGGTGAAATTCGATGAAGCTGTGTTACCCGTAGGCTGTGCGGTATTTACCTACAATGCAATAAAACTTTCTGAAAAGTTTAAATAAATCTTTTAAATGTTACTTTCTTATGATAGAATATAAATAATAAAAATAAAGGAGGCTTTTTTATGCCTTATATTAATTTAAAAACAACTAAAAAAGTATCAGACGAAAAATGCGAAGCAATAAAAACTGCTTTCGGTAAAGCTATTGAAACCTTCCCCGGTAAAACAGAGGCTTGGTTAATGGTTGGTATCGACGATGGAGCAAGGCTTTGGTTTAAGGGTGATGCTTCAAGCGACAGTGCTATCGTTGACGTTGAGCTTTTAGGTACAACTACAAATGAATATGCTGAAAAAATGACTGCAGTTGTTTGCGACATCCTTAACCGCGAGCTTGAAATTTCACCTGACAGAATTTACGTTAAATACCGTGAATACGATAAATGGGGCTGGAATGGTCAAAACTTTTAATATTTAATGATAAAAAATAAAACCTTGGAAACTCAATTGAATTTCCAAGGTCATTTTTTGCTTGTTTTAATTATTTCTCTTCTTTTTTCTTGTGGAAGAGGATTTTGTCAACAGGGAAGTAAAGGAAGAACTGAACTGCTGAGCAAATCATAGTAGCGATGTTTTTTGCAAGAGCTTCGTTACACCAGCTGAAACCAACGAATACCTCTTTAAGTGTGGGGTTAAGCCAAGCAGAGAAGAGGATAAGACCGATAGTGAAAGCTATGTAGATAGGAAGAGCAACAGCAACGTTAGCGCCTGAGTTGAAGGTTTTTTCTTTGTTAACAAAGAAAGCAACAATCTGAGCAATAACGTTAGCAACGTTGCTAACTATAAAGTAGCCTAAACCGCCAACTGCAACGGGGTAAACGAAAACCCACCAGCTGAAGGGCTCTGTGTAAAGCGCCTGAATTGCGGGGATAAGCTGAAGAGTGTTAAGAAGAACGAACTGAACTATCATTGCAAGAAGACTAACAACGATAAACTTAACAAACTGCCAGATAGTAACAAGGATTGAGCCTTTAGATTCGGCAGCCTTGTCGATGTCTTTTAATTTTGCCATAACAAAATCTCCTTAAATAAATATTTGAAAAAATTCTACCATATTACAAGAAACAAGTCAACAAAAAACTTGTGTGTATCCAAATATAAAAGTTTGATAATCATTTGACAAATGCAATTTTTTATTTTATAGTATAAATAGTTTCCGTTAGGGGAATATATTATAATAAAAACGAAAGGATGATTATAATGGAACTTAAAGGTTCAAAAACAGAACAAAATCTTCGTGCGGCATTTTCAGGCGAAAGTGAAGCAAGAAACAAATATACTTACTTTGCATCTGTAGCAAAGAAAGAAGGCTATCAGCAGATTGCTGCTATTTTTGAGCAGACTGCAAATAACGAAAAAGAACATGCAAAAATGTGGTTTAAAGAGCTTAAGGGTATCGGCACAACTGCAGAAAATCTTCTCAGTGCTGCTGAGGGCGAAAACTACGAATGGACAGATATGTATTCAACATTTGCTGATGAAGCAGAGGCAGAGGGCTTTACTGAAATCGCAAGAAAATTCAGAATGGTTGCTGCTATTGAAAAATCTCACGAAGAACGCTACAGAGCTCTTCTTAACAACGTTGAGATGCAGAAGGTTTTCGAAAAAGCAGAAGAAACAATGTGGGAATGTCGTAACTGCGGTCATCTTGTAATGGGTAAAAAAGCTCCCGAGATTTGCCCTGTTTGCGCTCATCCTCAAAGCTATTTCGAAGTAAGAAAAGAAAATTATTAATAAATTATTTTAGTAAAAGAAGCCAAGGTGTGAAAAGCCTTGGTTTTTTTGTGTTTTTATACAATTTATATGCTATTATTTAGGCAGTTATTTCATTGACTTTGTTGTACAATTTTTAGTAAAATATATATGTATAATTATATCTTAAATTATAAGAGGTGTTTATTATGGGTATTAATGAATTTGCTGCTAAAGCCGTAAGAAGCATTGGCAAAATGAGCTCAAAAAAATTAACAAAGAAAATGGGTAAGGCTCCGGAGCTTCCTCGCGAAATGCCTACCGTTATCAAAGGCGACAGCTACGTTTGCGGCTACGCTGTCAGAGAGGTAATGCCTGAAGATATTCATGCAAAGAAATATTGGATTGCAGGTCACGGTATGGGTAATGTTATTGAAAAAATTCACGACCCTATTACAGTTAGTGCTATGTGGATTGGTGCTGATGATAACGGCGGTTATATCCATATCAGTGCTGATATTATCGGTCTTACAAATTTTGAATTGAATATCGTAAGAGAGCGTCTTAAGGATTTAATCGAGGAAAGCAAATGCGCAGGCGTTTTCGTTTCCTGCACTCATACTCACGCAGGCTTTGATACTGTTGGCTATTGGGGTCAGCTTTACAAGCTTCAAAGCGGTAAGGATGAAGAATATATGGCTCTTCTTCTTAAATCACTTGAAGAGGTTGCCCGTGAGGCTTATAAAAACAGAACTGCAGGTAAGCTTTATATAGGTACTGTAAGCGTGCCTGAAGCGCAGTTCTGTAAGCGTGAGCCTAACGCAATGCACGACATTCTTACAAGAACACGTTTCGTCCCCAATGACGGCTCAACAGAAACATGGTTCTTAAATTACGAGGCTCATCCTAATACCTTAGGTGGCGGTAACAGAGAATGTAGCGCCGACTATCCCTATTGGCTCAGAAAAACAATAAACGACGAAAAGAAAATTAACGTTCTTTACGGTGTAGGTGCAATCGGTGCGGTTGACCCCGGTGATTTCTGCGAGGATAAGCCCGAAAGAACTCGTATTCAGGGTGAAACCTTAGGTAAAGCAGCTCTCGGTATTGACAACGATAAGGAAATGCCCGTTGAAATTACCGTTCTTCAGCAGAAATATTATTCACCCGTTGATAACGGTCTTCTTGCATTAATGGCAACTATCAAGGCTTGTTCATCACAGCGTTATCCCTGCGATAAGGGTGATTTAGGTCTTGCTCTTCAGACTGAAATGGCTTACATAAAGCTGGGCACTCAACAGATTCTTCTTTTACCCGGCGAGCCCTTCCCCGAGGTTATCTATGGCGGTGCTGCCGATGCAGAGCATTCAGCAACAGGTAAGGGTACTGATATTAACCCCACACCTATTATTGATATTGTAGGAGATAAAGACCTTCTTGTTTATTGTGTTACTAACGATATGACGGGCTACTGTGTTACACCTAACGACTTTATTCTTCATAAAACACAGCCTTATATTGAGCAGGGTAAGGACGTTTTCGACAGACGTCATTACCACGAAACAAACTCTTTAGGCTATCTTACAAATGAAACGATTGCAGAAAACGTTGCAGATATTATGAAGAGAGTTAAATAAAATATAATTTCAAAACATTTTTCTTGAGGTGGAAATATGGACGTTGAAAAAAGAATAAATTTTACCGATAAGGTTATCCACGGAATTTTACAGGGCTTTTCAAATGCGGTAAAGGACGGCAGTGATTATATTCCCGTAGAAGCTTACGTGCCCGAAAATTTCTTTGAGGGTACAAAGAAGTTTCTCAAAAATCCGTCTAAAAACGGAAAGTGGAGCTTAGGCTATGCAAATATTAACCTTACTCCTCTTGATTATGCAAACCGTAATTATTATATGGGCGGTTATATCAGCCCCGACAATGGCTTTAAAAACCTTATTGAAGAGGTTGTTGACGCTATGAAGGGTAGGTCAATTGCCATTGATGACGGCTCAGGCAGAGGTGTTTCTGTTTTTTGTACTATTGACTGTATCGGTACAACCAACGGCGATATAAGAGTAATAAGAAAGAAATTCAAAGAGAAATTCGAAGAGCTTTACCCTGACAGAAAAATTGCTTCTGTAAACGTTTTTTCAACTCATACTCATTCTTGTGTTGATACTGAGGGTATTTGGACCGATTTTCCGGGCAAACTTTTAAGGAATTTCAAAAGAAAGAAAAAAGGCAACGGTGCTCTTGAAAGAGGTGCCGATGAGCAGTATATGAGATTTCTGTGCGAGGGTGTAAGCGATACGCTTATTAAAGCTGTGCAGGATATGTGTGAGGGCGAATTAACAATTGCTCAAAAGGATATTACAGAGGATTATTTCTCAAACAGAAACAGACCCTCTGCACCGAGTATTGTTACTGATATTACAAGGCTTACATTTACCCCTGATGATAAAAGTAAAACGCCCACAATGATTATTAATCTTCCTGCACACCCCGACGTTGCAGGCTTCCCTGTTAAAGATGAGCCCGGCTCAGGCAGACGCCTTAGCGGTGACTACGTTTATTATTTAGGTGAAACCGTTAGTAAGGCGGGCTATAACTTAATGTTCTTTAACGGTGCTATCTGTGCTATTTATATGGCAAGAGGAAAGTCAAACGACGATTTGAAATTCCATCACCGTTACGAGGAATCAATCCGTTTCGGTAGAGAAATTGGAAGAATTGCACTTTCTCTTACAAAAACTCTTGATGAAATAAAGAAGGATAAGCTTCTTTATGATGAAGCCGAAATTGCAACCGATACCGAGCTTGCAAAGCGTAACGGCGGTAACTACACTCTCTGGTGTGAAGGCTGGGAGCCTGTTGAGGAGAAAAAGGTTAAGCCTCTTCTTAATATCAGAATCAAAGAGGTTAAAATTCCTATTATGAATCCTCTTATGGCGGCGGCTGGTAAGCTTAAGCTTGCAAACTTTAAGGTTCTTACCGAGGGTAAAGGCAAATATGCTATTTATTCTGAAATAGGTTATATTGAGTTTGGTAAAGAGTTGAAGGTTGCTATGGTGCCGGGTGAATTCTGTTGCGACCTTCTTAAAGGCGGTGCATCGCTTTACGCCGACGGCTCAATTACTCATACTGATTTCGGCTTACCGTCAGTAAGAGATATCTTCGGTGAGGATACAATTGCTTTCGGTCTTGCAAACGATGCAATCGGCTACATAGTTCCTGATAACGATTATACCATGGGTGACCCTATGAATCATTATCACGAGCTTGTTTCTCTCGGTTGTCTTACAGGCTCTTCTGTTATGAAGGGCTTCGTAGAAATGGCAAAGGAGCTTGAAATAAAATAATTTTTGCGGAGGTTTTCTTATGAAATATTATCTTGGTATTGATGGCGGCGGCACTAAAACTACCGCTGTTGTATCTGACGAAAAGGGTAATATTTTACTTAAAGCAACGGGTAAAACCATAAACTTTTATTCTGTTGGTATGAGTACTGCAAAAGAAAACCTTCGTTTTGTTATTGATGAAATATACAGCACTTTAGGTCAAATTGAGTTTGACGGTGCTTTTATAGGCTGCTCTGCTTTAGATAACGAGGCGGAGGAATATGTTATAAACGACCTTTGCGGTGGCGTTATAAATGCTAAAAAAATCGGTATGAATAGCGATGCCTTCGTTGCTCTTAATGCTTGTGACGGCGAATTACCTTGTGTTGCAATCTGCGGTACAGGCTCTATGGCAATAGGTAAAACCGAAAACGGTGAGATTAAGGTGAAAGGCGGTTGGGGGCATATAATCGGTGATGAAGGCTCTGCCTACTCAATTGCAACAAATGCTTTAAGAGGCTGTTGCATTATAACCGATATGAATAAATCATACCCACTTACCGAAGAAGCAAAAAGGTTTTTCGGAGTTGATGATTTCAGAAAAGCTATTAACGTTATTTATTCTGAAAGCACAACAAAGGATGTTTTAGCTTCCTTTGCTCAGGTTGTAGGTGAGTTAGCCGACAATGATGATTTTGTTTCTAAAACCGTTATTCAGAATGAAGCTCACGGCTTTTCAAAAACAGTTCTTATGTTGCTTCTTGAAATGAAAAAATGCACGGGTCTTTATCTTTACGGCGGAGTTTTTGAAAACAGTAAATTTTTCAATAAGGTGTTTACCGAGGACATAAAAGAGGTTTACCCTGATTTGAAAATTGAGTTTCTTAAATTATCCGCGGCAGAGGGCGCGGTAAAGGTGGCGAGAAAACTGTAATGGAAAAGCTTCTTGAGTATACTGAAAATATAGAAAATATAATAAATAAAATCAAAACAGAGGGTGCTGAAAACATAAATAAGACCGCCGACATTCTCTGCGATATTTTGATGAATAATAAAAAGCTTTATCTTTTCGGTACGGGTCATTCCCATATGCTTGCGGAAGAACTTTTTTATAGAGCAGGCGGTCTTGTTAATATTCAGCCCATTTTACCCGAAAAATTAATGCTTCATATTTCTGCCTCGGAAAGCACTGTTGCAGAAAGAGAAGAGGGGATTGCCGAAAAGCTTTTTTCAGAGTACGGCTTAAAAAACGGTGACGCTATCGTTATTATTTCCAATTCAGGAAGAAACGGTGTTATAGTCGATATGGCTCTTCTTTGTAAAGAAAAAGGAGTAACGGTTATAGCCCTTACAAATCTAAACCACACCTATTCGGGCGAATCAAGGCATAAAAGCGGTAAACGGCTTTGTGAAATTGCCGATATCGTTCTTGATAACTACGGTTGTGTTGGTGATGCCTGCGTGAATGTTGATGGCATAAAGGGGAATTTTGCCCCTACATCCACCGTTATAGGCTCGTTAATACTTAATGCGATTGTGGTTGAGGCTGTCAATAAATGCTCTGAAAAGGGCTTTTATCCCGAGCATTTCTCAAGCTCAAATGTTGACGGCGGTGACGAAATTAATAATAAATTAGTTGAAAAATACAAAAAGGAGATAAAGCATCTGTGATTTTTCCTATACCTCAAAAAAACAATTTAAACGGTGAAGCCGTTGTAATAAAAAATATTAATATTATCGGTGATTTTAAGAATGTCGCCGAGAAGGCTTTATCCTCTTACGGTGTTGCTTCGGGCGGTGAATATACTGTTGAAATTAAAGTAACTGACAGTAAAAAGACTACATATATAGACGAGCTTTCCCGCCTTACCGATGAAAAGTATTTTATCACAGTAAATGTGGATAAAGCTGTGATTGAAGCATCCTGCAAAAGAGGTGTTTTCAGAGCGGTAAATACTTTAGGAAAGCTTATTACAAGCAATGAATTAAAAAAGGGTGAGCTTGAAGATTACCCGCTTTTCGTTAAACGTGGATATATTGAGGGCTTTTACGGTAAAACCTGGTCAAATGAAAAACGTCATTCCGTTATGGCTTTAATGGCAAAATACGGTATGAATTCGTTTTATTACGGTCCTAAGGATGATATTTATCACCGTGAAAAGTGGCGTGAATTATACCCCGAAAAAGAGCTCGAAGCATTAAAAAAGCTCTTCCTTTATGCAAAAGAAAACGAGCTTGATTTTCATTGGACAATAGGCCCCGGTCTTACGTATCATTATACCTCTGATGAAGATTTCAGTTTACTTATAAATAAAATTAAAAGCATTTACGCTATAGGCGTTAAAAGCTTCGGTCTTTTACTCGACGATATCCCTTGGGATTTTCAGTATGAGGACGATAAAGAGGCTTACGATAGCATCGTTGACGCTCATATAGCTTTAGTAAATAAAACATATAATGCATTAAAAGAAATTGACAGTTCAATTTCTCTTACCGTTTGCCCCACTCAATATAGTGGTGATGAAAACGGTTATTATATTTCAAAATTCGGCAAGGGTATTCCCTCGAGTGTCAGTATGTTTTGGACGGGTGAAGAAATCTGTTCAAGAGTTCTTACCGTAAGAGAAAGCAACGAGCTTTTGCGTTCTACCGACCATAAGCCGTTATTCTGGGATAATTTCCCCGTTAATGACTGCGAAATGTTTCAGGAGATGCATCTCGGTGCAATTATAGGCAGAGATAAGGAGCTTTATAAAGCCTGCGAGGGTCTTATTTCAAACGTAATGGAATATGCGGAATGCTCTAAAATCCCGCTTCTTACAATTGCAGATTATCTTTGGAATCCTATTGAATATAACCCCGATAAATCACTTAAAAATGCCCATAAAGAGATTTTGGGCGATAAGGCAGATTTGTTTAAATATTTTGCCGACCATTTAGGAGTATCTTGTCTTTCTAAGTACAGCTCTGCTTATATGAGCGAAAAATTAAGCTATATTAACTTCCTTAATACTACGGGTAAAAGGGAAGAGGCTTTAAAAGAATTTAAAGACTATAACGGCAATATGAGAAAATGTCTTGAAATGATTTCAGATACAACTGTACCGTTGTTTAATGAAATGACAAAATGGGTAAAGAAGTTTTCGATGTGTTGCGATTTGCTTGATGCAATCTACAACGTTTGGTTTTCACCCACTGAAAGCAATGTGAAAACTCTTTCAGAGCTTACTGAAAAATACAATTCAGACGGCACAGTTTTAACAGGCTTTTGCCTTCGCGAAGCGGCAGAAAAAACATTAAATCTATATTAATAATCCGGTGAAAAATATGTACGTAAATAAACAAACCTTTAACTCTCACCCCGAAAAAACTAATACCGAAAAAGAGATGCAAAGCTATCTTTTTCTTGAAAAAATCGGGGTGGATTACATAAGAGCCGAGCATGACGAAGCGGCAACAATTGAGCTTTGCGAAGAGGTTGAAAAGGTGATTGATGCAAAAATATGCAAAAATCTTCTTCTTTGTAACCGTCAGCAAACTAAATTTTATATGCTTCTTATCCCCGGTGATATGCCCTTTAAAACAAAATATCTTTCTGCTCAAATAAATTCTTCACGCCTTTCCTTTGCAAGCGGTGAGCAGATGGAACAACTTCTCAACGTTTCTCCCGGCTCATTGACAGTTCTTTCTTTGATGTTTGATAAAGAAGAAAACATTGAGCTTCTTATTGAAAAAAACGTTTTTAAGGATGAGTATTTTGCTTGCCACCCTTGTGTTAACAGTGCAACGGTAAAATTTTTAACAAGCGATTTAAAGGATAAGATTTTACCCGCACTTAACAGAAAATATACCGTTGTTGATTTGGAGTGTCCCGAGGATGAAGTATAATTGTGTTGTCTTTGACCTTGATGGTACGCTTCTTGATACGTTAGGTGATTTAAGAGATAGTGTGAATTTCTCACTTTCAAAAAACAATTTACCCCAAAGAACAACTGAAGAAATAAGAGCCTTTGTAGGTAACGGTATACGTCTTTTAATTGAGCGCTCCGTTCCCGAAAATGCTGAGCTCTCTTTAGTTGATAAATGCTTTGAGGATTTTAAAGCTCATTATAAAGCTAATTCCGCAAACTTAACGAAGGTCTATGACGGAATTAACGAGTTACTCTCAATTCTTAAAAATAGGGGAGTAAAGCTTGCGGTAGTTTCTAATAAAGCTGATTTTGCAGTAAAAACTCTTGTTGAAGGGTATTTCCCTGATGTTTTTGACTGTGCCGTAGGCGAAAAAGAGGGAGTTAAAAGAAAGCCTGCCCCCGATACCGTTTTTGCGGTAATTAATGAGCTTAACGTAAATAAAAATGAGGTAGTTTATATAGGCGATTCAGAGGTCGATATTGAAACCTCAAAAAATGCTGGTATACCTTGTATCAGTGTTACATGGGGCTTCAGAGATAAAGAAGTGTTAGAAAGGCTTTGCCCTGAATATATTGTTGATAGTCCTGAAGAAATTCTGAATTTAATATAAGAGGTATCATATGAAAGTTTTACTTGTTAACGGTGCCCCTCACGAAAAGGGTTGTACCTATACCGCACTTTGCGAAATCGAAAAAGAGCTTAATAATAACAATATTGAAACCGAGATTTTCTGGTTAGGTAAAAATGCCGTAAGAGGATGTATCGGTTGCGGAGGTTGTGCCAATAATAACGGTCATTGCGTATTTAACGACGACGTTGTTAATACTTTAATTGATAAAGCCGAGAGTGCCGATGGCTTCATTTTCGGCTCTGCAGTTCATTATGCAGCTCCATCAGGCACTATTTGTGCCGTTCTTGACAGAGCTTTTTACGCAGGCTCTAAAAACTTTAAATATAAACTCGGTGCCGCTGTTTTGAGCTGTCGCCGTGCAGGGTCTACCGCCGCTTTCGACGTGCTTAATAAATATTTTACTATAAGCAATATGCCCGTCGTTTCATCAGGCTATTGGAATATGGTTCACGGCTCAAAGGCTGAAGATGTTCTTCAGGATTCAGAGGGGCTTCAGGTTATGAGAACCTTAGGTAAAAATATGGCTTGGCTTCTTAAATGCATTGATTTGGGTAAAAATAACGGTGTGTTAAGACCCGAAGATGAGCCTAAAATAAGAACTAATTTTATCAGATAATTGATTTTAGCTGATATTAGTGATATAATTTTTTAAGTTAAAAATAACCGAAAGGAAGATTTTAATGAATGATATTAAAGCACTTTACTCTCTTTGGAGAGAAAAGGCAGTTCTTGACAGTGATTTGCAGGAAGAGTTAATTTCCGTTGAAGGAAACGACGATGAAATACTTGACCGCTTCTATAAAAACCTTGAATTCGGTACAGGTGGCCTCAGAGGTGTTATAGGTGCAGGTACTAACAGAATGAATGTTTACACTGTTGGTCAGGCTACTCAAGGACTTGCAGACTATCTTAATGAAGAGTTCGAAAATCCCAGCGTAGCAATCGCTTATGACTCTCGTATTAAGTCAGATGTTTTTGCAGAGTGTGCCGCAGGCGTTCTTGCCGCTAATGGTATTAAGGTTTATATTTACCCCGAGCTTATGCCTACACCTATGCTTTCATTTGCCGTTAGAAGATTAGGTTGCTCTTCAGGTATTGTTCTTACTGCAAGCCATAACCCTTCAAAATATAACGGTTTTAAATGCTATGACCCGAGAGGCTTCCAGATGACCGACGAGGGTGCCGCTAAAACCTATGAATATATGAAAAAGGTTGATATGTTTGACGGTGTTAAGCGTATGAGCTTTGAGGATGCACTTGCAGAGGATATGGTTGATTATATCGAGGATTGGCTTAAAGACGAATTCCTCGAAAACGTTCTCGCTTGTTCAGTTAATAGCGACGTTGTTAAGGAATCAGGAATTAAGGTTCTTTATACACCCCTTAACGGTACAGGTAATAAGCCTGTTCGCCGTGTTCTTAAAAAGTTAGGCGTTGAGGATTTAAGAGTTGTTAAAACTCAGGAAAAGCCCGACGGTAAATTCCCGACTTGTCCTTATCCTAACCCTGAAATCCGTCAGGTATTTGAGGAAGGCCTTAAAATGACAGAGGAATTCCCTGCAGACCTTATGATAGCAACTGATCCCGACTGCGACCGTGTTGGTATTGCTGTTCGTGATAACGGTGAATATAAGCTTATGACGGGTAATGAGGTTGGCGCAATGCTTTGCGAATACCTTCTTTCAGAGCTTAAAGCAAAAAATAAGCTTCCCGAAAAACCCGTTGTTGTTAAAACTATCGTTACAACACCTCTTATTTCTGCTATATGTAAAGAATATAATGCTGAAATGGCTGACCTTCTTACAGGCTTTAAATATATCGGTGAGCTTGTTACAGAGCTTGACGAAAAGGGCGAAGCAGACCGTTACGTTTTAGGTCTTGAGGAAAGCTACGGTTACCTTACAGGTGCTCACGCAAGAGATAAGGATGGCGTTAACGCAGCTATGATTATCTGCGAAATGGCAGCCTTCTATAAAGCTAAAGGTATTACTCTCTGGCAGTTTATGAATAGCATTTATGAAAAATACGGCTATTTCTTCAATCAGCTTGATAACTATGCCTTTGAGGGTGCCGCAGGTATGCAGAAAATGGCTGATATGATGGAATCGCTTCGTAACGAGCCACCGAAGGAAATTTGCGGTAGTAAGGTTGTTTGGGTAGGGGACTACAAAACAGGCAAAACAACAGACGGTGAAACAGGTCTTCCTAAATCTAACGTTCTTTCTTATAGAATGGAAAGCGGAGATACAGTTATCGTAAGACCCTCAGGCACAGAGCCTAAGATTAAAATCTATATAACCGCAAAAGCATCATCAAGAGAGGAAGCAGAGAAAAAGCTCACAACAGTTTCACTTAGCGTTAAAGAGCTTCTCGGTATTGAATAATGTTTTCAAATAAAATGAAAAAGATTATCTGCTTTATTTTAGCAGGTCTTATGGCATTAAGTGTTTTTGCCGTAGTTTTTAGCGTAATATTATAAATAAAGATAAATGCCGTGCATTAAGCACGGCATTATTTTTTGCAATTTTTGCAGATTTTAGCAGCAACCGCAATTGTTGTTACAACCGCAATCATTACCGCAACCGTTATAGCCTGTGCCCTGATTGCAGAAAAGCAAGATGATAATAAGGATTATAATCCATGAGCAGTTGTTACCGTTGTTAAATAAGCAACCCATATTCTTTAACCCCCTTTCACTGCATATTATGTTTTTATAGGAATTTTGTTACAAGATGAATATTAAAAATATAAAAGAAAAGAATAAAAGCGAAAATATATTAAAGGAGAAGAGTATGAGTTACGATTTTGATTTTAACAATTATAAAAAATACGGTGGACGTGATTACCCCGATATGAATAGCGAGGATTACGATTACGATTACGAGTTTTCAGATGACTTTGATTTTGATGATTTTGAGGATGATATTTTCGGTCTGTAAGTTTTGATTCCTGTTCTTGAAATGTTCATATATTTGTCGTATAATAAAAGAAAATAAACTAGACAACTGGAGTTTTTACCCGAGGTGATAATATGCTTTGTCAGAACTGCAATAAAAATGAAGCCAATATGCATATGAAAAGAATTATAAATGGTAGAGCCGCAGAGGTCCACCTTTGTTCAGACTGTGCCCGTTCCTTAGGCTACGGTGAGGCTTTTTCGGGTATGGGCTTTAGCTTTGCTGATTTTTTCGGTGATTTTCTTTTAAAAAACGAAAGCCTTTCTTCTTCTGTAAGATGCGGCTTTTGCGGTAAAACCTTTGAAGAAATTGCAACCGACGGTAAAATGGGCTGTGCTGAGTGCTATAACGCTTTTTATGAAAAGCTTTTACCATCTCTTACAAGAGTACACGGTAAAACTGCTCATATAGGAAAACGCCCCATAAATGCAGGTGGCGGTGATGCTTTAAATATCGAAGACCTTAAAGCCCGCCTTGAAAATGCAGTATTAAATCAAGATTTTGAAACTGCGGCAAAGCTTCGCGATGAGATTAAAGCGCTTTTATCGAAAGGGGGAGAGGCTTAATGAGTGCAAAATGGTATTTAGGCACAGGTGCCCAGAATGACGTTGTAATAAGTACAAGTATTCATATAGCAAGAAATATTACACAGTTTCCTTTCCCTGCAACCCATTCCTTACAAGATAAGCTTAAAGTTAATGCAATAGTTAAGGAAGCTGCCTCGTCGGTTACGGACTATAGATTTAATTATTATGAAATGAAAATGCTTTCTCAGTCTGAGGTTGTTTCTCTCGCTGAAAGGCATCTTGTAAGCCCCGAATTTGCTTCCTCCCGTGACGGCAGAGCTTTGCTTCTTACTGAGGATGAAGCGGTCAGCATTATGCTCAACGAAGAGGACCATATTCGTTTGCAGGTTATGTACGCAGGCTTTGCTTTAGATGAAGCCTATCGTACCGCAGATAAAATTGATACAGCTCTTAATACAAAGCTTGATTTCGCATTTGACGATAAGTTAGGTTATTTATCTCAAGACCCTGCATCATTAGGTACGGGAATGAAAGCCTCTGTTGTGCTTCATTTACCCGGTCTTGTTACAACCTCGCAGATTACCCGTTTGATTACAACCGTATCAAAATTAGGCCTTTCCTTAAGAGGTTCTTACGGTGAGGGTGCAGCCGCAAAGGGTGATTTATTCAGATTAAGCAATACAATTACTTTAGGTATTTCCGAAAAGGCGGCTATTGAAAATCTTAAATCGATAGCCCTTCAGATAGCGGCGCAGGAAAGAGTTGCCCGTGAAGAAATATTTAAGGCTCCCGTTACAGAGGATAGAATTTACAGAGCCTACGGCGTTTTAAAATACGCCCGTCTTATTGATACGGCTGAGTTTATGGAGCTTATCTCTCTTGTAAGGCTCGGTGCTGTAAAGGGTATTATAAATATGGAATGCTCAGAAATTGAAGCAATGATGATTCAGATGCAGCCTGCAACTATCTCACTTTCTGTTGACAGACCTCTTGACAGAATTGAAAGAGACAAGTTAAGAGCTCAGCTTGTAAGGCATAATCTTAAATAAAATGTATAAATAAGAAAAACTGTCGAAACTAATAACGTTTCGACAGTTTTTATATTGAAGAGAGAAAAAATTTGTGATATTATATGTAGCAATGTGCGTTAGTAATTGAGAGGTAAATATGGAAACAAAGGCTTCTAAATCAAAATCCTTCGGTGCATCAATTCTTTTGATGATTGCCGCTTTTATATGGGGTACGGCTTTCGTAGCTCAGAGCAAAGGTCTTGAGCAAATAGGTAACTTCACCTTTTTAGCCTTAAGGTCATACCTTGCGGTAATCTTTTTAATTCCCGTTTCACTTTTTATTTATAAAAACAATAAAAAGAAAATAGGCGAGGGTGCAAACGGTGAAAATAAAACCTTCTTTTCAAAAAGCCTTTTAACAGGCGGTGCTCTTTGCGGTATTGTTTTGTGCCTTGCATCTGCTTCTCAGCAATACGGTATCGTGCTTTCGGGGGTTGGTAAATCAGGGTTTTTAACAACCCTTTATATTTTAATGGTACCGCTTTTAGGCCTTCTTTTTAAGCGTAAGGTAAACCCTGTTTTATGGCTTTGTATTATAATAGCAACAACGGGTATGTATTTCCTTTGCGTTACCGACGTAGGCGGTATAACGGCGGGTGATTTTCTTCTTATATTGTGTGCATTCTTCTTTGCGGTGCAGATAATGATTGTTGACCACTACGTTGAAAAGGTAGACGGTGTAAGGCTATCTCTCGTTCAGTTTTTTATAACTGCAATTATTTCAACTATTGCCGCTTTCGCCTTTGAAGAAATATCTGTTGAAGCAATAAAAAGTGCATGGTTTTCACTATTCTATGCAGGTGTGCTTTCCTCGGGTATCGCATTTACTTTGCAGATAGTAGCACAGAAAAATCTCAATCCTACGGTTGCAAGTCTTATAATGAGTCTTGAATCCGTTTTCGCCGCTTTAGCAGGTGCATTCTTCGGTGAAAGACTTTCGACTAACGAAATAATAGGCTGTGGACTTGTATTTTTAGCAATAATCCTCGCTCAGTTGCCGTTAGATAAAGTGTTTAAAGCAAAAAAATGTAATTAACTAAAAAATTAAAGGTATATTTATTCTCGTTATCAGAATAAATATACCTTGTTTTTATTTGTTGGTAAATCTATAAATATCATCTTGAGTACCGATTACCATTATATTATCTTCTTTTGAAAATCTGTAATCGGGGCGGGGGGCAGCCGTAACGTTTTCACCGTTTTTTATAGCTATGATATTTAAGTTATGTTTCTTTCTGACGTCTAACTCAATTATGGTTTTGCCTACCCAATCAGGCTTTATGGGAATTTCATATATAGCATATTCATCAGTAAGCATTATAAGGTCAACTATATTGTTGGCATTATATCTGATACCGGTTTTTATTGCAATTTGTTTTTCTGCATAAATTACGTCATCTGCACCGATTTTTTTAAGTAAATCAGACTGTCTGTCACGCTTTGCGGTAGATACAACATACTTTGCATCTAACTCTTTGAGCATAGATGTAATTTCCAATGAGGCTTGAAAATCCTCTGCAATACATACAAAGCAAACGTCAAAATTGTTTACACCTAAAGAACGAAGCACGTTTTCATTTCGGCAATCACCGACGAAAGCATCAGTGAAACTAGGAGCTAATTTTTCGATAACCTCGTCATCTTTATCAATTATTACAACGTCGTTGTCGAGCTCAATAAGTTTTTCACCTAAATGCCTACCAAATTTGCCGACACCGATAATAAGAAATGATTTCATTGAATTCACCTTCATTTTTATATATTTTAACCGATTAATATTTTTTCCGATGGTCTGTCTAATGGTATATTCTCTTTCTTTTCGGCAAGGGAAAGAATAAACGATAGTCCACCGACTCTTCCGCCAAACATCAAAGTCATAATGATTATTTTTGATGCTACACAGAGGGTTGGTGTTAATCCCTTAGTACAACCTACGGTGCCAATTGCCGAAATAACCTCAAAGGTTACAGTAGGTATATCACTGTTTTCAAGTGCACAAATAATTATAATTGCAACAAGAGAAGCCATTATATATATTGTGAAAATTGCAGTTGCTTGTTTGAGTGCATCCTCGGGGAGTCTTCTTTTGAAAATTTCAGGATGCGTATTGTGACGAGCCGCCGCTATCATTGAAAGTATAAGTACTGCAAAGGTAGTTGTTTTTAAACCGCCCGCTGTAGAACCGGGGCTTCCGCCTATAAGCATTAAAATATCGGTAATGATTTCACTGCTTTGAGAAAGGGAAGATAAATCAACCGAGTTGAATCCTGCCGTCCTTGGTGAAACCGCAAGGAATAAGGCGTTGATGATTTTGTTGAAAATATCAAAATCTTTTAAGGTGTTATTGTATTCAAAAAATAAAAACAGAATTGCAGGAACGCTTATAAGAATGGCTGATGTTGCAAGAACAATTTTTGAATGTAAAGAGTATTTCTTAAATCTGAATTTAAAGGTAATAACGTCAGTCCAGATAAGAAATCCGATACCACCGGTAATAATAAGCATTATTATCGTTATCATAACCACAGGATTAGTTGCATAATGCGTTAATGATGAATAGGGCGAAAACTTACCCATTAAATCGAAGCCTGCGTTACAAAAAGCTGAAACGGAATGAAAAATACCGTTAAGAATACCTTTTGCAACACCCATTTCGGGTATAAAGCAAACTGAAAGAATAACAGCACCGATACCCTCGGTAATAAAAGTACCTTTTACTATCCTTCTTAAAAGCTTAACTGTACCGCCGAGCTTTATATTACCTGAAGCCTGCATAAGCAAGCGCCTTTCGTAAACCGATATTTTACGCTTTAGAAACATAGCAAACGTTGAAATGTAAACCATTATTCCCAGACCGCCTATCTGGATAAGTGTAATAATAACACTCTGACCGAACAAGGACCAATGAGAATATGTGTCGTAAACAATGAGTCCGGTAACACAAGTAGCGCTTGTCGCTGTAAACATTGCATTCAAAAAAGGCGTGCTTTCACCGCTTTTTGACGATATAGGAAGGCATAAGAGTGTTGTTCCGATTAAAATAATCAAAGCGAAGCTTAAAACGATTAACTGCGTGTATGATAGCTTTTTTAACTGTTTTTTTATCATATTTCTTCATCCGCTTTCCAGAATTTTCTGTCAAGGCTTCTGTATTGAATAGCCTCAAGAATATGCTTGTTTTCAATATTCTCGGCTTCATCAAGGTCGGCAATTGTTCTTGCAACCTTAAGTATTTTGTCATAAGCTCTTGCGGAAAGACCGAGCTTTTCAAAGGATAGCTCAAGGGTTTTAGATGCCGTTTCAGAAAGCACACAATATTTTCTCGTTAAAGAAGATGTCATTTTTGCGTTGCAGGTAACGTTTGTACCTTTAAATCTTTCTAACTGTATTTTTCGTGCTTTGTTTACTCGCTCTCTTATCGATGCTGATGATTCACTCTCTTCTCTGTCTGAAAGCTGATTGAAATCAACAGGGGGCACCTCAATATGAATATCAAGTCTGTCAAGAAGCGGACCTGAAACCTTAGACAAATATCTTGCGGGGGCGTTTTTGGGACAAGAGCATTTTCTTGTAGGGTGACCGAAATAACCGCAAGGACAAGGGTTCATAGCACAAATAAGCATAACCGAGCAAGGATATGTAAGAGCACAAGCGGCTCTTGAAATTGTAATCGTTCCGTTTTCAATGGGCTGACGGAGTACCTCCATTGTGTTACGGGTAAACTCGGGTAATTCATCAAGAAATAAAACTCCGTTATGAGCTAATGAAAGCTCACCGGGCTTCGGTATAGTACCGCCACCCGAAAGACCTGCAGGAGAAACTGAATGGTGAGGAGCTCTGAAGGGTCTGTAGTTGATTATAGGATTTTCTTTTGAAAGATTACCCGAAAGAGAATAAATCTTTGTTGTTTCAAGCGCTTCATCAACAGTGATGTCGGGAAGAATTGTAGGAATTCTTTTTGCCAACATACTTTTACCTGAGCCGGGAGGACCTATCATCATAACGTTGTGACCGCCTGCTGCCGCAACCTCTAAGGCTCTTTTAACCTCAAACTGACCCTTAACGTCCTTGAAGTCGGGGAGGTAGTCGGGTAACTCATAATGCTTGAAGGGCTTTACCTCAACGGGCTTCAGCTTGTTAACGTCGTTAATATGCTCGACTAATTCCTTTAAGCTTTTAACACCGTAAACGTTTATTCCGTCAATAACGGCTGCTTCCTCGCAGTTGTCAAAGGGTACGTAAATATCCTTAACGCCATGCTCTTTAGAAGCAATAACCATAGGTAAAACACCTTTGATGCTTTTAACTGTACCTGAAAGCGACAATTCACCTATGAAAACAGATTCCTTATAGTCACCGCGGATTTGCTTTGTTGCTGATAATACCGCAACCGCCATAGGTAAATCGTAAACGGAGCCTTCCTTTTTTACATCTGCAGGTGCAAGGTTAAAGGTGTGGTGTGACGTCATATGCATCTCGTAACCCGAGTTACTGATTGCTGCCATAATTCGCTCCTTAGCCTCGCTGACCGCGGTATCGGGAAGCCCTACTATTTCAATAGAAAACTTACCGCCCGTAATATTCAATTCAACGTCAAGCATATAGGACTCTAAGCCTAAAAGCCCTACACTTTTAATTTTTGAAAACATTTTTAGTCCTCTTTTTCGTTTGTATCGTTAACAGCCTCGGTGTTTTCTGTTTCAATTGAAGCTTCATCAAAGTTAAGTGAATTTAATAAATTGTCGATGTCATCGATAATAGTATTTTTGTTTTCTGTGTCAGTATTGTCTTCTGCTTCAATTTCATCTTCCTCAACGTAAAGCGGGGGATTGAATTTGAATAATCCCGTTTTAATTAATGAGCAAAGAAGCAGAAGCATAATAAGAGTTGTTACAGAGATTACGCAACCGATTATAAGACCCTGAGGGGTGTATTTAAACTGTACCGTATGCTCACCCTCAGAAATTCTTACACCTAAAAGAGCATTTGTGCCTAAAGGTACGATATCGTCTGCTGAAACCTTTTCACCGTCAATATAAACTGACCAGCCTGTGTCATAGTTAATTGAGGTGTAAAGAATACCGTCTTCGGAAACGTTTATATCACCTTCGATATTTCTTTCCTCAAAGGTTGTAACGTTAAGAGAATCCTTCTTTAACTGGTTGTAGCCTGTTTCGAAAGCCTCGTCGTTAAGAGTTACAGCGTATAAATATACGTAGCCGTCAGTACCTTCCTTAATAGGAGCGTATACAGAAACAACGTCACCCTTGTTAAGGTAGCCTAAATCGAGTATATAAGGCTTTGTATCAATACTCTGATAAATTGCAGTGCCGTCGGGAAGAGTAAAGGTTGCGTTTGCGATAGTGTTAGCGCCCGTTTTAAGATAAACGTAAGCGTTTCCACTTTCTAAGGCGGTTAAAGTAAAGCTGAGTGAAGCACCGCCTGCGGTATTAGTTACCGTGTAAGAATAGCAACCTATATCGCTATAGGTGTAGTCACTGCAATATGCACCGGAGCCTGAAATATCAGTTACTTCAATATCACTGTAAACCGTGTGAATACCCGTAGCGTAGCCGAATAACTCGCTCTGTACCTCAAAGGGATTTGAGTTATCATGAGACCAGATAGCAATATCCTCATTTGCTCTGAAGGCTATGGGGAGAGTATAAAGGTTTTCGTATGCTGTGTATTTATTCTGAGTAGCAATTTCTTTATAGTATTTGCTATTCATTGCAGGCTTTGAGCCTGTGTAGTTATCTACTATATAATCTAAAGCAAAGAAAGCGTTGTAAACGGGTGTTTGTCTGTTGTAGGTGTAGCTATTAATGTAGTTACTGAACATACCTAAATGAGACTGCATATTAGCAACCTTTTCGTATGCCATAGAGGTAAAGGTTGAAACACCGTTATAGTAATACCAGCAAGGGTCCATACGAGCCCTGAGAGCTGTTAATTCCATTCTGTATGACTCGTTACCCTCGTATTCGTCTATCTTGTCTTTAACGGCAACGAAATCGTTGTAATCACCAACGTAGTTGGTCTTTGTCTGGTCCATACTGTAGTTGTTTGTGTTAGCAACGGTATATTCAGCACAAACAGAGCAAAGAATGAGTGCCGCAGCTGCGATTTTAGGATAACGGTCGTTTTTGAGAATACCTAAAGCGAGGCAGTAAATACCGATAAATGCTACTGAAATCCAAACGCCTGTTTCTCTAAAGTTTTTAGAGCCGATTTCCTGCACCATAATAACGAAAAAAACGGTTGCGGTGCCGACACCGATTATTTGTCTTGTAGTATATTCTTTAATAAAGGTAATTGCTTTAAATGCGAAAATTAAAAGCAAGAAGGAATACATATAAGAGAAACGGTAGGGTAAATCGTTGGGGAAATGGAAGCCGTGCCAGATATAGTTAAGGTAGTTTGTATAACAGCTTGCAAACATTACCCCTAAAATACCTACACTGAAAATCTTTTCCTTAAAGGATATTTTATTTGAGAAAATGAAAAGGGGAACAAGCATAACAGTAAGCATACCGCAATAAACGTTAGGAAGAACATCGGTTCCGCTACTTCTTATTGTGGGGTCAAGGTATGCAAGATGGTTTGCGAGGAAATCAAATATTGAGAAATACGTTTTAAACTCCTGAGGCCAGGTGCCCGAGGTTGCCGAGCAGTTCATCAAGATAAAATAAACGGGAATAAGCATAAAGCAGGAAAGAAGTGCGGCACCTACTGATGAAAAAGCAAATCTTACTCCGCTATCGAAGAATCTTGAGTTTCTTAAATTGTTATAGCCCCATTTGAAAAGACCCTTTAAGCCTTTTTCTCTTTTTGCAAGCCTTCCAAAATAGGTTTCGGTAAATTCATAGCTTGAGAAGTAGTAATAAATGAAGTAAAGTACAGAGAAAATACAGGCCATATAACCCATATAGTAGTTTGTAATAAGAGTTAAAGCGAGAGTTATTGTGTATAACTTCATTTTTCTTTGTGAAATAAGCTGTTCAATACCTAAAATCACAAGAGGGAAAAGGTAGAAGGAGTCAAGCCACATAACGTTCCAATAATATGCTATAAAATAACCGCTACAAGCATAAAGAACGCCAAATGCAGAAATTAACGGAGTTTTATTATCGAATTTTTTTGATAAAAAGTAAGAAAAAGTAAAGGAAGCTATAACTGCTTTAACAAGAATCATAGCCGCAATTGCTTCGGGCATATTTCTATGACCGAAAAGAAGCATAATTATAAGAGTAGGTGAAGAAAGATAGTTAAAAAAGTTTCCTAAAAAAGAGCTACCGCCACCCGAGGTCCACGAATATAAAAGGCTATCAAGATTAGTAACCCTTTCGTAAAGCTCTGCAAATAGGGGACCGTATTGATGATAAAGGTCCATTCTCAGAATTGTAGTATCACCGAAGGGGATTAAGTCATAGCAATAGTATACGATAATCATAATACCCAAGGTGCAGGCTGCGGCAAGCCATGAATATTTTGTATTACGGCAACCTTTTAACAAAGGGTTGCTTTTTTTCTGCTTAAGGTCTGTGCTTTTCATTATTTTTTCTTCCTTTTTACACATTTTTATACATCATAAATTTTACCATATATGTAATTATCTTTCAATGGTTTTTAACTTTATAATTTTAAATAAAAGGTTAATTTTGTTCTAAAAACGGACAAGTGATAATAATATTTTTTTGAAGGGAGTGATAAATATCAAGGATTTTTTAAATGCAATATCACTATTGCCCGAAAACTACAAAAGTATTCTAAGTAATATACCAGAAAATTTGGCAACTGAAATAAAAGAAATTCGCTTTCGAAACGGCGAGCCCCTGACGTTAAATACTAAAAATGACGTTTATTATATCACCGAAAACGGAATGACAACGGTTTCATTTTCCGAAAGCTTAATTAAAACGGATGAAAAAGACCTTCAGGAAATAGTTTTCAGTCTTTCCCGCCGTTCCCTACATACTTATCAGGATATGATAGCAAGGGGGTTTATACCCTTGCGAAACGGTTGTAAAGCAGGTGTTGTGGGTAGGGCAGTTATGAAAAACGGGTCTGTTTATTCCGTTTCGTCCTTTAATTCTGTGAATATAAGAGTTTCAAGAGAGTTTTATGGTTGCTCCTGCGACCTGCTAAGTAAAATCGGAATGGATTGCACCTCTTTTCTGATTGTCGGTGCACCCTTGTCGGGTAAAACAACCTTAATACGTGACTTATGCCGTCATTTTTCAGGTGGCAACGTTCTTAATCCGCTAAAGACTGCAATAATTGATGAACGTGACGAAATCGCTTCCCGTTCCTTTGGGATTGGTGCCGACGTGGGCGTGCATACAGACGTACTGACACTTTATCCGAAAGCCGTAGGTACGGAAATAGCCGTCAGAACTCTTTCGCCCGATATTATAGTGCTTGATGAAATCGGAACGGATGAAGAAGCAAAAGCTATGCTTTCGGGTATGAATAGCGGTGTAAGCTTTATAGCAACGGCTCACGGCTCAAGCTTTGAAGAGGTGCTAAGAAGACCTAATATAAAACGCCTCGTTAATGCAAGGGTTTTTCAAAAGGTTGTTGTGCTAGAAGGGAAAAACGAGCCGTGTAAGGTTAAGGAGTTGATAAGCCTTTGAAGTTTATTTTAGGGGTAATGCTATCCTTATTTATTCTTGTTTCAGGTGGAATGAAAGCAGCTGAAAGAAAAAAGAACACCTCTGCTGTAGCAGAAATACTTGACTATATATCATTAATAAAAACAGATGTCAGTTATCTTACAGCAGACTACGAAGCCATTTATAGAAAAGGTAAAAGCAGAAATTATAAGCATATAAGCTTTAATGACAAGAAAATTCAATTAAACGATTATTGCAATAACGAGTATAGCGACTTGTTTAACGATTTTACAAGCCGTTTAGGCACAACGGATGCAGATGGTCAGCTTACCTTGTGCGAAGAATACAAGCAACGTTTTGAAATTATATTGAAGCAACGAATGGAAAAGGATAAAGAAAAGCTACAAGTAAACACCGCCTTAAGCGTTTTAGGGTCTATTTGTGTGCTTATAGTTTTTTCGTGGTGACAAAATGGATATAACCATTATCTTTAAAATTGCTGTAGTGGGAATAGTTACGGCGATAATTAATCAGCTTTTACAAAAAGCAGGAAAAGAAGAATACAGCTTGTTACTGACTATTGCAGGGCTTCTTATTGTTTTAATGATGCTTTTGCCGGAGCTTAATTCGTTAAAGGATGAGCTTTCGTCGGTGATGACGTTTTGAATGAAGTAATAAAAATCGCGGTTTTTGCCATTTTAGGTGTTGTTGTTTTACTTATTCTTAAAAACAATTTAAGCTCATTCGCTCTCGTTGCAGAAATTTGCGTTGCGGTGTTGATAATATTTGCAATTATGCCGTATACAAAAGACTTTTTAACAGTCCTTAACAGCTTAAACGGAATAACAAATTCAAGCGGTACGGCTATCAAAATTATGTTAAAAGCCTTTGCAGTTTTAACTGTGGGTAGCGTAACTGCCGATATATGCCGTGATAACTCGGCAGGGGCTGTAGCGGGTGTAGTTGAGTTAGCGGTGAAAATTCTTGCAATAAGCATATCCTTACCTGTGTTTTCGGCAGTATTAGAGGTAGCATTAGCGATTTTTAACGGGTGAAAAAATGATGAGTGTAAAAAAAGTCAAAAGCTTAAAAAAAGCTTTTTTATTTATATCAATCACAATCATTCTTTTCTTTAGCTTTAGTGTTACCGCTTTTTCTATAGATTCCAATATCGATACGTATAATGATGAATTTGATTTTGAAAAAATTACGGGTAGTATTTCAAACGAAACTGCAGGTATTCTGAGCGAAATGGGGATTGACTCTATAAGCTTTGAAAATCTTTACAATACCGATATAAAAAGAGTAATAAACTGTCTTTTTGAAATAGGGGGGAATGCCTTTAAGGAGCCTGCGGTGTTCTTTATTTCTGCTGTAGGAATTATGGCAATAACCTCTGTGATTATGTCTTTTACG
Source organism: Acutalibacteraceae bacterium (assembly GCA_045592945.1). GTDB lineage: Bacteria > Bacillota > Clostridia > Oscillospirales > Acutalibacteraceae > DTU089. The sequence continues at coordinate 22,925 of JAZNVT010000023.1, read as the reverse complement.
GGGGATAGCACAACGGTAAGGCTTATCGGTGATAGCGTTGTTGCTTTGTGTGCTTGCGTGCCTGTAAGTCAGGTGGTGTTAAATTCGTTTTCTGTTCTTGAAACGTTAAACGTTTTTACTGTTTCGTTTGCAGGCGTTTTTTGTGCGATTGTATCTTCCTCGGGGAACGTCAGCTTAGGCACCTCTTACGCCTCGCTTGCCGTGCTTTCAGATTCTCTTTTTTCCGCCTTGCTTTCAGGGGTAAGTAAGCCCTCCATAAATGCAATGTGTTGTATGAGCTTTCTTTGTTGCTTTGATATTTATGATTTCAGCATCAAGCTTTCAAAAACGGTAAAAACAATTTACATATCCTTTTTAGGCTTTGTTGCTACTTTTTTTTCGGGTATCGTTACCTTAAAAGGTGTTTTAGGTGCGGGGGCAGATTCTTTAACCGCAAGAGGTGTAAAATTTGTTGTAGGTAAAACCTTGCCTATTGTGGGCGGTGCCGTAAGTGAAAGCTATTATGCTCTTATATCGAGCCTTTCTTTAATAAGAAATACGGTTGGTGTTTTTGGTATCGTAACAGTTGTTGTAACCGTTTTACCCACTCTTCTTCAAATCGGCGGTTGGATAATAGCTTTAATGCTCGCCATAAATATAGCCGAGCTTTCGGGTGTTGAAAAAGCGTCGGGGATGCTATCGGTGTTAAAGGATTCCCTTGTACTATTAGGCGCAACGATTATTTTCTCTGCTGTTATTTTCGTCGTTTCCGTAGGCGTAGTTATTTTTATAAAGGGTGTTTAAAATGAATGAAGCTATAAAAAGTGTTCTTTTGAATTATGCGGTATGCTCGTTAGCAGGGGGGATTTTAGAATATATAACTCCCGAAAAAATGCGTAAAACCTTAAGAGTTATAATCACTCTTTTTTTAGTTTCAACCGTAGTTTTTCCTTTGCTGAAAGTTGACGTTAATTTAGAAGAAATTTTTGATTCTGAAATAAACGCCGAGAATACAAAGTATTCAGCGTTAGTACATACCCAAAGCCTTGTAGAGAAAAATCTTTATGATGAAATGCGTAATATACTCATAAATTGCGAAGTAAACGAATATGAAATATATATAACAACTACTGTAGACGAAGAAGAAAATACCGTGTATCTTGAAAGAATTAAAATAGAGGTTTCAAGTGAATTTCAAAATAAAATTGAAGAGATTAAAAATAACGTTTCACAAGAATATAAAAGCGTTTTAGAAGTCGGTGTTAAAAATGAATAACGTTTTAAAAAAGTTGAAAACCTTCAATATCGGCAAAAAGAATATTGTTTTAATTATATCAGCGGTTGCTATGCTTTTTATTGTTGTTTTAAGCGAGCTTTCAGGTAGCCTTCAAGCAACAAATTCGCTTAATGAAGACGGAAGCGTTAATTCTCAAAAATATATTGAGCAAACGGAAAAAGAGCTTGAGGTTATTCTTGAAAAAATAAACGGTGCAGGAAAGGTAGAGGTGATGCTCACTCTTGAAAGCAGCTACGAAAACGTTTTTGCAAAGAGTTATTCGACTAAATCGGATAAGGGTGAAACCGACGAAAAGAAAGAGCTTCAGGAGGAATACATAATTATAAAAAACGGGTCAAGCAATGAGGAGTGCCTTGTTGTAAAGGTATACGAGCCTGCAATAAAAGGCGTTGCGGTAGTAGCTCAGGGTGCGGACAATATAAAAGTAAAAAATGCCATTACTCAAACTGTTTGTGCATTATTTAATATAAGCAGTGCAAGGGTATCGGTTGAAAAAATGAGTTAGGAGAATTTTTTATGAACGTTTTAATTAAAAGAAGACAGTTGATTTTAGCAACCTTAGTTGTCGCTTTAGGTGCGGCGGTGTTTGTAAATTGGTATTATACGGGTAACAATGAAAAAACAGCAACACCCGAGGAAACCACGGGTGCTGAATACGTGCAGAATTTAGGCGAGGCAAAATACGTAAATGCCGAGGGTAACGTTTCAGATTATTTCAGTGAGGTAAAGCTTAACCGTCAAAAATCACGTGATGAAGCAATCGAAAAGCTGAATGAATCCTTAAAAGCAGTTGAAAGCGGATCTGAAGAAGCGAAAAGCATTACGCAGTCAATTGACGAAATGACTGCCCAAATCAAGCTTGAAAGCGATATTGAGGCTCTTATTTCCGCAAAGCTTGCAAGCGAATGTGTTGTAGTTATAAGTGAGGGCTCTGCTCAGGTTGTAGTAGGTAAGGGTGCACTTGTTGAGGATGCCGCTCTTCAAATTATTGATATTATCACAAATAATACAGAGCTTACCGCCGCTGATATTAAAATAAGCGAAGCACAGTAAAATCAAAAGTAAGTAAAATAAAAAGTCTGCAAGTTTTGTTGATTATAACTTGCAGACTAAATTTTTATTCAAAAAGGGGAGTTGAGAAATATCTTTCAGCAGTATCAGGGAGAATTGTAACAACTGTTTTTCCCTTGCCAAGCTTTTTCGCAAGCTTTATAGCGGCGGCAACGTTTGTACCGCTTGAAATACCGCAAAGAATACCTTCCTTTGATGCTAGAAGCTTTGAGGTTTCAAGAGCTTCCTCGTCTCTTACGATGCAAATATCGCTGTAAATATCTCTGTTAAGAATAGGGGGGATAAGACCGTCACCGATACCCATCTGAACGTGAGTACCTATAGAGCCACCCGAAAGAATGGCGGCGTGCTCAGGCTCAACCGCCCAGATAAGTATATCGGGGTTAGCCTCCTTAAGAGTTTCACCGATACCCGTAATCGTACCGCCTGTGCCGATACCCGAGCAAAAGCCGTGAATAGGCTTTCCTACCTGCTCTAAAATTTCTCTGCCCGAAAAGTTTCTTTGAACTTCAACGTTTGCAGGGTTTTCAAACTGCTGAGGAACGAAAACGTTTTCGTTTTCCTCTTGCATTTTCAAAGCAGTCTGTAAGCATTCGTCAATGCATTTACCGATGTTACCCGCATCGTGAATAAGCATAACCTCAGCACCGTATTGCTTTACGAGAAGTCGTCTTTCTTCACTGACTGAGTCGGGCATAATAATTATTGTTTTATAACCCTTAACCGCACCAACGAGAGCAAGACCGATACCCTGGTTACCGCTTGTAGGCTCAACAATAACAGTATCTTTATTGATAAGACCTTGTTCCTCGGCTCTTTTAATCATATTGAAAGCAGTTCTTGTTTTAATAGAGCCGCCAACGTTCAAGCCTTCAAATTTAACAAGTATTTCAGCACCGTCAGGGTCGGCAATATGGTTAAGACGGATAATGGGAGTGTTACCCATAGCCTCTAAAATATTGTTACAAATCATTAACGTAACACCTCAAGATGAATAATCTAATACCATTTTATGTAAACATCAAATACAGTTTACAAGTTTAGCATATTCTTTAGTTTATTGCAAGAGATTTTGAGATAAACTGAAGGTTAAAAAGTAAAAGCTTACCTTCATACGAAGATAAGCTTTTGGCTGTTACGCTAATTCTATAGAGTTAAGCATTTTATAGAATGTTTCGATTGGTTCTCGTTTTGAATTAAAATTAATATAATAATCATAATTATCTGACGGAATGTAAAGAGTAGCAGAATACATTCCAATATCACTCAAATCCGTACTCATAATTTCAGCAGAAATTTCATTGTGGCTATATAATGTTATATCATAGTAGCCATCCATAGTAAAAATATCTCTGGAGCCAAGAAGAGCCGTATACGTAATAGCTTGAGCATAATTAAATATATTTATGTCATCGGCATCTAAAGAATAAATCAGTTTTTTATACTCAAATTCATTTTTTGGATAAGTACCGAAAGTTTTCATAATCAACTTTTTAAAATCTTCAGTTTCGGTATCTATTAGAGTCGGACCTTTTGGGTATTTTTCAATCCATGCAATTAATTGGTCGTCAGAATAATAATTGTATTTGTTATTTTCTTCATCAAAGCTTCTGTCTTCGACAATAAATTTGTCAGGAATTTCGATAGTTATGTCACCAATTTGTATACGTGTTGCTTCATCTTTTTCGAAAGCTAATTCGTATTCATCAAAAAATGTTAAACTAGGATTACTCATTTGTTTTGCCAAAGTGTATTTTATAAGTATGCCGGGGAAAAGAGTTATTATAATGGAAATTATTATAAAAAATACAGTTATGATAACAAATATGCGTAAGACGTACTTTTTGAAGTTGATTGTTTGAGGATTAACAGGTTTATCAACTTTTTTTAGCGTGTGAATCAGCGACACAAGTTGATTAGTAGCTTTGATAATTGCTAATGAGAGAAATATAAAAAAGAAAGGTGCAGATGTATTAATGCCATCAATCAACATACCTATAATTGTTACGAGATTTAAAATGAAAAATATATAGCTTCCAATCGTAATAATGTTTATATACTTGATACAATTTTCTTTTTTTACAAAAGAAAATATCGTTGTAACAACTAATAATAATGCTGTACCCGCGAAAAGTATTGTTCCGCCTATATCATCTTTAATAAGGCTTTTTATGGCAATCAGTACGGAATATATAATTAACGGTACAGACATCGTTGGGAAGTAACGTGTAGCATATTCTTCAATGTCAAGATGGTCAATCTTGGAAAAAGTTTTGTTTGTAAAAAACCAAAAGCCAATTGAAACGAATTTAGGCAAAAGATTAAATATAATGTTTTGAAAAAGATTGGGCATTATCACCCCTGAAACTGTTGCTGAAATATTAGCAAAAAATATAGTGCAAAAGTTTATTAATATAAAAATCGCTAAAAATATAATTCCGATTTTTAGCTCATTTTTATCTTTTTTCAATCGGTTGTTATAAAATTTTTCATAATTGCTTTCTGCTGCTTCTTTAGCTTCGGTGTCAGCTGTTTCCGTTGTTTCTGCTTCTTCGGAGCTTTGGGAAAGCAGAGCTTCATACGAAACGGAAAAGCAATCGGCAATTGCCTGTAACGTTTTTAATCTCGGCATAGCTTCACCCGTTTCCCATTTCGAAACAGCTTTATCGGAAACACCGAGTATCTTTGCAAGGTCTTTTTGAGTTAAATTTTTTTCAGTACGAAGTGCATAGAGCTTATTACCAAAATCGTATTTACTCATAATCTTCAACTCCTTTTCGCTTTCATTATACGAAAACCGAAAGTGGAAATCAACAAAACAAGGTGTTTTTAAGGTAGAATTAAAGTAGAACTTTATAAAAAGAAGAAAAAATCCAAGGTGGTCCCCCTTCCTTCGAAGGAAGGTACACACCTTGGAAAATTAATGTGTTTTTGATTTGCTTTTGATTTATTTTTCTGAAAGCTTATTTAAAAGCAATAGTCGTTTATAGTTGCTTTAAATTTTTATTAAACCCATAAAATTATTATAAAGTATATCCTGCAACTGTTCATCACTTAACCCGAGAGAAAAGAGAAATTCTAATTCATCCTTTTGCTTCCACATAGGAAAATCTGTTCCGAAAATAACCTTTTCGTGACCGTAGGTATCAATGATTTTTCTTGCTGTTTCTTTTGAAAGAGCGTAAAAGGATGAGCAGGTGTCAACGTAAAAGTTTTTATATTTATTAAGCTTTTTTGTTGCCTCTTCCCAAACTGACCAACCGCCGAAATGAGCGCCGATTATCGTTAAATCCGGGAACATTTTTAAAATCTTTTCAACTCTGTCAGGGTTTGAATTATCGAACCTTGAATCACCTGTGTGTAAGAGAACAGGCAAGCCTTTTTCGTTGCAAATTTCAAATATACGGATAACCTTTGGGTCGTCTACCTTGAAATTCTGAATATCGGGGTGAAGCTTAACGCCCTTTAAGCCAAGCTCAATAAGGTGGCTTGCATCCTCCTCTAAGGTTTCGCTGTCGGGGTGGAGTGAGCCAAAGCCTATAAATCTATCGGGGAAAAGCTCTACCTCGCTTGCGATAAATGTGTTAATGCTTTGAGCGTGGTGAGGTGTTGTTGCAACTGAGGTTACAAGGCATTTTTCAACGCCCGTTTCGTCGCATTGAGTAATAAGTGCTTTTGCCGTGCCAACAAATCCGCAGCCGTTAATAACTCCTGATTCACTTATCTGATAAAACTCGTCAATACTGTCAGTTGCCTTGCGGGCTATTTTGTCGGGGAATATGTGACAGTGCGAGTCTAATATTTTAAATTTCATTTGTATCATCTCTGCTTTAATGTTAAAAGGTCGGACCTCTGCAAAGATAGTCCGACCCTTTTTGTTGATTTGTCAATTACAGTTAATTTAACCGTTTATTCGTTGCCGTTCTTTTGGGCATTGTATCTGTCAAGTGACTCTTCTCTCATTTTGTATTTGAGAATTTTACCTGCAGCATTCATAGGGAATTCTTTAACGAATAAGAAGTATTTGGGAACCTTGTGTCTTGCAATAGATGCGTTTCCGTATTCCTTCATTTCTTTTTCGTCGGCTGTTTCGCCCTTGTGAAGAATAATCCAAGCACAGCATTCCTCACCGTATTGCTCGTCGGGAACACCAACAACCTGAACGTCACGAACCTTGGGGTTAGTAAGGTAGAATTCCTCAATTTCTCGTGGGTAAAGGTTTTCACCGCCACGAATAATCATATCCTTAAGACGTCCCGTAACCTTATAATATCCGTCGGGAGTTCTCATACAAATATCGCCTGAATGGAGCCAACCCTCGCTGTCAATCGCTTGAGCAGTAGCTTCGGGCATCTTGTAGTAGCCCTTCATAATATTAAAGCCACGTGCAACGAATTCACCGCTTTGACCATCGGGAAGCTCGTCGCCTGTTTCGGGATCAATAATTTTACATTCAACACCGGGGAATGCGCTACCAACAGTTTCAACACGGTGGTCAAGGTCTTCGTTTACCTCACCCATAGTACAACCGGGTGAAGCTTCTGTCTGACCGTAAACTGAAATGATTTCACGCATATTCATTTCAACTGATGCACGGCGCATAAGGTCAGCAGGGCAGTTTGCACCTGCCATAATACCAGTTCGCATATATGAGAAATCAGTTTTTGCAAAGTCGGGGTGATTAAACATTGCAATAAACATTGTAGGAACACCGTTAAAACAGGTGATACGCTCGTCGTTTACGCATGCAAGTGATGACTTCGGTGAGAAATAGGGGATAGGGCAAAGCGTACCGCCGTGAGTCATCATAGATGTCATTGAAAGCACCATTCCGAAGCAATGGAACATAGGCACCTGAATCATCATACGGTCTGCGGTTGATAAATCCATTCTGTCACCGATTGTTTTACCGTTGTTTACAATGTTACGGTGTGTAAGCATAACGCCCTTGGGAAAGCCCGTTGTACCTGAAGTGTACTGCATATTACAAACGTCGTCGGGCTTAACAAGAGAAGCACGTCTGCGAACCTCTTCTCTGGGGATAAGTGATGAACGTGATAACATCTGCTCCCAGGTAAGACAACCCTCCATATCAAAGCCAACGGTAACAACGTTACGAAGGAAGGGGAGATTTTTAGAATATAAGGGTGAGCCGGGCTCAAGGGTTTTAAGCTCGGGGCAAAGCTCCTCGATAATTTCTTTGTAGTTAATGTCTTTGCAGAATTCAATCATAATGAGCGTATGAGTGTCAGACTGCTTGAGCAAATATTCAATTTCGTGAATTTTATAAGCTGTGTTAACAGTAACAAGAACTGCACCGATTTTTGTTGTAGCCCAGAAGGTGATAAACCACTGAGGAACGTTAGTTGCCCAAATAGCAACGTGGTCACCCGCTTTTACGCCAAGTGAAATCAATGCTGCAGCACATTCGTCAACGTCACGGCGGAATTGCTCGTAGGTTCTTGTATAGTCAAGAGTGGGGTATTTGAATGCGTACTGGTCAGGGTATTTCTCTGCCATTGTGTCAAGCACGTCAGAAAAGGTTGCATCTATAACGTCATACTTTTTCCATACGAAAGTACCTGTTTTGTCACGGTTATAATATGCACGGTCGTAAACTTTTTTTTCACGGCCTAAAGATGCAATATAGTTTGTAAAGTGAGTAAGAACAATATCAGCATCACTGATTTCTTCATTCCAAGCGGCACAGATAAAGCCCTCATAGTTAAGCGAAGAAAGAGAATTTAATAATTTTTCAACGTCTAAATCGCCTTCGCCGATTAAAACTGTCTTTCCGTCCTTCATATCACCAAGGCGTACGTATTTAATGTATGCACCAAGGTTTTTAATGGTAGTTTCAGCAGTTTCACCTGCATCAAAATAAGTTCCTCTCACGTTCCATGAAACACCGATAGCCGCAGATGCAAAGTGATTGATAATACTGATTACGTTTTCAGTTCTTGCAAGGTAACCAACGGTTTCAAATAAAACGTTAACGTCAACAGCTTCTGCTTGTTTTATTGCACCCGTCATTTTTTCGTTAAGCATGTCAAAGTCGGTTTTAATCTCTGTACGTACAATAACGTTTTCAATGCCTGATGCAGCCGCCATATTAACGTATTTTTCAATAAGCTCTGCAGTTGTGCTTTCATTTTCAACAGGGTCAGGCATACGAAGTGCCGAAACTGTAAGATTTCTGTTTACAAGCTTTCTTTTTGCATCAGCAATACGGTCACGTCTTAAGATACTGTCGTGATGTGAGCTTCTTTCCTTTATAGCATCGTAAATTTCAAAGCCTTCAAAGCCGTAATCAAAGGCATAACGGCAAGTATCAAGGAATGAGGCACGACTTACGTTTTTAGTCGAAAATACGATTTTCATATTATGCCTCCTCAAATACGATTTTGTTTAATGCATTAATATATGCTCTGATACTTGCGGCAACAATGTCAGTTGAAGTACCGTTACCTGAATAAAGCTTTCCATTGTTACGAAGTCTTACGAGTGCAGATCCGAGAGCTTCTTTACCCTCTGTTACTGACTGTACCTGATAATCGTCAAGCTCATAGTGATGTCCTATGCACTGCTCAATAGCGCGGAAAACAGAGTCGATAGGACCGTCACCGTTACTTACACCGCAAATGATTTCATCGTTGCATTTTAAAGTAACCTGTGACATTGAAGCAGACATATTACTGCTTGTTGTTGTATATGTTTCAAAATGGTATGTTGAAGGAGCCTGCATAGCAGAGCTTGCAATAATTGCTTCAAATTCCTTGTAGCCTACAGCACCTTTCTTGTCACATACCTGCTTGATTACCTTATAAACGTTACCAACGTCGGAATCCGAAAGCTCGTATCCTAACACAGCAGCAGCCTGAGCAACCTGAACAACCGTTGAATCAGCATCAATAAGAATTTTCTTACTATCGCTTATTGTTTTTCCGCTTTCGTATGCATCGTGGTTGATGCTTGCCAACATATCGTCAATGCTTGCGTGAATTTTTGTGTTATTAAGCTTGATTTCTGCATCAATCTGAGCACCGCAAGCGTTGATGGCATCGGAGATTTCACCGGTGAGAAGTGCATTTTTACCAACCATTGCACATTTAAGACCGTCTGCACCGCATTTAATAGCTGAAAATGCAGATGCAACTGCCATATTTATTCTGTCTGAAACCTGCACGAAAACGGGGATAGTAACCGCTTCTTTTACTGTTGTAACTAATTTTGCAATATCGTCGGGAGTTGAAGCGCCTGCATCATCGCAAAGTGTAATCATACTTGCACCGCAGCTTTCAGCCTCTTTAACTGCAGAGATAAGGAAATCCTCATCAGCTCTTGTAGCATCAAGTGCTGAAAACTCAACGTCGGAGCATAAAGCCTTAGCTGCCTTTATAAGCTCTGCAATTTTTTCGAGCATTTTTGCCTGCTTTACGTGATATGTATATTCCATCTGTATAGTAGATACGGGAAGCTCTACCTGAAGACGAGGTGCTTTTGCATCTTTAATGCAATCCCAAGCGATAGCAACATCGTCAGTGTTAAAACCAACGGGAATAGAAAAAATAGCGTTTTGGATATTCTGTGCGATAGTTTTATAAATGATTTTATCTTCACGAGGTGATTTTACTGCAGGAATTTCAATTACATCTGCACCAATTGCATCAGCACAATTTGCAATAGCTGATTTTTCACGGAATAGTAAGGAAACAGCTCTGTCCTCTGAAATCTTTTTAAGTGTGATGTCTGAAATAATAATTTTTTTCATGTCTTTCATCCTTTCAGTAATATATAAACGTAATATAAATGAAAATAAAAAACCCGAGGTCAAAGTATTATTGACCTCAGGGACGAATTACTAAATCCGCGGTACCACCCCGGTTACTGCAAAAAGCAGTCACTCATTAAGACTCGTTATAAAGTCTGTAGCCATGGTAACGGGGCATCCGTAACTCCTTACACGAACAGTCGGTTGGGGAGCTCTGCTCCGGAACGAGACCGAACTTTTGCAACGCATTGACTTGCACCTACCGTCAACTCTCTGTAACGTCAAACCAAAAGCACGTAATTCCTTCATCGCATTTAATAATATGAAATATGTGAGAAATGATACCATCTTTCAAAAAGATTGTCAACAGTTTTTTGGATTTTAGTCTAAAAAAATTGAAAAAATTTTCAAAAAAACTCTTGACATCTTTTGTGGGGTGTGATAATCTTTAGAAAATTAAAAATATCACAAATAAAAGCTGTGACGAAGACGGTTGAAAATTTACAACTTACAGAGAGTCGGCGGTTGCTGTGAGCCGATAGTTCGTGTTTTCAAAACCTATCCCTTCCGAGCTGAGAGTCCGAAAGATTTTATCAAGTAGACGCTTTCCGAGAATGCTGCGTTAGTGCAACGGGGTTGATTGACTCCTGAAGTGGCAATTTTATAATTGCAATTTGAGTGGTACCGCGGATATTATATTCGTCTCAAGCAAAACATAAGTTTTGTTTGGGGCTTTTTTTATTTGTGAGTTTTTGATTATTCTTTTAGAAAGAAGGAATAAACTATGTTAAACAAATCATCAACAAACAAACTCGCAGAGGTTGCGAAGCGTATATCCGAGCTTCGTGACATTTACGGCTTGTCTGCCGAAGAAATGGCAGAAAGAACAGAGGTTTCCCTTGAAGAGTACAAAACCTTTGAAGAGGGAAAAGAGGATATGCCTTTCTCATTTATCCATAAATGTGCATTGGCATTCGGTGTTGAGCTTACAGACCTTCTTGAAGGTCAGAGTGCAAAGCTTTCCGCTTACACCGTTACCCGTAGAGGAAAAGGTCAGATTACCGCAAACGAAGAAGGTATTCTTATTCAAAACCTTGCTCCTCATTTTAAAAATAAGCTTGCAAATCCCTATTGGGTTAAATATGAGTATTCAAGTGAGCTTCAGTCAAAGCCTATTGAGCTTACAACTCACTCAGGTCAGGAGTTCGACCTTGTTATCAAAGGTGCTCTTAAGGTTCAGGTTGGTGAGCATACTGAGATTCTTCACGAGGGCGATAGCATCTTCTACAAGAGCTCAACTCCTCACGGTATGATCGCCGTTGACGGTGAGGATTGCCTTTTCTTAGCTATGGTTATGGCTGAGGATGAGAAGGTTGCCCAGACTAATATGAATACCGTTAAAGCAGGTAAATCCTTTACAGATGTGCCTCTTGTTTGCGATAAATTTATTAAAACAACCGTTGATGAAAACGGTGTTTGCAATAGCATCAAATTTGAAAATGAAGATAAATTCAACTTTGCCTTTGATATCGTTGACGAGCTCGGCAGACAATATCCCGAAAAGCTTGCTATGCTTCACATTTCTAATGACCTCACTGAAAGAAGATTTACTTTTAAGGATTTAAAGGAAGCATCCTCTCAGGCTGCTAACTACTTTAAATCTTTAGGCATCAAGAAAGGTGACAGAGTTCTTCTTGTTCTCAAGAGAAACTATCAGTTCTGGCTTGCAATTCTCGGTCTTCATAAATTAGGTGCAATTGCAATCCCTGCAACAAATCAGCTTGTTGTTCACGATTACGAGTATCGTTTCAATGCAGCAGGTGTTACCGCTATCGTTGCTACTGCAGACGGTAGTGCAACCGATTATATCGACGAAGCTCAGAAAACCTGTCCTCAGCTTGTAACAAAAATCGTTGCAAACGGTAAAAAAGAGGGCTGGCATTGCTTCGATGAAGAATACGGTCTTTTCAGCCGCCGCTTTGTTCGTGATGAAGATTCTGCTTGCGGAGATGAACCGATGCTTATGCTCTTTACCTCAGGTACAACCGGCTATCCCAAAATTGCAACACATTCTCATAAGTATCCCTTAGGACACTTTATCACCGCTAAATATTGGCATTGTGTTCAGCGTGACGGAATTCACTTTACAATTTCTGAAACCGGTTGGGGTAAAGCACTTTGGGGTAAGCTCTACGGTCAGTGGCTTTGCGAGGGTGCAGTATTCGTTTACGATTTCGAAAGATTCGATGCATCTAAAATTCTTCCTATGTTCGCAAAGTATAATATCACTACTTTCTGTGCACCTCCCACAATGTACAGAATGCTTATAAAGCAGGATATTTCACAGTATGATTTATCTTCTATTCAACACGCAACAACAGCAGGCGAGGCTCTTAATCCTGAAGTGTTCAAGCAGTTTGAATTGTCTACGGGCTTGAGAATCCATGAGGGCTTCGGTCAGACAGAAACAACTCTTTCTATCGCCACTCTTAACGGTACGGATATTAAGATTGGTGCTATGGGTAAACCCACACCTCTTTATGACGTTGACATTGTTGATGCTGACGGAAAACCCGTTGCAGACGGTGAAACAGGTGAAATCGTTATCCATACAGATTCATCTGTTCCTTGCGGACTCTTCCTTGGTTATTATAACAATGAGGAAGCAACAAAAGAGGTTTACCACGACGGGCTTTATCATACAGGCGATACCGCATGGAGAGATGAAGATGGCTACTTATGGTACGTTGGTCGTGTTGATGATGTTATCAAATCATCAGGCTATCGTATCGGACCATTCGAGATTGAAAACGTTATTATGGAGCTTCCTTACGTTCTTGAATGTGGTGTTTCTGCCGCACCCGACGAGGTAAGAGGTCAGGTTGTTAAAGCAAGTATTGTTCTTACCAAGGGCACAGAGCCTACTGAAGAGCTTAAAAAGGAAATTCAGCAGTACGTTAAAGAAAATACTGCACCTTACAAATACCCGAGAATAGTTGTCTTCAGAGATGAGCTTCCCAAGACTATCAGCGGTAAAATCATCAGAAATAAGCTTTAATATATATACCATATTTATATTTGAAAAAATATTGTAACTTCTATTGACTTTTTGAGGCATATGTGGTATTCTTCTTAAGAATTGAATAAAAAGGCGTTGAAGAAAAGGATGCAGTAAATTCTCCTTACAGAGAAGTGGCGGTTGGTGCAAGCCATAGGTTAGAGTTTCTGATGTTTGTAGTTTCTGAGCCGGGAGGAAGAAAGGCATTTCGCTTAGTAGAACCTCTCCGTGATTGCTGCGTAAATGCATAGAGGTTGTCTGACCTTGAGAGTGGCAGTTTAATAACTGCAATTTGAGTGGTACCGCGGGTTTAAAAGTAATTTTAGCTCGTCTCAAAGATTATCTTTGGGACGGGTTTTTATATTTTAAATGTCCCGAAAGTTTCAGGAGGACGTATTAATGGAAAAAATTACAGGGCTTGATTTTAAAATCAAGGAAATGGCAGGCAGAATTAAAGAGCTTCGTGAAATTGAAGGTCTTTCAATTGCTGAAATGGCTAAAAAGACTGACGTTTCAGAAAGTGAATACCTTGCTTGTGAAAACGGCGAAAGTGACCTTAACTTTGCGTTCATTTATCGTTGTGCATTAGCCTTCAACGTTGACGTTACAAGCATTATTGAGGGTCATAGCCCCAAGCTTTCAAACTATGTCTACACAAAAGCAGGCAAAGGTCAGAAAATTGAAAAAGCTCACGGTATGACTTACTATAACCTCGCCGCAGCTTTTAAAAATAAAATTGCAGAGCCTCTTTTTGTTCATAGTACATATAGCGAAGAAAATCAAACAAAGGATATTGAGCTTACAACTCATGCAGGGCAGGAGCTTGATATTGTTATCGAGGGTAAGCTTAAGGTTCAGGTGGGTGAGCACTCTGAAATTCTCGGACCCGGCGACAGTATTTACTACAATAGCTCAACTCCTCACGGTATGATTGCCGTTGAGGGCGGTGACTGTACCTTCTATGCTATTGTCCTTAACCCTACAGGTGAGCCTATTCCCGAATTACAGCGTCAAGAGAAAGCAATCAAGGAAACAAATGCGGTTGTTAAAGATACAAAAGACCGTATTTACAGAAAATTCATTGACGTTGAAGAAAATGAAAACGGCACACCTACTTCAATTAAGTTTAAGAATACAGAGAATTTCAACTTTGCATTTGACCTTATTGATGCTCTTGCTGACAGAGAGCCCGATAAGCTTGCAATGGTTCATATTTCAAAGGATAAAACAGAGCGTAAATTCACGTTTAAGGATATGAAGAGAAAATCAGCTCAGGCTGCAAACTACTTCAAGTCCTTAGGCATCAAAAAAGGCGATAGGGTAATGCTTATCCTTAAGCGTCACTATCAATATTGGCCCGCTATTTTAGGTCTTAATAAGTTAGGTGCTATTGCAATTCCTGCACCTAATCAGCTTCAGGAGCACGACCTTGAATATCGTTTTCAGGCTGCAGGTGTTAAAGCCATTCTTTGCACAACAGACGGCGATACCGCAAATCAGGTTGATTTAGCGGCAGCTAAAAGCCCTGAACTTGAAATTAAGATTTCAGTTGGTGGCAAGTTAGACGGTTGGCGTGATTTTGACGAGGAAAGCGTTCTTTTCAGCTCTCACTATGAAAGACCTGCTGATGCTCCCGGCGGTAAAGACCTTATGCTTATGTTCTTTACCTCAGGTACAACAGGCTATCCCAAAATCGCAGCCCACAACTACACCTATGCTCTCGGTCATTTCCATACTGCAAAGTATTGGCACAACGTTGACCCCGACGGACTCCATTTCACAATTTCCGATACGGGTTGGGCAAAGGCAATGTGGGGTAAGCTTTACGGTCAGTGGCTTTGCGAGGGTGCAATATTCGTTTATGACTTCGATCGTTTCGATGCGGCAGACATTCTTCCTATGTTTGCGAAATACAAGATAACAACCTTCTGCGCACCTCCCACAATGCTCAGAATGATGATAAAAGAGGATATCTCCAAGTACGACCTTTCCTCCATTCGCCGTATGACCACGGCAGGCGAGGCTCTGAACCCTGAGGTCTACAAGCAGTTCGAGAAAGCGACGGGAATCCAGATAATCGAAGGCTTCGGACAGACAGAGACAACGCTTTCCGTTGCGAACCTCAAGGGCGCGCCTCATAAGCTCGGCTCTATGGGACGTCCGAGTCCTCTTTATCAGATGGATATCGTTGATGAGAACGGAAATTCCGTTCCCGACGGTGAGACGGGCGAGATCGTGGTAAAGGCAGATACAAACTGTCCTCCCTGCGGACTCTTCCTCGGCTACTACAGAGATGAGGAAAAGACCCGCGAGGTATGGCACGACGGTTACTATCACACAGGGGACACCGCTTGGCGTGACGAGGATGGATACTACTGGTACGTTGGACGTGTGGACGACGTTATTAAGTCATCGGGTTACCGTATCGGACCCTTTGAAATCGAAAGCGTTATTATGGAGCTTCCTTATGTTCTTGAATGTGGCGTATCTGCCGCACCCGACGAAGTAAGAGGTCAGGTTGTAAAGGCAAGTGTTGTTCTCGTAAAGGGCACCGAAGGTACCGATGAATTAAAGAGAGAAATACAAAAATACGTTAAGGACAAAACTGCTCCTTACAAATACCCCCGTATTGTAGAATTCAGAGAAAGTCTTCCTAAAACTACCAGCGGAAAAATTCAAAGAAATAAGTTATAATTAAAATAAGTTAAGGAGGTAAGGGTATATGTTTTCTAAAAAAAGACTTACGCTTTTTTGCGGCCATTACGGAAGCGGCAAGACTAATATTGCTGTCAATGCGGCATTAAGGCTTAAGGAAAAACACCAAAATGTAGCTCTCGCCGACCTTGATATTGTTAACCCATATTTTCGTACCAAAGACAGCAGCTCTCTTTTAAAGGAAAAGGGAATACGTCTTATTTGCTCAACCTACGCAAATTCTAATGTTGATATTCCCGCGCTTCCTCAGGATATGTACGCTATTACCGACGATAAAACATTAAAATGTGTTCTTGATATCGGCGGTGATGACCGCGGAGCTTTGGTGCTTGGTCGTATTTCCGATAAAATAAAAGAGGAATACGATTATGAAATGCTTATGGTAATCAATTCTTTCCGTCCGCTTACCCGTGATGCGGCTTCAACTATGGAAGTTTTAGCCGAAATTGAAACAGCGGCGAAAATTAAATTTACCGGTCTTGTAAATAATTCTAATTTAGGTGAAGAAACCACCGCAGAAGACGTTCTGGGTTCTCTTTCTTACGCTGAAGAAGTGTCGAAGGCAACGGGACTTCCCGTTGTTGCAACTACCGTTAAGGAAGAACTTTTAAAGGAGCTTTGCGGTAAGGTAGATAACCTTTTCGGTATGAAATTACAAGACAAAATTTTGTAGATTCCACAAATAATAATTTGTGCCTTCGAATATATAATTTGCTAAGGAGTGTTTAGTTTGGCAAAATTAACTTTTAAAACCGACAACTGTAAAGGTTGCGGACTGTGCGTAGACGCTTGCCCCAAGCAGGTTCTTGTTCTCGCTCAGGACAAAATCAACAAAAAAGGACATCACCCCGTTGAAGCGGCTAATATTGACGCTTGTATCGGTTGCGCTTTCTGTGCAACAATGTGTCCTGACTGTATCATTAAGGTAGAAAGGTAGTGAAGTAAAGTGGCAGATAAAGTTTTAATGAAAGGTAACGAAGCAATTGCTGAAGCCGCTATTATTGCAGGCTGTCGTCATTACTTCGGTTATCCTATTACTCCTCAGACAGAAATTGCCGCTTATATGGCAAAAAGAATGCCTAAAATCGGCGGTTGCTTCCTTCAGGCAGAAAGTGAAATCGCCGCTATCAATATGGTATACGGCGTTTCTTCCACAGGTAAAAGAGTTATGACCTCTTCTTCCAGCCCCGCAATTTCTCTTAAGGGTGAAGGTCTTTCTTACCTTGCAGGCGCTGACCTTCCTTCTTTAGTTGTTAACGTTCAGCGCGGCGGCCCCGGTCTTGGCGGTATTCAGCCTTCTCAGTCTGACTATTTTCAGGCTACCAAAGCGGGCGGTCACGGTGACTTCAGAATGATAGTTCTTGCTCCCGCTTCTGTTCAGGAAATGGCTGACCTTACCATTAAAGGCTTTTACCTTGCCGATAAATACCGTATGACTTCTATGATTTTAGCCGACGGTACAATGGGTCAGATGATGGAACCCGTTTCTCTTGATTATGAAATCGCCGCTCCCGTAGAAAAGCCCTGGGCAACTACAGGAACCAAAATGGAGCGTGAACACAATATAGTTAACTCTCTTTTCCTTGTTCCCGAAGAGCTTGAAAAGTCTAACTTTGAACGTTACGAGCGCTATAAGTACATAGAAGAAAACGAATGTATGTGGGAAGAATACCTTATGGACGATGCAGAAATCTGTATTGCTGCCTTCGGTATTGCCGCACGTGTTTCTAAAAACGCTATTAATGAAGCAAGAAAGCAGGGAATTAAGGTTGGTCTTATCCGTCCCATTACCCTTTGGCCCTTCCCGACAAAAGCCTTTGCGGCTGCCGCAGATAAGGTTAACAGTATTATTTCTGTTGAGCTTTCTATGGGTCAAATGATTGAGGATGTGCGTCTTGCCAGCGGCTGTAAGGTTCCCGTAACCCTTTGCAACCGTGCAGGCGGTATGATTCCTTCTCCCGAACAGGTACTTGAAGCAATTAAAGAAGCAGCAAAAGGAGGCGCAAAATAATGGTAGTATTTGATAAACCTCATGCTCTTACCGATGCTCCCATGCATTATTGCCCCGGTTGTACTCACGGTATAGTTCACCGTCTTGTTGCCGAGGTTATTGATGAACTTGGTATTGAAGGCAAAACCATTGGTGTTGCTCCCGTTGGTTGCTCGGTTATGGCATATAATTATTTTAACTGTGATATGATTGAGGCTGCTCACGGACGCGCTCCCGCTGTTGCAACAGGTGTTAAGCGCGCCGACCCCGAAAATCATATTGTATTCACCTATCAGGGTGATGGTGACCTTGCATCTATCGGTATGGCTGAAACCGTACATAGCGCTGCAAGAAACGAAAATATCACCGTAATCTTTATTAACAACGCAATTTACGGTATGACAGGCGGTCAGATGGCTCCTACGTCTCTCCCCGGTCAGGTAACCCAGACATCTCCCTACGGCAGAGACGTTAACCATTGCGGTTATCCCGTTAAGGTTTGCGAAATGCTTTCCAAGCTTGACGGCCCCGAATATCTTGAGCGTGTTACCGTTAACAATGTTAAGAACATTAAGAATGCTAAAAAGGCTATTAAAAAGGCTTTCCAAAACCAAATTGACGGCAAGGGCTTCTCTTTGGTTGAAGTTGTGTCAAGCTGTCCTACCAACTGGGGTATGACACCAAAACAGGCACTTGACTGGATTGACGAAAAAATGATTCCTTACTATCCTCTTGGTGTATATAAGGATAGAAGCGCAGAAAAGGAGGAAGCATAATGGCTACTAAACAGTTTTTATTCTCCGGCTTTGGCGGTCAAGGTATTCTTTTCTCGGGTAAGTTTATGGCTTACAAGGGTCTTATTGACGGCAAACAGGTAAGCTGGCTTCCTTCCTACGGCCCCGAAATGCGTGGCGGTACAGCAAGCTGTAGTGTTATTGTCAGCGACGAACCCGTTGGTTCTCCTATTGTTTCCAAACCCGACGTGCTTATCGCTATGAACCTTCCTTCTCTCGATAAGTACGAATCTACTGTAGCAAAGGGTGGAATGATTTTCCTTGATTCTTCCCTTATTGAACGTAAGGTAGAGCGTGACGACGTTAGCGTTTTCTATATCCCCGCTACTCGTTTGGCTGGAGAAAACGGTATGCCTACACTTGCAAATATGATTATTGTTGGTAAGGTGTTAAAGGAACTCGGTGACTTTGCTCAGATAAGCGTTGATGCTGCACTGTCCAAGGTTATTTCTGCAAAGAGAGCCGATATGGCTGATATTAACAGAAA
This sequence comes from Acutalibacteraceae bacterium, assembly GCA_045592945.1. Classification (GTDB taxonomy): domain Bacteria; phylum Bacillota; class Clostridia; order Oscillospirales; family Acutalibacteraceae; genus DTU089. The sequence goes on along the minus strand of JAZNVT010000023.1, from coordinate 3,763 downwards.
AGCAATGCAAATTGGTGCCGCAAACTAATTAAAGGAGAGAAAATTATGAATATCTCTATTACTAAAACTACTTGTCCAAAAGAAAAACCGGACAGCAGTGTTTTGGGCTTCGGTAAATATTTTACCGACCATATGTTTATGATGGATTATTCCCGTGAAGAGGGTTGGAAGAACGCAAGAATCGTACCTTTTGCCAACCTTTCTCTTCACCCTGCTTCCACCGTTCTTCACTACGGAAGCGAAATTTTTGAAGGCTTAAAGGCTTATCGCCGTAAAGACGGCAAGGTTCAGCTTTTCCGTCCTATGGAAAATATCCGCAGAATGAATTCTTCCGCTGACAGACTTTGTCTCCCTCAACTTCCTGAGGATGAGACTCTTGAAGCACTTAAGACCTTTGTTAATCTTGAGCAGGATTGGACTCCTTCTGCACCCGGAACTTCTCTTTATCTTCGTCCCTTTATGTTCGGTAACGATGAAACCTTAGGTGTTCACGCCGTACATAACGCAACCTTTGTTATTATTGCTTCTCCCGTAGGCAGCTATTATAAAGAGGGTATCAACCCTGTTAAGATTATGATAGAAGACCAGGACGTTCGCGCTGTTCGCGGCGGTACGGGTTACGCTAAATGCGGCGGTAACTATGCCGCAAGTAACAGAGCAGGTGAAAGAGCAGAAAAGCAGGGCTACTCTCAGGTACTTTGGCTTGACGGTGTTGAAAGAAAGTATATTGAAGAGGTTGGCGCTATGAACGTTATGTTCAAAATCGACGGCGAAATCGTTACTCCTATGCTTTCGGGCTCTATTCTCCCCGGTATTACCAGAAAATCCTGCCTTGAAGTTCTCCGTAAAGAAGGCTACAAGGTAAGCGAGAGACTCCTTAGCATCGACGAGCTTGAAGCCGCTATGGAAAACGGCACGTTGGAAGAAGCCTGGGGTTGCGGTACTGCTGCAGTTGTTTCTCCTATCGGCGAGCTTTGCTATAAGGGTGTTAAGCATCAGGTAAGCGGCGGCAATATCGGCGAAGTTACCCAGCACCTTTACGATACCCTTACTGGAATTCAGTGGGGCAATATCGAAGACACCTTCGGCTGGACACTTCCTATTGACTAAGAAAAAACTAACCGACTCGTTATGAGTCGGTTAGTTTTTTTAGGGAAAGGGGAAAGGGGGCAACGCAAAGCGTTGCAGGGAAAGGATTTAGGAATTTGGCTTGAATTACTGAAAGGTTTGCGGTATAATTACCGTAGTTTTGTGAATTTAAGGAGCAGGGTAATGAACAAGCAACATAAACGGTTAAAAATAGCCTGTTATTCCGTTAGTATTACAATGTCACTTGTGGGGAATATATCTCCGCTTTTGTTTTTGACTTTTCGTCAGCAGTACGGTATTACATATTCGCTTTTGGGACTTTTGGTTGTAATAAATTTTGCAACCCAGTTGATTATTGACCTTATATTCTCATTTTTCTCTCATAAATTCAATATTCCGAAGGTAGTACGGTCAATGCCTATACTGACCTTTATTGGCTTGTTTATCTTCTCTCTTTGGCCGCTTCTGTTTCCAAAGTTCGCTTATATCGGTATAGCCGTCGGTACGGTTATTTTCTCTGCTTCGGCGGGACTTGCAGAGGTGCTTATAAGCCCGATTATTGCATCAATCCCCGCAAAGGACCCCGACCGAGAAATGAGTAAGCTTCATTCGGTTTACGCCTGGGGCGTTGTGGGTATCGTTATAGTAAGCACACTCTTTCTCCTTGCTTTCGGAAATGAAAATTGGCAGATACTTATATTTATATTCTTACTTTTACCCGTTCTTTCCAGCATACTTTTCAGCTCTGTGGAGATAACCTGTGTACATTCTGCGGAAAAATCATCCTCGGCACTGGGACTCTTTAAAAAACCTATGCTGTGGGTAAGCTTTATAGGTATATTCCTTGGCGGCGCAACCGAACTTACAATGGCGCAGTGGTGCTCAACCTATCTTGAAAACGCTATGAATATTCCAAAGGTGTGGGGCGATATATTCGGTGTTGCGCTATTTGGAGTAACCCTTGGGCTTGGCAGAAGCCTTTACGGTAAATACGGTAAAAACCTTACTAAAGTGCTGATATTTAGCGCAATTGGTTCAACCCTTTGCTATCTTACCGCCGCCGTTACCAATAATCCCTTCGTGGGCCTTGTTGCCTGCGCTCTTACGGGACTTTGCGCGGCAATGATGTGGCCGGGCGGTCTTTCGGTTGCAACCGAACGCTTTGCTTCAGGTGGTGTCGTAGTCTTCGCTTTAATGGCGGCAGGCGGCGATATGGGCGCTTCGGTGGGCCCTCAGCTTGTTGGTCTTATAACCGACTTTGCAATGAATAATCAGTGGGCAATAAACCTTGCAAACCGCTTATCCCTTTCACCCGACCATTTGGGAATGAAAATAGGTATGCTTATAGGAATGCTGTTCCCGTTCTTCGCTATAGTAATCTACTCTATTCTTCATAAAAAGAAAAATACGCCGTAAATTACATTATTGTAGGGACAGGCGTCCTCGACTGTCCGATGAATGTGCGTCACAATGCGGGCGGATGTGGGTACGGCTTTGCCCAACCCCTTTTGTCCTTCGGACATTTCCCCTAACAGGGGAATAACATCCGCCCCTACATTTTTATGTTCTTTTATAAATATTGCATTTATCGAAAATTTGTGGTAAACTAATGTTGCCAAATATAATCTGAATATTGTAACCCTATAGGTGTTTGTGTTTTTATTTTGGTAAAAATAAAAATGCTTTGTTTCTGCATACACTTGTTGGGTTATGTTGAGATTATGTTTGGCGACAGTTGGAACTATGTATTTTTCGGTGCGTAGTCTTTGACTGCGCACTTTTTTTATTTTGGAGGGGAATAATATGAAAAGATCTTTCAGTTTTCTTTTGTCATTATTGTTTTTGATTACGATTTTTTTGGCACCTTTTGATGTGCACGCCGAAACAGCATATACCAGTGGGAATTATAAGTATTTCATTATTGATGGCGAGGCTCAAATTGTTGGTTATAATTCTTTAAGCGGGGATATTGTAATTCCTTCTTATTTAGATGGATATAGAGTGACAAGCATAGGTGATTATGCTCTTTATAACACTTCTAAAATTACGGGAGTTGTTATTCCTAACGGAATTACGTCTATAGGAAATAATGCTTTTTATAATTGCACAAGTTTATCAAAGATAACTTTGCCGGACAGTATAGAGTATATTGGCGCATACGCGTTCAATAATACTTCTTATTATAACGATTCTAATAATTGGAATAACGGAGTGCTTTATATTGATAATCATTTGATAGAAGTAAAAAGCAGTATTACAGGCACTTACTATATCAAAGATGGTACGGTATGTATAGGTAGGTATGCTTTTTATAAAAGCAAACTTCAAAACGTTATTATTCCTGATAGTGTGTTAGGTATAAGCGGCAGGGCATTTGAAAGTTCTTCACTTGAAAAAATAACTTTGGGTCGTAATGTGAGAAGTATTGATGCTTATGCATTTGATTATTGTACTAATCTTTCAACGGTATATTATAGAGGCAGTAATAGCGACAGAAACTATTTGTCTATAGGAACTCGCAATACAGAATTGACAGATGCCACTTGGTATTATAATTCTTGCATAGGTGCGGCTAATCACACTTTTAGTAACGTTTGCGACACTGCTTGTAATATTTGTGAAACGGAAAGAACTGTTTCACATGTATATGATAACGCATGTGATACTACTTGCA
>JAZNVT010000022.1:0-71218 GCA_045592945.1 Acutalibacteraceae bacterium | reverse complement strand
GGAAGAAAAGCTGCCGAAGAATTTATGAAGAAACTTAAAATGATTGCTATTGAGACTCACGTTGCAGACGCAAGAAGTTGTTGCTTACACCCTGCAAGTGCAACTCACCGTCAGATGAACGATGCAGAGCTTGAGGCTTGCGGTATTACAAACAACCTTGTAAGACTTTCCTGCGGTCTTGAAAACGCAGAAGACCTTATTGCAGATATTAAACAAGCGCTTGGAGAATAATGCTTTGCGTTATTCTCAGTGATATACGCTACGCGTGTGATATTTGCTGTGCAAGTGATATTCAAGCCTTCGGTTTGAGTGATATATTTTGCTATCGCAAAACATTAAGGGTCTGCGACGCATTATACGAACTGAAGACAATTTTTTAATTTATAATCGGCACGTAGTGCCCATTAATTTGCCACTTGCCATTTGCAATTTTCAATTTTTAAAAAGGAGGTATGAGGAATGCCAATCAAATTACAAAGCGAGCTTCCCGCAGTGGAAATTCTCGAAAAAGAAAATATATTCGTTATGACTGACTCCCGAGCTATTACTCAGGATATTCGTCCTTTAAAGATTTTAGTTCTTAACCTCATGCCTAAAAAAACAGAAACAGAAACTCAGCTTTCCCGTCTTTTAGGCAACACTCCCTTACAGGTGGAGTTTGAACTTATCCATACAAAATCTCACATCCCGAAGCACACACCTAAAGAATATCTTTTAGCATTCTACAAAACCTTTGATGACGTTAAGCACAGAAAGTTTGACGGACTTATTATCACAGGTGCACCCGTTGAAAAAATGGAGTTCGAAGAGGTTACTTATTGGGAAGAGCTTTGCGAAATTATGGAGTGGTCTAAAACCCACGTTACAAGCACGTTTCATATTTGCTGGGGGGCTCAGGCAGGGCTTTATTACCATTACGGTATAAAAAAATACCCGTTACCTGAAAAGCTTTCAGGTATATACGAGCATACCGCAGATTATAAGCAATCAATCCTTTTAAGAGGCTTTGACGACCGCTTCCCCGTTCCTCATTCACGTTATACAACGGTAAAACGTGAGGAAATTGAAAAGGTACCTGAATTAAAAATTCTCGCATCCTCTGAAGAAGCAGGCGTGTATATCGTTACAACCGAAAACGGAAAACAGATTTTCGTTACAGGCCATTCAGAATACGATACCGATACTCTAAAAAACGAATTCTTAAGAGATAAGGACGCAGGACTTGATATCAAAATGCCGAAGAACTATTTCCCAAATGACGATATCACGAAAGCACCTCTTAATACCTGGCGTTCACACGCAAATCTTCTCTATACAAACTGGTTGAACTATTTCGTTTACCAGACAACTCCTTACGATATTGAAACTATAGAATAAAAGAATAAAGAATAAATAAAAAGCAGTTACGATTTTTAGTTTCGTAACTGCTTTTCATTGTTTTATATTTTATTCTGTAACGTCCGTAGTCTGTGATTCCGCTGCTACTTCTGTAGGCACTGTAACCGGCTCAACGGGAGCTGCGGGATAATAATTGTTATTATTCGGAGCATATCCACTCATCAAATCGGGTGAAACACCGGGCATCTGAGGTGCACCGTTTTCATTCACAGGGGGAACCTCTTCAGGTAATTTTTTGAGCTTAAGAGCTGCAGAAATACCACTTGCAAGAGAAATTATTACCCAAGCATGGAAAACAATATCAATAATCATATCTGAAGAGAAGCCGGCAAAATAGAACATTGCTAACGTATCAATTACGAAAATTACGAGTGCAAAAACTAACCAACCATGACGTTTTTTTGAAAGATGCCATGAAAGAGCGTACAAGCCGATGACAATTACCGCAATAGCAACAGTAATTATAAAGAAGCTGTTATCAAAGGGAACAAAATCTTCCACGCCGGCATAATACTCAGCAGGCATTCTACCTGTGTAAAGCATTCCGTATAAAGTTAAATAATATGGAACCGCCGCTGAAAAAAGAAAATATGATTCGCTTCCTGTAATAAGTAAAACAGAGTTAATTAATGTAAAAACAACAACAAGCAAAATGTTGTTTCTTGATCCTTTGTATCTGTTTTCTAATTTTTCCCTTTCAGATAAATTCTAATTTGCCTCTTTCTTTTTAAATAAAGCCATAAATTATACATCCTTTTCACTTTTTTATCATTGTAGCAACACTACATCGAATATTCAATTATCTTTTTATACAAAAAACATTATAAATCTTTGTAATTAATTTTTCTGTTTCTGAAATAATACTCTTTATCGTGCTCCCCTATTTCGCGAAGCACTTTACAGGGGTTTCCTACCGCTACAACGTTAGAGGGGATATCCTTCGTAACAACGCTACCCGCACCTATTACGGTATTATCACCTATTGTAACTCCGGGAAGGATAAGTGCCCCCGCACCTATCCAGCAATTTCTACCTATAGAAACTGGCATATTGTACTGATAAGCCTTTTCGCGAAGCTCAGGTAAAATCGGATGACCCGCCGTTGCTACTACAACGTTTGGACCAAACATTGTGTAATCACCAACGTAAATATGGGTATCATCAACCATAGTAAGCCCGAAATTTGCATAAACAGATTTACCAAAATGAACGTGGTGACCGCCCCAGTTAGAATGAAACGGTGGCTCTATGTAACAATCATCACCGATTTCAGCAAACATTTCTTTAAGCATTTTTGCCCTTTTATCCAGCTCCGACGGTCTTGTCATATTAAAATCGTAAAGCTTATCAAGGTAGCCTAACTGCTCTATCATTATATCGTCACCGCTTGGGTAATATATATCCCCTGAATGTAATTTTTCTTTGTTTGTCATAACGTCACATCCTTTGGGAATTATACTAACATTATCTTCGTAAAATATCAAGTTCCACACATTTACATCTTGCGAAACCTGAGTAAAAATGATATATTATTTTAAACAACAAAGTTTTAATCAAGGAGTTTAATTTATGAAAATCACAGATTCTGTTATTTACATAGGTGTTAACGACCATAACATAGATTTATTTGAAGGTCAGTATATTGTACCTAACGGTATGGCTTACAATTCATACGCAATAATCGACGAAAAAATCGCAATTATGGATTCAGTTGATATAAATTTTACAGAGGAATGGCTTAACAATATCAAAGTGGCTCTAAACGGTAAAGCTCCCGATTATCTTATCGTTCAGCATATGGAGCCTGACCACTCTGCAAATATTGATAACTTTTTAAGAGCCTACCCAGAAGCAACCGTTGTTGCATCTAAAATGGCTTTTGATATGATGAAAGCATTTTTTGGTACAGCTTATGAGGACAGAAGAATTATCGTCAGTGAGGGCGATACTCTTGATTTAGGTAGTAGAACGCTGACCTTCGTTACCGCACCTATGGTGCATTGGCCTGAGGTTATCGTAACCTATGACAGCAAAGAGAAAATTCTTTTCTCTGCTGACGGCTTCGGTAAATTCGGTGCATTAGACGTTGACGAGGATTGGGCTTGCGAAGCAAGACGTTATTATTTCGGTATCGTTGGAAAGTACGGTCCTCAGGTACAAGCCCTTCTTAAAAAAGCTGCAACGCTTGATATTGAAAAAATCTGTCCCCTTCACGGACCTGTGCTTACAGAAAATTTAGGGTATTATCTTGACCTTTACAACACATGGTCTTCTTACGGTGTTGAAAGTGAAGGAGTTGTTATAGCTTACACCTCAATTTACGGTAACACTAAAAAAGCGGTTGAGCTTTTAGCTGAAGAGCTTAAAAATGCAGGTTGTCCAAAGGTGGCAGTTAACGACCTTGCAAGATGCGATATGGCAGAGGCTGTTGAAGACGCTTTCCGTTACGGTAAAATCGTTCTTGCAACAACTACCTATAATTCAGATGTTTTCCCCTTTATGAGAACCTTCATTGATGCTCTTACCGAAAGAAGCTTTCAGAATAAAACCGTTGCTATTATTGAAAACGGTAGCTGGGCTTCTACCGCAGGAAACGTTATAAAGAAAATGCTTGAAAAATCAAAAAACCTTACTTTTACAGAGAATAACGTTAAAATCAAATCTGCAGTAAATGAAGATAACGTCAATCAGATAAAAGCACTTGCAAAAGAGCTTGCATGATTAATATTAATAAAGCAAAACCGACAAACTGTTTTTTACATACAGCTTGTCGGTTTTTAAATTAAAATCATATTTCAGGGAAAACGCTTGCAACCTCATTGAGAATAATTTCACTCTTCGCTTTATCAAGCTTATATTCCTCACTATCTCTAACAGCTTCCATTTTCCAAACGCTAAGAAGCTGAGGGAAGGTAAGAAGAGTTTCAAAAGCCGCCTCTTTACCGTATTTACTTTTTATATGCTCAATAATTTCGCAGGGGTCAGTAGCATTTGTATCAAAAAGAGCTCCTTTAGAAGCTAAAAAAGCGCATAATTCACGGGCTTTACCCTCTTCACCCTCTTTACCGCAAGAAATAACAGCACCTATTCTTTTTTCAACCTCGCTTAAATCTAAAAGAAATGCACCTGTAAGCATTATTCCTATCTGCTTTTCAGTAAAGCCTGTTTTTCTGAAAAAACCAATATATTTTGCCACTATCAAGCCGACCTCATCATTTTGCTCAGTAGTAGAAGTTTTACTATCTATCATCCATTGAGGAACGTTGTTAATATTATTTTGTTCAGCCATTTTCATCACCGAATTGATTATACACTTTCGCTTAGTCAAAATCAACAAATAAGCCTTTAAAAATTTGACTTGTCTAAAAAATAACATTCGTTGACTATTTAATAATATATGGATATAATAATAACAAGCAATTGAATAAGGGTGGAGTCTGTCAAATTAGAACGGGTTATAAGCCCGTTTATTTATGCGTGGTTTGACGGGTTGTTTTCTAACTCGTCTTTTTTTATTGCAATCAAAACACAAGGGGAATAAACTATGCTTTTTTCAGTATTTATGTTGGCTATTGGTTTTGTAGTTTTAATTAAAGGTGGCGATTGGTTTGTTGATGGTGCAACCGGTATCGCCCGTCGTTTCCATTTGCCTGAAATACTAATAGGTGCTACCGTTGTATCTATCGGTACAACGCTTCCTGAGGTTATGGTTTCTGCCGGTGCCGCTATGCAGGGCTCAGGCTCAATCGCCTACGGAAACGCTTTAGGCTCGATTATATGTAACACAGCTCTTATCGCAGCTTTAACAATAGCTATCAAACCGGGAGCTGCCGCAAGAAAAAGCTTAAAGGTGCCCGTTGCGTTCTTCTTCGGTGCAGCTGTTATCTATTGCGCAGCATCATATATATTCGGTGAATTTTCTCGTATTACAGGTATAATCCTTCTCTCTGTATTCGTTGTTTATATGGTAACTACAGTTATACGTATGAAGAAAAGCGGTGCTGATATTGAAACGGTTATGACTGAAGAAAAGCAAGGCGCTCTCACAAGCGAAGCAGAGCTTGAAGCAAAAAGCGGCGAAGATTACGTTGTAGAATCAAAAGAAGAAGGCACAAAAGACTCTCTTATTAAAGACATTTTCTTTTTAATTCTCGGTGCTATTTTAATTGCTGTTGGTGCTGATTTACTTGTTGACCACGCAACAATTATTGCAACTGAATTAGGCGTTTCAGAAAAGGTTATCGGCCTTACAATCGTTGCTCTTGGCACTTCTCTTCCCGAATTTGTAACCGCAGTTACATCTCTTATTAAGGGTCACGGCTCACTTTCACTCGGCAACATTATCGGTGCAAACCTCTTTAACCTTGTTCTTGTTAGCGGTGTTGCGATTACGTTAAATCCCTTTGCACTTCCCGTTTCGGGCTTAATCAACGGTATTAATTCCTCTTTGATTCTTGATATCCCTGTTATGTTAGCAGTTATGCTCATTTTAACCGTACCAACTCTTATAAAAGAAAAGCTTTCACGTTGGCAGGGCATTTCTCTTCTTGGTATATATGCAGCCTTCTGTGTATTACAGTTTGTTATTTAACAAGCCAATTAAAATTTATGAACCTATCAAAATTCAAAGTAAATTTTGATAGGTTCATTTTTTATAGCTTATTAATTATTAAATCAACACATTCCTCGGGTGAAAGCCCGCCACACTCAATAGTAATATCAGCATATTTTTCGTAAAGCGGAGCCCTTTCGTCATAAAGGCTATCTAAAGTCTGCCCATCCTTCATTGCAATTCCGCGTGTATGTATATTCTTTATACGATTGTGAAGCTCATCTGAATTAACCTTCAGATAAACGGTTATCCCATCGCTCTTAAGCTTTTCCATAGCATCTTTACTGTATACAACACTACCACCCGTAGCAACAACGCTATTCACAAAATTCTCGTTGCAAACAGCTTCGTTTTCGATATTAATAAATCGGTCAAGGCCCTCTTCATTTATAATATCGCAAAGGGCTTTTCCTGATATTTTTTGAATAATTAAATCGGTATCAACAAAATCCATAAGAAGAGATTTTGCAAGTAAAACACCAATCGTGCTTTTCCCCGCACCGGGCATACCTATAAGAACAACGTTTTTCATAATATGAAGCCTTATTCACCTTGATATGTGGGTGCATTTTTTGGTGCAGTACCCTTGATAACCTTATGATAATATGAATACGTCATAGGAGTATCAGTTGAAAGATTATCAGCATCCGTAACCTCACCTAAAAAGATAGTATGAGTTTCTGTTTCCATAGTGTTAATAACCTTACATGTGATATAACTCATAGCTTGAGGTAAAACAGGAAGATACCCCTTCACAAGAGGCTCGATACCTTCGAATTTATCAGTATCTCTACCGCTTCTGAAGCCAAATGAGCCTATAACCATAGGGTCAACGTTTTCACCGAGGATATTAACAGCAAAAACTCCCGTATCCTTTATACATTCGTTTGTAAAGTTATCGTGGTTAATAGAAACCGCAATTGTAGCAGGGCTTGATGTAATCTGCATAGCAGAATTAGCGGTACAACCCGTAGCCTTACCCTTTGCCCACGTAGTAACAACGTATACACCGTAAGATAAATTAAAAAGTGCTGTTTTATTCATATAAGCATCCCCTATCTTTTTTAATTCATTTTCGTTTTAAATATTATTTTTGATTATTATACCAAAACAACTCTATTTATGCAACAAAAAACCGATAGAGTTACCCCTATCGGTCTTTTTTATGCTTGTGTGAATGCTTCTTTACCAAGATAACACACGGGGCAAACCCAATCCTCAGGAACATCCTCCCAGGCTGTACCGGGGGCTACGCCGTTATCAGGGTCACCTTTTGCAGGGTCATAAACGTATCCGCAAGGGCATTCGTATTTCATTTTTTTGCACTCCTATTCGAGATTATTAGAATGCTGAAGTAATATCTTCAAGCTCGAGCTTTGATTCACACTCTGAGCAGAAAAGAGCCCAATCCTCATTCACGTTAGAATCAGCTTCAACCTCTATTTCCGCACCGCAGGAATCGCAATGAACAATTTTCTTTTCACCGCAGCCTACAAATGTAAGAATCATAGCCAACACTAAAAGTATACCCAAAATCTTTTTAATCATAAAAACATCTCCTGTTTTTTTGATTTAATTTTAGCATACTTTAAATATATAAACAACACCCTATTGGAGTACACTTTAAATATTTTTTTGATTATTAGCCAAAATATCTCTTAAGAAGACCTTCGAATGCTTTACCGTGTCTTGCCTCGTCACGAGCCATTTCGTGAACTGTATCATGGATAGCATCAAGATTCTGCTCCTTAGCCATCTTAGCAAGCTCGAATTTACCGAGTGTTGCGCCATTTTCAGCTTCAACTCTCATTTCAAGGTTTTTCTTTGTTGAATCAGTTACGAGTTCACCGAGAAGTTCAGCAAATTTTGCTGCATGCTCTGCCTCTTCGTAAGCAGCCTTTTCCCAGTAAAGACCGATTTCGGGGTAACCCTCTCTATGAGCAACTCTTGCCATTGCAAGATACATACCAACCTCTGTGCATTCGCCGTTGAAGTTTGCACGAAGACCTTCGATAATTTCTTCGCTTACGCCTTTAGCAACGCCGAGAACGTGCTCTGCTGCCCATGTCATTTCTTCTTCTTTAACTTCTACGAATTTTTCTGCGGGAGCTTTGCAAAGAGGGCAAGCCTCGGGGGGATTTTCGCCTTCAACAATCTGACCGCAAACTAAGCATTTCCATTTTTTCATAATAATAACTCCTTCAAAAATAATTTTTAATTTTATTTAACTTTTATATATTATTTCGGCAAGCCTTACACAAGCCGTAATAAACTGTTTTTTGTTTCTCAACCTCGTAGCCCATTTCATTAAAAACGCTAGGTGTTTCAGGTTTGCAAAAAACGTCGGTTATAACGTCACAGCTTTTGCAAAGGAAGTGAATATGGTCTTCAAGGTTTCCTTCATAATGAACTTTTTTGTCACTGCTTTCAACTACGGTGATGATCCCCTCGTCATGAAGCTGACCTAAGTTTCTGTAAACCGTACCGAGACTGATGTTAGGGATAATCTCCTTTACCCTTTCATATATAACGTCAGCAGTAGGGTGGTCACAAGAGCATTGCAAAACGTTAAGCACTGCATCTCTCTGTTTAGAGCTTCTCATAACATCATCTCCTGTCTGTTTAAAATAAATAGTAATGATTACTGTTATTAATATACCAGACAGTTTCAATTTTGTCAACATATTTTTTTATTTTTTTATAAAAATTTTTCTAAAAGCTTTAAATATTCCTCTTGAAGCTGTGAAAGCTCTTTATAGTACGCCTTTGTTTCCTTATTTAAAAGCAGATATTTACCAACTCTTCTTACTGCCTTTTCAAAACGGCGATTAATATTATACCCCTCTTCTATAATAGGACAATCGGCTCTGCAATCGAAGATAACCTCCACTACATCTTTTCCGTCTGATGATACTAAAAGCGGAAATAAGGGGTAAATACGGCAAGCAAGAGGCCTTTTATTTCTATCACAGCTACCATTACAAACTGCTACGGTATCTCCTGCTTCATTTTTAAATATTTTCATATTTTTATCAATAAATTTCTCTTCGCCAGGAAAAATTATCATTCCCGTTTTTTCATCACCCTTGCAGCATTTACCGTCACAAATTTTACCACAGTCAAAATCAAGTGGTGTTACTTTTCTTAATTGAGAATAACAGCTTTCAATAACCTTTTCTTTTTTCATAATTACCTCATAAATTTGTTTTTTCAGGATATACTATTTTTACAACAAAGGAGGTTGTAAAAATGAATGACAACAAAAACAATAGCATCGGTTGTACAGTTGAATCTTGTAAGTATCATTGCACCGGTTCTGACTATTGTACAAAAAATGCAATTAAGGTTGGTGCTTGCAACTGTAACGTTAATTCAGTTGATGCGACTTGCTGCCAGTCTTTTGAAGCAAAAGCTCACTAAAATCAGATGATAAAAGCCGTCCGAAGAGCTCTCTTTTCGGACGGCTTTATCATTCTTGAAAATTAATTGTATCTTTTAAAACAACCTTTTCCTGTTTTTCATTTCCGGCAAAGGTATTGTCTTTAACCACAAGACCGTCACAGGCATATGCAAAAACTGCACAAGCATCTCTAAGAACAAATAAATTATTATCTATTTTTATATTTTTGTGAATCGGAGCAACGTATTTTTTCAAATGCGGTTTTATAACTATACTGCTTTCCTCGCAATTCATAAACGCATTACCTGAAATTTCCACATCGCTTACAGCACCGCTTTCGAATCTTTTTAATGCATCGTTTGCAATTACTATATCGCTCATTCCCGTATTAAGAAATCTGTTGTTTTCGATTCTTACCTTACATCTTGTTGAGCAAACCACTCCACGTTTTGCTACTCTGTTAACAATATTGGAATCAAAAACAAACTGAGGGTAAGCGGAAATATTTTCAACCACAAGCCCATCCTTTGAAGGCGGGTCATAGGTAGCGGTTGTTAAATCGTAATATATACCCTCTCTTAATACGGCCTTCAAAACCTTAGTTCTGCTTACCTCGACAAGAGATTTTGAATCAACAAATGCTATTACGTCGCCTTCCTTGAAGCTTTCAAATCCAAAGCTTTGCTCCTTAGGAAATCTCAAGGTCATTTTATCTTTATTCTGCTCTGCAATTTCAAAATAGTTACCGTGTACGTTGCAAAGATTAGCTCCGCAGGAATCGAATTCACAATCAGAAACCGTAATTCTGCCTCTGCACATATTAAAATGCAAAAAGTCACCCAGGCAACAGAAATCAACCTCACTATCACGGTTTGGAGTAAATTTACAACACTCAATTGTTATGTTTTCGCTATCTTGTGCAACGAGAGCGTGCCCTCTGTTAAATCTTTGCGTTATATTTTTCAAGGTAATTTTATTAGATTTTTCAATAAAAATGCCAACGTCATTACGTTTATCTGAGAAAATATAAAATACCTGACCGACTTTAAAATCCTTAGGAGCAATATATCTTACGCTAAAAACCCGCTCACTTATTTGCTTTATTGACGAAGCCCCCTGTAACGGATGCTTTCTGTTACAAATAAGATGGTTAAGGTTATCGGCGCAAGCGGTAGGTATAACGTAATCGTTATGCTTTACGTCGTTGAATTTCGTTTTATAATCAGTACCCCACCAATAAAAATCACCGTTTTCCTCTTTAAAATTGCTAATGCTGTCAATTTCAAATGTAACGTAAAACGTTGAGGCTTTAAGCACGGTAATTTTATGCACGTCGGGCAAAACAGTTTGAATAGTCAAATTCTTTATAGATACGTTTTCGCAATTTTTTATATAAATATGAGTCATCTGACCGTCAATGATAAAATTAGAATCATTACAGTCTATTTCCATATTTTTAACGCCATCTATTACTATTGCAGTTTTATGAATACTATTGCTTTTGTTTTTCTGATAATCCTTTTGAGAAACAGTGTTTGATATAAAAAACTCTTTTTCTTGAGCATTTTTGCTTTGAAAAACGTAATTACCCTTTATAAGAGTAAGATTTTTGTTAACTGCAGTCTGGGCGGATGTATTAAAAAGGTTTTTGAATCCTTCGGTTGCTTCAATGTTTGGCTTAACACTAAATGACTCAGGATAAATAACCAATATAATCACCTCCAAATCTAACTACATTACAATAATACAATACACAAGAGAAAAAAGCAATAAACCCTTTATTAAATTTATATTAAAACCAATATAAAATACATTTTTATTTCAAAACAAGAAAACACCACCGCATTTTGCGATGGTCTTTTCTTGAACGAGAAGTTTTCACTTCTTGCGTATCGTATTGGCATATTTATAGTAACCTTTTGTTGTTGTATCAATATTGAGAAAATATGAATAAATTGTGAACGTTGTTCATATTTTGTTTTATTTTTTCATATTTAATTCGCTATTTATGCACATTAACCATAATAACGCAACACTATTTGTGCAACTGTTTATCCTTAAAAAAACGCCAGTTTTATTGCAAGAATTTTCTAATTGTGATAATCTATTATTGTATAAAAAGTCGCGTTGCGACAACGGAGGTATACTATGTCAAATATTCTTGATGCTTTTAAAGAAAAGCAAACCGAAGCCAAGGTTTATACTGGCAAAAAGATAAAAGTAGGTATCATCGGTTGCGGATGGATTGCTGAAGCACATCTTCAAAGCTACCTTAAATGCGAAGACGTTGAAGTAGTTGCTTTTGCTGATATCATCCCCGGTAAAGCTGAAGCTTTTGCTAAAGCAAACGGTGTTGAAAATGCAAATTTCTATCTTAGCGATAAAGAGCTTATCGACAACGAAAAAGATATTGATGCTGTTTCAATTTGTACATATAACCGTCAGCATGCACCCTGTGCTATCTACGCACTTGAGCACGGGGTTCACGTTCTTCTTGAAAAGCCTATGTGCGTTACTCTTGAGGAAGCAATTGAAATCTGCAAGGCTGAAAAGAAGAGTGGAAAGATTCTTTCAATCGGCTTCCAGCCTCGTTTTGATGAGAATATGAAAATGGTTAAGAAAATCTGCGAAAGCGGAGTTCTTGGTAAAATCTACTACATCCAGACCGGTGGCGGTAGAAGAATGGGTATCCCCACTCCTTTTGGTACATCCTTCATTCAGGAGGATACTGCAGGTCTTGGTGCTTTAGGTGATATCGGTTGCTATTCACTCGATATGGTGCTTAACGCAATTGGTTACCCCAAGCCCCTTACAGTTACAGGCTTTAAAGCAGGTCTTTTCGGCAAGAAGCCCGAATACCTTCAGAAGCCCGAATACACTGAGGTTTTCGGTGTTGACGACTTTGCTGCAGCTTACGTTCGTCTTGAAGGTGATATCGTTCTTGACTTCCGTATTGCATGGGCAATGCATTGCGATACTCCCGGTGACACAATCATTATGGGTACCGAAGGCGGTCTTCGTATTCCTTCAACTGAATGCTGGAATGGTTCAATCGGCGGTCCTATGACTATTTACCACAACATCGCAGGTGAATGTGTTGAAACCGTTATTCCCGAATGCTCAAACGATGGTGACAACTTCGACAAGAAGATTCGTTCCTTCATTGATGCTATTGAATTCAATCTTCCCTCACCCGTTCCCTCAAGCCAGATTATTTACAATCAGGCTATTATCGACGGTATTGCTCGCTCCTCAGATGCAGGCAGAGAGGTTGTTATTGAAATCCCTGAAATCTAATTAAATAAATAATTAATCGGTGTTGTAGCCCTCAAGCTGCAACACCGATTTTTTATTGTTTATTATTGATTTCTGTTTTCGTTTAAAACTATATTAGTTTTTCCGTATATTTTATTTTGCAAGGTCTGAGCGGCAAGAGGATAATCTACTTCCCAATACCATACGTCGCCTGAATGAGCTTTTCTTGAAGCCTCGTCAGGCACAACGTATTGCTCTGTCTGAAAATGCACCCAATCTCCAACAACAGCCTTTGTTGCAAGTGAAACAATTTCAGCCTCGCTATAGCTTGTTTTAACGTAAGGTAAAAAAGTTTCAATATAACCCTTAATGTCAGAGGTTTCAATATCTGAAAACTTATAAAGCAAATTAGTTAAAACAGTCCTCTGTCTTCTGGTACGGCTCACATCACCATCAGAATCGCAGTTTCGGCTACGGCAGTAAGCAAGAGCTTCATCACCGTTTAAAAGAGTCCAATCGCTAGCCTTTATATCAAATCCGTAACATCTGTTAATATAATCAGCCTCATATTGCTGAACAGGCACGTTTACACCGCCAAGCTTATCTATAGCCGCTTTAAATAACGCAAAGTTAATAGTAGCATAGCCGTCGATTCTTATTTTAAAATGAGTTTCAATTGTATTTATTAAATTTTCAACGCCATAAAATGGGAATGCTGAGTTAATTTTATTAAAGCTACCTGCGCCACTTGGTGACTCAAGATATGCATAGCTATCACGCATAATTGAGGTCATCGTAATTTGCCCTAATTCTCTGTTAACAGAAACAATAATCATTGAGTCGGTAAGACCTGATACTGTATTTTGATTTCTCGTATCAACGCCAATACAAAGAACGTTTATAACGTTGGAGTCATACATAATTTCGCCACCATTGGTAGCCCATTCCTTTATACCTGTTTTAAAGTCGGTGAAATCACCTTCATACATCAACTCAAACTCTTTTGCGTCCTCAAGCTCTTCAGGAATAGTTTCATCATCGAAATCATAAACAAGCGTATCTTCAACAACAGGCTCAGCCTCTTGTATGCTCTTCCAATAGTTAAAGCCAACCGCAAATAAAGCTATACAAGCTACAAGAATAAAACAAATAATAGCTAAAGCAATCTTTTTGCCCTTTTTGCCTTTTTTATTTTCAGACATTAACAAGTCTCCTTATTAAACCTTCATACCATTATAGGAGGTTTTCACTGCCTCCTCGGTCATATCGCAGCTTAGACGATAAATAGGTATTTCAGTTAAAATTTTGCCGAGTAAATCAAGAGTTTTTTCCATTGATTCTTTCTTTACCGACCTTACTGTTTGCTCCATAAAAAGCTTTAAAGCCATTATACCGGGTATTCTTTTGATACTGTTTTCTCCTCTTTCAAGGAAAGCTATACCCGCAATAGGTACACCTACGTTTTCACTTTCATCCGTCTTACCGCTCCACGGCGTGCCGTAAGCATAAAACTCACCATCTATATATCTTATGGCAGGCTTATCATCATTTATAATTCTTGAACCCTTAAGATGCTCTAGCCATAAATGAGTATGAGTAGATTTACCCGTACCTGATTTCGCAGAAAACAAATAGGCTTTTCCCTCATATTCAACACACGAAGAGTGAAGCATCAGACCATCGAAATCAACAAGCTGTTCATAAAAGCTTGACCCACTCCAAAGATATTCACACTCTTCAAAAGATAAATGAGGGAATTCCTTATGCTTATTCTCGTAATACCTTTTAGGGATTTCAATGACAATATCTGCTTCTTCATCACCATCGTAAGCATAAGGCTGAACACGTGACAAAAGAAGCTCACCTAAAATATCAATTTCTACTATTAAATCCGCAACTTTAAGCTTCAAAACAAACTCCCACAATTAGTCCACAAGTATTTTATACGTTCTTAATTTATTAAGAAATGCATCAACGTCATTTCTTATAACTTCCTCCGTAGCATCGTATTCAGCTTTTATTTCTCCTACAATGCTATCAATTTCCTTGCCGTTCTTCAACCCTTTCCAAATAATTTCGGCGGGTCCGTTAAGGGTAATCATCCCCTTAATATCATTAACAGCTTCACCTACAGGAACAACAACCGCTGTTCCTGCAATATTTTTCATAATAAAATTATCGCTTATTCTCATTTTATCACCTATAGTAAAATTAATCCTCGTGACATTTTTCATTAGGGCAAAGCACCGTACCATCTTCAAAAATGTAGTAATATATAGGCGCATCCTCATCAGAGAAAGGACAAATGGGTGGCTCCTGGTTAGCGCAATACGTATAGAACATAATATTCTTTAACTTTTCTTTTTTAAGGAAGTAACCGGCATCACAGCCATCACTATATTCCTTTATGTTAACGTCTCTATAACCGCCTCTGATGTCGCCGAGTGTGAAAGCTACATAACCATTACCAGTAGGGCGAAGAATGAAACACTCCTTACCCTCGTAAGCGTTATCACTATCACCTGCAGTTTCAGGATAAGTCGTTTTATGGTCACCTTGAACTTTATCAAAATATATTTTCGGCTGTTTTTTACCGTTATCCATCATACCGGTCATTGCTTCAAGCACCAAGCCTTCAACAACAACACGCTGATTATTACAATCCTGTTTTTTTCTGATGCTTATAACGTTGGAAAAAATCGGCACTGCAACGCCAACCAAAATACCTAACACAAGAACTGCAATAAGCATCTCCATCATTGTAAAACCTTTTTTTGAAAGAAAATATCTGTATAACATATATTTCACCTCGCAAATTATCAATTCTATATTATCACAAATAGATTTCAAAAGCAACAAAAAACTCTCGTTGCCGAGAGTTTTTAGCAGTTAATTATTTAATTAAAGCTCTGTGCCGTCATCAGGATGCTTTGTACATTCAACGGTAACTGTAGCTGTTGTTTCGTTAACACCTGATGATGAGGGGGCAACAATTTCAACTACGTAAGTAACCTTTTCTGAATCACTACCTGCAGGACAGTAAGGAAGCGCTTGGAAAAGAGCAGAAAAATTCTCAGCCTTATATGAAGCATCAGAACCTGTAACGTCTTTTATTTCACCAGCAGCTCCGTTAGATTCAATTTTGAAGCCACCTGCTGCCTGATGCTGCTTGCCATCAATATTGCCCATAAGAAGGCCGTTAACCTGAGAAACAATTTCACGACGGTTAGCTGCACAAGTTTTTATTCTTGCATTCTTTGTAACAGCTGAGAAAATCGGAACTGCAACTGCAACAAGGATAGCCATAATAACAACAACTATCATCAATTCAACGAGGGTGAAACCTTTTTTGCTTTTTAATAATTTAAACATAACCAGCCACTCCTTAATAACAAAATAAACAACAAATACATACTAATATGATAAATAAAAAATATATTGCGAGAATTTTCCGTAACTCGACAATTTAAATAATATCATAATTCTTATAATTTGTAAATACTTTTAAGAAGATTTTACCATTAAATATCATATAAAATTCAACTCATATATTATGTTATATTTAGATAAAAACAACAAAGAAAAAACTCCCGAGTTTCCTCGGGAGTTAAAAATTACTTATTTAACTTTTACTAAAACGTTTAATTAAATATTAAACGTGTTCACCAGCGTCGTCGCCACCTGTACATGTAACTTCAACAGTAGCTGTTGTTTCGTTTGTACCTGTAGTTGTAGCAGCTTTGATTTCAACTTTGTATTCACCGCTTGCGGGGCAGTAAGGAACGTCCTGGAAGAGACCTTCGAACATATCAACTGTGTAAGTTGGGTCTGTAGATGTACCAACGAGAGAAACTGAACCTACGCTACCATCTGATGTAACTTTGAATTCACCAGCAGCTGTGTGCTGTTTACCATCGATGTTACCCATAAGGAAACCGTTAACCTGAGAAACGATTTCACGACGGTTAGCTGCACAAGTTTTGATTCTTGCGTTCTTTGTAACAGCTGAGAAAATCGGAACTGCAACTGCAACAAGGATAGCCATGATAACAACAACGATCATCAATTCAACGAGGGTGAAACCCTTTTTGCTCTTCATAAATTTAAACATTTACGAACAACTCCTTTAAAAAATATTTTTTAATATTACAGGCAAGTGTTTCTTCACCCTCACCGTAATACATTTACTATGTACCTCAGACACCCGAACACCCTTACGGGAATATTCCGTACCTTCGCTACATCAACATAATAGCACATTAAATAATTTTTGTAAACACTTTTTCTTCTTTTTGTTAAACTTTGACATTTTGCACAACTTTCTCTTATTTTTTTGTTCATTTTTACGGTAATTTTCCGTTTATCAAACGAGAATAAAACGTAACTGCGCAAAAAGTTATAGATAAGAAATCAACAAGGAAATTACCGATAGCCTCGCAAGATAACAGATAATAGAAAAGTGGCTGTGACAGAAAATTTTAGTCGACGGTCGCCATTATTCTCCTTGCTCACTCCTCACTGAGCAAAACGCCGTATGCGTAAAAAGACCTATCCTACAGTAATGTGTTGTATTTTTAATGCAGACGGTAGAATTGCGAAGTGACGCTGTACAAGGGGTACTGCGAACTGAGCAAAACGCCGTATGCGTAAAAAGACCTGTCCTACAGTAATGTATTGTATTTTTGATGCAGTTTGTGATTTCTCTGCTCCGAAGCTGTATACAGATACTGCGAGTGGGCAGAAAATCGCAAAATGTGCAAAAAGATCAAACCTTCAGTAATGTGTTGTATTTTTAATGCAGACGGTAGAATTGCGAAGTGACGCTGTACAAGGGGTACTGCGAACTGAGCAAAACGCCGTATGCGTAAAAAGACCTGTCCTACAGTAATGTGTTGTATTTTTGATGCAGTTTGTGATTTCTCTGCTCCGAAGCTGTATACAGATACTGCGAGTGGGCAGAAAATCGCAAAATGTGCAAAAAGACAACACATAATCATAACCACCAGTAAACTGGTGGTTTGCTCTGCCCCTATAAGGGGCGAATGCTGGCTTAGCCCCTCGAAGGGGCACTGAAAGTTTAGCACCGCATTACAATCTCAAGCAGCCGCTCACGAGCGGCTGTTTATTTTTGCTTACTTATTCTTGGCACCCGTAAACGGGTCTGTGTACTCTTTGAGGCTCAGTTGGTCTGCTGCGTAATCCTCTTCTAATTGATTTCTTATATATTCTGCGATTACCTTTTTATTTCGACCGACCGTATCTACATAGTATCCTCTACACCAAAAAGTTCGTGAACCATACTTATACTTTAAATTTGCATGTCGGTCGAAAATCATCAAACTACTTTTACCCTTGAGATATCCCATAAATTGTGATACACTTATGTGCGGTGGTATACTTACAAGCATATGTATGTGGTCTGCACATGCTTCTGCTTCTATTATTTCCACACCTTTTTGCACACATAGTTTTCTTAATATCTCTCCAATATCTTTTTTGATTTCACCGTATATTGCTTTTCTTCTAAACTTCGGTGCAAATACTATATGATATTGGCATCTGTATTTTGAGTGTGCTGAACTTTTTATTTCACTATCTTTTTTCACTAATTATTCCTCCTTGTACTTTGCAATGCGGCGGCCAAACCACATTCATTCTACTTGGAGGATTAATTATTTGCAACTACTTCGACGGCTTTGAGCTCGCCGTTTTTGGCTTTGCTGAAGCCTTTTTCTTCCCCCGGTAGAACCGGGGGTTTATTTCCACCCCTAAAGGGACCAAAAAAACTCCCCGACTGTTATTACAGTCAGGGAGTAAGTATCAGAAATTAAATTACTTAATTTCAACCTTTGCGCCAGCTTCTTCAAGCTTTGCTTTAGCAGCTTCAGCATCATCCTTAGAGATGCCTTCTTTAAGAGTAGCGGGAGCACCGTCAACCTTAGCTTTTGCTTCTGCAAGGCCAAGACCTGTGAGCTCACGTACAACCTTGATAACAGCAATCTTGTTTGCACCAACTTCAGCAAGTACAACGTCGAATTCTGTTTTCTCTTCAGCAGCTGCAGCTGCTTCAACGGGAGCTGCTACTGCAACAGCTGCAGCAGCGGATACGCCAAATTCATCTTCTACAGCCTTAACAAGCTCAGAAAGCTCAAGAACTGTAAGTGTTTTTAATTCTTCAACAATAGCAGTAATCTTTTCAGATGCCATTTTATTTTCCTCCAATTATTTCGCCATTTTGGCTTTTAATATTATTTTGCAACAATTATTCGGCTGCTGCTTCCGCGGTGTCGCCACCATTCTGTTTGTCTACGATAGCCTGAACTGCACGAGCGAAAGATGCGATAGGCGCATTGAATACGTTACATACAGTAGCAAGCAATACCTCTCTTGAGGGAAGTTTTGCAAGGCTGTCAACCTTTTCAACAGAGATTACCTCACCATCGAGGAAACCGCTTTTAACTGTGAAGTCTTTGTGAGTTGATGCGAACTTGCAAAGAATTCTTGCAGCAGCAACGTAATCATCCTTAGATGTTGCGAGAGCTGTTGTACCTTCAAGACATGAAGAAAGACCTTCAAGGCTTGTATCTTTAATAGCGAGCTCGATCATTGTGTTCTTAGAAACAGTATACTCAACACCTGCTTCACGAAGTTCCTTACGGAGAGCTGTATCATCAGCAACGTTGATACCTTTGTAGTCAACGATAACACCTGCACATGCACCCTGAAGTCTCTCAGCGATAGCAGCAACTTCTGCTTTTTTTGCTTCTAAAACTTTTACACTTGGCAAACTAATTCACCTCCGTTAAATTTTTTTGCCAATTTCAAATGCCCTTCCCGCATAGCACGAGAAGGGCATAAAAACTCATAAATATAAAGAGTAAATACGCACATTCCTCGGCAGGCGGTCAGAACCATTAAACAAATTTGCACCTGCTGTCTTTAGAACAGCACAAGTAATATACCATACCAAAAGCGGTATGTCAAGTATTTTTTTATTAGTCTTCAGTATTTGCTGAAGAACCAACAAGCTTAGCAGCGTTTACACGGATACCGGGGCCCATTGTAGTAGCAACTACACAAGAACGGATGTAAGTACCCTTTGTTGCTGCGGGCTTTGCCTTGATGATAGCATCAAGAAGAGCCATAGCATTTTCTGTAAGCTTTTCGCCACCGAAGGAAGCCTTACCGATGGGGCAGTGAATGATGTTTGTTTTGTCAAGACGGTACTCAATTTTACCTGCTTTTGCTTCTTCAACAGCTTTTGCTGCATCAGGAGTAACTGTACCAGCCTTGGGAGAGGGCATAAGACCTCTGGGACCAAGCACCTTACCAAGACGACCAACAAGGCCCATCATGTCGGGTGTTGCAATACATACATCGAAATCCATGAAGCCGCCCTGTACCTTTTCAAGAAGGTCAGTATCACCAACGATATCTGCACCTGCTGCTTCAGCAGCTTTAGCAGCGTCGCCTTTAGCGAAAACAGCTACACGAACGTTTTTACCTGTACCGTTGGGGAGAACAACCGCACCTCTAACCTGCTGGTCAGCGTGACGAGAGTCAACACCAAGGCGTACGTGTAATTCAACAGTTTCGTCGAATTTAGCACTTGCAGTTTTTGCTGCAAGCTCGAGAGCTTCTGCAACTTCGTAGAGCTTTGTTTTGTCAACGAGTTTTGCACTCTCTACATATTTTTTACCATGTTTCATAACTTAAATTCCTCCCAATAGAGTGGTTAAATCGGATTTACCTCCCACCCGGGAGCATCAATCAACTACAGTAACGCCCATGCTACGAGCTGTACCTGCAATCATAGAAATTGCAGAATCAATATCAGCAGCATTAAGGTCGGGCATTTTCTGTTCAGCGATTTTTCTAACTTGCTCTCCGGTAATTGTTGCAACCTTCGTTTTATTCGGAACACCTGAACCGCTTTCAATTCCGCAAGCCTTCTTAATAAGAACAGCAGCAGGCGGAGTCTTTGTAATAAAAGTGAAAGAACGGTCGGCATAAACAGTGATTACAACAGGAATGATGAGACCCATATCATTTTTTGTTCTCTCATTGAATTCCTTTGTGAATGCCATAATGTTTACACCGTGCTGACCTAAAGCAGGGCCAACAGGGGGTGCCGGGGTTGCTTTACCGGCGGGAATTTGCAATTTGATGAAACCTACAACCTTTTGAGCCATTTTTTGCACCTCCAAAATTCGTGGTATGGCGGAATAAGAGCTCGCCTTACTCCTCCCACACGCGATACAAGGTATCGCATATAACAGAGGATATACCTCTGATTACCAAATCAACTGCGATTAATCAATCGCTTTTTTTACCTGATTGAGCGGAAGCTCAACAGGAGCTTCTTTACCCATAAATGAAACAATAACGCGAACAACGTTGTTAGCAGTATCAATAGCTTCAACTACACCTGAGTTGCCTTCCATAATACCATCTGTGATAGTAACAAGGTCACCCTCGCTGTAAGAAACCTCTGTAACAACTCTGCTGATATCGCCATCCTCAGAGTCAGTCTTTTCAAGGCCTAACTTTTTAACCTCATCTGCTGTAAGCGGAACGGGCTTTCCGTCAGGACCTACGAAGCCTGTAACACCTCTTGTATAACGAATAGCATGCCAAGTTTCATCGGGCACTTTGAGAACGTTTTCTTCGTCCTCTTTATCGCTGTATTCAACTGCAAGCTTAACAACAACGTAGCCGGGGAAAATCTTTCTCTCTACTTCGACTGTTTTGTCATCTCTGACTTCAACAACCTTTTCAAGAGGAATACAAACACCGAAAATCTTGTCTTGCATCTTGCGGTTTTCAACGATTTTTTCGATATTCTCCGCAACCTTATTCTCATAGCCTGAATAAGTGTGGATAATAAACCATCTTGCTTCGACAGCCATAGTACACCTCCGAAAATACTGAAATTAAGTAATGAATCGGATTATTTTTCTGTCGATTCGTCTTCTTCGTGGTCGTGGTCGTGGTCATGTTCTTCTTCTGCATCTTCTTCAGAAGCATCATCAGTAACAGTCTCAGTAACCTCTGTTGTGTTTTCAGCTGCCTTGCCTAAAGCTGTAATAGCACCTGAAAGAGCAAAGTCAAGAATCCAGATACCTGCACCAACTACAAGAATAGCTGCAAGAACAACGCCTGTGCTCTTGATAACCATCTTACGGCCGGGCCATACGATTTTCTTTGTTTCACCTCTGAGGTCTTTAAAGAACTTTGCGATAGCTTTACCTACCTTTTTGGGTGAGAACTTAGAGGGCTTCTTTTCTTTTGCCTTTTTTTCGGATTTTGCAGCATCAGAGGCAACCTCGTTAGCAACATTCTTTTTCTCGTCTGCCATAATGCTACCTCCTTATTTTGTTTCTCTGTGGAGAGTGTGTTTCTTGCAGAATCTGCAGTACTTTTTCATCTCCAACCTGTCAGGGTTGTTTTTCTTTTCCTTCATAGTGTTGTAATTACGCTGTTTACATTCTGTGCAGGAAAGTGTGATTTTAACTCTCATAACGGCACCTCCATTTTTTGATTAGCCTCCCTCTCGCCTCGGTGCAAAGGGCGTATCCCATTGCTTGCCGAGTGTCTTCCTTTGTGCTAAAATCAGGGCACAAAAAAAGAACCCTCTTTGAGAGGTAAACGGATTATATCACACCCCTTTTCAAATGTCAACAGTTTTTTGCAAATATTATAGATGAATCGAACAAAGCCTTATTTTCAAAAAATTTATTCTCTTTAAACTTTTTTTCAAATTCCTATTGGCATATATGAATTTTTGTTCTATAATGTAATTTAATATACAATAATATATATGGAGGGATTCTTTTGAACGGCAATTATTCTGTTCAGCTTGATAAAATAATCAAGGCTCATTCCTTTGAAGTTTTATATCTTCCCGATAAACCTGCAAAAGAGCTTGTAGTTCGTTCTCAGGAGGTTAACCGCCCCGGTCTTTTATTCGCCAGCGGTTACGATAAATATTTTGATAAAGAAAGAATCGAATTCATCGGGCTTGCTGAAACAAGCTACCTTCAGGAGCTTGACGAGACAATCGCAAGAGAAAGGCTTGATTTCTTTTTCAGCTTAAAGCCACCTGCAGCAATCGTTACTCACGGTTTAGATGCCTCTCCCCTTATGCTTGAATACGCCAAAAAGCACGAGGTACCTCTTTTACGTTCACCCGTTCCCACGTCAGAGATTATGGCAACAATTATCTCTTACCTTGGAACAGAGCTTGCGGAGCGTATTACACGTCACGGCGTTATGGTTGAGGTTTACGGTGAAGGTATTCTAATTTTAGGTGACAGCGGTGCAGGTAAAAGTGAAACCGCCGTCGAGCTTATCAAGAGAGGTCACCGTTTAATCGCAGACGATGCCGTTGAAATCAAAAAGGTTTCCTCTAAAACTCTTATAGGCTCCTCCCCTGATAACATTCGTCACTTCATTGAGCTTCGTGGCATCGGTATTGTAAATGCAAGAAACATTTTCGGTATCGGCTCAGTTAAGCTTACAGAAAAAATCGATATGGTTATTCAGTTAGAGCAGTGGGATAGTCAAAAGGCATACGACCGTTTAGGTCTTGAGGATGAATACATTTCTATATTAGGCATTAAGGTCCCCTCTACAACAGTTCCCGTTAAGCCCGGCAGAAACTTAGCGATTATTATTGAAATTGCCGCTATGAACAACCGTCAGAAAAAAATGGGCTACAATGCTGCAAGAGAGCTTATGCAACAGTTGGGTATGGAAGACCCCGACGTTCAGCCTAAAGAAGTAGATGCATGGAATTAAAGAGGTTTTACCTCGTTATATATTAAATTAAGGAGTTTTTATTATGTACAGAATCGGTGTTGATTTAGGCGGTACAAATATCGCTACAGGTGTTATTGACGAAAATTATAAAATTATCGGCAGAGGCAAGGTAAAAACACGTGCTCCCCGCCCCGCTGAAGAAATTTTTGATTCTATTAAAGAAGCTGTTGATATGGCAGTTGCAGATGCCGGAATTTCTTATGATGAGATTGTTTCAGTCGGTATCGGTACTCCCGGCTCAGTTAACAAGGATACAGGTGCTATTGAATTTTCAAACAACCTTAAATTCCACAACGTGCCTGCGAAGCAGATGCTTGAAGAAAGATTAAATAAACCCGTATATCTCGAAAACGATGCTAACGCTGCAGCTCTCGGTGAAGCAGTTGCAGGCTGTGGTAATGGTGTTAAGGATTTTGTGGCTATCACTCTCGGCACAGGTGTTGGTAGCGGTATTATTATTGACGGTAAAATTTATCGCGGCAGCAACTTCTGCGGTGGTGAAATGGGTCATATGGTTATTAACGTTGACGGTATCCCCTGTAACTGTGGCAGAAAGGGTTGTTGGGAAAAATATGCTTCTGCAACAGCACTTGTTTCTCAGGCAGTAGAAGCTATGGAAGGCAACAGAGACAGTCTTCTTTGGGAAACCTGTGAGGGTGACCTTAACAAGGTTGACGGTAAATCAATTTTCGATGCTCTCGATATGGGCGATGCTATTGCGAAAGCAGTTGTTGATAAATACCTTTACTACGTTGCTATTGGTCTTGCAAACGTTATCAATGCTCTTCAGCCCGAAGCAGTTTGTATCGGTGGTGGCATCAGCGGTCAGGGCGAAAAAATTCTTAAGCCTATCCGTGATATAGTTAAAGCAGAGCGTTACAGCGTATACGCTGACAAACAGGCTGCTATTCTTCCTGCTGAATTAGGTAACGACGCAGGCATTATCGGTGCAGCATTACTTGATGAATAATGAATGACGGTGATTAATATAAACTCCGAAGCTATTTATATAAACTTGTATAACAAGGCTGTAGAAGCAGGTTGCAAAGCAACGTTAAACGAACCTCTTTACAACCATACCTCTTTTAAAACGGGCGGTGCTTGTCCTGTTTTAGTCGAGCCCTGCTCAACCAACCAGCTTATAGAAATACTTGAATTTATTAAAGCTAATAATGTCCCTTATACCGTTATGGGTAACGGAACAAATCTTTTAGCTCTTGATTGCGGTCTTGATAAGGCTGTTGTAAAAATCAGTGATGCTATGAGCGAAATATCTCTCGTTGACGACGAAACAATCCTTTGCTCAGCGGGTACAAAAATGGTTACTCTTTGCAAATTTGCTTTAGAGAATTCTCTTTCAGGGCTTGAATTTGCTTACGGAATCCCCGGTACCTGTGGCGGTGCTGTATTTATGAATGCAGGTGCTTACGGCGGTGAAATTAAAGACGTTTTAACAGAAATAACTCACATCACTCCCGACTTAAAGCTCGAAACAATCAACGTTACTGAAGCTGACCTTTCGTACAGACATTCTGTTTACAAAACCAACGGTTGCATTATAGCTTCTGCAAAAATAAAGCTTAAAAAAGCAGATAAAGAAGCTGTAAAAGCCGCAATGGACGATTTCCTCTCAAGAAGAAAAAGCAAGCAACCCTTAGAATATCCAAGTGCAGGCAGTACCTTTAAAAGACCCGAGGGTCATTTTGCAGGTGCACTTATTGAACAATGCAATTTAAAAGGCTTTTCAATAGGCGGTGCTCAGGTCAGCGAAAAGCACGCAGGCTTTGTTATAAACAAAGGCGGTGCAACCGCTCAGGATATTCTTGACCTTATGGCTCATATTGAAGAAACAGTTAAAACAAACACCGGCGTTACGTTAGAGCCGGAAGTTATTATATTGAGGTAAATATGTCTTTCTCATCGGATGTAAAAAAAGAGCTTTCACAAAACATTTCTTCCGCCTGCTGCTACAAGGCGGAGGCTTTCGGTATGCTTTTATTCGGCCGTTCCTTTTCATTAAGCGAAATATCTTTGATGACAGAGTTTCAATCTGTAGCCGAGCATTATTGCGCAAGTATACGCGACCTTACAGGCGTAACGCCGAGTATGACTTGCACAAATGCAGGTAATTACAAAATACTTATCCCCACAAAAGCTGAACGAATTAAAATTTTAGAATATTTCGGCTATACAGGTAAAGAGCTTTCATTAAGAATCAACCTTTCAAACCTTGAGCAAACAAATAATGATTGCTGTTCAAGAGCATTGTTGAGAGGTGCTTTTCTTGTTTGCGGAAGCGTTACTGACCCTAACAAAGAATACCATATAGAATTTAACGTTCAAAAAGCAAAGCTTTGTTCAGATTTAATGCAAATTATTGATGATTTAGGTCTTAAGGCAAAAAAGATAATTCGTGGAAACAGCTACGTTATTTATAGCAAGGATGCAGAATCCGTAGAAGATTATATCGGCACTATGGGTGCTAACAACGCTTTTATTGAGGTTATGCAAACCCGTGCTATGAAGGATATTAAAAACCAGATTAACAGACGAACGAATTTCGAATCTGCTAATATGAGTCGTTCAATTGAGGCAGGTCTTAAGCAGGTTGCTCTTATTGAAGAAATTCTTGAAAAAATAAAGCTTGACGATATGACCGAGGACCTTGCCGAGCTATGCTCATTACGACTTGAAAATCCCGACGTTTCTCTTGATGAGTTAGGCAAGCTTATGAACCCCGAGCTTTCACGTTCTGCAGTAAGCAGAAGGTTTAAAAAACTTGAGAAAATTGCTGCGGAGTTGAAAAACAAGTGAAGGAATTTACAATAAATAAAAACGATTCAGGGCAGAGGTTAGATAAATACATCACGAAATCTGTTCCCCTGCTCCCTAAATCGCTTATGTACAAATATATAAGAAGTAAAAGAATTAAGGTTAACGGCAAGCGCTCTGATATTTCTTATAAGCTTAACGAAAACGATGTAGTTTCAATGTATATTAACGATGAATTTTTTGAAAAAGCAAAGCCGAAATATGACTTTTTAAGCGCGGGCAAAAATTTAAGCATCGTATACGAAGACGAAAACATAATTCTTGTTGATAAGCCTACAGGAATTTTATCTCATCCCGACGAAGATAATTATACGGATACTGCTATTACAAGAATCAAACGTTATCTTTACGAAAAGGGCGATTATAAGCCTGACGAGGAAGCCTCGTTTGCTCCCGCACTTGTTAACAGAATTGACAGAAACACCTCGGGAATTATTATTGCCGCAAAAAATGCCGAAAGCTTACGTATTTTAAATGAAAAATTAAAAAACAGAGAGCTTCACAAGCTTTATTTATGCGTAGTTATAGGAAAGCTGAAAAGCTGCAGCGGTCTTGTTGAGGGCTACCTTGAAAAAAACGAAAAGCAGAATAAGGTTTATATAAGCGATAAGGCTACCGATAAATCTAAGCATATTTCAACTAAATATAATGTTTTAGGTTATAAAAACGGTCTTTCACTTTTAGAGGTTGAATTGCTTACGGGAAGAACTCATCAAATCAGAGCTACCTTTTCTCATTTAGGCACTCCCCTTTTAGGTGACGGGAAATACGGAACAAATGCTCAGAACAAGCAATTTGGCGGATACAAAAAGCAGTTTCTTTATTCATATAAATTAGCCTTTGACTTTAAAACCGATGCAGGTATTCTCAATTACCTTAACGGTAAGGAATTCGAAGTAAAGGACGTATGGTTTAAAGATGCGTTTTTTGACGGTACAATTTAACAAAACAAAAATAACCGACAGTAACTGAAGCAATCAGTTTACTGTCGGATTTTTTTCGTTATTATATTATAAAGTTTTTTCCTCTTTACCCTTTTTCTCAACCTCATCCATAGAAATTTCGTTATTTGTTCGAGGCTTGTTAAGGTAACCGATTTTAAAGAAAAATGCAGGGAAAATGCTTGAAATCACCATTGCGGGCACAGCTACGTACATAACCGCATCTGAAAACAATGAATAATAAAGATATGACGGTGCATTTATTATTCTATAAAAATCAAGCCATTGCTCATTAAAAAATGCTGCAACACCAAACACCGTAACTAAAATATTAATTACAAATACAAGCTTCACCGTAAGCTTTTTATCTCCCTTTTCCTTACGAAGTCTGCCGGCAATATAATAAATAAAGGGGCCTGCAAGAAACGTACCGATTAAAATCGCCCAATAAACGACACCGGTAAACTTCCCCGCAAAATCGAATTCATTAGAAAAATAGGTATAATTATATATATCGCATAAAACTGTATGCACAATCAGCAAAAACACAATTGAAAATATAGTTTGCTTGGATTTTTTCATCGTAACAATTCCTTTTGTTTTAGTATTGGTATAATATCACAATAAAAACCGATATACAAGTTTTTTATAAAATTGTAATCATATTTTAACAATTTATGCAAAAAAAGGATAAAAAAACAGAAGTCCTTTCGAACTTCTGTTAAAACCAATTAGATTTTTGTTGTAGTGTGCTTTGATTTTTTGTTTTACGAACCCCGAAGCGTACAAAGGTACGCGAGTTTGGGTGAGAAAAACGGAAAAGCAAAGTGCAATACACAAAAAGATTAGTCAGCTGTATAGGGAAGAAGAGCGATATGTCTTGCTCTCTTGATAGCTGTTGTAAGCTCTCTCTGATGGTAAGCACAAGTACCTGTTACACGGCGAGGAAGAATCTTAGCTCTATCTGATGTGTAACGACCGAGCTTTGCTGTATCTTTGTAGTCGATTGTTTCTACCTTCTCAACGCAGAAAGCACAAACTTTTTTGCGGCCTCTTTTGTTGGGGCGGCGATCATTTTTATCGTAAGCCATTGTAAATTTACCTCCTGTTAGAATCAGAACGGCAAGTCGTCATCGTCAGCCATTGCTGCGAAATCGTCTGCACTGCCGTTTGAGAAAGACGGAGCAGCTGCAACGGGCGTTCTGGGAGCACCACTTGTGCCTGATTCACTTTTTGAACCGCAGAAGCTTACGTTGTCGGCAACAATTTCAAATGTTGAACGTTTAACACCGTCTTTTTCGTAAGAACCTGTCTGAATAGCACCCTGAACAGCAATCATAGAGCCCTTTGAGAAATATCTTGTAACGAACTCTGCTGTCTGTCTCCATGCAACAACATTAATAAAGTCAGCTTTTCTTTCTTCACCTGCTTTTACAAAGCTACGGTCAACCGCAACTGTAAATCTTGTAACAGCAACGCCTGAAGGAGTCTGGCGAAGCTCGGGATCAGCTGTAAGTCTACCCATTATAACTGCACAATTAAGCATCTTTCACACCTCTTATTTTTTAATAACTAATGAACGAAGAACACCGTCTGTAATTCTGAGAACACGGCTAAGCTCTGCCGGATAATCAGCATCACAAGTGTGATTATAAAGAACGTAGTAACCGCAGTCTTCATCGTTGATGAGATATGCAAGCTTACGCTTACCCCACTCGTCAACGCTGTCTACAGTACCGTTCTCAGCCATCATTGCCTGGAATTTAGCAGCAAGCTCTTTTGCAGCCTCTTCACCGTTTTTAAGTGAGTAGACAATAATTGTTTCGTAACTGTTTGACATCGTTTGCACCTCCTTATGGGCTCCGGCTCTTATAGATGTATTTAAGAGCAAGGAAAATTCATGTGGACATTCCACAACAGTTGTGAATTATAACACCCTTCTCTCAATATGTCAAGAGGCTATTTTAAATTCACCTCTTGACTTTATCCCAAATTTGAATATAATACTATATGTATATATTCCTTGGTTATGATGCAAGATGATTTACTGATAAGTCATTCAGAGAGAAAGCGGTTGGTGAAAGCTTTTTGACCTCTTTAAATTTGCTACTTGCGGAGCCTCACTGAAAACAGTGCGTTTTTCGGGCGTTAACCGATATTATGAGTGGTGCGTTTTGCACAATTCGGGTGGTACCGCGGCTACGAGCCGTCCCGTGTTGCAAGCGTGCTTTTTTATTTTGTCAAAAATCTTTATTATTTTAAGGACGTGATTTTAATGGAATGGACCGGTCTTAACGAATTAAGAGAAAAATATCTTAAATTCTTTGAAAGCAAAGACCATTTAAGACTTCCCAGCTTCTCACTTGTACCTCAGGGCGATAAAAGTATTCTTCTTATCAACGCAGGTATGACACCTATGAAAAAATATTTTACAGGTGAAGAAACTCCCCCCAGAAAGAGAGTTACAACCTGCCAGAAATGTATTCGTACTCCCGATATTGAAAGAGTTGGTATCACAGCTCGTCACGGAACATATTTCGAAATGCTCGGTAACTTCTCTTTTGGCGATTACTTCAAAAAAGAGGTTATTCCGTGGGCTTGGGAATTCTGCACTCAGGTTATGGAAATGGACCCCGACAAAATTTATTGCAGCGTTTATCTTGATGACGACGAGGCTTACGATATCTGGACTAAAGAGGTTGGCGTAAAGCCCGACCATATGGTAAGATTCGGCAAAGAGGATAACTTCTGGGAGCACGGCCAGGGTCCTTGCGGTCCTTGTTCTGAGCTTTACTATGACCGCGGTGAAAAATACGGTTGTGGCAGTCCTGATTGTAAGGTTGGGTGCGAATGTGACCGTTACGTTGAATTCTGGAACCTTGTTTTCACTCAGTTTGAAAATGACGGTAAGAACAACTATACACCTCTTGCAAATCCTAATATCGATACAGGTATGGGACTTGAAAGACTTGCTTGCATTGCTCAGGACGTTAACAATATTTTCGAGGTTGATACAGTACAGAACATTATGAAGCACATAATGGAAATTGCAGGCGTTAAATACCATGAAAACGAAAAGAGCGATATTTCTCTTCGTGTTATTACTGACCATATCCGTTCAACAACCTTTATGATTGGTGACGGTGTTATCCCCTCAAACGTTGGCAGAGGCTACGTTCTTCGTCGACTTCTCAGAAGAGCTGCACGTCACGGCAGACTTTTAGGTATTGACAGACCATTCCTTGCAGAGGTTTGCGAAACTGTTATTAAAGAAAACGAAAGTGCTTATCCCGGTCTTCGCGAAAAGCAGGATTATATCATCAAGGTTATCTCAATGGAAGAAAACAGCTTCTACAAAACCATTGACAGCGGTCTTGAGCTTCTCAACGATATGATTAAGAAAACTGAGGGTAAAGTTCTTTCAGGTGCAGATGCTTTCAAGCTTCAGGATACTTACGGCTTCCCCATTGACTTAACACGTGAAATTGCAGAAGAAAACGGTTATACCGTAGATAACGAAGAATTTGAAAAATATCTTGCAGACGCTAAAGCTCTTGCAAAATCCTCCCGTAAGGTTGCAGGTACAGAGGGCTGGAAATCATCAGATATTTCATTCAAGGAATGCGGTGCTACAAGCTTTACCGGTTACGGTGCTACAGAATGTGAAGGAAAGGTTCTCGCTATTGCTTCAAACGGTGAAAAGGTTGATTTCATTGGCATTGATACAGATGCAGTTATCGTTCTTGATAACTCTGCTTTCTACGCTGAAAGCGGCGGTCAGGTTGGTGACACAGGTGTTATCACAGTTAACGGAAGCACCTTCACAGTTACCAACACAACAAAAACTGCAGAGGGCATCATTCTTCACCACGGCACACTTACAGACGGTGATGCAATTAACGTAGGTGACGTTGTTACAGGCACAGTTAATAAAGCTCGCCGTCAGGCAATTATGAGAAACCACACAGCTGCTCATCTTCTTCAGGCAGCACTCAGAGAGGCTCTCGGCACTCACGTTGAGCAGGCAGGTCAGCTTGTTAACGAAAATGCAGTACGTTTTGACTTTTCTCATTTCTCTGCTCTTACCGCAGAAGAAATTATTAAAATCGAAAACAGAGTAAATGAAATCATTCTTTCCGGTGCACCCGTTGTTACTGAAGAAATGAACATTGACGATGCAAAGAAAAAGGGTGCTATGGCTCTCTTCGGTGAAAAATACGGCGATACTGTAAGAGTTGTTTCTGCAGGCGATTTCTCAACAGAGCTTTGCGGTGGTACTCACGTTTCAAACACAGGCAACATCGGTCTTTTCAGAATTATTTCTGAAAGCTCGGTCGCAGCTGGTGTCAGAAGAATTGAGGGCGTTACAGGTCTTGGTGTTATCAACCAGATTGATAAACACGAAAAGCTTATTCATGATACTGCAGCGGCACTTAAATTAGCAAATGTTTCAGAGCTTGCAAAGAAAGCAGCCACAATTGCTCAGGAGCTTAAGGATAAAGAAAAAGAGCTTAACGAGCTTAAAGCTGAAATTGCAAAAGCAAAAGCAGGCGAGCTTTTCGACACCGTTAAGGATTTAGGTGCAGTAAAGCTTATCACCGCTGATTTAGGTGAGGCTGACGCAAATGCACTTCGTTCAATGGTTGACTCTGCAAAGGATAAGGGCGACGATATCGTAGTTATCTTTGCAGGCAAGCAGGAAGCTAAAGGCACTTGCTCATTCATTTGCTATTGCGGTAAGGCTGCTATTGCAAACGGTGCTCACGCAGGTAATATTGTAAGAGAGGTTGCAACAATCGCAGGCGGTGCAGGTGGCGGTAAGCCCGATTCAGCTATGGCAGGCGGTAAGGATATCGCAAAAATTGCCGATGCTCTTAACGCAGCAGAAGAAATTGTAAAAGCAAAGCTTAAATAATAAAAAACATACAATAAACGTTTTCACCCCGTACAGATTTATGAAATCTGTACGGGGTGAATTTTATAATCTCTTACTTTTTCAACATTTCTATTGCACATTTTCCGCTTAAATGCTCAATATTAAATTTTAAAATTGTTACTCTTTTTAACGAGCCGTCTATTTCTTTTTTTGTGCTTTCATCACTTTCTTCAGGTGAATATTTTTTTGCTAAAAGCATAAGAGCATTTATTTTTTCTTTTTCATCTTCAATTAACTCTACCCTACCGAAAGCAATTACGCTTTTAAAATAGGTAGTAAATTTCTTGGGAACTATATTGTCCTCCGCTACAACGCAAAATGAGGCTTTACCGCTTCTTTTTATACTGTCAATTTTGTGGCCCTCTGAAGCGGAATGAAAATAAATACATCCGTCAAAATAAACGTAGCTCAACGGAACGGCATAAGGGTAACCCTCGTCACCCGAAAGAGCAAGAACACCGTTTGTATTATTATTGAGAATCTCGATACATTCATTTTCTGTTAAGGCTTGCTTAAAACGCCTCATATCTCTGAACATAAAATCACCTTTTTAATTTACTGATAGCAAAACGCACGAGAGAATTCAACCCTGTTCCTATTGCAATAAAACCAAGGGTTATTATAAGAAGCACGGGAACGTACAGCGCAAACATTTCGAAGTCTACAACGTAAAACGGCAATATGAAAACTGACGGAATGAATAATCCTATTACAACAAGCGTAAAAAGTAGCTTGATTTTAAAACTAATCGGCGTAACTCCTAAAACGAAAGACGTTACCATAGTACCTAAAAAGAGGAAGAATATAACGCCCATTTCGTCACCGGGCTGTGCCGTTGCAGGAGTAACGTAAACCACCATAAACTGAATAATACAAACGAGAGCGAATATATATTTTTTAAGATTGCCCTGTTTTTTATTACTATCGTTTA
This sequence comes from Acutalibacteraceae bacterium, assembly GCA_045592945.1. GTDB lineage: Bacteria > Bacillota > Clostridia > Oscillospirales > Acutalibacteraceae > DTU089. The sequence goes on along the minus strand of JAZNVT010000022.1, from coordinate 38,092 downwards.
TAGTTGCAAGGATAACCTCTTCTGTTTTTTCAAGAAGCTTCTCTTCCTCAATTCTTTCACCTGAAAGAAGCTCGTTTACGGTTACGTCGAGAGCTTTTGAAAGTGGAAGAAGAAGCGAAACCTCGGGTATACCTCTACCCGTTTCCCATCTTGAAACTGCCTTATCGGTGCAGTTAATAATATCTGCTAATTCTTTTTGTGTAAGGCTTTTGAGCTTTCTTTGTTCTTTTATAAATTCTCCGATTTTCTGAGCATTCATAAAACCACTCCTTTCACCTTAATTCTAAATCAGAAACTACCAAATAATCAACCTATGGAGCATAGAGTTGGGGGAAATCCCACGTAAACCTCAACTTTTTAGAAATAAATATGACAAATTGGAATTTATAAAGCATAGAAACAATTTGCGGTACATGGCACCTCCTTTCGAAAGGAGGTGGGACCATCGCTTGCGATGGTGGAGGATTCTCGACACGAATACTTGGAGTGTCGTTGAATCGTCAGATTCAAATGTAACAAACTTACTGTTTTTTTGTGTAATTATGGAGATATAAGGATGTTTGATTATTCAACTATATTAACCACATTGAAGTGAAAACCACACATTATCAAATCGTTTTTCTGCTAAATCTTCTTTCTTTATATAATAATAAAGCATGCCACAATCGCCAAACATCCACTCAAAATCATTTTTTGTAATAGTGCTAAGTTGTAAAAGCAACGTCCAATCTCTTGCTTTATCATTGATATCAGCAGTCACTTCTGCCGGAGTATTTTGATAACTTTCCGGATCTCCGCAATATAAGCCTCTGCTTACTCGTTCACATTCAGACAACATTTCACCTTGAATAACATCAGCATACCCCAGAACCATATGATTATATAAATCTTCATCTATATTTACACCGAGTTCTCCAAGAACCTTTTCATAATCATCCCAATCACATTCCACATTACTAAATTTTTCCAATTCTTCAACGTTAGGATATGTTTTTGTTTTTTTGAATTTAACGGCTATTTCCGGAATTATGTACTCTTCATTTAAGGTTCCGGGAACATCAAACGCTATAAAATTCGTCAAATCTTCAAAATAAAATACTCTTACTGCACCTTTGTCTTCCGGATCAAAGCCCCAACGAAATGATTCACACTCATAGAAAAAAGATAGCATGCCTTTAGAAGGCAATTGTTTATCCTCATCAAAAGATGACAATTCAGAAAGATTCAGTTGGCAAAAGAACGATAAAGGTCGTGTTTCATTGTCGTCTTTGCTTGTAAATGCAGGCCATATAAAATCAACTGGTAAAAAAGGTTTTCCGCCAATTTTACAAGCATCAGGACTTGTTGTTTTTTCGTAATCTTCTTGCATCACAATTCCATTCCTCACAAGACGAAGCAACTCTGATTTTATTTCAGAATTGTCCTTTTTACTTAAAGATGTAGTCGCTGAATTTATTTGATTATTTCGTTTTTTGAAAATATCGAAAATTGACATAACTAAAACTCCTAACATTTAATTACTAGAGATACAATTCTTGCTTTTTTGACAACAAGCACACACTCTCCACATGTGCCGTTCGCGGAAACATATCAACCGGTGTTACCTTTTCCGCCTTATAACCCAAAGCGTCAAGCCTTGCGCAATCTCTTGCAAGAGTTGCAGGGTCGCAGGAAACGTAAACTATTCTTTCGGGGTTCATTTCGGTAACCGTTTTTAAAAGGTCTTCTGCACAGCCCTTTCTCGGCGGGTCAAGAATAATTGTGTTAACCGCAATATTTTCTTCGCTTAACTTTTTTGCCGCCTCGCTTGCGTCACCACAAATAAACCTTGCATTTTCAATATCGTTAAGCTTTGCATTTATTTTCGCATCTTCAATAGCCTCGGGGATAATTTCAACACCTATGAGAGAGTCAACGTTTTTAGCTAACGAAAGACCGATTGTACCCGTACCGCAATATAAATCAAGAACGTTGCCCTTTGCCTCGGCGTATTCCGCCGCCTTTTTATAAAGAAGCTCCGCCCCTGCCCTATTAACCTGATAAAAAGAAAGGGGTGAAATTTTAATTCTCACATCGCAAAGAACATCTTCAATATACCCTTCGCCGTAAATTGCTTCGCATTCGTTACCTAAAACAACGTTTGTATTCTCTTTATTGATATTTACAACAAGAGTTTTAAAGCCTTCAATTTCTTTTAATTTTTCAATAAGCTTCTCGCTTTCGGGTAAGCTTTTACCGTTTATAACGGCGCAAACCATTATTTCACCCGTTGCAAAGGCTTTTCTCAAATAAATATGTCTTAAAAGACCGATATTCGTGGTTTCGCTATAAACCGTAATATTATTTTCGTTTATCCATTTTCTGAATATTTCAATAATCTCTGTAAACTCAACAGGTTGTAAAAGGCAATCACCACCGTCAATTACACGGTGGCTTTTTTTAGCATAAAAGCCGATATTTAAAACCCCGTTTTCTCGTCTTACGGGGTACTGTGCTTTATTTCTGTATCTTGTAATTTCAGGTGATGAAATAATATCTTCAAGCTCGGGTGAAAGACCGCCTATTCTTTCAAAAGCATCCTTCACCTTTTGTGCTTTGAGTTTTAACTCTTCCTCGTAGGTAATATGAGCAAAAGAACAACCGCCGCACATTTTAAAGGCTTCGCATTCAGGCTCAATACGGCTCTTTGATGGCTTTATAATCTTAAGAGCTTTACCTATGGCGTAGGTTTTCTTTGCTTTTATAATATGGCAAAGAATTTCATCACCAACTGCAGTATTCTCAACGAAAATGGCTTGTCCGTCAAAGCGACCTACACCGCCACCCTCCGAGGTATAACCCGTTATATTCAATTTAAATTCATCGTTTTTATTAACCATTTTTATCCCTTGATTTCTTCAACTGCTTTTTTGTATTCCTCATAGGTAAGAAACGTATTTAATATTTGCACAAGTGCATTTGAGGTAAGCCTTTCGGGCAAATCAAGATACTTCAAAAGCTTTTTTCTTAAAGCGTCGCTGTTTTCTTTTCCCGAAAGCCCATCCTCGTACAAATCTAATTTTGTTATTTCTCTTTTATCTGAAGCCTTTGTTTCTTCGTAAAGCACTCCTGCCTTCTCAAGTGCATCAATAATTATCTCGGGTCTTACGCCCTCAACACCTAATTTCCCCTCTTTTGAAAACTCGGTTTTCCTTTTCTCTTTACCGAAAATATCGGGAATGTAAGCGTGCTTTATTAATTCATTTGGCACAATTCCTCTTATAAAAGAACGTATTTTAAACCCTGCGGAGTCGCTATCGGTAAGAATTAAAAGACCTTTAGTTTCTGCAAGATGTCTTATTAATTTCTGTTTTTCCTTGTTATTAAATATACCGAAGCCCTCGGTTTCAATAATAACACCGTCAATTATTGATGAAAGCTTTATTTTATCGTATCTACCCTCAACAATAATTGCTCTGTCAATTTTTATCATTAAACTCTCAACAACCTTAATATAAGTTCTTCAAAAAGTGTTTTTGGGTCCTCGCCTGTTGATTTAAGGCGTCTGTCTGTATCGGAAAGAATAAGCAAGGCTTCCTTTAACTGCTGAACGGTATATCCTGCACCGTCCCTTGAAGCGTTATCAAGCAAAAAGCCTCGTCCTTTATACGCACTTGGGAAAAGAGTTGTATAATTCATATAAGAAACGCCTTTTTCCTTTGCCGCCTTTACTCTGTACATATCTGCAAACGCCTTTGACAATACGCCTAAAATCATAACGGGCTCTTCTCTTAATTTAAAAAGATTCCCCAGAGTTTCAAAAGCCGCATCTGCCTCACCCTTTGCAATCATTCTTGAAAGAGCGAATATTTTTGCTTCAACGCTTACTATAACAGTATCGTCAATATGATTTTTTGTTATTTCGCCCGAGCCCGCATAAGAGCAAACCTTGTTTAACTCATTTTGAAGCGTGCTCATATCCTCGCCAACAAGGTTAATCATATACCCTGCCATTTCTCTTGAAAGGGTGCATTCTTTCTTAGAGGCAGATGTAACAAGAAGCTTTTCAAGTGCAGAGCGTGTCCTTTTATCAAGCTTTACGCAAGCACCTACGCCATCAATAAGATTTATAACGGCAGACCATTTTTTATCCTTTTCATCAACAGTAATTGTATCCATCCAGAAAACAAGTACAGAGCTTTCGGGGATATCGGTTACCATTCCTTGAAAATCGCTGTCAAATTTCCCTCTGTCACCTGCAAACGTGTTTAAGGGATAATCTCTGACCAACGTGCAAGTATATTCCGCCATCATAGGAAATGACGAAACACAATCGTATATTTCATTTAAAGAGGTTTCCTTGCCCTCAAGTTTTTTCAAATTGAAGTCAGCAAAATCCTTATCGACTGTTTTGTCGCATATCTGATTTGCATAAAACTGCTTAAGATAGCCCTCGTCACCGTAAATAAGATAAACTCGCGAAAACTCGCCCGATTTTATCTGCTTTTTGAGAGTATCCTCATTGAAAAAAGCCATTTTAAATCTCCCTTAAATTTATAGTCAGCATACCGCTTTCAGCAGTTACGTAAACGTTTTCATTTTTACTTTTCATTTCTAAAAGCTGGCTGTCAAATATAATCTCTGAGCCACTGCTGATAACAACGGTAGATATATTATCGTAATCCCTATATTCAACCCTTGTTGTAACCAGCATATCAGGTTTACCGTAGCGGTCAATTACCGTTTCAATATCCCCTCTGTATAGCAAAGCAACCCTCTTACCATACAGGTCTATTATAGCACAACTTAGTATATACGTGTCAACGGTTGTAACCTCTATTTTATCATTCATTTTAAATTTATGCTCATCTGAAATTATAGTGTTTTCAGAAAATTCTTTTCCTTTAGAATCCCAAGCCTCTTTAACGTATTTCGTTGCTACCGTAGTTTCAGGATTAAACTGAGAAATAAACACTTCCGAAAGATAATCGGTTTCTCTGTCAGTGCTACCAATATACAGCAAATTACTTTTTTCAGACGTTGAAACAGGCATTCTGTCATAACCAAAGCTTCCTATCTCCGTCGAAAAATTGAAATGCATATACTCAAGACCTGATTTCACGGTAACAAGCATACCGTTTCCTGAATTATGCACCGTAACCTCCGTACCGAATTTTCTCGTCATCGGTAACGCAAAGGAAACAACAGTTATGCACACGCACAAAGCACCGCAAATAATTGGTACAATCCGTCTGTATCTTATTTTCATAATAAGAAAGCCGATACCTGCAACAGCCAAACACAAAGCTATAGCAATAACAAGACTTTCTTTATAAATATGTATCGAGCAAAATCTTATATCTGCAATTTTTGAAATAATTTTTATAACTATACTGAGCAAAAACTCCGTACATTTAAAAGCCATAATAGTTACCGTATTAGCAATGGTAGACGGTATTACAGAAAGAAGCACGCTGACTGCGCCCGAGAGCATACCGTAAAACGCAATATTTACGCAAAGAATATTCGTTATAGGTGAAAGCAGGCTAAAGCTACCAAAAAACCATACCGCAACGGGCAAGGTGAAAATCCCCGCCACACCGCTTACGGCAACCGACAAGGTGACGAAATTAGCCGCCTTCATAACGTAAACGTTTTTTATTTTCTTTGTTAAATTAGTTATCAGTTCTGCTTTGCTGTTAAGAAAGAGAATCCCCACAGTAGCCGAAACTGAAAGTAAAAAGCTTGGTGAAATAACAACGTAAGGGTTAATTAAAGATATAATTAAAACAGAAAGACCTAACGAATTGAGGCTATCCTGCTCTTTATTGAAAAACGGGGCAACAAACACAACGCCCATCATAAGTGATGCTCTTAAGACTGACGGCGTAAATCCGCTTATTACGCAAAAAGAGCAAAGAAACAGTATGCACGCAACACCGATTTTTCTTTTATCTTTTATAAAAAGACCTAAAATATTCCCTATTAATCCGCACCAAAGAGTTGTATGGAGCCCTGAAACCGCTAAAAGATGTGCTACACCCGAATAGCGAAAATCCACCATTATACCGCTATCAATTTGAGATTTATCACCGAAAAGCATACCGTTGAGAAAACCCGCTTCGTTAGGTTTTAAATACTCCGACACCCTCTCGGTTACAAAGGTTTTCAGCTTGATACAATAGTAATAAGGTGTTTTAATGCTTTCACCTAAAATAGAATATTCGTCGGATGATGCGAACAGAAAAATACCGTCAGAAAAGCTTGTTGCATCGTATCTGTTCTTTTCGTTTTTAGTAACGGATATATCAGAATTATAAAGACTTAAAACGTCGTAAAGCTGAATTTCATCTCCGCCTTCGGCTACTTTAACCGCAATTTTTGTGTTTAATTTGCGGTTATTTACGTATTCAGCTTCTAAAGTAAAGCTGACAATTCCGTCAGAGCTTATAGGCTCGCTTATAACCTTACCCTGTACGTCAGTAATTGTACCGTCATATTTAAGGCAAGGCTCAAGCTTATTTTTATAAAAGCCGAAGCATAAAATACTACTGATAATTAAACCCACGCATATTGTGGGAATTATGATTTTACCTCTAAGCTTTAACGGCTTTACAGAATATAAAAACAAGACCAATGCCCCGAGAATAAAAGCAAGCGCCAAAATCTTACTGCCACATAAAGAAAATGTGACACAGACTGCGAAAACTGTTATTCCCAAAACGGACATTGGTCTTTTCATTTTATAAATCCTTTGTTATTGCAAATTCATCTTATCAGCCTGCAGGCCAAGTAAAAGCTCTACCTGACATAAGGTGAAAATGAATATGCTTAACTGTTTGCCCTGCACTGTCGCCGCAGTTATTTACAACACGGAAGCCGTCGGACATATTCTGGTCTTTTGCGATTTTTGCGATAACCTCAAAAATATGAGCAATTACAGCACTGTTTTCTTCATTAATATCTGCAGCTGAAGTAATATGCTTTTTAGGTATCACAAGAATATGTGTAGGAGCCTGAGGCTCAAGGTCGTTAAATGCAACAACAGTATCATCTTCATAAACCTTTGTTGAGGGTATTTCACCATTTGCTATTTTACAAAAAATGCAATCCATTTTACTACACCTTATCTTTCAACTGATTTTGCAGCAATTATATTACCTTCAGCAGTTTTGTAGCTAATCTTAACTGTATCGCCAACGTTAAGAATAACAACTGTTTCATCATCTGCAGCAGAAATTGAATAGTAGGTTGCCTGACCGTCAACAGCAATATAATATACGCTGTTACCGTTTATAACAACGGGGCGGATATCTGTGATAACGCCTGTAATTGTTTCGATTTTTGACTGTGCTTCGTTTTTGTTGCTTTCATTTCCTGAAGCATCTTCACCGCCAATTGCATCGGGAAGCACTGCATTATAATTAATCTCAAGAACCTTCTTTGTGCTCGCTTTAACCTTATTTACGTATGCTTTAAGACAAGCTTCAAGGTCGGGGTTGTCGTCGTCCTCACTTCTGACAGCATCCTGAACTCTTTCAACGCTAACCATTGCGTAGCTCTTAACAACGTTGTTATCCTTAAGAGCCATAAAGTAGGTTGCTTCACTGTCAATATTAAGAAGTATAGGGAATGTAGCATCCCAGCCCTTATCGGCAACGATGCCCTCAGCAGAAATTTCTGCACCTGCTTCAGTTGTACCTGAAATTCTCTGGAAAACAGCTTCCTTTGTACGCTGGTTAATAATTGCAAAGCCTACGATAGAGTCGTCGTTTGTAACGGAAGTAACACCTGTGTAAAGCCAAACGTCGTCACCGCTCGCAATGTAGCTTGAGCCAACAGTTGTTGAGACAACGCCACTTTGACCGATATATGCATTTAAGAAGCCGCCACTGTATTTACCGTAGTAGTTGTACTGCTGAACAAGAAGGTCTTCAGAATAAATCTGGTCAATCCACTGAATAGCTTCGTCGTTTCTAACTGTTTCAATGTCGTAATATTCAATATTGTTTTTATCACAAGCATCAACAAGAACAACACCGATAACGTCAGAACCGCCGATAAGACCAACTGTTTTATCAATTCTTTCGCATACCCACCAAGGATGACCGTTTTCATCTATCTCAAGAGAGGGGGTGCCAAACATATAGGTAGGATAAGCAAAACGAAGTACACGAGCAAGCTTTTCGTTGAAATACTCACTTGTAGAAACCTTGATATTAGGAAGGTTCATATCTTCAAGAACAACTGCATTTGCTTCCTGAGTATACATATTAACTGCAAGATAAGCAGGAAGACCGTCACGTGTATTCTTTATCCATTTAAATACGTCACCATATTTAAGAGGGAAGATTCTATAAGGGTTACCCTTGTAGTTAATCTGAGTTGAATAAGTTTCATCGATAACGAACTGTGAAACCCACTGAGAAAGGTCACCTAACTTTTTGTTAGCAAGGTTTAAAGCAACGTGCTTGTCAATCATAGGAACGCTACTGAAATCCTCAAGGCTTGTGATAGTTGTGATGCTATCTTCACTTTCACCGAAATCCTCGGTTTTAACCTCAATGATTCTACTATATGCTTTTGCACGGAAAAGTGCCGCAGATGTAAGATAACCTACACCGAGAACAAGAGCAAAAACAAGACCGATTGCGATAGGTACAATTGACTGTTTTTTTACGTAAGTAATGTACTCGGGTCTGATAAACGCTTTTGAGGTAAGGAAGGTCATACCGATATAAATTGCAATAACAACTGCAATAAAGTAGTAAAACTCCAATGCCTTAAAGTTAAGTGCAGGAAGCATAAGATAATATGCAATAGCACCGCCGATAAGCGTTACGATAATACTAATGATAATCTTAAGAACTTTTTTATCCGGAGGAATAACAACCTCTTTCGGTTTACCTTTTCCGGAAAAATCCACTTTAATTGGGTCCATATAAAAACTTCCTTTCGTTTGTGAAAATATTTCCAACTAGACTTATTAATTATACATCACACAATCAGTAATTACAAGCACTAATTTATTAATCACTCTGTTTTGTTAAGCTTCCAATCACTAATTGTAGAATACATTTTATAGCCTGCACCAACGCCTGAAATATTAGGGTTTACAGATACAACGTCTTTTCTGTAAAACAACGGAATAAACGGCACGTAGCTTTCAAACCTTTCTATAAACTCCGCTGTATCAATTTCGCCGTTTTTATACATAGTATAAACAGAATTCATATCAGACGGAATACCGTAGTTAAAGCCACCTGCTTCAGTAAAGAAGGAATCTAAATCACAGTTAGGAGTAAGCATAACCTCACCAACATAAAAGCTGTAATGTCCCTCGCTTAATGCAAGCAAAAACTCTTCCTGAGTTTCTCTTTTGTTGATTGACACACTAAAGCCAAGCTTTTCTAAAGCAGTTTTAAAGCTTTCGGCAATCGTTAATTTATAAGGATTTTCAGTACAAACGAGAATACTTACGTTAAGATTTATACCGCCGTTTCCTCTTATGCCATCACTGTTAACCTTGTCAAAGCCGTCATCCTCAAGCAGCTTAATAGCCTTTTCGATGTCACCCTTAAGACTTACTTTTTCCACACCGTCGAGAGCATAAAAATCATTTTTAAAGGGTGTTGCCGTCGGGCTGCCCTGACCGAGATATGAAGATGCTGAAATCACCGTGCGGTCAATACCCACATTAACTGCCTGACGAATCGTAGCAATTGAGGTAACGCTACCCGCCCAATGAGAATTCGCACCAATGTAAACAAGGCTGTCGGTTTCAACCGAAATAGTTTTTGATGAAAGATTAAGATATTCAGCTTTACTTAAATCATTTTTATAAACGCTGATTTCATTTGCTTTAAATGGGTAAACAGGTCCGGTAATACCTGCCATATCGTAAAGAGCAATTTGCTGATTTAAGCCTTCAGAATACGCTCTATGGTTTTTATTAATCTCAAGATACGGCTTTTCATTAAAATATTCAACGTAGTATTTACCCGAGCCGATGTATTCCCCTTTTTGCTCTTTTGCAATAGGGAAGTTAAGGGCATTATTGATTAAAAGGTCAACTGAATATAAGCTTAAACGTATTGTAAAATTATCGATAATTACAAAATCTGATACGTTGGAAAGCTGAGCCGAATAATACGGGCTTGTTTTTGCATTTTCAAAGGATTTTTTTACGTGACTCGCAATTAATTCAGTGCCGTCACTGAATTTTAAATCATTTTTAAGCCTTATTGTAACAGTTTTATCATCTATCTTGCTTGTTGATGCTAAAACAGCTTCACCCTTACCGTTTGAGGTTGCAAAAAACAACGGCTCAAATATTACGGGTATTAAATCTCTGTTAAGAGAGGCAGTTGTGGAATAAGGGTTAAAATCTGCCGCAGATGTGTACGGCAAAGATATATCAGACGAAATAACGGGCGTAGGTAAAACGTATTTTTCTGTTGTTTCGGGGTCTTTTGAGGTATCGTTATCGCAAGAAAATAACGTAAAGCAAAACGAAATAATAAGCATTATTGCGATTGTTTTTTTCATTTCACCGACACCCTTTCAATAGAAATTGCTTTACCGGTCTTTTCGTCAATTTCAAGAATACAACCATTCATAGAGTATTCCCCCTGTGCATTCTCAAACCTTACAGGTAAATTAGTTTTAAACTTTTTAATCGTAAGCTCAGGCTTTATCCCTAAAACTGATTGCACGGGCCCCGTCATACCTAAATCGGTTATATATGCAGTACCCTTGGGCAAAAGCTGCTCGTCAGCCGTCTGAACGTGAGTATGAGTACCTAAAACTGCTGTTACCTTACCGTCAAGAAAAAAGCCCATTGCTCTTTTTTCTGCGGTAGCCTCTGCATGAAAATCAACTATAACGGTTTTGCAGCCGTCTGTTTCCTTGAGTACCTTTTCCATCTGTGAAAAGGGGTTTCCCAAAGGCTCGGAATAAACCGTACCAAGCATATTTATAACGGCAATTCTGTATCTGCCCTTATCAATTATACCAACGCCCTTACCAGGTGCACCCTCGGGGAAATTATACGGTCTTATTATTGGAAGATTTTTCTCAAGATAATCCATTATTTCAAATCTTTTATAAGTGTGATTACCTAAAGTAATAAAATCAACACCGCTTGAAAAAAGCATCTCACAGGAGCAAGGCGTAACGCCGTTTCCCTGAGCTGAATTTTCACCGTTTGCAATACAAACATCTATTTTGTTTTCTCTTTTGTAATCGGGAAGCTTTTTCATTAAAAACTTACAGCCGCCCTCACCGACTACGTCACCTAAGAAGAGTAAACGCATTTTATTTACCATCGTTTCTATATATAGATTAGTATGTATAATATGTTAAAAGCGAAACCCGAAAAGAGTTCCGCTTTTATATTAATTATTTTGCGAAATCAACAGCTCGGCTTTCTCTGATTACGTTAACCTTAATCTGACCGGGATATTCAAGTTCGCCTTCAATTTTCTTAACGATATCTCTTGCAAGAAGCACCATCTGGTCATCTGAAACTGCGTCAGGCTTAACCATAATACGGACCTCACGACCTGCCTGAATAGCAAAGGCATTATCAACACCTGCGAAGGATGTGGTAATCTCTTCAAGCTTCTGTAAACGCTGAATGTAAGATTCAATATTTTCACGTCTTGCACCGGGACGAGCCGCCGAAATAGCATCGGCTGCCTGAACAAGACAAGCGATAATTGTTTTAGCTTCAACGTCGCCGTGGTGAGCCTGAATAGCGTGAATAACCTGTTCGTTTTCTTTATTCTTTCTTGCAACCTCAACACCAAGCTCGATGTGAGTACCCTCTTTTTCGTGGTCAAGAGCCTTACCGATATCGTGAAGAAGACCGGCTCTTTTTGCAAGCTTAACGTCCGCACCTAACTCTGCAGCCATAAGACCTGCAAGGTAAGAAACCTCAAGAGAGTGGTTAAGAACGTTCTGACCGTAGCTGGTACGGTATTTAAGCTTACCGAGAAGCTTAACAAGCTCACCGTTAAGACCGTTGATACCTGCATCAATAACAGCCTTTTCACCAGTCTGACGAATGGTATTTTCAACCTCACGCTTTGACTTTTCAAACATCTCTTCAATTCTTGCGGGGTGAATTCTGCCATCAGAAACAAGCTTTTCAAGAGTAAGTCTTGCAATCTCTCTTCTAACGGGCTCAAAGCAAGAAACTGTAATTGCTTCAGGTGTATCGTCAATAATAAGGTCAACACCTGTAATTGTTTCGATTGTTCGGATATTTCTACCCTCTCTACCGATGATTCTACCCTTCATTTCGTCGTTAGGAATGTTAACAACCGAAACGGTAGCCTCTGCCGCGTGGTCGGCAGCACAACGTTGAATTGCTCCGGAAATAATTTCGCCTGCAAGCTTATCCATATCATCCTTAACCTGCTGCTCATAATCGAAAATCTTTGCAGCTTTTTCGTGAGTGAGCTGTTCATCAAGGGTTTTGAGAAGAATGTCTTTAGCCTGCTCCTTTGAGTAGCCTGAAATTCTTTCGAGTATTTCAAGCTGACTTCTTTTGAGTGATTCAACTTCCTGCTCTTTTTCTTCTAATTCTTTAACTTTTTTTGCGAAATTTTCTTCTTTTTTCTCTTGTGCTTCTACCTTCTTGTCAAGACTTTCTTCTTTTTGAATAATGCGTCTTTCCTGACGTTGAACTTCAGCACGTCTTTCACGTAAATCGTGTTCTGTTTCGCTTCTTAATTTGTGAATTTCATCTTTGGCTTCAAGGATTGTTTCCTTTTTCTTCTGCTCAGCTTCAGTCATAGCGTTATTAACTATTCTTGCAGCTTCGTCAGTAGCAGAGCCGATAGCAGCCTCCGCAACTTTCTTACGGTGAGCGCCGCCGATGAAAAAACCTGCAACTACGCCTACAACAAGCGCTACAATAATAAGAATTATTGATATAGGTTCCATTTGTTCGGTGCCCCTTTCATAAATAAAAATAAATAAAAACAAAAAGCGACGAAAATGCAAAAGCACTTTCCGCCACTTAAAGAACAACAACCGAAATAATACAGCTGTTGATTATAATAAAAGTTTTGTCGCAGGCGTTCACACGCGTGCGGGCCATATCTATAAAATTAATATAAAAACACCATAACGAAAGTTATGTAAAACAAAAATTAAATATTGTAAATGAAAATATATAAAAATATAAATAACAAAACCATTATCATATAATACGGATAGTGCATTATTACCACAAATAATACATCATCTTGTATATTATAATAAATAAATATTTATTAGTCAAGACGATTAACCAAATAAAACACAATTTTTTTGTAAAAATTTGTATATTTATTATTAAAATGTTACATATATCGAAAAATGATTTCGTCACATTTATCAAAGGCTAAACAATCATTCAGCCAACGAGCTCACTCTGTTTTCTTTTTCCGCAATAAAACGTTTGCAATAAAAAGTGTTTGCATAATCAAGTATTTTTTCCATTTGAATACTATCAAAAACAGCACCTACAGCAAAAGAAAAAATCGGAATTGATTTGCCCACAACAAGCTTAGTCAATTTTTTCCCTATTTGCTCGTATATCTCTTTAAACGACCTTTCCTCAAGAGTTTTTCTGCTTTTTTGAGTGTTATTCACCTCAATATCATCAATAGCAAGAATTTTAATATCATTTAAAAGCGTTACTGCAAAAGAGTCTCCATCCTCAGCACTCTTAAAACCGTTTTCGTAATTAAGCGCCATAAACTTATCAATTAATAAAGTGGTTTCATTTTCGGTTTCACCTTCGGAAAAAGCGTTCATAAAAACCAAGCCTGAAATAATAAGCTCACAGGAATCATTTTTCACATCATAGCCATAATACGTTGCAATAGTTTGAACTGCTTTATAAAATAAAAACGTACTAAGCACAAGATTAAAAGGAATACCACCGAAGCCTAAAACACCCGTTGCACCGCCCTCAACGAAGGCATATGTAATATTTTGCTGCTTCTGAGAATTAACAATGTTAAAAACGTCATAGCCTCTCAAAAGGCATGCCTGATTTATCTTTTCAATTTTAGTTTGAGAATTAAGATTTAATTGCTTTAGAATTTCAGTTTTACTTACCGCATAACCTGCGGTTTTTTCTTCTAAAAGCTGAAAACCGTCAGATGCTATTGCCAGACCCTTTTTATAAATATCGTTTTTGGTAATATTATTTTTCAAATTTCTACCATAACCCTTAATGCTTTCGGGCACAGCTTCAACAACACGTGAGGTTGCCTTAGAAAAAACTCCGGGACCGGAATTTTCACGATATTTATACGTAAGCTCATCAAATAATTTTAACTCTTTTTCATCAACAATCGGATTCTGTGCAGAAAAATCAATATTCATTAAGCAAACCTCTCATCATAATTATAAGCATATAACGCAAATTAATTATACCACTGCAAAAAACGAAATGCAACAAGCATACAATTTCAAAAAACTATTTCTCGCTCTTGAAATTATCTAAACGTTGTGTTACAATTCTTTGCGGTAAAGAAAATGATATTGATTTTTTCACAACAGACTTCAACTTTTCATTTTATATTTACGTTTCTACTTCTTCACTATTCACTCTTACTTCTTACTTAATATTCGCGGGTGTGGCGGAATTGGCAGACGCGCCAGATTTAGGTTCTGGTGGCACCCCCGTGCAGGTTCAAGTCCTGTCACCCGCACCAATAACGAAAGAGTCACTTACGTGGCTCTTTTTTTATTTCATAAAAAGGATATAAGGACTTGAACCTGCCCTCGCCGAAGGCGAACATAATCGGGCGTTCGCAAGGCACTTGCGAATGATGGGCAGAGCCCATCAAGTCCTGTCACCCGCACCAGAAAACGACACGTTTCGACAGAAACTTGTCGTTTTCAGTTATATTCGCCTCACGGCGAGTGATATGCACCTTCGGTGCGTGATATTTGCTTCGCAAGTGATATGCCTGCGGGCGTGAGTGGCGAATATAATATCACTGCAAAACGAAGTGAAGCAATATCACTACGAGCAAAGTGAGTAATATCACTCCGACGAAGTCGGAATATCACTAAAAATTACCGATTATGTAAGAGTTCGAATTCATATGCAAAATTGCCGAAAATATCTTTTTTGTAATCCTTGCACAATAACGAAAGAGTCACTTTTGTGGCTCTTTTGTTATTTTATGAGAAAAGTAATCACAACAGAAAACCAGGTGCACAACCTAAAGTTATGCATCTGCCAATTTTATATCATAACAAGCATTTAATGTTGATTAAACAAAACCGTCATTAAGGACTGCTTTTGTTTTTCTGTAGGTAAAGTCAGTTTACCGCTATTCACAAGCTCTTTTAGACAATGCAAGATAAACCACGCATCGCTATAAAAGATATGTTGTAAGCCGTACATCCTCATTTTCTGTAAGTGTTTAGGTGTATTCTGAAGAACTGCATTGATATAAGGTTCTTTGAGTTTTTCAAACTCATCCTTATACTTTTCTTTTATCATATCACCGATTGATAAAAGCTTCTTCTGTGATCCTTCATCTTTGATATACACAATTCTCAATGCAGTTTTGAACATTTCATCAGGTTTACCGCTGACATATATATATCCTTTTTCGGCAAGATAAGAATAATCTTCTTCACTCAGAATTACATCATTAAGATAATTGTTGAGTAGTGTTAAACCACGAACAACGGATAACTGGTAGTTTTCTCCAATGCGATTATCCGACCATTCGGAATCAACAGTCCAAAGTGTTATTTTATCAGTAAGACCATTCCAAAACGGACCTTTAAATTTTTTCATTTCTTCGCTGTACATAGGCGGTTTTACACCGGGTGTTGCAACCGTTGCATAACAAATATTTTTACCACCATCAGGTCTTATTGTGTAAATATCTGAAAAAGCTATGCTTTTATCCAATATGTTTTCACCACTGAAAGCAGTAATAAACGGTATAAGTGCCCACATAAGAAAGTTCTTATCCTGAGTGTCATTGTAGCCGCCTAAAATGCAATCGCTTTCTAACAAACCTGATTTTGCAAGTTCATCGTATAAATCATTCGCAAAGAGTTTTGCAGCATTCAAATACATTTCATCGTGTAAACGGTTTATTTCTTCTGTTGGCTCTGATAAAAGGATATTGCATAGATACTTATCTTTCTGTTTTAACAGGAAACTGTATTCTTCAAGAAACTCTGCTTCACTTTCAACATATACAGGTGAAACACCTAATTCATCAGCAATTTCATTTATTGATTTCGCTTCGTTTCTTACGGTGTAAACGATGTTCTGTGAAATAGCACTACGGAAGAAATTTGATATATCTCCCTTTGTTCCGATTTTACCGCTAAAGCTACACATATCAAATCTTTTAGGGTTAAACTTTAATTCGCTCGGTTCTCTCATAATTTCCATACCTCTTTTCAGTTCTTTTTTAGCTTCAAACAAATGCCACTTTACTGTGCCGACAGGAATATTTAATTCTTTAGCTATCTGCTCCTGCTTTTGGTTTTCATAGTAATACATGATTACTATCCGGCGTTGCAACTTTGAAAGGTATGCGATTTCAGAATACAGCTTTGAAATTTCTTCTTGCTCAACGAGTGATGATTCGGCAGTTGGTGTTTCATCATACAGATAATTCTCAACTTCGTTAATAGGCACACCTGTGAAACTGTGGTTATTATCTCGGTAATAATTGCTCAAGCAGTTATGTGCAATAGTCCAGATGAATTTTGAAACATCTTCAATATCATCACGCTTAATTAAAGAAACATAAACCTTAGCCATGATTTCCTGAGATAAGTCCTCTGCATCTTCTATGCTACGACACTTTTTCAAAGCAAAACCAAAGATAGGCTTTAAATATTCAGTTGTCCATCTTTCAGCATCTGTTCTGTTCATTTTGACCTCCTTAAAGCAGCTTTCACTTATATAGACACGGAAGATTGTAAAAGGTTGGGGTTTTCATAATAATTGTAGCATGAAAACATAAATTTTTTCAACCATACTTATTGTAAAGACAAATTTATAAATTTGATTTTCACACAAATTTCAAGTATAATTTAATCATAATCATTTTTACTTTGGAGGTGTTTTTTTGGTTAACTCCCACCCAAAGCAACATTCTCGTATTCATTCACATATTCAAATACCTAACACGATATTAAAACATTTCCGTGATGAAACTGACAAAGAGAAAAAGGTGTGGTATTTAGATATAAAAACTCAAACAATTAACAAAAAGCCTTCGGGTAGATTAGGGACATCAAAAGGATATTATTCGATCGATGGTGAAAATTACTGGAATGCTACTATTGAAGACCCAATCGGGAAACTCAATAAACAAGTGCTATCATTTTGTGCTGGTGATATTAAAAAAATCACCTTTCATCCACAAGATATGGATATTGTTAAACTTTACATAAAATCTGCAATGGTTAGAAGTAATAATACTTTTGAATCTATGAAAAAAGCCATTCCAAATAATGAGAGATATACCGATCAAGAATTACATGATGCAATGTCAGTTATTGGTATGAAGCTATTTGATACCATCTTAAAAAATTTAAAATTCGACAATATGGTTGCAACAGTTCTCATAAACCGAACAGAACGCAGTTTTGTTGTACCACGGAATTGTTTTTATTGTGTAGAAAGAGATGCTTACCCAAACTATGTAATGCCAATATCACCTAAAGCAGCTTTGCTTCTTTTGCCTAACGAACAACTACAAATCACAACAGGTACTTATGGATTAATCGATACCCCTGAACAAATATCCAGATTAAATAGGCATGCGTTAAAATACGAGTGTTTACTAAACAAAGATTTTGTTGCTTCAGATAGTTGTGTAGAATTGGAATATTTACAAGAAACCTTAAAAAATCCACCTTGGTAAAAAACTTGGATTTTTCACTTAACATAGTGTACTTACGGAACATACAACTTTTCAAGCGATTTATTGTGAGAATAAAAAGAACAACAAAAAGCAGATGTACAATCTCAAGTTGTGCATCTGCCATTTGTTTTTATGTTGGTTACAGGATGTTTTTACAAACCCATTGAAATACCACAAAAATCATGCTAAAATGTATTTAAATAAATCTGCAAAGCAGATATCGAAAGGAGAACAATTGTATGAAAGTTTTTTATGAGGTAATCGAATCTTAAACTGAATATGTGGTTCAAACGATAATCGAGGCAAAGGCCTCTATGTTGTTGTGCCGTTTTAAAGTAACCTTTCGTGAATACTATAACTTTCGGTTGTAGCACACTTTAGGGTGTGTTATTTTTATGCCTTAAATCAGCCGTAGGAAGTACCCACTAATGAGGGTTGATTTCTACGGCATTTTTGCGCCCATTTTCAGATTTTTTGTTAACATAAATATTTGGAGGAATAACAGTGAATAAAAATATAATAGAAAATAATTTTAATTTAAAAGTGTCTGATATAAAGCTTCTTGATAAACATTTTGGCACTGAGCTTTATCTAATTAACACTGATACCGATAAATACATCGTTAAAATTCTGCCTTTATATATGGAAAATGTAAAAAATGAGGGTGAACTTGCCGAGTATCTGTATAATCACGGGGTTAAAGTTGCAAGATTCCTGAAAAGTAAAGACGATGCTTATGTGGTAAAAACACCTGAATATCAGTTTACCGTTCAGCAGTTTATTGAAGGAGAATCACTACCGGTGAATACTGCTCCTGATTGGTTTATCAGCAAATCGGCAGAGTTTCTTGGTCAAATAGCTTTATTACTGAAAGATTATGAGGGTTTATCTTTACGATTCGGCAAAAACTTCTTTGCTGTCAAAACAGTTCGCAGGAAAATGTGGCAATATAAAAAAGAGCTTGTTAGAGCGAAAAAAGCAAAAGAAATGAACATTGTTCCGATTTGGGAAGAACAAATCCGGCATCTCAAGAGAATTTCAAAATTCCATATTGATACCCAAAAGCTGACTTATGCCAATTCGCACGGTGATTATCACATCGGTCAGGCTATCATACAAAACAATTATTTTACCGTTGTTGATTGGAGTTCAGCTTGCAGGCTACCTATTTGTTTGGATGTAATAACCTCTTATGTGTTTTCAAGTCCTACTTGTGCTGAAGGTGTGATTGATGCAGACGGACTGAAGAAATATATCAAGCATTTCACAGAAAAGTTCCCATTAACCGAGTACGACATAAAAGCAATGCCTTATGTATTGTATTTTTGGCACTGTATGTGTAATTACCGACCTGATGAACTCGGAGATATTCCTGACAGCTATAAATCTATTGCGAAGCTCATAAGCAACTTTCTGAATTGGCTTTATGAGAATGTTGACGAATTATCCGAGCAACTTACAGAAGCATAAATCTCCTTATTCAGACTGCTCTCTTGATGGGAGCAGTTTTTATATAGAAAAATTAATAGTGATATGCTATAATTAATATAAAGGAGCGATAGATAACATGGATACTGAAGAATTCTTTTTAACAGACGGGGATTTTAGTATTGAGTGTGGTGAACTTTCTCAAGAGGATTTAAAGACAGCTAAACACTACATTGAAATAACTCGACATTTACAAGAGATACACCAACTTTTTTTGATTTTTGAAAAAAATATTTCAACTTTGCAAAGTGAATATGTATTGAAAAACGGAGGAAATGTCTTCCATGGAAGAAAACCAGCAAGTAAGGATGCTGATTGTGTTTCTATAAATGCATATATCATAAATATAATTAGTGCAGGACGAACTTTAGTAGAATCAATGGAATGTTATATCAATACCAACTCTAATATAGCTACTGAATCCCAGAAAAAATATTTAGACTTTTATCACAAAATCTATGATTCATCTTTTGCATATCGGCTTTTGATTAGATTACGAGATTATTCTCAACACGGACATCTGCCAGTTTCTTCTAGGTGGAACAATTATTTTTTTGACTTGATGCAAATAGTAGATAAACCTCACTATAATCATAATAAAACATTTGAAAGCCAAATGAAAAATATAATTGATGAAATTGTCACAAATTTCCATGACACTCCTACAATTGCATTAACAGAAACATTGGCTGAGTATGTCACTAATCTTCTTTCAATTTATAAGATGTTTTGGTATCAAACAGAAAAAGAACTATCAGAAACTTACGATAACTTTCAAACCATTGTTTTGAACTATCCTGATAATATAATATCAAAACCAGATAGCTTATTAGGACTATTTGTGTATGATGTAGTTGATGGGAGTGTGCATGTTGTTGACCCAAAGGAAAAACCTAAAGGAATGGTAAGCAGGTTCAAAAAAGAAGCAGAGGATGCTTTCAATAAATATGCAGAATCATACAGAGAAGTTCTTGGCCGCAATTTGTATATGAAATATTCAGACGAACAAATTCTTTTTGAATCCGGAGAAACTTTTGCATATGAAGCTATTGAGTGTTGTGAAACATGTTGAAAATAAAAAGAATATAACATAAACTTTAAAATCACTAATTTTGTTGTTGATTTATTTTTTTCGTAATATTGTTTTGCGCATAATTCTTGAATTTTATTGGATAGGAGAAATTATAATGAAAAATGATTTAATAATGGATTGTTATTTTGACCATAATGGCGAAACCATCGGTGCGCATGTAAAGAATGATAAATCATCTGTTCGGATGGTACGTGGTATTGAGAAAATGAGCGGTTATTTTGATTTTTATAACAACAATTGATATTGTGGAACAGAAGCCTTTTATGAAGATTTCGATGATATGACGCCAGTTCGTCCACATATTGCTAAAAAATATTACATTGATATGATTGAAAGAAAAAGAAAAACCAAACCCAAAAGAGTAACAGGAACCGCTTTCGCAGTTCCTGTTTTTTCAATACTGTTTTCAACCAACTACCTCAACCTCATCACCATAGAACTCCCACTCGTCAATATCGTACCACTAGAATTTCTGGGATCTTTCTATTATATTTCCGTTTTGGTTATAGTTTAGCCGAATAAAAAATAAATCGCACTGATTATTTTTTCGGTATTTTAAGAATCTGTTCGGGGAAAATTGTGTCTGACTTAAGATTATTAAGTGTTTTAATCTCCTTATATCTGGTTCCGTTACCAAGATATTTTTCAGCAATATCCCAAAGAGTGTCATTCTTAACAACCTTATAAGAAATCAACTGCTCATTATCATTTTTGCTATAGCCGTTTAACCCTGCTGATTTCATCAACTTCGGATAGTCTATATATCCGTAGTTTAAGTCTACATTTGTGTTAATTCCGTCTATTTTGCCAGTGTGACTGTACTGCCATATACCGTGCTGATATTTGTAGCTAGTCTGCGTCACGCCTGTATGAGCAACCCACACTGCATAACGCTTAAGAATTTCCGTAGTAAAGTTTGATTCAAGAAACGATTTAAAGCTATATATACCTACCCAGTAACCGGCAGCTTCAAGTTCATCGCAGAAAGCAATTGTGATTTTTTGTAACAGCTCTTCGGATAAAGCAAGTTGAGTTTTGTTTTCGATATCAAAATATATCGGATACTCGAACACCTTGTTATCTATAGCTTTAAGGCAGGTTTCAGCTTCTTTTTTTGAGTCTTCCGCAGATAATGCGTAGCTGTACCAATAGGCACCTACGGGAATAGAATTAGCTTTGCAACCGGCATAATTTTTTTCAAACTGAGTATCTTTTTGAGAAAGCTCCCGTCCGTATCCTGCACGAATTACAGCAAAATCTACAGAGCCAGCTTTAACCTTTTTCCAATCAATTTCCCCTTGGTGTACAGATACATCAATTCCTTTTGTCATAAAAACACCTCCATATAATTCTGTTCAATTACAGCAAAGGCACATGTCAAAAGTGATATGTGCCTTCGCCTTTATTCTGTCTGTTGCTTGTGTCATCATTGTATTTATAATTGTTATAAAACTTCCATTTGCTCAATGTTTTAACCTTCCAAAAGCATAATATGCTGTTATGAAACACTGTGCTACAGATGACATATTAAGGAGTTTTCTTGTGCATTTTCAGTCAATGCTTAATGCAGTTCTGAATATATTATCAAGCTCACTTTGCTTAATCCCCATTGTTGAAGTTTTTCAGTAAAAACAAAACCTTAGCTTTTTAAATAATTTTATGATATAATAATCAAGAAGAACGATTTAAGGAATAATGGTGAGTTATGAAGCAAAAGGTTTTATGCGGAGCGGATATAATCGCCCGTGACGGCTTTGATTTCAAAGGCAAATGCGGTCTTATTACAAATCAAACAGGGGTACTTCGTGACCTCACTTCAACAATAGATTTATTAAAAGGCTTATGTGACCTCACTGTTCTTTTTGCTCCCGAGCACGGTGTTCGAGGTGACAAGCAAGCCGGAACAGACGTAGCCTCTTACGTTGATGATGCAACTAATCTTCCCGTTTATAGCTTATACTGTGAAGATACAACCGAAGCACAAAAAGCTCTTTCTGCTCTCGATACAGTAATTTTTGATATCCAAGACGTTGGAGCAAGGTTTTACACTTATCAATACACAATGACAGATACTATGATTTTCTGCAAAAATCACGGGATAAAATTCATTGTACTTGATCGCCCTAACCCTTTAGGTGGCATAACAGCAGAAGGCACTATACTCAACAGAGAGTTTTCTTCCTTTGTAGGTCGTTTTCCTACCCCTACCCGCTCAGCACTTACTATTGGCGAATTTGCATCTATGATGAACGAAACAGAAAATATTAACTGTGACCTTGCCGTTATAAAAATGGATGGGTGGACAAGAGAGTTATACTATGATGATACCGACCTTATTTTTATACAGCCCTCTCCTAACATTCCTACTGTTGATACGGTTTTTTCTTATATTGGCACGTGTATTTTCGAGGGTACGAATCTCTCCGAGGGCAGAGGCACAACAAAGCCCTTTGAAATAATAGGTGCACCTTGGCTTGACAGCAAAAAAATCATTGAAAAATTAGGAAATCAAAACGGTGTTATTCTTCGGGAATGTTCGTTTACACCAACGTTTTCAGATTATAAAGATACCTTTTGTCACGGTATTCAGCTTCATATTACCGATCGCAGTTTATTCTCACCCTTTGAGGTTGGAATAAGATTATCAGATACCATAAGAAAAACTCACGATGAATTTGAAATGAACCCATTCATAACAGAGCTTTTAGGCACGGATGAAATACTAAAACCCGATTTTGACGTTGAAGCTTTTATAAACCGAGAAGCTGAAAAAGTTAAAGAATGGCAAGCATATTCTAAAAAATGGTATATGTATTAATTTACAAGCATACAAAAATAAAACGGATATAAAAATGGTTGCAAGCTTTTGCTTGCAACCATTTACACTTTAAATTTTTATTTAGAAAGCATTACCTTATCGCTTGTGAACTGACTGCCGCTTGATGCTTCGAAAAGCTGAAGCAGCTGTTCAATTGTAAGGTTCTTCTTTTCTTCACCTTTAACGTCAACAACAACCTGTCCCTCATGCATCATTATAAGTCTGTTACCTATTCTAATCGCATCTGCCATATTGTGAGTAATCATAATTGTTGTAAGATTATTCTTTTCAACAATTGATTCCGTAATATCCAAAACCTTTTTAGCTGTTTTAGGGTCAAGAGCTGCTGTATGCTCGTCGAGAAGAAGTACCTTGGGTTGTTTAAGAGTAGCCATAAGAAGTGTAAGTGCCTGACGCTGACCACCGGAAAGAAGACCAACCTTTGCAGTAAGTCTTTTTTCAAGACCTAAATCGAGAATTTTAAGAAGCTCGATATATTCTTTTCTTTCCTTTGCGGTAATACCGGGGCGAAGAGTTCTTCTTTTACCTCTTCTTGCCGCAAGAGCAAGATTTTCTTCAATTTGCATATCCGCAGCAGTACCTGTCATAGGGTCCTGAAAAACTCTTCCCAAATACTTTGCCCGTTTATATTCAGGGAGCTTTGTAACGTCCACACCGCCAATAACTATGCTACCGCAATCAACGGGATAAACACCTGCAACCATATTAAGCATAGTAGATTTACCTGCACCGTTACCGCCAATAACCGTTACAAAATCGCCTTCATCAAGATGAAGGGTTATATTATTAAGAGCCTTTTTTTCGTTTATTGTTCCGGGGTTAAAGGTCTTTTCAACATTTTTTATATCAAGCATTTACCTTACCCCCTTTTGTTTTTACCATATGTTTAGCCTTATGCTGATTTTTCCAATAAGGAATTGCAAGGAATATTGCAACTATAACTGCTGAAAGAAGCTTTAAGAGGTTAGCATCAAGCCCCATTGTAATAACTGCCTGAACAACAATATAGTAAATAACAGAACCAAAGGCAACACTCAAAAGCCTTAATGCAAAATTCTTGAAGATTTTACCGAAAATTGCCTCACCTATAATAACGGCAGCAAGGCCTATAACGATGGCACCCTGGCCCATTTTTACGTCAGCAAAGCCTTGATACTGAGCAAGGAAAGCACCGGAAAAGGCTACAAGACCGTTTGAAATCATAATACCGAGAACTTTATTAAAGCTTGTATTTATACCTTGCGCACGGCTCATATTAATATTCGCACCCGTTGCACGAAGAGCACAACCCATTTCCGTACCGAAAAACCAATAAAGAAGTGCAATAAGAATCACAAGCACAACGCCTACTGTGATGAGAGGATTATGGAATGCAAGTTCTTTTACCCAACGAAGCGAAACAAGTATTTCCGTTTGATTAACGTTTATAGATTGATTAGCTTTACCCATTATTTTAAGGTTTATTGAGTAAAGGGCGAGTTGCGTAAGGATACCGGCAAGAATAGGCGGAATTCCCATAAGTGTATGCAAAAGACCCGTAACAGCACCTGCGATAAGACCTGCAACAAAAGCTAATAACATCGCAAGCCATAAATTACATCCGTTAAGAATAAGTATAACCGCTACCGCACCGCCTGTTGCGAAAGAGCCATCAACGGTAAGGTCGGCTACATCAAGAATTCGGTACGTTATATAAATACCGATTGCCATAATGCCCCAAATAAGACCCTGAGATACAGAACCGGGTATAGCATTAAAAAGTTGTCCTAAAATTTCCATTTAATTCACCTGTATGATTTAAAATGTGTAATCGGAGGAGAATTTTCATCCTCCTCCGCCTTACAAAACGAATCAGAAATTATTCTGCAGCTTCAATAGCCACGTAACCTTCAAGAGGTTTAAGTCCAAGAGCATCACAATTCTGCTGATTATATTTAGGTGTCTGTTTTTCTGCGTATTCAATAGGCATTGTTGAAATATCTTCGCCATCTCTGAGAATCTTAACTGCCATTTTACCGGTTGTGTAACCGAGGTCATAGTAGCTGATTGAAAGAGTAGCAATACCGCAACCTGAGCAAATACCCTCTTCGCCTGCAATTACTGGAATTTTCTTTGGCTCGCAAATGTTATCGATAATACTTGTATTTTCAGCAACTGTATTATCAGTAGGAACGTAGATAACGTCGCAATTGTCAGCTGCAGTTGTACAAATCTGTGCAAGGTCGTTTGAATCAGTAAACGGATAAAGTGTAGCTTTAAGACCATTCTTTTCAAGTGCTGCCTTAACAACGTCTACCTGATACTGACTGTTTGCTTCCTTTGAGCAGTAAAGAAGACCTACTGTTTTCGCATCGGGGCACCATTCTGTAATCATATCCGCCTGCTTATCGAGAGGAGCAAGGTCAGATGTACCTGAAATGTTGCCGCCTACTGTTCCGTCGAAATCCTTAAGTTCAAGTGCAACACCATATTCTGTAACAGATGTACCAAGAATCGGAATATCACCTGTTGCAGCAGCTGCTGCCTGAAGAGCAGGTGTAGCATTTGCCATAATGAGATCAACCCCATTGGAAACGAACTGGTTTGCAATGGTAGAACAGGTATTTGCATCGTTCTGACCGTTCTGGAAATCAAACTCAACAGCATCTTCGCCGAGTTCATCAATAATTGCCTGCTTGAAGCCTTCTGTTGCAGCATCAAGAGCAACGTGTTCAACAAGCTGAACGATACCGATTTTATACTTTGCTGCATCAGCTTCAGGAGTTTCAGCATCATCTTTATCGCAGGAAGCAAAAACAAAGCAAGCACCTACGCACAAAGCGAGAGCTAAAACAATTGATAATACTTTTTTCATAACAAAATCTCCTTAAAAATAATGTAAAAAACAAGTGTATATTTTCCTCTTGCTTTTTCTTGTGCTTCATTATATAATTCATATTACCATAAGTCAAACAAATAGTTTTTATGTTTGTCATAAAAAATTTTTATAACAAAAGGAGTAAAAAATGGATTTAAAAAACCTGGTAACTTTTATTCACGTAGCCGAATTAGGTAGCTTTACAAAAGCTGCCGAACAGCTTGGTTATTCACAGCCATCAATTTCTTTCCAGATAAAACAGCTTGAAGAGGAATTCGGTTGCTTATTATTTGAAAGAATAAACCATACGATAA
This sequence comes from Acutalibacteraceae bacterium, assembly GCA_045592945.1. GTDB lineage: Bacteria > Bacillota > Clostridia > Oscillospirales > Acutalibacteraceae > DTU089. The sequence goes on along the minus strand of JAZNVT010000022.1, from coordinate 11,604 downwards.
GTCTTACTGAAAAAGGCCACGAGCTTGTTGCTTGTGCGCATCAGATTCGTGCTTTAGCTGACGATTTTAAAGAAAGTGTTTCAAATGAAAATGAATATAGCGGCCATATTCACGTTGTAACGCCCGATTCCGTTTGTGAAGAAATGATAAACGCCAATTATATTGATTTCCATAACAAATATCCACATATTTCAATAAGATTTACCACAGGTGATTCGACGGTTATGCTTGACATGCTCGACCACAACGAAGCCGACGTCATAATAACTCTTGACAATCATTTATATAACAAAGACTACATAATAGCAAAAGAACAACAGCTTTCAATGCATTTCGTTGCAAACGCCAAATCTAAATTCGCAAATCGAAAGAACTTATCAATTAAGGATATCATAAATGAACCGTTTATTTTAACGGAACACGGACAAGGCTACAGACGGGTTTTTGACAGAGAGCTTGCCAAAAAATCATTAGAGCTAACCCCTTTTCTTGAAATCGGACGTACGGATATAATAACCTCTCTGCTGGCTCAAAGTAATATGATTTCATATCTACCGGATTTCGTAACCAAACCGTTAATAGATTCGGGAAAGCTCTGCTATCTTGATATTACAGATATGAATATAGATATTTGGAAACAGCTTATCTACCACAAAAATAAATGGATGTCAAAAAGCTTAAAAGCATTTATCGAGTTTGTAAAAGAAAAGGAGTTTTCAAACTAAAAAGAGAGTATCTCAAGCTTCATATAAGCGTTTGAGATACTCTCTTTTGTTTTTATATAGTTTTTTACTGCCCTGATTGCAAGCTTCAGACGTAAGCAAACTTTATACCACGCCGTTTTTCGCAAGGATAGATGTTTTACCCTCAAATGAAAGAGGTTCACCGTCAAGAGTTGTTACAACTCCACCTGCTTCCTCAACAAGAAGTTTGCCTGCTGCAAAATCCCAAGGGGAAATCTGTAATTCAAAAAAGAGATCTGCTCTGCCGGAAGCTATACAACATAAATCCAAAGCAGCAGAACCGCTTCTTCTTATATCTAAAACCTTGTAAAAATATTCTGAAAGCACTTCTATAGTTTTAGGAAAAAGACTTTTGTCATAAGGTGATGACCCGAAAATAACAAGAGCTTTATCTAATGGTTGAGAAGAAACGCTTATTTTTTTACCGTTACAATAAGCACCCTCACCCTTTATTGCGTAAAAGGCTTCATCAAGATAGGGGTTATAAACAACACCGGCAACAACCTCTTTACCGTTTAATAAAGCAACGGATATTGCGCTCATATGATAATCCTTAACAAAATTAGTTGTACCGTCAATAGGGTCAACAATAAAAGCGTAGCCCTCATCGGTCAATTTGTCGCTTGAGCCTTCCTCACCGATAAACTTTGCCTCGGGTAAAATATTTTTCAAGCCAACCTTTAATTGCTCCTGAATACCCTTGTCATATTCAGTAACCAAATCTGCCACACCTGATTTAATATCAATAGCCATTTTCTCTCTATCGGCATTAAGCATTACCTTACCGCATTCTCTTACAAGAGAACAAATTTTGTTTACTATCTCTGTCAATTCAAACACCATCTTTTTCTATTTATACAGTAATTATATTATCCATAATAACGGATGCTTTTTCGAGCTTTTTCCCAAAGGCCTTAAAATTGTTCATTCGTATATCAACCGTATATTTCCAGCTTCCGCTGACAATCTCGCCATTACTGTTTACAACAACCTTTACATCAGCATTTGTATAGTGAATTTCCGTATCCTCTTCAGAAAGCTCAAGAGGAAGACCTCTGTCCGCCAAATCATTAATAACCACGCTTATATCACCAACTGCAGTAATAGCGTGGCCAACACTTCCGCTTAACGCATCCTCCTTAGGCCCTGATACCTGCTCTGCCATTTGCATTTCAATAACTGTATTCTCACCATCTTTGTATGCTTTTGCAGAGCTCACATCCTCAGGAACAAGGTTTTCAAATCCGCCTGTAACACCGTATTTTTCGGTGGAATTGCTTTCAAGAAACCTTGATATTATAGGCATAACAAGAGAGAAAAACTTGTCATATTCACCATTGTTAAGAGTTATTTTCTTTAGTTCAATTTTCTGACTTGATTTTACGGTTGAGTTAGATTTTCTTGCGGCATTTTTATACTCTTCAATAATTCTTTCTGTTGACCAATCGGCAGTTTCATCATAGCCTTCGGTGATTGCCTCAGTAGTAGCTACCGTTGTTTCGGCAGACGAGGTTTGAGCCGCATTTTGAGTAACGTTTTCAGAAACAACCTCCGATAAAACAACGTCAGTATTTAAAACGCTCTCTGAAGCATTTTCGTTCATATTATAATCAAAAGCTGTTGTGCTTTCTTGAGTAACAGACGAAGCCTCATCAGCTTTACAAGAGGCTAACGAAAATATCAGAAGCAATGAAATTACAACTGAAAACGCTCGTTTATAATTCATTTATAATCACTCCGAAAAACAATAAAAAAACATTTTTTGTAACGTAACGATTATATTCTCTCACACCCGATATGTCAACAATTAAAGCATCAATCCTTAATTACAATTTGACTCATTCACTACCTGTTTCTTATTTTTCAAATAAAAATACACATACTGATTACAGAGGTGATTTATTTGAATTCAATATGGAGTGAAACGTCAAAAAACGTGGGTTTCCCTCAGCTCAAGGGTGACGTAAAAACTGACGTTGTAATTGTCGGTGGCGGTCTTGCCGGTGTTTTATGCTTAAAAGAATTAACTGACAGAGGTGTTGACTGTGTTCTTCTTGAAGCTAAAAGCATTGGCTCGGGTATAACTAAAAACACAACCGCAAAAATAACCTTTCAGCACGGACTTATTTACGATAAACTTATTAAAAACGTCGGATTAGAAAAAGCAAAGCAATATCTAACCGCAAATAAAAACGCTCTTGAAAAATTCAAAAAAATGGCTGAACAGTTTCCTTGCGATTTTGAAGAAAAAGATGCTTTCGTTTATTCTGAAACAGACCGCATAAAAATTGAAAAAGAAATAAAAGCTTATGAGAAACTGGGTATTTCGGCTGAATTTGTTTCGTCTATCCCCTTACCCGTAGAATGTATAGGAGCTGTAAAGGTTAAAAACCAAGCACAATTTAACCCTCTTGAATTTTTATTTTCTGTTGCAAAAGGTTTAAGGATATATGAAAACACGAAAGTTTTAGAATTTATGCCTGAAAAGGTTGTTTGCTCGGGTGGTACTGTAACTGCAAAAAGAATAATCGTTGCAACCCATTTCCCGATAATAAACAAGCACGGCGGTTATTCGCTTAAATTATATCAGGACCGTTCTTACGTTATCGCTGTAAAAAATGGTCCCGATGTTAAGGGGATGTATCTTGAGGCCCAAGGGAACAATCTTTCATTCAGAAATTATAAAAACTATCTTCTCATCGGCTCGGGTGGCCACAGAACAGGTAAAAAAAGCGTAGGATATAAAGCTTCGGAAGATTTCTGCAAAAAGAATTTTCCTGAAGCACAAATTGAATACCGCTTCGCAACACAAGACTGTATGAGCCTTGACGGTATCCCATATATTGGTGAATATTCTAAAGGAAGCGAAAATCTTTACGTAGCAACCGGTTTTAATAAATGGGGTATGACCTCGTCAATGGTTTGTGCCGATATTTTAAGTGATATAATAACGGGAGTAAAAAATCCTTATGCTGACGTATTCTCCCCTTCTCGTTCAAGTCTTCACGTAAAGCTTTTTGAAAATATATTTCATTCAGTAGTTGGTCTTATTACGCCTACAGTTCCCCGATGTCCTCATATGGGCTGTGCTTTGAAATACAATAAAGAAGAGCATTCCTGGGACTGCCCCTGCCACGGCTCTAGATTTACCCAAAAAGGCGAGCTTATTGACAATCCTGCAACAGATGATTTAAACAAAGGCTGAAAGAAAAAAGAGTCCTTAGTCGGACTCTTTTTTTACTAAACAAAAATATCTTTCTTCAAGCTCATCGTAGTGAGTATAGTTTTCAGCCTGTATTATAAGATTTTCGGCATCTTTAAAAGGCTTTACAACGTCATTATAAATAGAAACCGCTTTAAGATATGCGCTAAGCTCTCTTTTTATTTTAATGCTTCCCAAAAAGCTACCGGCATCTCTGTTCATAATTTCTTCTTTCACAGCTTCATCTGGTGCTTTAATATTATCAATTCCGTATTTTCTTATAAGCTTTGCAGACCTTTTCTTAATTCTTGCATTCTTAATAGCATCAGAACGCATTTCCTTTTCGTCTTTAGTGTTTTTAGGCATAGCCTTTGCACTCTTTAATAAATCATCTGCGTTTTCATATAAGTAAACAGAACTTTTTGAAGCATCAAGCTTTGCTTGTGAAAGCCTTGCTTTACCTGCTAAAGTTGAGAATTTATTGATATCCTCCATAATTATATCTGCTCTCTCAATAGCAAGATTTTTTTCTTTAATTCTTTTTCTTTCCGCCTTATCCATATTTTTAGAAGCAGTTTCTTTTGCCTTATTTGAAAACTCTTTAGCTTCTTCGATAATTTCCATTGCCTCCTGAAGTTCGCCGTCCTCAAGCTCACCCAAAGAATAATTTTCAAACATAGCACGGATTTTCAAAACACCTACGTAAGCTTTATGCTTGTTTTCGGTTAAATCATAGAAACAGAACGGAATAAGGTTAAGAAGAGCACCAACGGCTGAGCATATAATCAAAACTTCGAAAAGATTGTTTCTGATATTGTCATCGTAAAGCACGTTATAATCGTCAAGCAATCCCATTTTTTCATATACTGCAGGGTAAAACAAGCCTGTAAAGAAACCTATAAACGTACCTATCATACCTAAAGGACCGAAAAGACCGTCAACCCTGACACCCGTTTTCCATTGGTGATAATCTCTCATATCGGCGCTTATATTGTGCTGAACAATGTTCCAGAAGGTGTTTATAAAGCTATTTATGTACCAGAGAACACAAATCATAATAAGATTTTTATATGTAAAGTAAAGCACAATCAAAATAACTATATTGATTGAGTTCGCGGTAATAAGAAGATTTCTTTTACCCATTGCTTTTATTGCTATAGGGCATAGGAGCATAGACCATAACGCCGCATTACCTATAACGGTGTTTGCAACGCCTAACATCTCCTGATATTCGCCACCGTTACCGTAAACAAATGACCAACCGAGCACAACAACGTAACCTGACTCAAGGAAAACAACCCATGCTGCCACTTGAATAATCCAGTAATATTTATTCTTTGCTACCTCTCTTATTGCATCAAGCATTCTTACCGGTTCAGGCTTTTTCTTAGGTAAAATCAACCTTTCTTTAACCTTACTGAAGAAAATTGTACCAATTATTAGACCAGTTATTGTAAAAAACGGATAAATAACTCGATAAGTCCAGATATTGTTAAGACCCCACGTAACACCTGCAATAAAAGGAACGACAAAGCCCGTAATAGTCGGAGCAAGCGAATATATAACCTGAGAAATGCTCATTACGTTTGCTCTTTCCTGAGCATTCGGGGTTATAATCTGCTGGAAATACGTATAGCTTTCGTTATAGAAACACAAGAAAACATTTAAAAGCATATACATAAACCAAACAACTACGGCTTTGGTAATGTACTCCATATGCTCATAGGGAAGCCATACGAAAACAGTTGTTATAATAACAATAGGTAAGCCCGTTTTTCTTATAAACGGTAAAAATTTACCGCCTTTTAAGTTATGGTTATCGTAATACCAGCTACGAAAAATACCAATAGGAATACCCACAAGATTTGCAACGATAAGCATTACGGATAAATCCATAGGCTTTAAACCTATACTCGCACCAACAAGAAAGTTAGATGCGTCAAGACCTATTGCTGAAGCGAGTAATATCGTCCAATAAACGCCAAAGCCTGCACCACTAAGACTTGCAACCTCTTTGTACGGTATATAATTACCTTTTGCAGGCTCATGCCAATATTCTTTAACTGTAAAAATCAAATTTTTAGCTTTACCTATAATATTCGTCTTGTTCGCCATACATTCACCCCAATAAAGAACTCAATTGATATTTTTATTATACTTTTAGCGAACATAACTGTCAACAAATAACTTTATTGATTTTTCTTTCGTTAGTTGATATACTTAAATAAAACGACACTCACCACGGAGGATACTATGCCCCAATTAAAAGATTTGATATTAAATATATTTGAAGATACAATTCAAAAAGCGGTTTTCAGTAACCCTGCTGAAAAGGATGCCGAATTCAAGAAAATTACAATCAGCCGTATGCCTAAATTTTATCAGATTACTAAATTTACAGAAAAACAGGTTTTCCACGAAAATATTGATTTTGATAATATCGCAGAACGTTGTATCGAGCTTTTCGGAAACGGCTTCACTCAGATTTATGCCCGTTCACAAGATAAAGAATACAATGCAAAAATCGGCAAAGACGGTAAAACTCTTTTCAAAACAAAGAATCTTTCCACTGTTACTAAAACCGAAACTTCAGTAAATGAACACAACCGAAAAAAACAATATATTTTAGCAGAGGGTGAAATAATAGAACCTCTTATTGATATGGGCATTTTCACAAAAGACGGTAAGATTATTAATTCAATGTACGATAAATACAAGCAAATTAACCGTCTTATTGAAATTATTGATGATTCAGTAAAGCAAACGAATGCTAAAAAGCTTAACGTTATTGATTTCGGTTGCGGTAAATCATATCTGACCTTTATTGTTTACTATTACCTTACTGAAATCAAAAAAATAAATGCTACGATAATCGGTCTGGATCTAAAAAAAGACGTCATTGAAAAATGCAATAAAGCCGCCGAGAAATACGGTTATAAAAACCTTAAATTCTGCCTTGGTGATATAAACGGCTTTAAATGTCCTTTTGAGGTTGATATGGTTATAACTCTTCACGCCTGCGACACCGCAACGGATTATGCACTATACAATGCAATCAACTGGGGCGCAAAAATGATTTTCTCCGTCCCCTGCTGTCAGCACGAGTTAAACAGTCAGATAAAAACCGACAATTTATCTCTTTTAACCCGTTATGGTATTATTCAAGAAAGATTTTCCGCACTTCTTACCGACTCAATAAGAGGAAACCTTTTAGAATATTGCGGCTATAAAACTCAGCTTCTTGAATTTATTGATTTTTCCCACACACCCAAAAACATTCTTATACGAGCAAATTTAAGAAACACTACCCCGAAAGCTACAAAGGAAAAAGCCTTGAACGAAGTGAAAAATGCTATTGAAGAATTCAACGTCCAACCTACCTTGTACAATCTTTTATTTGATAAATAATTAATGCCGAAGGATTCAAAAAAATGAATTCTTCGGCATATTCTTTTATTTATTCTTCTTTTAGTTGATGCAAATCATTCAACTGTAGTAACGTTTTCGCTATGAGTTTCGCTGTTATTTTCGCTTTCCTCTTCCATTTTCTTGTAGTGAATCATTTTATTTTCATACATAAGATGGTCTGCTATTGAAAGCTGTTCATCAATGTTTTGACTATTCTCTGTCCAAGAAGTGCCAAAGGATACGCTGATGCCTTTGTTTTTCAGCTTTTCTATAGCGTTATTAACGTTTTTCTCAAACTCATCCTTCTTAACGTGGCAGGAAATAACAACAAACTCGTCACCGCCTATGCGGTAGGTGTCACCGATAAAGATACTGTTAATTCCATCGGCAGCATTTTTAATAAGCCTGTCCCCTGCCTGATGACCCTGGTTATCGTTAACGGTTTTAAGACCGTTGATATCAAAATAAGCAATGCCAACGTTATCTTCAAATCTATGATGCATTTCATCAACAACGCTGTTGAATTTGTTTCTGTTATAAACTGAGGTTAAGGTATCCTCAAAGCTTAATTTTTGAAGCTTTGTGTTACTTTCTCTTCTTTCGATACTATCGAGAATAAAAAATGATGCTGATGATAAAAGTGACAAATCCTCATAATTGATTTTCGGATTGTCAATTCCTAAAAATCCTATTATAACCTCGTCTTCAACAAGAGGCACGGCAATAAGACTCTCAATCTCCTGCATTTCAAGAATTTTATAAGCATCGCTTTCTTTATCCACGTCCTTATCAATGCTCGAAATATAAAACGTTCCGGTTTCCGTGAATTTTTTTATCCAAGTATCTATAACCTCAAGGGGAACGTCCTGCAAAACGTCAATTTGCTTACTTACACCCGTTGCTGCATATTCGTATGAATTAGAGGTGGTTTTCTTTTCGTAATCGAACTCAAAAAGATATGCTCTGTCGCCATCAAAATAATTATTAAGAATTATTAAAAGGCTATCAATAGCTTTATCAATATCACGTTCAGCAGCAAGTAAGGTAATGCAATTAATAAGCGTATCAGAAATTTGTAATTTCTTTTCAGTTTCTTTTTCTTTTATCCTTGATGCTCTCAGGTTGATGGCAGTAACAAGCAGAGTAAGAAGAGTGATTATGATGAAAGAAAGAAATAAAGAGCCTGAAACCCTTGGGTTTATCATACCAAACTCTTTAAAAAAGTTATATTCAAAAAGCATTATGAAGGTAAAAGCCAATATAATAACCGTACCTGATATTAAAACAAGTCTGTTAATTCTCATATAAGTTAATATCTTATCTTTTTTCATACCATCACCTGCCTGTTAAAATTATAACATATTTTTGATTAAAAGTAAACAACTTGATTTATAATTTACTTCTTATACACACTTTATGTAGTTGAAAAACATACATCGTAATGATATAATAACCGAAAGAAACCGTTAAAGAAATAAGGTGTTAATATGTCAACAAATCTTTGGCACAATGAATTTAAAAATGATTGGATGTGGGCTTTTCCTTTAGGCAACGGCAGAGTAGGTGCTATGCTTTACGGCAATCCCGATTGTGAGCAAATAGAAATTAACGAAGAATCTTTATGGACCGGAAAACAGATTCAAGAAAAATATCACGCTTCCCCCGAGGCTCTTCACGAAATAAGAGCTCTTATTTTTGAAGAAAAGCTTGATGAGGCGGCGGCACTTGCAAGAAAAACCTTTTTGTCAGACCCGCCTGTTGTTCGTTCTTACGAAAGCTTTGGTGAGCTTTTTATTGATTTCCTTGATAAATCACCTTACACAGATTATCGTAAAGAATTAGAGTTAAGCGAGGCTATTGCCCGAGTTTATTGGAAAAAAAGCGGAATAAGCTACAAGAGCGAAGCCTTTGTAAGCCCCGATTACGATTCTCTTGTTTACAAGGTTACAACAGACAATAAAATTTTCTCTTGTAAAATAAGCTACCTTAGAAAGCAGGATGCTTATTCGGGTTGTATTGATAACAGCACAATAATAATGAACGGCAGAACAACCTTTGCTACTGATGCTCATCACGGCGAAGGCGGTGAGGGTATGTCATTCGGTGCAAAAATCCGTATTGATACTGACGGTGAGCTTTCTTGCGAGCATTCCAGCATCACCGTAACAAACGCAACCTACGTTACCGTTTACGGTGCTTTTGCAACCAACTATAATATTGATAAATTTGATATTGATGAAAGCATCGACTACCGTAAAAAGCTTAGTGAGGATATTGAAAAAGTCACAAAAGCAAATTACGACGACGTCAAGGCTCAGCATATTGCTACTCATAAAAAATGGTTTGACGGTGTAAAATTCGAGTTAAAATCACCCGATTATTCAGAGGTTTCCTGCGATGAGCGTATGGACGATTTATACGAAGGTAAATATGACCCTGATTTTTACACCTTATATTATAACTTCGGCAGATACTTGCTTATTGAAAGCTCGGGCAAAAATGCAAAGCTTCCCGCAAACCTTCAGGGCATCTGGTGTCATGATTTTCTCCCCCCTTGGGGCAGTGATTTCCACACAAACATCAATTTACAGATGAACTATTGGCCCTCCGAATCTGCAAACCTTTCAAAAACTGCTCTTCCCTTTATAAACTTTATGAAAACGGTAAGCAATTTCGGTAAGGCTACCGCAAAAGAGCTTTTCGGTGCAAGAGGCTGGGTTATAAACCATACCTCCGATGCTTTCGGCAGAACAGGCGTTCACGATAGCGTTGACTGTGGCTTCTTCCCTATGGCAGGTCCCTGGCTTTGCCTTAACCTTTGGGAGCATTACGAATACACAAACGACGTAGATTACTTAAAGGAAATCTACCCGATTTTAAAAGGCTCTTGCGAGTTCGTATGCGATTACCTTATTGAAGACGGTAACGGTCAGCTTGTAACCTCACCCTCAAACTCACCCGAAAACGAATTTTACTACATAGATTCTGACGGAAACAAAAAAGAAAGTATGATGACTCACGGTGCTACGATTGATTTTCAAATCATTTATGCACTTTTCACCCGTACAATATTTGCTTGCGATAAATTAAATGTTGATAAAGATTTTGTTGACGAGTTAAAGGATGTTTTGGAAAAGTTACCGCCTATGAAGGTAAGCGAGAGATACGGCAACATTCAGGAATGGATAAAGGACTACGAGGAAACAGAGCCCGGTCACCGTCATATTTCTCAGCTTTTCGGTCTTTTCCCTGCTGACCAGATTAACGAAACCGACCCCGAAATTTACGAGGCAGCAAAGAAAACAATTGCAAGAAGAATTGAAAACGGTGGTGGCTCAACAGGCTGGTCAAGAGCTTGGACCGTTTGCTTCTACACCCGTCTTAAAGACGGCGAAAACACTATGAAGCATTTACACTACCTTGTTAATGAATGCACAGCCTACAACCTTTTCGATATTCATCCCCCGTTCCAGATTGACGGTAACTTCGGCGGTGTTGCGGGTATTACAGAAATGTTTATTCAAAGCCATTTAGGCTCACCCGACAACAGAATTGTTGAGCTTTTACCCGCTTTGCCTGACCAATGGGGCGACGGCTCAATTAAAGGTGTTAAAGCAAGAGGCAACTTCACCTTTGATTTAGAATGGGCAAACGGAAAGCTTACAAAAGCGGTTGCACACTCTGCAAATAAAGGGGTATTACAATTAAAGCTTAACGACCGCACAAGCTCATTGAAAGCAAATAAAAATGCTGTAATTGAAAACGGTATTCTCAAAATAGAGCTTAATGAAAACGAGTGTGTTGAATTTACCGCGTAATTATTTAATTAAAACATTTTTCTTGATGATACAATTTACGATTAAAAATCTGAAAGGATAACCTATGAAGGATAAAACATCTTTAGTTTTCACGGGTGATATCGGCTTTGACCGTTATATGTACGGAAAGTGGGAAGATGAGAATCTTATCGCAGACAGCGTGCTTAACTTCCTGCACAGTGCAGATCACGTTATTGCAAATGTTGAAGGACCGGTTGCACCCGTTGAGCAGAATACAACCAAAGACGGTGTACAACAGCTTCTGCACACTATTGATCCTGATGCAGTTAAAGTACTTAATAATATGCGCGCAGATATCTGGAATATCTGCAACAACCATATTATGGATGCAAAGGAATACGGAATTAGAAGCACACTAGATATCGCAAAAGAAAACGGTGTACAGACCATCGGTGCAGGAATGAACATTGAC
>JAZNVT010000021.1:0-8472 GCA_045592945.1 Acutalibacteraceae bacterium | reverse complement strand
TTCGAGGGCTCACGTCGAGAACTCTCCACCGCCCGAAAAACTTAATTCTAACAAAAAATCATTGGCACGAAATATATTTATTCTAAAAACAACAAAGCGAAAGGCGGTCCCCCTCTCTTCGAAGAGAGGTACACCGCCTTTGCAACTTTTTTAAATTAGTAAGTTAATTGCTCCCTGTGAAGCCCTATGGCATCTCACATTTTTATAATTGCCAACGCAGTTCCGAAATTTGCCACTTGCCATTTCCAATTTGCCATTCTGCTCGCCTCTGGCATCTAGTATCTGGCATCTGGCATCTTCATTTCGCACTTCGCATTCCGTATTTCGCACTTGATTTGCCACTTGCCACTTCCAATTTCCCATTAAAAAAAGCGACAACAAGCTCAAAACTTGTTGTCGCTTTTTTTATATCAGTTAAACTTAATTGTAAGAATCTTCTTACCTGTGATTTCGAATTCTACGAAGCCGTTTTTGTCAATTGTAAGGGGAGCAATATCCTTTTCTTCCAATGTAACAAGCTTTGCTTCTGCCCAGGCTTTTCCTGAATATTCGGGAAGCTCGAACTCTGCCTTCTGTCTTTCAACGGGTGACTGTGCCTTTTCGATAGGAGCAATGCCCTTGTTAAGACGGATAGCTGTTTTAACTGCTTTATCAGAGGGGTTAAAGAGTCTTACAACGTAGCCGTTGCCGTCTTCACTCTTTTTAACAGCACTAACGTTAAGCACCTCGTCCTTAAGCTCAAGGAATGAGTGTGAAAGAGGATTCTTACCGTGGTCTGTGGGAGCAATCTGACCTGCAGTAAGGTAAAGATTAAATCTTTCGCTTTCCTGCCATACGTTGCCTTCTTCCCAGTCGCCCTTATGAGGCATAAATGCGTAACGGAAGGTGTTAACACCGATACACTGTGAGCCCTTATCCCAGTCGCTGTAATTCTGCATATCTTTAGTAACGCAGATACGAAGAGGATATGCACGGATAAGTGAAAGGTAAAGTGTGTTATCTTCATCGTCTGCAGCTTCGTAAGCCTTAAGACCTGTGTTAAGAAGAGCAACACCGTATTTACCGTCAGAGATGCTTACGAAGGAGTTCATAGGATGCTCTGTCATAGGCGGCTCATCATAAAGTGAGTAGTCGGGCTTTTCAATTCTGCGTTTTACAACGTCAAACTGACCCTGAGCATCTGCATACTCTGCCTTGATGCCTGTGGGGAAGCCTACCTGTAAGTAGTGGTCTTCGCAACGGTTGTTGATTGTTGTTTCAATCTCAACAAACTTTGCACCCTTACGAAGAGTAACAAGGCTTTCAATATCAACGGGAAGCTTATGCTCGCTTCTTGATTTTTCATCAAATGCACGTTTTTCGGGAAGCTCCCAACGCATTGTGATTTTATAGGTTGTTTCAAATTCACCGTGACGAAGAAGAGTAACGTTTGCCTGCTCACCAAGAGTTGTGAAGGTTTCGTCACATTCAGGAGCAACGTGCTGCCAGGGGTTACCGATTTCACCGCTGTCCTTGAAGTAACCGAGGTTTTTGTACTCTTTGCCGTTTTCTTTATCAATAACGTTATAAGTACCGTTGTGGTTAAAGGAAACCTTGAGGTATTCGTTTTCCATAACGTTTGTAGTTTTTACAAGAGTTACGGGAGTTGTAGCACGAACGTTGTAAAGAGGACGTACCTTGAGAGTTTTATAACCCATAGCGGGGATATCTGCAACCTCAGTTGCAACAAGGTACTGCTCTGTATGAAGAACGTTTGCAGTATCGTTAGGATTCTGAATAATCTGAGCATTTGCTTTGTTTGTTGAAAGTACCTGATATTTGATTTTGTTATCATTTTCATCAAGAATTTCAAAGCTGTCTGCTTTCCATTCTGCAGGAATCTCAAGTCTTAAATCAACAGTTTCAGTTCTCTTGAAGGGTGCGGGGTTGAAGATTACAACTGCTGCATCATCCTTAGAGAAGGTGCGAAGGTTGATATCACCTGCGATATCCATAAATGCTCTTTCAAATACGCACATTGAAAGCTCTCTTGCCTGTCTGTAACGTGACATAACGTCTTCGTAAACAACGTCACGTCCGCAAGCACCGATACTGTCGTGACCGTGATTCTGAAGAAGATAGTTATATGAAAGGTCGATAAAATTCTGAGGATAAGGAGCACCTGAAAGAGCGGCAAATACTGCCATAGGCTCAGCGTAGTTGATAATTCTTCTTTCAGTGTCAAAGTTTTCCTGCTTGATGTAAGTTCTTGCAGAAAGAATCCATCCGCAAAGCTCACTAACGCTACCCTTTGTATAGGGGTCTCTCATTTCGCCCTTAAGAACGGGTGAATCGGGGTTGAAGTTATCAATAATGCCCTGCTCCATTTCTTTAAGAGTGCTATGGAAAACCTCTGCCTCGGGAAGAGCCTCGTTAAGGTCGTTAACAAGCTGAATTTCACGTTCATCGGGGCAAGAAGAGTCGTGACCGATTGACCAGAAACGGTGATTTGTTGTCCAGTCGTTATCCTGCTCCTTCATAGCCTGCTCGGCTCTTGCCTGAATGTTTTCCTTATGATACTCGTAGAAGGGATGAGTATACTGATAGTCTAATTTCCAATCTCTGTCAATAAGCTTGAAAACACCGTTATTGTCATTCCAGAGCATATCACGGTTGTTTTCATCCTTCTGATTGAAGTAAACGGGTCTTTGTACAACGTACCAGATGTTGTAACGGGGACGCTTTGCAAGACGGGATGCGTAAATACGGGTTCCGTCGGGGCTTTCCCAGTAGAATTCTGATTTAGGAGCTTTATATTCGTTGATACCGCGGTAGAAGGATGCGAAGTGGATATCAAAGCCGTCGTAAATCTGAGGGAGCTGTGAAATCTGACCCCAACCGAAGGGTGAATAGCCTGTTTTACTGATACCGCCCATTTCTTTACCGATTTTATGACCGAGAAGAAGGTTTCTTACAAGAGCCTCGCTACCAACGGTAAATTCATCGGGAAGACAGAACCAAGGACCAACTGCAATTCTGCCCTCTTTTATGTACTTCTGAAGCTTTTCCTTCTTTTCGGGGTAAACCTCAAGATAATCCTGAATAGGCATTGTCTGAGAGTCTAAATGGAAATGCTTGTAATCAGGGTTTTTGTCAAGAATGTCAAGGAGCATATCAAGCATATATCCAAGCATATATTGGGTTCTTCTTGCGGAGAATCTCCATTCTCTGTCCCAATGGGTGTTGGATATAAAATGACATTGGATTTTATCTTTTTTGTTATCCATATCTATCACCTTATCCTTTTATAATTTTCATTATTTCCTGGAAGTTGTCACAGAAATGTGTGCAAACTGCCTTTGTACCGCTTGATTCGATATTACCGCCTGCAATACCGATTGTTGTGTAGCCTGCAAGTCTTACAGAGCAAGCACCAGCACCGCTATCCTCAATACCGATAACACGGCTTCTGTCTGCGAATGCTTCGCCAAGACCAACGATAGAGGTTTCGCTGTAAAGCCAAGGATGAGGCTTAGGTGAAAGCTCACCGAGAGTGCCTACGCTACCTTTTCTGAGAGGGAAGCCTGCAGAAATTATTGCATCATAGAAATCCTTGGGGTCGCCCATACCGAGAGTTTTGAATGCAGAAAGAATTTCGGGCCAAGCCTTTTCGTAAAGACCTGAGGTTACAAGACCGATTTTAATACCCATATCCTTGAGCTCTAAAAGGAAATCCTTAACGCCCTCTGTGGGTGTAAATGCACCGTCCTTACCTCTGCCTGCCATAATTTCTTCCATTTCTCTGTGAGTATGCTCAAAATAGAAGCTTCTTGCTTTTTCAAGAGATGCACCGGGGCAGTATTTGTCGATACAATACTGAAGATGCTCTGAAACGCTATGACCTGAAACGAAGGGGATATCTGCTTCTTCAAGCTGGAATTTCGGGTTACCGAGCATGCTTGCGGTAGTCATTTCAATAATCCAAATCCAGAATTCCTCGCTACGAACAGTAGTACCGTCAAGGTCCATAAGCACTGCGTTTAAGGGGTACTCTGTTTTTACGGGGTAAACGGGGTAGTAAACGGGGTAAGCAATTGCAGATTTAACACAAGCGAGAGAATGAGTGCCGAAGCTGACAAATTCAACCTTGTTGTCACCTGTTGCAACTACGAATTCAACACCGTTTTTACCTGCAACGAATTTTCCGTCCTCAGTTGCGGGAAGAAGGTGAAAACCGCTGTCTGCACCAACCTCACCCAAGTCGGGGATATAAAGTGTTTTATCAAGCAACATAGTAAAAGTCCTTTCGTATGTACATAATTACAACAATGATATCACAAATGTTTTAAATAGTAAATTGTATTTAATAAAAATTTGCTGGATTTTAAATATTTTTTCTTTGTTCATCAATAGAGTATTGTAAAAATGTAGAAATAGTTTTACAATAGGATAAAAATACTCGGTGGTGCAATATGAGAAAGAAGATTTATAACGTGGTTCACGTTTACGATAATAATAAATTGAGTAAGCTATATAAGTATTTTATGGTATTTGTGATTGCCCTTAGCCTTGTTCCTTTAGCAACGAAGGAAGACAACGAATTATTTCAAATAATGGATATTTTCTGCTTTACTGTGTTTTCAATTGACTATATTTTGAGATGGATAACGGCTGACTATAAATTTAACGAAAACAGAAAATCTGCTTTTGTTAAATACCCGTTCAGGCTTATTTCTATAATTGACCTGTTATCCGTTTCGGCTTTGGCATTTTCTGTTTTTGGCTCTGTGAAAATTGCAAGTGCTTTGGCAGTTTTAAGGCTGGTCAGAGTGTTCAGATATTCTAAAAGTGCAAAAATGATTCTCGACGTGCTTAAAAAGTCAAAGAAAGCCTTAATAGCCGTTGGTAGTCTTGCTTTAGGCTACATAGTTGTTTCGGCAATAATTGTTTTTAACGTTGAACCGGATTCCTTCGAAACCTTTTTTGATGCGGTTTACTGGGCGACCGTTTCGCTTACAACCGTTGGCTACGGTGATATTTATCCCGTAACCGTTTTAGGTAGAACGGTTGCTATGCTTTCCTCCTTCTTCGGTATTGCTATTGTTGCTTTACCTGCCGGTGTAGTTACCGCTGAATATATGAATAGTCTTAAGGAAAACGTTGAAAAAGAATAACAAAAGGTCCCTCGCGATTTTACTTAATCGCAAGGGACTTGTTTTTTTATTGCTATTAAGCTTCTTCTTTAGCACGTCTTTCGGCTAATTCCTTTTCAACAACTGCTCTCTTTTCAGGTGTATAACGAATGAAAAGAAGAGGGATTATATATAAAAGACTTGCTATTGCGGGGGTAAGCATTGCAAGTGGCCAAATCCAAGCTTCAAAGGCTTGAGTTTGAGTGCCGAGGAAGGTAACGGCAGAATCGTCAATAGCCTTGTAGCCGAGAAGGGAAAGCGAAAGTGCTGCAAGACCTGCGGTGATACCGCTTGAAACCTTAGTAAAGAAGGTTTGCATTGAGAAGGTAACACCCTCGGTACGTTTTCCTGTTTGCCATTCCATATAGTCGATACTGTCGCAGAAGATAGATGTCTGAGCAATTGAAGCTGCACCCATAGGAATACAACCTATACCCATAAGAAGCATACCTATCCAGATATTGATGCCGTCAAAGCCTATTGCAAAAGCAATAACTCTTGTAACGATATTAAGCACCTGCATAAAGATAAGTGCGTTTACGTAGCCTTTAAAAATCTTTTTAAGCTTATCAGCAAAAAGCATACCTAAAAATTGAGGACCGTATGTAATTGCACCGTAGATTGTAGTAAGACCTAAAGCACCAATCGCACTGCCTGCACCAAGGAAATCAGTAGGCATTTTGTATTTAAAGAAATACGTCATAAGCTGACCACCGAAGCCTAAAGCACCGAAAAGGTTTGAAAGGGTAACAAGCATAAGCATTTTGTTTTTGAAAAGAAGAGAAAAGCTTTCAAGCAAGGAGCCCTGCTGTTTATCGGGTACAACTCGTAATCTTTCCTGTGCCTTGTAGGTGCGTATGCTTATCATAGCACCGCCAAGACCGAGGATGATAGCAAAAACGAGTGTAACTAATGACATTGATTTTTTCGTTGTGTTAGCAACCATTTCGATAACCATAGGAATAAGTCCGCCGAAAACACCGTAAACGCAAGAGCCTACGGTCCTTGCCCATTTAACGAAATTATCTCTTTCGTCGCTGTTTGGCGAAACGGAGGCGGTTATACCCCATATAGCAACGTCTTGAAGAGTGTAGGCTATATCCCAGCAAATATACATAATTACAAAGTATGCAAGGCGAAGCCAGAGCATATCCTCAGCCGTTGAAAAAACAAGGAAAATAAGAACAGTAAAAATACCTACGGGAAGGGGAGTATATCGTAAAAAAGGACGTAGCTTTTCACCGTTTTTAAAGCGGTGCTTGTCAACGAATGAGCCAACAAGCGGGTCGTTGATACCATCCCAGACCTTCATAACGATAAGCAAAACCGAAACGATAGCTGCAGGAAACATTGCGATATCAGTCATAAAGTAAGTAAAAAACGTACCGCCTATGAAAGAGTAAACAATGTTCTGACCTGAAAGACCAACGTAGAAATTAAGCTTTTCTTTTCTGTCAATATATTTCATATTTACCACCCTTTTTGGTTGATAAATATATTATACAGTATTTCGAGGGAAGAAACAATGTCTTTTTGTATTTTCTATCTTGCAATTTATATTGTAATAATGTTATACTGTAAAATGTAATAAAATCGGGGAGTATGGGTGCAGTTGTGCCGTATTCCGATTTAAGAAAGGACGATTGTTTTGGCTGAGATTAAAAACATTGATGCCGTAGCAGCTCTTGATGCTATGGATGCTCATGTTGATGATTGGCGTGATGCCACAAAGGGCAAGCAGAGAGGTATCTTCTCTTTTGACGACGTAGCAGCGCTTAAAATCAAAAACCTTAAAAAACGTATCTACACAGATATCGAATCAATTCCTGCATGGAAAATGAAGGAATGTATCTATAAGGGTATCGATGATTACGAGTTTTTCTACGATGAGTGGAAGGAGCTCAACGTTGGTGACCGTTGGGGTAACAACGGCTGGAGTGCTTTCTTCAAAAACTCATTCGATATGCCCGAGCGTTTCAAGGGTAAAAAGGTTACTCTTAACGTTTATTTCGGTGGTGACTCACTTCTTTCTCTTAACGGTGAGCCTTATCAGGGTCTTGACCCCTTCAGAAACTCTGTTCTTCTTACAGACTGTGCAAAGGGCGACGAGCATTACGATGTTGATATTGAATCATACTACGTATGGCACTCAAACGAATCAACAGTAAAAACTCTTTCTTGCTCATTTATCGGCGTTGTTGACCCCGTAATTGAAGAAATTTATTGGGATTTCAAGGCTGTTTTCAATGCACTCTTTATGCCTGTTCACGATACAGGTCTTGCAGAGCTTATCAGAGCAACTCTTAAAGAAGCATTTACATACGTAAACTTTGACCTTGACGGCGAAGAATTCAAAGCAGGTCTTCTTAAAGCACAGAAGGT
Organism: Acutalibacteraceae bacterium; assembly: GCA_045592945.1. Taxonomy (GTDB): domain Bacteria; phylum Bacillota; class Clostridia; order Oscillospirales; family Acutalibacteraceae; genus DTU089. The sequence continues at coordinate 919 of JAZNVT010000021.1, read as the reverse complement.
TCTTAAGGATAAGGTTTACAACAACACAAGCTACAAATCAGAGGGTATGCTTTCTCTTGTTGGTAACTCTCACCTTGATATCGTATTTATGTGGGCATACAAGGAGTATGTTCGTAAATTAGGTAGAACTCATGCAACAATGCTTCGTCTTATGGAGCAGTATGATGACTTCATTTTCTCACAGAGCACAGCACCCACTTATATCGAGATGGAAAAACGCTTCCCCGCTATCTACAAGCAGGTTAAAGAGCGTATTAAAGAGGGCAGATGGGAATACATCGGTGCTATGTGGGTTGAGCCTGACTGTAACCTCGTTTCAGGTGAATCCTTTGTTCGTCAGCTTCTTCACGGTATCCGTTTCGCTGAAAAAACCTTTGGTATCACACCTAAAACATGTTGGGTTCCCGACGTTTTCGGTAACGGCTATGCAATGCCTCAGATTCTTAAAAAAGCAGGCGTTGAATATTTCGTAACTCATAAAATGGGTATCTGGAACGATACAAACCCCTGGCAGTATAACACATTCTGGTGGGAAGGTCCCGACGGTTCAAAGGTATTCTCAATTGTTCCTCCCACACATTTTATCGGTACTGTTGAGGCAGACTCTCTTAAGGTTAACTGGAAGAAATATACCGATAAGGAGACTATCGGTGAATCAATGTATTGCTACGGCTGGGGTGACGGCGGCGGCGGTGTTGACACCGAAATGCTTGAATACGTAAAGCGTTACAAAAACTTCCCCGGTCTTCCCAAAACTCAGACAAGTAAGATTGAGGATTCTCTTGCAAGAATGAAAGCTAATGCAACAGAAACAAACATTCCTACTTGGAAAGACGAGCTTTACCTTGAAGAACACCGCGGTGTTCACACAACCAAGGCTCTCCTTAAAAAGCTTAACAGATATTCCGAAAATCTCTAT
>JAZNVT010000020.1:0-67311 GCA_045592945.1 Acutalibacteraceae bacterium | reverse complement strand
GCGATACCACCGTGATACCACTGGGGAGCTCTTGTTGAACCCTGTCTTGCACGACCTGTTCCTTTCTGACGCCACGGTTTCTTACCGCCGCCGCTAACTTCGGAACGAGTTTTTGTGGACTGAGTGCCCTGACGCTGATTTGCTAAATAACCAACTACAACGAGGTGCATAGCTGACATATTGGGCTCGATACCGAAAATAGAATCGTTAAGTTCAATACTGCCTGCTTTTTTACCTGCCATATCAAGTACTGATAATTTACTCATCTGTTACACTCCTTCCTTACGCTTTTTTTACACTGTCAGCGATAACAACGATGCCGCCTTTAGGACCGGGAACGGAACCTTTGATTGCGATAAGGTTGTTTTCAACGTCAACTTTGACTACGCTGAGATTCTGAACAGTAACACGCTCTGAACCGAGGTGACCTGCCATCTTTTTGCCTTTGAAAATACGAGCGGGGTCGATAACACCTAAAGAACCGCCGTGTCTTGCAACAGGACCTGTACCGTGAGACTCTCTGAGTCTACCGAAGTTCCAGCGCTTGATAACACCAGCTGTACCTTTACCCTTGCTCTTACCTACAACGTCTACGTATTCGCCTGCAGCAAAAACATCTGCTTTAAGAATATCGCCTACGTTTAAGGTTGAGGTATCAGCGAGTCTGAACTCTTTGAGTACCTTCTTGGGAGCAACATCAGCTTTTTTGAAGTGACCGCCCATGGGCTTGGTTACTCTGTTAGCTTTCATGTCGCCATAACCGATCTGAACAGCTTCATAGCCGTCGTTTTCAGTTGTCTTCTTCTGGACAACTACGCAAGGACCAGCTTCGATTACTGTTACGGGAATCATATTACCCTTTTCATCGAAAATCTGAGTCATGCCGATTTTCTTTCCGATAAGACCTTTTTTCATTTTAATTTCCTCCTGTCAGATTATTGGTTGAGTTTCCTCAACATGACCTGCAACCTACTATATATATAATAGGTATATTCAAAATCAAGCTTTCTATCGGATTAAAGCTTAATCTCAAAATCAACACCAGCGGGGAGCTCAAGACCTGTGAGAGCCTCAACAGTTTTGTTTGAGGTTCTGAGAATGTCGATGAGTCTCTTGTGAGTGTGCTGTTCGAACTGCTCACGAGAATCTTTGTACTTGTGAACTGCTCTAAGCACTGTAACTACCTCTTTTTCTGTGGGGAGCGGGATAGGACCTGAAACCTGAGCGCCTGTACGCTTTGCTGTTTCAACGATCTTTTCTGCTGCCTTGTCTACGAGGTTGTGATCGTAACCTTTGAGTCTGATTCTGATTTTTTCCTTAACTGCCATTTTTAACGCCTCCTAATAATTTTGGCGGGCTTGCGTATTTTTCAACAACTCGCCCGGGCTTATCGCATTCCCCGTTTAAAAACCGGAATGCAATTCCGGGATGAAACACACGCTCCGATACACACACGCAGCCACAGTTAAGGACGGCAAACGGGTTTGTATTCGGTATTTTAATCGCCCGGTTTTAAATCGGACATACTCCGCGGAAATTCCCTGCCTCAGAGGGCAGCCACCTCCCGCATCTACGCATATCTGCTTGCGTCAGGGCATAAAAAGATAGGGTACGCCCTTTCGCGTGCCCTATCATAATATCACAACTATTTCAAGATTGCAAGAGTTTTTTGGTATTTTTTTAAGAATTTTTCAAAGAAATTTTGTAACATCTTACAATAATATTTTTTGCCGTTTTTGTGTATTTTTTACACCCCTGTAAAATAATCAGGGTATTTTGGCATTAAAATTGTTTTCACCATATTAAATACAAGCATACCATCTGCATATGAAACTCCGATATTACCTGTCATTTTGCCCTGAGTAACGGATATATTCCCCTCTTTGTCAATATGATAAACCTTTTTCAAGGTATCAGGACTTTTTATGTAATTACCTGATTTATCTTTTGAACCATCAAACTCAAGAATAAAATTCGTTCCTACATTTTCGCCTGATTCAGGCTCAGAATATAAAACAACTAATAAAGCGGGGTCAACATCATATTTATCAGATATTTTCTTAATATGCTTATTATTGGGGTCAGCAGAAGCGTATGCATCCCCCTGCTTCTCAAGATTCTCGTAAGCCGCTATCGGGTCATACTCAGTCGTTTCAGCTGAGCTTGGCTTCTCTGTTTCTTTTGTTGTTGAGGTATTATTGTTATTAGTTGTAGCAGTGCCTGTTTCAGATACGCTTGAGTTTGAAGCATCTGAACTTGAAGGCACAAGCACGTCAGTTGATACAACAACGTTATCTATAATTGTATCATTATTTTCTAACGTTGTCTGGTCACTCTGAAGACTATATTCAGTGGTATTATTATCAGCTTCATTTTTTATTGCTTTTACTATTGATATCGAGAAAATAATAACTGCAACTAAAATTGCAACTGCTAAAGCTATGATTATTCCTACGGTTTTCTTTTCATTATTTTTAGCCATAATGGAACCTCTGACATCACTATATTATAATATGTATATAAAACTTAAACTTTTAAGTATTATTGCCTTAGGAAAAGAGAGTGCGGTTACCCACACTCTCTTTGTGAAAATTATTGCAATAACTCACACAATTAACTAAGCATAACGCGTTTGAGCTTAGTTAACACCGGGTGTGAAAGATGAGAAGAGCTGAAGAACTGTGCCGATAAGGGGGAAATCGCCAAGAGCACCTAAAATTCCGCCGTATGTACCATCTTCATTAACAGTGAAAAGTGAGCTAATGCCTTCTGAAATTTCACCTACATCAAGACCATTGTCTTTGAGAAGCTGCCAAATAGAATCTAACATGTGTGGACCTCCTTCCATTTCTATTTAATTGTAATATAACATATAGTAAAACATTTATTTTTCTTTTTTGGAAAAATAACATTTTTTTTTACAAATCCAAAAAATGGGAAAATCTTTGAACTGATATATCCTCATTCTTTATCACCTTTAAAGGATTAATGTAGCTTGCTCTATGCAAAAAGCCGTTATCCGCTTCATAAGGGTATTTATCAAACCAGAAAGCCATATCGGTATTTCTCATTCTTGTATCGTGGGCATCTGACCCGATAAAATCAACAAAACCGCCTTTTATCATTTTTAAAGCAAATTCGGCAGTAATATCGCCAAACATCCCCGCAGGTGACCCCGCATTTATCTGAAAAAGAACGCCTCTGTCAGATAACGTATCAATACATTTACCGTCAAGCAACATAAATCTGTATCTTTCAGGGTGAGCGATAATCGGCACAAAACCGAAGGACTGAAGATATGAGCACCACGACAAAACATCCTCGATAGTTGTTTTGAAAAAATCGAATTCAATAAGAACGTATTTCGAACCGCACAAGGTATACGGGTTAAAATATTTTGTCAGGAATATATCATCATCACAAAGAATTTCAAAGCCTGTTTTAATATCAAGATTAATATCGTGGTCCTCAAGAAGCTCTTTGAGATATTCTGTTCTTTCGTTTCTTATATCGAATAATTCCTCTGCCCTGTCCCAATACATAAGATGAGGAGTAAGAAACAGAGTACCCGTTCCACTGTCTTCTGCAATAGCACACATATCGATAGATTCATCTATGCTACGTGAGCCGTCATCAACACCCCATAAAACGTGAGAGTGTAAGTCAATATAATTATTATTCATCGGTTGCACCTGTTTCTACAGCGACCGTTTCTATCGCCTCTTGCTCTGCCTCTTGATGCTCTTTTTCAAGCTCTTTTTTTCTACCTATTACACCTTCATCATACATAAGCTTAACTATTATAACTGTAAGCGGTAAAATAATAATACCGAATGTACCGAAGGCTCTTGCACCTATGAACATCGCCATAATTGTTACGATGGCAGGAAGACCTACCTGATTTGCAACTAATTTAGGCTCGATTACCTGGCGTAAAACGGTAATAACTGCATAAAGAATAATAAGAGCTATACCAAGACCTATTTTCCCCGTAACGAGATTATATATAGCCCAAGGAACTATAACTGTACCTGTTCCGAGAACGGGAACAATATCAACAATACACGTTACAAAAGCAATTATAGCAATATAACCGCCATTATACACCCCTATCAGCTTAAGGAAATATAAGCCAACAAACATTTCAGTAAATGTTATAAGCATAATTGTAGCGTATGCTTTAACAAGCTTTGCAACACCCTTTGTAATACTTCTTTTAGATTCAATAAGCTTATCTCCTCTTGACTTAGAACACATACCGAGAAGCATATCTTTTATGTTATCGTAATCAGCAGTCATAAACACGCATGAAATAACGGTAACAAGAACAGAAAGAAAGGCTGAAGGAATACCTTTAACTACACTCCAAGCCCCACTTAATGGTGCAGAAAAGCTAGACATATTCAATTCTAATTCTTTAGTGCCGATATTGTCAAAGAAGCCGGTTACGTATTCCCCTACCGTTTCACTTATTGATGCAGGTAATTTAACAACTAAGCCCATTACAAACTCTTTTGCAATTTCAATCAGCTCGTTTATTGAAGACACCTGAGAAAATACATACGAGAAAAAATCACGCAACTCGTTAACTATTACAAAACCAGCTGCCGTCAAGCCTCCAACGAGAACAAGCGCTATTAAAAGCACAAGGAAAATTGACACGGCACCATGAGCCTTAATATGAAGCTTATTTGAAATCGCTCTGACGGGTTTTTGCAGCATAACTGCAAAGCCTGCGGCAAATACAAAGGGAAATACGTATCCGAATGCATACTTCACAACGAAGTAATATAAGCCGACAAAAATAGCTACGTATATGAAATTAATAATAAACGATTTCTTTTTTTCAATAACATTATCCATTTCAGTTCCTCCTGACAGATAACTTATACAACTTATGCACTCATTTTAAACCATTATTTTAAATATTACAATAAAAATCTTACTTTTTAAAAAATTATTAAAAAAATCTGCAAATTTGCAGAAAAAAATCAAATTTACTCTTTATTATCTAAAAAAATTATGGTAAAATGTTTTAGTATATTCTTAGTATGGGGGTATTCCATATGCAAATCGCTATAATGGGCTTCGGCACAATTGGCTCAGGTGTTGCCGAGCTTTTGTTAAAAAACCAAAAAAGTATTGTTGCTAAAAGCGGACAAGCATCTCTTGAAATTAAATATATTCTTGACATAAGAGATTTTAGTAATCATGAGTTAGGTAAATATTTTACCCGAGATTTCAACGATATTCTCAATGACCCTTCTGTTGGTATAGTTGTTGAATGTATGGGTGGTACTGAGCCTGCTTACGAATACGTTTCAAAAAGCCTTAAGGCTGGTAAGAGCGTTGTTTCATCAAACAAAGAGCTTGTTGCTGCTAAGGGCTACGAGCTTCTTGAGCTCGCAAAGGAAAACAACGTAAACTTCCTTTTTGAAGCAAGCGTTGGTGGCGGTATTCCGATTATAAGACCTATAAGCCAGTGCCTTGCTGCTAACGAAATCTGTGAAATTGCAGGTATTCTTAACGGTACAACAAACTTCATTCTTACAAAGATGATTACCGAGGGGATGGCTTTTGAGGATGCTCTTAAGCTCGCTCAGGATAATGGCTACGCAGAAAGAGACCCCTCCGCAGATATTTTGGGTCACGATGCTGCACGTAAAATATGTATTCTTGCTTCTCTCTGTTTCGGAAAGCATGTTTACCCCGATTACGTTGAAACTCAGGGTATTACTGAAATCACATCTGAGGACGTTGACTACGCTAAAAACTGGGGCGGTGTAATTAAGCTTATCGGCAGAGCACAAAAGCTCGACGACAGCAACATAATTGCTACAGTTGGTCCTTGTCTTATTCAGAATCATTGCCAGCTTGCTTCCGTTGATGACGTTTTCAATGCAATCCTTGTCAGAGGCGATGCTATTGGCGACGTTGTATTCTACGGAAAGGGTGCAGGTAAACTCCCGACTGCAAGTGCAGTTGTTGCAGACGTTATTGACTGCGCTAAGCATACCGCAAGAAGAAAGGCTTTCGGTTGGGGCCCCACAGAAGATAATTACGTTATTGACCCCGTTTTACAGAATATTTCTCTTTACGTAAGGGCTGAAGCAGACGATTATATTGCTGCTTTCAATGAAATTAACAAGACCTTTGACTCTCCTGTTATCCTTCACAGAGAAAATGCACCTCAAAACGAAATCGCTTTTGTTACCCCCGTTATGCGCGAAAAAGAAGCAAGAGCTGCTATTGAAAATTTACCCATCAACGTAAAATCAATCCTCAGAGTGCTTGATTACTGATAAAACGATATCATTTAAACAAGAAAGGATGAACATTTATGGCTTTCTGCCCTAAATGCGCCCACCCTCTTAAAATCTGGAATGTAAAAGCTGAATGTCCTTACTGCGGTGTTAACATTCCAAACTATAATTGGGAAGAGCGTCTTGACGAAGACGCAAAAAATGCGGAAATCGCATGGGCAAAATTCAGAGTATTTACCGGCAATTTTAAAAGCGCCTTATTTGGTAGCAAATTGAGAATAATACGTTTTATTTTCACTTTTGTTCCTCTTATCGCTTTAGTTTTACCGCTTGCAAGCTACTCTGTAAATTTACCTTTTGTTTCCGCTTCGGGAAATATGAGCTTGCTCGATTTTACGCTTAACACTTTATTAAACTTAAACTGGGGCTCTCTTATAACCCTCGCTTCCTCAAATATACTTGGAACAGAATTCCTTATGCTGTTTTTGTCAATTTTGCTTTTATATCTCGCTGTAGTTTGTGGCGTATTGAACTTTGTTTTCGTGCTTTTACGAGCCTCAAAGTTAAAAGCAGGCTTCAATATGACAATGTGCATAAGCTCTGCTCTTTGCTTTGCTGTTTCCGCACTTTTATTCACTATTTGCGTTACACAAATCGGTGATACTTCCGTTAACGTTTTATCAGGCTCCTTGCAATACGGAATTTTTGTCGGTGTAGGATTATTTACAATTAATATTATTCTTAACACTGTAGTAAACAAAGGCTTTAAAAAGCAACGCTTACAACAAGCTGATTAAGCAATACAAAAGACCTTGCAGTCAAAAGCTGCAAGGTCTTTAATTATTTATTCTGTTTTTATTCTGCGAAAACAATATCCTTGTTAAACTCTTCAAGTCTTACTTTATAAGCCTTCATAATATCATCTTTAAAAGCAAGCTGAGGATTCTCAACACCGAGTAATTTCATAAGATATTCGGTAAAAAGCGGATTTTGAATAAGAAATGGTCCTAAAAGATACGTACCGAACAAATTGTTCTTTACAATACCTTCAGTTTTACCGTCGATATAAGAGCCGTAGCCCTTGGTTACATCAAAAAGAGCATCCTCTTTCTTAATATCAAATGAATTTGAAAAACGACTTGTATAGCCTACGATATCCATATCCATAAACTTACCTAAAAACAATGAATTGTTTCTTTTGGGTATAGTTCTTTCAGAATAGAAATCAACTAAGCCTAACGCCTCGATTTTTTCGCCATTGGGTTTAGCAATAAAGTTCCCCATAATTTCAAAGCTATTGCCGGTCATAAGGAAAATTACGCCTTTATCAATAAGCTCTTTTACCCTTTCCTTATATGGCATTAACCTTGAAAGGATTTTTTCCTGATTTGATTCACTGCAAGAGCCGAAATACACCATATCAACGTCTTCAGTTAAAAACAAAGGCTGTTGACTCACAGGTGTTTTTATAAACTCGGCATCGGGCAGGCACATTTCAAAATATCGCATATTAGCCTTATCACCGAACAAGCAACAGATTTCGGGGTAAAGTACTTCTATTCTCATGCCTGCTCACCTGCTTTCTCGCCATGCGCTTTTGAAAAAACGGTTTTGATTTTTTCTTCAACCTTACAAGCAAGGTCGTAGGTTGATGTATCATGAAGAAGGTATAGCTTGTCAATATCCTTATCCATTATATCTACCGCTTTAAACTCGTCCTGCTCGCAAAGAATCCTTTCTTCAGCTACTCCCGCAATCAAAAGACGAAGCTTGTAGTCAAAGCAACGGGGGCCTGCAAGAACAATCTGCTTAACACCATCGACGTTAAGAAACTCAAAATCGGCGTCGTATATCCAACCCATAAATTCTGATGAATCGCGACGTTCAAAAAGGTCGTCAATCATTATAAAGACGGTTCTGTCACCTTTTTCATTATTACCGACAAAATCAAGGGTTCTTGAGCAAGAAACAGAATTCTGCCCTTTTGCCATTGTTCTTATTACCTCAGTTTTACCCGCTTTTGTTTCGTTATAACGAGTCTGGGTGACACTGATTTTTGACATATAGGCTTTCACCATTTCAGCATCAACGCCGAATTCAGACATAAGGCTTACCGCTGCAAGCTCGTTATAAATATTGTATAACGCTCTGTTTACCATAGGGTAAACGTCTTTTTTCCCATTATGCTCAACGGTAATTTCTTTATTGTCGTAATCGATATTAGTCAAACGGTAATTGGCATCGAAAGATTTAAAATCACAGTTAGGGCAATATGCATTACCTATATGATGATATCTTAAATAGTTAAATTTAAGCTTCGAATCACATACGGGGCAAATAGAGAAATCGTTTATAAGATTTATACATTCAGTAACGTCGGTATCAAGCTTATCAATACCGAAATAAACACGGGCATTATCCTTTAAAAGCTGTGACGACTGCAAGCAATCAGCATTTAAGATAAGCTTGGTTTCTTTGGGTACGTATGTATCAAGAATACTGAAAATGTATTCAGGGTGGGCATTACGCTTAATTGAATCCCTGAAAAGATTGGTTACGATAAGGTAATCGGGCTTAATGAAGGGTAAAATAAGCCTTGAAAATCTTTCGTCAACCTCAAGCACTAAAGCATCTATTTTGGGCTTACCGAAAACGTTAACGCTATGTGTTAACGCAGTAGCTACGCCGGTATTGATATTAGAGCCGTATCTATTAGAAACGATTTTCATACCGCTTTCAGAAAGAATATCTGCTACCATATTGGTAGTTGTAGTTTTACCGTTTGTACCGGTAACGCAAAGCACGTTTGGCGACTTTTTCGTTCTTTTAAGATAATCAGGGCAAATTTTAAGAGCGATAAAGCCCGGGTACATCGTTGCATTTCTTTTAAGCATTCTTAAAAGAATATACACGCTTTTGGAAGCCCATAAGGCAAGATAATATCTTATCTGTCCCATTATGATTATTCAACCTCTGATGTACAGTGAGCGCAACGAGTTGCATCAATAGCAATCTCGCTCTTGCAGAAGGGGCAAACCTTTGTTGTGGGAGCTGCTTCAACTGCCTCTTCCTCTGCCTTATTTTTGTTTCTGATTTTGTTAATGAAACGAACCATAAGGAAAATAACAAAAGCTGTAATAATGAAGTTGATTACGCCTTCAATAAAAAGACCGTAGTTAACTGTTGATGCACCTGCTTCTGTTGCTGCTTCAAGAGTTGCATAATCCTTACCATCAAGAGCAATAAACAAATCCGCAAATGCAACCTTACCAGTAAGAATTGAAATAAGGGGTGTAACGATATTTGTTACAAGACTTGTAACGATACCTGAAAAAGCACCGCCTATAATAACGCCGACTGCAAGGTCGATAACGTTACCTTTAGAAATAAAATCCTTAAACTCTTTTAAAAAGCCTGTGCTTTTTTCAACCGCTTTGTTTTTAGCCATTTTAAAAACCTCTTTTCGTAAAATTTATAAGGTGATTATACCACAATACTCAGATATTGCAAACTATTTTTACAACCTAAAATAAAAATTTATTGCTTTACAAAGAATTATAATGTATAATAGCCTTGCAAAAATTCATTTTTGCTGTTGGAGGCGATTTATATGATACTTACTGCCGATATAGGAAACACCAATATTACTTTAGGTATTTTCAAAGACGATGCTCCTGTTTGCATTTCAAGACTTGCTACACAACGTCACAGAACATCAGAGCAATACGCCATTGAATTAAAGGCTGTATTTGATTTAGAAAATATAACTACTAATGATTTTGAAGGTGCGGTTATAAGCTCTGTTGTACCTGAGCTTACACGTGCTTTTAAAGACGCTATCAAAAAAGTAACTGGGTGCGATGCACTTGTCGTTGCAGCAGGTATAAAAACAGGCTTAAAAATCGCTACAGATAATCCGAAAGAGGTTGGTGCAGATTTAGTTGCAGGTGCTGTAGGTGCTTTAGCACAATACCCTCTCCCCTGTCTTGTAATGGATTTAGGAACTGCAACAAAGCTTTGTATTATCAACTCTGACGGCGTCTTTTGCGGTTGTACTATTGCACCCGGCATTGGTATTTCGTTAGATGCTTTGGCTGCAAGAACCTCTCAATTACCTACAATTGAGCTTTCAGCACCTGAGCACGTTATAGGAACAAATACTATTGAATGTATTCGTTCAGGAACTGTTTTTGGTAACGCAGCTATGCTTGACGGTATGGTTTCAAGAATCGAGAAAGAAATGGGGCAAAAATTCAGCTCTATAGTTGCAACGGGCGGGCTCGCTAAAGACATAGTCGCTTGTTGCGAAGAAGAAATTATTTATAATAAAGACCTTATTTTACAAGGACTTTTAACAATATACAAGAAAAACAGGTAAAAACATATTATAGTGCGTTGTATCTCTTTGAGAACAGCAGCAAAGGAGTTTTTATTATGAAAGAAAAGAAAAAGCTTGTTCGTCTTGTAATGTGTGCTTTATTTGCGGCATTGATAGTCGTTATGACATTCACACCCTACCTTGGCTACATTACAGTTGGTGTCATCGAAATAACAACACTTCATATTGCAGTTATCTTCGGTGCTTGCGTATTGGGTCCTAAATACGGCGCTATTTTAGGTGCTGTATGGGGTGCAACCTGCATTATGCGTGCATTCCAATTCGGAATAATACCCTTCCAGAACCCGTTGGTTTCGCTTTTACCACGACTTATCGTTGGTTTAGTTGCTGGACTTGTTTTCTGTCTCTTATCAAAAACAAAATGCAAAAAGCCGATTTCTTTAGGGCTTTCTGCATTGGCAGGTACGGTTACAAACACTGTTCTTGTTCTTAGTTCACTTCAGTTATTCGGCGGATTTACAACTCTTTTCGGTGAATCTGCAAAGGCTCTTGACGTTATCATTGCTACACTAATCAGTACAAACGGTTTAATAGAGCTTGTAAGTGCGATAATCGTTGTACCCGTTCTTTATATGGCAACCGAAAAATACTTTAAATCAAAAATATAATTAAAATAACATATCCTGTTTTTCTGTAAATAAAAAATTAAACCTTGCAGTGTGAGCTGCAAGGTTTTGTTTTTATTGTTTATCCTCAGCGGCAGTTATGTCGTCATAATACTGGAAAGCCTTAAAGGTTAATGCTTTACAGAAAATCTCACAATCATACACGCCGGTATCAAGACTTGTTGTATTATAAAGAATCTTATAAACATTACCTGAATTTTCAAAGAATACGAGAACACTCATACCCTCTTCAGTCTTCATAATAAAACGGCAGGTTTTTTCTGCTTCGGGAAGGATTTCTACGTTATCCTCCCATTCCACTGCATCTTCGCCAAGCTCTTTTTTCAATGTATCATAAGTATCTTTATTAAGCTGATAGTAATCATCGTAGAAGTACTTAACAACACCGATGCTTGCTTCTGCATCTTTATCTTTATTGATAAACTTTCCTGCATCTGTTGAATCTGTTTTCCAACCCTCCGGCAAGGTGAAAATATAGCCGTAGTTTTCAACAACGCCGTCATTTTCTAAGGGAACAAACTGTTCAAACATTGTCTGCTCCTCTTTATTGCTGTTTGTTACACGTTTACCGTCTTCATCTGTAACGTAAACGATAAACTCACCGTCATCAGAAAGAACCTTCTGACCATTTGCATCTGTAACAAAGTCAAAATCCTTATTGTCGGCGTATACGTTCTCTTTGTCTTTACCGCAAGCAGCAAAGGTGCAAACAAAAATAATTGTTGCGACTGCCATTAATGCGATTATTCTTTTAGTCAAGGGAATTACCTCCGTTATTTACGGTTTATTCTGCTACTGTTGTTTCAACAGGACTTGTGGGAAGACCGCTTTCCCAATTAATTTCATAATATGCTTTATCCTCAAGAGTAAACATAACGCTTACGTCACCATATTCTGCAAGGGTACCTGCGCCTGTCATATCAGCAGTAACGTTTGCTGCTTTGTAGTAGTTAATATTAACGATTTCATCAGTAAGACGATTTACAGTAGCAGTGATTTTACAACCGCTGTAAACTACGTTGTAATCGTTAAGGATTAAATAATCCTTGCTCTTTTCAAATTCTTCAGAAGCAAGAAGCTCTTCCTTATCACGAAGGTCGAAAGCCTTTGTTAAAACATCCTGAGCCTCTTCGCTTGTAAGGTCATTGAAAGCGATTGTGATGTAATAAACGTCACCAACCTCTTTGATAGTTGCATATGCAATATCATCGGCAGTAAGCTTTGATGCCCATGACTCACCTGTTACGAAAAGCATTTCTGAGTTATCATCACCGTAAGCGATGTCACCTGATTTACCTTTGATATCTTCAAGCATTAAATCCTTGATACCCTTTGCAGCATCATTGATTGCTTTGAGAGAATCGTCAATTTCTTCAGCGTCCTCAGCACCCTTTTTAGTTACCTTAAGAGTGTCATTGGGAACGTTTTTCTCTATGTTGTAGTAAATTGCAGGCTTACTGCTTTTAACACCGTTTAAAAGATGGTTAAAATATTCAAGCACCTCTACGCTTGTGTTACCAACGGGAGTTGCACTTTCTACGTAAACTGCTGCTTCTGTTGACTGAACCTCTTCTGTTTCTGACTGGGTGTCAGATGAACCGCAAGAAGTGAGAGTCATCAAAAGAGTACTGATAAGTAAAATTGAAATCGCAACTGTAAAAATACGTTTCATCAAAATTATTCCCCTTTCGGAAATTTAATGTATATCGGCACAAACCGACTTATTCACCAACTGATTATACCACAAAATTCACAGTAACAACAGTTATTTTTTATATTTTTTTATATTTGTAAAAAAAGCACAAAAACCCGCTACTGCTTTTGTAATTAACAACTAATAATAATTAAATATTATATATAACACTAATCTCAATTGACTTTTGACTCTTCAAATTATATAATTACTTACGAGGTGTCGTCAATGAGGATAGAAAAGAAAGATAAAAGAATCATATATGTTTTATGCCTTGTTTTAGCGTTAATCATCGCTTTTTCAGCAGGAATTATTTTATCAAAAAATAACGAAAATGATAATGAACAAGGGAATAAGAACACTACATCAGAGATAACGGAAAAACAAACACAAAATACAACCCAAGCTACTGAAGCCAACACCTCTCTCAGTGGTGCTGACACTTCTGAAACAATTAATAAAATAACTAACGAAGCAACCTCTAAAACAACTAACGAACCAGTTACTCAATCAACAACCGTTTATGAATTGGGAACAATTAACAATCCTTACATCATTACTATAAACGAAAGCCAGTGGCATCTTACACTTGTTAATTCATCCTACAGAATCCCCGATACATATGAGCCTGACCTTGTTGCTGTTTGCGGAAGCGAGGAAAGGCTTGACCGAAAAATTGCTTTGGAGTATGAAAAAATGTATGCCGCCGCATTAAACGAGGGTGTTTACTTAACGCCCTGCTCCGGCTACCGTTCATACGAATTACAGGAAAGAAACTATAAAAACAAAATAAAGTTTTTCGAAAATCAAGGCTACTCAACTGAAGACGCAAAGGTTAAAGCAGCTACGATAATTATGCCACCCGGTAGCTCAGAGCATAATTTAGGCTATGCTATGGATATCGTTTGCGTTGAAGAATGGTTTGAAAACACAGCTGAATTCCGCTGGCTCACTGAAAACGCTGCAGATTACGGATTTATTATGAGATATCCGAAGGACAAGCAGCATATCACAAAGGTAATCTATGAGCCGTGGCATTGGAGATATGTCGGAGTTGAAGCCGCAAAAGAAATGAAAGAAAAAAATCTTACTTTAGAAGAATATCTGGGGGTTACAGAATGATTGGTATCAAAGTGGAAAAAGCTCACGGTGAATACGACCCCGGAACAAGTAAATTTTTCGGCTCACCTACAATGCCTGAGGAATGGCTTTCCGACGAAACTATCGGTGATAACGATTTTTTCTTCTGTCAATTAAAGCTTTCCGAATTCAAAGCTTTTGATAAGGCTGATACCATACCTGCAAAAAACGGTTTTATATACTTTTTCTTAACTGAAACCAAAGAGGGCTTCACCCCTAACGTTCAGTATTTTGAAAAAGAGCCTGAAACCCTTATTGATGATTTTAATGCAGGCTTTGATGATTTAGGCGACCTTGAAACCGAGTATTCTATTGATTATTTTGAAGCAAGCAAAACAGTTGACGGGACGGCTATCCTTATTTCAGATAATGACGAGATAATACTTTTACAGTATGACCCGCTTGATGACGGAATGCCTGATTTTTTAGCAGAAACTGAAAAAATTGCTTGTTTTAAAATGAGTAAGCAAGACCTTCAAAGGCTTGATTTTTCAAGGGTTAAGCTTGAGTTGAGATAAAAAAAGAGTCAGACGAAATCGTCTGACTCTTTTTATTACGCCTTCATTTTTGCTAAATCTCTGTAATTTATAAGCTCTATACCGCAAGCCTTGATATGCTGCATGGTCTGAGGGTCTGAGAAAAGCTTGTGCTCCCACACTCTTCTATGCCATGCGCCTGAAATACCCTTAAGCTCTTCGCTTTCAAATGCAGGGTGAATATAGGTTTCGGTAACACCGTTGGGGAATGACCTGTAAAGCTCGTAAATATACTCTTTAAAGTTTTCATAGCTATCGTTCTGAGGTCCGTTCCATTCGCCTGGGATAAGGTAATCAGGCATTGCAACACCCTTTGCTTTTGCATATTGAATAACCTTATCAAATACCATTGCGATAAGCTGCTGGTCAATTTTAACATCAAGGGTATCGTTTTCAAACATTTCAGGAACAAAAGTACCCGGGAAGCGGAAGGGAAGACCGTATTCACCTGCCATATCAAGAGTGAGGTTAAGCACCTCAAATCTGCCTGATTCAATCCCGTAAAGAGAGCCCATGTGATTATCAAGGTGAGAGGGCTCAACACCAAATGAACGGAAACGCTCAACCTGAGCTCTGATTTCCTTTTCAATCTGCTCTAAATCAGCATTTGCTTCGAACTCGTCGGATTCGTAATACATAAAGCCTTCTTTATCTCTTAAGGAAGAGGTGTCCCCCTGAGCAATAGGGCTCCATCTGTAATTACCCCATTCGCTTGTGAAGGTAAGATGAACACCTACCGCATATTCGGGATGCTTTGCTGCCCAAACTCCTGCTTCCTTTGCCCAACAGCAAGGTGTCATAATAGTTGCAGAAGTAATTCCGCCTTTTTCGAACAAATCAAAAACACCAAGGTTAGCAGAATGGCACATACCAAAATCGTCTGCATTAATAATCACATATTTATCCATTATAAATCCCCTCTTTAAAACAGGTCTTCAAGACTCTTTGAATTTTTATTTGAATCGCTATCTCCTGCGGCACCCGTATTTGCTTCAGCACCTGCAGATGCATTAGCCTTAGCGGCTACACTTTTTTTCTTTTTAAGGAATATTACAAGCGCAAGAATAGCTGCAATTGCGAGCACCCATATAAGCACCAAAGCAACAATAAGAATTGTTGTATTGGATTGCTTTTCTGTTTCACCTGTAGTTACGTTTGACTCCATCTGAGTAGGCTGAGTTAAGGGAACAGCCGTAGTTGAGCTTGTGCCGAAGGAATACTCGTAAAAATGAAGCTCAAGAGCGTTAACAAAGTCTTTAGTCATATTACCGTCAACTGTAAGACCCTTTTCAGCTTGGAATTTTTTTATTAAATGAACTGTATCAGCATCAAGCTCGCCGGTAATACCATCCTCTTTAAGTCCGTAATGAGTGTAAATAAATATCCACTGAACCCATTTTACTGAAATATCCTTTTCCCCTGCCTTCAATTCAATAGTAGGCTTCTTATAGGGGTTAGAGGTTGCTGAATAATCAACAGTTTCGCCCTCACCATCAGCAACTGCCGTCGTAGGAATTGTTGTATTATTGGATATTATGGGGTTTGCAGCCTGAGTATCATATTGAGAAGCAGCAGGAACAGGGGTAATAGTACCTAACTCTGTTGTTGCAGGCTTCGTAGTTGTAAGTCCGCTCAATGCACCGCTTATACCACCTATTGCATCACCGAGACCGCCAACAATACCTGCAAGGCCATCACCGTTACCGATACCGCCTATTGCATCGCCTACGTTACCTACGGCATCAGACAAATTACCTGTAACACCTTCTAAAGCACTACCGATATTCTGACCTGCGCCTCCTATTGCATCGCCTATAACGTTACCACCTGCAACGTTTTCGATAAGACCACCGATTGCATTAGTTGTTGCACTTGTTTCTTTTGCGTACATTGCGTCTAAAGCAACCATTGTAGTATCAGTTTTCTTACTATCAAAACCAAAGCTCATAACGGTTACGATAATCGCAACGCAAATAACCAATGATGATAAAACGGTTAACTTCTTTTTCATTGATTTACTCCTTTAGTTATTACTACGATGAAATCCCGTAATCAGATTTATCGATTCATTATATCACATATTATAGATATTTTCTACTGTTTTTTAGCATAATCTTAAAATTGCCTCTTCAGCTTCACTATTCGTAAAACCTCCGGGGGTATTTATAAAGTTTTTTACAACACCCCAGCGAGAGCACCATTTTTTTACGTCATCCTTCTCAGCAGTGATTTTAACGTCGGTTAATCCAACTATAGTATTTAAAAGCGTTTCTTCATCAGCTTGTAAAACCGCTAAAAGCTCCATTACCCTTTCAGGCGTATTTGCTTTTGCTTTTTCTAAAAAAACAGGAAAAAAAGCTGTACAAGCCTTGCCGTGAGGTATGCCGAATTCTTCTGTCAAAATATATCCTACTGTATGGGGAAAAGCCGTACCGCAAACGTTTAACGTAAGCCCTGCATAAATTGAAGCGTAATAAAGCCTTTCTCTCATTTTTTCATCAGGTAAAGCTTTTGTTTCATATAAAAATTTTAGTCCATCAAATATATCGGGCAATGCCATTTCGGCGTATTTCGTGGGAAGCTCTGTGCACTTTTTTGAAAACCAGCCCTCAACAGCGTGTGCAAAAGCATCAAGCACAGTTGTTACGGTAACGTTATATGGCATTGAGTAAGTGTATTTCGGGTCAAGAAACGATACTGCTGCATAGCAATCAGCACCCGAAATACTCTTTTTCATCATAGTTTTATCATTTGTTAATACGCTGACACCCGTAACCTCGCTACCCGTACCGCTTGTAGTGCCTATAAGGATAAGCGGAAGAGCCTTTGACGGAATATTTCTATTGTAAAGCCCGTCAATATCAAGCTCAGGATTTTCTGCACATATTGCAACCGCTTTTGAAGCATCAAGAGGTGAGCCACCGCCGATACCAACGATAAAATCCGCGTTCATTTTTCTTGCTACTTCGCCCGCTTTAATACAGGCAGAAGCAAGTGGATTTTCGGTTATTTCATCAAAAATCCCGTAAGCAATCCCCTCTTTTTCAAGAGTTTCTGTAACGTCTTTTAAAGCACCGCTTTTAACTGCTCCGCTTTTACTTGTAACTATAAGACATTTTTTACCGTAGGAAGAAAATATCGCTCCGTTATTTAAAACGCAGTCTTTTCCGCCGATAAGCCTCGTTGGCATATATATATTAAAATCCATAAAATCAACTCCATAAATTATAGCTTGATTATACCACAAATAATGATAAATTCAACAAAAAAAGCGACTGCCTTTCGACAGCCGCAAAATATGTATGTAATTAAGCGTTGTGATTAAGAATCATTTCGGGATTTTCGAAAATTTCCTGCATTTTCGTAAGGAAGGGTCTTACCTCGCCGAAATCAAGTGCTCTGTGGTCAAAACAAACATTCATAGGAAGAATTGTTCTGATAACGATTTCCTCTTCACCGTTTTCGTTTTTAACTACAACGGGTCTTCTCTGTAAAGCACCTACACCTATAGCACAAATCTGAGGAGGGATAACCATAAGCATAGCACATTCACCTGCAAGACCTCTTGAATCTGCACCGATATTTGAAACGGTAATTGTGCCCTGCTTAAGGTCTTTACGAGTGATTCTTTCGGTTTCGGGAATAGCGTTGTACGCCTTTTTCTCGGCCCCTTTGAGAAGTCTGATTTTGTGATTCGGGTTAGTATTAGCACCGTAAATTCTTTTTATAGCCTTAATAATATGACCTTTTTTAAGCTTTTCTACCGTATCATGGAAGGATACTGAATAAAGAGCTTCTGTAAGGTTTGTTTTTTCAAGTCTACGGTTAATATCAGCCTGATACTCTGCAATTTCTTTAAGAGTTTTATTACCCATATCCTTCATTGTAATTGTCATCATATTTCCGTCAGGAAGAGTCCACGGAACTGAAATATCGATATTATCAAAAACAGTAACCTTACCTCTTACAAGACCTCTCTCATAATGAATATGAGCGTTTATAACGGGATCAACCTCGATAGCTTCAGCAATCGCCTTAAGAAGCACGGCATTGAAGGTAGGTTTCACCTCGTAACCGCATTCTGCCTGAAATGTTTTAAATTTCGCTAAAAAGTCAGTAACGTCAGGCTCATATAAATAACTAACGTGAGGAATATTCTGCCAGCTTTCGGTTGTCATATTAGCAACGATTTTTCTTTGGATACCAAATCTTGTAATACTTTTTACAGCCATAAAACTTTCTTCTCCTTAAACAAAATTATATAAAGTCAAAAATATATTCATCGAAACTGCTACATTTTGTTGTTTAAATACCTATTATTTAGCAAAAAAATAGCTGTTTCAACTTTTTCACATATATCCCTATGATAAAATCATAGTGACATAATTATAACAAAACCGGTAGTGAATGTCAATTCACTTTTCACCATTTTTACTTCTAAAAAGCAAAAATGTATATTTGCACAAATACAGTTCTTTTCAATTAGTCATTTTACACTTACAATGTTAACAATTTGTTAAGACAGAGATTCTTAAGACCTTGCTTTTATCAAAATATATACTCTATATTTCCCTATTAATATTGCTAATTATTATTTGCTGTGATAAAATATTTAAGTTATTCTAATTAAGCGCAGGGAGATTTTATGAGAATTATAAATAAAGTTCTTTTCAAGCTTCATATCAAAAAGCCTCCTCACCCCGTTTTCACACCCTCGGGGAAATTGCCTGAGCCCGTAACTAAAATCCTTAACGAAAACGGACTCGATACTGACAATTTAATATACACCTTTAAGGCTGATATGAACTCACCCGAAAGCTTTGGTGAGGTATACGTTTGCTTTGATGAAAAGGGTCTTTATATTGCAGAATTCAAATTGCCTGATATAAATTTAAAAAAGAAGAGCAAGAAAAAGAAAAACAAAGAGCCTGCAGAATTAACACCTACACTCATAAAGCTTGAAAGCATTCCTATTAATGAAATAGACGAGGTTTTTGCAGAGCAATATTTAGCAACAGGTCAGTTAACGTATAGCTTCAACAGCGAATATTATTCATTGACTTATTTTTCAATCGGCTTACTTGAAAAAGCCGACCTTTTCCGAAAAATATTCAACGCTTTTAAAGACGGTAAGGACTATAAGCAGTACATCTTGAATGTAAACGACAGAGTATGCATAAAGTGCGGTGCTCCCGTTCCTCAGGGAATGCGTTTTTGTAAGGATTGCGTTGACAAGCGCTCTACGGTAAAACGTCTTTTCTCTTTCTTCGGTGAAGTTAAGTGGAAAATGATTTTTATGATATTTGCGGTGCTTGTAAGCTCCGGCTTCAATCTTTTGCTTCCTCAATTCAGCACACAAAAGCTTTACGACGAGGTTTTAAACGTTGGCAATCCCCTTGGATATGATGCACTTTTAAAAGCACTTTTCACAGTAGTAGGCACTATTGCTTTGATAAAGCTTTTCAACCAGCTTTTCACCCTCTGCTATCAATACATTGTTGCAGGAATTTTACCAAAGGTTATTTACAGCATTAAAATAAAAATATTCAAAGCAATGCAAGGGCTTTCCGTTGGTTTCTATACTCATAAGCAAACAGGCTCTCTTATGGAGCGTGTTACAAGAGACTCAAATAACATTTACTGGTTTTTCGTTGACGGATTTCCCTACCTCATTTCAAACGTAATTACCGTAGCGGGAATTCTTGTTATTATGTTCCTGACAAGTGTAAAATTAACGTTATCGGTAATATTAGGTGCAGCTATAATTTTAGTTTTATACCCACTCTTTGAAAAGCTTTTCAGAAAGCTTCACCACAAGGTATGGGTACAAAACTCATTACTTACTTCAAAGGTAAGCGACAATATAAACGGTCACAGAATCATAAAAGCCTTTTCAAAAGAGGATGACGAGCTTAAGTCCTTTGATAAAATCAGCAAAAAGCTTATGGATTCTGAAGTAAAGGCAGCAAACGCTGAAAACACGGTATTCCCTATTCTTTCGGTTGTTGTTTATATTTTAGGTGCTATCGTTTTAGGCTATGGTGGTGTGCTTTGCATTAAAACAAACGAGCTTACAGTTGGTGAGCTTCTTACGTTTGTTATTTACCTTGGTATGCTTCAGGCTCCCATTGAGTTTCTTTCCTGGGTTACAAACTGGTGGGCAAGATGTGTTGACTCTGCTCAACGTGTATTTGAAATTATGGATACCGAGCCTGATATCAAGGATAAAGAAAATCCCGTTATTCTTGAGGATTTCAAGGGCTCAATTGAAATAAACGAATTACAATTCGAATACGAGCCCGCTCACCCGATTATAAAAAACCTTTCCTTAAAAATAGAAGCAGGCGAAATGCTCGGTATGGTAGGTAAAACGGGGGCAGGAAAAACTACCATTTCAAACCTTATCGCCCGTCTTTACGACCCTAAGGAGGGCGTTGTAAAAATAGACGGTGTTGACGTTAAGGATTTATCGTCAAAGCAATTAAGAGAAAACATCGGCATCGTTTCTCAGGATATTTATCTTTTTATGGGTACTATTGCCGATAACATAAGATATGCAAAGCCTGACGCTACAAACGACGAGGTTATTGCCGCAGCAAAGGCAGCTTCGGCTCATAGCTTTATAACAAAGCTCCCCGACGGCTACGAAACCTGGGTAGGCTCAGGCGGGCAAGACCTTTCGGGCGGTGAAAGACAGCGTATTTCAATTGCACGAACAATTATTCAGAATCCGAAAATACTCATTCTCGACGAAGCTACTGCCGCTATGGATACCGAAACTGAAAGAAATATTCAGAATTCACTTTCAGAGCTAAAGGAAGGCAGAACAACTATCGCTATTGCTCATAGACTTTCAACTCTTCGTGATGCTGATAAATTAGCGGTAATTGAAGACGGTGAATGCATTGAATTCGGTTCATATAATAAGCTTATGGATAAAAAAGGTGCATATTATAAGACCTTTAAGCTTCAAGAGGAAGCACTTCGCTTTATAGGAATCGGCGAGGAAACTAACGACAAAAAAGAAACGGAGGGTGAAAGCAATGACTGATAACAGATTATCTATTGAATTTCTCAACCCCGAAGAATGTAGCTTTAAATTTAATGATAACGGATTTTTAGTTTTTACTCTCAAAAATGAAAGCAAAGGCAGAGTAAAGCTTATAAGAAGCTATCCTTACACACTCAAGGAAGAATATATTTGTGTTCAAAATCTTGAAAATGAGGAAATAGGCATTATAAGAAGCATAAAAGACCTTGACGAAAGCTCTTATTCTGCTTGTAGCAAGGAGCTTGAAAGCAGATATTACTGCCCTTGTGTTACATCCGTTAAAAGCATCAAAGAAAGAATGGGGCATTTTTACTTTGAAACAATAATAGACGGCAAAGACAAAAGCTTTACCGTAAGAGATTTAACAAGAAATCTTCGTTTTTCAAGCGAAAACACCCTTTTGATTTTTGACGTTGACGGCAACAGATACATTATCCCCGAATATGAAAAAATAGAACAAAAAAGCAGACTTCTTTTGGAGCCATACTTATATTAATTATTTGGAGCCTTATTTATATTAATTATGAATATTTCAACAGTACATTTTGATATTTCACCAGACGGAAGGGTTTGTAACGGTACCATCACACTTTCTGAGGGTATACTTACAAAAAATCTTGACGGTAAAGAAGAAAAATTTAATATAAATGATTTTTGCGAGGCGGTACAGCTTACGGACATCGGTTGCGGTAAGCTTGAATTAAAGCCACAAAACGCAGCTTCTGACGGTAGCGAAAACGTAACGGTTTGCCGTTTTTCAATGAGCTGTGTTGGTGAAATCGGTGAGCTTGTTAAGGTGCTTAACCACTATTACGAGAGCAACGAGCTTTTGGAAATGAATACCGATGATTTACCTGTTTGCCCGAAATGCCATCGTCATTACCCAAGGGGAATGAACGTGTGTCTTTTCTGCGTAAAAAAATCTTACGTTTTTTCACGTGCCTTCACATATTTTAAGCCATACGTGAAATCAGTTGCGTTATCAGGTATTCTTTTAACAATAGCAAATATTCTCGGGGCAATTATGCCTTTATTCAATTCTATTTTAATCGACCATTATCTCGTACCCGTTGAAAACGCTGACCCTTATTTTCAATCACGCACAACGGGCGTTATTGCTATTGCACTTTTGATGGCTATAACCTTTGCCATATCAAAAGTAATAAACATTTTCAGCTCGAGAATTTCAATAAGGGTAGGCTCACAATTTTCAAAGGATTTACGAGAGCTCGTTTACAGTAAAATCCAAGAGCTTTCCCTTTCCTCAATGTCCGGTAAAACTGCGGGCAACCTTATTCACCGAGTAACAAGAGATACGGAAAGAGTAAAAGAATTTTTCAATCAACAGGGACGATATTTAATCGAACAGATAATAATGTTCACGGTTATTCTTACAATTCTTTTCTGTACAAACGTTACACTCACTCTTGCGGTAATTGTACCTATTCCTATAGGCGTATTATTTATGACCTTATTTCGCCATTCAACAAGGGTAAGATATCATAAGCAATGGCGAGTTGACTCAAAAGCAACCTCAATTCTTCACGATATTATCAAGGGAATAAGAATTGTAAAATCCTTTGGTAACGAGGAAAGAGAAATCGAAAAATTCTCAAGGGTTTCGAAAAAATTAGCTGATATCAGCTCATCTAACGAAAAATACTGGGCAGTTACCTTCCCCCTTGTTGGTAACTTTATGGCTTTAGGTGAATTTCTCGTGCTTTTAATAGGCGGTAAAATGGTGCTTGACGGCACTCTCACCTTAGGCGAGCTTACACGCTTTAATTTGTATCTTGCATTTTTATATGCACCACTTCGTTGGATGTCGCTTTTCCCAAGAAGAGTTGCCGACTGTGCAACAAGCCTTGTTAAGATTTATGAAATTCTTGACGAAGAGCCTCAAATGGTATCAACTGAAAAGCCCGAAAAACTTGAAGCTTCCGGTGCAATAGATTTTAACAGTGTTACGTTCGGTTATAAATCCTACGAGCCCGTTTTAAAGAATGTCAATCTTCATATAAATTCAGGTGAAATGATTGGTCTTGTAGGTCATTCGGGAGCAGGTAAATCTACAATGATAAACCTTTGTATGCGACTTTACGACCCATCCTTAGGAAGCATTACGATTGACGGTGTTGATATACGTAACATTCCCCAAGATGAGTTAAGAAAAAATATAGGCGTAGTTTTCCAGGAAACCTATCTTTTTTCAGGCTCTGTTTTCGATAATATTGCATACGCAAGGCCTGACGCTACTCTCGACGAGGTTATAGCGGCGGCAAAGGCTGCAAATGCTCACGAATTTATAACTAAATTACCCGACGGCTATAACACTGTTATAGGTGAAAATGGTCACTCACTTTCAGGCGGTGAAAGACAACGAGTAAGTATTGCAAGAGCAATTCTTAAAAACCCGAAAATACTTATCCTTGACGAAGCAACAAGCTCCCTTGACCCTGAAACCGAAATTAAAATTCAGGAAGCGCTCGCCCGCCTTATTGAGGGCAGAACAACTATTGCGATTGCCCATAGACTCGCTACTCTAAAAAATGCAAACCGCCTTGTTGTTATTGAAAAAGGCAGAATTGCAGAGGTAGGTACTCACGAAGAGCTTATTTCAATGGGCGGTATATACGCAAATCTCGTTGCTGCACAAAGGGAAACGCATTCGCTGAAAAGTGAGTAGTTTAGTCACCAGTCCACAGTCGCCAGTCACCAGAGGCTTCGTTCACGATTAAGTGAGGAGTGTGGAGTGAGGAGTTAGGAGTGAAGGGGCACTTCGTGCCGATTATAGAGCTTCGCAAGGAATATAAGTTAAAATTTTGCGAAGCCTTTCATCCCTGTCCGCTTTGGCGGATAGGGAGGGAGACCATTGCCAACGGCAATGGTGGTGGGTAGTTCTCTTGCTCGTTAGGTTTAGTATGATAGAACAACTGTAAGGAACATCCCTCTGGGTGTTCCGGCAAATCAACTCACCTACATAATAAATTATGACGGTAAACGAATTGCTCCCAAACGGAACGGGCAGAGCCACGTTCCTTACAGTGTACTAACTGACTTTATTTAAAAAGGTAAGCTTGTGTCAATGAAACCTACGGTTTCACGACGTGCGCAGGCTCACGTCGGGTACCACCCACCGCCCCGAATTAGTAATTAATAAAGGATAGTATATTCACACGAAATATACTATCCTCGTATTTTTATTTTATTGAAGAACGGTCCCCCTCCCTATTTTGTCTGCGACAAAACAGGGATGAAAAGCTTCGCAAAACTTTAACTTATACTCCTTGCGAAGCTTTACAATTGCCAACGCAGTTCCGAAATTTGCCACTTGCCATTTTCTATTTGCCACTTGCCATTTTTTACAATGCCGACCGCAGGTCCCGACACTCCTCACTCCTAACTCATAACTAATATGTGAGCGAAGCCTCTGGCATCGCTAAATCTGCAACGCCATATTTACTGCAGTTTGAAAATCTGAAACATCTATTACTTCATTGCAATTTATGTCACCTGCAAGAAAATACGAGTCGTTCAAAGCCTTATGCCCGTTTGATGCTCTTTCGATTTCAGCTAAATCAATAACGTTAACCGTACTGTCACCGTTTATATCCCCCTGAACAATAAGAGTATAAATTTCCGATATATCAGAATTTTCGTAAACAATAAACATTGAACCAGTACCGTAAAGCTTAGTTGATAAATTCGCACAAGATGCAATACTGTCTACCGTAACAGTGCTTTGAGTACCGATTATGTTTGAAAAATCATTTTGTGTAAATTGAGTGGTGTAAATGAGTTTGTTTTCAAAATCAATTTCAGTTTTATCTTTTGCGTACATATAATAGAAACGATTTTGGCATAATATGCTGTTAACCGTAAATGAACTTACAACTTCGCCTTCATTATTTATATCTGTACTTGTCATTTGACAATAGTAATATGCATACTTACCGGTTTCTCCGGGGTCAAGTTCATTTGTCGTTGCACCGGCAATCGCCACATCATTACCGATTTTATTATCATACGAGCCATACCACTGGTATGTTCTGTTAAAGCCTCGTGCATCAAAGTACAAAGGTTTGTATGAATATTTATTCCAAACCGGTTCTATATCTTCTGCGATAGATGTTTCAGCGTTAAGAGCGACGAATTCAACACCATTACTGTTCGCCCATTCCTCCGCATAGGTGCCGGGTGATGCATGCACAACGTAATTTCTCACATCTTCATCAAAGTATGGTTCTGCGTCCACACACCTTCTCAAGGTAGCAGGAAGATTGAGTTCAACTGTTACAGGTAAATATCTTCGGGAAATATAAGTGTATTGCGGCCAAGGAAGTTCATAAATATATTCAACGCTTGATAAATCCATTCTGCGAATATTACTGCAACAGAATGCTCCGCAAAGTGAGTCCTTAAGCCAGCCAATCACTCTTGCCTTCTCAAGATTAATGCGAGTTAATTGAACTGTATAGAAAAACGTATTCAAAAGACCTTCTTCGGCTAAATCGAACTCCCAATCAGGATATTCAATGGAATCCACATCAATATCAAGAAGTGGTGCATATAGATACTGCAGTTGTTTGCACATTGAAAAAGCTTCATCTAACATTTTTGTGCAATTGGGTAAATAAAGTTCTCTAAGAAATTGAGCGTGGTAGAATGCTCTTGTTAACAGTGTTGTTACTTTGGGAAAATGTGCGCCCACAAGATTGGTGAAATAAAAAACTTCATTACCTATTTGTTCACAGTTGGGAAAATTCACTTCTCTTAGGGAGGTGCATTCATAAAATGCTTTTGAACCAAGTATTTTGATGTTTTCACCACTAATTACGGATATTGTTTTGTTACCATAGACGCAACTATTGTGACTTGTGCCTCCCCAAAGTGTCATATCACCCAAAAATGTCATTGTATCTGGCAAAATCAACCCCCATAATGAAGACTCTGCAAATACACCCTCGGCAATATCGGTAACAGTTATTCCGTTAACTGTTTCGGGAACCTTTAAGTAAAGTGTATCTCCCGTGTAGCTTGTGATCGTGCCATCATCCGTGATGGTAAACATATCATCTGTGCCTATTAGTGCAGCGTGTATCAGTGCTCTCGAATAATCACTTCTTACACCATCCTTATATGCTACGGCGACTATTTCGTAAGCATCGCCCACAAACGATATGGGTTTTGTGTATAGTGTACCGTTTGTTGGAGACGGATAGGTCTGGTCCATTGTGTAATATATTTCATAGCCCTCTTCAGCAAACAATTCAACAGTAACGGGACCTTCGTATATTCCGGCATCCAAACTGATTTCAACAGGTTTAAGCTTATCAAACTCAAACAAAGCTAAACAGTCAATTACGCCTGTTTCGAAACAATATTTAATATACGGCTCGGATATTTTTGTTGACGAGGCTTTTATCATATGCATTTTTTCTTCTGTTGATAAGTCGGGATACACACAAGTCAAGGTAGTAAAAACACCTGTCATATATGGTGTAGATGCAGACGTTCCGGAGAACAAACTATACGAGCCATCTTTATCAGCAGACACAACATCTAAACCGGGTGCAACAATATCAACACTTTTTCCGTAATTTGTAAAGTATGCAGGCAAGTTTTGATTTGTGCTTGCACCAACAGAACAAACATCATCAGACGTGTTCATGTAACTTGCAGCAATAGAAACATCTATATTTGATGTTGCGTTTCCGGCACCACAAATAATAAAGACATTGTTATCTTCAGCATACTTTAGTATTGCCAGTTGAATTTCAAAATTATCAACACCAAAACCTATGCTTGCATTTAATATTTTCATACCGTCATCTATTGCTTGCAAGAAGCCGGAATATGTAGCAGATAATGTAGCTTTTCCTTCCGAATTAAATATTCTGTAGTTAGCTATTTTAACATTTGATGGTGTAGTTTTTACGATACAGCTTGTTACTGCTGTACCATGTCCGTTTTCATCAAACTCATCATTCGGATCACTTTCTCCTGAACAGTTAAAATAGGTTCTTATTAATCTTCCTTCAAACAATTCGTGATTATAATTCACACCGCTATCAATAACGGCCACGACTATTTCAGGAAATTGTTTGTCGTTGTAGTATTCAAGAACCTTATCCATTCCTGTTGCATTAAGTGACCAACAGTTATAAAAGTCTTCCTGCGTGTATGTTAATTCTTCCGAAGTAGCGCTTGTTGTTTCAACTGAATCAACACTTATTACAGCATCAATATCAACAGAAATAATGTCAGAGTCATTTAATAGATTTTCGTAAGCTTTTTTTGTATCAATTTCGGTTTTATATTGAAGAATATGAAAGTTTTCAAAACCACTTACTGTGTCAACAGCACCATAATTATTAAAATCAACATCACTTTGAACAATTAAACGACAGGTTTGAAAATCAAGTTCGGGCTCATCTATGGTTTCATTTTCAGAAACCGATGATGCGGAATAGTACAAAGAAGCATCATCTGAAATACTTTCAGATTGAATATTATCGGAGGTAACCTCGAAATCTTTATCTGCATCATATTTTTGTGTGAGTTCATTTATTCCGTTTATGAAGTCACTAATATCCGTTTTTTCAGTATTTTCTTCCGTTGCTGAAACCGGAATGCAAAGAATTGATGCGAGTAATGAAACACATAAAATAAAACTTATTATTTTCTTCATTTGTTACTCCCTCTTTCTTGGTTATAAATATCCAAAATTATAATAACTATCGTTTTCATTCATTTTCAATCTATTTGCCTAACTATCGAAAAATCTTGCCTAAATATCGAATTTTCATTAAAAGCTCCGTAAAAAAATGCGGCTACCGAAGTAACCGCCAAAAAAGCAAACTCCGATAGTCGCCAAACCAATTCAATATAAAGGGCAATAAACGCACCAACATATCGCGGAATCTGCATTTTTATCAAATTCACTATATGTTGATACGAAAAGGCTATAAATATTCCTGATAAAAACAGAAATTGCCCCTCATTTTTATATTCAATTGGTTTGGCAACTATAGTTTACCATATTTTTTGAAAATATTCAATAGCCTTGTAAAGTTAGTGAGTGCACTTTCACGGAACACCCAAAGGGATGTTCCTTACAGTTGTTCTTTTTTAGTATCTCATAATGGTCGGTTTACTGCATTTGAAGCTAACGCTTCAACTACGCTCCTTTGTCGCGTAGAGAACTCTCCACCGCCCGTTAAACTTTGTTGTAAAAGTTATTTATAGGCACGCTTAAAATTAATTTTAATAAATAAATATAAATTAAGGCGGTCCCCCTCTCTTCGAAGAGAGGTAACCGCCTTGGATAATTTTATATTTTATTAAGTTTGTCGCTCCCTGCGAAGCTTATAATGCCGACCGCAGGTCCCGACACTCCTCACTCCTAACTCCTAACTCCTAACTAATATGTGAGCGAAGCGCTCCGGCATCTGGTATCTGGAATCTCTTACAATTGCCAACGACTGGTGATTTCACTTCGCACTTCGCATTCCGCATTTCGCACTTAATTTGCCATTTCCCACTTGCCACTTAAAATAATTCCATTATTTTACACACAAACGGCACGAAGATTAAGCCGGGTAACAGATTTGCTACTTTTATTTTCGTTACGCCTATAAGGTTAAGTCCTAAAGCGGTAATCATTACGGAGCCTGCGCAGATAAGCTCGTTTACTGCAAAATCATTTAAAAATGAGCCTAAAGCCATTGCAAGAGCTACAAGAGCGCCTTGAAAAACAAGCACGAAGCCCGAGGCACAGAAAACACCGAAGCCGAGAGATGCCGCAAGCATTGATGATGAAATTAAATCAAGAACTGATTTTGTATAAAGCATCTGGTTATCACCGGAAATGCCTGCATTCATTGAGCCGACGATAGTCATTGCACCAACGCAGAAAAGAAGCGAAGCGGTAACAAAGCCTTGGGAAAAGGTTGCGTTGTCGCTATGTACGTTTCCGTTTTTTGCTCTCTTGTTTTGAAATTTATCACCTAAACGTGATAATTTACCGTCAATATCAATAAGCGTGCCGACTATTGTACCGAAAACGAGAGAAATTATCATAACAAGCTGATTTTCGCCCTTGATAACTCCCGTAACGCCTATTGCAATGGTGCAAAGACCTATTGCGGTCATAACCGCGTTTGTAAGCTTTTCGGGTATTTGCTTTTTAAGAATAAGACCTACCGTGCTACCGATAATAACGGTTAAGGTATTTACAAGCACTCCGCTGAATGCGGATAAAGTTTCAATCATTTTTTAACCCTCCAAACAAGCTCCATGGGTAGTTCTTTGCATCAGGCATTGACTCAAAAGCAACTGCCTTTTTTGTTTGGGGATGTAAAAAACTTACTCTGTGAGAATGAAGTGCAATTTTGCAACCTCTGTCCCCGCTACCGTAGTGACCGTCACCGGTAAGGGGCATTTTTCTTGACGAAAATTGAACTCTTATCTGATGAGTTCGACCCGTATGCAGTAGCACTTTAACAAGTGCTTTCCCCTGCTCTTTTTCTAAAACCTCGTATTCTAAAGATGCTTTTTTTACACCCTTACGTTCTCTTTTTACAACGTAAGATCTGTTCTTTTTAGAATCCTTAAAAAGCAAATCCTCAAAAACGCCGTTATCTTCTTGAGGTATTCCGTCAGTTACTGCAAGATACTCTTTTTTAAATCCGCCGTTTGCTATTTCAGTTGATAAAAAGGACGCGGATTTTTTATTTTTCGCAATAACCATTACGCCGCCCACCTCTCTGTCAAGGCGGTGTAAAAGATGCAACGTTTTTCTTTCATTATTTTCAAGATATGATAATATACCCTTTTCACCTTTTTGGGAATCCTCGCTGAGAATTCCCACCGGCTTTTTTATTACGAGAATATCTTTATCTTCAAATATAACGGGTATATTTTCAGGCGTGTAAATCGTATTTTGCATTGTATTCCTCAAAGGTCTTTTTAAAGGCTTCGTCGTTGTATTTTATTTGATTAAGATAATTATGAGTGTCAAAGGTGTTATTTTGTGCTTCAATTACCGCAACCGCAATATTAGAGCAATGGTCTGAAATTCTTTCGCAGTTTGTAAGAAGATCGGAAAGAACAAAGCCTAACTCAATTGTACAGTCACCGCTTTGAAGCCTGTTAATATGATGGGCTTTAATTTCGCTTGTGAGGCTATCTATAACCTGCTCAAGAGGCTCAACCTTTGACGCAAGCGATAAATCGTTCTTTTCGTAAACGAGAGTCGTTGTAACAACTATTTCAGTAATTGCCTGAATAAGAATGCTAAGCTCTTTTTCTGCATCCGGTGAGAATTTTATATTTTTTTCGTTTATTTCCTTAGCTGTTTTCTTTAAATTAAGAGCGTGGTCACCTAATCTTTCAAAATCGCCGATTGTATGAAGCATTCTTGAAACTCTTTTTGCATCCGCTTCCGAAAGTGCTTCTTTAGAAAGCTTAACAAGATAAGTGCCCAGCTCGTCCTCATAAGTGTCAAGAATTGTTTCGTTTTCTTTTATAAGCTCTGCTTCCTCTTTATTGTAATCAAAAAGAAGCTCAAGTGCTTTTAAAATAGTAACCTTTGCAATAACCGCCATTTGTGACGTGTAGTTATCACACTCCATAACAGCAACAGAGGGTGAACGGAAAAGTCTTTCGTCAAGGTAAACAACTTTAACGTTTTCACCGTCAGGCTGTTTTTTATCCTTAACAAGCTTTTCGGTAAGCTTTGCCAAAAGCTTTGTAAACGGTGCGAGAATAATTACCGTTGCAAAGTTAAATATAGTATGCATAACCGCAATTGTAGCAGGATTTACAAAATTCTCATCAAAATAACCGTCTAAAAAGTTATTTGCGACCAAGAACAATGGCATCAAAATAAGCGTACCTATTACGTTGGTAAGAGCATGACATGTTGCAACTCGTTTTGCACCCGTACCCGCACCGATACAAGAAATAAGACCCGTAGCACAAGTACCGATATTTTGACCTAAAATTATAGGAAATGCCATATTATATGAAATAGCACCCGTAAGAGATAAAGCCTGTAAAATACCTACAGACGCAGATGATGACTGAATTACGGCAGTAACAACAGCACCGATTAAAATACCGAAAAGAGGGTTATTGAACTTCAAAAGAAGATCGGCAAAAGCAGGAGATTCTGAAAGACCTGCTACAGAATCAGACATAATATCCATACCGTAAATAAGAACGGTAAAGCCTACGAAAATAGTACCGATAATCTTTTTCTTGTCGTTTTTGGACATCATCATAAATGCGATACCGATTATCGCAAGTATAGGTGCAAAATTCTGAGGCTTTACCATCTGTATTAAGAAAGACTCGCTTTCTACACCTACAAGAGATAAAAACCAAGCGGTAATAGTAGTACCGATATTAGCACCAAAAATAACTCCAATTGAACTTTGGAAGCTCATAAGCCCCGAGTTTACAAGACCTACAAGCATAACCGTTGTTGCAGACGAGGACTGAATAACCGCAGTTATAAGCGCACCCATTGTAATACTTAAAAAGATATTAGACGTAATTTTTTTAAGCACTATTTCAAGCTTGCCGCCTGCCGCTTTTTCAAGCCCGTCAGACATTGTATTCATACCGAAAAGGAAAAATACAAGCCCTGCGCAAAGAGATAAAACATCATAAAAACTCATTTACATCACCAATTTTACTCACAAAAGGGATTGTTGCAATTCGCAACAACCCCATTAATTTTATAATTTCGAATAACCGTAGCAATTAACAAGTGCATCGATTTTATTCTTTTCTTTACAAAGAGGACATTCGTGAGGCGGACAGCTGAAATATCCGTCTAAATCATTGGGGTTGAATACGGAGTTTACGTGATAATCGCCACATTCACTTGCAGTTGCAAAGATTGAAGCGATTCCCGAAACCTCACCGCCGTAATACTTAACCGCCTCAATAGCAGCCTTTGCAGTAGAGCCTGAAGCAACTGAAACGGCAAGAATAAGCACGTGCTTACCCTGAATCATAGGAACGATATTATCTCTGAATAAAATTTGTGAACCGCTTGTAATCTCGGGAGAAACTACGTATACGGTCTGATGGGCATTGATATTTGCAAAAGAATTTTTTGTTAATTCGTTTGCAAGACAAGCACCGATAACCTCCATACCGTCAAGGCAAAGAATTGTATCAACGATTGTTGTATTGTAATTATAAAGAGCGCAAAGCTCCTGTGCTACTGCTTTTGCTTCTGAAAAACGTGATTTTTGTGCCGCAACGTCAATATAGTAATTGCTATGAGTATAGCTTGTTGCGAAATGACCTTTTGCAACTCTTAAATAAAGGTTGTTACGTCTTGTTTTGATTTTAAAAACTTCTGTTGTTGGCATAAAAACACCTCTTTTTAGATTAATATTTATATTTTATATTATCATACAAGCAATTTCTATTGATTATATGCATAAAATAAAAAACCATTTTTTGTACAAATAATAAATTTACTTTATCATTTCCTCGAATTCTGCTTCATTTATAATTTTTATACCTAATTCGGTTGCTTTTCTGAGCTTACTTCCTGCCGCTTCACCTGCAACGACAATACTCGTTTTAGCTGATACAGAGCCCGAAGCCTTACCGCCGAATTTTTCTATAATTTCCTGAGCCTCACGTCTGCCGAATTTTTCGAGTGTACCTGTAAGAACAAAGGTCATACCTTTAAAGCGGTCATCCTCTGTTTCAGTAAGGTTTACCATATTAAGACCTAAAGCCTTAAGCTCGTCAATAAGAGCCTTCGTTTCCGGTAAATCAAGAGTTTTTCTGAGAGTATCGGCAGAGATTTCACCCATACCGTCAATTTCGGTTATATCCTCTTTTGTTGCAGAAAGAAGAGCATCCATACTGCCGAAATGATTAGCAATAAGCTTTGCCGCCTTAAGACCTATATGGTGAATACCTAAAGCAAAAATCAATTTATATAAATCGTTGCTCTTTGATTTCTCAATTGCATCAAGAAGATTAAAGGTGCTTTTTTCACCCATCCTTTCAAGTGATACAAGGTCAATGGGGCTTAATCTGTAAATATCAGACGCCTTTGAAATAAGCTTTTCGTTTACAAGCTGTTCTAACACCGCTTCGCCTAAGCCTTCAATATCCATAGCATCTCTTGAACAGAAATGAATAAGCTTTCTTAAAAGCTGAGCGGGGCAATCGGGATTAACGCAACGAATTGCCGCCTCTCCCTCTTCTCTTACAACCTTACTGTTACAAGCAGGGCAATTTTCGGGGTAAGTATACTCGGGGTTTTCGCTGTTATGACTTGCAACGGCTAAAACCTCGGGGATTATATCACCCGCTTTTCTTACGATAATTGTATCGCCTATTGCGATGCCTTTTTCTTTAATAAAATCGGCATTATTAAGAGTTGCTCTTGAAACAGTTGTGCCTGCAAGTATAATCGGTTCAAAAATAGCCGTTGGAGTAAGCACACCCGTTCTTCCGACTTGAATTTCAACGTCGAGAAGCTTTGTTTCTTTTTCTTCGGGTGGATATTTAAATGCAACTGCCCATTTAGGAAATTTTGCTGTGCTTCCTAACTCCTCTCGCATTGAGAAATCATCAGTTTTAATAACCGCACCGTCAATATCGAAGCTCAAAGCACCTCGGTTGTCACCGATGCTTTGTATTTTTTCTATAGCCTCTTCTATGCTATTGCAAAGCTTATATCCGGGGCAAGTTGTAAAGCCTAATTTCTCAAGATATTCTAACGATTCTTTATGAGAGTTAAGCTCTTTTCCGCCTTCTTTTTGCTGAATATTGAAAACGAAAATATCAAGCTTTCTTGAAGCTGTTATTTTAGGATTTTTTTGTCTTAATGAGCCCGAAGCCGCATTTCTCGGGTTTTTAAAGGTTTTTTCGCCGTTTAGCTCTTGCTTTTCAACAAGCTCATCAAAGGAGGCGTGAGACATATAAACCTCACCGCGAACCTCGATAAACGGTATATTTTCTTTTAATTTAAGAGGTACCGAACGTATTGTTTTAACGTTAGCGGTAACGTCTTCACCTACGTTACCGTCACCTCTTGTAGATGCTCTTACGAGTATACCGTCGCGGTATTCCAGCGAGCAGGAAAGCCCGTCTATTTTAGGCTCAACAACGTATTTTGCATCAGGGAAAACCTTTTTCACTCTGTTATCAAATGCAATCAACTCGTCATTTGAAAACGCATCCTGAAGGCTTTCCATTCTTACCGTATGAATAACCTCTTCGAAGGTGTTATCACTCCTACCACCTACACGGTGAGTAGGTGAATCCTCTTTAAGCAGCTGAGGAAACTCCTCTTCAAGACCCGAAAGCTCTCGCATCATCATATCGTAATCGTAGTCAGAAACGTCACTTTCGTTACCCATATAATATTTTTCAATGCAATCATTAAGAATTCCGGTAAGCTCGCTTACCCTTTTCTTTGCAGCTTCAAAATCCATTACGAATACCTACCTATAGGAAATTATTAAGATAATTTTACCATATTATACATACTGATTTCAATATATTATTTGACAAACAAGGGCATTCTAACTATAATCTTTATAATATTTGTAAATTTTTCGAAACACTATTTTAAGGAGTTTATTATGAAAGATAAATTTAAAAATTCCTTAATCCTTTTTCTTACCTTTTTTAAAATCGGTGCTTTCACCTTTGGTGGCGGTTATGCAATGATTCCGATTATTGAAAAAGAGGTTTGCGAAAAAAGAAAATGGATTACAGAAGAAGAGGTGCTTGATATTTTTGCTATTGCTGAAAGCACACCCGGCCCTATTGCTATAAATTCTGCAACGTTTATCGGCTATAAAATCGGAGGCGTTTTCGGGTCCTTTTGTGCTACCTTCGGCGTAGTTTTACCCTCATTCGTAATCATTTCAATAATATCACTTATTCTTCGTCAATTCAGTGATTCTCTTGTTGTTCAATATGCCTTCAACGGTATAAGAGCAGGTGTTTTAGCTCTTCTTATAAAGGCTCTTGTTTCGATGTATAAAAAATGTCCTAAAGGCTTGTTTTCATATATAGTTATGGGGGCATCCTTTATCTTGGCCGCATTTACTGATATCAACGTTATTTTCGTTTTAATCGGTTGTGCTGTGGCAGGTATCGTAAACTCTCTTATTATTAAAAGGAGGGTGAAGCAATGACGTTACCAATTTATTTAGAGTTGTTTTTAACCTTCTTTAAAATCGGTCTTTTCACCTTTGGTGGCGGTTACGCAATGCTCCCTCTTATTCAGGAAGAGGTTATCGCTCACAACTGGATGAAGGTTGAAGACATCGTAAACTTTATTGCAGTCAGTGAAAGCACCCCCGGTCCCTTTGCAATTAATATCGCGACCTACGTAGGCACAGAAACCGGTGGATTTTTAGGTGCTGTTTGTGCTACTCTCGGTGTAGTTTTACCCTCATTTATAGTAATCCTTATAGTAGCTCAATTCTACAAAAAATTTAAAGAAAGTACTGTTGTAAAAAGCGTTATGACAGGGTTAAGACCTGCTGTTATCGGTCTTATCGGATCAGCAATCGTTACAATCCTTTTAGCGGTATTTATACCTAACGGCTTTGATTTAAAGGCTATCGTTCCTCAGGATTTCTTTGTTTCGCTTGGCATTACCGTTGTTATGACAGTGCTTATTTTCAAAAAGGTTCATCCTATTGTAATTATCGGTCTTTCTGCCGCAATAGGTATAGCGTCAGGCTTTCTTTTAAATTAAAAAACATATTCGATTAAAAGCATCTTGATTTTGGTCAAGGTGCTTTTTCATATTTTGCATATACTGCCCGCTTTTTTCAAATAATATAAAAAAATTGAAAAGGCGGTATAAAATGAAAAATCAATATTTGATTGACGTTTTTGAAACAGTAAAAAAGCGAAATCCTTATGAGCCTGAATTTTTACAGGCAGTAACGGAGGTCCTTGAAAGCATTGAGCCCGTTATAGATAAACGCCCCGATTTTGTTGAAGCGGGTATCGTTGAAAGATTAGTTGAGCCTGAAAGGCAGATAATTTTCAGAGTGCCTTGGATAGACGATAACGGCAAAACCCAGGTTAACCGTGGCTTTCGTGTTCAATTTAATTCTGCTATCGGTCCGTATAAGGGCGGTATAAGGCTACATCCCTCTGTTTATATCGGCATTATAAAATTCCTTGGATTTGAGCAGATTTTCAAAAACAGTCTTACAACACTTCCTATGGGGGCGGCAAAGGGTGGTGCAGACTTTGACCCTAAAGGTAAATCCGATAGAGAGATAATGGCTTTCTGTCAAAGCTTTATGACGGAGCTTTACAAGCATATAGGCTCTAATTCCGATATCCCTGCAGGCGATATCGGTACAGGTGCAAGAGAAATCGGATATATGTTTGGTCAATATAAACGTATCCGCACACAGTTCACAGGCGTATTAACGGGTAAAGGGCTTGATTATGGTGGCTCTTACGTAAGAACAGAGGCGACGGGCTACGGCCTTTGCTATTTTCTTGAAGAAATGCTTCGTTGTAACGGCAAAACCCTTGAAGGCAAAAGGGTTATTATTTCCGGCTCGGGTAACGTTGCACTTTACGCCGCAGAAAAAGCAATGCAATTAGGCGCAACTGTAGTTGCTCTTTCAGACTCCGACGGATATATTTTCGACGAGGACGGTGTTGATTTAATCCCCTTAAAAAAACTTAAGGAGGTTGACCGTGCAAGAATCAAGGATTATTTAAGATACAGACCTAATGCAAAATATTACGACGATTGCAATGGGTTATGGACAACGGTTTGCGATATCGCTCTCCCCTGCGCTACTCAAAACGAGGTTGACGAAAAAATTGCAAGGCTTCTTATAAAAAACGGTTGTATGGCTGTCGCCGAGGGTGCAAATATGCCCTGCACACCCGAGGCTATAAAAGTATTTCTTGATAACGGTATTCTTTTTGGACCCGCAAAGGCAGCAAACGCAGGCGGTGTTGCTACGTCGGGTCTTGAAATGAGTCAGAATTCCGAAAGGAGAATGTGGAGCTTTGAAAAGGTTGATGAGCGATTAAAAGAAATTATGATAAAGATTTTTCACTCCTGCGATGATGCCGCAAGACGATATGGCTTAGAGGGTAATTACGCTTCGGGAGCTAATATAGCGGCATTTTTAAAAATTGCTGAAGCAATGAAAGCTCAGGGTTGCGTTTAAGAAAGTTTTGTAGTATAATTATTTTGTATTGGGTGAAAATTGCCCTATTAAAAACTTTCTCGCAAAAAGGGTTGATAAAAATGAAAAATGTACCAGAATATTTCGGTTGTGACGTGTTTTCAACTTCAGTTATGAAGGAAAGGCTTCCAAAGGAAACCTTTGAGGAATTCCAACGTACGCTTGAAACAGGTCACAGACTTGATATCACAGTTGCCAAGGTTATTGCTGACGCTATGAAGGACTGGGCAATTGAAAAAGGTGCAACACACTATACTCATTGGTTTCAACCTCTTACAGGTATTACCGCTGAAAAGCACGATAGCTTTATTACCCCTACTAAAGACGGCGGTATAATAATGGAATTTTCAGGCAAGGAGTTAATTCAGGGTGAGCCTGACGCATCAAGCTTTCCTAACGGTGGTATACGCTCCACTTTCGAAGCAAGAGGTTATACCGCTTGGGACCCTACGTCTTTTGCCTTTATTAAAAACGGTGTTCTTTGTATTCCTACCGCTTTCTGCTCTTACGGCGGTGAAGCGCTTGACAAAAAGACACCCTTACTTCGTTCAATGGAAGCAATCAACAAACAGACCTTAAGAGTGTTAAAGCTTTTCGGCAACGAAGACGTTGTTTCCGTTAAAACAACTGTTGGTCCCGAGCAGGAGTATTTCCTTATTGACAGTGAGGTTTTCCACAAGAGAAAAGACCTTGTTTATACGGGAAGAACTCTTTTCGGTGCAAAGCCTCCTAAAGGGCAGGAGCTTGACGACCATTATTTCGGTGCTATAAAGCCCCGAGTACAAGCCTTTATGAAGGACCTTGACGAGGAGCTTTGGCGATTAGGCGTTCACGCTAAAACGGAGCATAATGAGGCTGCTCCCGCTCAGCACGAATTAGCACCTATTTTTAATACTACAAACATTGCTACCGACCATAACCAGATTACAATGGAAACAATGCAGAAATGTGCAAAAAATCACGGTATGGTTTGCCTTCTTCACGAAAAGCCCTTTGACGGTGTTAATGGTAGCGGTAAGCATAACAACTGGTCTATTTCTACAAATACAGGTGCAAACCTTTTAGAGCCAGGTGACACACCCTCTGAAAATGCACAGTTCCTTTTATTCCTTTGCGCCGTTATAAAAGCAGTTGACGATTATCAGGACCTTTTAAGAGTTTCAATTGCGAGTGCAGGTAACGACCACCGTTTAGGTGCTCAGGAGGCTCCCCCCGCTATTGTTTCAATGTTCCTCGGCGAAGAGCTTACGGAAATACTCGAATCAATCGAAAAAGGCGAGGATTACGAAGGCTCTAAAGAAAAAGAGCTTCTTAAGGTTGGCGTTCACGTTTTACCCCGTTTCCCC
Organism: Acutalibacteraceae bacterium; assembly: GCA_045592945.1. Lineage (GTDB taxonomy): Bacteria > Bacillota > Clostridia > Oscillospirales > Acutalibacteraceae > DTU089. The sequence goes on along the minus strand of JAZNVT010000020.1, from coordinate 28,025 downwards.
AAAGACACGACCGACAGAAACAGAACCTCTCCATTCGCATTTACAGGTAACAAATTCGAATTCCGTATGCTCGGCTCTTCTGCTTCAGTTGCAGGTCCTAATACAACTCTTAACACTGCTGTTGCCGAGGTGCTCAGTCAGTTTGCTGATGAGCTTGAGGGTGTTGATGATTTCGAATCTGCTCTTCACAATTTAATCAGAAGAGTTATAAAAGACCATAAGAGAATTATCTTTAACGGTAACGGCTATGATGACGCTTGGGTTGAAGAGGCAGAAAGAAGAGGACTTCTTAATTTAAGAACTACCCCTGAGTGCCTTCCTTATATGCTTCACGATAAAAATGTTGAGCTTTACAAAAAGCACAAGGTTTACAGTGAAGCTGAAATTAAGGCTCATTACGAAATCAAAAATGAAAAGTATTGTAAATATCTCAACATTGAAGTTCTTACAATGATTGATATGACAAAGAAGGATATTCTTCCCTGCGTCAGCCGTCAGATTCACGAGCTTTCGGATACTCTCATTGCAAAGAAAAACGCAATAGCAGATATTGATGCTTCATACGAAGCAACAGTAATCACAAAGCTTTCTACTCTTTCAAAAACTGCCTTCGATGTTGTAAGACAGTTAGAAGAGAATTCAAAGATAGTAAAAACAATTGACGAAAGCGATGCCGCATCCTTCTACTACAAGAACAACATCATACCCTTAATGGAAACGTTGAGAAACGCAGTAGACGAAATGGAAACACTTTGTCCTTCTGACAAATGGTGCTATCCCTCATACGGCGACTTGCTTTTCAGTGTAAAATAATAATTAAAATAATATGGAATTTTACGAAAATAAAATTGAACAGGAGCGTGCTGTTCTTGTTTCTGTTGATACGGGTGAATTTGACGTTGATTCGTCTTTAAGAGAATTGACTGAGCTTGCCCGTACCGCAGGTGCAGAGGTCATTTGCGAAATGACCCAAAAAAGAGAAGCTCCCGAAGCCGGCACCTATTTAGGTAAGGGTAAGCTTCAGGAATTATCAGATTTTTGCGAGGCAGAAAAGCCTGATTTGATTATAATTGACGGCGAGCTTTCCCCTGCTCAGCAAAAAAACATTGAAACAATAACCGACGTTCGTGTTATTGACAGAACAACCTTAATTCTTGATATTTTTGCAGGACGTGCTCTTTCAGGTGAAGGTAAGCTTCAGGTTGAATTAGCTCAGTTAAAGTATGCTCTTCCCCGATTAGGTGGTAAGGGTACTTCAATGTCAAGGCTTGGTGGCGGTATCGGTACGAGAGGTCCCGGTGAAACGAAGCTCGAAACAGACCGCCGTCATATCAGACGAAGAATTTCTGCATTATCAGAGGATTTAAAGGAGCTTGACGAGCGACGTACAAGATATCGCGAAAGAAGAAAAAAAGACGGCGTTTTAACCGTTGCCCTTGTTGGCTACACAAATGCAGGTAAATCTACTCTTATGAATACTCTTACCAATGCAGGTGTGCTTGCAGAAAACAAGCTTTTTGCAACCCTCGACCCTACTGCAAGGGCATTAACTCTTCCTGATGGTAGCAGTGTGCTTTTAATAGACACCGTTGGGTTTATAAGAAGATTGCCCCATAAGCTTGTTGAGGCTTTTAAATCTACTCTTGATGAAGCAGTTGATGCAAACGTTATTCTTAATATTTGCGATGCATCCTCTGATGAATGTGCCGAGCATTACAGAGTAACAAACGAGCTTTTAGAGGAATTAGGATGTGCTGACAAGCCAATTATCACCGTTTTAAATAAAAGCGATTTAGTTAATGACGTTTCCATTCCCCTTGTTGGAAAATGCGTGAGAGTTTCCGCTAAAACGGGTGAAGGGCTTGACAAGCTTTTAGAAGCAGTTGCAGCCGCACTTCCCCCTACAAGAAAAAGAGTCAAAATTCTCCTTCCTTTTTCTTTAGGTGCTGCCGGTGCAGAGCTTAGAAAAACGGGCGTTGTCCATTCGGAGGAATATACTGCAGACGGACTTTTATTAGATATAACCGCAGAAATTTTCGTGCTTGAAAAATACAAGGAATATATTTTATAAAATGATAATTTCCCATAAAAAAACCGTGAGTTTTCACTCACGGTTTTTTTGTTTATTCTTCTATTTTATTTTTTCTTTTTTTAACTACAACCGCTGTTGCTACTGTACCTGCGAGGCAACCGAGGAATACTATCATCCAAGGTGCACTTTCTTCAACGAGCTCAGGCTCAAGTGCATATTCAGCAACAACTATTACCGGTTTAAGTGCAAGCCTTACTGCTGCTTTAAGCCCCTCATGCTCAGAAATAAAATCTGCTACAGGAGGTGAAAGCTTGTAGTAAGCGTTTACAAACGCCGTACCAAGCTCACTCTTAAGAAGAACGTTGTCACGGAAATCACAAAGAAGACCAACCTCACCGGAATCGTGACCGTAGGAAGCGGTTGCAACGAAGCAAAGCTTCGGAACTGCAACAGAGGTATTGGTATTGTCACCTGCAAGAATTGAGTCCGCATAAACTCTTAAAACACTACCGACCTTATTGTCACAGTCGCAATCACAGTCTTTACATTTATGTGTAGTATCAGTACATCCACAATGCTCTAATGAACACGTTTGTTCGCATTCTACTGCGTAAACAGGAGTTGTTTTATTACCGGCAGCGTCATACGTATTTGCACTAGATAGCGTACCCTTAGAAACATAGTTTACAGTAACACCCGTATCACTGGTTACCATATTCGGAAAATGGTAAGCAACGTCGAGGCTATAGTAAATATCGTCATCCGACGGTTCTTCACCACTTGCATAGTCGAAATCATCTTCAAGAGCTGCAAGTGTTATTATAACACCGCACTGATTCTCGTAAACCGTCGCACCCTCATAGCTTTTTGCTTCATAAGCACGAATTTTTACGTACATAGGAACATCGGAAATAGGTGAAATTGAATCTCTTGTTCTACCTTTATTAAGGTTATAAAGATAATAACCGTCAATCTCGCCTGTTTCTTCATTTTCATGAGGCTCAAAGAAAAGGTATGAGTAAGATTCGTCTGCAACACTACCTGTAGGAACAACTGCAACATCATCAAAAATATCTGCCGTCTGCGCAGCTGCAACGTTATTTGAGCCTGTTCTTAAAAGCTCAGCAACAGTTTTAACTGCCTCTTGCTTGATATAACGTTCTTCACTTTTATCGAATGAACGGTAAGCAACGTTTATAACATTGATAACAGCAAAGGCTCCTAAACCAAGGAGAAGTGTAACAACCAAAAGTTCCACCAAGGTAAAACCTTTTTTGCTTCTTGTTAAAAATCCAAGCATCCTAAGGAGCCTCCTTTCTTAAACTGTTTCACGACCGGCTATTGCGTAAGGAACGTCACTAATAACGGTATAAATCATACCATCATCTACTTCAGTCTCGTTAAGGTAAGCCGGTACAGTTGTGCCTTTGGGCACACTCTTCAACAATTCAAGGTTAACAGCAGCAACGTATCCTTTAGTACCGTCTGCATTGGATGCCGTAAAGTAATAATAACCACCTACAATTTCAGTACCTGTTATATACATACCTTTTAAACCGCCGAGTTGAACACCTTTCCAATCGCTGATGTCACCATCATCTCCCTTTACACCTATAAGAACCGTTAAGGGAGTGGTATCATTCTTAGCTTTACCTGAAATAATAACAATATCTTCCTCTGCTTCTATTGAAACAACTTCACTGAAAACCTGACTTACAGAATATCCGTTGATTGTAACTTCCTGAATATCTGTGGTGTCGTTAAGTTGTCTTAAAGTAACTGTTTCATTTGTTGTAATATCTTCGCCTGAGCCTGAAGTTGTAACTACTGAGGTAGCAACTTTTGATTTGAATACCGCACCACCGTTTATTGCGTAGTATGCCCAATATTCTTTGTTACCTTTATCATCGGTTTTAGAATTCAAACCAACTTTTTCTATTCTGTAGCTTGTGCGAGAATGGGTTGTAGGATTATCAAACCCCGGACTCTTGAAATACAACAAATTCTGGAAAATCATATTTCTTTCGCCTTTACCACTAAGACCTGCAGTAATCGCTTTACTACTATCATTGATATATGCCGATAAAACTGCATCGTTATAAACATCACCGAGAGCTGTGCCGTAATACCCGCCTCCAACAATCCATGATTCTGACATAAATGCAGAACCTGCAACAGTATAACCACCTGCAATAGTAATAGCATCACAAGTAGCAGTATCGACAAGGTTGTAAAACTCACCCGGGAACCAAACATTATAATACAAGTTATCCGCGTTACCTTGGTTTATGCCGGGTTGTCTTTGGTAGTTAGCCGAGGGATGAGTTTTTTTGTAGTATTTCTCATATGAACGAGTTTCTTCTGTTGTACCGTTAAAAGTTACATCACCAACAGTCATACGCCAACGAGAGCAATAACCTAAAGTAAACTTAACGTCGCTATTTAACATATAAGTTTGGTTGTCACCTTTTCTTGTATAGAAATTATACTCTGAACTTTCTGTTATTACGTTATTGTTAGCTATCTGTGTTCTCATCCAATCTTGAGCATCTACACCTTCTGTACGGTTTTTATTATTACCTGCTCCTGTATATGAAAGACGATAGATAGTTGAACCTCCTGTTTGTGAACCACAAATAACATACGCTGTAACAGCACTTTTACCCTGCTTATCATTATTATACATCTTATTAGTTGCAGAATCAGTATCAGAACATTGACGTAAGTTTGCATACGCAGGAACAGTACCAAAATAGATAACCTGACCTTGACCATTGCTACCTGAGCCGGGCAGATATGCAACTGATTTTATAGATGCGGAACAACCATATTTAGTATTAACGTAATTAACACGGTCATTCCAACCAATACCTCTGAGAGATTCTTCTGATTTTCCCGGTGGAGACCAGAAATCGCCTGACGTAATAAACCTATTATACATAGTTTCACCGGTTTCGTACGTCGTAGTATCAGTATTTTTCAATACTTCAATCGGATCTATGGTAGTTATTGCCGGTAAACGCAATGGTGCTAAATGCATATCGGTATGGCAGTTACCATGAACAACCGTCTTGAAACAATATATTGCTCTATCATCAGTGGTATTGTAAGTTAAACCACTTTTATCAAAGGTTTTGTAATCAGGCTCCCAAAATGCATTATAACCGGTAAAGTCCCCTACCTCTTGTTTTTTTGCGGCAATTCTAAAAGATTTATCGCCCGCTTCAGTCAACACGTAAGAAATACGCCTTGAAGCCTGAGAAGCATACTGGTAACCTGTTCTGTAGGCTGAAAAATGGTATGAATATCTCAAGTTTTTATCAATTTTATTATATTGCGTACCTACAACACTATGACCTTCAATTGTATTCGGTGCAGAACAATCGATAGCATTATCTTCTTGCTTACCATACGTAGAAGAAGTTTGCAAGGTCTGGAAAGAATAATGATCGCTCATTTCACCGCTCCAGAAGGACTGGTAAATACGAACACCTGTAACAAGGTCAAGAGCGTTATCCTTTGTATCGGCTACAGAGTTTGAAGCACCCATAGCACCCTGAAGATTTGTAAGGGTTGCATAGTTATACATACGGTAAACAACACCATTGTCACCCGCCATAACATAATAAGGATTAAGTTTTTGGTTTTCATCATTAGCAACCCAAGCTATTGTGTTGATTTTTGCACCAACCTTTGTCGGTCTGTCATTATCTGTGAGCAAACCGCTATTTGTAACGTTCATTGTTCTACCTTGAACGTTTAATACATACTTAACTTTTTGATTTTCACTATCAGTTGAAACGTCCTTAGATTCAACACCCGCACTTGTGTAGTAATCAAAAGTATTTTGATCACCTGCAATAAGCATAGTTGCAGGCTCAATGTAAAGATAAGCAGGTAATTCTTTAAGAATACCACGTTCGTTTTTATAATAAACGATAAACTTAATCGGAGACTGTGTAAAGTCTGCTCCACCTACTGTAAAGGCAATTCTTCCCTGCTTGGAATTAGCGCTAATCAATGTCATAGAAGCGGCCTTCGTGCCATAAGCAAGCTCATCTGTAGTAGAGCCGTTTGAAGCACCTGTTATTTTATCAGGAATAAACGCTTTAATATGTATTTGGTTTTGAGGTAATTGATTGATATCACCCGCATAAGTACCTAAAGTAACCTTAGTATATTCAAGACCTGTTGTCTGCAAAATAACGTCATGAGTCAAGGTATCATCATAAACGGTATCGCCTGAAAGAATATCTATTCGGGCTCTTACACCGTAGAAAATGGTTTCAAGCCTATCCTGAAGACCGGAAACAACCTTTCTTCCGTTTACGTTAAGGTTTTGTAAAACGGCTTGTGCATTCATTATAAATGACATACTTATATTAGAGCTTCTTACGGAATATCTTGTAGCAAGACCTTCTTCCATTTCTTCCTGTGATTTATAAACAGTTTCTACTCTTTCGCCTGCCTTGTACAAATTCTCGTACGAGGACATAAGCATAGGTGTAAATGATACTATTATCAATGAAAGCAACGCAAGAGCAACAAGAAGCTCGATATAAGTCATACCAAGTTTATTAAAAAGTCGCTTTCTCATAATATCACCCTTTCTGAATGAAAATAAAATTTATGTTTTGAAAACTAATTAACTATCCCAAATTACGTAGAAATCATCAACAACGGGAAGTCTGTCACCTGTACCTGAACGAGCATTACCAATCCACTTAAGGTCATCCTTTACGTAAATTGGTTCGTGGAAGCGATCAAGAAGGTTGTTGAAAAGCAATGCCTTAGCATTAGACCATACCTGCCACCACTCATTGTTGTTGAATTGATCTGCATGCTCGTTATAGATAACGTCCATAAAGTAGCCTGTAAGAGAGAAGCCTGTTGTAGTAGGAATTCCGTTTACAGTTACAGGAATTTCTGAGTTAAAATAATATATATCGCCTGCATTAGCAACTTTATAAAGAACAATATCTTTATTTTTGTAATAAACAGTCTGTGTGTTATAGTTTGAGCCGTCATCATCATAAGGAACAACCCAAACATAAACGTCCTCTGCGAAATATACTTTACCAGCTTTTACGGTCTGGCCTCTGTTACCGTTAAGATAGCTATAAGGTGTGCTTGTAGGTGCTGCAAGCATTATAGAGGTCATTCTGTAAACCGGGCTTGTAGGATAAAGCGGAATACCCGCTGTTTTAACGTTTGTTGTTTGTAATGATATAAAACTGCTTACAGTTTCGTTGAATACGATTGTAGGTGCCTGGAAAATAAGAACCTTATAAAGAGAGTAGTTCTTATCAATACCATCACCGATACGACCGGTACGGCTTGGGTTAACTATAAGGTTAACAGGCAAGTCAACCTGAATAGCGTTTGTAGCAGTATAAGCTACGAAGTTATCAAGCTGAGCATCATCATGCCAGCTCCTCATATTGTACGTACGAAGGCAACTGAATGAAGGGTCGTTATCAGGTTCTCTTGTGCCTGTTTCAGGATGAAGACCGAAGCTCATATCCTGCTGTCTGTATGAAGCATTATTTTCACGAAGATACTCAATGTAAGTTATTTGCTCCATAGTACCGCTGGAATTAGGCCTTGTAACCATAAGGTTTTCATCGGAAATAACCATATTACCAATGCAAGAGAACATATACAACGGCTGCTTTAATGCAGTACCATCAACAAACAAGCCTGCATCATACTGAATATTAGTTCTACCCGTTGCGGCATCTGAATTGGGGAAAATCTGATTACATCCAATCTCTAAGTTAGCGGGAGTAATCCAATAATCTTCAGACGGCTTTGTAGGAAGAACAAGAACACATCTTCTGTAACCGGCTTTACCGTTTACGCTTGCAAAAGAGTTGAAAATTATATTTTTATTTTGAATTTTTACGTATTTTGTTGCTGAAGAAACGTCAACACCGTTATTGATAAGATTTTCGAGTGCTGTAACACCACCTGCATATTTATCTGCATCAATAACCTCTGTGTTACCTGATGAATCTATTGCATAGTAGGTTGCCTCGTCGTCATAAGTAATATGGCAATCAGCATACCCTACGTATGAGCAACCAGTGGGAGTTGCATCTGATGTTGAATAAACAATACCGTTTTTCTCGTACTCTTCAAGCTTTGTCTCATAATCAGCATACGCTGCATTATAAGAATCATCGCTAGCGAAATCAATTCGCTTGGGCTCTGTAGGATATTCTACTGTATCAACTCTATACATATAAAGTCTTTGAGCATCCATTGCTTTATGGGTCTCATAAAAACGGGTTAATACGGCACCCTGAGGACCATAAGGGTTATCCTCCGCATCGTCATAAGTGTCCTCAAATGCGGCAACGGACATCTCAATCATAGTACGGGCAAGATACGCAGCTCTTTGAGCATCCGTACCCTCCATTGCTGACTTAACAGCAGTATCAGACATTGTAAACATAATCGGGATAAGCATTGTCAAGACAAGCAAAATCGCAAGTACCGCCAATAAAGCAATACCATTTCTCTTAGCCAATATTTTCATATACTCACCCTCTTAAAAGATTATATTTGTAGTTTATGAAATAAATTAAACGATAACACGAAGAACCTCTTCAACTGAGGTTGTTCCTTCAAGGATTTTATCAATACCCTCCTGACGAAGAGTATGCATACCTTGCTTAGTTGCTAATTCTTTAATTTCAGCAACACCTGAACGTTTAAGAATAAGTTCCTTCATTTCTCTTGTAACCTGAAGGAATTCGAAAACACCTTGACGGCCTTTGTAGCCGGTGTTGCTACATGCGATACAGCCCTTAGGACTGTAAACAACTGTAGTATCATCAAGAGTTTTACCCTCAGGAATGGGGAAATCATCAATACTGTTACGAAGCTCACGATAGGTAACTGTCATCTCTTCTTTACAACGTGGGCAAAGCACACGAACAAGACGCTGAGCAAGAACACCAACGAGAGAAGATGCTGTAAGGAAGGGCTCAACACCCATTTCATCGAGACGAGTGATAGCACTGGGAGCGTCATTTGTATGAAGTGTTGAGAAAACCATATGACCGGTAAGAGCTGATTCAACAGCGATTTTTGCAGTCTCACCGTCACGAATTTCACCGACCATGACAATATCCGGGTCGGCACGAAGAACTGAACGAAGAGCAGCTGCGAAGGTCATACCTGCACGGGTGTTCATCTGAACCTGACAAAGACCGGGCATACGACGTTCAACAGGGTCTTCAAGAGTAATAACGTGCTTTGAAACATCACTAACCTCAGAAAGAGTAGCGTAAAGAGTAGTAGATTTACCACTACCGGTAGGACCTGTAACAAGAAGGAAGCCGTAGGGCATAAAAATTGTTTTCATGAAACGGTCTGACTGCTCTTTTGAGAATTTGATATCTTTAAGCTGAACCGATTTTGCACCACGCTCCAAAAGACGCATAACAATCTTTTCGCCGTAAACAGAAGGAAGAACGGCAATACGAATATCGAACGTTCTATCGTCAACCTTAACTGTTGTACGACCGTCCTGAGGAATACGTCTTTCAGCGATATCCATACCACCAATAACCTTAACACGAGAGGATACGGAAGCATGAAGCTTAATGGGTTGCTGAAGAACTTCATGAAGAACACCGTCTATACGAAGACGAATTCTCATAGTTTTTTCCAATGGCTCAATATGAATATCCGATGCACCTGATTTAACAGCGTTTGTAATAACCTGGTTAACAAGCTGAACTGCAGGTTTTTCATCTGCTGCAAGGTCATCAAGAGAAGCAAGCTCTTCCTCGGCTATTTCTTCTTCATCATAAGTATCAATGGCGTTTGCATTATTTATGATAGTATTGATAGCCGCTGTAAGCTCTGTATCGGTAGTAATAAGAGGAACAATTTCCATACCGCCGGTGATGATAGAAAGGTTATCACGGGTAACAACGTCATTGGGATTACGCATAACAACGAAAAGCTTCTTTTCATCCTGGTAGAGAGGAAGAATTCCGTGTTTTGCTATAAGGTCTGCAGGAATGCTGTTTGCAAGAGCGAAGTTGATCCCAACCTCTTCAACTGAAACGTATTTGCAACCTGTTTTCATTTCGATTGCTCGTGCAATATCTGCCTCACGGCAATAACCAAGATTTACAAGAATATGGCCAATAAGACCCTTTTCTTCTTCCTGTATTTTTAATGCTTCAAATAATTGTTCTTCTGTAATCGCACCGTTTTTAATAAGGAAATAACCTACGCTACCGGGGACTACCATATTTATGTTAGCCAAGAGAATTGCTCCTTTGTGTTTTCTGTCTGAAATTATGCGGCGCTACCGTCAGCGCTAATAACTATGCCGTTTGCACCATTCTGTGAAAGAACTACAAGTGTAATATTTGCAATATATATAGACGTATCAGAGGTATTTCTTGATATAGAAATTGAATCAAATCTATGCATCTGCTCGAGTCCTGACATATAGGACATATAGGAATATATATCGTAGAAAGTACCTTCTATAGCAAGGTTAAATGACGTTTCCTGAGTTTCTGCAGCAGTCTGATTTACCTGAACACTTTTTACAGTTAAATCAAAGCTCTGGCAAGTAGCAACTACGCTTTCCTCAAGCATATATACGTCACCAAGACTGTCGGGAAGAATTCCCTTGTACATTTCAAGCTCTGCCTCGGCCTTCTCGCTTTGAGCCCTGAGCTCTTCAAGAACGGCGATTTCACGAATATTTTCCTGATATTGAATTCTTGTTTCAACAATTTTTGCTTTAATATTGTTTATATCAATCATAAAGAATACAATACCGCCTATAACAAGAAGAATAACTAAAACCAAAAGACCTGTTATAAAGTAAGGAGAGTTTGTGATTTCTTTAGTATCTATTTTTTTGCCTTTCAAAACCAATTCTCCTTTCTTTATTCTGCTGCGGTTGTTGCCGCGGTAGTAGCCTCAGTTGTTGTAACAACAACTGCTCCGCCTGAGCAAGTAATGCTTACTGTAAATGATGCAAGACCGTCTGTTGTACCTGCACCGCTTGTGTATGAAACACAAGAAACTGTACTTACGCCTTGAATTTCTCTAAGAGAATTTTCAAATGCAAGATATTCCTCACGTGTACCTACCCTACCTGTTATCGAACAAGTACGGAGCGTTTTCCAATCAAAGCAATCGATTGTGTCGAGAGAAACGCCGGGACTGTTAAGGTTGCCGATTGTTGCAAGGAAGTTTGCAAGAGCAGGCTCATTAACCTGAATATTTTCAATAAGCTGAACCTTTTGCTGAAGATTAGCATTAATTTCTCTGAATTGTTCAAGCTCTGCAACCTTCTGTGAATATTCATTATTAAGTGCTTGAGCTTCATTAAGCTTCTTTTCAGCAAACATTCTCATGCCGATAACAACCACCATAAGAACAAGCAATACCATTAAAACAGTTAAAGCTAATACTTTAATTCTCTCTAACTTTTTCTTGTTGTTTAAACGCTTCCTGTTATACTCGGGAAGCAAACTAACTTTATATTTCACTGCTTAACCCTCCAATGCAACCTTTGCAAGACTTATACAGCCTGCATAATCACTTGCATCAAAAGATGCAGTTGAGTAATTACTATAAAACTTCGGAATTGTAAGCGGAACGTATGATTTCTCATTAAGCTTTTCAAGAATCTTCTCTTCAAGCTCAGTTGCAGCCTTAAAGAGAACTGAATTCATAATAAAGCCTGTTTGCATCTGGAAATAGTTTATTGATGATGAAAGCTCTGAATAAAGAAGGTCTGCAATAGTTTCTAATTCAATACTTGTCAGTTCTTCTGGGTCATTGAATGCTTTTTTAACTTCAATCATAGCACGGTCAGGAATATTGATTGAACGAACCATCTTAATTTCTTTATCAGCTATTGCAACGAAATCAAGAACATCATCCGTAAGATTTAAGAAACCAAAGGTTTCGTCATCCTTTGCTTCATCAATAGCTATACGACACCATGCAAGGAAAGAACTGTCAATATCAACAATTTCAAGCTTTGAGTTTTCGAAGCTCTGAATAATATTTTGGAGCATCATTGTTCTCGCACCAACAAGAAGAACGTTAAGTGCGGGCTGATCGTCATCGTCGGTAGTTTCATCAATAACAACGAAATCAAGACCTAACTCACTAACGGGAACAGGAATGAAATCCTGAGCCTGCATTGTTATAACGTTTCTGAGTTTGTCATCAGGAACCTTAGGGAAGGTTGCGTAACGCATAATTACGTTCTCGTTATTAACACCTACAACAACAGGTGCAATATTTGTAAAACCACCTCTTGTTATAAGGTCGTTAAGTGAAACTGTGAAAAGACTGCCATCAGCAATAATGCCGTTTGCAGTAACGTTACTGCTATAAACCTCACGACCGAAAGCCTTAATTTCATAAGAGCCGCCGGCAGTTTTTTCAAGCTCAACTGCTCTTATTTCGTGAGAGTTATACTCAATGCCGATAGCACTGTTTACTTTTGCCATTGTATCATTCTCCCTTGCAAAGGATTTAAGGATTTTTGTTTTTCTCTATTATGCCGGAGTTGCTGTTGCAGCCTGGAAAACAGGAAGGTAAAGAGCGATGATAAGGAAACCAACGATACCTGCAAGACCAACAAGCATAATCGGCTCAAGAATTGAACCTAAGTTTTTAGCGATTGTATCAACGTCTTCCTCGTAGAATTCAGCAACCTTATCAAGCATGGTAGGAAGTGTACCTGCTTCTTCACCGATAGCTATCATACCAATAAGCATCGGGGGGAAAAGGCCTGATTCATCAAGGGCTTCGTGAATTGTTCTACCGTTTTCAACCTCACTGATAGCCTTTGTAACTGCTTCTGAAACAAGACGAGAGCCTGAGGTAGGACCTGCAGTTTCAAGTGCCTTAACAGCGGTAACACCACCAGCAATAAGCGTTGCAAAAATTCGACAGAAACGGGCGAGGATTGTTTTAGTAATAAGCTCACCAACTATAGGAGCATTCATTTTATGGTTTTCCCAAATATGCTGTACGGGTGGTGATTTAACAATTTGAATAATTATAAATATAAGAACACCTATTGCAGGGAAAATTATGTACCAATAAGCACGTAATGACTCTGACAAGAAGTAAATTAACTCTGTAATCGGGTTCAAATCTTCAACGGTTGCTGTCATTCCCTGGAAGGTAGGAACCATGAAAATAAGCATAACTATAAGGATAATAATCGCAAACGAACCAACCATTTTAGGATAAGAGGTTGCAGATTTAACTGAGTCCTTAAGCTGTTTATCTTTATGTAACTGGTTTGACATAGCAAGAAGGGTTTTATCAAGCATACCACCCATTTCACCGGCTGCTATCATTGAGCAGAACAAGTCGGAAAAAACAGGCTTCTGTGCAGTAAAGGCCTCTGAAAGAGCCGCACCGCCTTCAACGTCTTCGGCAATATTTTTAATTGCATTAGCAAGAGTCTGGTTAGTAGTCTGAGAAACGAGAGTCTGCATAGCCTGAGTAACGGGAATACCTGCGCTAATCATGGCTGCAAGCTGTCTTGCAAACATTGACATATCTGCAAGCGGAATCTTTTTGGATTTTTTCTTTTTTACACCGGCGCCCTTAACCTCGTTAAGAGACGTAACAACAACACCTGCTTCACGAAGCTTTTCATAAGCCTCAGAGGTATTTTCGGCAACAACCTTACCGGTTATAGACTGACCTTGTCGGTTTAGCGCTTCATACGTAAATTCCAAGAGTCTGCCTCCTTTTAGTCATCTGAATATAAGAATTAATACATCTGCATCTGTCTGAGGATTTCGGCTCTTTCAACACAGTTTTCTAAAACTGATTCTCTTGTGATCCTCTGGTCTCTGAGAAGCTTAAGAAGAGCCTGGTCCATAGTCTGCATACCCTCTTTTTGAGCAGTCTGCATTGTGCTGTAAATCTGATGGTCTTTACCCTCACGAATCATATTACGAATAGCAGGTGTATCAACCATATATTCAACTGCAGAAACTCGACCGCCACCTATACGGGGTAAAAGCTGCTGAGAAATAACAGCTCTTAAGGTATTTGAAAGCTGGCTTCGAATCTGGTTTTGCTGTTCACTGGGGAAAGAGTCAATAATACGGGCAATCGTCAAGGGCGCTGTCTGAGTATGAAGAGTAGAGAGAACAAGGTGTCCGGTTTCAGCAGCTGTAAGAGCGATACTGATACTTTCGGGGTCACGCATTTCACCAATCATAATAACGTCAGGGTCGTGACGAAGAACAGTTCTTAAAGCATTGTTAAAGCTGAGAGTATCGCCGCCTAATTCACGCTGTCTAACGATTGAACGCTTATGTGAATGTAAGAATTCTATAGGGTCTTCAATTGTAACTATGTTGTATTCATAGTTAATATTCATATGGTTTAACATTGCCGCAAGGGTTGTGGATTTACCACTACCTGTAGGACCTGTAACAAGAATAAGTCCACGAGGAAGAGAGCATAATCTTCTTACGTCAGCAGGTAAACCTAATTTATCAAGAGTTGGGATTTCAAAAGGAATTGCTCTGAAAACCGCAGCAAGCGTACCACGTTGAACAATAACGTTACCTCTGAAACGAGCACACTGAGGAACAGCATATGAGATATCAAGCTCAAGATTCTCTTTAAGGTCACGTTTATTTTTCTCAGTAAGTATTTGCATCAAGGTTGCTTCAACGTCTGCAGGACTCATAGGGGGAAAGTCCTGCTTAACGATGTCGCCGTCTATTCTGATGCAAGGGGGCATACCAACAACTATATGAAGGTCAGAGCCTTTTTTTTCAACTGTTAATCTAAGTAATTGTTCAAGAGTTACCGGATAATTACTTGGTTGATTTAAGAAATCCACAAACTGTCACTCCAAAGTTTTTAATTAGCTACAAGTCCCCACATATTAACAATAAGGTCAATATTTTCAGGAGATTCGAGAACGTAAAGAACGTATTTCACACCATCATCAGAGGGGTCAAGGTCGCCTGAAAGCTCAAATGATGTAACTGAAATAGTAGGATTGTTAATAAGCTTAACTACAAGCTCTTCCTTAGCTGCAAGAACTGTAAGCTCTGCAGAATCAGTGATTGTAGCGATGGGATAATACATATCACCTAAGTTGTTATCAAGAGAAGCAATTATTTCTTTTACTTCGTCAACCTTATTGTTGGGGCAGTAAACCATAATTGACTTTGTAAGCTCGGGATATGAACCAAAGTAGAATTCAACACCTTCCATATTAACAAAGCCGATTTTGCTCTGGAGTTCAGAAGCAACGATGTTCTGAAGCTCATATGTGAAGAAGGATTTAGCTGAATCGTTATCTGCAGTATCGTTTTCTTTGATACGAGCAACTGCCTCGTTAACCTCGTTTGATTCACCCTGTACCCACAATCTCTTCTCATAAAGGTCAAGACCGAGGATATCAACATCATAACCGAAGGTTTCAACGATTGATTTTGCAGTATCCTTTGTAATGTACTGAAGGTCAACCTTAACAAGTGATGTCTGACCATCTGTAATTACAACCTCGCTATCAGTACCTGCATTATCACCCTCGCCTGCATTATCACCGGCACCATCACCAATAGGTGCATGTGCATCAGGAATATCAACAAGCTTTTTGATGTTCATAATATCGTTATAAGCATCACCTGTAGCGTATACGTAAAGAGTCATAGGATGAGCACTCATTGTAATACCTGCATGTAAGCCTAATGCTGAAAGCAAGCTGCTGAATTCTGTTGCAGAAACGTACTGCATTTCAATCGCTGAAAGAATTGAGCTTATGCTTGCACTACCTACAGTAAGGTTGTTCTTCTTATCAAGAGTGTTGATAAGCTCGTTAACCTTAGCAAGCTCCATGGGATAGCCGCTAATCCAGAATTCTCTGAGGTTGATATCAACCTTAACAATCTGAACGCTAACACCTAAAGCAGAAAGCTGAGAGGTAAGAGTATCTGTGGAAATATATTTAAGCTGGAACCTTGTAAGTGCTTTACTATCAGCAAACTTTTCATTAAGGTCTGCAGCTGTACCTACGTAAAGAATATTATCTTGTTTTATGTAAGTCATATCAACCATACGAAGAATATAGTCGATAGCTGTAAGAGGAGTTACATCTTCAAGAGTAAGCTGTTCAATTATAGAAGTTGTTCCCTTGAATATCATTGTGTAACCTGTGTGAGCAAGAACTGTTTCAAGAGCACCAACAAGGTCAGCATTCTTGAAGCTGATTGAAATCTTGCTTGAAGAGCCGTAAGTGGTTGTTGAGTCATCCTCAACTGATAATGCACCGGGAATAACAAGCTCCTGACCTGCATAAAGCTCTGCTGAAGCTGAAATTCCGTTTTCGTTTACGATTTTTGAAACGGTTACACCGTGGGCTGCTGCGATTGAAGGAAGTGTATCGCCAGCCTTAACCGTATAAGTAACCATTGCTTCGTCAATAGCGCTTCCTGCTGCTGTAAGCGGTAAAACCGTGCTCATGAGCAACACGAGAACAAGAGCGAAAACGCCTATTGACCTCATCTTTCTTTTGTTTGTTTTCATTGGAAAGTCCCCCTATTTAAATATATGTAACATATATTATTTATAATTTTATTGCCGAGCTTTTTAAGAAATAGTAATTTTCTTTGTTGTTTCGCCGGCTTTAAATACAACGTAATCTCTTGTTATTTCAATAAGCTCCCAGTCAGAATCACCAACTGTTTCGCCGATGGCGAGCGTGATAGTATCTTTCTCGGTACCGATTTGAATAAGAGCTGTTTTTAATCCGCTTGAACCGGTAACAAAGCCGGTATATTTTGCAGTTGCTAAAACGTCAGGTGAAAGCGGGTCACTGTCAATAAGCTCAACAACAACCTTATCCTTGATAACGTTATTGCCCGGTATAACCTCAACCTGATTCTGGTTTACTGTAACGTCTTCCGGTAACGCTTCGTTATCTTGAAGAAGAACCTCGTCACCTAAAATAACAAATAAAATAACTGCAACAAGAATGATAAAAAGTATTACGGGAATAATAATTTTCATCATCGGGTTTTTGTCAAAGAAATCGGTTACTTTTAATGCAACATCGGGTTTTGTTTTACTAACCGAGCCTTCACTTTTCTTTCCGAATTTTGGTAATTCAAGCGCCATAAAAAAGCCTCCATATAAAAAACTTAAAAAGTGTATATATCTAAAAAATCATGAAAAATATATCATTTTTCTAAAAAAGGGTATACTTACCCTAAATTAGACTACACCACATTTACTATGATACTACAATCAAAAAAAATAATCAATAGTTTATCGTGTATCTGTTGAAAAAATACCTGCTTTTTTTTTATAACTTTTGACGAAAAGAAAGATCTTGACAAAAAGCAAAGAGGTTGACAACACGTCAACCTCTTTCTAAATTTTATAAATTTGATTTTATCTTCTCTTTTTGCTATGGCTACCATAGTAATATGATGAGCCGTAATATCCACCGTAACGGTTTGAGAAGTAGCCACCGGCTTTTTCAGAACCGATTTTTGTAAAGCCTCTGCCTGCACGGTTATAGATACAACCAAGAATTTCAGCTTTAGCAGTAACAAGGTCACTGAGAGCATATTCAATCTGAGGAATTGAAACTCTTTCTTCTGCAGTAACAAAGATAATTGTATCAGTATAGTTAGCAACGATAGCAGCATCGGCAACAACGCCTGCAGGAGGACAGTCAACGATTACGTAATCGAAATTCTTTCTTGCTTCTTTAATAATTTCAGCCATTGCATCTGATGCAAGAGTTTCAGAGGGGTCCTGAACAGCAACTGAAGAAACGAGCAAGTAAAGGTTAAGCTTTTCAATATATTTAACTGCTTCTTCAAATTTCTTTTTACCTGTAACGATATCATAAACGCCCTTGTCACCTTCGATATTAATACCTAAGGTTTTACAAACAGCCGGTTTTCTTAAGTCAGCATCAATAAGAAGAACTGATTTACCACTCTTAGCAAGAGAAAGTGCAGTATTTACAGAGCATGTTGTTTTACCTTCACTCTCTGTAGAGCTTGTAATAGCAAAAACAGAATAGCCTTTTTTAAGCTTAACGTTTTCGATTTTTGTTCTTATAAGCTTAAAGGTTTCGATAAAGGGAAGACCAACGTTTTTGTCGGTGATAAGAAGTCTGCCATTAGAATTCTTTTTCTTACCTTTAATATCAGAAACAGTAGCAAGAATATTGATATTGAAGTTTTTCTTAATATCCTCTGTTGAGAAAAGCTTGTTCTGAATTCTGCCGTTAATGAGAATAATAAGAACTGCAAGAGCAGCACCTGCAATTAAACCGATTGCAGTATAGATAAGTGTTGATGAGTCACCAGCAAGCTGAGCTTTAGTAGCGTTATCAGCAACGCTGATATCAGCAGTCGGGAAAATATCCTTAGAAAATTCAGGGTATACACTCTGAATTGCAGTTGAAACTGCGTAAGCCAATTCTTCGGAATCTGCTCTGACAGTAACGTTAATAAGAGTAGTATCAGTAACAACCTCAACGTTAATAAGTGAACGAAGGTAGTTTTTTGAATACTCCTGACCGGTTGTTGTAGCAACAATATCCTGAACCTTAGTGATAAAGTCGTTACCGCTTTGGATAAGAACCTTAAAGTTATTAGCAATATAACCTGAAGCCTGAGCATCGCTGACAGTGGTATAAGTACCTGCTGCACCAACAATATCTCTATCCTTATTGGAAACGTTAAAAATAATACTTGAAGTATATGATTCTTTATAAGTGATTTTTGCTATACTGAAGCCCGCAATTGCAAAAACGAAAACAAAAGCAACGATAAGCCACCATTTTTTGATGAGCTGACGCGCTAATTTAAGAATAGGCTCAAGACCCATTTCTTCAACGTAAGAATCTTTTTTCTCTTCGTAAGCCATTTTTTCTTCTCCTTTTTATGAATTCAAATTATTTTACCACAAAATTATTATATCTACAATACTTTTTTTATTTTTCTTTATAGAAAAAGTAATTTATTTTCTTATTAATGATATTATCCTTCGTTTCGGATAACGTGTTTTTATATTTCTCACGTACTTATTTTTATATTTAATATAATCGGAATCGGTATCTACATCTATTTCCTTTCCGTCTATTATAAGCGTTTTAACAATACCTATTATATTTTTGTCAGTAATCCCCTTTTCAAGAATTATCTGATTATCACCGCACATTGTGTAAGTGCCGTCTTTTTCAATTTTTACAACTCTGTGTAATACAAAATGACCGTCGTCACGTCTGTAAAGCGGTATATCCCCTATTTCTAATTTTCTTTCACATTTTACAATTTTAACAAAATCTCTGCCCTGTACAAGAAGAGGTAGCATGCTTGTACCTGTTATAGGAATTTGAAAATCCTTCCCCATTTTAAAGGCTTCTTCGATAAAGGGAAGTAAATCGTTTAATTGGAATTTTGACATATTTATCACCGCTTTAAAATCACAACCCGAGGTCGCCCTCGGGTTGCTAGTGTTTGTCATAATGAGGTTTCCTCACATCCTTACTTGCCGTAGCAAGTAAGGATATTTAGTCATTCAGTCAATTATGCCCAATCGTCTTCGGGTAAAACTGTATCGAATGCTGAAAGAGTGAGTACATCCTCGAGCTCGAACTCCATGATTTCGAGCTCAGGTGCTGTGTATTTTTTCATCGTAAAAAAATACTCCTTTCAATATCTTAGTAATTGAATTCACTGTGGGAAAAAGTCGGAAAAATCGAATTCCGGACCCTGCCCACCGCCGCCGATTTGGACACCGCCGCCGGTCGTACCGGGAAGAGTGGTACTCGGTTGAGTTGTATGAACTACTGATGAAGCTGTTAAAACGTCTTCAAATTCAAATTCAACAACCTTAAAATCCGCTTTTTCGTAAGCTTTCGAAATCATTTTAATTAGCCGTTAATAATACCGTTTGCTGTAAACTCAACGGGCTCTGAATATTCAGTAGTAGATACGCCACCCTTATCGAATGTTACAAAGTATGTTGCTGTAATCTTAGCATCGCCATACTGAGTAAGGTCGAGATCCTTAAGGAGTGCACGATAGTTATAAGTTGATGTTGTGCCAGCCATGAGGTAGAGAGCATTAGATGTCTTTGTCTGAGTACCTACACCAGCGATATCAAGTGTAACACCAACTTCTGTTACGTTAGCAAGAGTTGTTGAGCTACCTTCAACGAATGTGAAGCCACCGATATCGTTCTTGTCGAATTTACCTACGAAACCAAGAGTAGCTACGTCAGCTGTTGTAAGCTTAGTATTGTGCTGAGCTTTATCGTGGAAAATGATCTTGCCAGCGCCGATTGAGAATGTTACAGGAACAGCTTCAAAACCGTATGGTGCAGATGCACCCATTTCAGTAGCATTATTATCTGTACCGCCGTAGAATGAACCGAAGTTTGAAGAACCGATATAACCGTTCCAGTTACCGAAGCAGTAATCACTAACACCGAATGTGTAAGCACCATCAGCTGCTGTATCAAGAACTTTCATCTGGAATGAATAAAGTTCAACGGGAGTATTACCTGTACCATTAACGTATACGGGAGTTGCATTTTCTGCAATACCGAACATGATAAGCTTATCCCAGCCGTAGTTTGCTTTCTGTGTTGCATCGAAATCACTCATTGTTTCATAGTCAATAACTACGATTGAGTCAGCTGTTGCGAAACCAGAAACTTTGTCTGCTGCAGCAGTAACACCGTGGTCTGCTGCAATGTCTGTTGTTGCAAGAGGAGCAAGAACAGCACTATTGTAACCGAATTCTAATGTTGAAGCAAGTGAAATGTCACCAATTTCTTCTGTTGCGTTTGCCCAAACAGTAAATGTGATAGTATCACCTGCTGCATAAGTATCTTTATCAGAAGTTACATAGAGCTTAACAGCAGTATCATCGGGATATGCTGCGAATACTCCAAGAGCAAAAACATTTAAAAGCATGGCAACTGCAAGAACAATGCCAAGAACTTTTTTTGTTGTTTTCATTGGACTTTTCCTCCTAAAGGATTATTTAATTATTGATAATAAGTGTTAAGTGTTGCATGCTTTGCAGCCAATGCAGCCTGGTCAATACGAGCACCCTTAATGTTATTTCTAACAGGGGTAATATCGTTAGCCTGAATATTGTGCATAGGAACTGCAGCTGCAAGTAATGCGCAGTTAGCAGCAAGTCTCTTTACAGAGTTATTAGGAGCTGCTGTAGCATCAGTCATTGCTTTTCTGATAACAGTAGCGTCAGCAACAGCGATAAGGCCGTTTCCGTCTACGTCACCGAAAATAACAACAACATAAGTTTTTGTGCCACCGTCTTTACCGGTAACTGTGATTTCTGTACCTGTACCGTAACCACTTGTACCTATTGAACGCTCGAAAGTAAGTGTACCTCCATTTGTAGCTGTAAGGTTTGTTGTAAGATATGTTGTGTTTGTAAATGTATTGTTTGCTGACTGTTTAAAGCCATAAACAACACCTGCGTACGCTTTGTTGAATGTTTTATTTGTATCAATTACAACACCAGCTGCTGAACCTGCTTCTGTAAGAGCAAGGTCTGAAGAAAGAGCACCGATTGTAACGGATTCTGCGCCTGCTGTAACTTCAACGTTCTGACCTGTGATCATATCACTTGTAACAAGGTTACCGTCAGAAGCACGGCCTGCGATAAGAGTACCGGCAGGGTTAGTTGCTGAAGAGGGATTGTTATCGAGAGCGATAGTTGCTGAACCTGATACGAGAGTATAGGTAACCTTTGCAACAATGCCGTCGAGAGCTACTGCAGAAATTGTGCTAACGTCTTCTGTTGTGGGGATAATCATAACTGTTACCTTGCTGGTACCGTCGTCAGTATTAACCTTTTCAAAAGCAGAAATCTGAGCTTTATAAGCTGCAGGGATAGCATCACCAAGAGCAATGCTGTCATAAGTAACTGAAGCAGCTGCAGTGTTTGTAAGAACAAACTGGATAGCACCTGTAGCATAATCAGTTGTAAGATTAACGTCTACTGTGTAAGTGTTATCGCCGTTGTCAGCAGGTCCACTGAGTGCCCAAGTCTGATTGTACTTTCCAGCCTCAATGTCTTCGTCTGACTCGTATGAAGCAGCAGCAAATGCAGAAACTGCAAATGTTGAAACGATCATAGCGAGAGCAAGAACGAGGCTAAGAATCTTTCTTGTCTTAGACATTTGTTTGCCTCCTAAGGGAATTATTTTTTCAATTTCTCTCCAAAGCAGTCTTTCGACTGCACCGCTTAAAACGTTTTCACAAGCGACATATATATAATGTATATATAATACTATATATCCCCTGCCCGCTGAGTTGCCCCAACGGGCAGGCTTTGTTATTTACGTTTCAAGGGATTTTGTATAAATCACTTTCGTGAAATAACCGTTATTTGTTTGAAATTCACTTAAGCTGCAAGAGCTTTGTTAAGAACTGCTGAATAGTCAGCTGCTACGATACCTTCAGAAGCTGTATCAAGGTTAGCTGCAAGGAAGAAGCAACCTTCGAGCTCTGCGTGTGAGTTAGAAGCGAGTTCAGCAATTGAAGCGTCGAGAACGTTGATAACACCGTCACCGTTGATATCACCTTCAACAACAATCTTAACTGTTGCAACGGGAATCTTAACGTCGTTACCGTCTACAGTAACAAGTGTGTAGAATGTAACAGTAGCATCTGTACCTGCGAAGCCTGTAAGGTCTGTGTCAACAGTGTAAACTGTATCGTCAGAAACATTGATAAGGTCCTTAGTAACGTTTGCACCGTCAGCTGTAGCAGAGAAGAGATCCTTAACTGCATTAGCATCGAGAAGAGCACCGATTCTTGCTACCTTAGCAACAACTGCTTCGATACCTGCTTCTGCGTCGCCTTCAACGAGTGTTTCGTCAGCAACGCCTGCACCTGAAACTTCTACGCCATTGAATTTAAGTTTAGCAAGCTCAACCTTAAGCTCGTAAGCTGCCTGGTCGATTTCAGCCTGCTGATCCTTACCGTAAGGCTCTGTATTTACGTAAATAGCTGAGCCGGGGAAGAGATCGATTGAATCGCCGTCTGCATTTGTAAATGAATGGTAACCAAGCTCTGCAAGAACTCTACCGAAATCTTTATCAGTGTTGTTGTAGAGGTCCTGGTTCTGAAGAGCAAATGTAGCCTGGCTGATAAGTGCTTCGAGTTCTGAGTAGTCAGCCTCGTCAGCAACCTTAACGAGCTCGTTACGGCAGCACATAAGCTCATACTTAGCATCAAATACAGTCATCTGGCTTCTTACTTTACCGTTAGCTGCATTAAGAACGTCCTTAGCTGTCTGAAGAGCTGCTGAATACTTAGCCCAGCTACGTGCTGTGTATTCGCTCTGAGCGCCTACCATAGCTTCTGCAGAAGCAATTTCATCTGCAAGGAAGTTTGTAAGAACGCCGTGGTCTCTCTTAAGAAGACGCTGTGAAGTAAGTTCAAGGTAGTTCTGAGCCATTTCAACGTCAAGAAGAGTTGCGCTCTGATATTCAAGCTTCTTATCTTCAAGCCATTTAGCTGTGCTCTTGATTTCTTCTTCATCCATCTTTTCAAGAAGAGCAAGGATGTTATCTTCGTATTCGTCACCCTTAACAAGAGCTCTGAGGTCATCCTCATTGATCCATGTATAGGGGAATGTCTCGTCGATTTCAGCAACTGTTGCGTTAGAAGCATCATTCTGAAGATTTACGTAGTAAGCTGCGTCCTCACGAGCATCGTTAAGACGGTTAAGTCTGTACATCTTATAGTCTGTAAAGTCATAGCTGTCTGTGTAAGTTGCTTCAACAGTATTAAGAGTTGTCTTAAGAGTTGCAACAGCAGCATCGATGTTATCACCGTTGCCTTCAGCAACAATCTGTTCTGTTGATTTCTTACAGTAACCAACGTCGTTAGATGAAACATAGAATGCTTCATAAAGAGCCTGGAAGTTATAAACTGAGTTTGCGTTCCAGCACTGCATACCACCGCGGATACCGGGAACGAATGCAGCAACGTAGTTATTGATAGCTGTACCACAATCGATAACTGTAACTTTCTTAACAGCAATTTCTTTACCGTCAACTGTAACTCTACCTGCGATAGCTACTTCGTCCTCGTTCTTATCAGTTACTGTAACAGCAGAATCTGCATAAGTTGTGGGAGCTTCGCCGGCTGCATAGTAACCTGTATCGTCAGGAGAAATCCATGCATAAGCTGTAAAGTTAGTATCACGGAATACGATTTCGCCTTCATCATCAGTTGTGTTAGCTGTTGTAAGAAGGTCGTTCGTGTAGAATGTACCTTCAAGGTTGTAGTCAGCTGCAAGTCTTACAGCATCCATTTCGTTAGCTGCAAGAGAATTAAGCTTGTTGTAGTAAACATCATCATAGAAGATGATAGAGAATGTAGTATTTAAGCTATCGTCTTTGTCTGTCAAAGTGATAGAGAAGTCTGATTTTGAACCAGAGGCCTTGTTAGCTGCTGTGAATGTTGCAACATTAACAGCACCCTGAACTGTGTAGTTATCAGATGTTGATTCACCATCTTCGTTAACAAGGTTATGAACATAGCTGTCGAAGTTACGAACGTCACGAGCATAACGACCACCGTCGTTATTAGCAAATTCCTGTGACAATGAAGCGAATGTAAGACCGTCTACTGTACCGGAGTTATTTGTAACCTTACCGGTCTGAGACTTTGTACAGAACTTATAGTCACGGCCAAAGTATGATGTTGAAAGAGCTTTAATAGCTGCACCGTTATCTTCAGTAGCAGCTTTAAGACCAACGTACTGAGGTGTGTAAATTGCTGTATGAATAAGTTCAGAATCATTTGTTATTGCTGTACCTGCGTTAGTGGGGTTGTAGTTAAGCCATGCATAGCACTTAGCATAGAAAATCTTGCCGTTAGCCATAGCTGCACCGTCTTCACCAAGAACCTGGTAACCGATGTCAAATCTTACAAGAGCACCTGAAGTAGGAACGCCTTCTGCTGTGTAAGTGAATGAACCTGACTGACCGTAGTCAATGTTGTTTGTTGTGAAAGAACCGATTTTAACGTAAGCAGATGAACCGCTTTCGCCCATCTCGTCGTTAGCAACTACGCTCTTGATAACGATCTGATACTGGTTGTCAGTATATTCGTTACCTGCTGCGTCTCTGTAGTGTCTCCAAACACCGTCAGATGCATTACGAACGTTAACAGTCTGTGCTTCTGTTGTAGCACCGTTTGTAAGATCGATAGATCTTGAAAGTGAAATCTGAGGAGTGTTAAAGTTCTGTTCTGTACCCCAACCCTTGATAAGCTTACCAACAACGGGAAGAGCACTTTCAAGAAGACCTGTAGAGCTTGCTCTGCCGTTAAGAGCTCTGAGGAGCTTCTGAACAGTAGACTTAAGGTTTGCCTGGCTGATAACACTTTCTAATGTATTAGAATGTGTAATAATAGCTGTATTGTTAAATACAAGGTTAAGAATACGGTTTACAAGGCTAAGAACCATGGGAATTACGGGCTCAGCAAGTATGTTGTATTCTGCGCTTCTACCGAAGAAGCCTGTGATGATTGAAAGGTCGAATGTAGCAAAGAAATCCTTAAGGTGCTGAAGAACTACGTTAAGGTCTACTACATAGTCGCCTACACAACCGTTAATGAATCCAAGAGGAAGGATTGTGTTAAGGACGTAGCTAAGCTTTGAAAGAGGACCTTCAATTGCACCAACTGTTGCGGGATCCATACCCATAAGAACGCTATATGTGCCGTTACTTACGTAGTTAACACCCCACATAATAGCATCATCAAGCATATCCTGCCAACGCTCTTCTGTGATGCCTGCAGCAGGAATAGCTGTGTTGAAGTTTGTAATCTGGTTAAGATATGTGTAACCGATATCAAGACCCATGTTAAGGATAACGTTGAACCAGCCTTCAACATCATATTCTTTGAATAATCTGTCGTTAGCGGATTTTACATTACCGGCTTCAAAGATGAATGAATCGTAGTTAACATTGGGAGTAATGTCAGTTGCGAATTCACGGATAACAAGTGCACCGAATTCGAGAATCTGAACATCTTGGTGGAAAGCGTATGTGCCGTCAGCATTCTTAGGAATGATAATCTGAGGCATTACATCCTGGAAGAAGCCGGGACCGATCATAGCAACGATGTCAACAACTGACATAGGCTCGAGTTCTTCATAAGGAATCTCTGCATATGCTGAATCGGAACCGAAAATCTTGTCACCGAAGTTAGCAAGAAGATATTTAACAACACGAGTAACGTTATCTGTAAGATTTTCATTACCGCCGTCAATCCATGTATCACCAGTAACTGTTTCGAAGTCTTCTTTTACTGAATCAACAAGAGCATTTTCGAATACGATTGAGATAAGGTGGTTAATACCGCCTGCAATTGTGCCGTCGATTGAAAGAATATCATCATATGAAAGTTCTACACCGTCGCCACCTTCGCTACCTACGAAGTACCAATCCCAGTTAATGAGACTTGCAAACTCGTTAGCAGCAGCCATGTTAACCTTGAAGTACTTACGTACACGTTCTGTCTGAACGTTACCATCTGCGTCAACAACGGGGTTGCCATTGTCATCAATCATATCTTCTCTTTCAACTGTTGTGTAGTACCAGTTTGTACCATCCTTGCACATACGGTCATATGCAATATATGTTACGTATGATTTTTCTGCTTCATCTACATCAACTTCGAAATCTGCTGCAACAGCTGCAGGAAGGATAGCTTCGTCGATTTCTACAAGGTCAGCTTCAACAGCTTCCATAAGAGCTTTCTTAAGGTTGTTGTTAAGAGCGTTGATACCGATATCATCGATAGCATACTGTGCAAGAATATCAAGTGCATCAAATACTGAATCCTGAGTAAGATCGAAAACGTGTCTGTCAGGATCTGCAGCGTAGCCGGGAAGAATAACTGATTTCATATCCCAAACTTTCTCATCTGTATCAGGGTTATAATCATAATCCTGAGGATTGATAAGAAGGTTGTTTATAGCTGTGTTAGCCATAACATCCAAGTTTGAGAAAGGAATGTTGTTGTCAAGCTCTTCTGCATTCTTATCATAACCGTATGAACCGTGGATAATTAAGTCATAAACCAAGGTTCTTACTAACTTAGGAATATCGCCAAGCAAATCACCGATATCACCAAGGTCAAGGAAGTTACCTACAAGACCAAGGCTGATACCGTTGCTGGTACCGATACCGTAAGCAACTTTTGAAAGAATTGATGAGTTGTTGTCATTACCAACAAGAGCAACAACGTTTTTGATCATCTGTAAATCGCCCTGGCTTCTTGATTTGTTTTTAATGGGGCTGAAGTCCATATCACCAAGGTCACCAAGAAGGCCTTTACCGATTGTCCAAACGAAACCACCTGTAAGATCACTAATGTCTTCGCAGATGTAGTCAATCTTGTTGAGTCTGAGCTCACCGAGGATAGAAAGGTCAATTGTTTCCATACCTGCGAGGAGATCGTTGTCTACAAGGTCGAGTGCAAGGTCAGCAACCTGTTCGGGCGTTAAATCAGCATCGTCGATGTTGTCCCAAGTAACCTCACTCTTGATAAGAGCAGCGTTACCGATAACAGTCATGCAGCTGAAAGCCATAACGAGTGCAAGAACCAAGCTCAACAATTTAGTTGATTGTTTCATAAAGTTTTACCTCCATATTTTAGTACGCCAATACAAAAATACGCGTGTGTTGGTCAATTGTTTCAATACCTGCGAGGAGATCGTTGTCTACAAGGTCGAGTGCAAGGTCAGCAACCTGTTCGGCTGTCAAGTTAGCGTCATCAATGTTATCCCACGCAACTTCGCTTTTAACAAGAGCAGCGTTACCGATAACAGTCATGCAGCTGAAAGCCATAACGAGTGCAAGAACCAAGCTCAACAATTTAGTTGATTGTTTCATAAAGTTTTACCTCCATATTTTAGTA
>JAZNVT010000019.1:0-82522 GCA_045592945.1 Acutalibacteraceae bacterium | reverse complement strand
TATCTTCCACACTTTCCTTGTGGCCAAGCTGGATATCATTCTTGCCCAGATATTCCGGGTGACCGCCTTCATCCAGACAGCCTATGGTAAAAGCGCATCGGGTTCTGGTGGATGGCTTTTCGAAAATAAGCGCGATGTTTTTTCCTTTTAAACTGTCGCCGGTGATACCCTGCTTTTTCTTGGCCTTCAGGTCAGCTGCCAAATCAACCAGACCTAAAATTTCTTCTGCAGTAAAATCCTTTAAAGTTAAAAATGAACGTCCTTTTAAATTCATGTTTCTAATCTACCTTCCGTTTGTATTACTTGCCGGCAACTTCCGTAACAGACTTTGCAAGACCTGCAATTCCCTGAATTTCGGAAGGAATAATAATCTTGGTTGCATTGCCGTTTGCAGCAGCACCAAAAGCTTCCAGACTCTTTAACTTAAGAACAGCTTCGTCTGCACCGGCTTCACGAATCATACGGATACCTTCTGCATTTGCCTGCTGTACCTTAAGGATTGCTGCCGCCTGACCTTCAGCTTCTTTAATCTTCTTTTCTTTTTCAGCTTCTGCACGAAGAATTGCCGATTCCTTTTCAGCTTCTGCTTCAAGGATAGCTGCAGCTTTTTTACCTTCTGCTTCGAGAATCGCTGCTTTCTTCTCACCTTCTGCCTTGGTTACGGCCTCACGACGTTCACGTTCTGCCTTCATCTGTTTTTCCATGGCATCCTGAATTTCGCGAGGAGGAAGAATGTTTTTAAGCTCAACTCTGTTAACCTTGATACCCCAAGGGTCAGTAGCTTCGTCAAGAATACCGCGGATTTTAGCATTGATAGTATCACGGGATGTAAGAGTGTGGTCTAATTCAAGCTCACCGATGATATTACGAAGAGTTGTAGCAGTAAGGTTTTCAATAGCAGAAATAGGATATTCAACACCGTAGCAGAAAAGCTTAGGGTCAGTAATCTGGAAGAAAACAACTGTATCTATCTGCATAGTAACGTTATCCTTTGTGATAACGGGCTGAGGCGGGAAGTCAACAACCTGCTCCTTAAGAGAAACAACCTTAGCAACCTTTTCAATAAAAGGAATTTTAACGTGAAGACCTGTTTCCCATGTTGCAAAGTAAGCGCCTAAACGCTCAACAACGTATGCCTTTGACTGAGGAACGATTTTGATATTTGCAATAATAAGTAAAACGATTATTGCAACAACTGCGAGAATAGCAACGACACCAACTGTACCTGCTGTACTTAAAGCGATAAATGACATAGAAAAACCTCCTTAAATTTGAGAAACGGGGCGTATAATAAGCTTAACGCCTTCGATTCTTATTACTGTAACGTGTGTGCCCTCAGCGATTTTTACGTTATCAATTTCACTGCGAGCAGTCCAGACAGCGCCTTTTACCTTTACAAGACCCTTTGCTGAAATGTTATCAATCTCTTCGGTAACAATACCTTCCTGACCTATGTACATATCAGCGTTAGTGGCTTGCTTTTTAGCTGCCGTCATTTTCTTTACGATGGGTCTTGTAGCCGCTAAAATTACAACGGAAACAACTACGAAAACAACAACCTGAATGAGAACGTTGTCAGTAAAGAAAGACGTTACGAGAGCCGCAAATGAGCCGATAGCAAACCATATTGTAAGTAGCTGAGCTGTAGTAGCTTCAATTATTACAAAAATAGCAAGCAAAGCAACCCAAATCCAAAGCATCACCAAAACCACCATCCTTTCACGTATATATTAACGTTAGTTAAATTATATACCTTAAGGGGAGTTTTTTCAATAGAATTCATCAATTATTTACATATTATAGCGTATATAACGAATAAAAAGGCTTATAAAACTGCGTTTAACGTCAATTTTTCAAATTCAGCTATATTGTTAAGGCTTCTTTTACAGCTTGATGCCTCTTCAAGAAAATCTTCAACGTTATTTTGTTCTAAAAGAAAAAGCATCTCATATATTGAAAGCTTTACGTTCAAGGCTTTTTCCGTACCTACAAAAAGCTTTAAAGCAGCACTGTTTTGTTGCCAGTATTCCGAAAACCGTTGTGTTTGTGCTTTCGCTTCTTGTAAATCCGTTTCGCTTACTTTAATTATATTTTCAATTTTTTCTGTTGCGGCGTTACATACGTTTTGAACCTTGTAAGAAGCAAAAATACTTATGAAAACTGAAGCTATTAAAAATGAAATTGCAATTATTCTACGGCTCATTTAATCATCCTTTTCAATAATATTTATGTTTTTATTCTTGTCCATTGTCATTAAAACAATCTTTTCTTTTGCTATATTTTTTCTTTTTACCGCACCTTCAATTTCAGTGTGGTTTGTAAAGCAATCCTTAAAATTGTTAGTGATTATTTTTCCGTCTATAATAACGGGGCAGGGCATTCCGTTGTCCTTTTCAGGCTTGTCGTAGTTTGCGGGCGTAGAGCTTCTTTTGTCGGGCTTTAAAAGCACGGAAAGCATACCGTTTGTTTCTATAACTGCAAATTCAACGTCTTCAATATCAAAAATATCCTTTTGCCTGAGTGCCGCCAAAATATCGTTTATTGTAAATCTTAATTTTTTAATCTGTTTTTGTTGTAGCTCACCGTTTCTTATAACTGTTATAGGGTTTCCTTCGGTAACAGTTCTGAATTTAACGCTTATTAAATTAAGTAACGAGCTGATAATTTCAAAGCTTACGAGAAGCATTAAGGGAATAAGACTATGAAGTAAGGGCTTGTCAACGTCCGTTATAGGTGCGGCGGCAATTTCAGATATTAAAATTGTTATTACAAGCTCACCGGGTTGCAATTCGCCTAACTGCCTTTTTCCCATTATTCTTATAAAAACTGCCACAAGGCAATAGACAATAAACGTTCTTATAGCAATAGTTGTCATTTTAATCACCGGAATTATCTTTTCCTGTAAGGCTTTGTATATTCTTATAAAAAAAGGAAAAAACATTTTCGGTGATTATGTGAGTGAAAAAAATACGTTTTTAAATATTGATAATTTAACTGAAGAGTCTTTCGGTGATATTCGTGAAAACGCCGTTGAAAACGGCAGACTTATAAAGCAAGCCTTTGAGGGGAGCTTTGATATAGTGGTAAAAAAAGGCTATTGTAACGGCAAATGTGTTGTATTTGCAAATTGTGACGGTCTTTGTAATTCTCAAAAAATTGCTGATAATGCCATAAGACCGATATTGTCTTATAAAGGCGAATTGCCTGAGGCTTCACCGCTTGATTTTATTGCCGACAGAATCATCTGCGGTACAGAGCAAAAGAAAGAAACAAGCCTTGATAATGCAATAATGCAGCTTTTAAGGGGAACTCTTCTTATTTTCCTTGAGGGGCAAAAGGAATGCATTATTTTCGGTGTGCAGAATATACCCGAAAGAGCAATAACCGAGCCCGATACCGAGGTGCAGGAGTTTGGTTCAAGAGAAGGCTTTACAGAAAATATTAAAACAAATCTTACCCTAGTCAGAAAAAGGCTTTGTACAACTAATTTTAAAATTGAGATGCTTGAAACGGGCAAAACGGGAAAAACCAGAGTGCTTATTTGCTATATGAAGGGTAGAGTGAACCCTGATACTCTCGAAGAAGTACGAAGCCGTCTGCAAGGACTTAATATTGATATGGTTTTAGGTGCGGGGTATCTTAGAAAAACCTTAGATACAAAAAGAAAAAGCCTTTTTACAATGGTTGGTGAAACTCAAAGACCCGACACCTTTGCCGCCAAGCTTTGCGAGGGTAAGGTGGGGTTAATTATTGACGGCACACCCTTTGCACTTGTAGTGCCCCGTCTTTTTATTGAAAATTTTCAAACCCTTGACGATTACGTTAACCGTCCATTTTATGCGGCGTTTATGAGAAGTGTAAGAATACTTGCATTTTTAATAAGCGTGTTTTTACCCGGCGTTTTCGTTTCAATAGGTCTATTTCATCAGGAAATGCTACCCGACGATATGCTGTATAACATTGTAATTATGGAAAGTAACACCTTGTTTACGCTGACTATTGAAGCGCTGATTATTCATTTTATTTATGAGATTGTGAGAGAAGCGGGGCTTCGAATGCCGAAAACCGTAGGTCATGCTATAAGTATAGTCGGTGCTCTTGTTATAGGTGATGCGGCGGTAACGGCAGGTCTTATAGGTGCGCCTATGCTTATTGTTGTTGCTTTAACGGCTATTTGCTCTCTTGTATCCTCAGACGTTTATCAGCCTATAGCGATTTTAAGAATAGTTTTTATTCTCATAGGTGGTAGCACGGGGCTTTACGGAATTGTGATAGGTGCGGCAGTATTCGTTATAAGCCTTGCTTCTATGACCGATTACGGAGTGCCGTTTTTAGCACCGCTTACGCCTTACGATAAAGCTCTTTTCAGAGATTCTGTATTCAGATTAAGTAACGAAAAATTAGGTACAAGGATATTTGATATAAACGGTCTTAAAATGACAAAAGAAGAGGGGAAGAATTTAAACGATGCTTAAAGACAGAGTGACACCGTCACAGTTTTTTTCTCTTTTATATCTGTCGGTGTTAAGCAGTATATTTATGTATATTGCCGACCGTAGAGTAAGCGTAGCTCAAACGGATTCGCTTCTTCGTCCGTTAGTCTTTGCTGTCGTAAGTATAGTTGCTTTTCTTCCTATGTGTTACCTTATGAATAAATACAAGGTGTTTTCAGTTGAACAAAGAAAAAAGCTTTCAAAAAGTAAGGTATTTAAAATAATTTCTGTGTTATACGGTGTTGTGTATTTTTTTGATGCTCTTATAACTGCGGCAAGGTTTGATTTATTTGCATCCTCGGAGCTTTTCCCCGGTAAAGATATGACTTTTTTCCTCGTAGGTCTAATAATCGTTTGTTGCTTTTTATCTCATTTAGGCTTAGGCGGTCTTTCAAGAGCAAGCACGGTATTTGTAATGATAGTTGTTTTAGCAACCGGATTTGCGGCTTTAACCTTGTTTCAAGAGGTGGATTTTCTTAACTTTACACCTGTTTTTGAAAACGGTGTAACCGATTTTGCGAAAGACAGCCTTTACTTTTCAATTCAAGCCTCCGAAATCGGCACAATTCCGCTTGTGGTTTCAAATATTAAAGGGAACGTAAAGAAAAACTATCTTTTATGGAGTATTTTAAGTGCCGTTTCGTTTTCAATTATATTGTTTTTCGTTGTAGGCACCCTAGGCGAATTTGCAGACACTCAGCTTTTTCCAACCTATGCGGCAATTTCCCTTGCAGAATTCGGACTTTTTGAAAGGTTAGATGCTTTAGAAACTGCTATATGGATTCTATGCATAGTAGTTAAATTAACGTTTTTTATTTATGTAATCGTGCAGACCTTTTCTTTCAGCTTCAAAAAAATCAATAAGCACAGAAAACTGTTTTCTGCATTTATAGGTGTGGCTATAGCTTCAATTCTTGTTTTTGTTTCAAGTAATATTGTTCGTTTTTCTTTCGTTTCCTCTGCAGCGGTTGCAATCGGTGTTTACGTTGTACCCGTAATAATTTTACCTGCAATATTGATAGGGGTTAACTTTATTTATGATAGGCGGAAAAATTATGAGAAGAATTAAAATTGTAACTGTATTTCTTTTGTGCTTGTTTTGTGTAACGCTTTTTTCATCCTGCGAAAAACCGGGCACAGAGCTTTCAGAATTGATGATAATGCAGGGGATAGGTATTGATTTCGAAAATGATATTTATACCGTTACCGTAGAAATTTTAAATAATGAGCAAAGCGGTAGTCCCGGCGGTGACGGTACAAGCGAAAACAAAACTAAAATATATTCTGCAAACGGAGAAACAGTTTCCGAGGCTTTAAGAAAGCTTACCGAAAAAAGCGGAAACGAGCCACTTTTTGCCCATAACCGAGTTGTAGTTTTAGGTGAAAAAGCAATAAACCGTGATTTAAGAGACGTAATAGATTTTTTTGAAAGAGATTACGATTCAAGGGTTTCACAGCTTATCTGCGTTGCTAAAAATTCTTCAGCCGAGGATTTAATAAGGGCGGAGCTTTTTAAAGACGGAGTTAAATGTGAAATTTTAGAAAATATGCTTGAAGAGGGCTATAATAACTCAATAATTCCACGAGTTCGTATAATTGATGCGGTAAATCATCTTAAGGATGCTACCTCGGGTCTTTGTATTCCTGCCGTAAGCGTTCAAAAAAACGGTGAAAACGAAAACTACTTTTTGGACGGTTGCGGTGTTTTCGGTGCAGACGGTAAATTTTTAAAATATATAGATTCTGCTACCGCCGAGGGACTTGCCTTTTTGAACGATACCGTAAAAAAAGGCTATATAACCGCCCATATTTCCGATAAAGGAAAAGCAACGTTTTTAATAAATAAAGGTAAAACCTCTTTTGAAATTATCGAGGATGACGGCGTTTTAAAATACAATATGAAAATAAAGCTTTCCTGCGATTTAGATGAAATTGAGGGTCAGGAGAATTTTAAAAACGATACCGAAATTCTTAATGCACTTCAAAAAGGTGTAGGGGAATCAATTTGCAAAAAGGTTGAAAATGCATTTATTTCTTTACAAAACACGCCATCGTCAGACGTAATAAGATTCGGCAAAAGGTTAAGGCTTGAAAATTTAGCTTTATATAAAACTCTTGCAGATGGTTGGGAAAATACCTTCCCAGAAATCAAGCTTTCGGTAACGGTAGAAACAACTATAAGAAGAATAGGTGAGGAAACCTTTAACAGTAGAAAAGAAATTTCGTAAGAAAATTCACAAAATCGCTTGTGAATGTTGTTTTTTTATAATGTTTTTGGTATTATGAAGCTACCATGGATTTGGCGGTGATAAGGTGTATTTATTAGGTATTGATATAGGCGGAACAAAATGTGCCGTCGTTTTAGGCAAGGGTGAAATTTCCGATAATATCAGTGATTTTATAATCGATAAAATAAAATTTCCCACAAACGTCAAACGTGGTTACAACGAAATAATAAAAGAAATTCTTTCTGAAGCTGATGAACTGCTTGAAAGAAACAACGTCAAAAATACCGAGTTGATCGGTGTCGGTATCAGCTGTGGCGGACCGCTTAACAGTAAAAAAGGTGTTATAATGTGTCCGCCTAATTTACCCGATTGGGATAACGTGCCGATAGTTAATATAGTAAGTGAGCATTTTGGCGTGAAAGCAATTCTTCATAACGATGCAAATGCCTGTGCGGTTGCCGAATGGCGATTTGGTGCAGGCAGAGGCTACCAAAATCTCGTTTTCCTTACATTCGGTACGGGTATGGGTGCAGGTCTTATTCTTGACGGCAGGCTTTACACAGGCACAAACGACGGAGCAGGTGAGGTAGGCCATATAAGGCTTTCTGAAGACGGTCCTGAGGGCTATGGTAAAAAAGGCTCCTTTGAGGGATTTTGCTCGGGTGGCGGAATTAAAAAATTAGCAGAGCTTACCGCTATAGAGTATCTTCGTGAAAATAAAAAAAGCTCACTTTTTGAAAGTGAAGCCGATTTTTCTAATCTTACTGCGGCAAATATTGCAAAGGCTATGTATGAGGGCGATGAATTCGCAACCGCAGTTTATAAAAAATGTGCCGAGTATTTAGGTCGGGGGCTTTCGGTTATAATTGATATAATAAACCCCGAAGCTATTGTTATAGGTAGCATTTTTGAAAGAAACGAAGAGTTCTTTCAAAGTGAAATAAAAGAAATTATAGAAAATGAAGCATTAACGGATAACGTGAAAAGCTGTAAAATACTCTCTGCTGAATTAGGCGACAGTATAGGTGATTTCGCATCCTTAGGTTTACTTTTTTGAGGTGATAGAAAATGAAAGATAACGTTAAAAGTATCGGTAGTAAGCTTTTTATAAGATACCCGAAGCTGGAAAATTGTAAAAAGGATTTTGTATCCGTTTTTGATTACATAAACGAGTGCTATAACGTAAGAGGTAAGCTTCTTGTTTGCGGTAACGGCGGAAGTGCAGCAGACAGTCATCATATAGTAGGCGAGCTTATGAAGGGCTTTATGCTTGAAAGAGAGCTTCCTATTGACGTAAAAGAAGCTTTCAGAAGCTACGGTGCAGAAAAGCTAGGCGTAGCTCTTCAAGGTGCTTTACCTGCAATATCACTTGCAAGCGAAACTGCACTTATTACCGCTATCAGTAACGATTGCGAAAGTAATACCGTTTTCGCTCAGCAGGTTTACGGCCTTATGAGAAAAAAAGACGTGCTCTTGTGTCTTTCAACCTCAGGCAATTCCGAAAACGTTGTAAACGCCGCAATAACCGCTAAGGTAAAAGGCGGAAAGGTAGTTTCAATAGTTGGTGCAAACGGCGGTAAATTAGCCGAAATTTCAGATGCAGTAATTAAAGTACCCTCAACGGTTACGGCAGAAATACAGGAATACACCTTGCCGATTTACCACACCCTTTGCGCAATGCTCGAAGCAGAGCACTTCGCAGATTAATAATAAAATGAAAAAGTTGCTGTTTTTAGTCACCAGTCACCAGTCACCAGTCTCCAGCAGCTTCGCAAGATAAGAGATAAAAGATAATATTGAATAGATAATAGAAAAGGGTCTGCGACGGCAATTACATTTGCTATCGCAGACCCAATTTTTTTCTATAAACTAAATTGTAGCGAAACCTATCCCTCTTTTTTGCTTGCAAAAAGGAGGGGGGACCATTGCCGATGGCAATGGTGGGTGGTACATGCAAGTAACTTCACCCGCATAACAACCAACTTCCTTTATAACAACCCCATATTTTTAAAATATTCGTAAGACCTGTCTGTATTATCAAATGGTGTATTTCTTTCTTCGGGTGTAGGCACAAATACACAAGGTATCTCATCTTTTGAATAATAGCATTCTGTTATTTTGCCGTTATCATCATAAGTGAAACGAAATCGTTGCCCTAATTTTAGCCCTGAAATTTGAGGAGAAAAATTATAGATTCTCGTATAATTATCTCCGTATTCAAGAGTTCCAGATTCGTTATAATGGTAATACTGAAAATCAAGCAAAGCGGCTTTTACACCTTTTTGACATTTCCTCAAAACCTTTTCATCAGTTTCACTTTCTGGTAAACCGAATGTATCTATATATGAAACGGTTTTGATTTTCTCTGAATTATCGAACTCTGCTTCATAAATACGAACCTCATATTTAAACGGTTCAGGGAAAGTAAAACTATAAATCCTATTTTCTACATAGCAAAAATATGTGGTTGAATATACATTTTCATTAGATATATAATTCAGAGCGACCAACTGATTGCCATTATAAACATACTCGTAATATGTTGGCCTTTGCGGTTTTTGTTTGAAGAGTTTTTTAGGACGTTTTTGGTTTCGTATTACGAAATCATCAATAATCGACGGCGTATAATATCCCCAAAATGAATGAGAAAAACAGGAGTACTTATATGAAACATCCAAAGAATTTAAATAATCTTTGAAAAATCCTTCTTTACAGCCTATTGTTTTACCCAAATCAATCAATTCTTCGCGTTTCTTTCTTAAAACATCAAAATTAAAATTTTCGATATCAGAGGTGAAGTTTTGGTGAATATCTTGAATTACTTGTAAAATCTCTTCCATTAAAGATACCTCCAATGGCAAACGGGGGATGGTTCGGACAGGAGGGGTGCAACTTTTTTTGTTTTACTTGTTTTTTACAGAGAAAACTCTTGTTCCTGTTTTCATGCCATACTTAAAACCCGCCTTATTTTGATTGCTGTTTATGTAGCGTGCTTTATGTACAAATTATAACATTTTTTCTCAAAAACCTCAATTGAAATTGGGATGTTTCAGTGTTTTGTGAAACCTCAACAAAATATTACCTTTCTAATTGTATAAATACTACTAATAAAAAAGCCGTAAGTTTTGCTTTTTCTCTTGAAAAGTAACTTTTAGAGGTTTATAATACCCACGTAATTTTTAAATATATAGGGGATAGGTATGGGAAAACTTCAACCAAAGCTTTTTTCTACAATGAAAAAGTATTCAAAGCAACAGCTTATTAAAGATATTACCGCAGGCTTTATAGTTGCTATAATTGCCTTGCCTCTTTCTATTGCTTTAGCTCTCGCTTCGGGGGCGACACCCGAGCAAGGCCTTTATACAGCAATTGCCGCAGGCTTTGTTATATCCTTTTTAGGCGGTAGCCGTGTTCAGATTGCAGGTCCTACGGCAGCTTTCGCTTCAATAGTAGCGGGTGTTATTGCAACAAACGGCTTTTCGGGTCTTGTAATCGCAACAATTCTTGCGGGTATAATGCTTATTTTAATGGGTGTATTTAAGTTGGGTAGCCTTATTAAATTTATACCCTTTACAATTACTACGGGCTTTACCTCGGGTATTGCTATTACGATTCTTATCGGTCAGATTAAAGACTTTTTCGGTCTTACCTTTAACGAAGCTCCTATTGAAACAATTGATAAGGTAAAAGAGGTAGTTGCTTGCTTTAGTACGATTAATATTGAGGCAACTATTATCGGCGGAGTTTCACTTTTGATTCTTATTGTTTCACCAAAATTTTTAAAGAAAATCCCTGCATCCTTAATTGCAATTCTTGTTTCAGCATTGCTTGTTAAGGTTCTTGATTTAAACATTCTTACAATCGGTGACCTTTACGAAATTTCTTCAGAATTACCCAAGCCCTCAATTCCCTCGTTCTCTTTTGATACTGTTAAAGCAGTTATACCCGATGCGGTAACAATTGCTGTTCTTGCGGCTGTTGAAAGCCTTCTTTCCTGCGTTGTTGCCGACGGTATGATAGGTAGCCGTCACAACTCAAATATGGAGCTTATAGCTCAAGGTGCAGGTAACATCTGCTCTGCTCTTTTCGGCGGTATTCCTG
Organism: Acutalibacteraceae bacterium; assembly: GCA_045592945.1. Taxonomy (GTDB): domain Bacteria; phylum Bacillota; class Clostridia; order Oscillospirales; family Acutalibacteraceae; genus DTU089. The sequence continues at coordinate 71,700 of JAZNVT010000019.1, read as the reverse complement.
CAACGGGTGCTATAGCAAGAACTGCGGCTAACGTTAAAAACGGAGGTAGAACACCTGTTGCGGGTATGGTACACGCGGTTGTTCTTCTCGTTGTTCTTCTTGTGGCTATGCCTTTAGCATCATATATTCCTATGCCTGCAATTGCAGCAATTCTCTTTATGGTAGCTTACAATATGAGCGAGTGGCGAGAATTCGTTTCAATAGTTAAGCATTCACCGAAAAGTGATATTCTCGTACTCGTAGTAACCTTTGTTCTTACAATCGTGTTTGACCTTGTTGTTGCTATTTGCGTAGGTCTTGTGCTTTCAACACTTCTCTTTATGAAGCGAATGAGTGATGAAACTAATGCATACGGCTGGAAGGAAATTGACGAAGCAACCGACGAGGATAACATCGGCTTAAAAACAATACCCGATGGTGTTTCTGTTTTTGAAATAACAGGACCGATTTTCTTCGGTGTTGCAACAAAATTTTCCGATGCCGTTTTGAGAGCCGATAAGACAAAAAAGGTTCTCGTTCTTCGTATGAGAAGCGTACCTGCAATAGATGCAACAGGTATTCACGCTTTTGAAACGATTTTGGAAAGCCTCGATAAAAAAGGAATTAAGCTTGTGGTTTCTCATCTTAACGAGCAACCCCTTAAGATTTTAAAGAAATCGGGTATTTATAAAAGAATAGGTGCTGAAAACTTCTGCCCTCATATTGATATCGCTTTAAAACGAGCTGAAGAGCTTGTGAAAATAGCTGAAAACGAATAAAATTAACCGAAAATTACAAAAAACTGACCGAAAGTTACATTTTGGTCAGTTTTTTCTTTTTGTGTGTCATAGTATAGTCAACGGGAGTTGATGAACAACCGTCAACTATAAAAGAGGTGATAACAATGTTGAATTTGATTGAAAATGAAACATACGAAAATGAAAACAGAAACAATAAAACAGAAAAAACGAATAAAGTTTTAACAACGGTTTTCTCGGTTTTAGGCTCCTTACTTTTAGGTGTAGGCTTAACCTTCCTTTTAGTAGGCTTGTGGGAAAAGTTTCCTTTAACAGGAAGAATGATAATTTCATTTTTACCTATGTTAATAGGGCAGGGTATAGCGGTTTTCACATTTCTCAAAAAACGTGAAAACGTTGTCTGGTGCGAGGGTGCATCAATACTCTGGACTATTGGCGTAACCGCAACGGTAGGTATGTTCAGTAACCTTTTCGGTATTCATTTAGGCGTTCTTAACTGTCTTCTTATAGATGCGTTGCTGAGCTTACCGATAATCTTCCTGTTTAATGCAACGATACCCCTTGCGTTTTACTATTCCGCCGCTATTGCAGGCTCACTTGGTTTTACGAGTATGTTAAGCAGTAATTTGTGGAGTGGAGCGAGCTTAATACTTCTTATGATACCCGGTTATTTATTCACATATAAAAATTCTCGTTCAAGCAGTGACGTAAGATTTCAATACTGTAAATGGATATCGGTTATAGCATCAATAGTAAGCACTGTTGCTTGTGGCTTCGTGCTTGAATATGAAAGCATAGCTCTTATGATAGTCGGTGCATTATTCTTATGCCTTTACTGCCTTGATAAAGAAGAAAGCTGGGCATCACCCTTCTACCTTTTCGGTGTTGCAGGTAGCGGTATTGTTACCGTAGGCTCAACTTTTTCTACAATGGTTAACGAGCATTGGGATACCTGGAATAAGGATTGTATTTCAGAAGGAATTTTCGGTGTATTAGTTGCTTTAGCCTTAATTATATTCGGCTTTATTAAAGGTGCTGAAAGCTTTGAGAAAAACAAAGCTAAAACAGCCTTCTGCGTAGCATCTGTTATAGGGCTTACGGTAAATACGCTTGCATCCGTTTTATATAAAATTCCCGCAATGACGATGGTTATAGCATTAAGCTTCTTTACAGTAACCGTTATTCAAGGAATAGCTCTTATAGTAAAAGGTGCTCAGGAAAGAAAGTATTTCTCAATGAATATAGGTCTTGCAATGGTGCTTGCCCTTATATTCTTCGCTCTTAACAGCTATTACAGCGACCCGTTGATTATGGGTATAGCCTTTATGGTAAGCGGTACGGTTTTATTTATCGCAAACTTCTATATAACAAAGCATTCTAAAGTCAAAGCAGAGGTTTTAACCGAAAATACTCAGGAGGTGCAGGATGATGAAAAATAAAAAAATGGCAATCTTTTTAGTTGTTATAATAATTATTCAGTTAGCCGTTCCCGTTACAATGCTTATTAATTACCAAAATAAAATGAAAGAATTTAACGCCAATTATAAAGAAATAAACGTATATATCGACGGTGTTTACTGCTACGAGGATAGCTTTGGTATTTCCTGTAACAGCTTAAATTACCCCGATTACTCTAAAAACTACGCTGTCTTTAAAGAAGTTGAGCCGGGCTTCTATAGGTGGGAAAGGACAGATGAAAAGCCCGACGATAAGATGTACGTTAATTTAAATGAAGACGGAAATGAATTAAGTTATTTTGATTACAGAAAAAACGATATGCCCGACGGATATGATTTTTACGATATGTATTACGTGAATTTATATGATAAAGTGCAGGAAGCTGACAACATCTATAAAAATCATTGTGAGGGCCCCGAAACAAAAGCTTATATGGTGTTAAAGGTTTATAACGGTATTTTTGAAATTAAAGAGGTTTATATAAATTCAATTCCCCTTGATGAATATTACTATAAGGTGCAAAACGATGAAATCGATATTGCAAGGTATGATTACTATATAGGCAACGAGCATTATTACGATTACTACGAATATTACGATGAAGAATTAGGCGAATACGTAACCGAGCCTTACGTGGCTTAAGACGTCGGATTACAAAAACCCCCACTTCACTGAAGTGGGGGTTAGCTTTAGGTTGAATTTTAAAACTCAATTTCTATTTCGTGTTCACCGATACCCGTTTTGAATTCGATATCGTAACCGATGTTACCGGGAAGCTCAATTATCTTGTACTTGCCGTCACATTCGATTTTTTTAGGCTCCTTGTCAACGTAAACAATGGTAGGAACTTTATATTTCTTATCCTGAATATATTTAAGCTTAAATTCACCGTCTTCGTGGTCGTATTTGTATGAAACAATTTCACCTGTAACTACCTTAAAACAAAATCTTGTAATAACCTTCATAAAGTCCTGCTTAAACATATCGTCAAAGTAGCACCAGTAAGTGTTGCTCCATTTGTATGAGTCAAATTTATCCTGTAAGAATCTTATATGAGGATACCAGCCGTCACCCTCTGCACAAGAGCCCCATTCACCAACAATACAAGGCACACCGAGTCTTTCCTGTGTTCTTCTGTGCTCATCAAAGATGAAGCCAACACGGGAATTGCTTGCATATTTGTAAGCCGGTGTATCAACCATAAGGTCGTAAGCGTGAGGTGCGAAAAGCTGTTGTGATTCTCTTTCGCCTTTAACCATAACGGGTGTATTGCAGCAGGGGATACCCATATTTGAGTAATAGTTGTTTTCCATAAACATAATACCCTTGTCGGTAACTTCTCTTACTGCGGTTGCCATTTTGCTAACAAAGGGAGAATATCTCTCTACGTCGAAACGCTCAACGATAGGAGCACATTTCAATGTAATGTCTTTTAAAACGTCACCTGAATACTGGTCAAGAGCTTTCGGCTTTTCATCGCTGAAAAGACCAACCTTTGCAAGCTCAATAAGGTCAACTCTCTTGTCTGTAACAGAGTTTTTAACAAGGTTCTTGATAAGTGTTCTGAAAATTTTACCACCGTCTGCACCGGGGAAGGGCTCGTTAAAAAAGTCAAAGCCGAATAAAGCAGGCTTGTCTTTAACTGCCTCTGCAAGATGCTTCCACATATCTGCAAAATAATCCTGCAAGCCTTTTTTGTTGTATTGAACGTTTGCCCAGAAGTTGTCGAATGCTCTGAAGCATGCCTTGCCGTAAAAATAAGGCTCTGCCCATACTGCAATCTGCTTTCTCGGCACGTAGCAGTCGGTAATTGTTGCCCAACGGGGAGCACCGTCACCGTAGCAATATGATGAATAAACGTCCTGATGGCAGTCAAGGTAAACGTAAGCACCGTATTCTTCTGCTTTATCAAGGAATTCGCAAATTGATTTTATAAGCTCTTCGTTATATTTTCCGGGAACCGGCTCCATCATACTCCAGGTAAAGCCTAAACGGATAATATCGTAACCTCTTGCTCTGAATTCTTCAAAGGGGAAATTGTCTGCGTTTGTTGCAAGACCGGGCATTGATTTATCAAAATCTCTTTTGTCGCAAATGTTCATACCGCTGAGAATACGTTCTCTGCCGTGTTCGTCAACGAGTCGCATACCGTCAACTAAAATTCTGTCCATATTTTAATCCTCCCTTAACGGAATATTTATGTTATGTATTATTGTTTACTTTGTTGTAACCTCTGTTGAAACAGGCTTTGAAAGAGTGTTCCAGAAGCTGCCTGCAAAAATATCAACTGTGTAGTCCTTGCCTGAATCAAGGTCATCAAAGGTTATTGAAAGTGTTTCGGGCATATTGTAGAAATAATATTCACTCCAAAGGCAAGACTGCTTGACGATTGTATCAGTTGCTTTTTCTTTAACAACAATCTTGTAATCGTTAACATATTCGTCGTCGCTCTTTGCCTGAGAGAAGGTGAGCTTAAAGCCCTTATCGGTTACGTCTGTAACCTGAAGAAGAGTGTTCTCGGGGAAGTAAGGTGCTTTATCGGTTTTATATCTTGCATCTGTGTATTTAAAGCTTTCGGGGTTCCAGGGCTCGTCAATTTCCCAAACGAAGGGGAAGAAGTTATCTGTAAGAACGTCATAAGGATAAATTCTTACTCTGCCGTTTTCATCTGCTTCAACTAAAAGCATCTGCGCACAGTCTGCTTTGTTGGGCGGAACAGTACCGTAATATTTGTCAAATTCGTCAAGCTCAAAATATGAAAGAGAGCCTGTGCCGAGAGCGGTGAAATGCTTCTGGAAAATTGAACGGGGATCGTTAATCGGCACGTGTGAGTGACCTGAAAAGTCAATAACCTGAGGGAAATCCATAAAGGTTGTGTAGAATTTTTCATCTGCCCAGTAAATACTACCTGAAACAGTATCTGTAATATGGGGATGCTGGAAGAAGAAAATAGGCTTCTTGGGGTCTGCTGTGCGAGCCTCTTTAAGCGCTTTTTTTGCAAAATCAACCTTATCATCCTCAAATTCACAAGCGTGAGAGCAGGTCATACTGATGAAGTGGAAGCCGTTTATAACTCTGTGGTTATCAACGGGCATATCAAAAATCTCTTTAAATAATTCGTGTGCTTTTTCAACACCGCCGCCGTGATATTCGTGGCTTGCCATCATAAGACAATACTGAGTTTCTTCTTTACAATATTTATCGAGAGTTGCTTTGAATTTTCTCATCTGGGTTTCAGTACCGCTGTTTGCGAAGTCACCGACTGCGTAAATAGCATCAAGCTTTTTGTAGCTTTCGCTTTCTTCGCTTAAACGGTAAGCAATTTGTAATGCTTTAGCCATTCTCTCTTCTTCAACGCAGGGCTCGTCTTTATAGTGGATATCGCTTACAACCATAAATCTGAGTGCGGGTTTAAAATCTTTTTGGAACATATGTAGGTCCTCCTGTATGTTAACGGATAATCACCGCAAAATATATCAATATAATTTTACCACTCTTACAAATTTAATTCAATTGTAAAAACAAACAATTACATACAATAAAATATGTTAAAAAGTTTCATATTTCTGTTTATTTTTGATTTTTCTTATGGTATAATAACGAGGAAATCAAAACAAAAGGAGTTTTTAATATGAAAATTACTAAAGATACAGTTATCGGTACTATTCTTGATGCTGCTCCCGAAACAGCACCCTTCTTTTTAGAAATGGGTATGCATTGTCTCGGTTGCCCCGCTTCAAGAGGCGAAACAGTTGAAATGGCTTGTGCAGTTCACGGCGTAAATGCTGACGAGCTTATCGAGAAAATCAACAATTTCTTAGGCGAATAATGGCACAAAACCTTACACCAAGGCTTCAAGCCGCCGCAACTCTCGTCAGGGGCGGCGGCGTTCTTGCCGATATCGGCACTGACCACGGTTATTTACCCATTCACCTTGTTGAAACGGGTAAAATAAATAAAGCCATAGCCGCTGATATTGGTAAAATGCCTTTAGAAAATGCAAGAAAATCAGTAGAACTGAACGGACTTTCCGATAAAATATCTTTAAGACTTTCAGATGGCTTGAGAAGCTTTTTACCTGATGATGCCGACGAATTCGTTTTCGCAGGTATGGGCGGTACTTTAATTGCCGAAAAGCTTTCGGAAACTCCTTGGATAAAAGATGAAAAATATCACTTCGTTTTTCAGCCTCAAAGCAGGGCAGAGGAGCTCAGACAGTTTTTATATGAAAACGGTTTTCAAATAGAAAAAGAAATTGCAACTCATGAGGGCAGACGTGTTTATATAGCCTTCAGTGCTTTTTATAACGGTGAAAATACCGAGTACTCTTATGCAGATTGCTTTTTAGGTAAGCTTTTACCTACGGAGGATGCGAAAAAACATATTGAAAAACAGATTTCAAGGCTTTCAGACCGCTACAACAGTGCAGCTTTAAGCGAGGAAGAAAGCAAAACTCTTTTTGAAACGATAAATAAATTAAAGGGATTTACAAATGATTGAAACAGTATCTCAGGTTATAGGCTTCGGCGGTGCGGCAATGAATTGCCTTTCTTTTCAGCAAAGTAAAAGAAAAAGAATCATAGCCGTTCAGATTATAGCCGCAGTTCTTTTTATAATTCATTACATACTTTTAGGTGCTTATTCAGGTGCGGCTTTGAATTTTATAAGCCTTTTACGTTCATTTGTGTTTATAAATAACGATAAAAAATGGGCAAAAAGCCCCGTTTGGTTAGGTGTTTTTATCGTTATAAGTGCAGTAGCAGGTATTGTTACTTGGGTCGATTGGTATTCATTTTTACCCTCTACTGCGATGATTTTAACAACAGTCAGCTATTGGCTTAAGAGTGAAACTAAAATTCGTCTTGTAACCTTCCCAAGCTCACCTTGTTGGCTTGTTTATAATATTATTACTCATTCTATTGCGGGAATTGTAACAGAATGCGTTGTTATGGCATCTCTCATAATTGCTATTGTGAGATATGATGTTTTAAAAAAAGAGAAAGGCAAGAAAAAAGATGAAGTTAACAGTTAAAAGCATTTATGACTTTTTAGATTCATTTGCACCGTTTTCTACTCAGGCAGAGTGGGACAATTCAGGTCTTACCGTAGGCTCTTTTGATAAAGATGTTTCAAAAATTTTTATTGCCCTTGACGTTACTAAAAACGTAGTTGAAGAGGCAAAAAAATGGGATGCAGACCTTGTTATAACTCATCACCCTATAATCTTTTCACCAATATCTCAGGTTACGGATAATATGACTGTTTACAATGCAGTTGTATCCGGTATGAGCTTTATTGCATCGCACACTTGCCTTGATAAAGCAGTAGGCGGTGTGAATACTTGCCTTGCAGAGGCTGTAGGCATTAAAAACGTAACAGATACTGAAGACGAGTTCCTTAAAATCGGCGAAATTGAGGCAACTTCTGCAGATAAATTTGCAGAGCATTTGAAAAAATCTCTCGGCGGTAGTGTTTCTTATACCGATAACGGAAAAGCTATAACTAAAGTCGCTCTTTGCTCAGGCTCGGGCGGTGATTTAGTAGAAGCTGCAAAAGCTCTCGGTGCAGACGCACTTCTTACGGGTGAAGCAAAGCACCACGAATTTTTGCTTTCCGAGGATATCGGTGTTTCATTATTTGCCGCAGGGCATTATGAAACTGAAAATATTATTTGCGAAAAATTAAAAGAAGCTTTATTAAAGGAATTCTCAAATCAAATTGAAATAAAAGTAACTGATTTAAAAAATCCGATTAAACACATCTGATTTTAAATAACTATTAAACTATCATTACCAAACAATACAAAGGAAATTATAATGGCATTAGACGGTATTTATCTTAACTTTTTAGTAGCCTCTGCAAATGAGCTTTTAGCCGGTGCAAAGGTTGATAAAATTCACCAACCCTCTAAAAACGAGTTGGTGTTTATAATGCGAACAAGGGGCGGTATGCATAAGCTTTATTATACGGCGGATGCAAATAGCCCTCGCTTCTGCGTGGTTGATTCCGTGCCCGAAAATCCCCAGACACCGCCTATGCTTTGTATGCTTTTCAGAAAACGTCTTACGGGTGCAACCCTTATAGGCGTTGAGCAATACGGGCTTGACAGAACTGTGTTTTTTAATTTCGACGCGGTAAACGATATAGGTGATAGGGTAAAGCTTACCTTAGCCGTTGAAATTATGGCTCAACACAGTAACGTTATCCTTTTCGGTGAGGACGGAAGAATTGTTGATGCCTTGAGACGTGTTGACAGCGAAACCTCCTCTTACCGTCTTGTTTTACCCGGGGCGCAATATAAATTACCCCCACCCCAAGAGAAAATCGATATAAGAAACGCAGAGCCTCGGGATATTTGTGACAAGATTTTTTCTTTGTCAAATCAGCGTTTATCATCGGCAATTTTAAAAACGGTTCAAGGCGTTTCACCCCTTATTTCAAGAGAAATTGCTTATAGGGTTACCTACGATGATAAATCAGTTTCAGAGCTTTTAAGCGAAGAAAAAATGTCCTTGCTTTGCGAAATCAGTGCTTTGAAAACTCTGATTTTAAACGGTAAACCTCAGCCAACAATGGTGCTTGATGAAAACAACAAGCCTATGGAGTTTTCATATATACCAATAACTCAATACGGAAGCTCTTATAGACTTATTGAAAAAGAAAACGTTTTTGCTCTTTTAGAAGGCTTTTATTCCGAGCGTGACCGAGTGCTTCGCACCCGTTCAAAAGGTACAGAGCTTTTTAAACAGCTTGATACAGTTATAGAAAGAGTTGTAAGAAAGCTTAATAATCAACGTGAAGACTTGAGAAAATGCGAGGATAGAGATGCTCTTCGTATAAAAGCAGAGCTTATAACCGCTTCCCAGTATAAGTTAGAAAAGGGTAGTAGCTTTTACGAGGTCGAGAATTATTATGACAATAATTCTATTATGAAAATCGCAGTTGACCCTGCTCTTTCACCGTCGCAAAACGCTCAGAAATTATATAAAGATTACAGAAAAGCCTGCACCGCTGAAAATATGCTTATAAAGCTTATTGAAGAGGGCGAAAATGATTTAGAATATCTTGAAAGCGTTAAAGATATGCTTCTTCGCTCAACCCTTGAAAGAGAATTCAGCGAGATTAAAGACGAGCTTGTTGCTCAAGGCTTTTTGAAATCTAAAAAAAGCGGTAAAAAGCAAATGAAAAAACAAGCCCTTGCCCCTCTTGAGTTTAAAACAAGCCAAGGTCTTACGGTGTTAGTCGGTAGAAATAATATTCAGAATGACAAGCTGACATTTAAAATGGGTAAAAGAGGGGATATGTGGCTTCATTCTCAAAAATGCCCCGGCTCCCACGTGCTTCTTGTAAACGACGGTAACGGTATACCTGACGATGCTATAGTTGAAGCGGCGGAGATTGCGGCTTTTTATAGCTCCGCAAAGGACGGAACGGTTGTAACCGTTGATTATACAGACGTTAAGAACATTAAAAAACCGAACGGTGCAAAGCCCGGATTTGTTGTTTATTACACTTATTATTCAGTAAACGTGAAACCCAGAGAACCTAAATAATATGTTTAACCGACTTGATTCTTTTGCGTAATTAAGTCGGTTTTTGTTTGGAAAAATTTTCAAAAAATTATAAAAAAGGGGTTGACAAAATACAACGGCAGGCATATAATTCTAATGTAGTTAGCGAAGGCTAACTATCTTTTAAGGTTTTTTAGTTAGCGTATGCTTACTCGAAATATTACGTAGATTTTTGGTGATATTATTATGAATTTAAGGTCAGCTGTTGAAGGGCAGGAATACATAATAAAAAATATTGTAACTGACGACGAAGAGTTAGATGCATTCTTATTTTCTCTCGGTTGCTATAGCGGTGAGCCTATAACAGTTGTTACCCGTAAAAGAAGCGGTTGCGTTGTTTCTATAAAAGAAAGTCGCTACAATATCGACAATCAGTTAGCAGAAGCTATAATCGTTGAATGAATTAAGCAAACGGCGTATTCGCCGATTGTTTTTTTGAATGTGAGTTAGCAGAGGCTAACTCGGTATTACGTTTAAAAGGTTTATCATAAACTTGTTGTACAAGGATTTAACTTATAGAGAAAGCAGGAGGAAAAAACAATGAGAATTGCCTTAACAGGTAACCCCAACTCCGGTAAAACCACAATGTATAATGCCCTTACAGGCAGAAACGAAAAGGTGGGTAACTGGGCAGGTGTTACGGTAGACAAAAAAGAGCATCCTATTAAAAAATCTTACTATTCAGGTGATGAACAGCTTATAGCCGTTGACCTTCCCGGTGCTTATTCAATGTCACCGTTTACGTCTGAAGAAAGTATTACAAGCTCTTACGTAAAAAAAGAAAACCCCGACGTTATTATTAATATCGTTGACGCTACTAATTTAAGCCGTAGCCTATTCTTTACAACTCAGCTTTTAGAGTTAGAAATTCCTACTGTTATTGCTCTTAATAAAAGCGATATAAACGAGAAAAAGCAAACTAAAATCGACGTAGATTCATTGTCAAAAATGCTTGGTTGTCCCGTCGTAGAAACTGTTTCAACCTCTGCTGACGGTCTTAAAAACGTTGTTGAGGCTGCAGTTGCTCAGTGCGGTAAATTCCAAAAAGCACCTTATTATCAGGATTACATTAATTTAACTGATAAAGCGGCGGTAACCGCGGCAGACCGTAAGAGATTTGAATTTGTAAACCAGATAGTAAAATCAGTTGAAACACGTAAGGTTTATACAAAGGATAAAAACTTCGGTGATAAGATTGATGCCGTTCTTACTAATAAATGGCTGGGTATCCCGATTTTTGCCGTTGTTATGTGGCTTGTTTTCCAGATTTCTCAGGTTTGGGTTGGAGCACCTATTGCAGATTTCCTTGTAGCAGGTCTTGAGGGCTTTCAGGGCTTTATAGGCGGACTTCTCGAAAATGCTAACCCCTTGCTTTACGCTCTTCTCGTTGACGGTGTAATCGGTGGCGTAATTGCTGTTATCGGTTTCTTACCGCTTGTTATGGTAATGTATTTCCTTATTGCAATTCTTGAGGATTGCGGATATATGTCACGTGTGGCAGTTGTTCTTGACCCTATTTTCAAAAGAGTAGGTCTTTCCGGTAAATCAGTTATTCCTTTTGTTATTACGGTAGGCTGTGCTGTTCCCGGTATTATGGCAAGCCGTACAATCCGTAATGAACGTGAAAGAAGAGCAACCGCAATGCTTGCGCCCTTTATGCCTTGCGGTGCAAAGATTCCTGTTATCTCTCTTTTTGCAGGTGCATTCTTTGATAATGCAGGTTGGGTAAGCACAGTAATGTACCTTTCAGGTATAGTTCTTATTTTCCTCGGTGCTCTTCTTATAAATAAAATCACAGGTCATAAGGCAAGAAAATCTTTCTTTATTATTGAGCTTCCCGAATATAAGGTGCCTAGCCTTGCAGGTGCATTCAAATCAATGTGCAGTCGTGGTTGGGCTTACATAGTAAAGGCTGCAACAATTATCCTTCTTTGTAATACTGCAGTTCAGATTATGCAGACCTTCACATGGAAATTCCAGGTTGCAGAAACCTCGGATGCATCAATCCTTGCTTCAATTGCAAGTCCTTTTGCTTATCTTCTTGTACCTATTGTAGGCGTTTTAAGCTGGCAGTTAGCAGCCGCAGCGGTAACAGGCTTTATTGCAAAAGAAAACGTTGTAGGTACTCTTGCAGTATGCTTCGTAGGTCTTGAAAATCTTATTGATACTGAAGAGCTTCAGCTTCTTGAGGGTGCAGGTGCAGAGGCTGCAGGCGTTATGGCAATCACAAAGGTTGCGGCACTTGCTTACCTTATGTTTAACCTTTATTCACCACCTTGCTTTGCTGCTATCGGTGCTATGAATGCTGAAATGAAAAGCGGTAAATGGGTATGGGCAGGTATCGGCCTTCAGCTTTGCACAGGCTATGCGGTTGCATATTTCGTATACACAATCGGTACACTTATCTTTGCACCCGCAACGTTAAATATCGGTGCGGCAATAGCAGGTCTTGCAGGCATACTTGTTATGGCAATTGTTGTAGTTTTACTTATCAAAAACACTAACAAAAAATTAAAAGAGGAATACGGTGTAAAAGCTACCGTTAAAAAATAATTATGGAAAATATTATTATCATTCTAATAGTTTTAGCTATTGTAATCGGTATATCGGTTTATTTATACAAGGCTAAAAAAAGTGGGCAAAAGTGCATAGGCTGTCCTCACGGAAAACAGTGTACCGGACATTGTAGCGGTAACTGTAGCTGTGATATAAATAACGGTAATAATTAATTCTACGAAAACTCCTATAAATAACTCCATTCAAAACGAAACCGATATCTGTTTTTTCAGATACCGGTTTTGTTTTTATATCATATTTTGTTAAGGTCGTTATACTTGATTTGAAAAACTTGCCAACACAACAAATTATAACGGCAACTCAATAACTCCAAAAGCGGAATGGGCAGAGCCACATTCCTTACGGGAGGAGGACAGAGGACGGCTCTATGTCTTGGTTGTCTTTTCACAAAACAATCCCCTAAACCTATTGATTTTTAGAGAGCTAAACTTTAAATGCTTTTTATGCCAGGGAACGGGACACGGAACCGTCACCTGTCTTGCACCTGTCTTGTGTATGTAAGGGAGTTGTTTTTTAGCAATAACCGAGAGTGAAGTTCCAGTAACCGTTTTCAAGTTTTACAAGTGGATAAAGACCACCGATAGAGCCTTCGCCATTTTGACGTTCCCAATCTTCTATATGAATATCAATTCTTTCTCTCATTCGTCCTTTTACCCACTCTACCGGGTCAACGCCACCATTGCGCTTGAACATATCGCCTCTGATGCTTAAATCTGTAGGAACCGTATCAATTGCGCTAAACCCTGCATTATCCCAATTCAAATAAGGCTCAACTATCTGCCCCTTGCTTCTGATATAGTTAATTGTGTACTGCTTGATTTCTTCTATATCAGCCTGCGTAAGTGAAGGATAATATTCCGCCTGAGTTGTCGTAGGCTTTTTTGTGGTTTCGGGAGCTTTAGTTGTAGTTTCCTTTATAACCTGTGTCTCAACAGGCTTCTTTGTGGTTGTAACAGGCTTCCTTGTAGTAGGAACGGGAACGGTGTTATCACCACTCGGCTTAGTTGTATAAATAACAACAGGTCTTGTTTCGGGTTTTGTGTAATCAACCTTCTTTTCGGTTGTGGTTGTGATTTCGTCATTAGCCTTTTCTGTTTCCTTATTAGTAGCACTAGCAGGAGCACCGGACTCAACCGTAGTTTCATCCTTGGGTTTTACGTTATCAGTCTTCTTCATAGACCAAACAGCAATTATACTTGAAAGCACGATTGCGATAATAAGAATAATTGGGATACCAACCTTTTTAAAGTTAAATTTCTTCATAGTATTTCCTCCTTGGTTTGTACCGGTGAATAAGGGGATGCGAAGCTTTTCATCCCTGTTTGCGTAGCAAATAGGGAGGGTGACCATTGCCTTTGGCAATGGTGGTGGGTAGTTCTCTTGCCTTTTAGGTTTAGCATAGATAGAACACCTGTAGAGGATATCTCTTAAGAAAGATAACCCAAGGAACGGTTTTGTGATTGGGATTTTCCTCAACCGAAAACCGCCCCTGATTTTTTTCTTACATCTCAACAATCTTTAAGCTTAAGCCGAATTCGATGTGTTTTTCTTTGAAAACAAGATTATCGTGTTCGCTTATGGGGTTGAATCTGCCGTCAATGTTAAAGTAAGTAACGTTTTCTTCCTTTAATTCGAAATCGTGTTTTACTTCTGTCAACTGCTCGGCTGAGTAGTGGGATGCATTAAATGAGAAATCCTTTGTATCTCCCAAGCCTTCAACGTAAATACCGTAACCGCCTTTTTTACCTACGGTTGCTCTTCTGGTTTTGTAGTGAGAAGAGTTTTCCTGAGGTCTTACGTAGTGAACGAAGTTGTCGGTAACCGTGAGAGAATATTCACCGAATCTGCCTGCCTTGTATCTGTCGGGGTAGGTTTCTGTTTTGCCTAAGCCGAAGTAAACGATATCTTCGTTTTCTTTATTCATAACAAGCTCAAAGCCTAAACGGGGAAGGATAGGTGCGTTTTCGCGAGCATCACCGCAGAATGTGATATCAACACTACCGTCGCAAGTAAACGTATAAATAACCTCTGCCTTGATAATAGGCGGGTTTGCAGGTCCGCCTAAAGCAATTGCAGTTTTAATTACAACTGAATCATCTGCTTTAGTAACCTCTGTTGAATAAGTTTTCTGAGCAACGTGGTGAAGATGATTTGCAATCCATTCGTCAACAGAGCCTCTGTTGTACGTAGGAGCGTGCCACATTTTGAATTTAACGGGCTCTGCAAGGAATTCGTTGCCCTTCTTTTTAATTGATGAAATTCTGCCGTAGGGCTTGTCGAAAATATATTCTGTGTCACCGCAAAGGATAGTTGCAAAGCGGTCACCCTCGTCTAAAGTAAGTCTGTTACATTCAATTTCGGGGATAAGTGCATCGGCTTCGATTTCGTGCTGAATAAAGCCAACCTCATAGCCCTTTTCTGCCCATACAGTATCATTTTTCTGATAAACAGATGCGGTAACAAAGCAATCACCGTAAAGCTCGAAGTCCTTTTCGTCAAAGAGCTTATATTCTTTCTCTGAAAGGGGAGCGATATCAAGGGTATCAATTTCGCCCTCTTTTAAGATTTCGTTGTTTCTCGAAAGAACCCATTTAAGACCTAAATCTGAAAGGCTTTCGAAATATTTAACGCTTTTAACTGTAAGAACACCGTCTTTATAACTGCTTCTGAAGGGCTCGTAAACCTTTTTCATATCGTAAAAGCCGGGACGGGGACTTCTGTCGGGGAAAACAAGACCGTCAATACAGCAAATGCCGTCGTTGGGGAAGTCACCGAAATCACCGCCGTAATAGTAACGGGGATTACCGTTTTCGTCGGGGATATTTATAGCGTGGTCGGTAAGCTCCCAGATACAGCCACCGCAGAAATTATCGTATTTGTCAACCAAGTCCCAATAATCGTAAACGTCACCGGTTGTCATTGAGCAAACGTATTCGCACATATAGAAGGGCTTGTCATATTCGGGGTTTTCAAGGTAGCCGTGAATGTATTCGGGACTTGCATACATACGGCTTTCAACGTCTGAAATATCCTTGAAGCATTCGCCCTCGGGTACTGCTTTAAATTCAAGGTGAGAGTTTTCGTAATGAACGATAGCATTTTCGTCGCGGGATTTAATGTATTCTCTCATTGCTCTGTGGTTAACACCGCAACCGCTTTCGTTACCTAAAGACCACATAATAACTGAGCCGTGGTTTTTATCTCTTTCGAAAAGTCTTGCGGCTCTGTCAACGTATGCCTCTTTCCATTCGGGGATAGTTGAAAGAAGTGACCAACGAGTCCAGTCCCAATCGGTAGAGGTGTTATAGCCCATACCGTGAGTTTCAATATCTGTTTCGTCAATGAAATAGAAGCCGAGAGCCTCCGCTAAATCGTAAAATCTCGGGTCGTTGGGGTAATGGGATGTACGAATAGCGTTAACGTTTGCACGTTTGAGAACTAATAAATCACGCTTCATTTCGTCAAGGGTAACTGCGTAACCGTTTTCAGCAGAAGAATCGTGACGGTTAATACCTTTAAGCTTAACGCCCTTGCCGTTGATAAGAAGAACCTTATCTTTTATTTCAACCTTTCTTAACGCTAACTGGAAGGGTATAATTTCATCCTCAACAGTAATAAAAAGGTGATAAACGTAAGGCTTTTCGTCGTTCCACATAAGAGGCTTCTGAATTTCAATATTGAAATTAGCCTCTTCGCTTTCGCCCTGCAAAATCAAATCGCCTTTAGGTGAAGCAACACCGTAAAGCACGCTTGCTTTTTCAGTTAATTTACAGTCAATATTTAAAGTGCAAAGAGAAAAATCGTCGTTAAAGCTTTGCTTTATAAATACGTCTTCAAGACGGATTTTGTTTCTTGAAAGAAGGTAAACCTCTCTGAAAATACCTGACAGACGGAAATAGTCCTGATCCTCAAGATATGAGCCGTCGCACCATTTAACAACGAGAACTGCGATTCTGTTTGCACCCTCGTTTACAAGGCTCGTAATATTAAATTCGCTTGTACAGTGGCTTACCTGACTGTAGCCGGCAAGCTCACCGTTTACGAAAAGATAAAAGCAAGAAGAAACACCCTCAAAGGTGATTATTGTATCTCTTTCCATTCCTTCCTTGCTGATTTCAAAATCTCTTACGTAAAATGCACAGGGGTTTTCCTCGGGCACGTGAGGTGGGTCTGTGGGGAAGGGGTACATAAGGTTTGAGTAAAGAGGCTTGTCTATCCCCTCAACGTCATAAAGCTGAAAGCAACCGGGAACTTTAACCTTTGAAAGAGTTGTATAATCAAAGTCCTTACCGTAAATGCCTTCGTCGATATCCTCAAAGCTTTTAAAATATTTAAAACTCCATTCACCGCATAAATCGGTTTTGTAGTAAGAAGTGTTACGGTCGCCTGAAAGAGCATCCTGAAGATTATCGTAGGGAATAAAATAAGCTCTCGGAGCTTCTGCTCCTACGTGTAAATGCTCAAGGCTTTTGTGGTATGCTTTAAAATTCATAATATTACCTCTCTTGTGAGTGATTTATTTTATACTGGTTAAAAATTTAAAAGTATCACCGTAAAGGCGAGTAGCATCTTCCTTTAATGCGTCAAAGCATTCCTTCGTCGCAAGGCAGTCTGAAAGTGCTCTATGGGCAGAATCGTTTCTTTTACCGTAATATTCTACCATATCGCAAAGCCTGTGGTGAGGGAAGGACGGGTGAAGCTTTCTGAAAATTTTCATAGTATCAATATACGTGTTTTTAAAGGTGCCTGCCGATGCAGTTATAAATCTTACGTCAAATAAAACGTTGTGACCTACAATGTAGCTGTCACCTACAAAATCAAGAAAATCGGGTAAAACGCTTCTCGGGTTAGGTGAATACCTTACCATTTCTGTAGTTATACCCGTTATGGCTTCAATTGCAGGAGGAATAGGAAAGCCGGGGTCGCAAAGGCTTTGAAAGGTATCAACAACCTGACCGCCCTCAACCTTTACCGCCGCAAATTCAATAATTAAATCTCTACCTGCACAAAGACCCGTAGTTTCAAGGTCAAGCACAACGTAATCATCGGGAAAGGCAATTATTCCGTCGCCGTATTTATCGTTTTGCTCTGCTTTTTTTATGTAATAGGGTAAATCGTTTTTTATCTTAATCATTTCAGTTCCTCAAGAAATTTATATACTAATAAATGATACCATAAAACCCAAGTAGATACAATAAAAACCCTTGATTCTGCACATACAAAATCAAGGGTAAAATTTGGTTTATTTTACTAAATCAAGGTAGTTTTGATACTGCTTTTCGGTAGGTTTAAAATCGGGACGGGAACAAGCAGAGATAGTAGGAGCAACGCCTTTACTGTAGAAAGGTGAAAGCGTATCGTTTTCATATTTCTCTCTGTCAGCTTCGTTGTGAAAATCAGGGATATCATAGGGTATACCGTTTTCTAAAATACTTCTGTGAGAGAGTATTGCAACCGAAGCGCAGGTTGTTGCAAAATATTCGTCAAATTCGGGACGTCTGTTTTCGCGAATACAGTCAAAGAATTCTTTTATTACAAAGAAATCACCGCCACCGTGACCCGCTTTTTCAATAAGCTCTTTTATATCCTCGGGCCATTCGGGGTTATAAACTCTTGCTTCCTCTTCGCCCTCGGGGATTTCCCAATTGTTAAAGCGAAGAGAAACGTTTTCACCCTGACCTCGAAGATTTTCAATCTGACCCTTTGTACCGCAAACTCTGTAGGAGTTTTCGTGAGCACCGAAAGCGGCACAGCCTGTAACACGGAAAACAGAGTCATCATTGTTAAGAGTTGTTATAATAGCGGCTCTGTCACCAACGCAGGTGCCAACGGTTTCAAATTCATTGAAGGGAGCAAAAACGGGGAAAGCAGTCACTCTTTTAGGTAAACTCCCCGTAATATACATTAAAGGTGCAAGTGAATGAGTGATGTAATATGAACGGGGAAGGTAGTTACGCCAATGCTCAGGGTAGGGGCGTAAGGATTTGTGAGCATCTTTATCGTCAAGGTTAAAAGGATGATTGTATTCACCCTCGCAGAATAAAGCCTTACCTAATTTACCACTACGGAAAATACGTCGCATTTCCTGATTGAATTTCATAAAAGGATAGTTTTCAGCAAGCATAAAAAAGCCCTTGCTTTTTTCGGCAGCTCTTACGAGAGCAACACCCTCAGCCATAGTAACGTTAGACATACATTCTGATAAAACGTGAAGACCTTTTTCTAAAGCCTTTATTGCAAATTCGGTATGCTCATTAAAGCAGTTAGCAAGAAAAACCGCGTCCATATCGTGATTGATAAATTCATCGAAATCAGAATAATAAGCAGGCTTTTCTTCCAAAACCTCGCAGGCTTCATCATATTTATTTTTATCACGGTCACACATAGCAACAATTTTACCGTTGTTGCCGATAATGTTATCGTTAAACCCGCCACCGCGACCTAAACCGAATATACCGATTTTAATAGTATCCATATAAAAGCACCTCGGATGGATGAAAATTATAAGACTAAATTTATCGTAACACATAACAAATTATTTTTCAATTATTTTGATTTAATAAAAAACTTGTAAAAATAAATTTAAAATTAACACTTGATTTTTACAAACGTATTAGTTATAATAGCAGGGCGTTTTGAAAGATGCATAATTTTATATGAAAATTATTTGAACACACGGAGAGTTGTCCGAGCTGGTCGAAGGAGCACGATTGGAAATCGTGTAAACGGCCAAAACCGTTTCGAGGGTTCGAATCCCTTGCTCTCCGCCAAAAATAAGAGCCACCTAAACAGGTGGTTTTTATTTTTTTGCTTGAATAACTGAAATGGGATTCGAACCCCCTCGGCGAAGCCGAACACAATCGGGTGTTTGCGTAGCAAACGATGGGCAGAGCCCATCGAATCCCTTGCTCTCCGCCAAAGAACAACCGTAACTTTGATACAAGTTGCGGTTGTTTTATTTTTGTGTTACAATGGTTAAAGAGAGGTGTTTTCTATGATTGCTTTTTTTGATATTGCAAAAGTCTTTTCTTTTGATTCAAGAGGAAAATTCTCTGTTGAAATAGAGTTTTCTGTAAAAGGTGACCCGAAATATCAATCTTGTTGGATGGGGAAAATGCCGGATAAAAACGACAATAAAAAAGATTTATATTGGTATGGTTTAGTACCGGATTGTTCTGAAGCATACGATTATGATAGTTTTTGGGCGTTTTCATCTGCACCCATTTTTAACGGAAAATCTTTAAAAGAAATCTGGAACGACGTTGAAATTTTGTCTATAGACGGGTGCGATCCGGAAGAACGATTACCTGCATATCTTGATACTGATTCTGATTATTAATTTGAGGTGCGTTATGAAAAAAATAATTAAAACCGTTTTGATTTCTCTTGTATGCCTTGTTTTAGCGGCGGTTATCGTTTTAGTTGGTAATACGTTTTTATTCTATCCTTACTATAACAATAATAAAGAAACTGTTGAAATTCAGGTTGAAAACAACGGTCAGATTAAAATGATGAGCTACAATCTTCGTTGTATAAGCCCTACTGACTGGGGTAAAAAGGCTTGGTTTTACCGTGCAAATCTTGTTATTGATGATATCGAAAACGAAAAGCCGGGTATAATCGGCTTTCAGGAGTCAACGAAATGGCATTATAAATATCTCGTTGACACTCTCAAGGGCTATGATTCTGTTATAGAATACCGTGATGAAGCTTTTAATTCTGAGGGTTGTCCGATTTTTTACAATACCTCTCTTTATGAATTAGTTGATAAAGGCTCCTTCTGGCTTTCTGAAACTCCCGAGGTTATGAGTAAATCATGGGGTGCTCAGTATAACAGAGTTTGTAGCTACGTTATTTTAACCGATAAAGCAAGCGGTGAGGATTTCGTTGTTTTCAATACTCATTTGAGCCATGTTAGCGATGAAGCCCGTATTAACGGTATCAAGGTTGTACTCGATAAAATAGCCGAATTCGGCTCTTTACCGTCGGTGATTATGGGTGATTTCAATGCTCTTGAGGGCTCGGTAACCTATAACAGTGTTACCGAAAATTTCCTTGATGCTAAAAAGGTAGCGGAAAAGACCTCTGATTCTCACACCTATCAGAATTGGGGTAACCCCGAAAAATTCCAGAGAATAGATTACTTTATGGTTTCTAAAACGGGATTTAAGATTAACAGCTACGACGTTTTATCTGCTGTTCACGACGGCGTTTATTCAAGTGACCATTGTCCTATAGTTTTAGAGGTTGAAATTGAAAAGTAATAAATCAACGTAAAAAGAAATGTGTTACCGATAGCTTTTATCAGGTAACACATTTTTTGTTATTCTTTGTTTAATTCTTCGATAAATTCGCCGATTCTTACAAGAGCTTTTTTGATGTGGTCAGCAGAGTAACAGTAAGATGCTCTTACAAACCCTTCGCCACCTTTACCGAATGCGGTGCCGGGTACTACCGCAACCTTCTTTTTCTGCAAAAGTCTTTCGCAGAATTCTTCGCTTGTAAGACCTGTGCTTTTAATACAGGGGAATGCATAAAATGCGCCCTTTGGCTCACGGCAGGTAAGACCTAATTTGTTGAAGCCTGAAACTATAAGTCTGCGTCTTCTGTCGTATTCCTCGCGCATATTTTCAATTGATTCATCGCCGTTTTTAAGTGCTTCAACTGCTGCATATTGTGACGTTGTAGGAGCGCACATTATAGCGTATTGATGAATTTTTGTAATCTCTTTCATAAGCTCCTGAGGACCGCAGGCGTAGCCTAAACGCCAACCCGTCATTGAATAAGCCTTTGAAAAGCCGTTAACGGTTATAGTTCTTTCTCTCATACCCTCGACTGTTGCAGGGGAAACGTGAGAACTTTCTCCGTAGGTTAATTCAGAGTAAATTTCGTCAGAAATTACTGCAATATTCGTATTCTTTAAAATCTCTGCAAGCGCTTCAATGTCTTCCTTTTCCATAACCGCACCCGTGGGGTTGCAGGGATAGGGGAGAATAAGAAGCTTTGTTTTATCTGTAATTGCATTTTTAAGCTCTTCGGGTGTTACCTTGAAATCGTTTTCAGCCTTCGTTTCAATGATAACGGGTACACCGCCTGCAAGCACTGTTATAGGCTCGTAGCAAACGTAGCTCGGTTGGGGAATAATAACCTCGTCACCGGGCGAAACAATTGCTCTTATAGCACCGTCAATAGCTTCGCTGCCGCCAACTGTAACAAGAATTTCTGTTTCTGGGGCGTAGCTTAAGCCGTATTTTCTGTTAAGGTATCTTGAAATTTCTTTTCTTAATTCAATAGTACCGCGGTTAGCACTGTATTTTGTTCTTCCTCTTTCAAGAGAGTTTATACCTGCTTTTCTTATTTGCCAGGGTGTCTGAAAATCGGGCTCACCTACACCCAGCGAAATAACGTCATCCATTGTAGCGGCAATATCAAAGAATTTCCTGATTCCCGACGGCTTTATTTCCGTTACGGCAGGGTTCAAAATCTTTGAATAATCAATCATAAATGAATTGCCCCCTGCAATCTGCCTGAGCCTCGCAAAGCTCAACGTCCATTTCCTTGTAACGTCTCATAACAAAGTGAGTAACGGTTGAAGTAACTGAGTCAATAGTAGCAAGCTCTCTTGCAACAAATCTTGCAACGTCCTGTAAGGTTTTGCCTTTTACTACAACGTTAAGGTCATAAGAGCCTGACATAAGGTAAACGGACTCTACCTCATGGTAAGACATAACCTTTTCTGCAACCTCTTCAAAGCCGAGCTCCGCCTGAGGTACAACGTTTAATTCAACTATTGCAGAAACATAAGCACCGTCAAGCTTTTCCCAGTCAATAACCGCCTTGTAGCCACGGATTACGCCTTCCTTTTCAAGTGCATCAATTTCGTCTGCAATTTCTTTTTCGGTTTTACCCAGCATAGTTGCAATATCCTCGTTAGTATACTTTGCGTTTCTGCTTAAAAGCTTTAAAATTTCTGTTCTCATATTATCACCTGTAAATACACAACTTAATATATAATTTATTAAAGTAACTCTTCGTTGTAACGGGCTCTTTCGCCGCCGATAAATTTCGGTCTTACTCTTGCGGCGGTAAGGGTAGCGTTACCGATTTTGTTGTTTTCAAGACGAAGGGGCACGGCAACCCTTTTAAGATGCATACCGATAAGAGTAGCACCAATATCAAGTCCTGCATCTGCCTTTATTTCTTCAAGTGCAACAGGATTTTTTAACGCCTTATAGGTTGCGGTTGCAAATGAGCCACCCGCTTTTGGTTGGGGTACTACGTTTACGGCTTCAGCGAAGGGTACGGCATCTCTTTCTGTAATAATTGCTCTGTTCAGATGCTCACAGCATTGTGCCGCAATAAAAATTCCGTATTCATCAGCGGCTTTTTTTATACCCTCAAAAACGTATTCTGCGGCTTCGGGTGAAGAATTAGTGCCGATAGTTTCGCCTAAAACCTCGCTTGTAGAGCAACCGATAACCAATATTTGTCCTTTTTTGAGCTTTGCTTTTTCAATAACTTCTTTTGCGGCATTATAAGCCTGGTTTTTTAACTTAATCATTATTGTCAGCCTCTTTAAAAATTTTATCATACTGTATTTTACACTGTTTTTAAAAAAAGTAAAGTAAATTATTGATATATTAACAATTTATTGGTAAAATATACATAAAGAAATGCTATAATTCAAATTAAAGGAGTTGTTACTATGGCAGTTAAGCTCAATGAAGATAAAGAGGTTGTTAAAAGAATTAAAGAGGGTCTTAAACTAAAGGGCGGTTATTGTCCTTGCCGTCTTGAGAAGACCGAAGATAATAAATGTATGTGTAAAGAGTTTCGCGACCAGATAGCAGACCCGAATTTTGAGGGCTACTGTCACTGCTTGCTCTTTTATAAATCAAAAGATTAAAAATAAAAAACAAACGAAAGGATTGATATAAATGGCAGTAATAGATATCACAAGTGAAAATTTTGAGAAGCTTGTATTAAAAAATGAGAAAACCGTTCTTCTTGATTTTTCTGCGGTTTGGTGCGGTCCTTGTCAGATGATAGCACCCGTAATTCACGAAATTGCAGAGGAAAACGGTGATGTTTTCGTAGGCAAAATTGACGTTGATAACGAAACATCTCTTGCAATAAAATTCGGCGTTTCAAGTATTCCTACCTTGGTAGTTATGAAAAACGGTCAGGCAATTGATAAGGCGGTAGGACTTCGTTCAAAAGAACAAATTCTTGAAATGTTAAAGTAAAAAGCAAGGTACTGTTGGTTTTATAAGTCAACAGTATCTTTTTTATTACATATTTATTACAAATTATTCCTATTGTTTGACAGTTGAAAAGATTTATAGTATTATTTATGGGTATAATTGGAGTAATATGATTGAAAGGACCCGTTTGGTATGTTTGTTGTTCTTGAAGGCTTAGACGGTTGCGGTAAAACCACTCAGACCGAGCTTGTTTGCAAAAGGTTTGAGGCAGATGGTATTGACTATAAAAAAATCAAGCTTCCCGATTATGAAAGCGAGTCAAGCATTTTAGTCCGCAAATATCTTGCAGGCGATTTCGGCAAAAACGCAAACGACGTTAATCCGTATGCTACCTCTGTGCTTTATGCGGCAGACCGTTTTGCTTCATACACAGAGAAATGGAAAAACGATTATCTTGCAGGTAAGCTTATTTTTGCTGACAGATATACACCTGCAAATGCGATTTATCAAATGACAAAGCTTTCAAAAAACCAATGGGATGAATACCTTGATTGGCTTTTTGATTTTGAATACAATAAAATCGGTATTCCCGAGCCTGACAAGGTTATTTTCCTTGATATGCCCGTTGAGGTTTCTCAAAAGCTTATGACTCAACGCTACAATGGCGATGAAAACAAAAAAGACGTTCACGAAGCAAACGTTGATTTCTTGAATGCTTGTCGTGAGGCTGCCCTTTATGCCGCAGAAAAATGCGGGTGGTTTGTAGTGCCTTGCTCAAAAGACGGCGAGCCTCTTTCAATTGAAGAAATCAACAACGCAGTTTATAAAATTGTTGTTGGATAATAAAGGTAATTTATGCTTGATTTTAAATCTGTAACTATTGCTGATAAGAATAAAATCAATGATTTTATCCCCGATTCCTGTAAGCAGATATGTGATTTCAGCTTTGGTAATATCTTTTCTTGGGGTATTGCCGAGAATACAAGAATTGCCGAAAAAGACGGGTTTCTCTTTTTACGAAGCCGTTTCAACGGTGTGAAATCATACGCTTTTCCTTGGGGGCAGGGTGATGTAAAAACGGCTCTTGCTATTATCTCTGATGATGCAAAGGAAAGAAATGCGGAGCTTAGCTTTTATTGCTTAAGCGAGGAGCAAGTATATATTTTAAAATCCATTTACGGTGATCGCTTCGTTTTTGAGGAGCAAAGAGATTTTTTTGATTACGTCTATTTAAGCGAGAAGCTTTCCTCCTTAAGCGGTCGAAAGCTTCATTCTAAGAAAAATCACGTTAATTCATTTTTAAAAAAGTATAATTACACTCTTGAAGATATTAATGAAGGTAACCTTAAAGAATGCCTTGCTTTTTCTCATACGTGGCATAAAAACGGTCCGAGAAACGTAAAGCTTGACGAAGAAATGCTTGTTATCGAAAAAGCATTCGAAAATTATTATGAGCTTGGTCTTTACGGAGTGGTTTTAAGGGTTGATGGGAATATTGTTGCTTACGCTTTAGGTGAGCCTATGGCAGACGGTAAAACCTTCTGCACTCATTTTGAAAAAGCATCACCCGATTTTCCTACCGCGTATGCGGCGGTAAATAAGCTTTTTGCAGAAAAGCTTGAAAAGGATTTTCAATATATAAACCGTGAAGACGATGCAGGTAGCGAGGGCTTAAGAAAAGCAAAGCTGTCTTATAAACCCGAGTGCCTTGTGAAAAAATATTATGGAAAAATTGTTTGAAGCAGGTCTTGCTAAAAAAAGTGAATACGACTCTTTAAAAGAGCTTTTTACTCTTTGCTTTGAGGATTCGGTAGAGACTGTAAATGCATTTTTTGAAAAAACGGTTTCACCTGAAAGAGTTGTAGCAATTTTTGACGGCAACAAGGCAGTAAGCAGCTTGTATCTGCTTGAAAGTGATATTTTAATCGACGGCGTGAGTCATAATGCATATTACGTTTACGGTGTTTGCACTCACCCCGATTACAGAAATAAAGGTTTAATGAAAAAGCTTTTTCATTTTACCGAAAAATTGGTTAAAGAAAGAAATATAGAGTATCTTTTTCTTGTGCCAGCCGAAGGATATCTTTTTGATGTTTACAGTAAATTCGGCTTTAAGAAGGGTATTTACTATAAAGAAGAAACGGTAACTGAACGAACTACGTTTAGTAGTACTTCATTTTCTGAAACCGTGAGCTTTGATTTTTACAAAAAGCTTTGCCTTGAAAGAAGTAAAGGCGGTATTAATATCGCATCTTTAAAAGAGAGTACGTTTAAAAGCTTTTACACCTCTTGTAACGGTGAAGCTACCGCAATACAAACCGAAAGCGGTTATTGCGTGTTTGAAAATATTGACGGTAAAGTGACCGTTTTTGAAATTTTCGGTGACGAAAACGAGCTTTTAAATATAATTTTTGAAAAAACGAAGGCTACTTCGTTAGTTTGCAGATTTCCTGCAGACGATATTAATAACAGTAAAGCTTACGGTATGTGTAAGTGTTTCGGGGCTTCACCCGAAATAGAAAACGTATTTTTCGGTATACCGTATTCTACGTGATAGATTCTGATTTTTGTAATCAGGGAGGATTTTTATGATATATATATTCCTTGCAAATGGCTTTGAAGAAATTGAAGCACTTGCACCACTTGATTTTCTCTTAAGAGTGGGGGAGAATGTTAAAACTGTCGGCGTAAGCGGTAGGTTTTGCAAAGGTGCCCACGGTATAAACGTTGAAGCTGATTTAAGCTTAGATGACGTGAAGCTCAACGACGCCTTAAAAGGAATAATTCTTCCCGGTGGTATGCCCGGTGCTGATAATCTTAATAATTCAGTTGAAGTTCAAAATGCAATTGATTACTGCGTAAAAACGAATAAAATTATCGGTGCAATTTGTGCCGCACCGTTTATTTTAGGAAGAAAAGGTATCTTGAGCGGTAAAAAGGCAACCTGCTTCCCCGGCTTTGAAGACGAGCTTTTGGGTGCAACCGTTTTAGAGGACGGTGTTGTAACCGATGGCAATATAGTTACTGCTAAGGGTGCTGGAGTAGCTTGGGAATTCGGTGCTGCAATAGCAACGCTTACAAGCGGTAAAGAAAAGGCTGATTCAATCCTTAGAGGTATTCAATGGAAAAAATAATAGATATAAGACCTGTTAAAAGGCAGATGAGAGCATCAACGAAAGAAAAACGTCTTTCAATGGATGCTGAAATAAAATCCTCTGCTGATAAAAAAATATGCAATAAGCTACTAAATCTGTGGTCTGTAAGAGAGGCTGAAACGATTTTATGCTATGTGTCTACACCTATTGAGGTTGACACTAAAGAGTTTATCAATGCTCTTTTGAAATCTGGGAAAACAGTAGCAGTGCCAAGGTGTGAGGGCGATAAGGCTGAAATGAATTTTTATCGCATCTCATCACTTGATGAGCTTTTGCCAGGCTCTTTCGGTGTTTTAGAGCCACAGCCTGACGTTGAAAAAAGGGTTACACAAACTAAGAATACTGTTTGCGTAGTGCCTGCATTTATATTTGATAAAAAAGGCTTTCGTTTAGGCTATGGTAAAGGCTATTATGATAGATATCTTTCTCGTTACGAGGGCTCAACGGTGGGCATTTGTTATGAGGAAAATATAACCGATGAGTTATTTCACGGTAAGTATGACAGAGCTGTTGACTTGGTTTTAACAGAAAAGCATATTACCGTTATTGAAAAGGAGGTTTAAATATGGCTCGTGATGATTTCAAGGATTACGAAGAGCTTTTGAAAGCGTTTGAAGACGATAGCGTAGCTAAAAAACCAAAAAATGATGCGGAAAAGCAATCTCTTAACCGTCAGGTTGAGCAAACTCAATCTGAAAGGCAGAAAAAAATAGATAGCTTCAAGGTTAATATTGACAGTGAATCAACGGAAAAGCCTGCAAGGAATCCCGGTGTTTATTTCTCGAATCCGCCTAAGGATATAAAAAAGGATGCTCAAAGAAGTAAGGAAGCACCTAACCGCCAGAGAAACAACTCCGACAGATTCCGCGTCTCTGCACCTCCCATCACTCAAAAGCAGAACGAGTTAAAGGCGGCTAAGGAAGCAAAAGATAAAAAGCGTTCAGAATCATTTTTCGGAAGAATACTTTCATCTGAAAACTTTTCTAAGGTAGCGCTTATGATTGCAATAATAGTTTTCTCAAGCGTTTTGATTTGTATATACGGAATCAACTGTATAAACGACGTTCTTGCTATTAAAACTGAAGATGTTACGGTTGAGGTAACAATTTCAGAAAAAATGAGTGATAGCGAGGTTATTAACACCCTTAAGGATAAAGATCTTATACACAATAGTCTTTTCTGTAAGCTTTTTGTAAAGCTTCTTGATAAGGGTGGAAATTACGTTTCAGGTGTTTATACTCTTAATCCTAATATGGGCATTGAAAATATGCTTGCAACAATGCAGGCGGACGTTACGCTTTCCGAAACCGTTAAGCTTACCTTCCCCGAAGGCTGGACTGTTGACCAGATAGCAGAAAAGCTTGAAGCAAACGGCGTTTGTACCGCATCAAGCTTCCTTTCAACTCTTGAAATGGTGGATTTCTCAGAAGAATATGAATTCGTTGCTGCAATCGATAACAAAGAGCTTCGCTTCAGAATGCTTGAGGGATATATGTATCCTGATACCTACGAATTTTATATTGGTGAAAATGCCGCAAGTGTTGTAAGACGTTTTCTTAACAATTTCCAAAACAGATGGACTACTGAGTATCAGACTCAGGCTGAAGCTTTAGGCGTTAGTATTGATGAAGCTATTGTAATGGCGTCAATCCTTCAGGCAGAGGCAGCAACAAGCTCTCAGATGCCCGAGATTTCATCAGTTCTTTATAATCGTCTTGATAAGCCCTCTGTTTTCCCGAAGATTGAGTGTGACTCAACTGAAAAATATCTTCTTGAAACAATTAAACCTACTCTTACCTCTACAACCGAGGATATACAGAAATACATTTCATACCGTGATAACTACGATACCTATAGCGACGCTTGCACAGGTCTTCCCGTAGGTGCTATCGGTAACCCCGGTGATGCAGCTATAAGAGCTGCTCTTTTCCCTGCGGATACAAATTATTATTACTTCCGTCATGATGATGAGGGTAAAATCTATTATGCAAATTCTCTTGCTGAACACGAAGAAAACGGCAGAAAAATTGCAAGAAGCTCCTCTGATTAATAATAAAGAAAAAAGTTGTTGTACCAAAACGAGTACAACAACTTTTGTTTTTTGAGCATCTTAATTAATAGAGCAATTCTGCAATTATATTGTTTGACAGTAAAAAACCGTTTTCGGTAAGCGAGATAGTATTACCGTCAAAATTTATCAAGCCTTTTTCTTTCAGGAAAGAGGCTTTTTTTATTATTCTGTCAACAGGCGCATCATCATATTTCCCTTTTAAAACGCTAAGATTAAGACCCTTTGAAAGACGTAAGGATAGCATTATATATTCCTCACAATCGCCACCGTTGCAATCAAAAATCGCCTTACCGCCGTTTATGAAATATTCAGTGTCGCTTGGAAAATAAAATCTCTTACCTTCAATAAAAGAGTGAGCACCGGGGCCTATGCCGAGATAGTCGTCAAGAGTCCAGTATTTTGTGTTGTGACGGCTTTCAAAGTGGGGGAGTGCTGAATTGGATATTTCGTAATGATTAAACCCTGCGTTTTTCAATCTTTCGAAGCATTGAAGATAAAAGTCGCAGGTTGTATCTTCATCGGGGAAATCATATCTGTCATAATTTTTGTGGAAGAAGGTACCTTCTTCAATTTTTAAGATATATGAGCTGATATGGGTAGCTCCGCTATTGATAACAAATTCAAGTGTTTCGTCAAGCGATTCTTTAGTTTGATAGGGGACTCCAAGCATAATATCAAGAGATATATTGTTAATGCCGTTTTCCTTGAATATTTCAATCGCTTGCTTTACCTGATCCTTTGTAGAAGCCCTGCCGAGAGCTTTTCTTTCTTTGTCAACTGCCGATTGAAGACCTAAAGATATTCTGTTTACACCTGCTTTTGCAAGAAAAGGTGCAAGGCCTTCTATATCTGAGCTTGGGTTGCATTCAACAGTGATTTCTGCAGAAGAATCTATTTCGAAGCTTTTTCTTGCGGTAGCGATAATTCTGAAAAGCTCTTCGCCCGATAAAACTGACGGAGTTCCGCCGCCTAAATATAACGTATCTGCTTTAGGTGGATTAGCTACAAATTCACTACAACGTGATAACGTTTCAATTTCATTTACGAGGGCATCAACGTAGCGTTTACGTTCATTATCTTTTGAACAGTAAGAGTAAAAGTCACAGTACGGACATTTTGATTTGCAAAACGGTATATGAATATAAATTCCTGCCAAAAAAATCACCACCCGTAAAAATAATACGGGTTAATTATACTATTCCTCTATTGGTTTTTCAATTGTTTTTTCTGTTGCTTTTTCTTGCTCGGAATTCTTTTCGTTTTCATGGCTTTCAGCGGCTTTTTCTATTCGTCTTTTTACGTATTTATTCTGGCAACCACCTGCTTCATCACATTTGAATTTGTGAAAATGAAGACAGCGGATTTTCTTTTTACCACTTAAAAAGGTTTGCTCCTGAATAATTACGTTCTTGCCTACAATGTTACAGTATTGCTCATAAGTATAAGAATGTCTGTTCATAAATGCCTTCTTAATCCTCCTTCGAGAGTAAAGCTAATACTCTCTTAACTATTATCCTTAATAATTATGCACATAAACGCCCTTTAATAATCTGTAATAAAATTTATTTTAGATACATATTTTTATACGAGGTGAATAACGTGTATTCAACACAGTTGTATAAAAGAATAAAAAATATGAGCGAAGAGGATTTGTTGAAAAAAGAGGTCGAAGAAACAAGGTTGCAAATTAAGCTCGCTTATTTTAAATTATCTCAGGCTACAGATATAATGCTTGTAGAATCAATTGTTCTTGAGCTTAAAAGCCTTGAAACCAAGCACGATTACCTCTTGAAGCGTTTGAAAGGAGAAAAAGAAAAATGAATATTTATATTTTCTTTGCAATTCTGTTTGTATTTTCTCTGCTCATATTCAAATTAAGCGGTAGCTTTGTGAAATCTCTTTTAACAAGTATTGCAGGCGGAGTGGGTGCAATTTGTGCGGTAGGTGCAATTTCTTACTTTATACCATTAAGCCTTGGTGTTAATTTATATTCTTTAATATTCGGTGCTCTTTTTTCGGTTCCGGGAGTAGTACTTTTGCTTGTTTCTCAGGCTTTCTTGTTTTAAAAAAGAATATAAAAAATTTTTTAGGGAAATATAAAAAAAGTATTGACATTTTCAAAAAGTGAGAGTATAATAACTCACGTTCTTAGCGGGATAGTGTAACGGTAGCACGACAGACTCTGACTCTGTTTGTTGGGGTTCGAATCCCTATCCCGCTGCCAAGAAAAAGACGATTGCGAAAGCAATCGTCTTTTTCAGTTATATTTGCCTTACGGCGAGTTATATTGCTACGCAGTGATATTCGGCTAAAGCCGAGTGATATTTCCCTTCGGGCAGTTATGGGGCGAATATAATATCACTCAAACCGCAGGTTTAAATATCACTTTTGCAACGCAAAAATATCACTGTGCCAAAGGCACAATATCACTAAATATATGTAGGGTTTCGAACACATAGGTAAAAAATTCAAAGGGGTTCGAATTTGTACTCCCTTTCCAAAAACCGACAAGTTTTTACTTGTCGGTTTTTCATTTATGTCCGCAGGACATAACTTCATTATGAGCGGAGCGAGTACTTCATTTAATAGCTTACTATCAACATCATTGTCTATGACAGGCTAAACGAATTATACGGTTTTTCTGCAAGGCTTTGCCTTGCTCTTTTTATTTTTGGGTGTTATAATGAATATGATTTGTCGAAACGCAGACGCGTTTCGCAAAAGCCGATTTTATCGGCTTTTAGCAAAATTGTTTTTTTAAAAATACAATTTTGCAATACATTCATTGAAAGGATTATAGTCGAATTTTCTTTGAAAATTCGATACCAAATCTTACATTTGGTATCGAAACAGTGTAAAATTACACTGTTTCGACTAACTATAATCGTTATAATCAAACAAGGCGGTGAGAAAATGGAAGCAAGCAAATCAGCAGATAAGCAATATAAATTTATGACCGAAACACCGGTAGGAGCTTTAATAATAAAGCTTGGCATACCTACTACTATAAGTATGCTTATTACAAATATATATAATATGGCTGATACGTATTTTGTAGGCACTCTGGGTACAAGTGCCAGTGGTGCGGTGGGTATCGTTTTCGGTCTTATGGCGGTTATTCAGGCGGTAGGCTTTATGCTCGGTCACGGTGCGGGAAGCATCATTTCCCGAAAATTAGGTGCCAAGGATACCGAAACCGCAAATTACGTTGCTTCAACCTCTTTTTTCACTTCTTTAATAGCAGGTCTTGTTATAACTGTTTTCGGTCTTTTGTTTTCAACGCCGTTTTTACGCCTTTTAGGAAGCACTGATACAATTCTTCCGTATGCTAAAGACTATGCTTTATGGATTCTTCTTGCAGCCCCAATTACAATGACAAGCTTCGTGCTTAATAATATTCTTCGCTACGAGGGTAAAGCTGCTCTTGCTATGATAGGTCTTACTACGGGCGGTATTCTTAATATATTCGGTGACTTCCTGTTGATAAGAGTATTCAATATGGGGATACACGGTGCGGGTATTTCTACCGCTGTTTCACAGCTCATAAGCTTTTTTATTCTTTTAAGTATGTTTTTAAGAGGTAAAACTCAAAGCCGGCTTTCTTTTAATTGCTTTAAAAGCGGAATAAAGAATTTACCGTCAATTTGCTCTACGGGTTTCCCAAGCCTTATACGACAGGGTCTCTCAAGCGTTTCAACAATGCTTCTTAATAATGCCGCAGGGCTTTACGGTGACGCCGCTGTTGCAGGTATGACTATAGTAAACAGAATTTGCTTCTTTATATTTGCCGTAGGTTTAGGTATAGGTCAGGGCTTTCAGCCCGTTTGCTCCTTCAATTACGGTGCAAAGAAATTCAAAAGAGTTAAAAAAGGCTTTTTCTTTACCTGGGGAGTAGGAGAAGTGCTTTTAAGCATTCTTGCGGTTGTAGGTCTTTTGTTAAGCGACCACCTTGTAGGTATTTTCAGAGATGACCCGCTTGTTATTGAGATTGGCTCTTTTGCCCTTAAGGCTCAGCTTATAGCATTGTTTTTTCAACCCTTGAGCATTTGTAGCAATATGATGTTTCAAAGTATTGGCAAAAATAAAACCGCAACCTTTTTATCAGCCTTAAGAAGCGGTCTCGTTTTTATTCCCGTGCTTCTTATATCATCAAGGCTAATTGGCTTAACAGGTATTCAAATCTCACAAACGATAACAGACGTAATAACATTCATCATTTCATTTCCGTTTATGGTAGTTTTTTTCAAAAATATGAAGAAGGATGAGGGAGACAATTAGTTTCGACAAGAAAAAACAAAAAAATAAATAAAATGATGACGAAAATATATTTTTATAAAAAATATGAAAAAGCAGTTGACATTTTTGTTTTCGTGTGATAATATATCAAGGCTATCAAATGCAGAGATACCGAAGTGGTTATAACGGAACGGTCTTGAAAACCGTCGTACGGCAACGTACCGTGGGTTCGAATCCCACTCTCTGCGCCACCTCTATCGAGGACAACTAAATAACTGTTTCTCAGTTACCAATGCAGAAGTACTCAAGTTGGTGACGAGGCGCCCCTGCTAAGGGCGTAGGTCGGGAAACCGGCGCGAGAGTTCGAGTCTCTCCTTCTGCGCCATGAAAAAGAAGACATCCAATAGGGTGTCTTTTTGTTTTGTATAAATTTGCTTTTTTCGAGAGAGACTCGAACTCACTCGGCGAAGCCGAACACAATCGGTGTTTGCGTAGCAAACGCAAGGCAGAGCCTTGCGAGTCTCTCCTTCTGCGCCATGAAAAAGAAGACATCCAATAGGGTGTCTTTTTGTTTTGTATAAATTTGCTTTTTTGTTGTTTTTTTAAAACCAAAAATATATCCAAAAATCACCATAATATATTATGCATTTTTTCTTTGCATTATAGTTGATTTTAGCGTGATTTTAGTGTAAAATGTATAAACGTAGGGGTGAAAAACCCACTTTTTAAATATTTTTTTGGAGGATTTGTATGAATTATAAGCTTACAAAGAAGCAAGCAAAGGAAATGCTTGAGAATAAACTTCTCCATTATTTCGGTATCTCAACCGAAAACGCAACCTATGAGCAATATTATAAAGCCGTAACTATGATTGTTCGCGATATGATGGCTCAGGGCAGGGCAGAGTTATCAAAAAAAGCCGATGAAGAAGGCAAAAAGCGCGTTTGCTATCTTTCAATGGAATTCCTTATGGGGCGTTCTCTTAAAAATACACTTTTCAATCTTAATCTTACAAACACATTTGCAAGTGTTCTTAAGGATTATGGTATCAAGCTTGATAATCTTTATGAATGCGAGCCTGATGCTGGTTTAGGTAACGGCGGTCTCGGCAGACTTGCAGCTTGCTATCTTGATGCTCTTGCAACTCAAGGGTACCCTGCAAGAGGCTATTCAATTCTTTACGAATACGGTATTTTCCGACAGAAGCTTATCGAGGGCAGACAGACTGAGCTTCCTGATAACTGGCTTCCTGGCGGTGAGGTTTGGCTTGTTCCGAGAGAAAGCAGCTCAGTTAACGTTTGCTTTGAGGGCTACGTTGAAGAAATTTGGGATAACCAATATCACAACGTTGAAATTAAAGACGGTAACGTTATTCAGGCTGTTCCTTACGATATGTTCGTTGCAGGTAAAGACGGTAAAGGCGTAAGCTGTCTTCGTCTTTGGAGTGCAAAGGCTCCCGAGTTTGATATGAAGTCCTTTAATCAGGGTGACTTTATGCGTTCTATGGAGCGTCAGGCAATGGCTGAGGTTATCAGTAAGGTTCTTTATCCTATGGATAATCATCCCGAGGGTAAATCCTTAAGACTCCGTCAGCAGTATTTCCTCGTTTCTGCATCAGTTCAGGATATCGTTCGTCATCACCTTCGCGAATACGGTACAGTTAACAATCTTCCCGAAAAGCTTGCAATTCATATTAACGATACTCATCCTACAATGGCAATTCCCGAGCTTATGAGAATTCTTCTTGACGAATGTGGCTACGGTTGGGATGATGCATGGCGACTTGTTACAAATACGGTTGCTTATACAAACCATACCGTTATGAGTGAGGCTCTTGAATGCTGGAGTGAAGACCTTGTAAAACGTCTTATTCCACGTATATACGATATCATCAAAGAGATGGATAACCGCTTCCGTGCTTACGTTTGGGAGTCAACCCACGATGCTGATTACGTTGAAAGAACAGCTATTATATCAGGCGGTGCGGTAAGAATGGCTAACCTTTGCGTTGCCGCTTGCCATAGCGTAAATGGTGTATCTGCTCTTCACAGCCAGATTCTTAAGGATTCTCTTTTCAACGATTTCTATAAGCTTACACCCGATAAGTTTACTAACGTTACAAACGGTATTGCTCACAGACGTTGGTTGTGTCAGGCTAACCCCAAGCTTACCGAGTATCTTACAGAGCTTCTCGGTAGCGATAAATTCGTTTACGATGCAGAGCATCTTTCAAAGCTTGCTGATTTCAAGGATGACGAAGAGGTTCTTAAGAAAATCGGTGAAATCAAAAAGGCAAACAAAGAAGCATTTGCAAAGCATATTCAGAAAACTACAGGCGTAAAGCTTGATACAAACTCAATCTTTGACGTTCAGGTAAAACGTCTTCACGAGTATAAGCGTCAGCACCTTAACGCACTCAATATCATTTCAGAATACCTTGCAATAAAGGAAAATCCCAATGGCAGCTTCGTTCCTAAAACCTATATTTTCGGTGCAAAGGCTGCTCCCGGTTATTATGTTGCACAGAGAATTATCAGTATGATTCTTGCAATGGGTGAAATGATTGATAAGGACCCCGACGTAAAAGGCAGACTCAAAGTGCTTTACGTTGAAGATTACAACGTTACAAACGCCGAAAGACTGATGCCTGCCGCAGACGTTTCGGAGCAAATTTCTCTTGCAGGTAAGGAAGCAAGCGGTACGGGTAATATGAAGCTTATGATGAATGGTGCTATTACTATCGGTACTCTTGACGGTGCAAACGTTGAAATTCACGAAGCAGTAGGGGACGATAATATGTTCCTCTTCGGTATGAAAACACCTGAGGTTAACGAGCTTCGTAACAGAGGCTATAATCCTCAAACCTATTATAATAATAACCCCGAGCTCAGAAAGGTTATTGATTTCATCTTAAAGGGCGGAATCAACGGTAAAGACTTCTCTGATATTGCGGGTACAATTATTCACCACGATCCCTTTATGGTGCTTGCTGATTTCGCAGATTATCAAAGAGCACAGAAGAAGGTAAGAGAAACCTTCCTCAACGAAAAAGAGTGGAACAGAATGTCACTTCTTAATATTGCATATTCAGGCAGATTTGCTGCTGACAGAGCAATTAACGAGTATGCACGCAATATATGGAATTCACAAAAAATGTGGTGATTTTTGGTCTTTTTGACGAAAATACTTATGTCAAGTGTATTTGAATTAAAATGCACTTGACATTTTTCTTGTTTTGCGGTAATCTTAAAATACTGAAAAATAGTGTGGTATTGTCTAAACAGTACACAAATTTGAAAGGGGTATTATACCAATGAAAAACACAGATATGAAGGTAATTGCTATAATCCTTGCTGTAGCTCTTTGCCTTACTGTTCTCACAAGCAATGTAGTTTCAATTGCTTCAGTTGTTATCCTTGCAAAAGGTAACACAGGTGCTACTGTTCAGGCAGGCACAGATGCAGGTACAAACACAGATGCAAACACACCCGCAGGCAATGCAGGTACTCAGACTCAGACACCCGCAGGCGATAGCGGTAACACAGGTGCTACTCAGGCTCCCGCAGGCGATAGCGGTAACACAGGTGCTACTCAGGCTCCCGCAGGTAATGGTGACGCAGCTGCATCAGGCAAGCTTTCAAAAGACGAAGCTCTTGCAATGTATCAGAAGGCAGCTAAGGATATCCACGACAACGGTGTCGCAGGCTACAACAAGATTGGTTGGCAGAAGCCTCTCAAGATTGAAGGTCTCGGCTTACTTGACGGCGTTATCGTTCCCATCTTAGAGGGCTTTATGACAACAGAAGATGAAGCTGAAGTTAAGGTTAACGAAAAGGGTTCAGACGATGCTAAAAACCGTATGCCTATCAGTAACTGTACAGCTGGTGCTGTTAAGAGCGCTACAGGTGAAAAGCTTGCAAACGGCAACTACAAGATTGTTATCGTTTTAAACGAGCAGACTAACCCCTCATATGCTGATACAGACGGTCTTTCAGCAATGTCAAGAGAATTCCTTGACTATAAGGACGTTGAAAAAGAAGCAAAGAACATTGCTATCGTTAAGAGTCTTGAAGGTCAGATTGTTTACAAGGATTACACAATCACAGCTGAAATGACAGCAGATGGCAAATTCGTAAGCATTACTCACTACGGTATCGGTTACATCAAAGCTAACCTTAACGGTTCAATCAATGCTACAGGCGAGCTTGAATTCAACGCTAAATACACAGAATTCAAGTATTAATAACTAGAAAGTTAAGTTATACCGACCCGATTTTTCGGGTCGGTTTTTCTTTTGCAAACTCAACAGTCTTTTTATAATAACATATTGACTTTTTTTTCTTTTTGGGGTATTCTTTATACATATAGGCAACAATGCCTTTGAAATTCGAAAGGAGATTATTCCAATGAGTAATTCAAACATCAAAGTAATTGCTATAATCGCAACTATTGTTCTTGTATTCACACTTGTTACAAGCAATGCGGTTTCAGTAGCATCAGTTATTTTCCTTGCAAAGGGTACAGCTCAGACAGGTACAGTTGCAGACACAAATAACGATGTAAACGTTAATACAAATAACGGTGCAAGCAGCAACACAAATACCCCTGCAAACAACGGTGGTAATACAGCTGCTACACAGGCACCCTCCGGCAACACAGGTGCAACTCAGGCTCCCGCAGGTAACAACGATAGCGGTAGCACAGCTACAACTGCTCCCGCAGGTAACGGCGGTAACACAGCAACTGCAGGCGAATGGGACAAAGCAAAGGTTTTTGATTTCTACAAAAACGCAGCTCATGATTTAGCTGCATCAGGTAAAGCAGGCTACAATAAGATTGAATGGCAGGTTCTTGAAAACCTTCAGGTTGGTAGCGTTGGTAGCGTGCTTCAGCCCGTTATCGATAACTTTATGACAACTAAGGAAGAAGCGGAAGTTCAGGTACAGGAAAAAGGCTCTGAAGATGCTAAAAACCGTTTCCCTGACTGCACACTTACTGATTTATCTAAGGTTGCAAGTGCAACAAAGAAAGACCTTCCCAATGGCAACTATGAAATCACAATCATTATGCAGGATGAAGATACTCCTATGAATGAAGAATCAAGCTTCCTTGCAAAGGTTACAAGCTCAGTTCTTTTCTGGGAAGATATCGAAAGAACTATCAAAGAAGACGTTGCTGTTGTTAGCGCAATCAATAGCCGTTCAGTTAACTATAAGGGCTACAAGATTACAGCTGAAATGACACAGGATGGCAAATTTGTAACTCTCGGTCATTATGCAACTGTTGATATCAAAGCAAATGCTAAGATTACGTTATTTACTCTTGATATCGGTGGTACACTTTACAATAACTGCGAATACACAGATTTCAAATATTAATTAATGAATTCCAAAGCCACTTCACTGAATTGTGGGGTGGCTTTTTCTTATGCTCATTATTTCTTCTTTAGCATTTACAAATTAAAGTGGTTATGCTACAATTGTATATATAAATTATGATTTATTAAGGGGATATAGGCGTGTTATTAAAAATACTTTTTGGTATATGCTTACTTGTTCTTGTTTTTTGTGTGCCTTGGTACTTAAAAGCTCTTTGGCCCGAAAAATGCAGAAAATCACTTATATTAAAAATGATTTGCTCAACAATGTTTGTTTCGATAGGTGTTTTATCAATACATATATCGGGCAATACATCAACCTATGCAATTATTATGATTATAGGTCTTGTTTTTGGTTGGATAGGGGATTATTTCCTTCATGCTAAACCCTCTGATGCATATTTCGTAACAGGCTTTTTAAGCTTTCTTATTGGTCACTTCTTCTATATAGGTGCTTACGTAAGAACCTTGCCAAAGCTTTTCCCTGATTATGAAATGATAAACGGTATTGAAATAGCCGTTGAAGTGCTTTTTATTGCACTTGGTCTGGTTGCCTTAAAGGCATTTAAAGTAAAGCTTAACCCTAAAATTCTTAAATTTGGTATTTATTTTTACTTTGCCATAGTTACCTTTATGTTTGTAAAGGCATCTGCTTTAGGCTATAACTATTATAAAAGCGGTGCGCCCTACGGTATAGTTGCATTTGCTTTATTGAGCCTTGGCTCTTTATTCTTTGTTCTTTCAGATGCAACCTTGGGTATAATTTCTTTCGGCGGTCAAAAGAAAAATTACCCCTTAAAAATATTTAATATTCTTACATATTTCTGGGGGCAGGCAATGCTTGCATCTTCAATTTTGTTCATAGAGGCTTAATTATATGTTTGATGAGATTTATAGTCGTAAAAACACAGGCTCTTATAAATGGGATACAATAGTCCCTGAAGGTGTGATTGAAAGAGGGGCTTACCCGCTTTCGGTTGCAGATATGGAGTTTAAAACACCCGCAGAGGTAAGGTCAGCTATTAAGGATTTTACTGATAACGGCTTCTTTTGCTATACAAGTGGCGATGAGCTTTACAGAAATTCCGTAAAAGCTTTTATGAAACGCCGTCACGATTTTGAGATTGAAAACGATTGGATAACCTGCGTAGGCGGCGTTGTTTTTGCTATTAATACGGCAATAAGAGCCTTTACTGAGCCTGGTGACAGGATTATAATACAAACTCCGGTTTATTATCCTTTTTCCGCTTCTATTATTAATAACGGCAGAGTTATAGCGGATAATCCTCTTGTTGCCGTTGATGACAGCTATAAAATCAATTTTGAAGAGCTTGAAAAAATAGCATCAGAGACTGACGTTAAAATGATGCTTCTTTGTAGCCCTCACAACCCCGTAGGTAGAGTGTGGACTAAAGACGAGCTTAAAAGAATCGGTGATATCTGTTTAAACAATAACGTTATTCTTATAAGTGATGAAATACACTTTGACATTGTAAGAAAAGGCGTTGAGCATACAGTTATTTATAATGTTGACGATGCATTTAAAAAGAATACTGTAATTTGTACTGCGGTTAGCAAAACCTTTAATCTTGCAGGGCTTGGCACCTCTAACATTATCATTGCCGATGAAGCATTAAGAAATAAATTCCAAAATCAGCTTTCAACAGATGGATATTCGTCAATAAATTGTGTTTCAAGACCGGCAACTATAGCTGCCTATACTCACTGTGATTATTGGATAGATGCTATGAACGCTTACGTTGAAGATAACGTGAATTACGTTAAAAGCGTTATTGATGAAATACCTCAAGTGAAAATGTATAAATGCGAGGGTACGTATCTTGTATGGCTCGATATGCGAGAGTTAAAGCTTAACGACGATGAGCTTGATAAATTCCTCGTTGAAAAATGCGGTATTATTCAGGACCCGGGCTTTTGGTTTGGCGAGGGTGGAAAAGGCTTTTCAAGGCTTAACGTTGCCTGTCCTCGTAAAGCGCTTGAAAGGGTTATGGCAACCCTTAAGAATAAAGTTTTGAATGGAGAGTATTGATTTATGACTAAAAAGGTTTTGGCTGTTTTGCTTTCTGTAATGGTTTTGTTTACAATGTGTACCCCTATAGCAATTGCAGCTGACGAGGGAGAATTTGAATTAACTATAGACGTTAACAACCGTTATACAGATATTTCAGAAGAGGCTGATGGTGAGAATTTATTTCTTTACGGTGAACAAGCAGAAAAAGAAAAGAATGCAAAAAGAAATACTTATATTGCATTATTATCCGTTGCTTTGGTTGTTGCTGTGGTAATTCTTGTTGTTAGCTTAAAAAGAGTGCCTAAGGAAGAAGACGTTGACGTGTCAGGCACTGAAGATAAAAATAAGAATAAGAAAGAATAATTATGAGAAGAATTTTAAGTCGGGTAAGAGCTGCTGTCAGTGATTACGGAATGATTAATGACGGAGATAAAATTGCTGTAGGTGTTTCAGGTGGCAAGGATTCTCTTATGCTTTTAAAGGTTCTTTGTGAATTGAAAAGATTTCATTCTGAAAAATTCGATTTAGTTGCTATAACTCTTGATATGCGCTTTAATGGTGAAGACGGTGATTTTTCAAGCATCAAAAAAATGTGCGATGAATATGGCGTCGAATACGTAGTTAAATCCACGGATTTATACGAGATTATTTTTAATATAAGAAAAGAGCCATCACCTTGTTCTTTATGCTCAAGAATGAGAAGAGGTATTTTACACGATACTGCAAAAGAGTTAGGATGTAATAAAATTGCTCTTGGTCATCACCTTGACGATGCTGCAGAAACCTTTATGATGAATCTTCTTATTGAGAGCCGAATTGGTTGCTTTGCTCCCGTAACGTATCTTTCAAGGAAAAATATAACTATGATTAGACCTTTAGTTTACGTCAGGGAAAGAGAAATTGAGCAGAGCCTTGAAAGAGTAAATTTACCTGTTATTGAAAGCGCTTGCCCCGCTAATGAGCATACAAAACGTGAGGATGCAAAAATTCTTTTGAAAGAATTATCAAAAACCTATGGTGACGTTCCCGAAAGAATTGTAGGTGCTCTTCAACGTGGTGCTATCGATAGATGGGAAAAATGATTTACGTAAAATAAAAAAACTTAGAAGCTCGTTTGAGCTTCTAAGTTTTTTGTTTTGTATTATTATATCAATTATCAATATCCGAAGTAATGTTCAAAGTAACTGCTGAACGGGTCTTCCTGTTGTTGCTGTTGTTGTTGAGTTGTGTTAGTTTCGCCTTTATCTTCAACAAGCTTAACGGTTGCATCAAACTTGTTTGCAACTTTTCCGCTGTTATCAAGACGGCAGATGCTAAGGGTAATTGTATCGCCAACCTTTGCATTTTCAATAACCTCAAGAAGAATATCAGTTGAATCAAGAGGGGTACCATTAACGCCGGTGATGATATCACCAACCTGAACACCGTTATTAACAAGGTCGTTGTTTTCTGCAATAGCCGCAATAACAATTGAGCCGTAAGGAAGATTATTCTGCCATGCAATTGCAGAATACGTATAGTCGCTTGCTACTGTATAGTAAGAAATGCCAAGCATAGGTCTGTTGGTTACATAACCGTTTGCAACGATTTCGGTGTATATTTCAAGCATTGTGGTTGATGGAACTGAGAAGCCCATGCCTTCATATTCTTCGCTTGAGATTTTTGATGAGTTAAGACCTATAACCTGGCCAAATTCATTTACAAGAGCACCGCCGGAGTTACCGGGGTTAATGGCTGCTGTGTGCTGAATGCAGGGGAGGTCGTAAGCGCTTGCAGATGTTGAAATGGGTCTGTCGATGGCGCTGACCATACCGGGTGTGAAAGAACCGAAGAAAACAGTACCGCCGGGGTTACCGATTGCGTATACACTTTGACCAACCTTAAGATTATCAGAGTTACCGAAGGTTGCAGCCTTAAATCCTGTTTTTTCAACTCTTAAAACACCGATATCGGTTTTAGTGTCAAAGCCAACGATTTTAGCATCCAACTCGGATTCGTCGTTAAACTGCACCTGAACACTTACGCCTGAATCTGAAATAACGTGTGCAGCAGTAATTATATATGTGTAGGTGTTTGTTTCGTCTTCACCTACAATAATACCTGAGCCCTCACCAACCTTTTGGTTTTGAGCGTAAACGATAACGCCCACGTTAACATCTTTAACTGCGTCGTAAATCTGCTCGGGTGTCATTTCGCCCTTGCCTGAATATTCATCAAACGTGATAGGGGACTCTTCAACGTTGGGCTTTGCACCGTTTATTGTTGTGTCGTCGTTTTTATCGCTTTGCTGAGTAGTGGGCTTCTTTGTAGTAGTGTCATCATCAGCAAGAGTACTACCGATAGCGATTGAAGCAACAACTATGCAAATGCAAACAAGCACTGCAAAAACCTTTTTACCTGAGTTTTTCTTTTTAGCTGATTTTGGCGGATAATAGCCCATTTGAGAATATGAGGGGTTAAACTGTGGACCGTTGCTGTATTGATTGTTTGCTTGTGTATTGTAACGTGGTGGCTCGGGTCTTTGGTTATAATTACCTTGTGATGCACCGTAGGGTGTTCCGTTATAAGAGTTGCTTTGTTGAGGTGGCTTGTAGCCTTCGTAAGCATTTGAACCAGTGGGATTATAAGGTGTGTTGCTTTCGTTAGCTTGCGCTGTAGCCTCGTTGCGATTTTCGTAATCGCTATTTGGGGTTGTGTTGAAAATATCGTCCATATTATCCTCCGATATGAATATTGATAAATAAAATTTATTTGGGAAGCTTTACGGTAAAACGTGTAAAGTTATCAGGCTC
Organism: Acutalibacteraceae bacterium; assembly: GCA_045592945.1. GTDB lineage: Bacteria > Bacillota > Clostridia > Oscillospirales > Acutalibacteraceae > DTU089. The sequence continues at coordinate 28,490 of JAZNVT010000019.1, read as the reverse complement.
GCTTTCAGCGGTTATTGTTCCGCCGTGAAGGTCTATTATACTCTTGATAAGGAAAAGACCTAAGCCCGTGCTTTTAACGTCTGTGCTTCGTGATTGGTCAACCTTATAAAATCTTTCAAATACCTTGTCAATGTCCTTCCTGGGAATACCCTTGCCTGAGTTTGTAATTGAAAAATAAACATAATGCTTATCAGAAGCAGCGTTAACAAGGATTTTACCGTTTTCATCAGTGAATTTTACCGCATTATCAACAAGGTTATAAACAACCTGGTCAAGCATTGCGCTGTCGCCGTGCACTAAAACCTTCGGCAAATCGTCAAAACCGCTTACAGAAATATTTTTCTTTGAAATAAGCTGTTCAAAGCCTAAAAAGGTTGTTACAATCTTTTCTGTTACGTCAAACTGCTCAACAGTAAGCTCTACGTTGCCCGTTTCAATTTTTGAAATATTAAGCATCGTGGTAACCATTCTTGAAAGACGGTTAATTTCAGAAGCAACAATCTCAAGGTAATAAGACTGCTTTTCTTCAGGGATTGTACCGTCAAGAATACCATTTATAAAACCGCCTATTGTAGTCATAGGTGTTTTGAATTCGTGAGAAACGTTAGCAACAAAGCTTCTTCTTGAGTTTTCAAGCTGTTCAAGAGAGTTAGCCATTGAGTTGAATTTGATTATCAGCTCTGAAAGCTCGTCTCTTGAGTGGATTTCAGGCACTCTATAAGAAAAATCGCCTGAGCTATAGCATCTTGTAGCAGTTTCAAGGTTTCTTATGGGCTTTGCAATTCTACCTGTAAGAATATACACAGCGATTGTAACAAGAACAAGAGCAATAAAGGCTGCAAAAAGGAACATTTTAAATATGTTCATTAAATACGCTACAACTGTGTTTGAAAGGGGAGAGGCTGCAATAGCCGCACCTACAAACGTATCGTTTGCAAAAATCGGCTCAATGGAAACGGAATGTATGCTTTCGTAAACCGAGCCTAAGGTGGAAAATTCAGAAACACCGTGTCTTTTAACCTTTTCAATGTATGATAAAGGAATTTTCATATCCTTGTGTATTTTGCAGTCCTCAGAGTTTAGACTAAAGCCTGATAACGTTTCAGGGCAAGCTATAACAAGACCCTCATTGTTGCAGATGTAAACGTCATTTCCCGAGCACTCCGACATAATATCAAGGGTTTTCAAAACAACGAGGGTAGCACCCTCAGGGTTGTTTTTGGAGGTAGGGGAATTAAGTAAATCCGTCATTGTTGTAGCAATTTTTTTTGAGTAAAGGGCAGTGTTGTCTAAATTTTCAGTTCTCAAAAAATTTGTGACAAAAGCCATAAGGGCAACGCCGATTATAAAAAAGCTTACTAAAACAATTGCTGAGAAAATGCAGAAATACTTTAAAAAGAAGGTTCCTTTTTTTGAGTAAAATCGAGACATTTTATCACCGTGTTATTTGGTTTCAAATTTATATCCGACGCCCCAAACGGTTTTTAATTCCCATTTATCTGAAACGCCTTCAAGCTTTTCTCTAAGTCTTTTAACGTGAACGTCAACCGTTCTTGAATCGCCGTAATACTCAAAGCCCCAAACCTCGTCGAGAAGCTGGTCTCTTGTGTAAACTCTGTTAGGATTACTTGCAAGATGGAATATAAGCTCCAATTCCTTAGGAGGAGTATCGATAGCTTTTCCATCAACCTTAAGCTCGTAATTTGTAAGGTTAATCATAAGCTTATCAAAGTTAACCTCTTTTATCGCATTTGCTGCTTCGTTTTTGCTGTTTGAACGCCTTAAAACAGCTTTTATACGGGCAACAACCTCTTTTGTTTCAAATGGCTTTGCAATATAATCGTCAGCGCCAAGCTCAAGGCCTAAAACCTTATCAAAGGTTTCTGTTTTAGCTGTAAGCATAATTATAGGTGTCTGAGATGTTTTTCTTATTTCACGGCAAATCTGCCAACCATCCATACCCGGAAGCATAATATCAAGAAGAACAAGGTCCGGATTAGTATTGTTAAATACGTTGATAGCATTTAAACCGTCGGTTACAACCTCGGCTTCAAAACCGTCTTTTTCAAGATAAAGTCTTAAAAGCTCGCAAATGTTGATGTCATCATCAACGATAAGTATTTTAGCATTAGACATATAAAACGCCTCCTGTCCTAACGTTTATATTTGTATTATATACCATAATATTTTATTTTTTATGAACAATTTTTAAAATAAATTTAATAATGTAAAAATTTGTAAAAAAACGGTAGTTTTTTAACTACCGTTTTTTATTTTATTAATAGTTTTTCTTTTTCTTGTTTTCTCTTTCGGCTTTTTTCGCACGCTTTGCTTTTTCTTTGTCGCGTCGTGCAATCATCTTTTCTGTTTCTGTTTTCTTATTACCCTTTTTAAGGACTATAATAATAGCCACGATTAAAAGTAAAATAACTGCAACTGAAACAATAATAATGATTTTTCTGTTTTCAGGATTAGTAAAGAATCCATCGCCATCCTCGGTCGTAGGCTCAGTTGTGGGCTTTCTTGTAAGGACAACGGAAATCATACCGTTTTCACCTAAAACGTATTCGTAGCCATCGGGGAGGGGCTCGTAAATAGCCTCGTTAACAACGTTACCATATTGGTCAACAAGCTGCCCTTTGTCATTAAGAGTAAGAATTTCTTTTATGAGCGGGCTGGCGGAGTTATTAAGGTCGTTTATAATTGGGAGCATATCAGGTCCCTGAATGATAATTCCATCCGCATTAGTAATAAATAACGTTGGCAAGGTCGAACCTGCGTTTGAGCTATCGCTGAAGCTGACGTTGGCAGTAGGTACGATATTAGTAATATCACTGTCAGGGGCAGCATCCTTACCCTGGAAAATATTTAATTTGTAAACCGTACCCGAAATAGCACCGTTTGTATTATTTTCACAAGTGATAAAAATAGTCTGTCTTTCATCAGCTGTTAAAGGGATTACCTCATAAGAGCTACCGGGCACCTTAACGTCGTTAATAAATATTGTAGTGCCGTCAGGCTCAATGGGGGTAGGATTTATTGATATATTTGGACGTAAATGGTCGAGATAGATATTATATTCTGTAATATCAGAATAAAACTCATGGTCTAAATCAAAACGGGTTGTTCTATTCCTTACAATATCAAAGCTTTGCTCATATGTATAACGGGTTTGTGAAATTGTTATTTTTGCATCCTCGTATGCCATTCTTTGAAGAATGTAGAAGGGGATAATGTTATCCGATGAAGCCTTTTTCAATGCGCTTGGGTCCAGAGTTACTTTGTATTGAGTGCCAAGCATTGCTGTAAGATACTTTTGTCTTATTTCTTCTGTTGTAGCGTTTTCCGCATCTATAGCAATACCATAATTTCTTATTGCCATAATTGCGACTCTTCTGTAAACCTCTTTTGGCGGTATAGTAACAACCTCTGCGGGTGAAACGTAGCCTGTAGTATAAAGCGTGATTAAAGAGGTGTAGTAAATATAATCATCAAGCGTAAGTATATCCTTGCTACCAAAATATTTTTCGATAAAAGACCTTAAGCTTGATTCCTCACCTGAAAGGGCGATAAGATACATAACAACTGCCTCTTCAAGAGGTGTGCCGTGAGGAATTTGCATATGCTGACCCTTGTAAACGTAGTAAAGGTCATTTTTCATCATAGCATAAAGAGAAATAATCATAATTCTCTTTTCAGGGTCTTTTTCATCCTCGGGAGTTACGATTATTCCGTTGTCTCTGAGCCACTGTGCTTTATCCTCCTCGGTAGAATCAGGGTCTGCGAAGAAAGATAAAACACCAATCTGCTCGAGCAGATATAAATATGCCGCTCTTTGAGTATCCTCGGTAATTGTGTACAATTCAACGTATTCAGCGACCTGCTTTTTGAAGTTTGGTGCATCCATATTGTAAGGGTAGCTACATACGGGAATAAGCACTTCGGGGGAGGTTAACCCTTCGACAGAAAGCATATCCTCTTTAACGTCTAATTTTCTAAGCCAAGAGGGGTCGTTTTGGTCATATTTATATTGGGTTTGAACACCGATGTTGGTGGCGTCAATAGCGGGTGCAAAGGTAGCTGCTGATACGGCGGGTGAAAAAACCGTTAAGCAAACTATAATAGCTATGAAAAGTGATAAAGCTCTTATTTTTTTCACCATATCGCAACTCCTTTCGTTAATTTTTTAAGCATAAATTTGTGTTCCTAAAATAAATTTTTATCAGTCAACAACAGAGAATGAGAAAACAGTTGTTGTTGAGTATTTTTCGCCTGCATCATAAACGCATTTGTGCCATTCGGGATGGTTAGGTGAATCAGGGAAAACCTGTGTTTCAAAGCAAAATGCACAACGCTTTGTCATAAGCACACCGTCTTTACCTGCGATTGTGCCGTTAAGGAAATTACCTGTGTAAAGCTGAACGCCGGGAAGGTCTGTTTTAACCTCCATTTTTATACCGCTCTTATCACCGATAGCAGATGCGGCAAATTTAAGAGAACCGTCAAAATCCTTTATACAGAAATTGTGGTCAAAGCCGTTACCGTTTTTAATCTGAATATGGTCAGCATCAATGTCTCTGCCGATTGTTTTAGGCTCAGTAAAATCAAAGGGAGTGCCTTCAACAGAGGGAAGCTCACCTGTAGGAATACTGATTTCATCAATAGGAGTATATCTGTCAGCATTGATTGTAACAATATGATTAAGCACGTCGCCACTGTCAAAGCCGTTAAGATTAAAATAAGCGTGATTCGTAAGGTTGATAATAGTTTTCTTGTCTGAAACTGCAGAGTATTCTAAAACAAGCTCGTTGTTATCGTTAAAGGTGTAAATAACCTCAACGTCAACGTTACCGGGGAAGCCTTCTTTACCATCAGGACTATGATATGTAAATTTTACAGCGTTGTCATTTATAGCTTCGCCTTGCCAAACAGCAGAAGAGTATTCACCGCCACCGTGAAGGCTTGTGATACCCTTTTCGTTAAGGGAAACATTGTATTCTTTTTCGTCAATAGTAAATTTACCGTCTTTAATGCGGTTTGCGTACTGACCTACAACAACGCCTTGATAATCACCGCGTTCAACGTGACCCTCAAGAGAATCGTGACCAACTAATATATCAATAAGCTTGCCGTTTTTATCTTTTATAAAAAGCTTGTCGAGAGTTGCTCCTTTTTCAATTATCTGAGCTTTTAAACCGTTTTTATTTTCAATAACGAAAGCGGAAACCGGAGTACCGTTCATTACACCGTAAGCTGATTTTGTAACTGCCATAAAATTTATACCTCCAAGGCAAAATAGAAGCCATAAAGACCTAAGATAAATATACAATTTTACACCCCTAAAGTCAAGAGAGAAAGTGGCTAAAAAACATTGATTTCCATAAATTAACACTTTGTTTTAAATTAGTTTACACAGGGTTATTTTATCCTCATTGATAAAAATATAATTTTATGTTATTATTGTATAAGAGATTTTATGCCGATATATGGCTACCTTAATGAAAGGGGGCGTACCGTGAGTTTTATAGATGCTTTGTCACCGTTTTTCAGATATATGATGTTAGCAATAGCTTTATTTGTAACGGTGCGTCTTATTGTCGCCCTTTTCTGCAAAAAGGTTACTGACCCTGTAAGAGGTAAGCTCATTAATAACATTACCCAAGAGGCGATACCGCTTTATGACAGGGAAACCTCCTTGGGTAGAAATAAAAAGTGTGACGTTGTACTGTCTTTTGATACGATTTCACGTCTGCACGCGGTAATAGCCTACAGAAGCAAGGGCTTTGTTATATTTGACACCTTCTCGAAATCGGGTGTTGCCGTAAACAATCAAAAAATTGAAGGCAAAAGCTACCTTAGTAACGGTGACGTTATAAATATGGGTGGCCTTGAATTTACGCTTGAGGAAGCTAAATACAAATACATTAAGGATAAAAGTGGTGCTTTAGGAAACCCCTCCTACGGTGTTATTCTTATCCTTCTTGCACTTTTTAACGTTACCTCGTTGCTTTTGAATCTTCAGCCAGACGGCGAATATAATATTCAGGTTGCTTTAACTTACGTTATCTTTATTGCAATGCAATGGCTTTATTATATTTTTGCAAGCTTTGTTCTTAAAATATATAACTTTGAGCTGGAAATGATAGGCTTTATGCTTACCTCAATCGGTCTTGCGATTGTCGGAAGTATGTATCCGGGAGCTGTGTTGAAGCAGTTTCTTGCGGTGGTTTTAGGGCTTGTTGGATATTGTGTTTTATTAATAATTTTAAGGTTTGTAAGCACGGTTAAGGTTATCAGATATATTTTAGCCGTAGGAGCCATCGGTATTCTCGGGGTAACCCTCGTTATTGCCGAGCCAACAAACGGAGCTTTAAGCTGGCTTACAATAGGCGGCTTTTCAATTCAACCCTCAGAGTTTGTAAAAATTGCATTCATTTTTGTAGGTGCGGCAACCCTTGAAAAGCTACAATCTATAAGGCATCTTACAATGTACATCATATTCGCTGCAATATGTGTGGGTGAGCTTTTTCTGATGTATGATTTCGGCACTGCGCTTATTTTCTTTTTTGCGTTTATCGTAATTGCTTTTATGCGCTCAGGTGATACAAGAACAATAATGCTTATTTGTATGGTTGCGGCTTTAGGTGCAGCCTTGATACTCATTTTCAGACCTTACGTTGCAAACCGTTTTGCTACCTATCTTCACGTATGGGAATATATGGATGAGGGCGGTTATCAGCAAACGAGAACGCTTATATATTCTGTAAGTGGCGGGCTTTTCGGTTTAGGCTTAGGAAACGGCGAGTTGCGAAATATATTTGCCGCGGCAGAGGACCTTATTTTCGGTGTCGTATGCGAAGAATTCGGAATAATAATGGGCTTTTTGATTCCATTAGTTTATATTTGTATAGTTGTATTCGCAGTAGTAAATGCTCCGAAAGCGAAATCGACTTTTTATTCTATAGCGGGTATAGCTGCAAGCTCAATGATGCTTTTTCAAGGGATGCTGAGTATTTTCGGTATAACTGATATTTTACCTCTTACGGGTGTTACCTTGCCGTTTGTGAGTAAAGGTGGTTCAAGTATTATAAGCTGTTTTTGCTTGCTTGCCTTTATTAAAGCGATAGACACAAGGACGTACGCTTCCTTTAAAGCACAGCTGAGACCTCGGGTGAAATCTGAGCCGGAAATTGAACCGGAAACTCAAACAGAGTCCGAAGCTAAGTCTAAGCGTGAAACTAAGCAGGGCTCGAAGGATAAAACGAAAAATCAATCCAAGCCACAGCCTCAACCGCAACAGCAAAGGAGGAAACCAAGATGAAAATGACGGCAAGAAGAGGACTCGTTGCTTTATTGCTTGTAGCCGTTGTGTTAGGTGGCTTGGGCTTCCTTGCCTTTAAATTTGCGGTAAATGGCGAAAAATGGGCAACGTTGAGAGCTAATCTTCATCTTACTGAGGATGGTAGCTTTGTTGCTGCAGGCAATATTACCGACAGAAACGGTGAAATACTTGCTCAAACAAAGGATAATGAAAGAGTTTATAATGACTCTGAGCGTGTAAGAAGGTCAGTTCTTCATATAATCGGTGATACCGAGGGATATATATCTTCGGGTGTGCAAACCGCTTATAAAACTCAGCTTACAGGCTATAATCCCATAACAGGTCTTTACTCTTTAAAACGATATGGCAGGGGAAACGATATAAAGCTGACCCTCGACAGTAAGGTTTGTGCAACGGCTTACGATGCTCTTAACGGCAGAAAAGGCGTTGTAGCTGCTTATAACTACAAAACAGGGGAGCTTCTTTGCTCCGTTTCTTCACCGAATTACGATATAAGAAATAAACCTTCTGAAGAAGCAATTCAGAAAAACGAAAACGGAAAATACGACGGTCTTTATATGAATCGTCTTATAGACGGCTTGTATACTCCGGGCTCGACCTTTAAAATTATTACAACCGCAAGCGTTATTGAAAATAAAACGGATATTACCGAATGGCAGTATGAATGTGAGGGTGAAACCGTTATAGATGGTGTGAAAATCACTTGCCCCGATAAACACGGAGTAATGAGCTTTGAAGAAGCCTTTACAAATTCCTGTAACTGTGCGTATGCTGTTTTAACCGATGAAATAGGCGGAAATGCACTTGCTAAAACCGCAAAAGAATTCGGCTTTTCCAAAGAATTTTCCTTTGGTAATGCTTATACCGATGCAAGTATTTTAGATTTAAGTGGTGCTGAAAGAAGCGACGTTGCCTGGGCAGGCGTAGGGCAGTATACAACTCTTGTTAACCCTTATCATATGCTAACGGTGTTAGGTTGTGTTGCTAACGAAGGCAATGCAGTGTTACCATACGTTGTTTCAAGCGTGACCTCACCTGACGGAAAGCTATTAAAAGAAATAACTGCAGTAACTGAAAGCAGGATTACCGCCGACGTTGCAAATACTCTTAAATCTATGATGAGAAAAAACGTTCAAAATAAATATGGTGACGGTAATTTTAAGGGTCTCGAAATGTGTGGTAAAACGGGCACCGCAGAGGTTGCCGACGATGTAAAGCCTCACTCATGGTTTGTAGGCTTTTCAGCAAATGAGAATTGCCCTGTTGCTATCGTAGTGGTTGTTGAAAACGGAGGCTGGGGCTCATCTGCTGCGTTGCCCGTAGCATCAACCGTAATGAACGAAATTCTTAAGTCGTATTCTTGAAAAATATTAATGAAATATTAAAGAATTATACAAATTTTGCCATGCTTCGACGGTTGACTTGTTAATATAAATGTAGTACAATATAATGTGAATTTTAATAATCCGAAAGGTTGAAATTAATGAGTTTTATTGAATTTGAATCCGTTTATAAAAGATATAAAATGGGTGAGGTTGTTATCAATGCTGCAGATGGCGTTACCTTTAACGTTGAGCAAGGTGAATTTTGCGTTATCGTTGGTGCCAGCGGTGCAGGTAAAACAACTGTTCTTAATATATTAGGCGGTATGGATGATTGCGACGACGGTAAGGTCCGCGTTGCAGGTGACCTTATAAACGAGTATGACAGCAAACGTCTTATTGAATACAGACGTTATGACGTAGGCTTCGTTTTCCAGTTTTATAATCTTGTTCCTAACCTTACCGCCCTTGAAAACGTTGAGCTTGCGACTCAGATTGGTACAAAGGCGCTCAATCCCGCAAAGGTTCTTGAAAGAGTTGGTCTCGGCGAGCGTATAAGTAACTTCCCCGCACAGCTTTCAGGTGGTGAGCAGCAGCGTGTTTCTATTGCACGTGCCCTTGCTAAAAACCCCAAGCTTTTACTTTGTGACGAGCCTACAGGTGCTCTTGACTACAATACAGGTAAACAGATTCTTAAATTACTTCAGGATACAAGCCGTGAAACAGGTATGACGGTTATCGTTATTACTCATAACCAGGCTCTTACCCCAATGGCAGACCGTGTTATTTCTATGAAGAGTGGTCGCGTGGTAAGTATTGAAACAAATGAAAATCCCATGTCAGTTGAAGATATTGAGTGGTAATTGAAAGGATATAGCAATGAATAAAGCTTATGTTACAGACAGTTTACGCTCAATAAAGCGAACTATAAGCCGATTTATTTCAATGGTTATTATAGTTGCGATGGGGTGCGGTCTGTTTTGCGGTTTGAATGCAGTCGGTCCGGATATGCTTGATACTGCAAATAATTATTATGATAAATATAATCTTATGGATTTAAGATTACAGTCTTATCTAGGTCTTTACGAGGCAGATTTAGAGGCTGTAAGAAAAATCGAAGGTGTTAAAGCTGTACAGGGTGCAAAATTTGTTGACGGCTATGTTCAGACTATATCTGACGAAGGTAAGTACGAGGGTATCGTTGATATCGACGGCTCTGAGCTTACAATTCGAGTTTTAGGTGTAGATTTAGGTATGGCGGTTGATTTCCAGAACGGAATTGACAACCCCAATTATATCAACAGATTAAAGCTTGTTGAGGGTAGATACGCTGAAAGGGATAATGAGTGTGTTATTACCTGCAGCGGTCTTACAACACCTGAGCAATTTAAAATCGGCGAAACAATAAAAGTTGTCGGCGACGATGAAGAGATTACATATTCACTTAAAAACAATGAGTTTACTATTGTAGGTGTTGTTCAAACGCCTTATTGGGTTTCATACGAGCGTGGCGTTACTACCGCAGGTAGTGGTAAATTAGGTGACTTCGTATACGTTTCAAACGATGCTTTTACTGATAAAATCAATTACTACAGTGAAGCATATATAACTCTTGAGGGTGCTGATGAATTTGAGGCATATACTGATGAGTACGATGAATTCGTAGAAGCAAAAATGCTTGAAATCGCAGAAAAGTCAGAAGCACTTGCTGCACTAAGAAGGTCAGAGCTTAAGGTTGGCCTTGCCGAAAAGCTTACAGATGCACAAAAGAAAATTGAAGATGCTGAAGCAGCAGTAGGCACAAAGCTTGAAGACGGTAAAGCAAAGCTTGAAGAGCTTTATGAGCTTGAGCGCGACGGTGAAAGACTTTTAGCTGAAGCACAGGCTCAGATGGATGAAGAGTACAATAAGGTTCAGTCACAGCTTCAAAGCGGTAGTGATGAGTATCTTGCTGCAGTTAACGAATATAACGCAAACGTTCAGACTCTTTCTGCAAAGCAGATTGAATTCTCAAATAAAACAACAGAATATAACTCAAAAAACCTTGAGTTAAATGATGCGAAAAATCAGCTTGATGAAGCAAAAACACAGCTTACCATCGCAGAAACTGAAATCAGGGTTACGGAAGCTCTTGTTACCAGTACAAAGACAACACTTGAAACTTTGAGAGAAAATCAAAACGTTTCACAAGGTGACCTTGATCTTGATGCTATGGCAGACAGGTTAGAGGAAACTAACCCTCAGCTTGCCGCAACGCTTAAATCACTTTCAAATTTTACTGCTCAAGGTATGGCAGCAGATGCGATTGTTGAGGTTGAACAGCTTCTTGACCAGTATAATTCGGAGCTTGCAGTTGCAAAGCAGCAAAAGGATGCAGGTCAAAAAGAGTATGACCAGAAATATGCTGAATGGTCTGAGGCTGATAAAAAATTAAGAAATGCTAAGAAACAGCTTGACCAGGCAGAAAAAGAATTAAAGGCTGCTGAAAAACAGCTTGCAGATTTCAAAGAGAAAATTGAATCAAGCGGTGACCAGCTTCAGTATAGCACAATTGAAGCTAATACAAAGTATATGACCGCACAGGCAACTCTTGCTTTAAGAAGCACACAGTACCAGAATATTAAGGCAATTATAGAGCAGGCGGAAAAAACGTATTCAGAAAGCTCTGAATTGATTAACGCCAAAATCGGTGCTGCCAAAACAGAATACAACAAAGGTGAAAACCTTCTTAAAAATATAAATGACGGCGTGGGCTGGAGCGTTTATACAAGAAAAGATTCACCCGGTTACTCAGGCTACGGCTCTGCAGCAGAAAATATGGTACGACTTGCTTATATTTTCCCCACCTTCTTCTTTATAGTTTCTACAATGATGTGTCTTACAACCATGACAAGAATGGTTGAAGAAGAGAGAACACAGTTAGGTACCTTAAAGGCTCTCGGTTATTCAAACAAAATGATTTCCGCAAAGTATATGATTTATGCCGCTCTTGCAAGCTTTATAGGTGTGGTATTAGGCGTATTCTTAGGCTTTATAGGGATTCCATTGGCAATATGCGGTGCATGGGGTATTATGTACGAATTGCCCTCTGTGGAAATAACTTTCTATGCTATATATATCATTCTCGGTATACTTATTTCTATGGGCTCAACTATTTTTGCAGCCTTCTGGGCTTGTAAAAACGAGCTTGCAGCAGTTCCTGCAGTTCTTATGAGACCCAAAGCTCCTAAAGCAGGGCGTAGAGTATTCCTTGAAAATATTGATGGTATCTGGTCCAAACTTAGCTTTACCTCAAAGGTTACAGTAAGAAACCTCTTTAGAAACAAAAAGAGATTTATTGTTACTATTGCAGGTATAGCAGGCTGTACGGCACTTCTTCTTGCATCATTCGGTCTTAAGGATGCAATCGGTGGCGTTATTGATAACCAGTATGCGAAAGACAAAGGCGTTGCTAAATACGATTTACAGGTCGTTTTAGCAGAGGGTCAGACCTCATACAACAATAGCTCCGTTGTTAATGCTGTAAACTCTGTAGACGGTATAGATTCTTCAATGCTCGGTTACCTGAAGGTGTGTAGGGGTTATTCTGACAGAAGTGACGACGAGCTTGAGGTTGACGTTCTTGTTCTTGAAAATCCCGCAGGCTTAAATAGTTTCATAGACCTTCGTTACAATGGTAAAAACGTACCTTTGACTGATGAAGGTGCAGTTATTACAAAGAAATTTGCGGAAAAAACCAATACAAAAATTGGTGATACAGTTAAGGTTTCATGGACAGAGGGCTCTCGTGTTGTTGAATACGAGGTAGTCGTTACAGGTATTGCCGATAACTATACCTTCCACTACGTTTATATGACGCCTTACTATTACAGTGCAGTAACAAGAGCAGACCTTTCATATAATTATCTTTTCTGTAAGGTTGCGGATGATTTAACTACGGAACAAAAGGCTCATATCGAAAATACAATAAACGATATGAAGGATGTTAACGGTTCTGTATTTACAACCGTTGTTATTGATAACTTCAACAATATTGTTAATACCTTAAACCTCGTTATTATGATGTTTATAATTGCTGCAATGGGTCTTGCAATGGTTGTTCTTTATAACCTCAATAATATTAACGTTAACGAACGTATAAGAGAGCTTGCTACCTTGAAGGTTCTCGGCTTCTATAACGGTGAGGTTTCGGCATATATTTATCGAGAAAATATCTTCTTGACAGCTATAGGTATAGCTTTAGGACTTCTTTTAGGTATACCGCTTAATATAGTCGTTGTTGGTATTGTTGATATTGATACTCTTACCTTCAGCACCAAATTAGAGCCCTTAAGCTTTGTATTTGCAGTTCTCTTAACAGCTCTATTCGCTATTGTTGTTAACGTGATTATGCACTTCAAGCTTAAGAAGATAAGTATGGTAGAGTCATTAAAGTCAGTAGAATAAATTTGATGCTTTTTGCGTATTTTGAGATTTTCTGCCCATTCGCAGTATTTATATACAGCTTCAGGGCAGAGAAATCCCAAACTACATCAAAAATCATTCAAATTTAAAAATTGAAGAATAAAAAATATGGTCTGCGATGCTTTTTTGCATCGCAGACCATTTCTTATTCTGCTTCGGGAGCTTTATACGTGCTATAAAGCTGTTTTGTTTTATATGAGCCGTTTATGTATATGTTAGCACAGCATTCTGCAAGCTCGTGAGGGGGGATTTTCATACCCTCATCCATCCAGTCTATAACAATACCTGTCATAGCCGTAAGAACGAAGTTTGAGCAATACCTTGCGGGATTGTTTTCGTCGAAAATATCCTTCGAATTAGGTATATTTGCAAGCATAAGCTGTTGCACAAGCTTATAAAGCTGGTTATTGATATCGTTTTTTACTATGAAGTTAAAAAGTGTTTCATGGTCCTTACAGAAATTTAAAATTCTTTCTGCGTACTCTGTAAAGCCTTCAATGGTAGATATTGACGAGTTTGATTGGTTTATTGTGTTTTTAAAAGCATCGTAGGCTTCAGATTGTATTTGCTGAAGCATATCTATTAAATCTGTATAATAGAAGTAAAAGGTAGCTCTGTTAACGTCAGCTAAGGTTGTGAGCTCAGTTACTGTAATTTCGTTAATTGATTTTTGCTCAAGTAATGTAAATAAAGCATCTCTGAGAGCTTTTTTTGTTCTTTTAACACGTCTGTCCGTGTTGTTCATACGTCTTTTTTGTGCGGGCAAGAGGAACACTCCTAATTATTAATGTGTAACACTTATATAATATCATACAATTGTTGGTTTTTCAAGGCGAAAAAGCATATTTCCCTGAAAGAATTTTTTCAGGGAAATATAAATTAGTCTTTATATAAGGTTTTTAAAAGTGCTATTTCTCTTGCGTAGCCATCAATATCGTTGGGTGTTTCGAGGAAGAAGGGTAAGTGCTTAAGCTTAGGATGATTAATTATTCTTTCAATAGCTTCAAGACCGATGCCGCCCTCACCGATTTTAGCGTGTCTGTCTTTATGAGCACCTAAATAATTCATACTATCGTTAAGATGTATTGCTTTTAATCTGTCAAGACCTATAACCCTATCGAATTCATCAATAACGTTGTCTAAATCATTTACGATATCATAGCCACCGTCAAAAACGTGACACGTATCAAGGCAAACACCAAGCTTGTCGTTTAAGGATACCTTGTCGATAATTGCTCTGATTTCTTCAAAGCTTCTTCCAACCTCGCTACCTTTACCTGCCATAGTTTCAAGTAAAACGGTTGTTTTTTGTTCTTTTGTTAAAATTGAATTGAGCATATCTGAAATGAGCTGAATACCAACCTCTTCACCTTGACCAACGTGGCTACCCGGGTGAAAGTTATACAATGCTCCTTCGATATTATCAAGACGCATGATATCATCAAGCATTGTGTTTTTTGCAAATTCGCGAAGCCCCTCATCTTTAGCACAAGCGTTCATTGTATATGGGGCGTGAGCGAGAACGCTTACAATACCGTTTTCTTTTCTATATTCCTCAAATGCTCTTACATCCTCTAAATCTAAAGGCTTAGCAGAGCCACCGCGAGGGTTTCTGGTAAAAAACTGAAAATCATTAGCACCGATTTTTATCGCTTCTTTACCCATAGCAAGATAGCCCTTTGAGCTTGATAAATGACATCCTATAATTAACATAAAATCACCGCTTATTTAGTTTCAAGTTTGTGTATAAAAAGACCGCTTAAAAGCTTCGGCTCAAACCATGTTGATTTCGGGGGCATTATCATACCCGCATCAGCGATTGACATAAGGTCGTCAAGGGTTGTGGGATACATTGAAAACGCAACAGCCATACCGCCATTAACTAATTTTTCTAATTCACCAAGACCGCGTATACCGCCGATAAAATCAATTCTTTTATCAGTTCTCGGGTCACCGATATTAAGCACGGGTGTTAAAAGATTCTTTTGAAGAATAGAAACGTCTAACTGTTCAACAGGGTTGTTTTCGTCAAACGTGCCGTTTTTAGCAGTAAGCTTGTACCATTTTTTGTTGAGGTACATACCAAAGGTATGCTTTTCAGTAGGGCGATAAGCACCTTCACAATCTGAAGCTTCAACGGTGAATTTTTCACCGATTTTCTCAATGAATTCTTCCTCGGTGTAACCGTTAAGGTCTTTTACAACTCTGTTGTAATCCATAATTTCAAGACTGTCAGCAGGGAAGAGGACTGCAAGGAAAAAGTTGAATTCTTCAGTACCGTTATAATTTGGGTTTTGCTCTCTTCTCATTTTTGCAACGTTTACTGCTGATGCACAACGGTGATGACCGTCGGCAATATAAAAGTCACCTGAAGCCTCAAGATGCTTTGATATTTCATTACATACGCAAGCGTCATCAATAACCCAAACAGTATTTTGAATACCGTCATCTGTTACAAAATCATAAACTGGAGTTTTGTTTTGCCATTGTGAAATTATTGATGCTACGGAATCATTTCCTTTATAGCAAAGGAAAATAGGCCCTGTATTAGCATCGCAGGTATCAACGTGACGAATTCTGTCAGCCTCTTTATCTGCCCTTGTTAATTCATGCTTTTTAATACGGTTGTTGATATAATCATCAACGTCTGCACAGCCTACAATACCTGTTTGAGCTCTGCCGTTCATAATCTGACGGTAAATATAAAAGCAAGGAGCCTCGTCTGTTTTACAACATCCGTTTGCTTCAGAGCATTTAAGGTTTTCTGCAGCTTTACAATAAACCTCGTCGCAGTAAATATCAGTACAGCAAGGCAAATCAATCTCTGCTTTATCAACGTGTAAAAATGAATACGGATTGCCTTTAACCATTTCCTTTGCTTCCTCGCTATTCATAACGTCATAGGGAAGAGCCGCAATTTTAGAGGCAAGCTCGGGTATAGGTCTTAAAGCTTTAAAGGGTTTAAAAACAGCCATAATTATCCTCCGTGTACTATGTGTTTTTGATATAAATTTGTTAATTATAATTTTACTTTATTTAATGCTTTGATGTCAATATTATATTGCGTTTTAAGTGATTTTGTGTTATTTTATTTTTACAAATTTTATTAGAAAAATTATTGGTGTCGTATGAATTTTGAAAGAGTTTTATTGTATTGTGCAAGATTGCAAATAAATAATAATCGTACTTGGTTTCACGAAAATCACAGCGATTATGAGCAGGCAAGAAAGGATTTTTTAGGCTTTATAGATTTATTCAGATTTGCTATAAGTAAGGAAGTTCCCGATATAGCCGAATCTATAATGTATATGGAGCCTAAAGAGTGGATGTACAGAATAGCCCGTGATATGCGTTTTCATAAAAACGGACCGCCCTATAACCCTGCCTTCAGAGCCTATATTGCTTCAGACAGAAAATCCTGGTTACCTATCGGATATTATTTAAGAATTTATCCCGGCTCATCTTGTTTCGGTACAGGCCTTTGGTGTGATACAACTCAAAAGATGAACGATATTCGCTCTTTTATTTCAGAAAATTTTGATGAATTCCAGAATATTATAAAAAAGACGGGTGTAGCTGTAGACGGGGATAGATTAAAAACAATGCCGAGAGGCTTTTCAGCCGATGACCCTGCGGCAGAATATTTAAAAATGAAAAACTGGACTATAATTTATTTTATCCCTGACGACGATATAGGAAGCTTTGAAGAGTTTTGCGAATACTTAATGTGCTACGTAAGAAAAACAGAGCCTATGAGACAGTTTTTATTAAAGGCAGCAAAAAGCTCGCAAAAGAAAATAACAAGACCCGAATTTGAATGGTAAATAAAACAAAAAACCGATACATCTTTAAGGATGTATCGGTTTACTTTTTTATAAATAGTACTTATGCGATTACAGTGCTTGAAGCGTTGTCGTTATCTGTAACACCTACGTAAGTTTTGCCGATGTTAAGCTTAAGCTCTTCACCGTCTGCACCATAGAATTTGAATGTATCGGTAGCAGCACCTTTTTCCCAGGTGATTTCTTCATAAGTTCCGTTAGAAACGTAAACGCCCTTACCGCTGTCAAATTCAATAGCCATTCTGTCTTCGTTATATTTTGCTTTCTGTGAAGCATCTAAATAAATATCAGTGTAGAGAATGATAACGTTTGAAAAGCTCTGCTGATTTCCGTCGCTATCTACAAAGTCTTTTCCGTTAATCTGGCTGTAATAAAGATTTTCGCTTTCGTTATAGGTGTATTTGTATTTGTAGCTGCTTGAGAACATAAATGATATTTCAGAGCAATCGCCGCCTGAAAGCTTCTGTGCTTCAGCGTTAAAGCTAAAGGGCGTTTTGTATTTCTCATCGATAGTCATATCGAGATTATTCTTTGTGAAATAATTGTTTGCAAGCTCGTTGGTTGTGTATGCAGTATGCTCTCTTGATGTAATAGCTAATCTGTCAGCATCACGTTTAAAATATGTGCCGTCGTTAGCCATACCGTCCATACGTGAAATATTGATGGAATTAAGAGTGCTGTATGCTTCTGCACTACCGCCAAAGTGGATAAATGCAGCACCAAGACCGCGAGTGATTTCAATGAAATAAGGTCTTGCACTTCTTACGGGACCGATTTTAGCAGGTAATCTTGAAAGGTCAGAGTAAACGAGAAGCATTCTTGAAATACCACCCTCAGCAACCATTTCGAAAACCATATCTGAAGAGGTTAAGCCCCATTGAGGTCTTGCAGCAGGTGAGTTTTCAACAACTACAACAACAGGCTTGTTGTTGAGAAGAGCTTCATCATAATCTGCTTCACCGGTAAGAGGATTTCTTATTGTGCTATCAACGGGCTCGTTGTTTTCAACGATATCGTTTTTCGGAGCTTCTGTTGTGCTTTCGTCAGTATTCTTATCACCACCGCAGCCTGCGAATGCGCTTACAATAAAAATAAGTGCAAGCATAAGCGAAAGTGTCTTTGTGAATTTGTTTTTGTGTCTTAACATAGTCTCAATCCTTTTCTTTTAAGTGTAACCGCATCCAAACCTTAAACGGACCTTAAAGCCAAAATTGTACAAGGCTTGACATAGTGCCGAATAATGTCGGATTCTGTGATTCTATTGTAACATCTGCTACGGAAAATGCAAGAGCAAAAGAGTAAAAAATGCTTAAAAAAGATAAAATTTTTATTAATTTGTTTGTTGAATATGCATTATTTTCCAATTGCTTTTCTTCACAATAAGAAAACGTGATTATTGCTGACGCCAAGAAGAAAATATAACCAAAATCGCTGTAATATCTTTGTAAAAGTCCGCCTGCCTGAGTATCAGCAACAACTATTGCAATTCCGATTGCTACAAGTGTTGTTGTAAAAGCAAATAGCTTTTTGCTTTTTAAAGTAGCTTTTACTTTTGGCAATAAGAAAAGAGTCCATAAGAAAGGTAAAGAGGTAATGAGACCGCCGAAGCAATATTCAGTAATCGTTTTGCCGATGTAGTTTGTTTCAATATCAACTGCCTCTATAAACGGGAAAACAGCCTTGAATTGAGGTGGCTGGAAAAGGTAGGTAAATAACCCTAAGCCTGTCCTTCCGAAAACTAAGCCTCTGCTTGTTACGTCGTTTGTGGTTAAGTTATATGACGAGCCAAAATCAAAGGGTGAGCCGAAGCGGATGTAGTTGTAATACATAATTCCCGAGGCGACAATTACAACGGGCACAGCTAACGAAAGAAGGTCTATAACGCCTTTTTTGCTAAAGAGATGCTTATCCTTAAAGAAGTAGCCTAAAAACAGCGGTAAAGCTAATAAGCATATCAAAACTGACTGCGGTCTGCATCCCACTGAAAGAGCCATACATAAAGAGCCGGCGGAGAAAAGCAGATTTTTACATTTCTCACAATCGAAAGCCTTAAGCCAACAGTAAAGCCCCCAAATAACAAATGCCATTGCGGTTATTATAGGCACCGAATAAAAATCAGGTCTTTTTACAAGGAACATAGCACCGCAACAGTTTACAAAGGTTAAGGCAGTTAAAAGGTATGCTCCTACAGAAACGTTTTTGAAATGCTTTTTGCATATTAAATCCAAAAGCTTGAAAACACCTATACAGAAGATAAATGCAAAAATCATAATACCTACTGCTGAGGGAAAGGGTGAATTTGTAATAAGTCTGAAGGGCAGGTACATAATCAGCAACGGCACTATGCCGAAATAAACGTAATAATGACCGTTAAAATATGCAACGTCCCATCTGTATTCATCACCGTGTAAAAGAGCCTGCTGAGAGCGTGCGGTTGTGTCGTAAGGGTTTTCCATATCAATAAGCGATTGTGGCACGTCATCGTTATCAATATAGGTTTTACCCTGTAAAATTGCTTGTGCTAATTCATCGTATTGATTGTGGTGCTCCATACTGAGTTCAACGAAATCAATACCGTTTCCGTCCCATTTAGAGGAGTTGTAGCTACCGCTTGCGATACCCATAAAGACGGGGTTAATAGTGCCGAGAATAATTATTATTGCGCACTGTATACCTAAAAAGCCCATAACGAGAGTGTTTTTAGAGTATTCATCTTCGGTTATTTTCCTTTTAAACAAAGGCGATGATGCTCTGAAAATATAACATAAGCAAAGAATTGCAAAAACGATAATTATTCGTAAAAGCGAAAGCTCAAAGGGTCGGTTGCAGTTTACAGAAATACCATCTAAATTGACATCATTTTCCGTATCCTCAAATTTAAAAGCGATGCTTTGCGAGTTGCCTGCGGTATGAATATTTATATACTGGCTTTTATCAACATTTTTATATAAAACTCTTTCGGGATTACTAAAGTAATATTTATTACCCTCATCAGTAAGAAAAAGCGTTACAGAAAGCTTTTCGGGGCTGCCGTTGCTTAAATCGAAACGAATATTTTTTATATTCTGATTTATTTCAGGTATCTGAATAATTTCATTTGCAGGGAGTGTATAGCTACCGTTGTCATTTTCAAAGCTTGAAAGGCGATATGAAATATCCTCTTCAACGTTTTTTGTAGAGGAGTAAAAGTTGATATTAAAAACGGAGCATTCAAGACCTATGCTGAATATCAGAATACCTGCAAGTGCTAAGCAAAGGGATTTGTTTATATCTTTTTCTTTATTTGATTTTTTGTAAAGAATCAATGCCGAAAGGGCAGTTATTATAAAAATCGCAAAGCAAATAAAAATCATATAATTTCCTCTTTATTTTAAAGTAAACAAAAATACGTATTAGGTATATTAAACCACAATTAAGCTGTTTTGTAAATATTCATAAGGGATTGCGAATATATTTTAATATTATATTAGTTAAAGATGCAAAAAGAAAATAAAGAGGTAAGAAAAATGAAAAAAAGCTTAAATGACAATAAATTTGTGTATTCGAATTATAAAAAATATATCAACATTTTAAATAAAAGCTTTGCTTCAATAACCGTTGCCGATTGCGGAAAATCGGTTTTAGGAAAAACCATTTTCGGCTTAGTAATAGGTGAGGGTAGCGAAAAGGTTTTGTATGTGGGTGGCACTCACGGTCTTGAATGGATAACCTCGCTATTGCTTTTAAGATTCGCTGAAAATCTTGCTAAAGCCTATGAAAGCAACGGTGTTGTTTGCGGGTTTAACGTGACTGATATTTTAAAAAATAAAAGGCTTATTATAATTCCCGAGCTTAATCCCGATGGTATAGATATTTCCCTCGTCGGCGAAGATGCTTGCGGAATATATACGCAACAAAATCTCGCAATATGTAACGGTGACTTTAGCGGATGGAGTGCCAATGCAAGAGGCGTTGATATTAACCATAATTTTAATGCAGATTGGTACACTTTAAGAGAAAAAGAAGAGAAAAATAATATTTTCGGTCCGTCACCGAGAAGATACGGAGGGAGCTACCCCGAAAGTGAGCCTGAAACGAAAGCGATTACAAGGTTATGTCGCAATATTGATGTAGGGTTACTTGTTACGTTTCACTCTCAAGGGGAGGAAATATATTACGAGTATGGCAACAATACCCCTGAAAAATCACTGTACATAGCGAAAATGCTGTCTGCTCTTGCTGATTATACTCTCGTTAAAAACGAGGGTCTTGCTTCAAGCGGTGGCTTAAAGGATTGGTTTATCGAAGAATTCAGAAAGCCTGCCTTTACTATTGAGGTGGGAAAGGGTAAAAATCCGTTACCCTTGACAGATTTCGACAAAATATACCGAAGACTTGAGGTTATGATGGTTACAGGCTTGTTGTTTTAATGATTAGAAAAATTTTTAAAAAAAGCCCTTTACAACGAACAAATGTTCTGTTACAATACTCCTTGCGAACAAATGTTCTGTAAAATGTAAAGGAAGAGAAAATTGGAAAGAGTTATTTTGCATAGCGATTGTAACAGCTTTTTTGCATCAGTAGAAGCAAGCCTTAACCCTGAGCTTAAAGAAACTGCCTTTGCGGTTTGCGGTGACCCCGAGTTTCGTCACGGTATCGTGCTTGCCAAAAACGAAAAGGCAAAAAAATACGGCGTTCAAACGGGGGAGCCTATCTGGAAAGCGAAGATGAAATGCCCGAAGCTTGTAACGGTAACACCTCATTACAAATTTTACAAGGAATATTCAGAGAGAATTTTTAATATTTATTGTCGATATACCGATTTAGTTGAGCCCTTTGGTATAGACGAATGCTGGCTTGACGTAAGTGGCTCTCTTAACCTTTTCGGTAGCGGTAAAGAGATAGCCGATGAATTGCGAGAGGTAATAAAAAAGGAAATCGGCGTAACCGTTTCCGTAGGCGTTTCCTATAACAAGATTTTTGCAAAAATGGGTAGCGATTATAAAAAGCCAAACGCCACAACCGAAATAACCGTAAACAATTTTAAAGAGCTTTTATACCCCTTACCCGTTGGTGATATGTTTATGGTGGGCAGGCGTACTGCCGAAAAGCTACGAAGCGTAGGTCTTATAAATATCGGTGATATTGCCATGTGCGATTTACGGGTGTTAGAGCGTATTTTAGGCGAAAACGGGAAAACCCTTTGGAATTACGTTAACGGCTACGATTATTCACCCGTTTTGCCCTTCGATTATAAAGAGGCTTATAAATCTATCGGTAACGGTGCAACCTTTAAAAGAGATTTAGTTGATTTTACGGATGTCAGAACCTGCGTTTTCTTTTTATGCGATAAGGTCGCCGCAAGGCTTCGTAAGCATAATTACGAATGCTCCGCCTTGCAGGTGGGTATAAAGGATGCTAATTTTCAAACTATCCAAAGGTCGTCGCAGCTACCGTCACCAACAGATTTGTCATACGATTTGAGAAATGCAGTGCTTTCGCTTATAGAGGCGAATTTTGACGTAGAAAAAGAGCCTATACGCTCCTTGACGGTAACGGGAACAAAGCTTTTAAACGGTGACCAGGTGTGCGAGCAAATTTCGTTTTTAGATTTGGATTATCATAAAAAAAGAGAAAAAGAAGAACGGCTTGAGCATACAAAGGATGACATACGCCATAAATACGGGCTTGATGTTTTAACAAGGTGTTCTTTTATTCATAACGAATTCGGTTTTTAAAGTGACGAAAACAGATTTTACGGTGAAATTCCGGTGCTTTTGAGGGGGAGTTTTTTTGAAATGCACTTTGTCAGATTTAAGAGCGAAAGAGGTTGTCAATGCGGATAACGGTTGCCGTCTTGGTTGCGTAACGGATATTGAAATAGATACCTATACAGGTTGCCTTGTAAGTATTACCGTTTTTTGTGGTAAAGGCTTCTGCGGCTTCTTCGGCAGGGGCGAAGAAATTACGGTTTGCTGGAAGGATATCGTTGTTATAGGTGACGATATAATTCTTGTGAGAAAAGGGAAGTTATCGTAGCATTTTTTATAACGGAATTTATTTGATGAAAACATTAAATTATAAAACAACGGGGCAGTTCACAAAAACTGTCCCGTTGTTTCGTATTCGGTAAAATATTTTATAAATCTTCAATTGATAGTATATCGGAAATTGGTACTTCAAGTGCTTTAGCGAATATTACTAAATCAATATCCGTAACAAATCTTTCACCGTTTTCTACACGGCGTATAAAGTAATGGTCAACGTCAAAGCCGAGGAGTTGCATTTTAGTAGCTAATTTTCGTTGAGAAAGCTTCTTATCTTTTCTTATTTTTGATATTCTTCCACCGCAAAGGTTATTAGTACCGTCAGCAGCTTTAATTTTAAACATAACAATCCCTCATTTTTGGTGAATAGTGTTTACTTTTTTATTATTCTATGCTAAAATGAGGCTATTATTGGTGAATAGTGTTCACCAAAATACAAATGCATGTTATGTGGAGGTTGTATGATGAATAAGAAAGGTAGTTTTAAAAAGGTGGTTGCAATAGTTGTTGCAATTGCTTTGGTTATTGGTGTATCGGCAATCACCGCTATTCTTATTCACAAGAATAGTGTTCCTGCTGTAGCCACAATCAAGAACGGTTTATCTGCCTATGAATTAGCAGTTCAGTATGGTTACGAGGGAACTGTTCAAGAATGGTTAGATAGTTTGAACGGCAAATCTGCTTACGAGATTGCAAAAGAAAATGGCTATTCGGGTACTGAAACCGATTGGTCAGCTTCTCTTAAAGCAACTGCAGGAAAAGACGGTGTAGGTATCAAGACCGCTGCTTTTTCCGATAGCAATGAATTGCTTATAACTCTTACTGACGGAACTGTTTTAAATCTCGGCGTGGCTGACGGTCTTAACGGTAAAGACGGTACGAATGGTAAAGATGGTGCCGATGGTAAGGATGGTCTCAACGGAAAAGATGGCGTAAGTATTACTGCTGCAAATATTAATGAAGAAGGTCAGCTTGTGCTTACCTTCTCTGACGGTAAGGTTGTTAATCTTGATAAACTTGTTGGCATTAATGGTGCAGATGGAATTGGTATTTCATCTTCTGAAATCAATGCTGACGGTGAACTTGTTATTACATATACAAACGGTCAAACAGCAAACCTTGGTGTTGTCGTAGGTGCCACGGGTGAAAAAGGTGACAAAGGCGACCAAGGTGAGCAGGGTATCCAAGGCGAAAAGGGTGACAAAGGCGACCAAGGTGCACAGGGTATCCAAGGTGAAAAGGGTGATAAAGGTGATACCGGTGCCGATGGTGAAACAGGTGTTAGCATAACCAAAACCGAAATCAACAACAAAGGTGAACTTGTTATAACTCTTTCTGATAATACTGTTTCTAATCTTGGTGTTGTTGTAGGTGCTAAGGGAGATAAAGGCGACCAAGGCGAGCAAGGTATCCAAGGCGAAAAAGGCGAAAAAGGTGAAAAAGGTGACAAAGGCGACACTGGTGAACAAGGGATTCAAGGTGAAAAAGGTGATAACGGTGAACAAGGTGTTAGCGTAATTGGCGCTGAGATAAACTCTAACGGTGAGCTTGTGCTTGTTTTCTCCAATAATCAGCGTTCTAACGTTGGTAATGTTATCGGTGCCAAAGGTGATAAGGGAGACACAGGTGCCCAAGGACAGCAAGGCATCCAAGGCGAAAAAGGTGACAAGGGCGAAAAAGGTGACACCGGTGCTAATGGTGAAAATGGTGTTAGCGTAGCTAAAACCGAAATCAATAGCAAAGGTGAACTTGTTATAACACTTTCTGACAACACTGTTTCTAACCTTGGTGTTGTTGTAGGTGCTAAAGGCGAAAAGGGTGACAAAGGTGACACCGGTGCAACCGGTGAGCAAGGTATACAGGGTGAAAAAGGCGATACCGGTGCTGCAGGTGAAGATGGTGTTGGTATTGAAACCATCACTATAGATAACGGCAACCTTAAAATAACTCTTACAAATGAAACTACTCTTGACCTTGGTAATATCAAGGGCGAGAAAGGTGACCAAGGTGAACAAGGTATTCAGGGTGAAAAAGGTGAGACTGGGGCTACCGGTGAAAATGGTGTAGGTATTGCTTCAGCTACAATCAATGAATATGGTGAGCTTGTAATTGAATACACTGATGGTACTAACACCAATCTTGGTGGTGTTGTTGGTGCCAAAGGTGAAAAAGGTGACAAAGGCGACCAAGGTGAGCAGGGCATTCAAGGCGAAAAGGGTGATAAAGGCGACCAAGGTGCAACAGGTGAAGCTGGCGTAGGTGTTTCTTCAGTTGATATTAATGCCGATGGTGAACTTGTTATTTCTTTCACTGATGGTAGTGACGTAAATCTCGGTAGAATTATTGGTGCTCAAGGTGTACAGGGTATCCAAGGTGAAAAGGGTGACAAGGGCGAGCAGGGCATCCAAGGCGAAAAGGGTGACAAAGGCGACCAAGGAGAGCAGGGCATCCAAGGCGAAAAGGGTGACAAAGGCGACCAAGGAGAGCAGGGCATTCAAGGCGAAAAGGGTGACAAAGGCGACCAGGGAGAGCAGGGCATCCAAGGCGAAAAGGGTGACAAAGGCGACCAGGGAGAGCAGGGCATCCAAGGCGAAAAGGGTGACAAAGGCGACCAAGGAGAGCAGGGCATTCAAGGCGAAAAGGGTGACAAAGGCGACCAGGGTGAGCAAGGTCTCCAAGGCGAAAAAGGTGACAAAGGTGACACCGGTACAGGTGTTTCAAAAGTAGAAATAACTAATAATGAACTTGTTATTACACTCTCTGATGAAACTGTTATTAACCTCGGTAATATCAAGGGTGAAAAAGGTGACAAGGGAGACCAAGGTATCCAAGGTGAAAAGGGTGAAAACGGTACTGACGGTATAGGCATTTCAGCCGTTGTTATTGATGCAGACGGACACCTTAAAATAACCTTTACAACAGGTACTACCACAGACCTTGGCAATGTCAAGGGTGCTGACGGTGTAGATGGTGTTGGTATTGACGAAATCTATATCCAGGACGGCAACCTTTACGTGAAGAAATCTACCGATACCACCGCAGTTAACCTTGGCTCCGTTAAAGGTGAAAAGGGTGACAAAGGCGATCAAGGTGAACAAGGTGCTCAGGGTGTTCAAGGTGACAAGGGCGATACCGGTGCAACAGGCGCCGCAGGTCGCGGTATTTTAAAGACAGAAATTTCGGGAACAAACCTTATTATTTATTATACCGATAACACAACCGAAACGCACGATTTGAGTGGTATTGGTGGTGATTCAAGCGATTCAAATCAGGATAAAGTTTTAGTATTTAGCAAACTTTCTGATGGCACATATGGTGTTATGGCAGGTGGAATGGCAAAATACGAAGCATTTATTGAAATTCCTGCAACCTATGAAGGTGTTGCTGTTACACAAATTATGGCAGAAGGATTTAAAGACTTAACAAGCTTGCAAGAAATAGTTATACCCTACGGAATTACTACTATTGGAAATAACGCTTTTTATGGTTGTGTGGGTCTTTGTGTAGCAGATTTGCCAAATACTCTTACTACAATAGGCAGGTATGCCTTCTATAATTGTTCAAGTATGACAACGGTTGTTATCCCTGGTACTGTATCCAAGATTGGTGCATATGCATTTTATGGTTCTGCATTAACAAATGCTGTTTTTGAAAACGCAACAAGCTGGACAATTGCAGATTCAAGTTCCGCATATGCAGGAGCTTCAGACATTTCTAACACAATGTCGTCACGTGTAGAAAAGTTGAAAAATGTTTTGCAGTTTAAAGCTTCTGATATAACTCTTCTCGATACAAAGAGTTATTATAGTAGTGGAGCTATTAGTGCTACTGATTTTTCAATCAATGCATCTGCAATGACTAAAAAAATGTCCTTCACTTTACACTATAGTAGTAGTGGTGGTTCTTATGCAACAGTAAGTGCCACCTATTATAAGAGTGATTGGGAAAATTCAAATGCAGTTGAACCACCCGCTATTGTAGTTCCTACAGATGGATTGGAATATTACTCCTTACCTGATGGTACATATGGTGTTATGGCTGGTACCACAAAATACCTTGAAGAAATAATTATTCCTGATATGTATAATGGCTGTCCTGTAACCCAGATATTAGAAGGTGGTTTTTTATCTTGTGAAAATCTCAAGAAAATTACAATACCCGGTACTATTAAATCAATAAATGCTGATGCTTTTAGCAATAGTAAAAATTTGATAGAAGTTAATTATACAGGGTCACTTTCGCAATGGATTTCCATAAACTTTGGAGACCAATATTCCAACCCATGCTGCAACGGAAACGTTCAATTATTTATTGATGGTAGCATTGTTCCCGAGACACTTAATATACCTACCGATATAGAAAAGATCAATAGCTATAGCTTATATGGTTGCGAAAGTATAAAGAAAGTAGTTATACCGAATAATATTAAAACTATTGGACATTATGCATTTGCTAATTGTACTAACCTTACTACAATCAATATACCTTCGTCTGTTACATTAATTGGTGCCGGAGTATTAGAAAATACTGCAACTTCTTCAGGTACCTATGTTGTAAACAATACGACTAAATGGTATGTATACAATACCAGTGGTGGTAGTACTGCAGTAACAGGCACTATCGTATTGCAATATAGTGATTTAAAAAGGGATGACCGTATCTATAGTATAAATAAGTATACTGGCGATGGTAAGTTTTAAATAATCGTAAAAAACCCAGCAACGAATTTGTTGCTGGGTTTTGCTATATCAACTGTTTCTGTTCAAATACTCTTCAAGCTTTTCTTTGCATTTCTTTTGGAAACCTCGGTGTAGCAGAAAGTGCAGTTGCAGAGTATCGGGCATTTAACGGTTAAATCCCTTGATGCACAAAGATTTCAGTGTTTTAGTTGATTTTCTGCCGGATATTAGATGCCAGAAGCTTCACCAAGTTGCAAATGGCAAGTGGCAAATTTCGGAACTGCGTTGGCAATTGAAATGCTTCGCAAGGAGTAAAAAATTGAAGATTTGCAATAGCCTATCCCTCTTTTTTACCGCAGGTAAAAAGGAGGGGGGACCGACCTTCAATAAATTTAAAATTAAAGGATAGTATATTTCGTGCGAATATACTATCCTTTATTTGTTACTGAGTCGGGGCGGTGGGTGGTACCCTACGCGACAAAGGAGCGTAGTTGAATTGCAGATTCAAATGTAATACACTTGCCGTTTGCGAGGGTACCACCCACCATTGCCGTTGGCAATGGTCAACCGGTTACAATATAGTCGTCTTGCTCGTTATTCACTTCGCAATACTCCTTATTGTGCCCAGAGCTTATTGTTCGCTTCATCTGCCACTGGCAGCGCTCACAAACGCTCACCCCTCCTTTTTACCTGCGGTAAAAAAGAGGGATAAATAGTTTTTCTATCCGTCTAAACCTAAGACGTAAGAGAACTACCCACCACCAAAAGCGTTGCTTTTGGTCCCCCTCCCTATGCTTCGCACAGGGAGGAAAGGC
>JAZNVT010000018.1:0-3671 GCA_045592945.1 Acutalibacteraceae bacterium | reverse complement strand
GGAGGGTTCTCAGCCACACTCCGGGAAAAATCTCCCGACGGATCATCTGAGTCATATGGTCATTCCTTTCCGGAAAATAAAAGTCATTTTTCATCCTTATAATTTGACAGTTTATCATAACATAGCAACAGGAAAAAGTAGGAAAGAACAGCAACAGAATACTGCCGATAATACGGCAACCGGTAATTATATTTGCTATATGGTTTGTCATTTGTTCACCTACAATTTTTATTTGTCGAAACAATTATAACACATACCATTAAAGCAAATCAACCTGAATGCATATCCTCGTGTAATCACAAGGATTTTTTATCACAAAAATTTAAAGTAAAAATATTTAATCTAACTGTTTCTTATTGTCTATTATCTTTTGCTGCTTTTCTTTCAGCATTTCATTAAGCTTTTTAGTATTTCGTTTAGTTACGCAATAAATAATTGCCCAAACTGCCAAATAACCTAATACAAAAATACCTGAGAAAACCAAAATCGGTGTTGTGCCCCATTCGATCCAATCATTAAGCAGATACGCACCTAAATAGCTGAAATATAAGATAATACCGTGAATCAAAATTGCCGACATCAAGGGTAGGCGTTCTATGTGATAAACAGCATTCATACCGCCTGCTGTAAAGGCAAGTACAGTTATTGAAAAAATACCTGTACAGACCTGATTAACAGTTAATGTATCTATCAGCCCCTTATAATGCAGAATCAGATATAAAATAGCAAGAACGATCGGACCGAAACCGCAAGCAATCAGACCTATGCGAAAAAATTCCGTAACAAATCTTTTCATATTCCCTCGTATCTCCTTCTTATTTGTGAAAAACAACGCCTTGAAACATACTCACGATAACCGCATCTGAATACTGCATCCACACCGCCGTTGAACACTGCGACAAAACGCTCAATACGGTGTTCGTTGGCAAGAGTAGACTTGTTAATGCGTATAAAATAAGACGGCAGAATATTCTCTAAATCACGAAGCCTTTCCTGAATACGATAGCGATTTCCCTTAGTATCGACAGCTGTTACCTTTTTATCAACAACAGTTATACACTCTATTTCAGAGAATAATAGCTTTTTCATCTCATCATCATTGTATCCCATAATGCTTTCAATACCTGAAAAACTACAGACGAGATTTTCTATCTGCTCAGTCAGAGAAGAGGGAGCGTGAACCTTTGCAATTATCTCTTCATCCGCATCTTTATCTATGATGAGTTTGTATTTCATCGCATCAAATCCTTATTGTTTTTTCATTTGTGTGAGGAAGCTGAGAACAGCTATCGCAGTTATAAATACACTGTACAGAATAATGGGTGTAACGTGAGTTAAGGCAAGCTCAAAGTTCCCGCTGAATAAAGCTTTTTCCATTTCTGCTGCGTGAACAAACGGTAGCACATTCGCAATTTTTTCGAAAAAACCACCCACAACCTTCAAATCAAACCATACTCCGGATAACCATGCAGAGAGATTCGTAAGTAATGCACCGCAAATACCGCCGACTTGTTTAACACCAAAGATACTACCACATAAAAGCCCTAATGCAATATTTAAAACAGCCATTGGTATTATGCCTATTATAGCATAAATAATGTTTATGCTGACCGCCAAGCCCAGAGGAATTGCAAACAGATAGCAAATAATTGTCTGACTGATTGCAAGAGGTAAAAGAGGTAGCATATAGCCAAGAATAAAATCAAAACCTGTAAGTGGTGTTGCGTATAATCTTTGCAAAAAAGCACTTTCTCGGTCCTTAGCAATCAGCGTGGCAGAGAAAAGTGTCATAAATGACAAACCGAATACCGTAATGCCGGGCGTAAGTGTGTCAATATCAAACAAATCTGTGGGGATATTTTTCTGCAAGCTACTCAGAAGTAATAGTAACACCAAGGGAAAACCGAGACCGAAAGCAAGGTTTATCGGGTCACGCAGAATCTCCTTTGTACACCTTTTGGCAAATGTCAACATTCTCATAATGCACCCTCCCTCACTATAGAAACGAAGGCTGATTCAAAGTCATTTGCACCTGTCATTATCTTCAATTCTTCTGCAGTTCCTACAGCAAGAAGATTGCCGTCTTTCATGATGCCTATACGGTCAGAAAGTGATTCTGCTTCTTCCATATAATGTGTTGTAAGAATAACGGTTATTTTGCCCTTCAATGAGCGAATCATATCCCAAAGTTCATGCCGTGCAATAACATCTAACCCAAGAGTAGGTTCATCCAAAAAGAGAATCTTAGGTTCACTGATAAGTGCCATAGCAATACTTACACGGCGTTGCCATCCACCCGATAGCTTACCCGCCTTTCTCTTCAAAACAGAATCTACAGCAAATTGCTCGGTAAGCTCTTTGATTTTTGCTTTGCTTTTTTCTTTAGAAAAACCATGAATACCACACATTAATTCAAGGTTTTCCTTTACAGAAAGATTCGGAGCTACTGCAGTTTCCTGAGGTGATACACTAATCAATCGCTTAACCTGTTCGGGCTGTTTGGTTATACTGTATCCACCTATAAATGCATCGCCATCCGTTAGTTTTGTTATACAGGTTAACATCTTTATTGTTGTGGTTTTTCCTGCTCCGTTAACACCTAACAGAGAAAATAGTTCTCCTTGATGTATTTCTAAATTGAGCTTATTCACAGCAGTAAGATTTTTGTATCTTTTGACAAGTTCAACTGTTTTTATTTCTTGCATTTACGTTAGCCTCCTTTTTATTTGCAGTACCATCATAGCAAATATAAAAGAGGAAATGTTGATTTTTATCTAATCGGTCATTTATCGCATATCATCGGTTGCAAAAAGTATATCTAAGTATGAGGATTTTTTATGCAAAATTTTAAAGTAAAGGAAGTGAAAAAGCTTTAGCGAACCAACCGAAAAAACAATAAAAAAGCGTGGGATAAGTCTTAGCAAGCATTGGATTTGTGCATACAAATTCCACTCGTTAGGGTCTGCCCTAAAACCCATAAAAACTAATAAATTATATACAAAACTCTATTTAAGCAAAAAAAATTGAGTATTCACAGGTCAAATCTCTTATGAATACTCAATATGGTGCGAGAGACGGGACTTGACGGCGCTCGCTTACGCTTTGCCGTCAACGGCAACGATCAAAATCGGCTTCGCCGATGGGGTTCCAAGTCTCGATAAGTTTTAATGAATAAAAAAATAACAGTTGAAACATAAGTTCCAACTGTTATCCTGGTGCGAGAGACGGGACTTGAACCCGTACGGGATTACCACACGCCCCTCAAACGTGCGCGTCTGCCGATTCCGCCACTCTCGCTCAACGAAAGATATTATAGCAGAGTAATATCTGTTTGTCAACACTTTTTTATAAAATTTTTTAAATTTTTTTGATGTTTTATTTTAGCTGTATGTAAAGGAAAAAATGACGGCATCGTTTGATGCCGTCGGAATGTTTTATTATTCTTTTCTTTCGCTGCCCCAGAAGAACAAAGCAACTGTGCCGGGACCTGTGTGTGAGCCGATTGTTGTGCCGATATTGTAAATCTCAACCTTGCCGTTAAGCTTCGGAAAACGTTTTTCAACAAGCTCTGCAACTGCTTTTGCGTCATCATAACAAGCAGAATGTGAAATATAGCATTTTCCGTTGTAATCAAGACCGTTTTCGGCAAACTGTTCCATTTTATTTACAAT
>JAZNVT010000017.1:0-8711 GCA_045592945.1 Acutalibacteraceae bacterium | reverse complement strand
TTTATAAAGCAGACCCTTATGCAATTCACGCTGAAACCCGTCCGGGAACTGCTTCAAAGATATTTGAGGGTAATTACAAATGGAATGATAGTGCGTGGCTTAAAAAGAGAAAGGCGTCAAGCGTTTATTCCTCTCCGGTTAACATTTATGAAGTCCATTTAGGTTCATGGAAACGATATGAAGACGGAAATACATTGAGCTATCGTGATTTGGCAAAAGAGCTTGTTGAATATGTAAAAAATATGGGCTATACCCATATAGAGCTTCTTCCTGTAGCAGAGCATCCTTTTGATGGCTCCTGGGGATATCAGGTAACAGGATATTTTGCAGTAACCTCCCGTTACGGAACTCCTGACGATTTCAAATATTTCGTTGACCAATGTCATAAAGCAGGAATCGGCGTTATTGTGGACTGGGTTCCCGCCCATTTCCCAAAGGATGCTTTCGGACTTGCAGAGTTTGACGGTACACCTTGCTATGAATATGCTGATATTCGCAAGGGAGAGCATCTTCAATGGGGAACAAAGGTCTTTGATTTCGGCAGAAATGAAGTTCAGAGCTTTCTCATATCAAATGCTTGCTTCTGGCTTGATGAATATCATATTGATGGTCTTCGAGTAGATGCGGTGGCGTCGATGCTTTATCTCGATTATGGCAGAGATGACGGGCATTGGATTGCAAATGCCAATGGCGGCAACGAAAACCTTGAAGCTGTCGCATTTCTTAAGCAGCTTAACGAAATCGTATTTACAGAGCATGGCGATGTTATGATGATGGCAGAGGAAAGTACCTCATGGCCAATGGTTTCAAAGCCTGTTTATATGGGCGGTCTTGGTTTTAATTTCAAGTGGAATATGGGTTGGATGAATGACATTCTCCGCTATTTCTCCCTTGACGGAATATTCAGAAAGTTTAATCACGATTTGATTACTTTCTCGTTTTTCTATGCTTTCAGCGAAAATTTCGTGCTTCCCATTTCACACGATGAGGTTGTTCACGGAAAATGCTCTCTTATTAATAAAATGCCCGGTAATTACAACGAGAAATTTGCAGGGGTGAGAGCATTTCTGGGTTATATGTATGCTCATCCCGGTAAAAAGCTTCTCTTTATGGGTACTGAATTCGGTCAGTTTATTGAATGGGACTACAAAAAGGGTCTTGACTGGATTCTTCTCGATTACGATATGCACGTTTTATTGCAGGATTATACGAGAGAGTTAAATAAATTCTATAAAAAGAATTCACCTCTTTGGCAGATTGATTACAGCTGGGAGGGCTTTAACTGGATAGTAAGCGACGATAACACAAACTCAGTTATAGCGTTTACAAGAACAGATGAAAACGATGAAAAAATCGTTGCAGTTTGTAACTTTACTCCCGTTATGAGAACAAGCTATAAAATCGGTGTTCCCGATGCAGAGAGCTACGAGCTTGTTTTCAATTCCGATGCTAAAAAGTTTGGTGGCACGGGTGAAAGAATAAAGAAAACTTACAAGGTCTTTGACGGTGCTATGCACGGCTACAATCATTATATTGAGCTTACCTTACCGCCAATGACAACTCTTTATTTCAGGCAAAAGAAAAAAGAAAAAACAGATGAGCCTGAAGTAAAGAAGGAAACAAAAAAAGCTACGGTTAAAAAATCGGCTAACAAGAAAAAAGCCGCTAAATAATAAAAAATAATCATTGATATAATTTGAAAGGAATGTGACACAAATGGCAAAAAAGACTGAATGTATTGCAATGCTTCTTGCAGGCGGTCAAGGCTCAAGACTTGGTGTGCTTACAAAAAATATTGCAAAGCCTGCCGTTCCCTACGGCGGAAAGTACAGAATTATCGACTTCCCTCTTTCGAACTGTGTAAACTCAGGTATTTATACCGTTGGTGTGCTTACTCAGTATCA
The DNA here is from genome assembly GCA_045592945.1 of Acutalibacteraceae bacterium. GTDB lineage: Bacteria > Bacillota > Clostridia > Oscillospirales > Acutalibacteraceae > DTU089. The sequence goes on along the minus strand of JAZNVT010000017.1, from coordinate 6,807 downwards.
GCCCCTTGAGCTTAACGATTACATCGGTAACGGCGGACCCTGGGACCTTGACAGAGCAAACGGAGGCGTTCATATTCTTTCACCCTATCAGCAGATAAAGGGTACTGAATGGTATAAGGGTACGGCTAACGCTATCTACCAGAATATACAGTTTATTGACAGATATAATCCTGAATACGTAGCAGTTCTTTCAGGTGACCATATCTACAAAATGGACTATGCAAAAATGCTTCAGTTCCATAAGGAAAAGGATGCCGCTTGTACAATAGCAATGCTTGAGGTTCCGTGGGAAGAGGCTTCCCGCTTCGGCCTTATGTTTACAGATGACGACGGCAGAATCACCGCCTTCGAGGAAAAGCCGAAGAATCCTAAGAGCAACAAGGCTTCTATGGGTGTTTATATGTTTACTTGGGAAAAGCTTCGTCAGTATCTTATTGATGACGAAAACGACCCCAACTCATCAAACGACTTCGGTAAAAACGTTATTCCCGCAATGCACGAAGCAGGAGAAAGACTTTTCGCATACGGCTTTGAGGGTTATTGGAAGGACGTTGGTACAATAGATTCTCTTTGGGAGGCAAACCTTGACCTTCTTAATCCCAAAGCAAATATCGACCTTAGCGATTCTGCTTGGAAAATCTACGGCAGAGGTGCCGTAACTGCTCCTCAGTACGTTTCAGATAAAGCAGTTATCGAAAACTCAATCGCAGCCGAAGGCTGTGAAATCGAGGGTAAGATTGACTACTCTGTTCTTTTCTCAAACGTTATCGTTGAAGAGGGTGCGTTTGTAGATTATTCAATCGTTATGCCCGGTGCAGTTATTAAAAAGGGTGCAGTTGTACAGTATGCAATGGTTGCTGAAAATGCAGTTATTGAAGAGGGTGCAGTTGTAGGTGAAAACCCCGAAAAATGCGATAATCTTGATAATTGGGGTGTCAGCGTTGTTGGTGCAGGCGTTACTGTTGGTAAAAATGCAGTAGTTAAAGCACAGTCAATGATTTCAGAAGATGTTAAGGAGGGCGAAACAGTATGATGCCGAAAAATGTTCTCGGAATAATTTATTCCAATTCTTACGATGCTTCTCTTGGTGCTCTTACAGCAAGAAGAACTATGGGCTCAGTTCCCTTTGGCGGAAGATACCGTCTTATAGATTTTGCTCTTTCAAACTTTGTTAACTGTGGTATTACAAAGGTTGGCGTTATTGCAAACAGTAACTTCCATTCTCTTATGGACCACGTAGGTAGCGGTAGACCCTGGGACCTTTCAAGAAAGGTTGACGGTCTTTATATGCTTCCTCCCTTTACTCCCCGTCAGACAGAGCTTGACGCAAACGACAGAATCGAGACTCTTAACAGAATTATGGAATTCATTTCCCATTCAAAGCAGGAGTACGTTCTTCTCGTTGACTCAAACGTAATTTGCAATATCGATTTATCAAAGCTTTTCAATTTCCACGAGGAAAAGAATGCTGATATTACAATCGCTTATGCAAACGGTAAAGCACCTAAGCTTGAAAGAACAATGGCGTTAAGCCTTGACGAAAACGATAAGCTTACAGGCGTTGGTATCGACGTTAAAACTGATAGCGACGTAAACTATTCTGCAAATATCATTCTTATAAGAAAAGCTCTTCTTGAAAGACTTATCGGTGATGCAGAAAGCTATGCTTACACAAGCTTCGAAAAAGATTTGATTCAGAAAAACGTTTCTCATCTTAATATCTATGGCTATAAAATCAATGATTGGAATTGCACAATTGACAGCGTTGAAACGTATTTCAATGCTAATATGGCTCTTCTTGAAAAGGATGCCAGAAAGAGTCTTTTCTCTACAGAAAGACCTGTTTATACAAAGGTCAGAAACGATATGCCCGTTGTTTACGGTATCGGCTCAAAATGTGAAAATTCACTTATTGCCGATGGCTGTCAGATTGAAGGTACTGTTAAAAACAGTATTATCTTCAGAGGCGTCAGAGTTGCAAAGGGTGCAGTTGTAGAAAACTCAATTCTTATGCAGGATGCCTTCGTTGGCGAGGATGCAAAGCTTAACTGCGTAATTATGGATAAAAATACTGTTATCACACCTAAGAAAACTCTTAGCGGTGATAAGAGCTATCCCTTGTTTGTAGGTAAAGAAATCGTTATCTGATTTTTTAACAATTCAGTTTTTGTGAGGTGTGAAAAATGGGCGTTTGTCCTGTATGTAACTGTAAAACAGATGAGCTTGATTTTACTGCTCATATTATCGGTGGTAAGGAATATAAAATTTGCTCCTTCTGTCACCGTCAGTTAAAGGGCTTTGATAACAATTCAGAGCCTTCTGAAGCACAGATTAAATGGCTTTCGGCTATAATAGTAAAGAATAATACTGAAAGAGATGCATTTTTAAATGCAGAGCTTGAAAAGCTAAACGCCCTTCATTCACAAAATACACCTGCGGTTGAAAAAGCTCAACCCGTTACTCAGAAAGCTCCTGCGGCTTACGGAGCAGCTGCTCCTGCGCCTGCGAAAAAGGCTTCACCTGCACCTGCTCAAAGCGACAATGAAATTATAAGACAGCTACAGCAAAGGGTAGAGGGGCTTGAAGCAGAAATCAGAATGATGAAAAGAAGACAAATGATTAAAAATATAATTGAGTTAGGCGCACCTATTGCAATGCTTATTCTTCTTCTCATTGTTTTCTTTGCATCGGGGCTTTACGACTCAATTCAGCAAATAATGGGTATGGCAGGTTTTTAATATAGCTTGTCCATTTCCACCAATGGACATTACAAGCGATTTTTGGAGGTTATTATAATGAAAGTTTTATACGCCGCAAGCGAGGCACTTCCTTTTATAGCAAGTGGTGGGTTAGCAGACGTTGCAGGCTCACTTCCTCAGGCTTTAAGAAAAAGACTTATCGGTTGCCGTGTTGTTATGCCTCTTTATGACGGTATAAAGCAAGAGCTTAAGGATTCAATGAAGTTTATTACAAATATTTCCGTGCCTGTTGCCTGGAGAAGACAGTATTGCGGTATCTTTGAGGCAAGAGCAGGGGGAGTAATATATTATCTTCTTGATAATCAGTATTATTTTAAAAGAGATGCTCTTTACGGCTTCTATGATGATGCCGAAAGATTTGCATTCTTCTCAAGAGCAATCCTTGAAATTCTTCCCCATATAGATTTCAAGCCTGATATCATTCACTGTAACGACTGGCAGACTGCTCTTACACCCCTTTATTACAGTACAATGTATGCAAATCAGCCAGGTTACGAAAATATAAAAACAGTTCTTACTATTCATAACATTCAGTATCAGGGTGTTTACGGTGAAGAGCTTTTAGATAACGTTGTCGGTATTGACCACGCTCACAAGAGCCTTATTGAGTATGACGGTGCCGTTAACCTTATGAAGGGCGGTATTGAGTGTGCAAACGCAGTTACTACCGTTAGCCCCTCATACGCAAAGGAAATTCTTGACCCTTGGTATTCACACGGTCTTGATACAATTCTTCGTGAGAGAAGCTATAAATTAAGAGGCATTCTTAACGGAATTGACGTTGAAAACTATAATCCCGAAACAGATAAGGACGTTTTCAAAAACTATTCTGTTGATAATATGCGAGGAAAAGCAGTAAATAAAAGAGAACTCCAGAAGCTTTTAGGGCTTCCGGAGAAAAGTGATACTCCCGTAATGGGTATGGTTTCAAGACTTGTTTCTCATAAGGGGCTTGACCTTTGTAAAGCAGTTCTTGACGAGCTTCTTTCAACAACTGATATTCAGCTTGTGGTTCTCGGCTCAGGTGATTATCAGTACGAAGAATTCTTCAGAGGTCTTGCAGAAAGATATCCCGATAAGGTTGGCCTTTGCTTAGGCTTTATTCCTGACCTTGCAAGAAAAATTTATGCAGGTAGCGATATGTTCCTTATGCCCTCAAAGAGTGAGCCCTGCGGACTTTCACAGATGGTTGCTCTTCGTTACGGCTCAATTCCGATTGTTCGTGAAACAGGCGGTCTTCGTGACTCCGTAAGCGATAGCGGTGATGGTGAGGGTAACGGCTTCGTATTCTCATCCTACAATGCTCACGATATGCTTCACGCTATAAAGAGAGCAGTTGCAGGCTATCAGGATAAAAAGGGTTGGTCCATTCTTGTTAAGCGCGCTATGGAAAGCGATAACAGCTGGGGCAAATCTGCAAATGAATATATAAGAATGTATAAAGAAGTTCTCAAAGGTTAATTTGAAAGTTAACGTAAAAAATTAACCCGAAGCTTAATACTATGGTTGACATAGCATATTACTTTGTGGTTTAATTTTCAGGCGGTTTGATACTGTTTGCCGTCTTTTTGAGAATCCCTTCGATTCCTTTAATGACGGCCTCGATACTTTTCGGTTCGGGGCCGCCGTATCGTCTTGAGTTGTCGTTTTTCTCGGGGAAATCAGAAAGGTAGCTTTCAGTTAAAGCAAGGCAAAAGGCTTGCGCATACTGCGGTGGTAAATTAAACCATCTTTTAGGAATATAGCCCTTCTGTGCCGCGGCAAAAAGAGTTCTGTAAAGCGTTGTGGCGTAAAGGATATCAGCATATTCACCTGCTTGATAAGAGCCTGCATTCATTCTTTCGTGGGTCATAATAGCCGCACGGTAAATTGAACGGGTATTGAAAATAGAGTCTTCTTCTCGGTCTTCCAGTTGCTCTGTATCAAGACCTGAACGGCTTTGAGTTCTTCCTAAAATATAGTCTGCGGTAACGTCGTAATAATCGCAGACCTTACATAAAAACGAAAGACTGTATTCACGAATGCCTTTTTCATAATGAGATAAAAGTGCTTGTGATAAGCCTAAATCGGCGGCGGCTTCCTTTTGGCTTATGCCTTTTTCTGTGCGAAGCTCAACAAGTCTTTCGCTGAAATTATTTTTTTCCATATTTTCACATCCTAAGCTTAATTAAAGTTTAGTATAATTCATTAACTAAAAATATACAGTGTGTATAATAATACACTATTTCACAGGAGAATGCAATGAAAACTTATACAATTCATTTTATTCGTCACGCTCTTACCCAAGGTAGCATTGACGGCAGATACATCGGTCAGACCGATGAGGAGCTTTGCAAAGAGGGTATAGAGCAGTTAGAGGCAATGAAAAAGGATTACGATTATCCTTACCCCGATGTTGTTTTTACAAGCTCATTAAAAAGATGCAAGCAGACGGCAAGCATTCTTTACCCCGATAAGAATTCTATTGAAATGAGAGGCTTTGACGAGTGCGATTTCGGTGAATTTGAGGGTCATACCGCTGCTGAATTAGAGCCTTACGAGGAGTTTTCGCAGTGGCTTTCAGGCGGTGAGGACGCCCGTCCTCTTAACGGCGAGAGCAACTCCGAGTTTGCAACAAGAGTTTGCGATTGCTTTGTAAAAACCGTTGACGGTATGATAAAAACAGGCACTAAAAGTGCGGCGATAATAACTCACGGCGGAGTTATTATGAGTATTCTTGCAGCCTTCGGTGTTCCCGAGCTTCCTATGACAGAATGGCTTTGCCCCTCCGCTTGCGGTTATACCGTGCGTATAACACCAAGCCTTTGGAGCAGAATGAAAAAGTTTGAGGTTATAAACGAAGTGCCTGCTGAGCCACTTACTGCATCTCAGGAGGAAATGCTTTGGGATTATTATAGCGAGCTTCCCGAGGATGATGATTTTGATTGGGATGTCAGCGAGGAGGATTTACGTGTCTGATTATAGAATTTTTGCAAATCACGCCCACCTTTTTCCGAAAAACACAAAGCCTGACGGAGATATAGACCACCTTAAACAGCTTATGGATGAATGTGGTATTGAAAAGGCGGTTTGCTTTGCACCCTTTCAATCTCAGATGGAAAGATATGAATTAACACAGAATGCAAACGAATGGGTTGCAAATGAAATAAAAAATGATGACCGCTTCGTTGGCTTCGGTACAGTGCATTTTGATATAGGTAACCTTAAAGACCAGGTTAAAAGAATAAAGGCATTAGGTCTTTTAGGTATTAAAATTCACCCTGCCGCACAAGAGGTGAAAATTGATTCACCCGAGCTTTTTGAGGTTTACGAGCAAGCACAGGAGGATAACCTTTTCTTGTCCTTCCATACGGGTCTTCATTGGCACAGAATAGCCGATTATCAAATGCTTCTTTTTGATGAGGTTGCCTACAACTTCCCGAAATTAAAATTCAGTATGGAGCATATAGGTGGCTATAGCTTTTTTAAAGAGGCTCTTCTTGTTATGAATAACAATTCCCGAGAGGAAACTGACCACGTTTTTGCAGGGTGGACAAGTATAAATATGGAAGAGGATTCCTTCGGCAACGAAATTGAGGGTGCTTGGTCGATAACAGATAAACAGCTTTGCACCCTTATCCACCAAACAGGTAATAAACGTAGCGTGTTTGGGCTCGATACCCCGTATGCCGATGCTCAGAAAACAATGAAGGCAATTAACAGAATAAAAAACCTCCCCATTCCCGAAGAAGCAAAAAGAGGAATACTTGGTGATAATTTGAGAGAAGCGCTTGGGATAAAATAAGTTGCAAGTTGCAAATGGCAAGTGGCAAATTAAGGGGCACTTCGTGCCGATTGTAAAGATGCCAGATGCCAGCTCCCAGATGCCGGAGGCTTCGCGGGAAAAAAGTTGCAGATTTGCGAAGCTTTTCATCCCTGTTTTGTCGCAGACAAAATAGGGAGGGGGACCGTTCTTCAATAAATCAAAGGTTAAAGGATAGTATATTTCGAGCGAATATACTATCCTTTATTGTTTATTAAATCGGAACGGTGGTGGGTAGTTCTCTTC
>JAZNVT010000016.1:0-56176 GCA_045592945.1 Acutalibacteraceae bacterium | reverse complement strand
TATCTTCATAATGCCCATCCTTCATACGAAAGCCTTTTGGTATTGTTCCTAATTGAGTGAAGCCGAGACGTTCATATAAATGTCTTGCATGTATATTTGTTGCAACAACTGCATTAAATTGCAAAACAGAAAATCCGTGTTCACGCCCTTGTTCAATGCAATCCAACACCAGCTTTTCTCCAATATGCAAGCCTCTGCTATGAGAACTTACTGCATAGCTTGCATTACAGATATGACCGCATCTTCCGATATTATTCGGATGTAGAATATATAGTCCGTATATTTTTTCTGTTTCATTATCAACTGCAACACCGGTATAGGTTTGCTCTGCAAAAAAGTCAGCGCCGCTTTCGAGAGTCAGGAAATCCTCTTGGGGAAAGGCATTCCCCTCCTCAACGATTTCATTCCAGATTTCTATCATCGCACACAAATCTTTTTCTTCATATTTGCGTATTACTATTTCCACTTCTTTTACCTCGTCAAATCCCTATTTTTCTCTCACTTAAGCTCTGCAATTTTTTCTTCAAGCTTCTGAACGAACTGACCGACAAAATATCCGTCAATAAAACGATGGTTCACATCAAGTGTCATATTGATGATATATTTACCGTTTTGCTCGGTGTATTTTCCCCATACAAGTATAGGGGCAGTATCGTCTTTGAGCTTCGGGTCTGTGTAATCACGCTCGTTTGAGCACATTGTAATATCCGCCCAAGGAATACAGGAAAAAACAATCTGCGACTCTCTCAAGCCACCAAGAGAATGTACTGACAAAGGATTGTTTTCACTTTCCTTACGGGCGTTAGTTGCAAATTCTATAATATTACCATCACAAGGAAGTGACACCATATGAAAGCTTGTTGCACCTTTTTTCAAATCCGTAAAGCAAGGCACACGGCGGTCAATCTTATAAACCTTGTTATCCTCAGTTTCAAGTAAAAACTCATCAATTTCATTAATCGACTGTGTGCAAAGATATATAAGCGAATAATAGAAAGATATTTTGTTCTCTCTTGTAAACTCAAGAAGCTTTGTTATATCAATATTGAATGCAACGCAGTAATGGGGTGTTGCAATATCAGAATAAAATTCAAAGTGTTCTTTTCTGTCCCAAGTGTTTATATCAATTTCTTTTCTCATAAAGCACCTCGTCAAATTCAAGTTTGTCAAAATTTTCAGTAGGCTTACTCATAACCGTTTATATCTTTATAAACACGGACATAATCTATCAGCCATTCTATCGGATATTCATTTTCAGGTTCATCCCAACCGCTGAAATCCGAGTTGATATACATAGACAGAATCATACACATTCTGTATTGGGGTGATTCTTCGGTCTGTGCCACTTCTTTTCCGTCTACATAAAAGGTTATCCCTTCAGGTCTCCAGTCCATTGCATAAGTATGGAATTCGTTAACATAATTTCTTGAGAAGCCCTTAAGGTTAATCTCGCTTGACCATTCATTGAGATTCGGATCATCCCAGGCGTGAACCTTTGGGTGAAATACTCCCGGGTTATCAAAGAATGTTTCTAATACATCTATTTCACCATTCTGCTTTGTCTTTGCTCCGTCAGGAGTGGCATCATCCTCAGTACCAATAAGCCACCAGGCCGCATACCCCCCACCCTTAGTGTCGGGCATCTTCATTCGTATCTCAAAATAACCGTACTGGGTTGCATATCCTTCGAAGGGCTCTACCTCTATCTGTTGCGCACCACCGGGATGCAAATTATTCTTTTCCCACGTCTGAATACCGTTAGCTATCCACAAAAGGTTATCGGGATCTACCGAACCCGGCTGACCGCCGAAGTAATCCGGAGAATCTTTTGTAATATAAAGATTCAGGCAACCATCCTCAACCTTATATCTTGCAGATGAGCCTGCTGTGTTAGTAGTACAGTGAGGCAGATACTGTGGCAACCAGGATTCTGTATCTAATTTACCATCATTAAATTCGGTGCTGAAATCAAGAACATAGCCTTCTTTTTCGGGAACTCCATTCTCAAGGTCGCTTTCTTCTGCAGAACTGACACCACAGCCGCCTAACAACGAACCGATCAACATAGTTAATGCAAGCAACAAAGATATTTTCTTTCTGTTCATACTACACCATCCTCTAATAAAAATTCTTATTTATTTTATTAAACCTTATTTTTTAATAACTTCATATAGCGTTTCCTGAAATGCAGGTAGCCACCATTTTTATTGCATCATTGGTGGAAAGCTGACAAACAAATGCATCTGCCACCTGCAAATCTTCAACCCTCGCCTTCTCCGATTTATTTGCCAACAAAATCGGGTCATGTATTACTTCTTTAACCATATTTCCACCTTGATTATACCACTCTCACAGAGCAAAAAGCAACCCTGCTTAATATTACAATAATCAAACATTATACTCTTGTTTTTATTTGCGCTCGGTGTTAGAATTAAAGCGTAAAACATCACGTTTGAAAGAGTGATAGTATGAGTTTATTTAGGTCAATAAAAAAGATAAGTTGTGTTTTAGTTGCGGTGATGATTTTGAGCTTAAGTGCTTTACCCGTTTCTGCCGCAACCACTATTGAAGTTAAGCACACAACTGATATTTCTGTTTCTGAAGATAACTGGTGGGACAGAGGCGTTCAGTACGGACGAATTCTCGTCTTGAATAATCAACCTGAAGAAGAAAACAACGTTCTTCTTGCCACTCATTGTGAGCTTAATTCAGGGCTTACAGAGAATGCACCCGGTTATCCAATTTACCGAAGCACTGATAACGGAAAGACTTGGAAGGTTATCACCCGTGTTACCGATACTCTGACAGGTGCAAATTCCGAATGGAACCCTACCCTTTTTGAGCTTTCCAAGCCTTGCGGTGATTACCCTGCAGGAACAATAATTCTTGCGGCTTGTTCCATTGATCCGGAGCACAACAAAGAATCTCACATCAGACTTTATTTCAGTCTTGATGGCGGTTACACCTTTGACCAGGGTGTTGTGGTTGCGAGTGCAGGTGGTCTTGAAGAAGGTGTATGGGAGCCGTTTTTAACTCAGCTTGATAATGGTGGTCTTGTGTGCTTCTATTCCGATGATTCAGACCCTGAACACGCACAGACAATCGTTTATAAGCAATCAAAAGATGGTATAAATTGGGACAAAGCAGTAACTGTTGTAGCAAGTGAAAATCCGGAAGAAAGACCCGGTATGCCCATCGTTACAAAGCTCTCTGACGGCTCATATTTTATGGTTTATGAGATATTTAATAAAGCCGATATTGAAGGTGAACCCGTTTTTTGCCGTTTTTCAAAAGATGGTCTTGACTGGGGTGAGCCATCATATCTCGGTGAAGCGGTTGAAACTGCAAATGGTAAGAAAGCCTTGGGTGCTGCCCCCTATTGTGCATGGACACCTGTTGGCAGTGAATACGGAACATTAATTGTAAGCGGAACACATACGAGAAAAGGCAAAAGCAAAACAGGTTCCGATTATTTTATAAGCTATGACAACGGAAAAACCTGGGAAACTGTTCCCCATATAATTCCCTACACTTCCGATGACCATGTTGGTTATAGCAACTCTTTCGCATTTTCAAAAGACGGCAAAACAATGTACGCCATCAACAATCCGCAAAAGGATAATAACCCCGAAAAATCAAAAATGGTTGTTGCTGTTGCAGAGCTTCAGGAAACAAGCCATACTCAACCCAACACCACTGTTATTTTGATAATCTCAATTATTGTTTTACTCGGTGCAGTTGTTGGCATTGGAGTTAAGAAAAAGAAGCGATAAAATATAAAATGAGCCACTCTAATTAGTCGTTAGAGTGGCTCGTTTTAAATAATCTATTCGGGTCAAAAATTAAATTAATTCTCCTGACAGAATACAGCAATCGCTTCTGCTACAAAATCGGCTGTTATACCGCTCATACCAAAATATAATAAAAGCTTTATTTTTCTTTGATAAGCACCATGCTGTAAAGCTCCAGTTCAAATGAAAGGTTATCTGTAACTGCTACAAGCTCACCGTTGTGCTCGTTATCAACCTTATATATCTCATACGTTGCATTTTCATCTAAATCCAACGAAATCTCTTTATTGGGCAAAGCGTCATTATCACTATAATAAGTAAGTATAATTGTTGCTTTCCCGTTTTTATCCACACCGCAAAGAGAATAGATATTTTCAACCTCATTTTTTGAAGCTATTTCCTTTTCGCAATCATAAAGGAAGCCGTACCAATAAAAAGCATAGTAACCCTTTAATTTTTCATACGTGTAAAAATCAAAAACACCGTTAAAAGCCGAGGGACGAGTGTCATAATACATAAGCATATCAATGGGAGAACGCTGAGAAGCGCACATACAAGCCAATGTGAACGATGCGCCCTTAATTCCGTGGATTGCTTTAAGAGAGTAAACGAACTCTTCTTCCCACCCTTTTACATAATTCCATTCATTGAGTATGCTTTCTGAATTTTCATAGCCGTATTTGTTTAAAAGAGCTTTTATTCTTTCTGCTTTCTGAGCCATGTGTGCAGGCTCTGTGCAATAAATATGCCAAGAAAAGAAATCAAGCGGTATTTTTCTGCTTTCCATTTCCTGAAGGAAATCCTCTGCCCATTTTTCGTTATGTGCAAGTGCAGGACCACCTATTTTCAAATCAGGAAAGCATTTTTTAAGATGCGTTGCGGTAATTTCATACAAATCAAAAAATTCTGCTTTTGTTCCGCCCCAGGTGCGCTTGTTGGATGAATCATCAGGGTCAAGGTCTGCCTCGTTCCAGATTTCCCAATATTTAATATTGAGCTTATATCCATCTGCCCAACCCTCGTTATAATGACGAATAATATGTTCACAGATAACAGCCCACTTTTTAAAATCCTTAGGTGGAATAGTGCCATGCTTTTTTATCTGATGCTCAATCGTCTGACCTAATCTGAAAAATGTTTCGGTTCCGGCATCAAGACAAACTAAAATGCTTTCATCCGTACACGCGAAATCATATGACTCAGCATCATAAGGGTCAGCATCAAAGTTCGGGAAAATATATGTAATATCATGGCTATATGGCCCACCGTAAATACCACAAACTGCAGAATCGTGATTTCTGCTATATGGAATACGAGCAGACTTATAGTCCGCAAAATTACTGCGGAATTGGTCATTTGCATAGCGTCTGTGCCAAGGTCCGCCATTTGTGGCATTGAGAATTTTAAATTTGCTTCCTGAACTATTCAAATCAAATTTTAATATTTCCATTGGAGCCTCCACATCCACCTACACTAACAAAGCCGTGGTGTAAATGATATTATGATTATATTATTTCACCTGACAGAATACAGCAATCGCTTCTGCTACAAAATCTGCTGTTCCTTCACCGTATTTATCAATATTGTTTTTAAATCGCTCATCGGCAATGTACATTTTCCCAAGACCTGCAAGAATGTCGTTGGTACAGGTGTAGTAATTGTCGGTAATGTGTGTCTGAAGCTTTGCCACAAGCTCCTGTGCTTCGGCAGAATCCGCACTCGCCCCGTTATTCTTACACATAGCAAACTCCGCAAAAATTGCCATCAATCCGTCATTGGCCCCAGTCCAATCTTCATTTGTGTAATTCTCAGTTTTTTGTTCATGCTCATGATATGCAGCGGTATTCCCCCACCTCTCACGAGCTTCATTTTCGTAGTTTTTCATTTTCGCACCTCACAATGAATTGATTATACACCATTTTTGTATGCATATCAATCGTCTGGAAAATATTTGAAATTCAATGTGCCATATAGAACAATCACAACTCCCACCTACTATTTTCTGACATAGTAAGTGGGAGTTGGAATTTGATATGTTTTATATCATAGATATGGTACTGAAACCAGGGTAAAGCTTTCTTCTACAGGCTCGTTTGCTTCAAGTGTTTCATAGGTGATTGAACGCTTGTCCGATTTGCCTGAAAATGAAATCTGAAGCTCAAAAATGGACCCTTTCGTGTCGTAAGTAGGCTGGACAACCGCCAGATATTTGACTTGATTATAGGGCACTTACTGCCATTTAGAAACATCGGTTATAGGGCATTTAATTCATTTATAGGGCTTTTTATATAATAATATAACATCTGAGCTAAAAAAGAGAACCAACAAAAGATTTTTAACCCTTTGTTGGTTCTCTTATTATTATAAATATAAAATCAATAAAACTTTGGATTATTCATATTATCAACTTCTGCCAAAAGTGTTTCTGCGATTTCGCGGTTTTGGAGTCGCATCATTGTTTCTTGGCTAGTACCGAATGACAGTAAGTTTATACTACCATACCATACTGTTTTCCCATCCAGAACCGCATACTTTTGATGAATCATACTTTGAGTGACAACATTCACGCCACAGTTTTGCAACAACTTAATATCATCTTTAACTCTCTGTGCTTCTTGTGAATTATAGTCATCAGGTGGTCTGGTTACAACAGTTATTTTAACTCCGTCTGCTCTTGCTTGCGCCAGCATTGTTGTAATTTGCAATATTCTGTTCTTTTTCAAAAATGGACTGACAATAACGGCTTCGTGACGCACAGATTGTAAATCTTGTGAAAATACTTTAGAAAAATTGTTTCTGTCAAATATGATTCCGGGTTCAGTATTATTCTCAACAAAATCCTTAACCCTATAACCAAGTTCTGCATAGCCTTTTAATCTTTTGAAATACATTCGCTCCAAAACATCAACAAAGATATCAACATAATCATATATGCGAACCTCGGTTTTCCCATCGCATTTCCTGTGTAATCTGCCTGCATACTGAGCAAGAGTTCCTTGCCAAGCAATTGGCATTGCAAGAAATAGTGTATCAAGTCTCGGCTCATCAAAACCTTCTCCGATATATTTTCCTGTTGCGACTATAATAAATGGTGTACCATCAGGAACTTGTTTAATTTTTTCTAACGCTTCTCGCTTTTCTTTTACAGTTCCCCTGCCTGTTAACAAAAACACGTTTGATGCTCGTTTACTTAAAGATGTAAACAAATCCAATGCATGCTCATAGCGTTCTGTTAAAACTATGGAACATCTATTCTCATTAAAGGCAGCTACCACATCATTGATAACCATTGAGTTTCTAGATTCGCTTTCAACCACAGCTGAATATATGTCATTAATCCCAAGGTTTTCATTTTCTTTTTGAGCAATTCTTAGTCTCGTAAAACGCGGAGTTATGACGTGGTCAAAACCACTTTTCAAAGCCTGTTCTGCCGCTGTAGTTTTATACCTCACAGGTCCGCATTGCATAAAAATTATAGGCTGATGACCATCTTTTCTCTTGGGAGTAGCAGTTAAACCATAAACGAACTCTGCTGAAACCTCTTTCAAGATTTTTTCAAAACTAACTGCAGGAACATGATGACATTCGTCAACTATTACCATACCATAGTTTTTCACGAAATCTTTAACATCTCCGCCACTAACTACAGACTGCATTATTGCTATATCTACAATTCCATTTAACGTATTTTTGTTTCCACTCAATTGTCCAACAAAATCACGAGTTTTCACACGTCCGGTTTTTGTTGTATATGTAGGCTTTTCGCCATTGAATACAAGAAAATTTTCAAGAGACTTTTTCCATTGTTCAAGAAGAGCTGAATTGTGAACAAGAATTAGAGTATTTACTTTCTTTTGTGATATTAAATACGAACCTACAACGGTTTTACCAAAAGCAGTTGTAGCCAAAAGTATTCCATTAGAATGGAATAACATTGATTTGGTAGCATCCGATTGATTTTCGCGTAATTTACCATTAAAACAAACATCAATAGGATTTCCCTTTTGGCACTCATTTTTAAAAGTGCATTCCACTCCAAGTTGAATAAGCATATCTACAACTGCATCAAAACAACCGCGGGGCAAAGCTATATATTCACCTAAATCCTCGGCAGTTGATATAATCCTTGGGGTTCCATAAACAGAAAAACGCATCGCTTGTTTTTTGTAATATTCAGGATTTTTAAATGCCGCAAGTCGTTTTATTTTGTTTAATGCACTATGTGAGAAACCTGATTTATTTACGTAAATCATATTAGAGATAATTAATTCAACTTTACTCGGTACATCCGTACTTTTCAGCTTTATCTCAGATGACTTTTGTTGCCAAGGTTTTTCCTCTTCTTCGTCTAAGCCTAAATAGCCGACTCCGTCATAACTTCTTAATTTTGACATATACGCAGATATATAATCACAAGAAATCTTTTTAATATCTGATAAAAATTGCCATTGATCATCATAAGGAACAAAGTTTTCATCTACAAATAAGCTATTTCCGTTTTTTCGGGCAAGACCTTGCAATGGTAATGCTATAAGATTACCAAATCCACCGTCAGGCATATTATCTTGATTGGGCAAGAGTCTGTCATAAGAACTAAACTTGATTTTATGATTATGATTCATCGAATAGGAAATCACACTACTGGCAAATCTACGAGCAAGTTTAGCCTGCACAGGCTTAGAAAAGAAAAACCAACAATGTGCACCTTCACCGGAACGAGAACATTCGACATATACAGGTATATCTAACATGTTGCAAGATCGCCTTATTGTTGTGACATCTTGCATCCAATTTTGGTCATCAAAATCAATTACAATAAAATTGGTAGTTTCGTCCTTTAACATAGGGTAAATACCAATTACATCATTCTCTGTAGCATTCTTTGAAAGATGTTTGTAAATCTCTTCAGTTGTTAATTCGCTATACACCCTATTGGTACAATCTGAACATTTAATTCTACCCTTTTGACACAGTTTACCATCCCACTCGTTTTTACAAGTAGGTGAATAACCACTTTTGCCTGTTCTTTTACTAACCCAACGTTTCGCATATACATCGGTTCTACCTGCAAATAATGATAAAAACAACTTGATTTTATCTTCTGCAGAACTAAATTGATTGACCGGTAGTATTTGACTTTCTAAACTTTGACTTTCAGTACCATCTTCAATTGGTTCTATTCTCAACTGACTACGAAGCTGTTGATTTTCTTCTTTTAACCGAAGATATTTTTCTAATAATTTTTGATATTCAGTATCCATATTACACTTGTTTAGCTGCTATATCAGCAGCAATTTGGTTAAGGTTGGATATTATAAATTTCTGAGCATTTGCGTCATAAATATTCTTTTTATATGGCACACCTTGAGGATTAACCGCATCAATCGTTAATATACCGAGTTGCTCACCTTTGGGCGTTGTAACCTTCTTCTTGCTTCCTGAATATATGTTTTCAACAAGATATCCATTATCAACAAGCCAATTAGCAATATGTACTGCAGGAAGTGTCTTGACATTTTCGTCCAGCACCTCGCCTATTCTTTTTGAAATGATAGATACACCAACAGGGTCCTGTGTTACGAGAATTTTTGAACATTGTTCATCAGTAATTGAAAATGCTATTTTCTGTGGTTTTATGGTTCTACCGACAACACCACCATTGTTAATAACATCCTGAAGTACGTTAGAAACATAAAACAAACATCTGCTGATTCGAACATTGTTTATTACAGAATCATCCTTAATAATTTCATCTGTTAACGGATCAATACCGTTGGCTAATTTATCTATATAATTCTTTGCGTGTTGCATTGTTTCAAGTTCGGTCATAATCAATTCCTCCTGATAAACAATAATATGTGCAATTGTATTCTTAAATAAATTTTGGATTCTAATTGTTCGACAGCCAGTCTGCTATATCGACAATCCTTACCCCTTCGTATTGATATTCATCGTGGCGGGTACGAGCAATTACCATCTTGGGATATGCATCTTTAATTTTAAGTAATGGTGCAGCTTCTCTTTCAAAAGTCTTTTCATCAGTAATATTATCGGATACCTGGATATAAATCTTTTCGTTACGCTTGATAGCAACAAAGTCAATTTCTTTTTTGTAAAGAACGCCGACATATACTTCATAACCTCTACGCAACAATTCCATAGCAACGATATTTTCCAGAATTCTACCATAATCCAAATTTTTCGTGCCAAGTTTGGCGTAACGGAAAGTATGATCGCTCAAATAATACTTATCGTTAGTAGAAAGATACTTTTTACCTTTAATATCATACCTGCGAACCTTATAAAAAGCGAAAGCATTGCAAAGATATTGCATATATGAGCTAACGGTTGTGTGGTGTATCTTCTCCATAGCAACACTCAAAGTGCTTGTGATGTTTCTGGCAGAAGAAAGGTTGGATATATTATCCATCAAGAAATCCACAATTCTGTCCATTAATTGTGGGTTGCGGATTTTATATTTTCTACGGATATCCCGAACTATCAATGTGTCAAACACTTCGGCGATATAGTCATATTTTGCTTCCTGATCTTTATAGAGATAGGAACCAGCCATACCACCCTCAAGCATAAACTTATCAAATGCAGTATACTTGTCGTCATAACCGAAATATTGCAGATATTCACTAAAAGAGAATGGATACACTTTGATTTCAAAAGTTCTTCCTGTAAATAAGGTTGCAAGGTCAGAGCTCAAAAGAAAAGCATTTGAACCCGTAATGTAAATATCATATTTTTCCGTTGCATGCAGACCATTGATTGCTTTTTCAAAATCGTTGCACATCTGCACCTCATCTATAAAGACAAAGTTTTCTTTACCTTTAACGTACTGAGAATTGATATAGTCGTATAAAGGGCGATATTCAAGTAAATGTTCATATTCAGGGAGATTGAAATTAATGTGGATAATATTGTTATCTGGTATATTTTCTTCGATGTATTCCTTAAAGGCATCAAGTAGCTTGGATTTACCACAACGACGAACACCGGTGATAACTTTTATATCGGGAGTACCGATAACATTAATCATTTTATCTAAATATTGTTTTCTTTCAATTAGTTTCATTGTAGAGCACCTCGCAATGTTATTATACCACCACTACGCACCAAAATCAATATTTTTTTGTTTTTGGCTAATAGAGCCCCAAGCTAACTGTTCACCTTTCCCCTTTTGGATTAAATTTTTTCAAACTTGAATAAATTTGGCTTAATGTGTCGTTTTTTCAGGAATCCATTACTGGCGAAGGTTTACGCCTTGCGACGGACAGACTTGACAGCAAGAATTTCTATGCATTCAACCCCAGCTTTGATGGGAAGAATTTCAAGGGTAAGATGAAGTAAATAATGAAAAACGAGAGAGTAAGATGTGTACTCTCTCGTTTTTATTTTAATGGCAGTATATCTCAAACAAGGTCATCATTTTTTCTTGCGGCATTCTGTTCATACCACTGAATTTGTTATTTAATTCTTTTCAAAAAAGAAAACCTCCTCATCATGATAATATTGAATCACAAAGAAATTTGTTTTTTGTAAATTTCAATTATATTATACCAGGATTTCCAAGTGATGAAAGATAAAAACTGATTTTCCAAGGGACTTTACATTTTATTCTTGGGTTAAACAAAAATTGCAGAGGAAATAATGTTAAAGCTAAACTTTAACGGAAAGAATTTCAAGATGAAAACGAAGTATATTAAAGTAAAAACAAAAGCCACCAGAAACTGGTGGTTTTGCTATTTAAGAATATAAATAAATCATATTTTCAGCATTAAGTGGCGACATAACCTCAGAAAATTGAGCAATTGCTTTAAGTTGAATGTTATTTTTTATCGCAAAGCTTTTTATAGGAGAATTGTCATTGCCGAATATGGCTTCTATCTCTTTTTTCAGTTCACAAAATACTGAATCAATTTCTGCTTTTTCCTTCTCGTTATACACTTTAGGGATAAAAAACAGGTAAACAAGTGTTGCAGGCTCATCTTTATTTTTATGAGAGCCGATTCCTAAAAGATGACAAATCAATTGCTTAATATCAACCATCTGTTGCTCGTCGTTCACACAAAACTGACTTCTTGAAATTTCAAATACGGTGCCTGTATTAACGGGCTTGGATGAAAAGCCAAAATCATTATCATCACCAAAAAGCATCTCATAATATTGTGAAGAAAGCTTGATTGTATGTTCATCAAAAATCTCGTGACATTTTACTTCTATAAAAGTATTGCTTTCTTTAATATATGCATCCATTTGAGGCGGTGTGCCACCTTTGATTCCCTTAATAGGACAAGCGTGTTCAAAATCAACAGATGCACAATCTCTTAAAGCGATATAACAAAAACGTGAAGACGATGCTACACTCGCCATTTTTGGTGGCGTAGAATTTTGTGGCTTAAGTTCACTGCCTTTACCTGCAGAATATTTTTCGTAATGCAAGGGATAATAGTTCATCATTTGGTATACGAAGCTTGAAAAAACGTTATTATTATAGTACGACGGATACACTTTATCATTAATGACGTAACCAAAAAGATCCACACCGATTCTATCAATCAGATTTTGTTTAATAATTTCATCAAAAGCAGATTTATTCATATTTTCCCCTTTTTACATTTTTTATTTATATTACTACT
This sequence comes from Acutalibacteraceae bacterium, assembly GCA_045592945.1. Classification (GTDB taxonomy): domain Bacteria; phylum Bacillota; class Clostridia; order Oscillospirales; family Acutalibacteraceae; genus DTU089. The sequence goes on along the minus strand of JAZNVT010000016.1, from coordinate 43,737 downwards.
TTTTATAGCCAAATTCAATCAACCACTTTTATTTTTTAGAACGTTTTCTATAATCCTCGTCGATTTGAGCACTCCAATCCGCCTGAATCGGAGCGTTGGTTCTCATTTGGCAAATACTGTCAGAAACTGTTGCATAAAGGATTTGCGTACCCTTTTCGTCTGCATTATAATTAACTGCTCTATCTCTACTGATACCGTAGCGTGCGGCAGTTTCAACCGCATCAATGTTTGCACCAATAAAAAGAAATTCCCAGCCGTATTTTTTCTTTTGACGTTCTATCATACGCTTTACCTTATCAGAATTGTATCGACGGCTGGCATTTTCCATACCATCTGTTGTAATAACAAACATTGTATGCTCGGGCACGTCTTCAGGACGGGCGTATTTATGGATATTTCCGATGTGGTGAATTGCCCCGCCTATTGCATCTATAAGGGCTGTGCAACCTCTTACGTAGTACTCCTCTTCTGTCATATGCTTGATTTCCGAAAGCTTAACTCTATCGTGGATAACCTCACTTTCGTCATCAAAAAGCACGGTTGAAACGAAGCATTCGCCATCTTGCTTTTTCTGTTTTTCAATCATCGCGTTAAACCCGCCGATTGTATCTTTTTCAAGGCCCATCATTGAGCCACTTCTGTCAAGAATGAATACAAGCTCTGTGATACCATTTGAATTTGTTTTGTTTGTGGTTTTAACATTTTTCTCCATTTTAATTTCCTCCAAAAAATAATGTGATTGTAGGTTTCTTAACCTTACAATCACATTATAGTTAGTTATTAAGTTAGAATGGTCGCTTGAAGAGCGACAATTAAAATGTAAATATTATTTTTCAAAATATATTGCTCCACTTTGAGCGAAAATCAAAGGTGGTAGCTTCATTCCTTTTTGCTCGGGAATTCTTGAAGCAATTGCAATATCATGGATTTTACTATAAATAAAGCCGGGTTCAAAAACAACGTGAGCACACATAAAGCCCTCTTTTTTCACGGGTAAAGTAATCGAGAAATCCCCCGTCTTTTTAGCTGTATGGGTAAAGCATTCACCGTCATTGTCAAAAATTATCAATTTATGGTTTTTACGCAATTTTTTCACATTGATTGTTACGTTCGTGTTTTCAGTAAGCTTAACTGTATCACCGATTACAGAAGCATCGCTGACGATATCAATAAACGTAGTGCCCACGTCAAAGCAAATAGTTGTACGTCCCTTAACAATAGCATCCAAAATATCTTCGGGTGAATCAGATTTTGCATAAACATACGTAACGGGCCAGGTTAAAAGATTAGTAACAACGTAATCCTTATGATAATCACTACCGCCAACAACGGGTAATTTATGACCGTTTCTTAATTGCTCATGCCACCATTCAGTACATTCAAGATTATCAAAATGTGTCGGAGCATTCCAAACCTCAAGAACGTCTACGTCTGCGGCGTTCTTTTCCCATCGCCAAGGACATTGTTTGCAATGAGGATGATTCATACAAATAACTGCACCACGCTCTTTAGCTTTATTTTTAACTCTTAAAAACTCCTCGTAGCTTTCACAGTTATCGTAATCCTCTTGGTCTATAACGTCTTTAACGCCCCACATATTGCAATGCCCACCGTGTTTCGTAAGCTCGGCACCGTAAATAAGGGTAAGCCCGTCAACCTTAGGAAAATCCTTACAATTAACGTTATGGTCTGTAATTATAAGAAAATCTATTTTGCTTTTTTTAGCTTTTTCAACAACCTGCTCTAAAGTAAGCCCACCGTCTGATGCAACGGTGTGGCAATGAGGAACACCTGAATACCACTTATAGCCTTCGTAACTCATTGTTTATCTCCTTTATTTTATATTTCTCCTACAATAATCTCTTTATCAATTTTCCCTATAAAGACGTTGTTTTCGGCTAATAATGAATCAGCATCGGGGTTTTCAAGAATGATTCCGTAGCTTGGGGAATCGTTTTCTTCAGGTGAAATAAAAACGTTATTTCTTAGCTTCAAATCGTAAACCATAGGTCTGAAGAAAATGTAGCCTCTGCTTTTGCCGGTTCTGCCCGAAGGACCGTCAAAGATATTGTTTTCAATAAGAATGTTATGATGGTCGATATCGCCATGATGACCAACGCCGGGGAAACCGTCACATTTGAAAATGTTGTTTCTTATAATTATATTACGGCAGACGGTATCGTCACTCTTGAAATCAATGAGAGTACCGTCGCAGTTATAAACAGGACCATAGGAGCCTTCACGGGCTAAATCAAGCTGAATTTGCTCATTGTAAAGCCGGTCATCAACAACAATATACGTAGGTCCGTCAAAAACACAGTTTTGAATAACAACGTTTTCTGTTCCGTTAATTTCGATACAATGCCAATAAGCACAGTGATGAAACCTACAATTTTCAATTGTAATATTACTGCAATGAACCGTATTTACAAGAGTTATTCTTTCATTAAGGCTTTTGTTACCATCAAAGATGCCGCCTGAAATCACAACATCGTGAGTACCGGTATACCCTCCCCATTCGGACTCGGAATATGAAGCAAGTAAATATCTTGTTACCGGCTCGCTTTTGTCACTTCTGAGGATAACCGCATTATCTGAAAAAACCAAACGCTGATATGAATAGAAAATAAGAGCACCTGAAATAAGATACGTACCATCTGGGAAATAGACAGTGCCACCGTCCTTCAATTCGTCAATGCAAGCCTGCAAGGCTTTAGTGTCATCGTGAATACCATCACCGAAAACAGCTTTATTTTGTTTAACGTTAATAAATTTCATAAACAAACCTCGTTTGAAACTCTGGTGATTTAATTCTGCATTATATAAAGCTTCAGAATATTTTCTTCCACTCCGCTTCCTTAAACCCAACACGTACGAAATCGTCACCTACTAAAATCGGTCTTTTAACCAGCATACCGTCTGTGGCGAGGAGTTTGAGCATTTCGTCCTCGGTCATAGTTGGTAGCTTTGTTTTAAGCTCTAACGACTTATAAAGCAAACCACTTGTATTGAAGAATTTCTTTAACGGTAAACCGCTTTTCTTGTGCCATTCGGTAAGCTCTTCAAAGCTCGGGTTATTGAGCTTAATATCTCGCAATTCGTATTCGATATTATTATCATCAAGCCACTTTTTTGCTTTTTGGCAAGTGGTGCATTTAGGGTAGCAAATATATTTTAACATTATTCTCAACCTCCTAACAAGCTTTGGTCAAAGGCGAACAGGGCTTCATTAATTTCAAAGATATTGTAATTACCTTTACTTATAAAATATTCTATTATGATATCGAATTTGTTGCTGTGTGAGAGGGCGAAGCCTGCCTTTTTGAGCATATCCTCCGTTTCATCGAGAGAAAGCTCAAGGGCAATTGCAAACGCTATTGCAGTGGGCTTAGAGGGCTTATAATGCACGTCGCTGCGAATTTTAGAAAACAGCTTACGGTCAATATTTGCTTTTTTATAACACTGTGCATCGCTTATACCCTTTTCATCGATTTTTCGAAGAAGCATTTGGGAAAAGCTTTCATCGATTTGAGAAATAACGTCTTCAAGTGATACTGCTTTCGGCATAGGCATTGATGCACATACCGGTGCGCACCTACTGTATTCCACAGAAGCATCTTTTGAAAACACCGTTTCTGAAAGCACCGTGCTCTCATCGTAAAGATTTCGTCGGGTGTTATAAATAGCTTCGTATTCGTCGACGTATTTATCATCGATATATTCAGCAATATCTGAAAAAAGCTTTTCACTGATTCGATACGTTTTTTTATCAAATATGACAACGTAAACGGTCATTTCGTTTCCCAACAAAAAATCAGCTATAATGTCAATCGCAACCTTTAGAGCTTTATCCTTCGGATATCCATATATACCAGAGGATATCAACGGAAAAGCTATACTTTCGCAGTTATACTCTTTAGCGAGTGCCAATGACTTTTTGTAGCAGGATTCAAGAAGGGGCTTCTCCCCATGATTGCCATCCTTATAAACAGGTCCTACAGTATGTATTACGTACTTACAAGGTAGCTTATACGCACCGGTGATTTTTGCTTCGCCGGTTTTACAGCCACCCAGAGTTTTGCACTCATTAAGCAAACCCACACCTGCTGCGCGATGAATACAACCATCAACACCGCCACCACCTAAAAGAGATGAATTGGCAGCATTTACGATAGCATCAACCGTCATTTTTGTTATATCGTTTCTTACTATTTGTAGTGGCATATAATCACCTATAATATTAGTTAAGTTCAATTATATACTATTTTTTGATTTATATCAATTGTTTCAGTTTTTTCTGTATTATTTCTATTTTTTACTCAAACTCATCTTCGTGTTCCTTGAAAAAGTCGTAGTATGCTCTGACGTTTTCAAGCTCTGTCCAATTGCATTCCCTTACAGGATACAAATCAAGGTTATAGACCTTTGCACCGGGCATTGCAAGGAAGAACGGCGAATGGGTTGAGATAACAAACTGACAGCCGTAAAATCTTGCAGATTGGTGGATATACTCCGCCAATTCCTTTTGCCTTGTTGCTGAAAGTGAATTTTCAGGCTCATCTATAAGATACAAGGCATCTCCGTCTATTCGCTCCGTGTAATATCTCATAGCCGTTTCACCGTTTGACTGCATATCAACGTTTCGCATAAGGCGGTTTTTTACGAACGTTGACTGAGTTGATTTTTTAGCATCCAAACTCTCTTTCCAGTCGTCATAATCTGCCATTGACTTCAGCTGATGGCTACTGTATTTCCTATCGAGATATTCATCAAAAAGCTCATTTCTGCGAACGTCAATACCGTCATTAAGATAACGAATATTAAGCAAATAATCGGTAACGTCATCGCTTGTGAGAATCTGACTGCCATCGGGTATTGTTTTGGCATCCAACTGACAACGCCTTGTATATTCCTTGAAAAACGCACTACCGCTGAATGCAGAATGACGTGTTACACCTGTCAGCTCTGCAAGAATATTCAACAAGGTTGTTTTCCCCGAACCATTACCACCATAGAAAATTGTTATGGGTGCAAAATCCACCCTATCAAGCCCTTTGTCTGGAAAAATTTTGAAAGGATAAACTCCGTTATAGCAAGTCCTAACCAAATCCCTGATAAAGATAGTTTCATCATAATCAGAGGTTAATATTAAAGATTTTAAGTACATTGAAACCCCACCTCAACTCAAAAATCATTAAGTTGGGTATATTATAGCATATCTATTGGGATATTTATGGGACTTTGTAAATTATTAATAGTTTTAAATATTTGCACAATAATGAGAAACAACCACTTACTATGCTTTAGTAAGTGGTTGTTACTTTTTCGATTTTATTTAAAATGATTGTGGTTTGTCGAAACGCTGTCACGTTTCGCAAAAGCTGATTTTATCTGCTACTGATAGGCTTTTACAATGTAACGTTTTTCATTAAGTGTTAATACTCTGCATAACACAATATTTTTTAACTCATCTAAGCGGATGTGGTTTACTCATCGATAAATGGAGCAAGGAATGGCTCATCCATATTAATTACAACATTATTACCGTCAATTTCTACTTTAAGCATTGGGAAGTCTTCTTCGTATTCACAATCAAAAAAGCCTTTTTTCATATCGTCGATTATATCATATAAGCCCTTATACATACGTAATGAATTCTTCAATTTATCCTCGTTATCACCTATCATAACAAAGAAAGTCATAAACTCATCAACGTTTAATAATAGTTTACAAACACTTTTGGGAATTGTGTTTTCTGTATGATATTCATACAAAACTTCATAAGTCTTTTTTAAAAGCTCTTCCATTTCTGAAGTTGAAATTTCATTCAAATCCAAAACGTTATAAAGTTTATCCTCCCATTCTTGTGCAATCTGGTAAACTGTTTCGATTTTCATAAATTCACCCCACCTTGTTTTACTTTGCTAGCGTCTTACGCGAAGTTGTTGTTGTATAGCGAGTATTTTTAGTTAATTTTAAAACCTATTATGCCCTTTTGAATTGGAATATAAAGGGAGGCTTGCCCGGTAAGCCGATAATTGCCTGACCAAGACCTAGAGTTGATATATCCCAATCCTCTACAACGTTTGCATCTCTTATTTGTTCAACGATACCACGACCTTGAACTGATGCCATATATATTTCTTTTTTACGGTTAACGCCATGAAGTTCTTTTATATATTCTTTTGACTTACCGTCATTCACCCTGAAGCAAATTGAAGTCAAAAAGCCTGAAAGTAAACTTCGAGCTCTATTTTCGCCATAATTCTCGTAAACTTGGTCTATATTTTGGATACCAATCATAAATTTCACACCAAGGCTTCGACCGAAGTTAACAGCATCGTCTACATGTTGCAGATTAGGAATAAGACTAAATTCATCCGTAACAAAGTATACATTACCATCGCTTTTTTGTCGACAAAGAGCTTCTTTAATGGCAAGGTCAAAAAGAAGGCTGTAAATAGGTGAAAGCATATTACCTATACCAAGGTCGTATTCAATAAATACTAATTTACCACCCTTTTGTCTTACTATATTTCGCATAGAAAGATTACCCTTCTTTTTGAAGTTACCCAAAAAGATTTCACGCGAGAGCTGCTGAAGCTCTGAGATTACACCCTGTGTCTGAGGAGAACGGTCGTCAAATATGTAACTTACCATTGCTTTCAGATCATCGTGTTGCTTAAGAATTTCACGAATTTCAGCAGTAGGTGAACTATCCAAAAAAGCTCTTAGAGATTCATTGTTTGCTTCCAAATCAGGATTTCTTGTAAAGTGGGTTAAAATCGCAGAAAACAAATCCTTGGCAGCATTTGGGAAAAAAGGTTGATTAGTTTTTTCAAGCTTTTGATGGAACAGTGATTTGGATATTTCAACAACATTCTCTTCCATATGATCATTATGCTCAATTTCGTTAAAAATGTTCCAGTAATCAGGGCCATTAGGTCCTGTTGCAGTTTCATCATTACTGATAACAATATCACCAGGACGATAGAATTCATTATAAAAATCGCCCTTTGTATCAAATATAATCATAATATCTTCGTTTGTCATTGTTTGACGTAGCTGCTTGATTATCTGATTAAACGTATTTGTTTTACCTGTTCCTATTCCACCAAGCAAAACCATATGCCTGCTTAGCAGATTGGCATCAATAGGAACGTATATATCCTTTCCTGTTTTATCAACACCAACAAAAGCACAACGCGGATTTTCTGTCGGATACATAACCGGATTTTCCGATAATTCATTGCCGTCAAACACTTCTATTTTTTTCATAAATACTGCCTCCTAATATCCATAACCGTAGTCGTAATCATAGTCGTTGCCAGCTGATTCACCGCCACTGTCAGATCCATAGCTTTCCCCATCATCAGCGCCGATGCCTTCGCCCTCGGATTCACCTTCACCTGCGGATTCACCTTCGCCTGCGGATTCACCTTCGCCTTCAGATTCACCTTCGCCTTTAGATTCACCTTCGCCTGCGGATTCATCTTGACCTTCGGACTCATCCTGACCTTCGGATTCATCCTGACCTTCGGATTCATCTTGACCTTCGGTTTCATTCTGACCTTGGGTTTCATTCTGACCTTCGGTTTCATCCTGACCTTCGGTTTCACCCTGACCTTGGGTTTCATTCTGACCTTCGGATTCGTCTTGTCCTTCGGACTCATCCTGGCCTTCGGTTTCGTCTTCGCCTTCGGATTCACCTTCTCCTTCAGATTCACCTTCGTCTTCAGATTCACCTTCGCCTTCGGATTCACCTTCACCTTCGGTTTCATCTTGTCCTTCGGATTCATCTTCTCCTTCGGATTCATCTTCTCCTTCGGATTCATCCTGGCCTTCGGTTTCGTCTTCGCCTTCAGCTTCATCTTCGCCTTCGGTTTCGTCTTCGCCTTCAGTTTCATCTTCGCCTTCGGATTCATCTTCGCCTTCCGACTCGTCTTCACCCTCGGACTCATCTTCTCTCTCGGATTCATCTTCGCCTTCGGATTCGTCTTCGCCTTCCGACTCGTCTTCGCCTTCCGACTCGTCTTCGCCTTCCGACTCGTCTTCACCCTCGGATTCATCCTGACCTTCGGTTTCGTCTTCACCTTCGGATTCATCTTCACCTTCAGATTCATCCTGTCCTTCGGATTCATCTTCACCTTCAGCTTCGTCTTCGCCTTCGGATTCGTCTTCGCCTTCAGTTTCGTCTTCACCTTCAGCTTCATCTTCTCCCTCGGACTCATCTTCGCCTTCAGCTTCGTCTTCGCCTTCGGATTCGTCTTCACCCTCGGCTTCATCTTCCCCTTCGGGTTCGTCCTGACCTTCGGATTCATCTTCACCTTCAGCTTCGTCTTCACCTTCGGACTCATCTTCACCTTCGGTCTCGTCTTCGCCTTCAGTTTCGTCTTCGCCTTCGGTTTCGTCTTCGCCTTCCGACTCGTCTTCACCTTCGGATTCGTCTTCACCTTCCGACTCGTCTTCACCCTCGGATTCATCCTGACCTTCGGTTTCGTCTTCGCCTTCCGACTCGTCTTCACCCTCGGATTCATCCTGACCTTCGGTTTCGTCTTCGCCTTCAGATTCATCTTCACCCTCGGATTCGTCTTCGCCTTCCGACTCGTCTTCACCTTCCGACTCGTCTTCGCCTTCGGCCTCGTCTTCTCCTTTAGATTCATCTTCTCCTTTAGATTCATCTTCTACTACAGATTCATCTTGGTTATTGTTATCCCGTTCAGCATCGGAATCAACTTCTGTATCGTTTTGATTGTCTGATTGTCCATTATTTCCCATATTATCTTCGTAATCCGCAGGATTATAATCATCCGGATAATCCATAGCATTCTCATATTGATAAGGCAGATCGTTTTGTTGTGCAACTTCTTCGTTTTGAGCTGCTTGTACATTTGGATCTTCATTTTGATAAGAAAACGCATCCCAATCTCTACTACCATCGGGATGTTCTACTACCTGGTATCCCATAAACGCATCGGGACGTTCTGATCCATTTGACCGATATGATTCTGTATTGACAAACACCTTATCTCCGTTACCAAGACTTCTTGCCCAGTCATTTTCTCGTTGTTTATATGAACCACGGTTCAAACTTCGATCTTGTGCCTCCAGATTCTGCTCACCCTGAGCGCCATTAAATCTTGTTCCTATAAAATGGCCTCCATCGTCACGTGCAGTCCTATCAGCTCCACCTACGCTTCGTTGAGCCTTTGCATCACGTTCTCCTTTTTGTATTTCTAAACTTCCTGATGCGGTTTTTCCGTATTGGGTTTGACCGTATTGATACGCCCCTTGTTGATTATCATTAAACAATTCAGGATTATGTAAGTCATTGTGTAAACTTCTTGATTCCCCATATGATTGTTTCTGGCCAGGACATAAATTTGAGATACTACCAACCTCTTGATGTTTTTCTGGGTTTGGGAAAGGGTCTATCACAGCTTCATTTTGTCCGCCCGGAACCTTTCCTGTACCTAAATATTTATCGTTGGCACCACTCAAATCTGCTGAAGGTTGACGTAGTTTATACTTATTAGGCTCATTTATATCAATTCGCTTAATATCGCTATCACCCAAACTACCTTCGTTGAGTCCAAGCTGTTGTTCCCATGCTCTAGGATCATTAGGATAATTATTCAACAAATCATCCATTTGGTTTTTAGGGATACAAAACTGTCCATCGGGTCTACCAATGCTTTCATGACCCGAAATAAATCTATCATAATTTTCATCACTTATTAAATACGATGCTCCGTATTTTTCAAAATCTTCCGAAATGTCTATCATAATATCGACACCTCAAATTTTCTATAAAAACTATCATTAGATGCAACAATATCTTCAAACAAACCATCTTTGTAACTTTTTCCAACAAATTCTTTACATTCAATCAAAGCTTCTTTATTTGCGAATATATTTGTTCGTATAGCAACCAATAATTCATTTGATATAATTTTAAACGGACTCAAATTAGTTAATTCGTACCTATACTGATACCAAACAATTGAATATGCTGTCCATATTTCAACCGAGTTACCTTGTAAAAGTTCGTTAATAGTAGATAACAGTAAATCCGGTATATCACTATTCGCTTCTAGATACAATCTGTACAAACCATATTTTAAAATTGCCGATAAATCAGATGGAACATCTGCAGGAATATGTTGCAGATTATCCCATTTAAGCGCATCCGTTCCAAGCATTAATTGCTTTAGTTTGTGCTTTTGAACTGCCTCTTTTACTAAGGCATATTGTTTTTCAATAGTCATAACAAATATTCCTCCTATTACCAATATCCATTGTAGATATCAATACACTGATCATCAATTTCATTTTGAGCTTCAATCGCTTCTTTAGAGTTATCATTACCCTCGGTGTTAGTCTCTTCATCGGAATTGGCTACTTCCTTATCTTTATCCTTTGATTTATCTTTGTCCTCGGACTCATCTTTTTCCTCTGACTTATCTTTGTCCTCGGATTCGTCTTTTTCCTCAGACTCATCTTTTTTCTCGGACTCAGCTTCATCTTGAGTCGCATCTGCTTCTTCAGCCTCGTCCTCGTCATTTTCTTCTGTTTTTTCGCTAAACTTCATTACTTCGTTCATAATGGTTTCTGTAATAGCTGCGGCTGTATTAAATACTGCAGCAGCTGCTATGTCAACCGCAGTTGCATTTTCATAATCCACCTCAATACGGGTTTTAGTTGATACGCTCATTGTATCTTCTTCTACCGTACTATCCTCGCCTTTTTCTGCGCTATGACCGGCTTTAAATGAGGTTTCATGAGTAATTTTTGCACCTTGAGTCACTTGAACACCTGAATTAGTTGTTACGCCAACCTCTTCAGCTTCCTTGTCTTCACCAATTTCATTACTAGCAGACACCTTTGCTCCTGATTCAAAAGCACCTGCCTTTGCACTTGCGCCAACCTCTCCACCGTATTTAACGGTGCCATCCGAGTCAACACCCATTGATGCTTTTTGCGATTGCTCAACGTTAAAATCATCATTACCGAGTCTAACGCTATTTGAGATATCGGTATTCATAGATACCTTTTCGCCGTCGAAGGATACGCCCTGCTCCACACCTCTTTTTACTGAAATCAAATTATTTATACCTGACTCATGTTCAACACCCATAGTTGTGGATAAGCCGTCATTAAAGCTTAACGTTTGATTATTTGTAGCTGTAATTTTATCATTAATTACGCCGTTGTCAAAACCTGCAGAGGCTTGAATTTCTCGGCTAATTGATGCATCATCAAAATCAGCTGTTCCGCTAACAGTATCGCTTCCTGTTATCGTAACATTTTTACCAATCTTTGCGCTAGTTTCATGCGCAATACTAGAATCAACACCGAATATACTTGCTGCAGAATGACCCGTTATGCTTTCGGTAACAGAAAGTAAATCAGTACCAAATTCATGTGAAAAATCACCGTGAGCAGCTCCACCAAATCCAGGCGACACAACTACTCCACCATTCAAATTCAAATCATCGTGCCATTTACCATTATCAAATGAAAATGCCGCTTCGTTATTGGCTGAAAAGCCGGCAAATGTTGAATCAAAGCTTGCGTTATCACTTGCTTTTATACTAGTATCACCAGCCTTAACAGTCGCCTCAGCGCCAGCGGTATAGGTTGTACCGAAAGCGTGATTTGTTTGACCTTGAGTAACACTTGCTGCAATAGAATTCCCGTTAGCAGATAACTCTACTCCAGTTTCATTTGAGGTAGATTGTCTGATAGAAAATGCGTCGACTAAATTAATTTTTCTACCGTCGGTAATCCCAAAATCCAAGGACTCATTATGTGTATTTTCAATTGTAATAGTTGCCGGCTCCGGAATAGATTCTAAAATAGGATTATCAATTACCCCCATTGAAAACGTTTCTCTTGTTCCTACGCTTGCGTCTACTCCAACACCCAATTTTTCTGCAACAACATCAACAGTTGCTTCCTTAACACTTTCAGCAACCGGTACAACAATAGAAGCTGCAATGGCGTTTTCAACCAAGCCTGCAACGCTCTGCCCTATAGTGACTCCTGCCGCTTCGGGTGCAGGTGGAGGCATTGTTGGAGCTGCAGTGGGTATTCCGGCATATTTTTTGTTTTTAAGAAGAGCTTCTATATCTGTTTCTACATCTTCAGATATCTCTTTTAATAAATCGTTAAAATCTTCAGTCATATTAATCTCCTGAAAAAAAGGAATCATCTACCGAAACCAATGCTAAAGCACTTTTATTCGGAGATGATTCCGGTTGTTAAAACTTTTTAATTAACGAATAAATATTACTGTTTCCACTTTTCTATGCCGAAATCGCCAAGCTTCTGAATATCATTAATCATAGCACCGATTTCATGAATAGAAATTTCCGCATCAACATCAGGCCAAATCTCTGTATAACCTGTGTGGTCATCCTTATCTGACTGTCCACCACCGAATATACTGCCAAGAAGGGGTTTCTTTTTACGTCTGATATCGATAGCTTCTGAAGCTGATTTTGTTTTAATAATAACTGCAAGGTTTGGTCTGATAGAGTAAACAAACAAAGTAAAGAGACTGAAAAGTATACCGATAAGAGCTATTATCACCAAGATAATGCAAAAGAATTCACTGCCGCCAAATCCATAACGAGCCAGACCCAGTCCACCAAGACCTACAGCTGCCGCCGGAACTGTACCTGCGCCTAAGCCAAGAAGCTTGAGTGCCCATTTCTTTTTGATAAGAACGAACAATGCACCTGCACCTGCAGCAAAAAGAAGTGCAAATATACTTGCTAAAACGAGGTTATGCATATTATCTGAAACACCCAAACAAATACCGGCTGCTGCGCCACCGCCTAAAGAAAAGAGGAATAAGCCTAAAAGAAGATCCCAAAAATTGAAAACATATTCACGACGTGCTTCAATACCGGCAATTTCATCAATTGCAAATTCATGCTGAAGAGTTGTTCTACCAGCAAGGCAACGACCAGGAGCTCTAAAAATCACTCTCTTATTGGTAACCTGAATTCTACCGTAAGCCTTTGTGTATGTAATACAAGCGATTCTATTTCTTAAAGTAGCAATCTGATACTGTCTTACGGGAATTTCGCTATCGTTAGGCTTAACGCAATCAGGAACAATTTTTAAGCCTTTTTCGAAAGCATCTCTTTCATTTGTTAACGGATCGCCAAGACCAATTTTGTTTTTAAACGCTGTCCAGATAGCTGAAACGTTTGAAGCAACCTGGGTAACGTTGATATTTACTGTATCTGTGTTTTTATCCTGCTGGGTAGACGCTGTATTATTAGCAGTAGCAGCTGCGCAATTACAAACTTCACCCTCTGTAAGAGGTCTACCACATTTTGTACAAAACTTTGCCATAATAAAAATTCCTCTCCTTAATTTAATAAAATATTAGTAACGAACTGTACAGTGGCTTAAGTATGATAAAGCCCATGCACCATCACTATATACATAGTTAAATCTCATTTCCTCGTTGCGTGTACCGGTTTGATTTTCGATTTGAGGATTAAACCAACCAACGCTATGAGCTGAAGTATAGTCGTAAGTCAACACCGCTTCAAAAGAAATAGTTGTGTTACCATTTTCGTCTACACTAACTGAATAGTCTTTTCCATCTGAATAATATGAAGATGTAATTTCAGCAGATGTAAAGGTAATGCTTAATAAGCCTGTGCCATCCTCTTTGAGAGCAACGTTGTTTAATAATTCGTTGTAGCTTTCAACAACGTTTTCGTTATTGGGTGCAAGCTTAAGTGCATCCTGAGGGAAGCCTAACTGACCCATTGCATTTGTGTACATAACTACGATATCTGACAAAGCCTGTGCTTCAAGAGTAGTAAGAATATCAGCTTTAATCTGCATTACTTCTGATGCGTCAATATAAGTTTTATCAAAATCGCCATAAAAGCCAACCTCACCCTCGTAGGGCTCATAGAGGTCACTTGTAAGAGTTATTGTGTGGTCACCTTCGAAAATCGCGTCTATTGTATATACGTTATAGCCATCTTCATCTGTGCTAGGATTTTCAAGGATTTTTCCATCAATAGCAACCTGTACGTCACCGCTGACTGCAACTGAAGCGTCTCTGGCAACCAAGCCTTCTGACGAAACCTTGTAATCGCTAAAGAATAATAATTTTTTGCTTTCCTGCTCAATCAACATAATTTCATCAGTATAAGTATTACCACTGTTTCTGTCGTAAAACTCTACTAAATAATATCTGAAGGGTGAAGAATTCTCTTCTTTATTAGAGTTACCGCCGTCATAAAAATCATCATAGTAGTCGTCGTAATACTCAGCGCTAGCTTCTTTGATTTGGAAGCTACCATAATTCTTTAACTGCATCTGCTCATCTTCAAAAATTGATTTCATTGCGTTAGTATAAGCTTCTGCTGTGATGAATTCACCTTCGGGAAGAGCCGTATACTTAAACATTTCATCGTAGTCGCCTTCAAGAAGAGCATTGTAATATGCTTCAACAGTCTTTTCAGGTGAAAACAAAGAGGAGCCTATTGACGCAAAAGCAATAACAATAACTAAAACCGCAACTACGGGGATAATTATGAACTTTTTCGCTGATAAAAAGCTCTTTGCTTTTGCAGAATCAACTTTTGGAAGGTTGATTACTATGTCGTTTTTTGTTGCAGCTGTTGACTGACCGGGCGTTGTTGGCGCAACCGGTGCTGAATTGTCTATCAATGGAGCATTGCAGAATTGGCAGAGTTGGTTTTCTTCCGGATTAGGTTTCCCACATTCAGGGCAAAACATAATACATCCTCCTAAACATTAAATAATGGTAAAATTTTAGCACATATTATCAAAACTGTCAACAAAATACGATAATTATCGACATAATATATTAAAATTGTATAATTTTAAACCCCAAAGCATGTATAACACAGAGCATTTCTTTTCAAAGCAATCTGAATTGATTCTTATTAAATTCTAAAAGTCCTTCATCACGCATTTTGCATAACTCGTTTGACATTGCACTTCTATCAACAGATAAAAAATCGGCTAATTGCTGACGGTTAAAGGGAATAGAAAAGCTTGAGCTATTTTGGCGACCTGCTTCCTCAGAGAGATATGAAATAAGCTTTTCTCTTGTTGTGCGCTTTGACATATGCCCCAGCTTTTGAACAAGCTTTCTGTTTTTCTCTGATATTTCAAAGAACATATTCTGAACAACCATTGAATGAAAACGGCAAGCGGAGGGGCAGGTTGTAATTATTCTTTTTACGTCAAAGAAAATCGCTGTACTATCCTCTACCGCAACTACGTCGTTTAAAAGAGAACTGCTTTCAGGTGAAACGTAGGCTTCGCCAAACATCTCGCCAACCTCTATCAAGCCAAGAATACTGCGGTTGCCCCAATAATCGTCCTTTTGTATATGAAGCTTACCTTCTACTAAAACAACAATATCGCTAAGGTGTTCCCCCTGACGTAATACAAACTCACCCTTTTTATAGCTTTTGAGTCTTGCACCAAGACAGGAAAGCATAGAGGTAACATCCTCTTCGCCTACGCCTGAAAATAATTTTGTTTTTTTAAGAATTGGAACGTATTTTTTCATAAAACATCACTTTCTGTTGTAAAAACAACCGATTTGTTTTTATTATTATATTATAATTTAACCATCAAATCAAGAAAGGATATTGTTTATGATAAGAAAAATCATTAAAATAAATGAAGATAAATGTAACGGTTGCGGTGCTTGTGCGGCAGCTTGTCACGAGGGTGCTATAGAAATGATAAACGGAAAAGCAAAGCTTACAAGAGAGGATTATTGCGACGGTCTTGGTGATTGCTTACCCGCCTGCCCCGTTGACGCTATCACCTTTGAGGAAAGAGATGCTCCCGCTTACGACGAAAAAGCTGTACTTGAAGCTAAAGAAAAAAAGTATGCACCGTTACCTTGCGGTTGCCCCGGTACACATTCAAAATCCATTAACCGTGAATTATCATCTCTTGATACGACAAGCGTTGTCCCTCAAAGCCAGTTATCTCAATGGCCTGTACAAATCAAGCTTGTTCCCGTAAACGCACCGTATTTTAATGGAGCAAAGCTTTTGATTGCGGCGGATTGCACCGCTTACGCATACGCTAATTTCCACAATGAATTTATACGTAACCACGTTACTCTTATTGGTTGCCCGAAGCTTGATAGCGTAGATTACACCGACAAGCTTACGGCTATTATTACAAACAACGATATTAAAAGCGTTACTGTTGTTCGTATGGAGGTGCCTTGCTGTGGCGGAATCGAAAACGCCGCACAGAGAGCTTTACAAGCAAGCGGTAAATTCATTCCTTGGAGAATTGTTACTATTTCTACCGATGGCAGAATTTTAGACTGATAAGTAAATTTACGGTTGAATTCCCTCTTATCTAAAAAACGGATAAGAGGGTTATTTTTTATTCACCTCTTGCTTTAAATTATTGAAACACTTGTAAATATATGGTATTATAGCCTTATATTCAACGAAAGTAGGAATGCTTTATGAATTATTTAAAATACGTAAATATTAAGCAGGGCTCAAAATCTGTTCATAGATTTTCACAGGGTAACACCCTCCCCCTTATTCAAAAGCCCTTCGGCTTTGCAGCGTTCAGCTTACAAACTGAAACCTCAAGAGGCAGCTGGTACTATCATCCCGACGACCGTTCAGTTGAGGGTATTCGCCTTACACGTCAGCCAAGCCCGTGGATTAGCGAGCACAGTGCTTTTACTATGATGCCTCAGATTGAGAAGCCCTTTGTTGATTTTGAGGATTGCTGGTCAGGCTATGACCCTGAAAAAGCAATTTTACAGCCTCACTATCTTAAATGCTATCTCAAAAGACCGTTCTGCGATTTTGAGCTTACACCTACTGAATACGGTGCTTGTGTAAGACTTAACTTTAAAAAGGATTTTGACCGTTTTCTTTCGGTTTTACCCGTTAAATTTAACTGTGAATATGAATACGACACAGAAAACAACCGTCTTTATTGTTGGACTGACTGTAACCAAGGCAGAAAGACTCACGACAAAGGCACTTTAAAGGGATACTATGTTTTCCAGTTTGACAGTGATTCTGTTGACGTTGATAAAATCCTCGTAGGTAGCAGAGATACCTCTGACACAAAGCATAGCCTTAAAACAGCCGGTGAGGGCACGGGAATTCATATTGCATTAAAGAAAAAAGACGTTACCTTTATGGTTGCAACCTCTTTTATAAGCTATGAGCAGGCGTTGAGAAATCTTCAGCACGATTCTGTTTACAATAGCTTTGAAGAGCTTAAGGATGAAAACGAGCGTATCTGGAATGAATATTTAAGTAAAATTGAAATAGATACTGACGAAGACACAATGAAAACCTTCTACAGCTGTATGTATCGCACCTTCCTTTATCCTCACAAGGCTTATGAGCCTGATGAAAACGGAAAGCCTATTCACTATTCACCAAGTGCAGATAAAGTGCTTCCCGGTGTAAGATATACCGATAACGGCTTCTGGGATACATATCGCACTAACTATCCCTTCTATTCAATAATCGCAAAGGATATTTTACCCGAAATTATTGAGGGCTATATTCAGGATTATATTGACGGCGGATGGCTCCCCCGTTGGACCGCAGGCGATGCTAAAAACTGTATGCCCAGCACGGGTATTGACGCAGTAATTGCAGACGTTGCTACAAGAAACCTTATTTCAAAGGATTTACTTGAGATTGCATTTAAGGGTATGGAGCATCACGCAAATAAATCTTCACCAGTTGCGGCATACGGCAGAGAGGGTTGCGAGGAATATTTAGAGCTTGGCTACGTGCCCTACGACAAATATAGCGAAAGTGTAAACCTTACTCTTGATGCGGCATATTTTGATGATTGTATCGCAACCGTTGCAGGTATTCTCGGTTATGAGGATAAGAAAGAGAAATATCTTAAACGAGCAAAGAATTACAAAAACATATTTGATAGCGAAACGGGCTTTATGAGACCTCGTGATACACAGGGTAATTTCGACCCCGACTTTGACCCGATTTCCTGGGGCAAGCACTACACAGAGGCATCAGCTTGGCAGACGAGCTTTGCCGTGCAACACGATATTGACGGTCTTGCAGAGCTTTACGGCGGTAAAGAGGGTCTTATCAAAAAGCTTGACGAGCTTTTCGCTACACCTGCTGAATACAGAGTTGGCGGATACAATTATGAAATTCACGAAATGACCGAAATGGCGGTTTGCGATTGGGGTCAATGTGCAATTTCAAATCAGCCGAGCTTCCATATTCCCTTTATTTACACTTATCTCGGTCAACCTGAAAAGACAGAATATTGGCTCAAAAAGATTTGTGACGAGGGCTTCTCCTGGAAGGATGACGGCTTCCCCGGTGACGAGGATAACGGCTCAATGGCTGCTTGGTATATTTTCAGCTGCCTTGGTATTTACCCCATTACTCCCGGCAAGCCTGTTTACACAAACTGCAAGCCGATGGTTGATAATATCAGAATACTTGGTAAAAGGGTTGATTTCTCAAAATTCGGCAATATTATCAGTCACGAAGAAATAATGAAAGAAATTGAAGAATAAGAGGTTATATATATGCATAAAAAACTTGCTCTTACTCCCCCTATGGGTTGGAACAGCTGGGACTGTTACGGTGCGGCTGTAAACGAAGAACAGCTTCTTGCTAACGCAGATTATATGGCAAAGCATCTTAAGGATTACGGTTGGGAATACGTTGTTTGTGATATTCAATGGTCCGAACCGACCGCAAACAGCTTTTACTACAACTATTTTGCTCCGCTTTGTATGGATGAATATTCAAGACTTATTCCGTCGGTAGAACGCTTCCCCTCTTCTGCAGGCGGTAAAGGCTTTAAGCCTATCGCGGACTACATACATTCTCTCGGTCTTAAATTCGGTATTCATATTATGAGAGGTATTCCGAGGCAGGCGGCTCACCAAAACACTAAAATTAAATGCGAGGGTGTTACCGCAAGAGATATTGCAAATCCCTCTAACATCTGTAAATGGAACCCTGATATGTACGGTCTTTACCCTGATAAAAAAGGCTCTCAGGAATACTACGATTCAATATTTGAGCTTTATGCATCCTGGGATGTTGACTATATTAAATGTGACGATATTGCAAATACAGAAATGTTCCCCGACAATCCCTATTCAGCAAAAAAAGAAATAGAAATGCTAAGAAAAGCAATTGATAAATGCGGTAGAGATATGGTGCTTAGCCTTTCCCCCGGTCCTGCACCCGTTTGGGAGCACGAACATCTTGCGGCTCACGCTAATATGTGGCGTATGACCGGCGATTTCTGGGATGAATGGAGTAAGCTTCACGCTATGTTTGAGCGTTGCTACGCTTGGCAGGAATACGTTCAGCCCGGTGCTTGGCCTGATTGCGATATGCTACCCCTCGGCAGAATTCAGATTACTGAAGAAAAGCCTGAATACAGAAACCGTTACACACGCTTTACTCACGATGAGCAGATAACAATGATGACCCTTTGGGGCATTTTCCGTTCACCTCTTATGATGGGTGGCGAAATGAGAGATAACGATGAATTTACTCTTTCGCTTCTTCAAAACAGAGAGCTTATTGATATGCTCAATAATTCAAACGGTGCAAGACAGTTTAAACGCGAGGAAGCTGACGGCAAGGGTGAAATTATCTGGACATCCAACGGTGAAAATTGCAAATACGTTGCACTTTTTAACACAGATGATAAAGAAAGAGAAATAAGCTTCGATATTACCGATATCTCAATAGGCGGTGTTAAATACAGCGTTTGGGATATGTGGAACCACGAAGAATACACCGTAACAGACAGTGAATTTTCTGCAAAGGTTAATTCACACGGTGCAAGACTCTTTAAGATTACAGTTAAATAAACTAAATATTGCTAAAAGACCTAACACCCTGAGAAAAGGTGTTAGGTCTTTTTACATTTATTAAAGTATCAATAAACAATATAAATCGGTGAATTGCTTACGGTTATTTTTCCATCTATTTCAATTGTATTTCCGTACATATCGTAAGCTTTATATTCACCTTCAGGTGCAGAGATTTTAGTTTTATCACCAAGGCTATAATAGACTTCTATTTTCTTTCCGTTATTGTTGTATTCGTCAATAACAAGCTCTTTTTTGTTTGAAATATTCTTCACAAAATCCGCATTACCAAGGAAACGTATAACGGTTGCATAAGATATAACGGCTTCGGTAGGCTGAAGATATTCGTTAAAGAATCCAAAATTATTAATATCATTTTCAGGTGTAACAGTTTTTCTGAACGCAAAGGAAACATACCCTCTGGCACCTGTTGAACGGGTATAAAGTGCTTTGCAAGCAATTGTTGATGCATCTGCACCGCCAACACCGCTTTCACTGTTGAAGCCTCCAACTGTAAGCCCAGCTTTATTTGTGAGAGTCTGCATTTGCATCATATAATCGTAGTAATTATCAAGTCCGTCGTGATTGTGATAACCGAAGTTATCAAGCAAGCCCTTGTTTACAAGCTCCGCGGATTTCTGATAATATTCTAAATTACTTTCTTTTTCAGCAGTTGCAAGACCGCCCGAATAAACGTAAGCAGACTTGTTTTTTGACTTTAACGTTTTAGCGGTGTTTTCTAAAAGCTCAAAATACTCTTCGGGCGTTCCTGCAAAGAAAAACAAATTAGGCTCATTCCATATTTCCCATATAATATCCTCATTATCTGCATAATGATCAGCAACTTTGCTTGTAAAATCATTCCAAAGCTCATTATTGGGTGGATAAGTCCAACCGATTGCCTCATCGTAATTCTTTTTATATTTCTCGGCAGCTGACCACTCCCCTGCATTATAACCGAGAAGCCAGTTATATTTCATATTGCGGTCATTAATCTTATTAACAAGGTAATCTTGAACAGAATAGTTCAAATCGCCGTAAGGCTCACTCTGCATACCGCCCCAACCAACGCTATCCTCGCGTACAAGGTTTACGCCGAGATATTCTGCCGTATCAAGAATTTTATCAACAGATTCTTCCGCATCATACCCCGGAACACAAAAACCTTCTCCCCAAGTATATGCACGGGTAATATACGGCTGAATGCCATAGTAAAAATTATTGTTTGCCTGTTTATTTTCCGGAAGAACACCAACGGTAAAGCTATTTTCCTCTTTACCGAACTGCTTAATCTTGATTGTAAAAACACCGTTTTCTTTTGAAGAAAAGCTTAAAACGTTATAAGGCGAAGCGTAATCAAACGTGATATAACTCCATTTATTGAAGCCTGTTTGCTCACTTGTAACGGAAACTATCGCTTTATTACCGCTTAAGCTTTCATCAAGGCACTCAAGCACCACGTTAATTTTTTCGTTTGGCTTAAATAGGTTACCCTCACCCTCTACACCAAAACGCAAAAGCTCATTTTCACCGTTTATATAGTATTCAATGTTGTTACTACTCTTTGAAGCATTTATTTTATTGTTGTGAAGTATGATACCAAAAACTATAGCAACTACAAACAAAGCTACAAATATAATCAACATGATTTTCAATACAGTTTTTTTCATAATCAGCACCTCTAAAAAACCACATTCATAAAATATATTATATCATATATAACAGAACATTTCCACAGTTACATATATTTAAAATTTCTAACTTATAACGAAAAAAGGAACTGACTGAAAAGCCGGTTCCTTTTTTCATTATTTAAATAATCAATTAATTCTTACAACAAGGTCGCTTTCGGGATAACAGCAGCAAGGATGTATGAAATTAAACTGCATATCACCGATACGGCGTTTATCCTCGCCCTCGGGTATATAAACCTTTCCGCTGACAAGCTTACTTCTGCAGAAGCCGCATTCGCCTGTGTGACATCTTGCAGGGACTACAATGCCTGCTCTTTCAAATGCACAAAGCACTGTTTCGTTACTGCTTGCTTTAATTACTGTTTCACTTGAACGATTTATAACAATAATGCTATATTCCTTAGGCTCTTCTTCAGCCTTTTTACCTGAAGAGAATACCTCAAAACGAATATATTTCTTTTCTTTATTAAGCTTAGGAAGCTCGGTATCAAGAAATTTATATAATCCGCCGGGACCACAAACAAAAATGCTGTAATCATCTTCATTTGCATATTTCTTTATGATATCTGCACCAACGAAGCCTTTTTCATAGCCTTCCTCTTCGCTATGGCTTAATACGTAAACAACGTTGATTCTTTCGTTTTTCTCCGCAAGCTTATCAAGCTCATCTTTGAAAAGAATTTCTTCAGAATTTCTGCAACCGTAAAGCAAGGTAAGGCTACAAGCCTCATCACCCTCGTCGATTGCTCTTGCGAGTGAAAGGAAAGGCGTAATACCGCTACCGCCTGCAATACCTACAATATTTTCCGAATCTCGTAACGGATTATAAATAAGATTTCCTTCAGGTGCATAAGCTATAACCTTATCGCCTACGCTCCAGTTATCAAGAATATAATCAGAAACGAAGCCGTCGTTAATGCGTTTAACGGTAATTTGATATTCACCCTTTAATGCACTTGCAGGTGAAGAAGCTATTGAATATGAACGGGTAACAACAGAATTGCCTATTTCAAGCTTAAAGGTAAGATACTGACCTGCTTTAAAATATGCAAGAGGTGCTCCTTCGCTTTTGAAATAGTAGCTTTTTGCTATAGACTTATGCTCTTCAATTCTGCTGATTACAAGCTGTTGCTCCTTGGGGTGAAGGCTTTTTGCTACCTTATTTACACCGAAATCATCAGTACGGGTCGGTATAACCGCATCGGCACTTTTAATAAACTGATTTCTTTCCGTTAAAAACTTTACAGTATTAACGCTATCCTTAAACGTACCGTTTACAGAAAACTTTTTACTCATTTACTTTGCCTCCTTTTCCATACCGAGAATTGCCGCCTTAGCTGACATATCACCGGTTGTATAACTGGGTGAATAACCCATATGCCTTGTGGTATAACCGCCGGCAAAGTAAAGCCCTGATATACCTTTATCTATCATATCGAAAACAATTCGTTTAACAATACCGTCTTCTTTAGTTGCTTCGTAGCCGTAAATAGTACCTGCGGGAGCATCTGTATAACGGGCGTAGGTCATAGGTGTTGCAATTTCAATTTCTTCTATGTAATCCTTAATCTTAACGCCTGTTGCCTTTTCGAAGTTGTCTATCATTTTTTCAGCAAAGGAAAGCTTTGTTTTATGGTAATCCTCAACTGATACCTTACTCCATTCATCCCCTGCAAAAATAGAGGTCATATAGAGTATGCTTGTACCCTCAGGTGAGCAATCGTCGAATGCTTTATTAAGGCAAACCGTTGCCTGAACGTCATTGGTTTCAATTTTCTTACTTAATTCATAGCATTTTCTATTGTCGTTAGTAGGATAAATGAAATAAGTATGGTTATTAAGACCTATTTCCTCTGCGGAACGGTTAAGACCTAAAAATACCGCGAAACCTTTTGCACCTAAAGTTTTTGCATTAACCTCTCTTTTAAGCTTCTCGGGAATTTCTTTTTCATCTATAAGCTTCGTATATGCATTATAGGGTGAAGCATTACAAATAACTGCTTTAGCATTAATTATAGTTCCGTCGTCAAGCTCAACGCCTGTTGCTACGCCGTTTTTAACAATAATTTTCTTAACGCTTGTATTAAACCAAGCCTCGCCACCGTTTTCGGTAAAGGCTTCAAGTAAGGCAGTGCTTATCTGATGGCTTCTGCCTCTCGGTATAACTGCACCGTCAATAATATAAGAGTGAAGCATTGTAAAATAGTGGATAACGTTAAGCTCATCAGTAGGCTGACCGAGGTAGCACCAATAAGCATTAAGTATATCTCTTGTTTTCTGACTTGCACCCATTGATTTAAGAACTTCATCAACAGAATAGTTTGCTACCTTAAGGAAATCCGTATGCTCAGAGAAAATCTCTTTAATCATTGAAGGCTTAAAATCTTCAATATCACTTACGAAATCCAAAGTTTTTTCTATGCTTTCAATAAGGTCAAAAACCTTTGTAACTACGGCTGATGAGCCGGGGTCATATTCCTCAAGCTTTGAAATAAACGCTTGCTTTCCCAAAGGCATTGAATAGTCGCTTTTTTCATTCTCATCTAAAGTAATTACTCTAAACGCTTCATCAAGTGAAACCCACTCAATTTTATCAGCTGCGCCAACCTCTTGAAAAATTTTCAATAAGGGTGATTTTCCTGTGATTGAGCCGATACCACAAAGCTCATGAAGTGATGCTTCAAATTCAAATCTACCTCTCACAAAGCTTGTTGCAAAACCGCCGGGTAAGTTGTGACGCTCAATAAGTAACGTTTTCTTTCCCTCTTTAGCAAGTCGTGCAGACGCTACAAGACCGCCGTTACCGGCACCTATAACAACTGCATCATAGTTTTTTACCATATTATTCACTTCTTTCAAAATAATAAGTGTATACAAAATGAATTGTACCATATTATAAAATTTCTTACAAGAGTTTGTTAAAATTATTCTAATTTAGAACTACGAAAAATCATTATTAGAAATCAAATCACTGTATCAAATCTTGTTTTTGATAATGTGTAGTGCTATAATCAATTTTACACTCATCATAAAAAGGTCGTGAATTTATGAAATATAATCTTGTGGTTACAGGCGGTGGTCTTAGCGGTGTTGCTGCTGCAATAAGCGGAGCTCGTGAAGGTCTTAAGGTTTTGCTTGTAGAAAAATCGGGTTGCCTTGGCGGAGCAATTGCAAATAATCTTGTTTATCCTTTTATGCCCTATTGGACAAAGCCATATTGGGATAAAAACGTTAAAAGGAACTACCTTTCTCAAGGTATTTTTAAAGAAATGAAGCTTCGACACGATAAATACGTTGACGACTGCAAGGACCACGAATTCAACTCTGAATATTTTAAAATAGTTCTTGATGATATGACAACAGAAGCAGGTGTTGACGTTCTTTTTCACGGCGTAGTTTATGATGTAAAAACCGAAAACAGAAAAATAACACAGATTGATATTACAGCTAAAGGACAGAAAATCACAACCGAAGCAGATTTCTTTATTGATGCAACCGGTGACGGTGAATTATTCTATCTTGCGGGATGTGATTTCCAATTAGGTCGGGAAAGTGATAATCTTTGCCAACCTATGACAACCTGCTTTCGTATGAGCGGAGTTGACCTCGACCTTTTCACAGAGGAAAGACCTCGTTTACAAGAGCTATACAAAGAAAAACAAGCAAAAGGCGAAATCACAAACCCGAGAGAAAACATTCTCGTTTTCTTTGGGGTTGGTGAAGATGTTTTGCACTTCAACACAACACGTGTAGTAAAGCTTGACCCCACAAATCCTTTTGACGTAAGCAAAGCCGAAGTTATTGCAAGAAAACAAATCCACGAGCTTATAGCTTTCTTAAAGGAAAATTCAAATGCTTTCCACGAAAGCGCTTTGATTTCTATTGCAATTGATATCGGCATAAGAGAAAGCAGAAAGCTAAAGGGCGTACATATTCTCACAGATGATGAAATAATCAACTGTACCCGATTTGACGATTCAATAGCTCTTGGTAATTACGATATTGATATTCATAACCCTTCAGGCACGGGAACAAGCCACCGATTTTTCGGTGACGGTGAATATTATACAATCCCCTACCGCTCACTTTTACCCAAAGAATACGATAATCTTATAGTTGCAGGGCGTTGCCTTTCTGCTACTCACGAGGCTCAGGCATCCGTAAGAATTATGCCTATTTGCTGTTGTCTTGGCGAAGCCGCCGGCACTGCAGTTGCAATAGCTCATAAAACAAACACAAACGCACACACCATTGATATCAAGGCATTACAGAAAAAGCTCAAAGAAAACGGTGCGGTTCTATAAAAGCTATACATTACAAATTTCAAAAATCCAAAGGTGGAATTATATTGAACGTTAAATTAATCGGTGAACCTAAAGTCGTTATGACTAATACTGAAAATCATCACGCTTACTTCGCTTGGCCTACTATTGCAAAGCTTCAAAACGGTAAAATCTGCGTTGGTGCTTCGGGCTACCGGGTTGAGCATATCTGCCCCTTCGGTAAGGGCGTTTTAGCTTTTAGCGACGATAACGGCGAAACTTACTCAAAGCCCGTTCCTGTTTTTGATACCGTGCTTGACGACAGAGACGTTGGGTTATGCACCTTCGGTGACAGCGGTCTTATTGCTACATCTTTTAATAACACGCTTCAGTTTCAAAGAGAAAATATGCCTCAAACGGAAGAGTGCTTTAATTACATAAACTCTGTTTCGGAAGAAGACGAGGCAGAGGCTATCGGTGTTAATTTCAGAATAAGCAAGGACTGTGGCAAAACCTTTGGTAAAATATATAAATCACCTATTTCTTCACCTCACGGACCCACCGTGCTTAATGACGGCGCTGTTTTATGGGTTGGCAGAATTCAAGGTATACATAACCATATAGAAGCTCACGTAATTAACACCGAAACGGGTGAAATGACCCTACGGGGTGATTTAGAGCTTTACAAATACGAGGAATTTAAGGATATTTATTTCTACGAGCCTCACGCAATTCAGTTGCCTGACGGGAAAATAATATGCCACCTCAGAGCCGAAAATGCAGATGAAACTTTATTCACTCTTTATCAGACCGTTTCTCTTGACAACGGTGTAACCTGGAGTAAGCCGAAGCAGATTGTAAGAGATGACAGCGGTGCACCCGGTCATTTGTTTTTGCATTCATCGGGGGTATTGATTTCAACCTTTTCCCACAGAAGCAGACCATATGGAATATGGGCAATATTCAGCGAGGATAACGGCGAAACCTGGAGTGACGAAAGCATTTTACACCACGGCTACGATACCGACGATTTAGGCTATCCGTCAACAATCGAGCTTCCTAACGGTGACTTAATCACCGCATTTTACACAAGAGAAAACGACTACGTGCCTGCAGTTATAATGCAACAAAAATGGTCGTTTGAGAAATAAAAATTTCAAAAGCCTCTATTTTCATTATTTTGAATACAATTTAACTTGCGAACTTTTGAAGACCGTTATTTTATATATTATTATGCTTAGCATTGCATTAAATCTTATAGGTGGTGCTTTATGAGTAAGAAACCGAATATTTTATTTATTGTAACTGATGACCAACGTTTTGATACTATTCACGCTTTAGGTAACAACGAAATCATCACACCTAATCTTGACAAATTAGCTTCACGCGGTACTTCTTTTGTACGTGCACATATTGCGGGTGGCACCTGCGGCGCGGTATGTATGCCAAGCAGAGCAATGATTTTATCGGGTAGAAATCCCTTTCACCTTGAGGAATTAGGCGGTAACATTCCCGAGGAGCATAAAACACTTGCGGAAACCTTTAAAAATAACGGCTATGAAACAATAGGTCTTGGAAAATGGCACAACGGCTGCCCTGCATACGCAAGAAGCTTCACTCAAGGCGCCAAGATTTTCTTTGGCGGAATGTGGGACCATTGGAACGTTCCCACCTGCAGATTTGACCCCACCGGAAAATATGATAACGTTATAAATTTTGTAGTAGATTTTTATAGCGATAATCATCCTCAGGAACAGCATTGCGACGAATTCGACCCCGGTAAGCATTCAAGCACCTTGCTTACAGATTCGGCAATAGAGCTACTTAAAGAAAACGTTAATAAGGATAAGCCTTTCTTTATGTATCTCGCTTATTTAGCACCTCACGACCCTCGCACAATGCCCGATGAATTCCGCAAAATGTACGACCCTGAAAAAATTACCTTACCACCTAATTTTCAAGAAATCATTGATACAAACTATCCTCTTATGGTACACCGTGACGAGCATCTTGCAGCATACCCCCGTAACGAAAAAGAAATAAGAGGTCACATTGCAGAATATTTTGCAATGATAACACATCTTGATTATGAAATAGGAAGACTTCTTGATGCTCTTAAGGAATCGGGTGAAGAAGAAAACACGATAGTTGTCTTTACCGGTGATAACGGTCTTGCGGTCGGTCAACACGGCTGGCTCGGTAAAGAAGATATTTACGAGCACGGCGTTCGTATTCCGCTTATCATGGCAGGTCCCGGAATTGCTGAAAACCGCAGAAACGATGCTTACGTTTATCTTTACGATATTTTCCCTACCCTTTGCGAAAAGGTAGGAATAGATATTCCCTCTTCCGTTGACGGCAGAAGCTTTGCAAGGCTTCTTGACGGTGAGCACGGTGAGAAATTCCGCGATGAATTATATCTTATTTTCGATAACTTTGTTCGCGGTGTAAAGGATGATAATTACAAGCTTATTGAATACCGTAACGGTGATAAGGAAGAAGATAAATGGACCTTCCTTTATGATATAAAAAATGACCCTTGGGAAACCGTAAACCTTGCTACTGACGAAGGCTACAATAATAAAGTTAAAGAAATGCGAGAAAAAATCCTCAACCACCGTGACGAATGGGAAGAGCAAGCTCACCCTTGGGGCAAGGATTTCTGGACAAGATTTTAATATTTTTATTATTTAACAAATTGAATAATATTGTTCGCAAAATGAAAACGGACGCACAGAAAATAATCTGTGCGACCTGTTTTTTAATCGAATTTACCTTGTAGCTGTTCTTTACCTTTTTGCTCGATTTCTTCGTTTGACGCGGTTTTCATAAACTCTGCCATTGCAATTCTTCGTTCAGTCAAATCCTCGTACATTTTAGTTCTGTTTTCTGCAGAAAGAGGATAGAAGAATTTAGGAACAATACCAAGGGCTGATGAAATAATCGGAATACCTGTTCCCAAAGCGAAAATCCACCATTTAGTTTTATCGGTCTGGGTACCGATTTCTCTACCCTGAATGTAACCGATTTTGCCCATAACTATATTATTAACACCGCTCATTACGGCATTTTGAAGCTTACCGATTAAATCCATAGAAACGCCTGTCATCGCCTCAGAACGATAGCCGTGCTTCCATTCGCAATAGTCTAAAGCCTCGTTTTTAATTTCGGCAGGAATAACTCGTCTTAAGCCGTAAACACACATTTCCAAAATTTCTTCTATTGCCATTACGGGTAGTATAACACCCTTCTTTTTGAAGTTGCCGTTAATTGAACCTATGCCGAAAACCGTAAGCCATAGCATATCGGTCCATGCATCTTCGAAAATCCACAGAGCTTTCGTTGAAAACCTTCGTCTTAAGGGCTCAACAAAGCTATAGCTTATGAATTTGACAGGGAAAGCAGGAATACCTACGATAGTTTTCCACGTAATTGAGCCGATAACGTCTATATAGAAATTAGTTCTGCTCTTTCCTATACTAAAGCCTGAAAGGAATGAAGAAGCAAGATATGTAAGCATTGGTCGGTTATTTAAAATAGCCTTAAAGCAATGCTTTACAGAGGGCTGCCTTATAGACTGAGAAACTCTTTCGCGTGAATTCAAAACAAAGTACAACGCAAAGAAAGCGGACACACCCGCACAAGCGATACCGAAGCTTGCGAAAAGCTTAGGTAAATGAAGATTAATTTTCTTGTTGATTACAAGGTCGTATATAATACCAAAAGCCTGCTTTGGCAAATCTTCAACAAGGTGGGACGCCACGTTAGCCGTGGCAATAAGCCGCGAACGCTCCAGCGGCTCAGGGGTTATAGTTGAAAGAAAGCCTGTTTTAGCAACGCTTGTAAAGGTACCTGCGGTTTCAGTTATGATACTCATTGCAAAGTAGAAAATCCATTTAGGAAGATAGTCACCGGGAGTATCAGGGAAAAGAAACGGTATCAACCAATACCACATACCGAGCACGGTTAACGGTACTTCGCCTAAAAGCACGTAGGGTCTGAATTTACCCCAACGAGTTCTTGTTTTATCAACAAGCACGCCAATAAAGGTATCGTTAACAGAGTCCCAAGCAGTTGCAACAACGTTTTGAATTGCCAAAAGATTGAAGTCGATATTTA
Organism: Acutalibacteraceae bacterium; assembly: GCA_045592945.1. GTDB lineage: Bacteria > Bacillota > Clostridia > Oscillospirales > Acutalibacteraceae > DTU089. Next base: position 13,762 of record JAZNVT010000016.1, on the reverse strand, counting down.
CAACGTCGTAAATATACCTTTCCTTATAATCGTCAATATTAAGGCTTGCCGCAACGTCATTTAACACGTAAGCAATAGTTTCTTTTTTGCCTACGTAACGCCTTACTGTCTGGGTAACTGAATTTTGCTCAGACAATTACACTCAACACCTTTCTTTGACTTTACTATATTAATTTTATCATCAATTCTATACGTATGTCAATTAAAAACAACGATACAACTTTCACAAAAAATAAGCTTGTTCATTGTATATCTCATTGACAGGTTTTTTAATATGTGATAAAATTTTGCTATATTTTTTCTTTCTGATTATTTAGTTTTGCGAGGGTAAAGAATGAAGAAAAAGCTTTCAGCATCTCTTATGTGTGCGAATTTATTAAATCTTGAAAACGCTATAAAAGACCTTGAAAATGCAGGTATAGATTATCTTCACATTGATATTATGGACGGTGCCTTTGTGCCAAATATCACTTTAGGCTTTGATTTAATAAATTCAATAAAAAAGGTTACTGCTATCCCCCTTGATATTCATATGATGGTTAATGAGCCTGCTCTTTTTATAGACAGAATGGAGCTTACTGAAAATGATATCGTATGCGTTCATTATGAATCTGAAAAGCATATTCACCGCACTCTTGAGGCTATAAAAAATAAAGGCTGTAAAACAGGGCTTGCAATAAACCCGCAAACGCCCGTTGAGGTAATTGAGCCTTTAATTGAATATATTGATATGCTTCTCGTTATGACTGTCAGCCCCGGTTTTGCAGGGCAGAAAATGTTTCTCGGTGCAGGCAGAAAGGTTGAAAAAGCCCGTAAGCTTTTAAACGAATGGGGTTATTCAGCTACAGAAATTGAGGTTGACGGCAACATAAGCCTTGAAAATGGTAAGAGAATGTCAGACTGCGGTGCAAACATTTTTGTATTAGGTACAAGCGCTTTATTTTTAAAGGATAAAGCTTTGAGCGATGCTGCAAAAGATTTTGTAGCTTATTTGGAGTAAAATATGTATAAAAACATTCACGCCGCCGTTGTAGGCAGTATAAATATGGATTTAATTCTTAATATGAAAAAGGTGCCTGAAATTGGTGAAAATGTTTTAGGCACAAGCTACGGCTATGCAAACGGCGGAAAGGGTGCTAACCAAGCATCAGCTTTGGCACAATTAGGTGCAAGGGTTAAAATGATTGGTAAGGTAGCAGATGATACTAACGGCAACAAGCTTTTAGAGAATTTAAAAACCAAAGGTATTGATACCTCAGGCGTTGCAACTGATGGCTCACAAACAGGGCTTGCCGCCATTATTTTAGACGGCGACGGCAGAAACAGAATTGTCGTTTACGAGGGTGCAAACGCAGAAATAGACTCTCAACAAGCGGTAAAGGAAATCGGAAACGAAACAAACCTTTTACTCGTACAATTTGAAACTGCAGAAGAGGTTGTTATAAGCACCGTAAACCACGCCATAAAAAACAATATAACCACGGTTATAGATTGCGGTCCTGCTAAAAGCTTTTGTTTAGAAAGAATGCATGGTGCAACGATTCTTTCCCCTAACGAAAGCGAAACAAAAGCTCTCACGGGTATTTATCCTGACAGTAACGATAATATTTTGGCGGCTGCTAAAGCTTTAAAAGAAAGAAGCGAGGCAAAATATATCGTTTTAAAGCTTGGTGAAAGAGGTTGTGCTCTATTTGATGGTGAAAGCTTGAAAACCTTTCCTTCATACGAAACAAACGTTGTTGACACCACTGCCGCAGGTGACTGCTTTACCGCCGCTCTTGCTTTAGAATACATAAAAAGCGGTGATATTGAAAAGGCTTGTGATTTCGGTAATAAGGCAGGGGCATTTGCCGTAAGCCAAATGGGTGCTGAAAACTCTATGCCCACAATAGAAGATATATTAAATATAAAGAAATTCAACTTGATTTAAACCTAGGTGAAAAAGATGAAAAAGCATATAGCTAATATAGTCAGCTTAAGTCGTGTTATTGGTGCAGTAGTACTTTTTTGTATGAAAAGTATATCAAAAACTTTTCTTATAATTTACGTAATATGTGGCTTCACCGACTTAATAGATGGTCCTATTGCCCGTAAAACTAACTCTTCAAGTGAGCTTGGGGCAACCCTTGATACTATCGGCGACGTATTAACATACCTCGCATTGACAAAAATACTTATTAAACAAAAGGAAGTTCCCGTCTGGATTCTTGTCTGGATTATAAGTGCAGGAATCTTATTCGGCTTATGCACCTTTGTTTCAAAGAAAAGGTTTAATAAATTTTATTTACCGCATACGTATTTAGGTAAGATTTTCGGTGGTTCGGTTTTTGTTTTGCCGATAATGATGCAGTTTATGCCCGGATACGTATGGATGGCAGTTATTTGCTCAATAGCAACTATTCATTCATTTGAATTATTTTACGTTCAGTCAAAAAGCACAGAGGCAAAGCCCTTTGTTCCCTCTGCTTTTCACGTAGAATAAAGCAAATCATATTTAAAAAATATTTAATAAAAAAACGCAACTACATATTATTTATAGTAGTTGCGTTTTTATTTATTTATCAGGTGTTGCGGTTTCGTGTGGAATATTATTTTCAACTAAAGTAAGCAATTCATCAAGGGTTACAAGCTGAACGTCCTCATCAAGCTGACTTACAAAGTATGAAAGATTTTCAATACTTATACTCCAAGGATGAACGTTTATAACACTATAGCCGTTAATAGTTTCCATATCTGCAGGGTAAGAATTAACTATATCCGCCTGCTCTTTTAACCATTCCTCTGTAACTAAAGCCTCTTCACCGTCGGGATGCCACAAGGAAAGTCGGTTGCTCACAAAGGGCTTACCATTTGCAAAATAAACCTTACCCTCCCCCCCTTGATATTTATCGGGGTCAAGGCTTAAAACACCGCCTTTTATATTATCATATCGGGCATAGTATTCTAAACGGTGCTCTAAAGCTTTATCCTCAATTATATTATCAGGGGTGGAATCAAGTATTGAAACGTAATTTAATCCGCTTTCAAGCATTGCTGAAGCAGTAACGTCGGTAAAATCATCAAAGGATGATAGCTTATACTTCGTGGGGTTTACATACCCTGCTCCTGAAACGCCCGCTATAAAATAATCGTTTACAGTTGATGCAGAATAAATCATATTAGACGTAACGGAAGAAAACTCTTGAAGAGATGGCGAAACCGTCCACGTCATAGGGAATTGAGTTTCTAAAGAAAGCTTATTAAAATACTCAGAAAAGCCATTCTGAAGCCACTGCACGTTGTCACCGTCACTAAAAACGATTGCTACGTAATGCTTACTTGTATCGATATATTTTTTCGTTTTATTATGCTTTTGCTCAGGAATATCGCACTTAAAGGATGCAAGGAAGCTATTGTTGTGGCAATGGTCACTAGGTATTACCATACTACCGTTTTTTGAAGCTTGTGAAACGTACCACTTTTCATATTTTGCCCAACCCAAAACAGTTGTACCGCTACCTGCATAATTAAGTATTTTTTCTCTGAAAGAGGCAGTATCCTCATCCTCGTCAATATAAAAGGTATAAAAGCCTTGTTGTATTGCAAGGTCGCGGAGCCCTGTCCACTCGTATCTTAAGCTGACAACCGCATCATATTCAAATTCCGATTTATATTTTTTGAAAAAATCCTTTTGAAAATCTAAATTGTATTCATCTTCAGAAAAATCCTCTTTAAGCTCCAGCTTACATTCCTCCGCTAAAGACTGTAGCTCAAGGGGGACGGGTAACCAACCGTAAAGTGCCGCAAGATTTGTTGCCGCATTTAAGCCTTCAGCCTTTTCACTTGAGCGGTAAAGCACGTAGCCGTAATCAGTAATATACGGCTTAAATTTATCAAGAAGAGTTTCTACAGTCCAAGGCTCACCCTTGGAATCATCAAAAATCAGCTTTACGCCACTTTTGGAAATTATATCAAGATAATCGTATGAGATTTCATTTGTTATAATAAATATCTGCGGTTCAACCTTCGCAACAATGCCTTGCAATGAAACTGCAAGATGGCGTTCTTCAGTAGATTTAAACGTAGCAGAATCTATAACATATAGCTTATCACTAACCTGATAATCTTTACAGATATCATAAAGCTCTGCAAGCTGTTTTTCAGTTTTGGGTGATGGTATAGCTAACGAGAAAGCGGAAGTAAAAACCACCACAAAAGCCACAACTAAGGCTACGATAAGCATAACCCTCTTTTTCATTTAATCACCTTTATCAGAAAATAATTTTAAGCCATTCCTTCAAGCTTTTAAGCCATACGCTATTGTATGAGAATATTGGTGTCATATCGTCAATCGTGTGCTTATCACAGGTTGAAAGACCGTGACCTCCGAAGGGATATATATGAAGCTCAACAGGAATATTTTTTTCTGTTAATGCCTTTGCGTATAAAAGACTGTTTGCAACGGGCACACAACCGTCTTCAGCGGTATGCCAAATAAATGCGGGAGGTGTTATTTCTCTTACCTGCTTATCGCAAGAGAAATAATTAATTTCCTCTTCTGTTTCAGGCTTATGACCTAAAAGGTTAAGAAAGCTACCCATATGAGCTGTTGTTTCTAATGCGCTGATTACAGGATAGCAAAGCACAGTTGCATTTACAGACTTACTTTCAGGAAAAGCTTCTCTGACCTCTTTGCAGTCAAACATCGTTGAATAATGAGCCGCAAGATGACCGCCTGCAGAAAAGCCCATAATAGCAATTTTGCTTGTATCACAATTCCATATTTCGTAATTTTCATAAATAAGCTCAATAACGGAAGCTACCTCAATAATCTGGGTAGGAAATTTGTTTGGAGCAACAGAATAATTTAAAACAAAAACGTTAAAGCCCTCAGGTAAAAGGTGTAACGCTATGGGCTCAGACTCTCTTTCGGAGCACATTCCATAGCCACCGCCGGGGCAAATAACCATACACGGTCTTTTTTGATTCTGGCGATTCATTTCCGCCATATTATATGGTAAATACATATCAATAGTGGGGTTTTTGCCACCCTCACCTAAAAAAGCAAAATGTTTTTTTAATTCTATTCTTTTGTGTACCATAATTCTCACCTATAGCTTAGTTTTATATGATAATTATATTACATTCAGTCTGTATTTTCAATGCCTTCACACAGTTAATTTTACTGTTGAGAAAATATGATATATATGTTAATATAGAATTATACAAAAAGGAATTTTCATAAGGAGATGGAGCTATGAAAAATTTTAAAAAGCTTTTTTCTTTGGTTTTAGTTTTATCAATGGTTATAACGATTAACGCTTGCGGAAACGATTCGGAAAGCCTAACTACGACAACTCAGCAATATGTTGATAACAGTGGGGATAACGCCCCCGCCCTTAACGACGTTATACCCGCGGAATCATCAGAGAATCAAGGCTTACAGGAAACACCATCTGAAACAGTAGCCGCTTCACAAAACACTACTCAGGCGAATCCCGCAGGGACTACCGCTTCTCAATCAACACAAGCAACTGATACAACACAACAAGAAACACAAAAGCCTACTGAAGCTGCACCACAAATAACCGACGGTGTAGGTAAGTATACAAGCACCTACAACTCTATAGAGCAATCAGTTTACTACCCTTCTGATTTAGCTACCTCTAACCGTACATATCCTATAGTAGCTTTTGCAAACGGTACTATGGTTTCTTACACCTTCTATGAAACGCTTCTTAAAGAATTAGCAAAAACTGGATTTATAGTTGTAGGCAATAGCGAAACGATGGCTGCTGATGGCTCTGCCCAGATTTCCTCAATAGATTTTATAATTTCAGAAAATAGTAATTCATCAAGCGTGTTATATGGCAAGGTTAATACTGACAAAATTGCAGCTGTAGGTCATTCTCAAGGCGGTAGAAGTGCGGTAAACGCTGCAGCTAAGGACTCAAGAATAGATTGCGTTCTTTCAATTGCCGGAAGCAACTACGTTGAAGAAGCCGAAAAATTAAGCACACCCGTGCTTTTTATGGCAGGAACAAAGGATAAAATTGTTGATGCTGATAAATGGATAAAAACCGCTTATGATGCAGTAAAAGGCCCTGCTGTATACGTAAACTATATAGGCGGTATTCATACTACGTGCTGTTCAACACCCGCACCTTACGTTCATTACGCTTCATTATGGTTTGATGCATATCTTAACGGTAATACAAGCAGATTAGATAATTTCCGTTATGGCGGTGAATTATCAAGCGACAGTGCTTGGACCGAATTTTCTTATAAGGGATTATAATTAAGAATTTATCAATCTAAAATGTATAAATAAACAAAAAATCTTTTTCAAAAGAGCCTATTTATAACATATTTTTAGAACATTTCATTTACAATAAAAAAACGATTACATTTACTTGACTTTTTTATTAAACAGTTTTAAAATTTGAGTGTGAAAAATTGATGTTACTGCTATGCGGTGAAGGAGAGATTTAAAATGAAAAAAGTTTATGAAGGTAAAACAAAAGACGTTTACGAGCTTGAAAACGGCAACGTAATGCTTAAGTTCAAAGACGATTGCACAGGTAAAGACGGCGTTTTTGATCCCGGTGAAAACAGTGTCGGTCTTACGATTGACGGTATCGGTAAAGAAAACCTTAAAACATCAATCTACTACTTTGATATGCTTAAAGAAGCAGGCATCAAAACTCACTACGTAAGTGCTGATGTTGATAACGCTACTATGGAAGTTCTTCCCGGTAAAGTTTTCGGGCACGGTCTTGAAGTTATTTGCAGACTTGTTGCTACAGGTAGCTTTATCCGCAGATACGGTGAATATATCGAAGACGGTACAGTTCTTCCCGGTGGCTACGTTGAATGTACATTCAAAAACGATGCTAAGGGCGATCCCCTCGTTACAGGCGAAGGTCTTGCAGCACTCGGTGTTATGAGCCCTGAAATGTTTGAAAGCATGAAAGAGCAGACTCTTAAAATCACAAAGATTATTGCTGATGACCTTAAAACAATCGGTCTTGACCTTTGGGATATCAAATTCGAATTCGGTTACAACAATGATGAGGTTATCCTCATTGATGAAATCGCTTCAGGTAATATGAGAGTTTACAAGGGCGACACAATCGTTGAACCCGTTGAGCTTACAAAGCTTATTCTTAACAGATAAAATGATAAAAAATGCAAGGCGCAATGCCTTGCATTTTTTATATCCGTTAATGGCGTAATATTATAAATTTTTAAGATAGTTGATACTCATTTCTGCACATTCTATTGGGCTCTTTTCCATTGAGGGGTCATCCTGCTCAACAACAAGCCACTGTGCACCTGCTTTTTCTGCTGAAGCGATAATCTTTTTCCAATCCTGACAACCGCTACCAACGGGACGAAATTCGAATGTATTTTCAGAAGCAGCAGTTTCCTCTTCTTCAATACCGATAAGCTTATAAAGAGGTCCGTTACCCTTTTGACCTGCGAAATCCTTAAGATGAACAACGGGTGCTCTGCCTGTGTACTTTTCAACGTATGCTGCAGGCTCTTCGCCACCTACGTTAACCCAACAGGTATCAAGCTCTGTCTGAAGTAAATCAGCTGGAATTGTATCGTAAAGAATATCGAGAGCGTATTTATCATCTATTTTAAGGAATTCGAAATCGTGGTTATGATAAAGAAGCTGAAGTCCCATTTCTTTTGCTGCAGCACCGATTTTACGGATACCCTCAACGGTTGCCTCCCATCCGTCTGTACCAGGACGGCATTCCTCAGTAAGATAAGGCACTACAACGTATTTACAGCCTAAATCCTGATAATCCTTAAGAACAGCTTCAGGGTTTTCAAGCATATCATAATAAGGAACGTGAGCAGACACGGGAACCAAATCGAGTTCATCGCAAAGAGCTTTAACCTCTAAGCCAGATTTTCCGAAAAGGCCTGCAAACTCAACGCCCTCATAGCCTAATTCTTTGATTTTTTTAACTGTACCTTCAAAGTCTTTTTCCATATCGTCACGAACGGAATAAAGCTGAATAGCTAATGGTAATTTCATTGTAAAATCCCCTTTTACTAATAATATTTACATATTAATTTTACTCTAATTATTTAGATATTGCAAGTAATATTTATTGACAAGACAGTTTAAATAGTTGTATTATATTAGCAATATTATTTATCCAATTGAAATGAGGTTATCCTATGAAATATATTGTTGTTTTATACGACGGTATGGCTGATTATCCCGTACCCGCATTAAACGGCAAAACACCTATGGAATGCGCAAAAAAGCCTATTCTTGACAAGCTTGCAAGATTTGGTGAAATTGGTACAGTTAAAACTGTTGCTGAGGGTCTTAAGCCCGGTAGCGACATTGCAAATATGAGTGTTTTGGGCTACAACCCGAAAGAATGTTATACAGGCCGTTCACCGCTCGAGGCTGTAAGCATCGGTGTTGATATGCTCCCTACTGATATAATTTTCCGTTGTAACCTTGTTACTCTTTCAGATGAAGAGAATTACGAGGACAAAACAATGGTGGATTACAGTGCGGGCGACATTTCTACTGAAGATGCTTCGCAGATTATCAAAAGCGTTCAAGAGCATTTCGGCAACGATATTTTCGCTTTCTATAGCGGTGTTGCTTACCGTCACTGTCTTGTTTGGCACGAGGGCACACTTGATTTAGGTAAAATGACTCCCCCTCACGATATTTCAGGCAAGGTTATCGGTGAGCATCTTTCAGATAGTGAAAACGCTAAAGAGCTTATTGCTATGATGAAGGAAAGCTACGATTTTCTTATGGAGCACCCCGTTAACAAAAGACGAATTGCCGAGGGTAAACGCCCTGCAAACTCAATATGGCTCTGGGGCGAAGGTACAAAGCCTTCTTTACCCGATTTCAAAGAGAAATTTGGTGTTAACGGCTCTATTATCTCTGCAGTTGACCTTCTTAAAGGTATAGCTAAATGTGCAGGTATGGCTTCACCTGACGTTGAGGGTGCAACCGGCTATATTGACACAAACTTTGAGGGCAAGGCTGAATGTGCAATTAAGGAGTTAAAAACAAAGGATTTCGTTTATATTCATATTGAAGCACCCGATGAATGCGGTCACAGAAATGAGCCCGAAAACAAGGTTAAGTCAATTGAAATGATTGACGAAAAGGTGCTTTCAAGGCTTATACCCGCATTAGATGAATACGATGATTATAAAATCATGGTACTCCCCGACCATCCCACACCTATCGTTACTATGACTCACGCCGGTGATGCAGTACCCTTTATGATTTATCAGAAATCTAAAGAAAAAGATAACGGTATTGAAGCATTTACCGAAAACACAGCTAAAGATACAGGTAACTATATTGATATCGGCTATAGCTTAATGGATAAATTTATTAACGAATAATAAAAAACTTCAGGATTAAAACAACAATCCTGAAGTTATTTTTTTATATCGTAATAAGCATTCGGCACGTCACCGACTATGACAGTTTCTGCTACAGGTACACGGCTGTTAACAGTTTGCTCAACCTTATAATTGCCTATGTACGCCGTTGCAGATAAGATTAACTCGACATATATTTTATGTAAGGTTTGGTTAACACCAACGCTTTCAAAAGAGCTATAAATATCTGTTACAGCAAAACCGTAGGTGCTTGATTCTACCTTGAGCTCAAGCCCTCGGTCACTGAAAATTTCGCTTCCGAAAAGAGTACCCCACGGCACAAGAATATTAAAGTCGCCACAGTCACTTACCGTCTTAGCCGCTTTTTCAGATAGCATAGCTTTAAAATCATTTATAAAAATAGTATTAGTTATTATTGCAGTTATTTTACCGGTATCGTTATAGCTGATAGTTATAAAATCGTTATACACTACCTTTTCGCTTTGAAGAGTTTTATTTACGGCATCGTTAAGTAAAAGCGTTAATTCATTTTTCAGAGCATTTGCACCTGCATTTTTTATAATCGGCCGCAACTGAAATTCACCGAAAATTATTGCTATGCATATCAGAAGGATAACACAAGCCATCCTGAATTGAATTTTTTGCTTTTTGCCTTTAAAAATCAGCCACTTTGCCTTAACAGGTGGTGGCCGCTTTTTCATCGGCTTATAATAAAACTTTATCATACAACTCACCAATATATTATATGACTATTTTATATCGGTGTGACTTTAAAATTCATTTTCAAAAATCAAAACTGCTTGATGCCAAGGCATCAAGCAGTTTTCTAGTTTAAACCTGTTTACTCCAATCAAGGTAGCTATTAGTAATGTAGAAGGTTGCTCCGCAATAATCTACGTAACCGGTATAATTCCAAGTAATATAACCGTTTTCAACATAGAACCAGTTCCCATCATACAATGCAAGTGTTGTTGCATTCCAATCAAGATAACCGCCTATAACGTAGAACCAAAAGCCTTCGTAATATACAAGACCGGTATAGTTCCAATCGAGAACACCGTCGCTTACGTAGAACCAATTACCTTCGTAGCATACGAGGCCTGTGTAAGACCAGTTAACGAGACCATCACATGTATAGAACCAGTTGCCTTCATAGTATACAAGGGTGTCAGAATTCCAATTAAGCACACCATTTTCAACATAGAACCAATTACCGTTATAGTATGTAAGAGTTGTAGCTCCCCAATCGAGAACACCATTTTTTACATAGAACCAGTTACCTTCGTAGTAAACAAGGCCTGTGTAATCAGTTACTACCTTACCATTTGCTTTGTAGTACCATACACCGTTTTCGTATACAAGACCAACGTATGTATCTACAACCTTTTTACCGCAGTTTTCACAGCTGCCGTCAACATAGCTATGACCTTTAGCGGGCGTTGTGGTAACTGTACCGATAAATGAATTACAAACTACACACCACTGACCTTCACGACCATCTTTTTCACAAGTTGCTTCCTCTTTTATATTGGTAAGAAGATGCTTTCCTGTATATACACTAATAAAGGTATCACCGCAGTTTGAACAAGTGTACTGCATTTTGCCTTCTTGACGGCAGGTTGCAGGTTTAAGTACTTTTTCTTCGTAGTTATGGCCTGTTGCAGGTATAACTTCAGTTGTTGAATGTGTGCATCCGCTATGGATACAGCTATAAGTTTTAACTCCGTCAGTTTCGCAAGTTGCAGCAGTTGTTACTACGCCTTCGTTCATCTGGTGGCCTGTTGCAGGTATAACCTCTGTGGTTGTATGGAAGCAATTTGCTCTCTGACATTTATAAGTCATAACGCCATCAGTTTCGCAAGTTGCGGGTGTTGTTACTGTACCTGAATCCATAACGTGACCGAGTGCGGGGATAGGTGTAATAACCTTATGATTACAACCTTCGTTTTTACATTTAACTGTAAATATACCGTCTGCTTCGCAGGTTGCATTCTGAGTGATTTCACCGTCATCTAAAGCGTGGTCAGTTGCGGGGATAACTTCAGTTTCATAGTAACCGCAGCCGTCTCTCTCACAAGTTTTTGTAAGAACACCGTCTGTTGTGCAGGTTGCTTTTGTTGTAATAACACCAGCATCCATATCGTGGCCGAGTGCTGCAAGCACTTCTGTTTCGTAAACGAAATCACAGCCTGCACATCTCTTTTCTCTTGCACCGTCCACAAGACAAGTCGCAGAAGAGATTGTGTACCACTCGTAGCCGTTAACGTGCACTAAATCTGTAGTAATACCACGTTTTGCTGCATATTCAGCTGCATAAGAATTACAGTTTGCTTTAATAGTAAGGTCCTTTGAGCAACCGCTAAATGCATTATTTGCAATTTCAGTTACGCTATCAGGAATTTCAACTACTGTAAGACCTGCACAACCAATGAATGCGCCATCATTGATTTTTGAAGTTCCATCGTAAACCTTATAACTACCTGTTTTACCTGCAGGGCAAGTAATAAGCTCGTTAAGAGCGATATCGTAAAGCACACCATCGATACTTGCATATACACGGTTGTTGTAATCTACATTGATTGCTGTAAGATTCTTACAATTTGTGAATGCACCTGCTGCAATTTTTTCAATACTTGCAGGAATATCAATTGTTGTGATTATAGTTGAATCAAATGCATTATTACCAATTGTTTCAACTGTTACGGGAAGAGTAATCTCTTCAAATGACGTACATTTTGCAAATGCATAGTTGCCGATTGCCTTAACACCTGCAGGAAGGTCTTTAAGAGACTTAAGTGATGAGCAACCGTAGAACATACCGTCAACAATTGAAGGCATAGCACATTTGATTTCAACGTTAACAAGAGATGAACAATTACCGAATATGTATTCACCTATTGTTGAAACATTGTGACCGATATATGCAGACATTGCTGATTTACAATCATAGAATGCATATTCGCCAACCTCGATAACGCTATCGGGGATAGTGATATTCTCAAGTGAAGAACAGTTTTCAAAAGCAAGTCTGCCGATTTTGCAGATACTATCAGGAAGAACAAGTGTTTTGAGGGCTGTACAATCCTCAAACATGCTTTCACCGATTTCGATTGCACCGTTTTTCAACTCTACATATTCAAGATTGTCACAATTTTTGAAGATACTCTTGCCAACTCTACTATCAGCAAGACCGCCATAAATTGTAACTCTTCTTAAGCCGTCACAATCATAGAACGCATAATCCTGAATAGAAGTTGTACCAGCAAGGTCAAGCTCTGTGAGAAGGTCACAGTCCTGGAAAGCTCCTGCTTCTATTGTGCTAAGCGTTTTTCTAAAAATAACTTTTTCAAGCACAGGATAACCCGTAAATGCTGAATTGTTAATTTTTGTTGTTTCGCCGTCTACAACAACAGTTTTAATATTTGCAGCATGTGTAGCCCATGTATTACCATCACAGTCTGCAAGAAGTGTAAGTGTACCGTCGTCATCGAGCTCCCAATAAGTGCAGGTAATATTACCTTCGTCATCGTACTCGTTACCGGAATCAACAACAGCTGCGAAGGAAACAACAGATAAGCATGAGAAACTGCTGATTACTAACATCACAGCAATGAGGACAGAAAGAAATTTTGACCTCTTCAAGTGAAACACCCTTTCAAAAAGAACTAGCTGACCTGCAGCCAACGATAGTATAGTTATACCTATAATACTACATAGTTTATTTTAATACAATTAGTCTATTTTGTCAACCAAAAATTAACTGTATCCAAGGCTTTTAAGATAAAAGAATTCTTTTGTTATTTGTTACTTTTTTACAAAGAAATAAGACGCCCTTGAACACAAAGGCATCTTAAATATAATTACTGTTTTATTTTCAGTTTGAGTAGCCTAATTCAAATGCCTTAAGGTTAAGCTCAAGGAACTTTTCAGGCACGCAAGCCTTAACGGCATCAAGCCAGATTTCTTTATCAATATCAGTATTTTTAGCCATTGCACCGATAAGAACAACGTTAACGGCTTTAGGTGACCCTGCTTCAACTGCAAGAGGAAGAGCATCAAGCTCTACAACTGCTGCACCTGCAGCTCTTACTGCATCAAGAACACCATCGGGGTAAACACTGTCACCGATAACAACTGACATAGGGTCAATTTTCTGTGTGTTAACAATAACTTTTCCGTCGGGCTTAAGGCAGGAAAGCCATCTTGCCGCTTCAAGCTGTTCGAATGCGAGAATAAGGTCAGCTTCACCCTCACCAACAACAGGAGAATAAACCTTCTCGCCATATTTAACATAAGTAACAACGGAACCTCCACGCTGACTCATTCCGTGAACCTCAGAAACCTTAACATCGTACCCTTGTGAAAGAAGAGCACT
>JAZNVT010000015.1:0-50186 GCA_045592945.1 Acutalibacteraceae bacterium | reverse complement strand
GCTGACGCGGTCCCCCTCCCTATTTCATCAAAGATGAAACAGGGATGATAAGTATCGCATTACTTTAATATGCTGGAAGCTGGCGACTGGCGACTGGTAGCTATGAAATTTAATAAAAAACTTGACATTTACCTTATATTATGGTATCTTTGAGGAAATCGAATAAAAGGCGTTGAAGAAAAGGGCGCGGTTATTTCACCTTTCAGAGAAGTGGCGGTTGGTGTAAGCCATAGGTTGAGAATCCGATGTTTGTAGTTTCCGAGCCGGGAGGAAGAAAGGCTTTTGCTTAGTAGAACCTCTCCGTGATTGCTGCGTAAAGGCATAGAAGTTGATGGACTTCGAGAGAGGCAGTTTTTTAACTGCAATTTGAGTGGTACCGCGGGTATAAATTTTAATTTTTACTCGTCTCAAAGAATATCTTTGGGACGAGTTTTTTATTGTGTCCCACCGAAAATGGAGGATAAAACTTATGGACAAAATCACCGGACTTGATTTTAAAATCAAGGAGATGGCGGCGCGTATTCGAGAGTTGCGCGAAATTGAAGGCTACACCATAGCAGAAATGGCTACTAAAACAGGTGTGAGCGAAAGTGAATATCTTGCTTGCGAAAATGGCGAAAGTGACCTTAACTTTGCTTTCATTTACCGTTGTGCTCTTGCGTTTAACGTTGATGTTTCAAGTATAATTGAGGGTAGCACACCCAAGCTTACAAACTATGTTTTCACAAAAGCAGGTAAAGGACAGAAGATTGAAAAAGCTCACGGAATGACTTATTTCAACCTTGCTTCCAAATTCAAAAATAAAATTGCAGAGCCTCTTTTTGTTGAAGCTACATATAGCGAAGAAAATCAGAATAAGGATATTGAGCTTACCTCTCACGATGGTCAGGAGCTTGATATTGTTGTTGAAGGTAAATTAAAGGTTCAGGTTGGTGAACACTCCGAAATTCTCGGACCCGGTGACAGTATCTATTACGATTCTCTCACACCTCACGGTATGATTGCCGTTGATGGTAAGGACTGTACATTCTATGCTATTGTTCTTAATCCGTCAGGTGAGCCCATTCCTGAACTTCAGCATGTGAAGACAGAGGAATATAAAGCACCCGAAAAGATTAAGGAAGATAAAAAAGAAAGAATTTATCATAAATTTATTGATGTTGAGCGTAACGAAAAGGGTACACCCACATCAATCAGATTTAAGAATACAGATAATTTTAACTTCGCATTTGACCTTATCGATGCTCTTGCAGACAGAGAACCCGATAAGCTTGCAATGCTTCATATTTCAAGAGATAAGACCGAAAGAAGATTTACTTTCAAGGATATGAAGAAAGGCTCTGCTCAGGCGGCTAACTATTTCAAATCTTTGGGTATAAAAAAAGGCGACAGAGTTATGCTTATTCTCAAACGCCACTATCAGTATTGGTTTGCAATGCTCGGTCTTAATAAATTGGGTGCTATCGGTATTCCTGCTCCCAACCAACTCCAAGAGCACGATTTGGAATATCGTTTCCAGGCTGCAGGTATCAAAGCAATTCTTTGTACAACCGATGGCGATGTTGCAAATCAGGTTGATATGGCAGCAGCAAAATGCCCCGACCTTAAAATCAAAATTGCAGTTGGCGAAGAGCGTGAAGGCTGGAGAAACTATGACGAAGAAAGCAGGCTCTTCAGCTCTCATTACGAGAGAGGTGAAGATGCTCCCGGTGGCGACGATTTAATGCTTATGTTCTTTACATCAGGAACAACAAGCTACCCCAAAATTGCCGCTCATTGCTATAAATATGCTCTCGGTCATTTTCACACTGCAAAATTCTGGCATAATGTTGACCCGGATGGTCTTCATTTTACCATTTCTGATACAGGTTGGGCAAAGTCTATGTGGGGTAAATTCTACGGACAATGGCTCTGTGAAGCAGCTCTTTTCGTTTATGACTTTGACCGTTTTGATGCTGCAGACATTCTTCCTATGTTTGCAAAGCATAACATTACAACCTTCTGTGCACCACCCACAATGCTCAGAATGATGATTAAACAGGATATTTCAAAATACGATTTCTCATCTGTTAAGCATATGACAACAGCAGGTGAGGCTCTTAACCCCGAGGTTTACCGACAGTTTGAAAAAGCAACGGGTCTTCAGATTCTTGAGGGCTTTGGTCAGACGGAAAGCACAATGATTATCGGTAATATGACGGGTGCTTCTCATAAAATCGGTTCAATGGGTAAGCCCGCACCTATTTACGACGTTTGCCTTCTTGATTCCGACGGCAATAAAGTAAACGTTGGTGAAAACGGCGAAATCGTTGTTAACGTTAAAGACGGTGCTCCTTGTGGCTTGTTTACTGGTTATTACAAGGACCAGGCAAAAACAGATGAGGTTTGGCACGACGGCTACTACCATACAGGCGACGTTGCCTGGATGGATGAAGACGGCTTCTATTGGTACGTTGGTAGAGTTGATGACGTTATCAAGTCATCAGGCTACCGTATAGGACCGTTCGAAATTGAAAGCGTTATTATGGAGCTTCCTTACGTTCTCGAATGTGGCGTTTCTGCCGCACCCGATGAGGTTAGAGGTCAGGTTGTTAAAGCAAGCATCGTTCTTGTTCCCGGCAAAGAGGGCACAGACGAGCTTAAAAAGGAAATTCAGAATTACGTTAAGGAAAAAACTGCTCCTTATAAATATCCCCGAATTGTTGTTTTCAGAGATGAACTTCCCAAGACAACAAGTGGTAAGATTCAGAGAAATAAGCTTTGATAAATTGCGAATCAGAGCGTTTATTTTGTACTTATTAATTAGAATTTAATTTTGAAAAGAAGGTGACTAAGATGCAAATTAAAAGAATGACTCTCTTCGCGGGGCATTACGGTAGCGGTAAAACAAATATTGCCGTTAACTATGCTTTGCATCTTAAAGCCCTCGGTGAAGAGGTGGTTATTGCCGACCTTGATATCGTTAACCCTTATTTCAGAACTCGTGACAGCTTGGAAGAGCTTACCGAAGCAGGTATAAAGCTTATATCATCAGAGTTTGCAAGCTCAAACGTAGATTTACCTGCTTTACCTCAAGAGGTGTATTCTTTACTTGACAAACGCGAAGAAAAGGCGATAATGGATATTGGCGGTGATGACCGCGGTGCTTATGCTCTCGGCAGATATGCGGATGCAATTAAAGACGAAAATGATTACGAAATGCTTTTTGTTTTCAATAAATACCGTCCTTTAACTCCCGATGCTCAATCTGCTTATGAGATAATGCAAGAAATTGAAGCCGCTTGTAACATCAAGTTTACGGCGATAGTAAACAACTCAAATATCGGTGGTTTAACCGAAGCGCAAGACGTTATAAATTCTCTCGACAGTGTCAACGAGCTTAGCTCAATTTCAGGCTTGCCTGTAAAAATGACAACTGTAAGAGCTGATTTAATAAATAATCTCAACGGAAAAGTAGAAAATCTGTTTCCGCTGACTTTACAAAAAAAGATAGTTTAATCTATCAACTAAAACAGGAGGCAGAATTATGGCAAAAGTAACATTTTCGGAAAATGTTTGCAAGGGTTGCGGTTTATGCGTAGCTGCTTGTCCGAAAAAAATTGTAGAGCTTGACTCTTCAAAACTTAATGCAAAAGGTCACCATCCGGCACATTGCATTGATGAAAGTAAATGCGTAGGTTGTGCATTTTGTGCAACAATGTGTCCCGACTGTGCTATAACTGTTGAAAGGTAAGGTGAGATAAATGGGTGAGAAAGTTTTAATGAAAGGTAATGAAGCTATTGCTGAAGCTGCTATCAGAGCAGGCTGTATGCATTACTTCGGTTATCCTATCACTCCTCAGACTGAAATTGCCGCTTATATGGCAAAGCGTATGCCTAAGGTTGGCGGTGTTTTCCTTCAGGCTGAAAGTGAAATCGCAGCAATTAATATGGTACTCGGTGTTGCCGCAACAGGTAAAAGAGTTATGACATCAAGCTCAAGCCCCGGAGTATCACTTAAAAGCGAAGGCATTTCTTATATCGCGGGTAGCGACGTGCCTTGTCTTATTGTTAACGTTCAGAGAGGTGGCCCCGGTCTTGGTGGTATTCAGCCCTCACAGTCTGATTATTTTCAGGCAGTAAAAGGCGGTAGCCACGGTGACTTCTTCAAGATTGTTCTTGCACCGTCATCAGTTCAGGAAATGGCATCTCTTACAAGCACAGCGTTTGACCTTGCTGATAAATACAGAATGCCTGCAATGATTCTTGCAGACGGTACAATGGGTCAGATGATGGAGCCTGTTGAGCTTCCCGAAACAAAGCCCAATACCTTTGAAAAGCCTTGGGCACTTACAGGCACAAAGGGCGAGAGAAAGCACAACATCGTTAACTCTCTTTACCTTAAGCCCGAAGAGCTTGAGAAAACAAACTTCGAAAGATTCGCAAGATATAAAACTATTGAAGAAAACGAAGTTCTTTATGAAGAATATCTTATGGATGATGCAGAAATCTGTATCGTATCTTTCGGTATTACAGCCCGTGTTGCTAAAAACGCTATCGTTGAAGCAAGAGCAAAGGGCGTTAAGGTTGGTATGATTCGTCCTATTACTCTTTGGCCCTTCCCCAAAAAGGTTTTAAGAGAAGCAGCTGATAAATGTAAAGCATTTATTTCAGTTGAAATGAATATGGGTCAGATGATTGAAGATGTTAAGCTTGCAACAGAGTGCAAGAAGCCCGTATATCTTTGCAACCGTACAGGCGGTATGATTCCTTCGCCTGAAGAGGTTCTTGCAAAGATTATGGAAGTAAACGAAGGAGGCGACAAATAATGGCAGTAGTATTTGAAAAACCGAAGACATTAACCGATGCAACTCTCCATTATTGCCCCGGTTGTACTCACGGTATTATTCACAGACTCGTAGCTGAAGTTATTGATGAGCTCGGCATTGATGGCAGAACTATCGGTGTTGCTCCCGTTGGTTGCTCAGTTATGGCTTACGATTATTTCACTTGCGATTTTATTCAGGCTCCTCACGGTAGAGCACCGGCAGTTGCTACAGGTGTTAAGAGAGCAGACCCTGAAAATAATATAGTATTTACATATCAGGGTGACGGTGACCTTGCCGCTATCGGTACTGCTGAAACAGTTCATGCAGCTGCAAGACGTGAAAACATCACTGTTATCTTCGTTAACAATGCAATCTACGGTATGACAGGTGGTCAGATGGCTCCTACAACTCTTCCCGGTCAGGTTACTCAGACCTCACCCTACGGCAGAGACGTTAATACAGTAGGTTATCCCGTTAAGGTTTGCGAGCTTCTTTCAAACGTTGACGGTGCAGCATATCTTGAAAGAGTTGCTGTTAATAACCCCTCAAACGTAAGAAAAGCAAAAGCAGCTATCAAGAAAGCATTCCAGAATCAGCTTGACGGAAAAGGCTTCTCTCTTGTTGAGGTTGTTTCTACTTGTCCTACAAACTGGGGTATGACTCCCGTAAAAGCTCTTCAGTGGCTTGAGGAAAATATGCTTCCTTATTATCCTCTCGGCGTCTATAAAGATATCTATGCAGAGGAGGCAAAATAATGGGTAATACATGTAACATTCTTTTTGCCGGTTTCGGTGGTCAGGGTATTCTTTTTGCCGGAAAATTTGTAGCATATAAAGGACTTCTTGAAAACAAGCAGGTTTCCTGGCTTCCTTCATACGGTCCCGAAATGCGTGGCGGTACAGCAAACTGTAGCGTTATCGTTAGTGACGAGCCTATCGGTTCTCCTATCGTAGGTAAGCCCGACGTACTCGTTGCAATGAATCTTCCTTCTCTTGATAAATACGAAAATGAAGTTGTTTCAGGTGGTAAAATTTTCGTTGACTCAACTCTTATTTCACGTAAGGTTGAAAGAACAGACGTTGACGTTTATTACATTCCTTCAACTGAAATTGCAAACGAAAAGGGTATAAGCACTCTTGCTAATATGATTATCACCGGTAAGCTTCTTAAGGAAGTTCCTCAGCTTGGTTTTGATAATATTGATGCACCTCTCTCAAAGGTTGTTTCAGCTCGTCATCAGGACCTTCTTGAGGTTAACAAAACAGCTCTTAAGCTCGGTTACGATTATTGATTGAAAAGAGGTTATTTTCAATGAGTTACGAATTTAAAATTGAAAGAACTACCGCACCCAAGGCTAAGCCTCAGGACGAAAGTAAGCTTGGTTTCGGTAAAATCTTTACAGACCATATGTTTATTATGAACTATGATGAAGGTCAGGGCTGGCACGACGGAAGAATCGTTCCCTATGGTCCTCTTCAGCTTGACCCATCATCAATGGTTTTCCACTATGCTCAGGAGCTTTTCGAAGGTCTTAAGGCATACAGAACTGCTGATGGTAGCATTCAGCTTTTCCGTCCTCAGAAAAATATTGAAAGAATGAACAATACCTGTGACCGTCTTTGCGTTCCTCGTATTGACCCTGACCTTTGCCTTGAAGCAATCAAAGCAGTTGTAGATGTTGATAAGGATTGGGTTCCCCACAATGACGGTACATCTCTTTACATCCGTCCCTTCATCATCGCAACAGATGCTTTCCTTGGTGTTCACGCATCTCATTCTTATATTTTTGCTATTATCCTTTCACCCGTTGGCTCTTACTATGCAAACGGTATGGATCCCGTTAAGATTTACATTGAGCGTGAATACGTTCGTTGTGTAAAGGGCGGTACAGGTATGGCAAAAGCCGGTGGTAACTATGCCGCATCTCTTATCGGTCAGGAAAAGGCAGATAAAATGGGCTACGCACAGGTTCTTTGGCTTGACGGTGTTGAGAGAAAGTATATCGACGAGGTTGGTGCTATGAACGTATTCTTCGTTATTGATGGTACAGTTATTACACCTTCTCTTGAAGATGGTAACATTCTTCCCGGTGTTACAAGAGCAAGCTGTGTTGAGGTTCTTAAAGCTAACGGCTACAAGGTTGAAGAACGTAAGATTTCAGTTGATGAGGTTAAAGAGGCTTACAAAAACGGCACTCTTACAGAATCCTTTGGTACAGGTACTGCTGCTGTTATTTCACCCGTTGGTGAGTATATCGATGGTGACGAGCATCTCGTTATCAACGAAAGCAAAATCGGTCCCGTTGCTCAGTTCCTTTATGATGAGCTTACAGGTATCCAGTGGGGCAAGCGTGAAGATAAGCTCGGTTGGATTGTAAAGGTTAACTGATTTAATCTTTAAGCTTTATATGTAATATTAATTAAAACTCCCTCATATACTTTCATTGAAGGTATATGAAGGGAGTTAATTTTATGGATATTTCATTAAAACACGAAGACTGTAAATTATTAGAAAGCTTTATTGAGAATGTATCTGAGGAGTGTGTTGAGGCTGATTTTTCAATGCCTGAATATATGCCCGAGATATTAAGAATAATTAAATCTGTTGCCAAGCCTAAAATAAATTCTTGCAGAATAACAGGGGATAGAGCAACCATTGACGGTACCTGTCTTTTAAAAATGATATATACCGCAGAGGATGGCGGAGTTTATAGCTTTTCTCAAGAGAGAAGCTTTACCCGTTATTGTGAAAATGCTAAATTTTCAGAGTGTGTAGATTCAGTAGCAAGGGTAAGCGTTTCTTACGTGAATTGCCGTGCTACAAGCACAAAAAGAGCAGAAATAAAAGCAGGCTTAAATATTTCTGTTGTTGGGTATATGGTGAAATCTCAGAATATAATATCAATAGCTGATAAAACAGATATTGAAGAGAAATGTATGCCGGTAAGATGTGCTTCATTAGGTTGCCGTAAAACCCGTTCCTTTGCGATGAGTGATACAATACCTCTCAATGTGCCGTCTGCCTTTGTTTTAAGCAGCAGAGCAGTTGCCGTCTGTAATGATATAAAGAAAATTAACAACAAAATAATGCTTAAGGGTGATGCAATCGTCGATATTTGCTACGTTAACGCCGACGATAAATCACAAACTGAACGTATTAAGCATAGCTTACCTGTGAATCAGATACTTGAATTTGACGGCCTTGAGGAGCGTTTTTCGGGTGAGGTTGTTTTAAACGTTTGTGCTATTGACGTTATTCAAAAAAATGAAAATGACGGCAGAGGCACAAGCTTTGATATTTCTTTAGGTATAGATGCCTCTGCTACAATGTGGGAGGAAAAAGAATTGCTTGTTATTACTGATGCATACTCGGTAGGCTCTTGCATTGATTTGAAGAAAAATAATTACTCCTTCTTATGCTCTCCAGAGTATATTAAAGATACTTATATTCTTAAAGAGGAGTTATCCTTGTCGGGGGGCAACGTTTCTGATATCGTAGATGTTACGGGTGAGATTACAAGGTGTGACGTAAAATGTGAAAATTCAACCCTTGTTTTTTACGGCTCTGTTTCCGTTTCGGTTTTAACAAGAGATTTATCAGGTAATATAGTTAATTATAACAAGCTTATTGATTACAGATATGAAAAAAAGAGTGAGGGCTATTGTAGTAGCACCAAATGTAATCCTGATGTGAAATTGCTTTCCCTTGATTTTATGAAGAAAAGTGAAAATTGCATCGATTTACGTTTTGAAATGAAAATATGCGGTGAAGTATTCCAATGCCTTTCATTTGAGGTTGTTACCGATATAACCGAAAGCGAAATTCAAGTAAAAAAAGAACGTAATGCAATTACCGTGTATTTCCCCGAAAAAGAAGAAAGTCTGTGGTCTATTGCGAGAAAATATAACACAACCGTAAATGCAATAGCACAAGAAAATGATTTATCAGGCGAAACAACAGAGGATTTGAAAATAGTATTTATTCCTGCAGTTTAATATTGAAATTAACCTTTCTTACGTATATAATCTATATGTAAGAAAGGTTTTCGGTGATGTGAATGGATTGTAAAAAAATAGTTACCTTTAGCTTTGATGACGGGGTTACCCAAGATATAAGATTTATCGAAATTCTCAATAAATATGGTTTAAAATGCACTTTTAACCTTAATTCCGAGTTGTTTGGTAAAGATGGTGAGTTAACCGTTCTGGGTCAAACTGTAAAGCATAACAAGGTTAATATAAACGACGTTAAATCGATTTATTGCGGTCACGAGGTAGCTGCTCATACCTTAACTCATCCTTTTCTTCCACAGCTTACTGCTAACGATATTATATATCAGGTCGAAACTGACCGCTTGAATTTATCAGATATAGTTGGCTACGAGGTTGTCGGTATGGCGTATCCGGGCGGGGGAGAGAATAGCAACGAATTTGTAGCAAACGTTATAAAAGCTTCAACGGGAATTAAATACGCAAGAACAATTCGTGATACACTTAAATTTAAAGGCTATGAAAACATTTACTTATTTAATCCTACGTTAAGTCTTACAAAGGATACAGATAAAATTTCAAGCGTTACCGAAGCTTTCTTAAATGACAATAGCGAAGAGGTAAAGCTATTTTATATCTGGGGGCATAGCTACGAGTTTGATGCGGGTAACAGATGGGAGCTTCTAGAAGAGTTTTGTCGTAATGTAAGCGGTAAGGACGACGTTTTGTATTGCACAAATAAAGAAGCCTTTGAAATTTTAGGAATAATTTAAAAAATTTAAAAAAACAGTTGCATTTTGATTTCTTATGTGATATTATTATCGAGTCTATGTGTGCGTTGTTACCGTTTATTCGGGCAACGGCAGTTAATGGCAACATTAAAGCTGGCGGTCCGCTACTGTAAGCGATATCGGTTATGGCAAGAACGCTTGAAAAAATCGGAGGTTTATTATGGACGCATTAAAACTTATTGCACAGGACAGCCTTAAGGCTGAGAAGCCCGCTTTCAACGTTGGTGACACAGTTAGAGTTGATGTTAAGATTCGTGAAGGCGAGAGAGAAAGAATTCAGGCTTTCGAAGGCACAGTTATCGCAAAAAGAGGTAGCGGTGTTAGCGAAACTTTCACAGTACGTCGTGTATCATACGGTGTAGGTGTTGAAAGAGTATTCCCTGTTCACTCACCCAACGTAGCAGCTGTTAAAGTTGTTCGTTACGGTAAAGTTCGCAGAGCTAAACTTTATTATCTCCGCGACAGAGTTGGTAAGGCTTCTAAGGTTAAGGAAAAAATCGGCTAATTATCGCCGAAAGGTTAGGGCAGATTTTATATCTGCCCTTGATTCTTATTTAGAGTTGAAAAGTCTATCTAAAAAATCTACTCTATACGAAATTTTTACAATTTGTACTTTAATTTCGTGTAATATAGGTGTATAATATTTCTTAAGTTATACATATTAATCAGAGGTGAGCGGTGTGCGTAAAACCGAAGAATATAGTTTAACCTTAGATAAAGAGGTTGATACCACGAAAAAGGTTAAGCAAACAAACGAGAAATTAAATGTTTTTGAAATCTTTGAAGCGGTTATTGCTGCGTTTTTTGTAATAACTCTTGTGTTTACTTTTGTTTTCAGAGTTTTCAGTGTTGATGGTCCCTCCATGAAGCCTACTCTTCAGGATGGCGATAAGGTTGTTGTTTCAACTATGGGCTATAAGGCTCAAAAAGGCGATATAGTTGTTCTTTCAAGCACTGAAGGTTTGAAAAAGCCTATTGTTAAAAGAGTTGTTGCCGTAGCGGGTGAAACTGTTGATATTAACTTTACAACCGGTGTTGTTACAGTTAACGGTGTTGAGGAGCATTATACTGATGAGCTTACTACTCAACAGTTTGACGTTGCTTTTCCCATAACAGTTCCCGAAGGCACCGTTTTCGTTTTAGGTGACAACAGAGGCGTATCTCTTGATAGCCGTTCTACACAAGTAGGTTGTGTTGATGAAAGATTGATTGTTGGTAAGGTTTTATTCAGATTTTTCCCATTAGGTAATTGGACGGTTGAATGATTATGAATAACGATGAAAGAATTGTTGATATTAACACAACTTCAAATAAAGCCTTTGAAGAAGAGGAGTTAGTATCAGAAATCAGGTTTTCAACAAAGAAAACTGATGATAAGAAGAAATTTAATCTAATGGTATATGATATGGTGTCTATTGTTATGACGTCGTTTGTAATTATAGCGTTAGTATTTGTTTTCGCTTTCCGTCTTGTAGGTGTTGTAGGCTCTTCTATGACTAACACCCTTCAGGAAAACGATTGGTTGATTACAATGCAGAAGGACTCTTATGAAAGAGGCGATATTGTTGTAATTACTCAGCCTAACTATTTTAACGAGCCCCTTATAAAAAGAGTTATCGCAACGGGCGGCGAAACAGTTGATATCGACTTCGCAAGAGGTATTGTTTACGTTAATGGCGAGCCTATCGACGAGCCTTATAAAAAAGAACAGTTTATTATTCCCAAATTAGATGACGTTGATTTCCCTTATACAGTGCCTGAAGGAATGCTTTTCTGTATGGGTGACAACCGTAATGGCTCAACTGACAGCCGTTCAAGGCTTATCGGTCCGTTAGACGAAAGATACGTTTTAGGAAAGGCAGTTATAAGGGTGCTACCCTTTAACGATTTTGATATATACGATTATGAGTGATTATCAGAAACAAACAGTACAATGGTTCCCGGGTCATATGGCAAAAACACGCAGGCTTATTAAAGAAAGCCTGCCTTTTGTTGATTTGGTGACAGAAATAGTAGATGCGAGAATTCCTTTAAGCTCTTCTAACCCCGAGCTTGCAGAAATGATAGGCTCAAAGCCTCGTATTGTTTTACTTAATAAATGCGACGTAGCAGATGAAAAAACAACATCAAAATGGGTAGAGTATTATAAGAAAAACGGTATGTATGCTTTACCGGTTGATTGTCGTTCGGGTAAAGGCTTAAATGCTTATCTTCCTCTTGTCAGAGAGGTTTTGAAGGACAAAATTCAAAGAAATACTGACAAAGGTATGGTGGGTAAGCCGTTAAGAGTTATGGTTGTGGGTATTCCAAATACAGGTAAATCATCTTTTATTAATAAAATGGCTGGTCGCAATCGTGCAAAGGTTGCCGATAAACCCGGCGTAACTCGTTCAAACAGTTGGTTTGCAGTTGGTAACGGTGTTGAGCTTCTTGATACTCCCGGTGTTTTATGGCCGAAGTTTGAGGATAAAGAGGTTGGCGATAAATTAGCCTTTATAGGCTCCGTTAAGGATGAGATACTCGATAGCGAAACCTTAGCCATAAGATTAATTAACGTGCTTAGAAACGGCTATAGTGACCGCTTAACGGAACGCTTCAAAATCACAGGCTTTGATGATAAAGAGGATTATGAAATCCTCGAAATGATAGGCAGAAAAAGAGGAATGTTAATTTCCGGTGGTGAGATTGACTATGAGCGTGCCTCAGTAATGCTTCTTGATGAGTATCGCGGTGGTAAGCTAGGTAGACTTTCTCTTGAATTTCCTGAATAAATATATTAAAATAATCCAAAGGGCTGTGCCTTTGGATTATTTTTTTAGGGTGTGTATATATGCTTGATTATTCTTATGAAAACGATGCTCATAATGAGGGTTATACAATAGTTTGCGGTGTGGATGAAGCGGGGCGAGGCCCTCTTGCAGGTCCTGTTTTTGCAGGTGCAGTTATTCTTCCCGAAAATTATACCCATGAAATCTTAAACGACTCTAAAAAGCTTTCTGAAAAGAAAAGAGATTTAGTTTACGATGATATAATAAGAGATGCTGTTTCATGGTCTGTCGGTATAGCAACTGAGCAAGAGATTGATGAAATTAATATTCTTAATGCAACCTTTCTTGCAATGAAAAGAGCGGTTGAAGGTCTTGATATTAAGCCTGACCTTGCCTTTATTGACGGTAACAGATATGCAAATACAGGGGTAAAAGAAATTACAATAGTTAAAGGTGATAGTAAATGTATGTCTGTTGCTGCTGCATCAATTATTGCAAAGGTTAGCAGAGATAGATTTATGCAAGAGGTTGATAAGCAATACCCGCAATATCAATTTTCAAAGCATAAGGGCTATGGTACAAAGCTTCACTATGAAATGATTGAACAATACGGCATCAGTCCCGTTCACAGAAAAACATTTTTGAAAAACATAATAGGTAAATAAAATGAATAGTAGTTTATTAGGTGCTTTCGGTGAACAGTATGCCGCCCGTTTCTTAAGGGAAGAGGGCTACGAAATCTGGAGTGCAAACTATAAAACCGATATGGGTGAAATAGATATCATTGCATGCAAAGATAATATTGCTTGCTTTGTTGAGGTTAAAACACGTCAGGTGGGCGGAATGCTTTCACCTGCAACCGCAGTTGATGCTAAGAAGCAGGAAAATATTAAGAGTAGTGCGGCAAATTACATAAATAAATATAAAGTTGAAAATAAAGTCCGTTATGATATAATTGAGGTTCTTGTAAACGGAACAAGCTTATCTGAAATTAACCATATAAAAAACGCTTTTTGAGGTGCCATATGAAAAGCTTTGACCTTCATTGTGATACAATAGGTGAGTGTTATAAAAAGTCTTTTAAATTAAGAAAGAATGAGCTTCACCTTGATTTAGAAAGATGCAAAACCATTGATGAACATACTCAGGTTTTTGCAATCTGGATTCCTGATGAGCTAAGAGGGGAAACGGCGTTTTCCTATTTTAATAACGTTGCGGATTTTTATCATGAGCAAATTAAAGAAAATAATGATTTGGTTTCATATTACGGCAGTGATAATAAAACACAAATTAAATCAATTCTTGCTATGGAAGGCGCCTCGGGCTGCGGTGGCACCATAAACGGTCTTTATTCTGCTTACGAAAAGGGTGTACGCCTTATAACCTTAACGTGGAATGATAACAACGAAATCGGCGGCGGGGCTTTCGCAGAGGGCGGTATAACTTCTTACGGAAAAGAATTTATCAAGGAAGCAGAAAAGCTCGGCATAGTTTTAGACGTTTCTCACCTTAACAGGGAAAGCTTTTATGACTTTATCGATGCTTCCACAAAACCTTTTGTTGCCAGCCATTCAAACATTGATATTGTAAATACCTATAAATCACCGAAAAGAAATCTTACAAAAGAGCAGGTAAGGTTAATTAAAGAAAGAAACGGAATCATCGGTATTAACTTCTACGTTGATTTTATTGAAGATGAAAATACGGTAGGGTTTGAGGCTGTTGAAAGACAGTTAGAAGCATTTCTTGAAATGGATTGTGAAAAAGTCTTCTCGCTCGGTAGCGATTACGACGGCTGTAAAATCAACCCCTTGCTTGCCGGTATTGATAAATTAAATGATTTATATAATTGGTTAGATAATAAAGGTTATAATGAAAGTCTTTTAAGCAAGCTTTTTTATCAGAACGCAGAAAAATTTTTCAAAAAAATAAATCCTTGAATTCGAAGGAATTCAAGGATTTTACTTTTGTTGTTTATTAATAAGTTGATGAAGATTTGTAAGAAACTGCGTTTGTAATCTGTTTTTCAACAGATTTAACAAAGTAGTTAATTATAGTATCGTTGCGGTCAATCTTATCTGTAATGCTATCAATAAGGTCTTCTGTATATTTATCATACTCTTCAGAAGCAATAGCACTACGAACGTCAGCTTCCCATTTTTCTGTTTCGTCAGCACCTACAAAGTACATAATGTGATAACCGTAATCAGTTTTTACAATACCTGTATCGCCAACCTTGTGGTCTGCAAGAGCCCAATCAAGGAATTCGGGAACGTAGCTGCTTGTAGATGTGATGTTTTCATAAAGACCGCCGGTTTCTTTTGAACCTGTATCGTCAGTCTTTTCTGTTGCGAGCTCTGCGAAGCTTGCTTCATTTGCTTCGCCGTCTTTCCACTCTTTAAGAATCTTTTCTGCTTCAGCCTTAGCATCTGCGAAATTCTTTGCAACCTCGTCTGCGGGGAGATCAACCTCTTTGCCCTGTGTATCCTGCTTGGTTGAATCAGCCTGAACAAGAATGTGACGAACAGCTGCACCTGCAGTGCCCTTGTCGGGAGCAGCAACTGAAACCATATAAGCAATGTAGTATGCCTTTGCGTCAGCATCGTCAATTACAGCCTTATCACCAACAACACGATCTGCAGCGAATACCCATTCAGCAACGCTCTTTGAAGAGCTTTCAACGCTTGCTTTTGTAATGTTTTTAGCAAGTGTAGCGCTATCTTCTTTAAAGTTGTCAGCCTGAGAGGGGAGAGCATATTCCTTTGCAAGAGTTGCGAAAGATGCTTCATCTGTAAGCTTGCTTAAGAAGTCATCAGCGCGAGTCTTTGCTTCGTCCTTTGTGTATACGGGGTCATTTTTATCAGCGTTTTCTGAAGCTTCTGCATAAGAAACAGAGAAAAGTCTTACTGTAGCATAGTCATAAGTAGATTTATTATCTTCGTAGTAAGCCTTAACGTCATCCTTGCTTATTGTTTCAGCGATGTTTTCCTGATACCATGTAAGATAAAGCTGAACTGTGTAATCCTTTTCAAGAAGAGCTCTGTATGATTTTTCTGTAAGACCTTCACCGCAAGTTTTTGAGATGTAGTTGGTGAGAGAAAAATCGCTGTTCTCAGCGTATGTTGTAAGCTCTGCAAAGATTTCATCAATCTCTTCGTTCATTGTATTCTGGTCTTCTGCCGTGATTTCGAAGCCCTTTGCTTTAGCTTCTTCGCTGATTGCTTCTTCATAAACTGCGTTCTGAAGGAAAGCTTTTTCGGGAGCTGTTACTCTGAAGTAATCTGCCCATGTTTCAACACCTTCGGGAGCGTCTTCAGCAGTGTATTTCTGTTCAGCAGGGTCTTTAGTAGTATCAAAACCTGTATAGTAAGAGCCGTAGCCTTGTCCGTAATATGAGTCAATCTGATTAACGGTAGAAACCATCTGATTGTAAAGGTTCATATAATAGTAGTTGTACTCAGCCATTGTGATTTTTTCATCATCGTATGTTGCAACTGTGATAAGCTTCTGAGGTAAGCAGAAAACCTTTGTAAGTATATTTGCTGCACCGTAAAGCACTACACCTGCAACAAGAATGATGCAAAGAGCTTTAACAAGAACTCTTATAATCTTGTCGCCCTTGCCGGATTTCTTTTTCTTTGCAGCCTTTGCAAGACGTTCCTTGCGTTGCTCGCGGTAAATCTCGGCATTGGTTTTGATTTCGTTGTTTGCCATAAAATTCATCCTTTGCTTTCTATTTAGTGTACCAAGGCACACAATATTAGTACTATTTTATACTAATTGAAAGAATTTTACAAGAGTATTTTCAAATTAAATGAAACAAATATTTATTGTTTACATTTCGTTTAATATTTTTTCACTCTAGAACCTATATAATTGGTTGCATTATAACTGATTTTATGGTATTATATCTAATAATTATTTATTGTCCGGATGGCGTTTTATAATGAAAATTAGCAAGAAAAACAAGGTAATATTCTCTGCAACTGCAATTATTTTAATTGCGGTTATTGTTGCGTTGCTTGTAATCCCGTCAGACGTTGTGCTTGAGAGAAAAGAAATTTCACATATTTCGAAAGAGCAAAAGGGCTTTGATTTTTCAAATAGCTTCAAAGAGTATATTTCTGTTGGCAATAACGCTCTTTTTGTAGATGAAAAAGCAGGTGCAGTTGCATTCCTGAATAAAGCTACCAACGATATTTTCAATTCAGCATCAACGGATGCCGGAAAAAGCCTGCTTTCAGCAGCTTTAAACGTGGTTTTGTGCGATGAGAAAGGCAATTCTCATATTCTTAACAGCTATGACAACAGCGTAGCTTTAGGTGGCTTTTCAATTACTGAAAAGAAACCCAATAAAGTGACACTCTCTTATGAGTTTTTTGAGGAAAAGGGCTCAGAAGCTCTTTCGGTTATACCCATAACATTTTACGTTGAAGATAACGTAATAAAATCAAAAATCAATTTAACCGAGGTTGTATTACCTGACGGCTGGTGTGTTGAAGAAATTAGCGTTTTACCCGGTCTTTTTTCAATTCGCAAGCCTGCAGGGGATATCTTTTATACAATTCCCGATGGCTCCGGTGCTCAGATAAGTCTTAACGCAGCTCGGGAAGAGGATACCGTTAATGAATACACCGTTTATGGTAGCGACGTTACGTTTGACTCATATTCAAGTGGCTTTAATCTTCCGTGCTATGCTTTAACCAAAAATAAAACCCTTTTAACTGTAATTATCGAAAATGGTGACGCTCTTTCTCGTGTAACGATGAATCGCTTCAAGGACAAGGGCGGCGATTTGTATAATACCTTTACAGTTACCTCTATTGGTGAGTCTGACGGTAAAACTGTAAAAGGTAAATCCTATGAGGGTGCTCTTATTCAGTCCTATAATATGTCTGATAAGAGCTTGATAAATTATAACACAGTGGCATCGCTCACAAGAGATTATCTTGTTAAAAATGATTATTTGTCATCTGAGTTCAGTAGTAAATTTACAGATATGCCCTTCTTTGTAACTGCAATATGTAGTGAAAGCGGTGGCAAGAAGGACGTTTACACAACCTTTGAAAACGCTTCTGAGATTATAGCACTTTTAAAATCCAAGGGTGTTCGTAGTGTTGCGTTAAGATTAACGGGTTGCGCTGAAAATGGTCTTAACACCTCAGCATCCAAATTCGATAAATTCAGTTCCGGCATTGGCTCAAATGACGATTATAACTCTCTTTGTGACGTTGCAAATGAAAAAAACAGCTCCGTATGGTACGACGTTAACCTTTCTGCAGAAAATTCATTAGATATGAATAAAGGTATTGACGTTTACGATGATTTAAGAGAATACCTTGATAAACCGTCGTTTAAGTATGTTTTTTCAACCTATAAAAACGTTAATAACAATATTTCAGACGTTTACAAGCTAATGAGCGAGGTTAATTCGGGTAACGTGTGTGTAAACGATTTATCCCGCTTCCTTTATACCGATATTAAAGGTGGTGTAAATAGGCAGGAGGCACTCGATAACCTAAAAGAAAACATCGGATCCTTGAGTGTTGGTGGCGGTCTTATGCTTACAAATCCTTCCGTTTACCTTATGAAGCAGGCTGATGCAGTTTTTACAGTACCTGAAAAAACGTCGCTTGACGGTGAAAATGGTGTTACCTCTGTACCTTTATTACAGATGGTATTACACGGTAGCATTTGTTACGGAACAAGTCCCGTTAACGTTTCTGAAAGTGGAATTGATACAGTTCTCAAGGCTGTTGAATATGGCGCTTCTCCGTCCTTTGTTTTTACTCACAAGGGGAATGAAAGCCTTGATTATGGAGTATATGCTTCTCAAACCGCTAAATACTATTCCATTGTTAAGCGTATGATGCCGTTAATGGATATGGAAATAACCTCCCACGAAAAGGTTGTTTCAAACGTTTATAAAATAACTTACGATTATAACAAAATTGTTTACGTAAATTATAACCCTTCCGTTGTTGAGGTAAATGGTGTTCTTATTTCCGCAAAGGACTTCTTAATCATTTAAATTTTACACTCTGCCGTAGCAAAAAACGGCAGAGCTTTTTGTAGTTTCTATTCTATATAAAAATAGTTAGAAATTTAACAAAAACTATTTCTTTTTTTGTCGGTATATGTTAAAATAATAGGTGCAAAAATTTGCCGTTATATCAAAATTTAAGAAAGGATGAATATAATGGACTACAAAATGGAATTAACTCCCGAACAGCTTGCTTTGCTTAATGGCGAACAAGGGGAGACTATGGCAAAGGTTATGAAAACTCTTGTCATGTACGGTGAGGCTTTCGGAGCAACAAAAATGGTTCCCGTTACAAGCGAAATGGGTCACCTTGTTACAAGCTTCGGTCTCAAAGTTATGACACCCGTTTATGACCTTATGGACCAGCTTATCGCAGCAGGTCTTAAATCAAAACAGAAATTCTCTGTTGACCCCAAGCCCGTTGACCCCAAGGTGCCTTCAAACTTTGTTAAGAACCTTGTTTTCAACAAATTTATGTACACAAAGCAGGATAGCTACGATGAACAGCTTAGAAAGTTAGGTCTTGTAGGCGATGATGCTTATACCTGTACCTGCTATATGAACGAGGTTGGTAACCTTCCTAAAAAAGGTGACGTTCTTTCTTGGGCAGAATCAAGTGCGGTTGTTTATGCAAACTCAGTTCTTGGTGCACGTTGTAACCGTAACTCAGGTATCATTGAGCTTTTCGGTTCAATCGCAGGCTATGTTCCTTATTTCGGTCTTGTTACTGATGAGGGCAGAAAAGCAACTTGGATTGTTGAAGTTAAATGTAAAAAGAAACCTGAAGCACAGGTTCTCGGTAGTGCAATTGGTATGAAGGTTATGGAAGATGTTCCTTACGTTAAAGGCCTTACAGATTGGATTGGCACAGAGCTTGACGATGATGCAAAGGCATACCTTAAGGATTTCGGTGCTGCTACAGCTTCTAACGGTGCTGTTGGTCTTTACCATATTGACGGTCTTACTCCTGAAGCAGTTGAAATGGGTGAAAGCCTTATCGCTGATAATGCTCAGGTTTACGTAATTGACGATGCAGAGCTCGAAAGAGTTAAAAACTCTTATCCTGTTATGTGGAAGGATAAAGATAAGGCACCTCAGCTTTGCTTTATCGGTTGTCCTCATCTTTCACTTCAGCAGCTTAAAGAGTGGACCGACAACGTTGTTGAAGGCCTTAAAAAGAACGGCCAGAAAAAGGTTTCAGTTCCTACCGTATTTACAGCTGCTCCTGCAGTATGTGATGAGTTCAATAAAACAGAGTATGCCGCTAAGCTTGCAGCAACAGGCGTAACTCTTAGTTACATTTGTCCTCTTATGTATATGAATAACCCTGTAGCAAAGAAGGGTAGAGTTATTACAAACTCAAATAAGCTTCGTACATATACAACTTCACGTTATTACACAAGTGAAGAGATTCTTGATATAATCACAAAGGGGGCAAAATAAGATGAAAACTTTTAAAGGTCGTCCCGTAGTACCGGGTACAGTTGAAGCTACAGCTCTCGTTTCACACGGCGGCTTCAATACTTTAGCATCCTTCCAGAACGCTCTTCAGTTTGGTGATAAGGAAGCAAAATGCGGTGACCAGAACAACACCGATATTTACGAAAAACCCATGGTTGGTACAGCTCTTTGCCTTCCTCAGACAATCGGCTCAACAACTGGCGGTATGGTTCTTTACTGTGCGAAGGTTATGGAAAGAAGCCCTGCTTGTATGCTTTTCTCAGAGCATATCGACTCTCTTGCAGCTGCAGGCGCAATCCTCGGCTCAGTTTGGACAGATACTCCCATGCCCACAATCGACTGTCTCGGTGAAGAATTCCTCAATACAGTTAAAACAGGGGATAAGATTAAAGTTTACGAAGACGGTACAGTGGAAATTGGTTGATAATTTTGCGATATTGCAGTTTTAGCACCCTCGCAGTACCGTTGTACAGCTTCGGTTCACAAATTCCTCAATTTCATCAAAATTCTCTAACCAATTTACGTAGCAGTTGACGATTTTGCGAAATTGGGGCTTTGTTTACCTCGCAGTACTTTCGTACAGCTTCGCTCACTAAAATCCGCGATCTCATCAGCAAATCTCAAATCTCAAATTCTAAAAAAAGAGTAGGCTTTCGAGCCTACTCTTGATTTATATTATTGTTTATTTATCTTTCTCTCATAATGTGTGTGTCGCCGTCGTCGCCACCGGTACAGCTAACGGTGATTTTAGGTGAAGTACCGCCTGTTTTTTCTAGTTCTACAATTATTGTGCCGTTACCGGGGCAAAATAATAATTCGCCATCAAAAACGTCATTTTCTAAAAGAGTAACTGTTTCCGCAGGAATATCATAGGTGTTTTTTACTATCGCACCTTTTGTACCGTCTGAACTAATACCGAAGTCAAAATTATCATTAAATTTATTATCTATACACCAGTTTCTTACAATTGTTGTAATTGTTCTTTGTGTAGCACTGCAAACTCTTATACGGCCGTTTTTTGAAAAAGCCTTATAAGATGGTATTGCAATTGCTAAAGTAATTCCAATAATAAGTACTACAACCATTAATTCAACTAAAGTAAAACCTTTCTTTGTTTTGAAAAACCTAAACATTAAAATACCACCTTTCGGAGTGAATATAATGAGATAAAAACGAAACTTTTTCGTAACTATTGTATCATAAAACTGTAAAGTAGTAAATAATTTTGGATAAAAAAATTGTTTTTTCAGAAATTTAGTTTCATTTAACAAAAAATTAATATTGTATTAAGTGCACTTGCACAAATGAAAAAGAAAAAAGGACAACAAAAACTAATGTTTTCGTTGTCCTTTATAAATTTTAAGGTTTAATCAGATAATACCCTGAGCCATCATAGCATCAGCAACCTTGATGAAGCCTGCAATGTTTGCACCTGCAACAAGGTCGTAACCGTATCCATATTCTTCAGCGGCTGCTGCAGAGTTGTCATGAATATTTTTCATAATCATTTTAAGCTTTGCGTCAACCTCTTCAGCAGTCCATGAGTATCTCATTGAGTTCTGACCCATTTCCAAAGATGAAACTGCAACGCCACCGGCATTAACTGCTTTTGAGGGGGCAACTGCTTTGCAGTTCTCTTTGAGATATTCAAGAGCATCATTTCTTGTAGGCATATTAGCAACCTCAACGTAATACTGAACGTTGTTTTCAACAAGCTTTTTAGCCTCTTCCATGCCTATTTCATTCTGTGTAGCGCAAGGCATTGCAACGTCAACCTTAACGCCCCAAGGCTTTTGACCTGCATAGAATTCTGCACCGAATTTATCAGCATAATCCTGAACCTTGTCACGGCCTGAAGCACGCATTTCAAGCATAAAGTCGATTTTTTCATCTGTGCTGATACCGTCTTTATCGTAAACGTAACCGTCAGGACCTGAAATAGTAAGAACCTTACCGCCAAGCTCTGTAATTTTCTTAACTGCACCCCAAGCAACGTTACCGAAGCCTGAAACAGCAAATGTTTTGCCTTTAATATCTTCGCCGAAGTGCTTTAACATTTCAACAGTGTAATAAGTAGCGCCAAAGCCTGTTGCTTCAGGTCTGATAAGAGAGCCACCGTAAGAAAGACCCTTACCTGTAAGAACGCCGTTTTCGAAAGCACCCTTGATTCTTCTGTACTGACCGTAAAGGTAACCGATTTCTCTGCCGCCACCGCCGATATCACCTGCAGGAACGTCAACGTCGGGA
The DNA here is from genome assembly GCA_045592945.1 of Acutalibacteraceae bacterium. Lineage (GTDB taxonomy): Bacteria > Bacillota > Clostridia > Oscillospirales > Acutalibacteraceae > DTU089. Next base: position 28,079 of record JAZNVT010000015.1, on the reverse strand, counting down.
CCGATATGTCTGTAAAGCTCTGTCATAAATGCCTGACAGAATCTGAGAATTTCGGAATCACTCTTACCTCTGGGGTCGAAGTCTGAACCACCTTTACCTCCACCGATAGGGAGACCTGTAAGACTGTTTTTGAAGGTCTGTTCGAAAGCAAGGAATTTCATAATACCGATGTAAACAGAGGGGTGGAAACGAAGACCGCCCTTGTAAGGACCGATAGCTCCGTTGAATTGTACTCTGTAACCTGTATTAACGTTTACCTTACCGTTATCATCAACCCATGTAACGCGGAAGGTAATTTGTCTTTCAGGCTCTACCATTCTTTCTAATAAAGCTGCTTTTTCGTATTCGGGATGCTGTTCGATAACAGGAGTAAGTGAATTTAAAACCTCGGTAACAGTCTGAACAAACTCAGGCTCGTTAGCGTGTTTCTTTGCAACTGCATCGATTGTGTTTTGTATGTAACTCATTGTAAACACTCCTTAAAAAATATGTAAGAATAGCAGTAAAATTATCTATTACTATTTTTATGTCAAACATTTTAAACCCTAAAAAAGTAAATTGCAATAAAATATTTTACAGCGAAAAAATATTGTAACATTAAATAAAAAACAAGTATTTTTATTTTAAATTTTATTGCAAAAAGTAGTCAGTTTTCTACAAAAAACTGCAGTTTTTTCTGCAAATTGGTGAATTTTCATTCACTTTTTTTGAATATTCATCAATTATTGTTGGTAATTGTAGTAAATATGTACACTTTTTTCCTTGAAAACCGACCTCTAGTATGATATGCTAAAGCAATGAATTTGTGAGGCTTCCAATAAGCTGTGTGGTGATTCTTTATGGGTAGATTAAATATTAAAAACAATTATAATCATACGGTGTTTGCTTGCTATTTCGGTTACGTTGTACAAGCTATAGTTAACAACTTTGCACCACTGTTATTTTTGACCTTCCGTGACGAGTTTGGTATATCGCTTCAAAAGATAACCACTCTTGTTACTATTAACTTTTTATTTCAGTTATTTATAGATATCGTTGCAGCTAAAGCTGTTGATAAAATTGGCTATAGAAAATGCATAGTTGCGGCGCAGGTGTTTTCCTCATTAGGAATAATAGGTTTAGGTATATTTCCTGACATTTTCCCCAATGCATACTCAGGGCTTATTGTTGCCATTCTTTTATATGCAACAGGTGGTGGGCTTATAGAAGTGCTTGTTAGTCCCATAGTTGAAGCTTGTCCTATTAAAGCCAAAAAAGCCGCAATGAGCCTTTTACATTCATTTTATTGTTGGGGGCATCTTTTTGTTGTGCTTGTTTCAACATTGTTTTTCTTCATTTTCGGTATCGAAAATTGGAGAATTCTAACTGTAATTTGGGCAATAATACCTTTCTTGAATGCATTCTATTTCAGTCAAGTTCCGATTGCAACCTTAACTGAAGCGGGACAGGAAATGACATTAAAACAGCTATTCTCATCGAAACAGTTTTTACTGTTTATAGTAATAATGGTTTGTGCGGGTGCATCTGAGCAGGGTATGAGTCAGTGGGCATCAGCTTTCGCCGAAGAAGGCCTCAAGGTTTCAAAGACTGTAGGTGATTTGGCAGGACCAAGTCTTTTCGCAATAACTATGGGCTCTTCAAGAATTTTATATTCTAAAATCAGTGAGAAAACTGATTTAAATAAATATATGACCTCTTGTGCAATTTTGTGCGTAGTTGCTTATGCTTTAGCAGCTTTCTCCGGTAACCCTGTTTTTTCGCTTATCGGTTGTGCAATTTGCGGTTTTTCTGTTGGTGTTATGTGGCCCGGTGCATTTTCACTTGCATCCGAAAGCTTTGCCCGAGGCGGTACTGCAATGTTTGCAATTTTAGCATTAGCGGGGGATTTCGGTTGCTCCTTCGGACCTACCGTTGTAGGTGTTGCAACGGGTATTTTAAATGATGATTTGAAAAAAGGCGTGTTTGCGGCAGTTGTATTCCCGTTGTTGTTGATTATTTCTTTACAAGTTATGAAGAAACTGAAAACAAAAGCTCCTGAACTTGACAATAACGGTATAAAACTATAAAATAGTATAGTTAATATGTTTTGAAAGGATTTATTTTTGATATGATTAAACCCGAAAACAGAAGCTGTTATGAGTTTTTCTTTGAGTGCACTAAAGATTTCGGTGTGTACGACGTTTCCGAGAGCTTTGGTAATCTCATAAGCAGGAAAAAGTTTATAAGCGATATTGAGTCTATCGCAGGTTATCTTGAAAGCAGAGGTATTAAAAGGGGAGACGTTGTTACAATTTTCCTTCCCAACTGCGTTCAAAGCTTTGCGGCATTTTACGCAATTAACCGTATTGGTGCTATTGCCAATATCGTTCATCCTCTTACACCGCCCGATGTGTTAGAGGAAATATTAAAAACAGCTAAATCCAAAGCGATTTTTGTTTTTGATATTCTTATGGAAAAATATGTGAGCATGTTCAGAAAAAGAAACAGACTTACAATTATTTGCTCACCCTCTGATTATGCTTTGCCTTTAACAAGACCGGCATTCAAGCTTTTTGAAAAGGTTAAGGTAAAGTCAAAAACTCCGTCATCTAATACAGCATCGTATCATACAATTTGTCATCTTAATCACCGAGCAGGAAAGCTTGAAAATAACGGTGATGATATAGCTGTGTATCTTCACGGTGGCGGTACAACGGGTAAGAGTAAAACAATATCTTTAACTAATAAAAACTTAAATGAGTTGGCGTACAAGTTAAGCTTTTTCGATGCTCCTCACGCTCCCGGTGCTGAATGCTCATTAGCGGTTTTACCCCTATTCCATGCATTTGGTTTAGGTGTTGTTATGCATTTCAGTATGTGTGCAGGCTTCACTTGTATACCGATGATGAATTTCTCTGCTGAGAAAGCAAATAAGCTTATTAAAAAGTACAATATCACTTATATCGTCGGTGTACCTAATATGTTTAAAAAGATGTATGAAGCCTCTAATTTTGACGGTCCTCATCTTTCAAAATTACGTCTTTTATGGGCAGGTGGCGACATTATAAGCGATACCTTCCTTAATGCTTTTAACTCTCGCCTTGAAAAGTATAATGCAAAGGGTAAGCTTTATAGGGGGTACGGTCTTACTGAGGTAAGCTCAGTTTGTACTGCGAATATCAAAGGCTCTTACAAAGAAAACTCTATCGGTAAGCCCCTCGACGGTATGACCGTTGAAATTTGGGATGAAAAGAAGAAAAAGCTTCCTCCCAATACAATCGGTGAAATCGTTATTTCAGGTACAACTGTTATGGCTGGTTACTATGATAGTGAGGATAGCGGCGTTTATACCGATAAAAAGGGTAGAAGATGGGTTCTTTCGGGTGACCTTGGTTATATGGATGAAGACGGCTTCGTTTTCTTTACCGGTCGAAAGAAGCGTATGATAATCATCTCAGGCTACAACGTTTATCCTAACGATATTGAGCAGGAGGTATTGAAGCTCGATTATATCAACGAGGCTTGTGCAGTTCAAGGCTACGTTGACGGTAAGCCGATTATAAAACTATTTGTTTCTCTCGTTCAGCCTACCGACAACCCCGATGAGATGTGTAAATGCATTAAAGAATATTGCGATAACAAGCTTGAGAGATTCTCAAGACCAAGTGCGGTTACTATTCTCGATTCTTTACCCAAAACAAGAATGGCAAAAATTGACTTTATGAAGCTTACGGATATGCCTCCCGCACCTCAAGCCACTAAAAAGGAAATACGTGAGGAACGTAAAGCTAAAAGAGAAATAGAAAAAGCGGCTGAAAAAGCAGGTCGTGAAGCCGAAAAAATTGAAAAGGAAGAACGCGAAGCTGCTGAAAAAGCAAGGGAAAGCCAAAAGGCTACGGAGGAAAACAATGAGTGAAGTAAATAAGAACAGCTTTTCATATAAGGTGCAGAAGAATCCTTTTTTACTTGGTCTTATATTGATTATGGTAATCGTTATAGTAGCTGTAACGTTTATCCTTTCGTCTGCTATTCAGAAAAAAACAGATGAAATCAAAGCTACCTCAGAGCCCTCAACAAAAGAGGTTCAGACAACTGATTCATCACTTGTTGAAGACAATACTATTGAACTCAGTAAGATTAAAAAGCACGTAAATGGTATTAAAGAATATTCAGCAGAAGCTACTGCTGACGGTGTTAAGCTTACCGTTACTTTCGATAAGGAAGAGGAGCTTCTAGATGCTCACTTTGCAGGCGGCAATTCTTTTGTTGATGTCGTTCCCGTGTTTTATTTCTACGTAAATAACGGCTCTCAGATTGGTTGTCCCGGTGAGCTTAAGTTCTTAAGCGATGGTGTAAGCGTTGAATACACCTTGTCAAAGCTTGATGATTTTGCAAATGTTGTAGCTCTTACTGACCAATTAACAGTAACTAATAAGAATATTTTCGCACTCAATTTTAACGTTTATCTTCAGCATAAAACAAACGATGGTGTAGGCAGAACTGTTATAGGTAATTACTCAATAACCTGTGAAGAATACAATAAAAACTACGGTAAAGACCCTGCCGATGTTTCCGAGCTTGCAGAGGGCGTTAAAGCTGTAGACGTTACTAAATCAGACGAGTTTATCTGGGTTGATATTTATTTTGCTGATGAAGATGCTTATAAAGCACTTAACAACAACTTCGAAAATAATTTCCTTTGCTTCGGCTTTGAAAAAGGCGGAAAGAAATTTGATTGGAAATTTATGGCAACCGAGTATGATAATATTAAAATGATTCGTTGCAAGTTTGATTCATATTCAATGGCAGAATTACAAAAAGAGCTTGACGATAAGGATATTACAATCCCCGAGCTTTTCGAAGAATACGAGATTAATATCTGGACTTCAAACTACGATAAAGAACAACCCTTATTCACTTTAAACTGAATAAAGCGATAATTTAAACAGCCGAAAGAACTTTGATTCTTTCGGCTGTTTTTATCTGTTTAATATATATATGCTCAAATTCAAAATTGCGGCAAAGGTAACCCAAACAAGATAGGGGGCTAACAATAAAACTGTTCTTGTGTCAATCTTTTTAAACTTGATTATTGTCAGTAAAATCAATAACCATAAAACTATTATCCACACGAAAGCAAATAAATATTTCCCTGCGGTAAAGAAGATAAAGCTCCAGACAAAGTTAAAAAAGAGCTGAGCATAATAAACGAGTAAAGCCTTATCTTTATCTATAGCCTTTGAAATATCAATAAAATAAGCCGCAACACCCATTAAAACGTAAAGAATTGTCCACGCAACAGGAAAAAGCCAGCCTGGTGGCATAAAGAAAGGCTTGTTAGCAGTCTCCATAAATTCAGTTACGTCATTTTTGGTAAGAAAGCCTGCTAATGCACCGACCAAAACGGGAATGGCAACGTTTTTCAAAAGCTTTTTAATATCAAAATTTAAAACCATATTCGCACCTCCTGTAAAATATATTATATTTTTTACCGAATTATGCGAAATATGAAAACACCCCTCGTTAAAAAACGAGAGGTGATTTTTTTGAATTATTTTTCTTCAACAATCTTTCTGCCCATTAAAACACCCATAACAGAAGCCATCATAAGACCTCTTGTCCAACCGGATGAGTCGCCTAAGCAATGAAGACCTTTAACACTTGTGTTAAGCTCAGTATCCATTTTAATTTTATTACTGTAAAACTTAAGCTCGGGGGAGTAAAGGAGTGTTTCGGTTGATGCGAAGCCGGGTACAACGTGGTCAACCGCCTGAATAAAGTTTATGATGTTTGTCATCGCTCTGTAAGGCATTGCCGCGGTGATATCACCTGCAACAGCATCAGGGAGTGATGGGCGTAGGTTTGACTGTGCAAGCTCTTTAGGCCATGTTCTTTTACCGTCAAGAATGTCGCCGTAGCGTTGAACAAGAATGTGACCTGCGCCAAGCATATTAGTAAGCTCGCCAACCTTCTGAGCGTATTCAATTGGCTGATTAAAGGGTTGGTTAAAGTTGTGAGAGCAAAGAATAGCAACGTTTGTGTTGTTTGACTTCTTTTCCTTGTAAGAGTGACCGTTAACAACCGCAAGGTCGTTATCGTAGTTTTCCTGACTTACAAAGCCACCGGGATTCTGGCAGAAGGTACGAACCTTATTTTTAAAGGGCTTCGGGTAACCGATAAGCTTTGATTCGTAAAGCACACGGTTAACCTTTTCCATAACCTCGTTACGTACCTCAACTCTGACACCGATATCAACCGTACCTGCCTGATGCTCAATACCGTGCTCTGTGCAAAGCTTTTCAAGCCAGTCAGCACCACGTCTGCCGGTAGCAACAACTATTTTATCAGCATCAATCTGTTGCTTGTCGTCACCTTTACTTATGAAAACACCTTTACAAACACCGTCTTCAATAAGGATATCAGTACATTCGTAGCCGAACATCATATCAACGTTGTTGTTTCTTAAATGGTTTTCAATTTCAAGGTAAAGTGTTTGTGCCTTTTCCGTGCCAAGGTGACGGATGGGGCAGTCAACAAGCTTTAAGCCTGCCTGAATAGCATTTTTACGTATTTCCTTAACCTCGTTATCGTTGCTTATACCCTCAATATGCTCGTCAGCACCGAATTCAAGATATATCTTGTCTGTATAATTAATAAGCTCTTGAGCGAAATCCTCACCGATAAGAGAGGGAAGGTCGCCGCCAACCTCGTAGCTTAATGAAAGCTTACCGTCAGAGAATGCGCCTGCACCCGAAAAGCCTGTTGTTATATGGCAATAGGGCTTACAGTTAACGCATTGCTTTGTTTTAGCCTTAGGACAGCTTCTTTTCTCAACGGGTTGACCCTTTTCAACAATGAGAATTGATTTTTCAGAGCCAAGCTTTCTCATTTCAAGGGCTGTAAATATACCGGCGGGACCGGCACCTACGATTACAACATCGTATTTCATTTAAATAACCTTCTTTTAAAAATTTGAATTAATTATTCGTTGATTTTAACACCGCTTACTTTTCTTCTTTCTGCAAGCTCTTTTTCAATCTGAGGCTTCATACCGTCAATTTTGTAGAAGAACATCGGAAGAGCGCAAAGAAGCATGCTTATACCGGGAACTATTGAAACAAGAGAGAACATTGCAAAGTTCTGTGTCTTTGAAAGCTCTGTTGCTGCAATAACAGCGGTTTTAGAGAGCATCTGTGCGGGGTCAATATCAATAAACATATACATTAAAACGATACCGCAAGTAGCAAAAGCGTTACCTAGTTTATTTACAAAGCCTTGACAAGCTGAGCCGAGAGCATTGTCACGGAAGCCTGTTTTAAGCTCCATATAGTCAAGACAGTCGCCAATCATAGCAATTGAGATATTGTTAATAACACCTAAGGGAATACAAGAAATGATGATAAAGGGGATACAAACGTAAAGTGAATATTCGCTGGGTGCAAACCAACCGATAAGGGTTGTGAAAATGCTTGAAACAAAGCCTAAAATGCAGGTTGTGATAACGATTTTGTGGTACTGGAATTTTTTCATAAGTGCGGGCATAAAGAGCATTGCACCAAACATACCAACGATAGCACATACCTGGAAAATTGTTTTAACAGTTGAAACGCTCTGAGATATAGCGGCAATTCTTTCGTCTGCTGTGAGTGTAGCAAGGTCGGGACCAATATAGAAGCCGTATCTTGCAACGTGAATAGCAGCAGCCTGCACCATATATCTACCGCTTGAAAGCACACCCATAGCAACAACAAGCATAAGGGGCTTGCATTTGAAAAGTCTTGAAAGGGTAGAGGGCTCGCCGGGCTTACGGGTTTTAGGCGGAATAACAACTCTTTCTTTAACCTTAAAGTAAGTTCTTGTGTAAAGAATAATGCCTATACCAACAGTAACGATAGCCATTAAAAGATATTTTCTTTTTTCCTGAGTAAGAGGGTCGCTACCTGCGAAAAGAATCGGAATAACAAAACCGCAAATAAGGAAAAGAACCTCGGGTACAGCTGAGCCGATACCATTAATAGTTTTACCGAAGGATAAAACGTTGCCTCTTTCGTCAGCCTTAGGGGTCATAATGTTAGGAAGGCTCCAGAAGGGAACGTCAGCCATTGTGTAAAGCATACCCCAACCAACGTAAACGATAGCAGAATAAACCATCAATGAGGTTTTATCAAGGTTCGGGCTTAAATACATAAGTATTGTGAAAAGTGCAATCGGTATGGCAGCATAAAGAATATATGGTTTTAATTTACCTCTCTTGGTTGTGCGTTTATCAACAATAATTCCCATAAGCGGGTCGTTGATAGCGTCCCATACACGAGCAAGGAGCATCAAAAGAAGAACAAACATAAGTGGAAGCTGGAGCACGTTAACGTAATAGTCGCTTATGTAGCTCGACATCATCGCGTAAATCATACCCTGACCGCAACCGCCTATAGCGAAAGCCCATTTTTCGTTGCTTCCGATATAGCCTAACTGCTTAGGCTTATTGGTTTTTGTTTTTGCCATTAATTTTCCCTCCAGAGAAATTTATATTTCTTTATATTTATAACCGTAAAAAAGCTTTTCGGCTTCTTCCGAATATTTTCCGCTTTCATTTTCAATAATAAGCGGTTCTCTTATTCTGAAGCCGGGAGCAGAGCCCTTTTTACCCTCAACCATAACGAGGTTAGGCTCTTTTCCTGTTCTTTGAATAACCTCTCTCATAGATTTAGGTTCTATCTTATATTTTCTCATTGCTGCGAAAATATCGGGTAGCCTTTCGGGACGTTGACAGATGCAAAACCTACCGCCGTATTTTAACAGGGTAGAGGCTGCTTTTGCCGCATCTTCAAGAGTACAGGTGAATTCATGACGGGCGTTTTTGTAATCCTCACCGTCATTTACAATACCCGTGCCAAGCTTTTTATAGGGCGGGTTAATGCTTACAATATCGTAATATTCGTTAGGTAAAACACCCTTTAACTTTCTTAAATCGTTATGAACAATTGAAATTTTATCTTCAATATTGTTTTCTTTAAGAGTCTTGCTAAAAAGCTTAATTGCACTTTCCGCAAGCTCAACTCCTACAATTTCAGCAGGCTTGTAATCTCTTAACCATAATAACGGAATAATACCGTTACCCGTTCCTAAATCACAGCATTTGTCTTTATGACGCGGTGCACAAAAGTCTGCCAGAACAATAGCGTCAGAAGTGAAAATATGAGCATCACTAACGTAAATATTTAAGTTTGTAGCCAAAGCCTCAGTACGTTCTTCGCGAGATGCCATAATTAAACTCCTTATGAGAAAATAGAAATGCTTTAAATCCATTCAAACATATCTATTTTACCATAAGGAGCATTTATAATCAATGATTTATAAGCCTTGAAATAACGTTTTGGTGACTTGCACAAATTTAAAGCTTTACTTTTGTTAAAGTTACTCTTCCATTTGTTTACCGAGAAAAGCTGCCGCAACCTGAGCAAGCTTAATTTCAGTTTCAGAGGGGATAGACTTGCTTTCGTCAGAAAGGAAAATAACACCGCCGCCGATATCACCCGAAGCAATAATAGGAAAAACAAGAGCTGCTTCTAAATCGGAATTATCAACGGGATAAAATACATCGGAATTACTTTTTTTTACGTAGCTTTCTCTGTTTTCCATCAATTCTTCAGCTTCTTTTGATAGGTGCTTTTCAAGTACATCTTTTTTGGAAATTCCCGAGGCGGAAATAACATGGTCACGGTCGGTGATAAGAACGGGCATCCCTGAAGTCCTGCTGAGTACCTCGGAATATTGCCCCGAAAACTGTAAAAGCTCACCCATAGGGGAGTATTTTTTAAAAATAACCTCACCATCACTTGCAGTAAATATTTCCAACGGGTCTCCCTCACGAATACGAAGTGTCCTTCTGATTTCTTTAGGAATAACAACCCTTCCTAAATCATCTATTCTTCTCACAATCCCTGTTGCTTTCATATATATAAACTCCTTTGTTGATTTGATAACACTGTTATTATCTGTCAACAAAGGAGTTTTATACTGTAAATATAAAATTATGAATTCAAGAGATTATCGTACGTACATTTTTAATCATATATAAAGTAAATTCTGTATCGCAATGATTCTTTCCCAGAGCTACAATTTGGAAAGCATACAGTTTTTCAAAAAGTTCCAAAGCTTTTATGTAATCGCTTTTCTTTTTATATGCAAACGCTAAATTGTTAAGCGAACGCAATGTATCAAGATGTAATCGACCTAAAACACTGCATCGTAGCTTATATACTTTTTCATAAATTTCAATTGCTTTAGTATAATTTCCGTTTTCACTATATGCATATGCTAAATTAGTTAGTGCAGACAAGACTTCCGGGTGATTCTCATCTAGGCATTTACTCAACAGATTTACTCTCTTCTCCAAAAGCTTTGCTTCCTCGATGTGATCCCCTAAATCTCCATAGCAAAACGCTAACTCGTTTAAAGAACGCAACGTATCACAATGGTCTTCACCAAGAAGCTCACAACGGCACTCATAAACCTTCTTATTCAGTGACAAGGCCGTTGTATAATCCTTTAATTTATAATAAGAAAACGCTAGTTCATGTAGAGTTTTTAGGGTTTTTAGATGCTTTTCACCCAGCACGTCGCATTGATACTCATAGACTTTCGCTCCGTATTTTGCGGCCAACTTAAAGTTTCCAAGCTTATTGTAAGCAATGATAAGATTAGTTAAAAAGTTTAAGGTATAACGGTCCTTTTCTCCGAAAACACGAATGGCATTTTGATATAGTTGTTCGTACAATTCAACGGCCTTTGAATTTTCGTTGTTATTTAGATACGAAAGAGCTAAATCGTTAAGTGTAATAAGCGTTATTTTGTCGTCAGTACCGTGTTTTGTGCAATATACTTCGTATAAAATTTGATATAAACTTTTTGCTCGCGCAAAATCACCTGAGTCAAAACAAAAACTGGCAAAAGCGCTGAGAACGTCGATTGTTTCTTGATAGTTCTTACCATATATCTCGCAGTATAGGCTACATGCTCTTTCATACATATTAACAGCACTAGAGATATTATTTAATGCGGCATACCCGTGCGCGAGACTTACAATATGAGCAAGGGTACGTGGGTGTTTTTCACCTAAAACTTCTTGAGAAAGGTCGTATCCCTTTTCAAGCAATTCAACCGATTTTTGATTCTTACTAATCTTGCTGAACGTTATAGCTAGATTATACAAAGATAAGATTGTGTCCGGATGGGATTCGCCCAAAACCTTACGACGCAACGCATACGTTTTTTCGTTCGTTTCCAAAGCATCAAAATGCTTACCCATTTCGCTATACACGCCCGCTAAAATGTTTAAGGATGTAAGAGCAGCAGGATGTTCATCTCCCAACACTTTGCAACGCAATCCATACGCTTTTGTCGCAAGGTCTAATGCTTTTAAATGATCCCCTAAACAACTATATGCCAGTGATAAATTACTTAGAGAAAGAAGGGTATCTGGGTGTTCGTCTCCAAGCATTATACGACGCCTTTCATAGACGTGTTCTTTTAACTCAAGGTATTTTTCGTTGCAACCGATTTTGCCGTAGGCGGTTGCCAAACCATTCAGGGAATTAAGAGTGTCCGGGTGTTCTTTGCCTAAAATTTTACAGCGCAGTTCATAAGTTGTTTGCGCTATTTCTAACCCTTTTGCGTAGTCGCCTAAGTCAATGTATACACCTGCCAAACTATTCAGGGAATTAAGAGTATCTGGGTGTTCTTTGCCTAAAATTTTACAGCGCAGTTCATATATGCTTTGTGTTAATTCTAATTCTTTTTGGTAATCACCCAGATTGCCGTAGGTCAATATCATGTTGTTAAGAATATGTAAGGTTTTCGGGTGCTCTCGACCGAAAGTTGTACAGCTACATAAATAGGCTTTTTTTTGTGCGACTAATGCTTTGGGGTAGTTACCCAACAAACCATAAGCTGTACCCAAATTAAGTAAAGATATTATTGTCTCAGAATGATCTTCTCCCAGAATTCTGCATTGTAATTCATATATTTTTTCAATAATCACAAGTTCGTTGCTGTAGTCACCTAAATAGCCATATGTAACCGCCAGATTGTTAAGAGATTGTAATGTGTCTGGATGTTCTTCTCCGAATAACTTGCGTCGTAATTCATAGGCATTTTGAATCAATTCACAGGCTCGTTTATGATTTCCAATAGCGTTATAGACAATTGAGAGATTATTCAAAGAGGCGATTGTATCAGGATGATCTTCACCCAGTATCCTGTTTCGTAATTTGTATACCTTTTCATTTAATAAAACGCTTTCATTTAACTCTCCAAGTTCACCATATGTAAATGCCAAGTTGCTCATAGATGTTAATGTTTCCGGGCTTTCTTCCCCATAGCACGCTATATAGTAATTTACAAGCCGTTTTGCCCATTTTAAAGCCATAGGATAATCAATGTTTACAACAATCCCATCATTAAACATATCATATAACTTTTCCATTGCTTCAGGCAAATCGGATTCGGCCGCTGAAGTAATCAGTTCCATTGCGCGTTCACGATCCACTTCAACATCAATGCCCTCGAGATACGCAAGGCCGATGAGGAAATTATGCTCGGGAGTGTTGGTTGTAGCAATAGCTATATGGGACATGGTTTCCAGCAAACGATCGCGGAAATCTGCATTTTCGGGATTGGTATAATCTTCTATACTGATTGAAGATAAGGCTTCTCTGTCCGTTTTCTCCATTTCAACAGCAAAGATATCGGTGCCTTTTTCTTCTTTTTTCTTTCGTGCCAACGGCAATTCGGTGGAAAGGACATAGTTATCCCGTTCTTCGCCATTTTCGTCAATAACCTTTTCAAGGAGTTGAGGAGTAACAAGCAGAGTGAAAAGTTTGCAATCGTCTAAAATCTTTTCAATATTTTTCTTGAAACTCTCGCCAGGGGTTAGAAACTCATCAAACCAAATGGCAATATCACGGCATTCGGGGATGCTGTGAATAAGCCGCATAAGTTCATTAGCATATTTGCGGTCTTTTTTGCGATAGCTTAAGAATATGTAGGCATCAAATGCCGCACGAACACGCTTAGCAAGTTCATCGCTGATAAGTACCGATTCCAGATATTTCTTCAGTTTTTCTTCATAAGAAATTTCAGTCGGGTCGGTACTATAGGGATTAAGATATTGCAATTCTCCAAATTTGTCGGGCTTAGAATAAAACTCATCAATACCCGGTTCCATCATAATTGGTAAAATAGGGATATGTTCTTTCAAAGCATAAGGAATATCCTCATCCATAGCACGATTAGCTGTAGTTAAAAGTTTGAATGTAACAGGAATTACAAACAAGTTATTACGACCGAGATCAACCGTTTTTTCATCCTCGGCGATAACCTCAGTCATATCTTCGGTATAGTAAATGGCACAATCGTGGGTTTTGAAAATATCATCGCAAACCTTTTTGAAATATCTTTCAAAATCATCAGGATGGCAGGTAAAATACACCCTCGGCTTTTTGTCAATATCAACCTTATTTTTCGTTTCAACTTTAAAAACAGCCATAATTTCGTGCACCTCTTATGTATTAGTATATTATATAACTTTCTTTTTCTACATTTTTCGCATAATTATTATACCATAAATATAACTATATTACAATTAGCAAAAGCGAGGTGAAATTCACTTCGCTTTTGCTATGTATAAAAATCGCCGAAAACCCTTTTTTGACACCAATGCGTTCAATGGGGCAAACCAGCGAAAACCATAGTGTTTATGCGCTTTTCAGGCGGTTTGCCCTATTATAACGCATCCCTCAATTCTTCTCACAATTCCTGTTGCTTTCATATATACATTTCTCCTTAAATTACAAATTGTGTTGTTATTATCTGTAATTTGAGGAGATTTATACTGCACGAATTTACTTTTTGGACTGATTGTGTTATAATAAATTAAAGGCGGTGATTTTGTGGAAATTCAACTTATTGAAAACTCTTTGGAAATTCGTGACAAATTTATAAATAACTTTGTATTATCTTGGGATGAATTTCAAATCAAGCAAAAAGATTGGATTGCTTTAATGGCAAAAAATAAATATGCCATTGATATTAACTGGTATAAGCAAGCATATCTGTGGGATAAATTAAACTTTGATTTTTCAGTTGCCACATTTTCAAGCGCTCTTTCAGAACTCAAAACTCACGCGGGGAAAGTATTAATTATGTCAGAAGATGAAACGCTTTGTTGCACGAGTGAATTATTTTACAATAACGAAAAGATTAAGAATTTCGTTGCCCAAGTTGATGTTAAAGAATTAGCAAAACTTATTGAAGATGAATGGTATGATTCTTACAAATTACTCGCACAGAACATGTATAATCCTGATGCGGTTTTGCCTGAAGATCTATATGTTTTTGACGAATCAATGACTTGGCTCGTCGTGTTCACGCACGAAACAACTGATTGGGAATTTGACGAGAACAATCCGATGAAACAAGCCGAAACGCGTTACTGTATTATACATAAATAATATTATCGAAGCGGAGTGAAATTCACTCCGCTTTTGCTATGTATCGGTCAAAATATGCTGTTTTTGTCAAAAATTTTCCTTCAAAAATCGCCCGTAAGTCCAGTATTTATGCGGCTTTAAGCGACTTTTGTGTTATTATAACACAAGCCTCTATTCTTCTCACAATCTCTGTTGCTTTCATATATATCATTCTCCTTAAACTCAAATTATGTTGTTAGTATTTGTGATTAAAGGAAATTTATACTGTGCGAATTTACATTTAAAAGCTGTTTTGATATAATGATACAAAAGAGGGATGTGGTTGTAATGGAAATAATTAAATCCTCACTCAAAAACTTTAATTATAAATTGTTTTTTGCCCTAATGGTTTTAGGTTTTGTCCCTACAGTTTATACAACTGTAAGGTCTTTTTGGATTGGTCAGTTGCCAAATGAATGGGCGTTTTCTATTGCAGGTCAGCTTTCGTGGGTGAATCTGTTTTATGAAGTTTTAAATGAAGCAATCATTTTGCCACTTTTCTTTTTTATAGGAAAGGTAAAAAAAGAAAAAACAGAGTTTTCAAATCGTATCAAAACCGGTTTGTTGATATCTTTTGTAATTCATACGCTTCTTTCAATAGGTGTTTTTATATTTGTTAATCCTTTGCTTTCATTTATGGCAACCGATTTAACGATTTTAGATGAATCCGCAAAATATATCAGAATTGAAAGTATAGCCAATATTTTTGTTTTGCTTACACAGTTTTCTTTGGTAACCTTAGTTACTATAAATAAAAGTAAATATTTATATGCACTTACTATAGCAAGGTTGGTGCTTTGTCTTGCTTCGGATGTTTTTCTTGTTTCAAATCTGCCATTTTCATTTAATTTAGGAGTAAATGGTATTGGGTATTCTAACATTATTGTTAATTTAATTATCTTTGTAGTTTCGATACATCTTCTTTCTAAAGAAAATGTTTTTATTTTTAGAAAAGAAAAGCTTGATTTTTCGTGGATGAAAGATTTTTTTAAAATCGGTGGTATATCAGGGTTGGAATCTCTTGTGCGAAATCTTGCTTATATGATAATGATTTCACGAATGGTGAATGTAGTAGGCGAACAGGGTACATATTGGGTTGCCAATAATTTTATTTGGGGTTGGTTGCTTTTACCCGTGTTGCAATTAGGCGAACTAATCAAGCAAGAGGTTGCAAGCAACAAAGAGAATATTCGCAAAAAATCAATGGGCTATTTTGCTATAACAGGGCTAATTTCGGCATTGTGGTTTGTCAGCATACCGCTTTGGAAACCATTTATGACAAATATTTTGTGCTTTAGTGATGTGGATAAACTATTTAATCTGGTTTTATTACTCGTTGGTTTTTATGTATTGTATGCTTTTCAAAATGTTTTTGACTCTACATTTTATGGGCTTGGTAAAACAAACTATATGCTGTTTGAATCAGTTGTAACAAACACGATTTACTATGGTATCGCTTTTATACTTTATATAACAGGTCGATGGATACCAACATTAACAGGCATAGCATTACTATTTGGTATAGGTAATGCCTTTGATAGTGTAGTTTCGTTTTTAGTTTATAGATATCTCTTTAAAAAAGAAAAAATAAATATTTTTAATCCATAATCAAAACAGCAGAGTGGAATTTACTCTGCTGTTGCTCTTTTAGTGAAACTATGTATACCAGCACAAAACCTGTCGAAAAGTGTCAATGTTGTATGTGACGGGGTGCGGGTGTCCGGTGGACACCCCTGCGAAGCAGAAGCACCGACCGAGGCGATAGCCGAGACCTCCCTCACGAATACGAAGTGTCCTTCTTATTTCTTTAGGAATAACCACACGCCCCAAATCGTCCACCCGACGGACGATACCAGTAGCTTTCATAATATATCATTCTCCTTAAACTCAAATTATGTTGTTAGCATTTGTGATTAAAGGGAATTTATACTGTGCGAATTTACAATTCGATTTAGTTGTGGTATAATAATTTCAATTTTATTACATCGTTTGAATCAAGGATTAATATATGGAGATATAATTGATGGATTATTTAGTTACAATAATTGTTACTTTCTTTGCCGGAATGGGAGCAGGTCTCGGTACAGGGTTTGCAGGAATGAGTGCCGCTGCTGTAATAACCCCAATGCTTATCACATTTCTTGGAATTGCCCCTTATACTGCTGTAGGTATTGCCCTTGCTTCTGATGTGTTGGCGAGTGCTGTTTCAGCATATACTTATCGTAAGAATAAAAATCTAGATGTAAAAAACGGACTTCTTATGATGGGAATTATATTAATTTTTACCGTAGTTGGAAGTTATGTATCAAGTATGGTTCCCTCACATACCATGGGTGGATTCAGTACATTCGTCACACTAATTCTCGGTATCAAGTTTATTTTGAAACCTGTTATGACAACAAAAGCTGAAATGGAAGCAGTCAGCAAAAAAAGAAAAATAGTCGGATCTGTGCTATGTGGTATATTCATTGGGTTTATTTGTGGTTTTGTAGGTGCCGGTGGTGGTATGAT
This sequence comes from Acutalibacteraceae bacterium, assembly GCA_045592945.1. Taxonomy (GTDB): domain Bacteria; phylum Bacillota; class Clostridia; order Oscillospirales; family Acutalibacteraceae; genus DTU089. Next base: position 11,061 of record JAZNVT010000015.1, on the reverse strand, counting down.
GATGCTTCTTATTCTTACCAGTGTACTTGGATATGAATTAAAAACTGCAGTTGGTACCAGTGTCTTTATTATGGCGTTTACTGCATTAACGGGTGCTGTTTCCCACTTTTCTCTTGGTGATTCACCTGATGTTTTGGTTTTGGTTTTGTGTGTTATATTTACATTTCTTTGGGCACAAATTGCAGCTAAGTTTGCTAACAAAGCAAAACCGGAAACCCTTAATAGGGTAGTAGGTGTAGTGTTAGTTGTGTTAGGTATAGTTATACTGGGATTTGAAAATTTTGTAAAATAAAATACAAGCGAGGTGAATTTCACCTCGCTTTATATCTGCTCACAACACTATGTACCCCAAAGCAAAAATTGTCGAAAGGTGTCAATGATGTATATGACGGCTCTCTATCATGAATCCTCAAAGTAATACGATTTTCTTTAGGAATAACAACCCGTCCCAAATCCTCATTTCTTCTCACAAACCAAATTGCTTATACATCAACAATCTCTAAACTCAAGTATATAAGAAAATTGTTTTACATTTTATAATCTATGTGATATAATGTTCGTATCTTTCATAATGCTTTCGAAAGGGATATATATGGAAAATAAAGATATTTTTATAAGCTATAAATCCGAAGAGTTTGACGATGCCTTGTGGGTAAAAAACACTTTGGAAAATAATGGTATCTCTTGCTGGATGGCTCCTATGTGTATATCAGGCGGTGCCAGCTATGCTACCGAGATACCCAACGCAATAAAAAACTGTAAGGTTTTTGTGTTGATTTTATCCGAAAAGGTTCAAGAATCAAAATGGGTACCGCGCGAGCTCGACCAGGCAATTAATTTGGATAAAATTATTATGCCTTTTATGCTTGAAGATTGTGCGCTGAAAAACGATTTCGCGTTTTATTTAACTAACGTTCAGCGATACAGTGCTTACATTGATAAAGAAGCTGCTATGGCAAAAATGCTTGAAGATATTAAAAACTATCTCGGGTATAAAGAGCCTGAGATTGTACCGGTATCCGAAGAAGCTACCGAAACCATTACTCAGCCTGAGTCTGAAGAAAAAACGACCGAAGAAGTTAATGCCCAGTCAATAAAGAAGGATAAACCGGCTAAACAAACTAAAGAGGCTCGTGTTACCGAGAAAAGAAACAAACAAAAGCCCAAAGGTAAAAAACTAATACCAGCAATTGTCTGTATTGTAGTAGTGTTGGCTGTTTTGATTGGCTCAATAATAGTTAAGCAATCGCAGAAAATTACTGTTGCTGATATGGCTTTCGAGAAAAACGATTATTCTGTTGAAATTGACGGCAAAATAATTGATTCAGATGATATGCTAGCTCTTGCTGAGTTTGAAAATTTGTCATTCTTAAGCTTTACTAATTGCACGTTTGATATGGAAAATCTCAATACGTTATCAGCTCATGACCTCAGTAGCCTTGTGTTGGAAAACTGTAGCTTGACTGATGCGCAATTAAAGAGCCTTGATTTTAAAGCTTTAGAAAATTTAACTGAATTAAATCTCAACGGCAATGAAAAAATAACAAATTTCAAGGCTTTAGCTCCTTTAGCCGATAGTCTTACGGCGCTTTACATAAACGGTACTTCACCAGCTTCTCTTGATTTAATTGAGGATTTCACTAAAATAGAGCAGCTCTCTATGAATAACGTTGGAATTTCAAGTCTTAGCATTTTAAATAAGATGGCTTATCTTGAAATCCTCGAGGCTGATGGGAATAATATCGAAACCTTGAACGGCTTGGAAAACGCTACCATTTTAAGTAAGGTGTCATTAAAGAATAATAATATTTCTGACGTTTCAATACTCGCTAAATCTGCTGAATCCTTGAAATATTTATATTTAGATAACAATAATATTTCAGACCTTTCCGGCTTAGCTAATTGCAAAAATATAATCGGCATTTCAGCAAGCTTTAATAAGCTTACCTCTGTTGAATGGCTTAGTGAATGGAATGCATTACAAACCGTATTGTTATCAAATAACAGTATCGAAAGTGCTTCAGGCTTTATTAAAAGTGAAAATCTGACTTACCTTGATTTATCAAACAATAAGCTTACACAAATAGATGGCATAATTTTTGAAGCAGATGGATATATAGAAGTAAACCTCAGCAATAATGCTATTACCGCTGTTACACTCCCGAACAATTGCCATTTTTCTAAATTAGCTTTACACGGTAACCCACTTACAGATGATTCTTTCTTGAATAAAACCAAAGGCTCGGACGTAAGCTTTAATTTCTTTAACGAGCTTAATCCGAAAATCTTAGAAACAGCAGAGTTTTACAATATTTATATCGCAGATTGCCCAACTGACCGCAGGGTTGAGGTTGAACAAGCTTCATATAAGGTAACGCTCACAACGGCAAATGAAATCGAAAAGCTTATTTTCGAGGAATAACCAAAACAAAGCTGCCATTTGGTAGCTTTGTTTTTTATGTGAATTTACTTTTTGAGAGGGTTGTGATATAATATAATTAATTTTAAAAAAAGAAGGGCTTGCTTATGCACGATTGCTTTATTTCATACTCACATCAAGATACAAAAATCGCAGTGGCTGTTCAAAGTATACTTGAGCAAAAGGGGATTCGTTGTTGGATTGATTTTCGTGATGCTACTCCCGGTATTGACTATGCCGGTTCAATTGTAAGGGCTATTAAATCATCGACTGTATTTGTTCTTGTTTTGTCACAAAACAGTTCAGCCTCTGTCCACGTTTTAAATGAAATTAATTCTGCGGTAAACGCGGGTGTTACTATTTTACCGTTTAAAGTTGATGAAAGTGAATTGAATGATAGTATGGAATACTATCTTGGCAGAACACATTGGATGGATGCTCTTACACCACCTCTAGAAGAGCATATTTTAAAGCTTGCTGATGCTATTCTTCCGTATAAAGGTAAAGCGCCTGAGGCTTCGGAATGTGTTCAAAAGCCTAAAACGACGGTACAAGGTGGTAACGTGGGATGCCGAATGCTTAAATTCCAGGATTTACTTGCTTTGGGGTATACGTCTTCTTCAATTTCGGTGCAGCTAGTAGAAAATGATTATATTAACTGTAATGGTATAGGTTTAGAGAATGAAGGCACAGCACAACAATGGGAAGAATATCTTCAAGATAATAGCGAAACCTTTCAATACTTGGTTAATGAAAATAATGTAATTGTCGGTGACTGGTCTATTGTTGCATTGAACGAAGAAACGTTTAATATGGCGAAAAACGGTGAATTGTTAGAGTCAGACATTGATACTGACAAAACTGAAATGATTTGTTTCCCAGGACTGTATCACGGCTATGTTTTAACTTTTTCAATATTACCTGAATATAGAAATATGAAAAATTATAATATTCTTATTGAATCTTTTCTTGTTCAGTTGGAAGAATATGCCGAGAACGGAATATTTTTTGAGAATTGGTGTATGAACGTTTTTAGTAAAGAGGTAGAATCTTTGGTAAAACAGCTTGGATTTAAATATGTTGTGGATAACAAGGTGTTTGGAAAAATATATTACTGTGACTTTTTGCCGTTACCGAATCTCCCGACTTATAAAAAACATACAGAGCTTGTTGAGAGGTATAAAAATGCAGAATTCTGATTTTCAGTGCAGAAAAGCATTGCTTTCTGATGATATTAAATCAATTGCTAAATATTTGCATCTCACCGACCCGTACATATATCCTAAAATATGCGAAAACCCTTTTGATACAAATTGGGTTGAATTTGTTGGGAACTGCATGAAAAAGGAAAACAATATATATAACGTACAAAATTTATCCGTTATATTGCATAAAGATAATATTATAGGTGTTTTGTGCATAATACCATGCGGAACAAAATTGAATTTTACTGATGGCATTGACAACATATCAAAAGATTTTTTTCATAAACTCACCCCCGTCATTGATGGATATTTTAAACCTCTTATTGATGAATCCTTTTCCTTCAGTGGCTACAATATAGCGAACGTTTGTGTTGATAGTGGTTATCGAAATATTGGGTTAGGACACATTCTTATGGCGCATTGTATAGAGTTATATGGTACTGAAACTATTCATCTGGATGTTATTGCCTCAAATACCCCTGCGATAAATTTGTATAAACGGTTTGGTTTTGAGTTTTCAAATGAATATTTCGGATATTCGGGTGATGATACGGATTTGTTGTGCTACCATATGATACGCAAACCTGACTAAAAGCTAATTTTTATAACTGTATAGGTGGTGGATTATGGGTCGAATAAAAAACAGTTTAGCAACTAACGTTAATGAAAAAATAACGTTAAAGGAGTATGCTGCTTTTAGTAGTAGCACTGCTGTTTCAAAAGTCGGTACAGCTATGAACGGCTTCTTCGGAGGTCTTGTTGCATCAACCTTTTTAGGCTTAAGCGAAAGTGCCTTTGCAACCTACAGCACAATTGTATTCTTCCTTGGCTTTTGGGATATCGCAAATGACGTTATAGTTTCAAGCTTCCTTGACAAAAGCCGTAAAACCTTCGGCAGATGGGGTAGATTTAAGCCTTGGCTTATGTTGATGATTATCCCTTGTAATCTTGTTGTGGTTTTACAAGCAATGCCCCTTAAAGCTTATTTCCCAGGCATAAGTGATGCTTTTAAGGTTGCTTATCTCGTTTTACTGTATTTCCTTAACGATGCCTTCAGCACCTTTTATAATGCTGCTTTAACAGCTCTTAATGCACGTAGAACAACCGATAACTTAGAGAGGGGATACCTTGCCGCTATTGAAAGCATTCTTTCATCCTCAATCGGTTCTTGTGGTACGTATATTGCGGCATTTCTTCCGTTCCTTTTACCTAATCTTTCAGAAGCCGAAAGATATTTCTATGGCTACGGTGTGGTAACCTTATTAGCTATCCCTTTAACCTTGTGGAATATAATTGTTACTAAGGAACGTATAGCTGATCCGCCTAAGGTCGAAGCACCTAAGCTTCGGGTTGTTTATAAAAATATTATTAAAAATAAACCGTTAATGTTATATATGCTTTCAGAAATTCTCGGTCACGGTATGTCCGTTGGCTACGGTCTTATGACTTATGCGTTTATTGCTTGTTTCAGAACTGAGCAGTTCGTTATTAAATTCTTTGAAGGTACGTCTATTGAATTTGCGTATACATATTCTGACGGTAACTACGCCGCTTTGCTATCCTTTGCATCCTTAGCATCCTTAGTAACAACCGGTTTATCGCTTTTCCTTGCTCCGATTATCCGCAAATGGGTTGATGATAAAATTCTCTATATCGGTATGAAGCTTGGAACAGGTATCTGCTACACGGCAATGTTTCTTTCTGTTTACCCTTATGAAGCCCATACACCGCAACAGATTTTTATAAGCGTTGTTATATGGTATGCTATTCACGGTCTTACAACGGGCTTTTATAACACTATTCCCGGTCTTATTCAGATGTCCGTTTATGATTACGGTGAGTATAAATATGGCGAAAGAAATGAAGCGACGGTTAGCTCTCTTAAAAATACCTTGTCAAGAATACTCGGCAACTGCACAACCTATGTAACAAACCTTTTCTTGATTTATGTTGGCTATAAGCAATTTGCGGATACACCCGAGCTTATACCCTTAGAAGCTAAAGCAAGTCTTATTTACCTTTTTGCTATTCTTCCTGCTATATTCTCATTCCTTGCGGTTATACCAATGCTTTTCTATAAGCTTTCGGGTAAAAAGCATAAGGAAATTGTTAAATCTCTCGAAGAAAGAAGACAGCAAAATCTTGATGCCCAACTTGAAAAAGCTGAATAAAAATTACTCCTTGTTTTACAGAGCTTGTAAAACAAGGAGCTTTTTTATGTGTTAATATTTTTATGGCTTTTTAATTGTAACATTAAGACCTAACGCCGCAACTGCTAAAATAAGTAGCATAATAAACGGTGAAATATAGCTACCGCTTGATATAAGTAAGCTATTGCTAAATGAAGCGATAAATGCTGCAACGATTAAGTTAAAGTTTGTTAAGCTGTAGTTAGTTGAGAAATACTTTTGACCATAAAATGATGACGTGAAAGCTGAAGTAACTGTAGGACAAGAGCCGTATGACATACCAGTAAGGCAAAGACCTACGATGCAAACAGGAAGTGAATTCATTTGAACGGCTAAAAGAGTCATACCCGCTGCAACGATTGTAAGAATATTAGCGGCAATCATTGTTTTTCTTCTGCCTAAAGCATCGTAAACGGCACCCGTAAGAATTCTTCCGAAGCCATTGAAAACTGAAAGCACACCAACTAAAGTAGTAGCAAGAGCAGGGGCAGCATCAACTGAAATTACAAGGTCTCTTGCAAAGCTGATAACGGAGTTGCCAACCGCTGTAATAAATGCCATACAAACGAAAGCACGCCAGAAGGTAAAGCTTTTAAGCATTTCTTTAGTAGAAAAATCACGTGCTTCAAAGCTTTCTTTTGAAACTGTTTTTCTTTGCTTAGGGGCGGGGAGCACTGTATCCTGCGACGGTCTTTTAAGGATTATACCTGCAATTATGAGAACAACCGCTAAAATGATACCGAGACCAATATACGTTTTACTCCAACCGATGCTCTCGTTTTCGAAGAAGGTACTAATAAGGTTGCCTAAAAGCAGGGTGCTTACACCGAAGCCCATCATAAGACAACCGGAGCAAAGACCTTTTTTATCAGGAAACCAGGCGGCAACCGTTGAAACAACAACGTTATATGAAATACCGATGCCCGTACCCGCTAGAATTGCATAGCTGAAATACAAGAGGTATAACAGCTCGGCGTTAAGAAGACCCGTTACAACAAAGCCTATACCAACTAATGCACCGGCAATTATCAATGTGATTTTAGGACCGATTTTTTTACAGATAAGACTGCCGAAAAATGCACCTAAACAGAAAAAGCACATTGTAAGAGTAAAGTTAAATGCAAGTGAAGAGTCGCTCCAATTAAATACTTCTTTAAACGGTATTTTTAAAATAGACCAGGCGTATAAAACGCCTGAAAAAAGCATAGCAAAAACGCCTGTTCCAAGGTAAAACCAACGTTTATTTATATTAGCTGCGCTTGCCATAAGTAAGCCTCCCACTTGTTAAATAATAGTAACGTTACCAATTTGCTTTAAGCTTTCGATAAAATCCTTTTTATCTATACTATCTGTGGATTTTATCGCAACTAAAAAGCAATGAATATCATAATTAATGATATATTTTTCATTGAAATAATTAGGTAAAGCTTTTGCGAAGGGTAAAACGTTATCAATACTTTCTTCTAAAAGATTAAATATGATAATTGAATTGTCCTTGGAGCAATTATTTACATCACTCAAAAACTCATTAGAAAAAACATCTTGAGGTAATTGGTTTTCAGAAAAAACGTCAACGCAAATAACGTTGTATTTTTCACCATCAGTATCCTTTACGTATTCGAAAGCATCATCGTGTAAAAGCTTGAATTTAGAATCAAATTCAGGTATCCAGAAATACTTCCAAGCAATTTCAATGAATTTTTCCTCGTATTCTATTCCAACGGTTTTACATTGAGGGAACTTTAATGCAATAAAACGGGGGATAGTGCAACCTGCACAACCAAGCACAAGAGCATTATCAACGTTATCTCTTTTGCTCCAAGCGTCAATCAGCTTTTGGGGCGTGCTTAACACGGGTTGAAAAATGTTTTTAGTATCTAAAAAAATAGCAGAATGTGAATATACACGATTAGAATTTTCTGTTTTAAAAAGTAAATCGCGTCTGTTTTTATAAGATGGTAAAAAGCATTTTCTATCAACAATCTTGTAAGTTATATCGCCTAACTTAAAGGTATCAATGGTTTTTGTTTTTATAAAATATTTGCGAAGCTTTGATTTTAAACTCATTTAAAAAACCAACTTTAAATTATAAATTGTTAAGTATTTTTAATACGCATTCAAGCTCAGAGGGTTTAAATTTATCAACAGGCTTGTTGTTGCGAACGCAGTCTGCAAAGTAATTGATTTCGTTTGCATATGCATCACTCTTGGGAAGATTGATGCTGCCTGTGTCACCTTCAGCCTCTTGAGAAAGGTCGATTTTCTCGTCGTCCTTTAAATAGATTACCATTTTTCCGTTTTCGTTTGAAACAACTGCATCCTCAAATTGGAAACGGAATTCAGCAGTAAAGGGGTAGCAGGTTGCATACCAAGAAGATTCTGCATTGATTGTGAAATCGCCGAAATCATAGCTAAGGCTGATAAAATCCTGTTTAGGAAGCTTTGAGCGGTATTGGTATTTTACTTTAGGCTCACCGAAAGCGTAAACCATAAAGTCAAGGTCATGGATATGTAAGTCAAAGGGTACAAGACCGCTTCTCTTTTCATCCATCATCCAGCCGTCCCAGCTCCATTTGGGATAACCGCCTAATCTTATCATTGTACCGGAAAGAAGCTTACCGTATTTTTTAGTATCGTAAATCTCTTTAAGAAGCTCATATTCAGGCCAGAATCTTAAAACGTGAGCAACCATAAATTTAACGTTGTTCTTTTCAGCAGTGCTGTAAACTCTTTCAACGTCTTCTTCTTTTAATGAGATAGGCTTCTCGCAAATAACGTTAATACCTTTTTCCATTGCTTTAACTGCAAAATCTGCGTGAAGATAGGTGGGAAGACAGATGTCAAGAATATCTAACTCTTCGTTATTGAGCATTTCATCAAAATCTGTATAATGTCTTTTTTCGGGATATTTTTCCATTCTTTCTGTACGAATGTCGCAAATAGCAACAAGCTCTGCACCCTCCATTGCTTCCCAAGCAGGGATATGAGCACCGCTTATGCCGCCAACACCAACAAGACCGATTTTTAACATAATTAAGACCTCCAAAGGATGCTTTTGCACCTTAATTTATACAATAATAATTGTATCATATAATAAAAAAATTACAAGATAAATTTAAGTAAAAATGGTGTTTCTATTTTGAGGATAATGTGCTAATATATATTCAGAAATATCATCGGAGGAAACGCCTTGAAAGTTGTAATCGCTTGTCTTAATTCAAAATATATCCATTCTTCATTAGCGCCTTGGTGTCTTGCTTCAGGGCTTAAAGCTTATTGCGGTAATGACGTTGGTTTCAAGGTTGTAGAAGCTACAATTAACGGTGATATAAATGAATTTGCTTCTCGTATTATTGCAGAAAAGCCTGACGTAGTTTCTTTTAGCTGCTATATTTGGAATATTTTAAAAACGTTAGAAGCTTGTGCATTGGTTAAAGAAAAGCTTAATTGTAAAATTGTTGTAGGCGGTCCCGAGGTTTCTTATAGGGCTGATGACGTGCTGACAAAATACGATTTTATCGATTACGTGCTTTGTGGTGAGGGTGAAGAAACCTTCCCTGAATTTATTAACTTAATTAATTCACATAAAAACCCTGTTAGAGTTGCAGGATTGGCTTATAGGTTAGAAGATAAAATAGCTATAAACGATGAAAAAGAGTATGTAGGTACTCCTGTAAGCCCTTATATAGACGAGTATTTTGAAAATCTTTCGGGACGAATTTGCTATATTGAAACGAGCAGGGGATGTCCTTACAGATGCGCCTACTGTTTATCTGGAAGATGCTCGCCTTTGAGATTTTTTGATTTGAATAGAGTTAAAAATGATATTATAAAGCTTTCGAACAGTGGTACTAAAACCGTTAAATTTGTTGATAGAACCTTTAACGCGAATTCAAAACGTGCTAATGAAATTTTAAGCTTTATTCTTGACAACGTTGGTGAAGCAATACCAGAAAACGTCTGCTTCCATTTTGAAATAGCAGGGGATATTCTTACTGAGGAAACGTACAACATTTTAGCAACCGCCCCTGATGGCTTGTTTCAGCTAGAAATAGGCATGCAGTCCTTTAACGAAGCTACGCTTAAAATAATCAACAGAAAAACTGACACTGCAAAGCTTAAAAAGAATATCGAAAAGCTTGTTGCTTTAGGTAATATGCATATTCATATAGATTTAATTGCAGGACTTACAGGCGAAGATATTAAAAGCTTTGAAAGAAGCTTTGATATTGGGTATAATCTTAAAGCGCATATGCTGCAAATGGGCTTTTTAAAGCTTCTTTACGGTGCAGATATGAGAGAAAATCCTGATAAATACCCTTGTGTTTTTTCGGATACACCACCTTACGAGGTAATTAAAACACCTTGGTTAAGTGAAGAAGAGCTAATTAGCCTTAAAAAGTGCGAGGATGCTCTCGAGAGAATGTATAATAGCGGTAGATTTTTATATACGCTTGATTACTTATTAAATGAATGCGGGTATACGCCGTTTAGGCTTTTTTATGAGTTCGGTAATAGTGTAAATGGCTCTAAAATGACTTTATCTGATTATGCGGTTGAAATCTATAATCATTTTTCTTTAAAAAGCGATAGTGAAATCCTTCGTGAAAAATTGGTTTGCGATATGTTGTCTTGTTCATCAGCCTTGCAAATTCCCGATGTTTTAAAAAGGAAGGATAAAGACTATAAAAAGCTAAAAAAGCATTTCGTTGAGAATTCTGGTAAATATAATAAAATCGCTGTATTGTATAAGAGTAAAAAGGTCATTGTTGTAGACCAGAATGGCAAAAAAGATTTGCATGGCAGATTTACAGGCGAGTTTTACAACTTGGCCGATTTTGAATGAATCGGTTGGTAAATTTTATTATAAAAAAAGCGATATTTTCAAAAAATATCCTTGACAACTATATAGTGTTGTGATAAAATATCCGTTGTTGTGACACCGTGCGGGTGTAGTTCAATGGTAGAATCCCAGCCTTCCAAGCTGGTCGTGTGGGTTCGATTCCCATCACCCGCTCCACAACGCGCGGTTGTAGCTCAGTTGGATAGAGCAACTGCCTTCTAAGCAGTAGGTCGGGGGTTCGAATCCCTCCAACCGTGCCAAATATGGTGGATGTAGCTCAGTTGGTTAGAGTGCCAGGTTGTGGCCCTGGAGGTCGTCGGTTCGACCCCGATCATCCACCCCATTAAAAGATAAGTCAAACTTCAGACGTATGTTTGCAGTTTGACTATTTTAATATAGGGATGT
>JAZNVT010000014.1:0-14121 GCA_045592945.1 Acutalibacteraceae bacterium | reverse complement strand
TGCCCTCTTGCGGTACCCAAAATTGTTTGCTCGCTATTCGCTTCGCACAATTTTGACCGCTACGCCAACTCACACTCCCTGTTTCCGCCACCGGCGGCGGTCGTGTTCCTTGCCCTCTTCGAAGAGAGGTACACCGCCTTTTAAAATTTGTTCGATTAGTAAATTATTTGCTCCCTGTAAGCATCTGGCATCTGGGAGTTGGCATCTGGCATCTTTACAATCGGCACGAAGTGCCCCTTAATTTGCCACTTGCCACTTCCAATTTACCACTTTAAAGAGAGCCTTATCCCCAAACAGCGTATAATACTGTATCCTTTGTAAGCTTAATTCTTGCACCTGATTTTACGTCAACTGTTTTTGAGTTGTCGGTGTAAGACCAGCCGAGGAAGGTTTTGTTGCTCTTTACGGGTACGAAATCGGTAACGTTAACTCTTTCGCCGTGATTTGCGATTTTCTCGATAGGCACGTTTTCACCGCCGTTAGCATCGTAAATCAAGGTGCGCTTAACAGAGTCGTCATACTCGATAATAAAGCCGTAGTTTACTTCTTCGCCTTCTTCTGCAACTGAAAGCTTATGTGAGCCGTCGTTAAGAAGAACTTTTTTTGCACCCTCGGTGCCTGTGAGGTAGCCGTCGCATTCTTTAAGAAGAAGTGAAAGCATCATTGCTTCTGTTTCGTTGTTGATAACTGCAAGCGAGCCACCCTTTGCCTGAGCAATAGCCTTTGCCATATCATAAGAAGCGTTAGTATCGAAAACCTCGTATCTTCTGCCGTTAAATGCCGCAGCATTTACGGGTGTTGCTTCGTCAGAGCTGATTTCGCAAATAAAGCCAGTGTTACGTCTGTATTCCTTAGTTGTAACAACCTTGCCGTCAGAATTGATAGCGTAAACGCCATCCTCCTCTGTTTCATTAACGAAATATCTGTCAAGAGAGCCGTCCTTTACAAGACTGCTTACTGCTTCAAGCTCTTTTTCGCTATCAAGAGAAGCAAGGCTACCGCCCATTTCCTCGCTGAGAGCTACCGCAGTAGGATATGATACGGGTGTATCGTAAATAACGTAAACATTTTTATCGTGGGAAATAATTCCGTTGGGGCTTGAAAGCTCAATATCTGTTGCTTCAGCACGGTTTTCGTACTGAGGTCTTGCAACGTAATTGATTCTTGCGTGATAGTAAGAAGAAAAGCCTGTGCTTGCAGGATACTGACAAGCCTTAACTGTGTCAGACATATTGCCTTCAACAGTGTAAATAGTGCCGTTTTCAACGCCTACAACAAGACCAACGTGGTCAATACAGCCGTAGGATGCTGAACAAGTACAGCTGAAAATGAGGTCGCCTGCTTCAAGGCTTCTGCCTGAAGAGAAGCGGAAGCACTCTGCACCAACTGAGGGGAGAGTTGAATAATAAGCGTTACCAACGCCAGCGAGCTTAGGGAATACGTTTGAGGGGATACCTGCAACGTAAGCACACCAGGAAACGAAAACGTTACACCAATAAGTACCGTTGTTGCCGTACCATCTGCCGTATTCGGTGATGTTACTGCTACCGCTACCGTAGCCTGAAAGAGAGCCTTCGTGGTAACCTACCTGAGATTTTGCAACGTTAACAAGGTCAGTAACCTGGTCGCCTGTAAGCTCTACTTTTGAAAGATTTTTGTAAAATGAACTGCTTCTGTAAGAAGATGAGGCTGAGTATTCGAGGCTTTTGGCAGCTGCATTTACGCTTAACATTGAGCTAAGCACGAGTACAAGAGCAATTACTGCTGATATACTTTTAATTCTGCTTTTTGTCATAGAATATTGTTTGCCTTTCGTAATTTTTATATTAATAAGTATTTCACGTCTGTAATAAATTATTACAAATTTGTAACCTTTTGTAACAACCTCGGGCATTATAACACATTCACAACCCTTTTTCAATGTGCAAATTGCACTATAAACGCCCTTGCGTTTTGTTATTTATACCAAATAGTTTACAAAAAACCGTCAAAAACGGATAAATTCTGTTACAAAATGAAATTTTTCTGAACAAAAAAATATTTAATTGTCACCGTAAAAAAGATATGATATATTAAAAATGTAATAAATTATAATTTTATCGGTTATATACTTATGGGAGGTGTTTTATTTGGCACGAATTCTTGTAGCAGGAGCAGGCTGCGGTGGTCTTGTAGCAGCAATAAAGCTGGCAGAAGCAGGTCATAACGTAACAGTTTTTGAAAAATGCGAAAAAGGTCTTTTAGGGTTAGAGCAAACGGATGCTATCGACCTTTCTGCATTTGAAATAGCGGGTATACCCGTAGACCCTGATTTTACATTAGGTAAAAATACTCTTACAATTTTTCCGCCTGATAAATCAGTTGCTTCAATAACTCTTCCGTCGCCCTCGGAGGATTCCGTTTTAGTTGACAGACGTCACCTTGCAAAGCATCTTACCCACCTTTGCGAAAAAAGCGGTGCGGATATAATATATAATAGTATAATAAAAGCACCCATTATTTTAGGCAGCAGAGTAGCGGGTATAAAAACAGATTCAGGTGATTTTTACGGTGATTTAGTTATAGATGCCTGCGGTATAGATTCACCCTTAAGAAATAATCTTCCGTCTTTTATGAATATCAACCGTCAATTAAAAGAAACTGACGTGCTTTATACCTACAGAGCTTACTTTAAAAATGATAATACCGCCCCTCAACCCGATACATACTATAATATATATATTAACGGCGGTGGTGTTGACGGCTTTTCCTGGCTTATTACTGAGGATGATAAAATTGACGTGCTGATTGCAAGCTTTACACCGCTTGATAACGAGCTTGTTTTGAATACGCTTCAAAGCCTTTACGAAGAAAATCCCCACTTAAGCAAGGATTTTCTTTACGGCGGAAAATTTAAAACGATTCCTCTTTGTCAGCCCTTAGGTTGTCTTGTTGCCGACGGCTATGCTGCAATAGGCGACAGTGCTTTTATGACCTACGCAATAAAGGGCTCGGGAATTGCTTACAGTATGATTGCGGGAAAGCTTCTTGCAGATGCAGTTGAAAACGATACCTTAGAGCTTTTTGATTGTGAAAATCTTTGGGAATATCAAAAAAGCTTTTTTAAGGAAATCGGTTTTTCTGCCTGCAGAATAGTGCTTATTAAAAATATTTTGCCTCAGTTGACTGTTGAAGAGATTTCAGAATTTTTCAAATCACAGATTATCACAACTGATGAAATTTCAGTTGTTATTACAAACAAATTCAGCACCTTAACAAACAGCGAGGGCAGAGCATTTTTAAAGGAAAAGCTTAAATCATTTAAGAATGACCCGATTTTAAAAGAGAAAACCTCCTTACTTGCCGTGTGGTTAGGAAAGCTTGCTTTAACAGAGCCGTTTTTACCATCGAAATACGACAGAAAAGACGTTGAAAAATGGGTTTTGAGATACAACGAGTTTTTTGAGGGCACAAAAACGTTGTAAACCTTGGCTATTGTTGTCATTTTCAACATATTCCACAGTTAAATTTTTACTTTTAAATAATTGAAATAGTTTTTATTTGTGATATACTATTAGATGAAATATTCTGTACCCACGTACAGTTGAAAGGATGATATAACTTATGGCAGAGAACAGATTTCTCGGCGAATATCCCGTAATCGGTATTCGTCCCATTATCGACGGCAGACGTGGCCCTCTTAAGGTAAGAGAGTCTCTCGAAGAGCAGACTATGAATATGGCAAAGTCAGCCGCAAAGCTTTTCACAGAAAACCTTAAATATTCAAACGGCGAGCCCGTAAAGGTTGTTATCGCTGACACTACCATCGGTCGTGTTGCAGAGGCTGCTGCTTGTGCAGAAAAGTTCCGTAAGGAAGGCGTTATGATTACACTTTCTGTTACACCTTGCTGGTGCTACGGTAGTGAAACAATGGATATGGACCCCGCTACAATTAAGGGCGTTTGGGGCTTTAACGCTACAGAGCGTCCCGGTGCAGTTTATCTTGCAGCTGTTCTTGCTGCTCACGCACAGAAGGGTCTTCCCGCTTTCGGTATCTACGGTAAAGACGTTCAGGATGCTGACGATACAACAATGCCTGAGGACGTTAAAGAAAAGCTTCTCAGATTTGCAAGAAGTGCAGTTGCAGTTGCAACAATGAAGGGCAAATCATATCTTCAGATTGGTTCAATCTGTATGGGTATTGCAGGCTCTTCAATTGATACAGACTTCTTTGAAGAATATCTTGGTATGCGTGTTGAATCCGTTGACGAGGTTGAGGTTATCCGTCGAATGGAAGAGGGCATCTATGACGAGGCTGAATATCAGAAGGCTTATAAATGGGTTAAAGAAAACTGCAAGGTTGGCTTCGATAAGAACCCCGAGTTCGTAAGAAAGAGCGACGAGCAGAAGGAAAAGGACTGGGATTTCACAGTTAAGATGATGTGCATCATCAAGGACCTTATGAACGGCAACAAGAATCTTCCCGATGGCAGAGAGGAAGAAATGGTTGGTCACAACGCTATTGCTGCAGGCTTCCAGGGTCAGAGACAGTGGACAGACTTCTACCCCAATGCAGACTTTGCAGAGGCAATGCTTAACACAAGCTTTGACTGGAACGGTGCTCGTGAGCCCTACATCCTCGCTACTGAAAACGATACTCTTAACGGTGTAAGCATGCTCTTTATGAAATTACTTACAAACAGACCCTAGATGTTCGCTGACGTTCGTACATACTGGAGCCCCGAAGCAGTTAAGAGAGTTACAGGCTATGACCTTGAAGGTAAAGCTAAAGAATCTCAGGGCTTTATTCACCTTATCAATTCAGGCGCTTGCTGTCTTGACGCTTGCGGTGAGGTTAAGGATGCTGACGGTAACGGTATCATCAAAGAATGGTACGATATTACTGAAGCAGATATCAAAACAATTAATGACGCAACTGAATGGTGCGCAGCTGACAACGGTTACTTCCGTGGCGGCGGATATTCAAGCCGTTTCTTAACACGTGCTGAAATGCCCGCAACTATGATTCGTCTTAACCTTGTTAAAGGCCTTGGACCAACAGTTCAGATTTGCGAAGGCTACACAGTAGCACTTCCCGATGAGGTTTCCGACGTAATCTGGAAGAGAACAGACTACACATGGCCTTGCACATGGTTTGCTCCCACTCTTACAGGTAAGGGACCCTTCACCTCAGCTTATGAGGTTATGAATCATTGGGGTGCTAACCACGGTGCTATCTCTTATGGTCATATCGGTGCAGATATCATCACTCTTTGCTCAATGCTCAGAATCCCCGTTTCAATGCATAACGTTGACGAAAGCAAAATCTTCCGTCCCGCTTGCTGGAACGCATTCGGCACACAGGAGCTTGAAAGTGCTGACTTCCGTGCTTGCGAAGCATACGGCCCGATGTATAAATAAAACAATAAATCGGCGAAGGGTTTTCCCTCGCCGATTTTATTTTTTATCTCCCCATAAGCTCAAGGGGGTCTACATTTTTACCGTTATAAATTATTTCAAAATGAAGGTGGCTGATATCGGTTTTTTCAAAGGGTACAGTACCTAAAAAGCCTATTAAGGCTCCTGCATCTACGGTGGCTGCAGGCTTTACCTCAACAGTATCCTTATTAAGACCGCAATATCTTGCAATTACTCCGTTTCCGTGGTCAATTTCAACAACCGTGCCTAAAAGAGCATCGTCGTAAATTTTTGCTACCGTGCCGTAGGCTATTGTCTTTACCTGGTCACCGTCGGCACCTTGAAAATCGATGCCGTTATGAGTACGCCAGTCACCCATTGTTGCACTGTACATAGGTTGTTCGGGGGCGTAATCTCGTAAAATATCAGTACCTAAGGGTAAAGAAAAATAATCCTCGTAGGGCTTTGAAAATTTGCTTTTTTCCGTTGTTGAGATTTCGGTGCTTTCTTCCTCCTCTTCTCTTGTGTCGGGCACGTTTGTTACGTTGTTTCTTACCTCAAAATCAGGTTCTTCCGTAAGAAATTCGCTATCCTTACTGGTTTCATTTTCGGTAAAGCTTGTAACGTAATCGCTTTCGATAGGGGAAAGGTTACCTAAAGCTTTTTCCGTTGCAATTTTTGCAGTAAAGGCGGCACCGATTGCTAAAATCATAGCAAAGGCATACGCCACCTTTACCTTATTCATCGTCTTTTTATTTTTATTATTTTTCACCACTTTTACGGGCTTGGTTTCCCTGGGTGAATCGTTTTCGGGAATCTCTAAGGGCTTGTTTTTCTTATTGCCTGCGTCGTTGCCTTGGTTACTGCTCATATGTCCCTGATTATTTTTTTCTTCCATAATAAAAACCTCCTGTTGTTTTTATTATTTATTGGCAAAATATCGGAAAATATACAAATTAGTTGGAGATTGGAAATGGGAAGTAGACAATTAAGTGCGGAATGCGAAGTGCGAAGTGCGAAATGTAGATGCCAGATGCCAGAGGCTTCGTTCACGATTAAGTGAGGAGTGTGGAGTGAGGAGTTAGGAGTGAAGGGGCACTTCGTGCCGATTATAGAGCTTCGCAAGGAGTATAAGTTAAAATTTTGCGAAGTTTTTCATCCCTGTTTGCGTTAGCAAATAGGGAGGGGGACCATTGCCAACGGCAATGGTGGTGGGTAGTTCTCTTACGTCTTAGGTTTAGACGGATAGAAGAACTATTTATTCCTCTTTTTTACCGTAGGTAAAAAGGAGGGGGGACCGACCTTCAATAAATTTAAAATTAAAGGATAGTATATTTCGTGCGAATATACTATCCTTTATTTGTTACTGAATCGGGGCGGTGGGTGGTACCCTACGCGACAAGGTCGCGTAGTTGAATCGTTAGATTCAAATGTTAGAAACTAACCATTACAAAACACTATGATAGAACAACTGTAGGGAACACCCTCAGGGTGTTCTGTGTAAATAAACCCACCCATACAATAACGTATAACGGCAAACGAATTACTACCATAGCGGAACGGGCAGAGCCACGTTCCTTACAGAATACTATCTGACTTTATTTGAAAAGATAAGTTTGTGTCAATGAAACCTACGGTTTCACGACGTTCGAGGGCTCACATCGGGTACCACCCACCAAAAGACAAGCTTTTGGTCCCCCCTCCTTTTTGCAAGCAAAAAAGAGGGATAAGTAGTCTTCTATCCGTCTAAACCTAAGACGTAAGAGAACTACCCACCACCGTTCCGCTTTAATAAACAAATAACAGACAATATATTCACACGGAATATACTGTCTGTTAATTTTTAATATATCAAAGAACGGTCCCCCTCCCTATCCGCCAAAGCGGACAGGGATGATAGGCTTCGCGAAGCTTTATAATTGCCAACGCAGTTCCGAAATTTGCCATTTGCCATTTCCCATTTGCAACTTAATTAGAATTACCTGCGCCTTCATTCATACCACAGCATTTTTTATATTTCTTACCGCTACCGCAGGGGCAGGGGTCGTTTCTGCCGGGCTTTTTATCGGCTTTTTTAGGCTCTTTTTTCACAGTGCCGTCGTCGGAGCCTGAGGTGGAAGTAATTTTAACCGTTTGCTTTCTTTCAACGGGTGCTTCCTTACGAACTCTTGACTGAAGAACGAAGTCAACTGTGCCCTCGCGGATACCGTTTGTCATTTCCTCAAACATATCAAGACCTTGGTCACGGAAGATAATAACGGGGTCCTTCTGACCGTAGCCCATAAGATTCATACTGCGTTTGAGCTGGTCCATAGCGTCGATATGCTCCATCCAACGAATATCAACGTTTCTGAGAAGACCTACTCTTTCAATTTCCTTAACAGTTTCTTCCCCAAGCTCTGCCTTACGGCTATCGTAAATTTCCTGAGCTTTATTGAGAAGTACCTCTGTAATATCCTGTGTATCGTTTAAGCCCTCGATATCGCTTTCTGAAACGAGCCAAGCATAACGAGTAAGAAGACCTGTTTTGTTCCAGTCTAAGGGATTAACCTTTTCGGGACAGTAGAATTCAACGGTTTCAGAAATTGTATCAACAATCATTTTCTGAATAAGAGCACTTATATCTTCACCGTCAAGCACCTGATTACGTTGACCGTAGATAACCTCTCTCTGCTTATTCATAACGTCGTCGTATTTAAGCACGTTACGGCGGATAGCGAAGTTATTGCCCTCAACCTTTTTCTGTGCATTTTCAATTGTTGAGGTGAAAAGCTTTGCCTCAATAGGCATATCGCCGATGCTCTTGAAGGCGTCAAGAGTGTTATAGAATCTGTCACCTGCGAAAAGTCTTAAAAGGTCATCCTCAGCGGAAAGGTAGAAACGGCTTTCACCGGGGTCACCCTGACGGCCTGCACGACCTCTTAGCTGGTTATCAATTCGTCTTGATTCGTGACGCTCTGTACCGATAATGAAAAGACCGCCTGCTTCGCGTACCTTTTCTGCCTCTGCAGAGGTTTCCTCTTTGAATTTCTTTTCAAGCTCGCGGAAGGTATTTCTTGCATTGATAATATCTTCGTTGTCTGTTTCTGCAAAGCCTGTTGCCTCTGCGATAAGCTCTTCATCGAATTCCATTTTTCTCATCTGAGCCTTTGCCATAAACTCGGGGTTACCGCCGAGGATAATATCGGTACCACGACCTGCCATATTAGTAGCGATTGTAACTGCACCGAATTTACCTGCCTGAGCAACGATTTCAGCTTCTTTTTCGTGGAATTTAGCGTTAAGAACCTCGTGCTTGATGCCTTGCTTTTTAAGGAATCTTGAAAGCTTTTCACTCTTTTCAATGTTAACAGTACCTACGAGCACGGGCTGACCCTTTTCGTGACAAGCAGAAATGGTTTCAACGATAGCATTGAATTTTGCTTCCTCGGTTTTATAAAGCACGTCGTCGTTGTCTTTTCTTGCAAGAGGCTTGTTTGTAGGTATTTCAACAACGTCAAGAGAATAAATTTCCTGAAATTCTGCACTTTCAGTCATAGCAGTACCCGTCATACCTGAAAGCTTCTTATAAAGACGGAAATAATTCTGGAAGGTAATGGTGGCAAGAGTTTTGCTTTCGTGCTCAACCTTAACGCCCTCTTTAGCCTCGATAGCCTGATGAAGACCCTCGCTATAACGTCTGCCAAGCATAATACGGCCTGTGAATTCGTCAACGATAAGCACCTGACCGTCTTTAACAACGTAGTCAACGTCACGGGTCATTGTACCGTGAGCCTTAAGAGCCTGATTGATATGATGCTGAAGTGTAAGGTTTTCGGCATCCATAAGGTTTTCAATATTGAAAGCGGCTTCAGCCTTTGCAATACCCGTTTTTGTAAGAGTTGCGGTTTTTGCCTTTTCGTCTACAAGGTAGTCACCGCCCTGCTCGTTAACAACGTCTTCAGCGTCAAGCTTTGAGTCAAGCTCTTTAACCTTAACCATTTTAAGACGTTTAACAAAGTCGTTTGTCATTCTGTAAAGGTCGGTAGAAGCTTCACCGATACCTGAAATAATAAGAGGTGTTCTTGCCTCGTCAATAAGGATTGAGTCAACCTCGTCAACGATAGCAAAGGCGTGACCTCTCTGCACACGCTGTGCGGCATACATAACCATATTATCACGAAGATAGTCGAAGCCCATTTCGTTGTTTGTACCGAAGGTGATATCGGCAGCATAAGCCTCTTTTCTTTCCTCGTTATTTTTTTCGTGGATAATAAGACCAACGGTAAGACCCATAAAGCGATAGATTTTACCCATCCATTCGGAGTCACGCTTTGCAAGGTAATCGTTAACGGTAACGATATGAACACCGTTACCTGAAAGAGCATTAAGGTAAGCGGGGAGGGTAGCAACGAGAGTTTTACCTTCACCCGTTTTCATTTCGGCAATTCTACCCTGATGAAGAATAATACCGCCTAAAATCTGTACGGGGTAATGCTTCATACCAAGCACACGCCAAGCAGCCTCACGGCAAGCGGCAAAAGCCTCGGGTAAAATATCGTCAAGAGTTTCACCCTTTTCTAATCTCTCTTTAAATTCAGGGGTCTTAGCCTGAAGCTGTTCATCGGTAAGACGAGAAAATTCTCCGTCAAGAGCGAGGACCTTTTCTTTAATACCGTTAATTCGTTTGATTTCTTTTGTGGAGTAATCTCCGAAAAGCTTTTTAAGTAAAGACATTGCATTTTGTCCTTTCGTAAGTGAATAAAATTATACAAATATCATTGTACCACATACATTTATTTAATGCAAATAATTTATAGATATATTGTTATATTTAATTTATTGTTTACATTTTATGAGAAAATTGATAACATAAATTTGAGAAAGCTATATTTTTTGAAAAATTTTTACATTTTTTGCAACAATTTGAAATCTCTCGGAGTCTATATAGATGAAGAGTGGAAAATCAAATTGCCAATGGATTTGCAGTCGCCGGTCACCAGTCGACAGAGATGCCAGATGCCAGTTCCCAGATGCCAGAAGCTTCGCGAGAGAAATAATTTAAAAAGTTGCGAATCGTATAATTGCGTCGCAGACCCGACACTCCTCACTCCTCATTCCTAACTCCACACTAAAAAGGCGGTGTTTTCATGGAAACGAAAGATAATATTAATATCCTTATTGAACGTTCAAAGGAAGGGGATAGTATTGCCTTTTCACAGCTTTATTCCCTTTACGCTATGGAGCTTTACCGCTTCTCTTTATATATGACCGCCTCGAAGGAGGATGCGGAGGATGCCGTTCAGGAAACGGTTTTTTCCGCTTGGCGAAGTATAAATTCCTTAAAGGATAATTCACTTTTCAAGCCATGGCTTTTTAAAATACTTTCAAATAAATGCAAAACGCTTCTTACCGCTAAAAACAAGCAACCCGATATTCTGCCTGCAGAGGAATACGAGTTTCTTGTTGATAATATAGAGGGCAATTTTGACGATTCTTTAGTTAACACTGCAGAGTTAAAGGAAGCGTTGTCAAGGCTTACCCCACCTGATGCACAAATTATAATTCTTTCAATAATAGGTGGCTTTAAAAGTCACGAGCTTGCAGTTATTTACGATATGCCTGCAAACACAATTCGCTCACGGCAACAACGAGCCTTAAAGCAATTAAGAGAAATTCTTGCCTGAAAGGAGAGTCCGAAATGAACGAGAATATTAACGAAAACAGAAACGATGAAATACTCACTAATGAAGAGCTTGAGGTTATGAACAACAATCTCAAAAATGTAGAAAACGTTACTCTTCCCGAGAGCCTTGCTCCCGAAAAAATAGCAGAAAAATTGGAAAATATCCCTCAAAACGTTACAGAATTTACAGAGGTAGCCCCCGAAAAGAAAAAGAGAAGGAAAAGAAAAGCTCTTATTCGCGGTCTTTCTGCTGCTGCGGCAGTTATTGTTGCGGTTACCTCGGTTGCAATTGTAGAGCCTTGGAATAAAATACCCGTTAAAATTCAAGATAGCGTTGTAAATCAGGAGCCAGCAACCCCCGAGGATTACACCGAAATCGAAGAGCTTTTTGCAGATTATGCGAAAAAATATAACTCTTATCAGAACGATTTCAGATATAATTTGAATTTCTTCGGTGCAACTCTTGAGGATGGAGTTGCTATGGACACTGCAGCACCCGAAGCCGCTGTTGGCTCAAGCTCCGAAAACAAAGGCTCCGTAACAGTACAGACTACAAACAAAAATTACGGCGAAACAAACGAGCAGGTTAAGGGCGTAAGCGAAGCCGATATTATTAAAAACGACGGCAGATATCTTTATATCGTAAACCCTGAAAATACCGATTGGGACACTTATTATCAAGAGTTAGAAAAAATTGTTTTTGAAAACGATAAGCTTACAGACGTTACCTCGGGCGGTACCGTTCAGGTTTCCCCCGGTTATAATCCTCAGGCGGTAACAACCGAAGCAGTACCCGAAAATCAGGCGGAATCAGTTGAAGCAGAGGCACAGACCGAGGAAGCACAAGCCCCCGTTGAAAACGGTGAGGAAAGCGAGTCAAAAATCCCCGAATTAAAATATCAATGCACAATTTCAATAATTGAGCCTACTGAAAACGGTAATTTAAATCTTGTTTCAAAAATAAATGTAGAAAAGCCCGAAAACGAAAACATTTATTTTATGAGAGCACAGGAAATGTACGTTTCAGGCAATAAGCTTTACGTTATTTTGAATTGTAGTGAAAGAGCAGATGATGAAGCATCTGAAAACGAGAAAACAAGAAGCTATTACTACGGTTATAGAGGCAAGAGCCTCACTTTAGCGGTATCTTATGATATTTCCGACAGAAGCAACCCGAAAGAAGAATGGCGTATTTATCAGGACGGTAGCTATATCTCTTCCCGTCTTATAGGTGATGAGCTTGTGCTTTTATCTAATTATTACGTAGATATTTCGGGCGAGGAAGACGAAATCAAAAAGAATTGCGTGCCTGAAATAAGCACAGACGGTAAAGACTTCCAAAGAGTTTCAAACTCTTGTATTTGCATTATGGAGGAGGTTTATAACACCTCTTACCTCGTAGCATCCGTTATGGACGTTGACGATAAGGAAACCCTTAAAACAAAGGCGGTTTTAGGTGCAGGTGAAAATGTATACTGCACAACTGAAACTCTTTACGCTACAAGCTCAAAATATGAATCAACGGATATGGCAGAGGCAGTTTTCGGTGCTTCCTCTACAATGAAAACTCAGATTTTAAAATTTGATATAAGAAACTACAATATTGAATATTTAAAGAGTGCAACTATCGACGGCACCGCTCTTAATCAGTTCAGCATTGATGAATATAACGGTTTTCTCAGAGTTGCAACAACAAGCGGCAGCTGGGGCGATAACCTTGTAAATCAGCTTTATATTCTTGATGAAAACCTTGAAACAAAAGGTCTTTTAAAGGATATCGCAAAGGGCGAAAGAATTAAGTCAGTAAGGTTTACAGGCAACACCGCTTACGTGGTTACCTTTATTCAGACTGACCCGCTTTTCGTAATTGATTTGTCAAACCCTGAGGCTCCCGTTATTTTAGGAGAGCTTAAAATACCCGGCTTTTCAACCTATCTTCACCCCGTAGCCGACGGTCTTGTTTTAGGCGTAGGCAGAGATGGTACTGAAACGGGCACAAACGGTGGCTTAAAGGTTTCGCTTTTTGACGTAAGCGACCCGAAAAACCCGAAGGAAAGTGCAAAGATAACTCTTGATGCAATTTCATCTGAAAATCTCCATTCTTATATTGAGTCAGATGCATTCTACACTCACAAAGCACTTTGCTGGGATAGTGAAAATAAAACGATGTATATCCCGTATTATAAAAATCAGTATCTTCTCACATCCTATTATGATGGTGTAGCTATTGACAGACACACCGCAGGCGTTTTAGCGGTAAAGGTAAATGAAAACGAGAAAACGCTTGAAAAGGTAGGGGATTATACAGTTATCCCGCAGACTGCATACGTAGGCGGATTTTCAAGAGTAACCTATATTGATAACGTAATTTACGGTTACGCTCAGAATGAAAACGGCTTGCTTTGTGCCTTTGATAAAGCTACGGGAAATCTTAACGCAAGTATGACGCTTAATTGACAGAGGTAGATTATGAAAAAGGTTTTCAAAAAAGTTTCTCTCGTTATTGCGGTTATACTCATTTTAACGGTTGCTTTTTTGGGTGTTGAATCCCACCGACTTTCGAAGCCCGAAAACAAAGGTGAAAGACCCGTAATAACCCTTGATGAAAGTTATAATAAAACAAGTATAAAGTACAAAGGCTTGGGGTATACGGTAACTTACCTTGTAGATTCAAAAACCGATCCCGAAAACAGCACTATAACTACTCACTATATTTATTCCGCAGAGGTAAGGCTTTTTGATAAGGTGCTCCTCGGTGCGTGGATAGAGTGAGGCTCGCTTCGTTCACGGTTTAGTGAGGAGTGAGGAGTGAGGAGTGAGGAGTGAGGAGTGAAGGGGCACTACGTGCCGATTATAGAGCTTCGCAAGGAGTATAAGTTAAAATTTTGCGAAGCTTTTCATCCCTGTTTGCGTTAGCGAATAGGGAGGGGGACCAAAAGCTTTGCTTTTGGTGGTGGGTAGTTCTCTTACGTCTTAGGTTTAGACGGATAGAAGAACTATTTATCCCTCTTTTTTTACGCAGGTAAAAAGGAGGGGTGAGCGTTTGTGAGCGCTGCCAG
>JAZNVT010000013.1:0-8844 GCA_045592945.1 Acutalibacteraceae bacterium | reverse complement strand
CTTCTATCCGTCTAAACCTAATAGGTAAGAGAACTACCCACCACCGTTCCGCTTTAATAAACAAATAACAGACAGTATATTCACACGGAATATACTGTCTGTTAATTTTTAATATATCAAAGAACGGTCCCCCTCCCTATCCGCCAAAGCGGACAGGGATGAAAGGCTTCGCGAAGCTTTATAATCGGCAACGCAGTTCCGAAATTTGCCACTTGCCATTTCCAATTTGCCATTTTGCAAAGCATCTGGCATCCGGTGACTTCATTTCGCACTTCGCACTTCGAATTTATAATTGCTATCGCAGACCCTTAATTATTCATTATTCATCATTCATTAGCGAGTGAAGCAAGCACAGGGCATCCGGGGTCGGCTTTATTAAAATCACCGTAAATTGCGAAGCTCTGGCATTTCGCACCGCCTTTACAATAAGCCGAATATTCACAGCTCATACATTCCTCAGGCACGGTGCAGCTTCTCAAAGAAAGGAAGGCTTCATTTTTGAAATAAATTTCCGAAAGATTTGAATCGAAAATATTACCACAAATAATCGGCATTCGTCGGCATGGCATTATATTTCCGAATTCGTCAACGGTAATAAGGCTATTTCCTGCACTACAGGAATAGTAGCAACCGTCTGAAGCTAAAAACTGTAATGCACGGTTCATTGTAACGGTTGTTTTCTTGAAAAATGCTTTCGTAAATACGTTGCCCTGAGCTTTTTTAAGAGTATCCCGGTAGCTGTAAAAATCCTCGGCGGTAATTAAAAGGCTCTCAAGCTCTTTTCCGTTACCTATAGGCACAAGCCTGTCGGACCAAAGCTTTGTAATGCCTCTTTTGCGACATTCCTTTGCAACTAAAGGAATATATTTGTAGTTTTCCTTGTTTGCAGTAAAGCTTATGTAAGTTCTTATTCCGTTTTTTTCAAGATAACGGGCAGTTTTTAAAACTCTGTCATAATCTCCTTTTGCTCTTAGAGAATCGTGGATTTCTCGGTTTCCGTCAATACTCAGCTGAATAAAAGAAACCTCGGTCTCCTTGAGAATTTTTATTATCTCGTCGTCTATAAATGAGCCGTTAGATAAAATACCGTATGAAAAATAAGCTTTATTTTCACCTAAATATTTTAATATTTCTTTTATATCTTTTCTGAAAAAAGGCTCGCCACCGGTAATGTTGATGTGAGCCTTTTTCTTTATCTGATTTACTTTATTATATTGAAACCTAAGAATTTTGAATTGCTCTATTACGTTTACAACGTCTTCATAGGAAAGAGTTTCAACGTCACCCTCAGTTCGGTAGCAATGCTTACACCTGAGGTTACATCTTCCCGTAATATGAAATTGCAAAAGAATTCTGTTAGCGGTATCGTAAATCATTATTAATCACCGCAACCGCCGCAACCGCCGCAACCGCCACAGCCACCGCAGCCACCACAGCTACCGCAACTGCCACAGCTACTGCAGCTTGACTCATTACTTGAAGCTTTAATAGCAACCATAGCAGCAAAAACAGAAGCTACAACAGGAATATCTGTCTTAGTATTCTTGCAATTATTAGCAATAGCTTCTTCTTGCTTTGTGTCTGCGAAAATGTAAGCGGTAAGAATATCGTTTGCTTCTTCAGGTGAGAATTTTTTTGTAAATGCAACGGAATTAATATAATCGTCAGGCTTTTCGTAATTAGCTTTTTTCTTTTCAAGAATTTTATCTATTATTAAAGTTTTAGTATAATTTCCTCGAACGAATCCAAACATAACGAAAATATAATATAAGGGTCCGCCGATAAAAAGAAGAGCCGCAAGGAATAAAACTGCTTTCTCATTCATAACACCCATTATAAATTTTAAAATTGCGGGTAAGAGAAGAATAAGATAACTGATTAAAAACTTAATATAGAACTTTTTGTCAAGCTTCTCATCAAGCTCTTCTATTTGTTTTACCTCTTGCCCTTGAGCAGAGATATCAATCTTAACGTTTTTTACAATATCCTGAACAGATACGTATTCCTTATCTTTTTTGTTTGCTTGAATAAACTCTATTATTTTTGCTGTTAATGGATAGCATGAGCAGTAGGTTTTGAGCTGCTCCTCAGTCATAGAGGGATTTACTGCAAGGCAGGGTACTGTTAAATAAGGGCTTGGCTCAATAACAATCTTCTCTTTACCGGGCTCTTTTTCGTCAGGCTCTGTATGAAATTTCAGAGGCTCACCGGGGTTGTAAAGCAAAGCCTTATCAAGTCTTGCTTTAAGAATAAAATATCCTGTGATATATTGCTTTTCTGAAAGAACGTTTTTCGTCTTCAAATACAAAAGCTCAAATGCAGAAAAATCATGATTTTTCACGCTTTCATATAACTGATTACATAACGGCTTTGAATATTTCTTTTGCTGCACGTAGAAAATGATAGCTGAAATTATAGCTACCGCAACAACGTAAACCAAAAAGTATTTACCCGGAATATAGTAAAGAAGGTCAAAGTCATCGGTTATAGTAAGAATAAAACCAACAACAGTTGCTACAACACCTATATTCAAAAATTTATACTTTTTTAAGAGAGTTAAAAATTTCTTTATTCTCTCAATTGTTTTGTTTTTCTTTTTGTTTGTTTTTTTACTCATAATCATACCCCTATATTAAAATAAATTACAAACTAAAGTCTATCATCAATCCAGTCTCAAAACAATTCTCTGTAAGCGTACTATTACAAAATAAAGCTCCTTAAAATAATTAAAAGAGCTTTATTTATTAGCAATATTGAGTTTGTAATTAGTCCCCTAAAAGACCGTGAGCTCTGCCCATCCAATAGGGAAGAAGGTAGATATAAGGCATAACCGTTCTCATACCGTTAGCGCCGTCGGTACCGGGAAGTGCAGCAGCACGGTTAGCAGATTTCTTGTTAATTGTAACGAATTCCTCTGCACCTGAATCGCATACAAACTGGTTACCGTCGTAATTAACGATTAATCTTGAGCTATATTCAACGGGGTATTTAAGCTGAGGAGCACAGCCTAATTCCTCAGGTGAATAGTCGATAACAATATCCTTTCTGTAGCTGTTGTAGGTAGGCCATACAACAAGGTCAAGATTTATTTCAGAAAGTGATTTTGCTGCGTTTTCAATATCGCAGGGCTGATTTGTCAATGCACCGTAAACGATATTAAAGAAGGGTGAGCGCTCAATTTTTTCATAATCAAAGTGGTGAGTAAGACCCATTTTGAAAATTTCTCTCTGAGCCTCGTTTTCTGTGTATGTAATAAGGGGATAAATGTTAGTAAAGTCAAGCTGGTCGTCGATATGAGCGATATGACAGTCCTCGCATTTATACTGCATACAGTTCATAGCATAATGATATTTTTCGATAAGCATATCAAAAACCTCGTTATACTTTTCGTCACCTGTTACGTGGTATGTAGTTTTAAGGAATGAGAGAATCTCAAGAGAGTTTGTGCCTCTTTCAAAGAACCAGCGGTCATCGTTGTTAAGAAGCTCGGGCTCCCAGTTTGCCCAGGTTGTAGGCACACCGTCAACGTCGCAAAGGTGGAAATTGTTTTCGATAATATGGTCGGTAATCTTTTTAACTACCTCTGCAATTTTCTTTTTCTCTTTTTTATCAGCAACAAGGTCAAAGTAAAGACCGTATGCGAAATAATGACCTGTCATTTCGTCGCTTGAGGTTTCGCCGAGCCATTCGCAATCGGGGTTATCCTTGCAGATATGCCATTCCTCGCGGTTACCCTTGCCGAAATCGGGGTCGTCAGAATATCTTGTAGCTCTTGCGGTAAAACCTGATTTACCTGTAACCTCAGTAAGCTTAATCATAGCCTCAACTGCTCTTTTAGCATTTGCCTTAGCCTCGGGGCTACCTGTTGCTTTATAACGGAAGCACTGACTCGCACAGTAAAGACCTGTGAAAAGACCGTCGTTATCGGAGTTGGGGAGCCAGCCTGAATCTAAATCACCGTATTTTCTGAGAATTCTGTCAACGTGGTAGCCTTCGTTTCTCATAAAATATTTTTCGGTTAATTTATCAAAATGCTCTGCCTTTTCAGCAAGAGTCATATATTTATGAGTAATAACGCTTACGCCACGGGGAGTAACCGCCGCAATCGTACCGTTATCAGATACTGCAAGCTTCGTTACTGTGGGGTGCATAAGCCATGCACCGTAAGAGAAGTAAGATATTTTACCCTCAATAAGAGTGATAATACCTGTTGTTGTAGCAAAGTATTTCTTACCGTCGGGTGCAAAATACATATCGTTAAATGAGCCGTCGGGCACTGAATAAAAATCGTTGCCGTTAAACCAATAGTTTTTACCGTCGTAAATGTTAAGACCCTCGTCAGAGCCAACCCATAAATGACCGAGAGCATCTATCTGAAGGCAGTTGATTTTTTTACTCATAACGCCTGTATTATCGGGGAGAAGCTCTGCCCAGTGACGACGCTTGCCCTTCATTGATAAAAGACCCTCAACAGTTGAGCCAACGTAAACGGTTTCACCGTATTTTGTTTTATTGTTAAGTCCTGCAAGGCAAACTGTTTCGCTGGGAAGGTCTACAACCTGCTCAAATTCGTCATCCTTTAAAAGATATAAATCGTTTTCGGTAATAAGCCAAAGAGAGCCATCAAGACCTATAGAGATATCAACAACAGGGCAATCAAAATCAGCAATTTTTTTGATTTTACCCTTTTTTATTTCTGCAAGAGAATTGCCAACTGCACCGTAAAGCTTGCCTTTTTTAGAGAAAAGCCTTGAAACCCTTCCCGTAAGCTTTTTTACGCTACCGTTATCATATTGGAAAAGGCTTTCACCGTTTGTTAAATAAAGCACCTCACCCTCAAAAGCAACGTCGCATACGCTTTCAGGATTAATGCCGTTTTCAGCGGTGATAAACTTTTTATCGTATTGTTTGAATTCACCGAGGTAAAGAGTTGATTTTTTCATAGCTACACTCCTAATTAAATATTCACAGTTGCAATAAGTCTACCATATTTACCGTTGCTTTTCAAGGCTTGACATAATTAAAAAAATCTTGATTTAATATGGAGTGCAATATAAAATATTATTGTATTAATAATAGATTAAGGCGGTGGAAAATTGAGATATATTGCAGACCACGATTTTCATATTCATTCAACAGTTTCACCCTGTTGCCACGATGAAAATCAAACCCCCCAGGCTATTTTAGAATATGCAAAGAAAAACGGCTTTAATAAAATATGCCTTACGAATCATTTGTGGGATGAAAAGGTAAAAAGCGAAGCCCAATGGCACGAAAAACAAAGATTTTCCTGCTTAACCTCTGTTTTACCGTTACCGCAGGATGAAAACGTTAAGTTTTTATTCGGCTGCGAGGCTGATATGGACTATAACTACATTGTGGGCGTAAGTGAAGAAAGGCTTTCAGAATTTGATTTTATAGTTATACCAACAACCCATATGCATCTTGCAGGGAATACGGTGAGAAAGAAAATAGAAACACCCGAGGAAGCGGCTGAAATATGGGTAAAAAGATTTGAAGAGCTTCTTAAAAAGGATTTGCCGTGGCATAAAATCGGAATAGCCCATTTAACCTGCGGTCATATTTTCAAAGGCAGAACACCTGAGGTTATAAGGCTCATTTCTGATGAGGCTTTATATAAGCTCTTTGACGATTGTGCGAAAAAAGGTGTTGGCATAGAGCTTAATATGAAAACAATATCTCTTTGCGAAGAGGATAAAGGTATTTTATTAAGACCCTACAAAATAGCAAAGGATTGCGGTTGTAAATTTTATCTTGGCAGCGATTCTCATAAAGCTGCGGCACTTATTGACGTAAAAGAAAATTTTGAGGATATTATAACAAGCCTTGATTTAAAAGAAGCCGACAAGCTTGTATTATAGTTAATATATGTTGTTTTTATTGGTTAATCAGCTACTCCTCACTAAATCGTGAGCAAAGCGAACATTGGAGACCGGCGACTGACAACTAATTTTGATAAAAATATAACATTGTTGACAAAATATGAAATACAATATACAATTATTCTGTATTTTTTGGTAAATACGGAAAGGATGGTTTTAATGAAAAACCAAAGAAAACGTAGATTTATTGCGGTTCTTATGATGTGTATCTTTACATTTATGTTAGGTACTGTTTGCTCCGCAACCGCTGCTGAGGATGCAGTTGCTTTAGCTGCTGCAGACGACGAAGCAGTTTTCACAATTACATACGACCCCGAAGACCCTGAAAGTGCAGTTGAATACGACCTTTCAGACGGTGACTCAGCTTTAGAGTACGTTGGTAGCTATGCTGACAACCTTGAAGCTGACGAGGATTTCGATAGCCACGTTAACGCAGCTATTGAAAAGGTACGTGAGGATATCCCCTCTTATGCAACCTTCTGGGCATTACTTGCTCCTATCGTTGCTATCGTGCTTGCTCTTATTACAAAAGAGGTTTATTCTTCTCTTGTAATCGGTATCATCGTTGGTGGTGCTATTTACGCAAAGTTTAACTTTGAGGGTACCCTTGTTCACGTTGTAAGCGACGGCTTTATTGCTAACGTTGCCGATTCTTACAATATGGGTATTCTTATATTCCTTATTCTTTTAGGTGCTCTTGTTGCTATGATGAATAAGGCTGGTGGCTCTGCCGCATTCGGTAGATGGGCTGCTGCTCACATCAAATCAAGAGTAGGTGCTCAGCTTGCAACAATCGCTCTCGGTTGTCTTATCTTTATTGATGACTATTTCAACTGCCTCACAGTTGGTTCAGTTATGAGACCCGTTACAGACGCAAGTAAGGTATCACGTGCAAAGCTCTCATACCTTATCGATGCTACTGCAGCACCCGTTTGTATTATTGCTCCTATTTCTTCATGGGCAGCCGCTGTTGCAGGCTTCGCAAGAGGTGCAGGTGCAGAAAACGGTATCAGCCTCTTTATTCAGGCTATCCCCTACAACTTCTATGCATTACTTACTATCGTAATGATGATTTTCCTTGCTCTCACAGGTCTTGAATTCGGACCTATGAAAAAGCATGAAATCAATGCAAAAGAAAAGGGCGACCTTTTCACAAGCGGTACTATTGAAGCTATTGAAGATATGAAGGTTAACGAAAAAGGCAGAGTTTGTGACCTTGTTGTTCCTGTTGTAATTCTTATCATCAGCTGTGTTATCGGTATGATTTACTCAGGTGGCTTCTTCAGCGGTGAAAGCTTCATTGATTCATTCTCAAATTCAGATGCTTCCGTTGGTCTTGCTTACGGTGCATTCGTTGCAATCATTATTACAGTTATTTTCTACCTTCTCAGAAGAGTTCTTACCTTTAAAACAATTATGGAATCTCTTCCCGAGGGCTTCAAGGCAATGGTTCCCGCTATTATGATTCTTGCTTGTGCCTGGACTCTTAAGGCTATGACAGACTCTCTCGGTGCAAAGATTTTCATTTCTCAGCTTATCGAGGGTAGCGCAGGTGCATTCCAGTCATTCCTTCCCGCAATTATCTTCCTTATTGCTGTTGGTCTTTCATTCGCTACAGGTACATCCTGGGGTACCTTCGGTATTCTTATCCCCATCGTTCTCAGCGTATTCGGTGCAGGCGAGCCTATTACAATCGTAGCAATTTCTGCTTGTATGGCAGGTGCTGTTTGCGGTGACCACTGCTCACCCATTTCCGATACAACAATTATGGCTTCAGCAGGTGCACAGTGTGACCACCTTAACCACGTTTCAACTCAGCTTCCCTACGCATTGACAGTTGCAGGCGTTTCAACAGTTGCATACATCATTGCAGGCTTTGTTTCAAACTGGATGATAGTTCTTCCCATCGCAATCGCTCTTATGATTGGTACATTGTTTGTAATTAAAGCAGTTACAGGAAAGAAAGCGTAAATAAAAATTGCAAATGGCAAGTGGCAAGTGGCAAATTAAGTGCGGAATGCGAAGTGCGAAATGCCGATTATATTGCTCACTTCGTTCGCTAATGAATGATGAATAATGAAGGGTCTGCGACGCTATTATATAAGCTTCGCGGGGAGCAATTACCCTACCAATAGAATAAATTTTAAAAGGCGGTGTACCTCTCTTCGAAGAGAGGGGGACCGCCTTAATTTATACTTATTCATTTATATCAAGTTTTAAGCGCGCCTAAAAAATAACTTGTACAACAAAGTTTAACGGGCGGTGGAGAGTTCTCTACGCGACAAAGGAGCGTAGTTGAAGCGTTAGCTTCAATTGTAATAAACTAACCACCGCGAAAAAGTAAAGGAGTAAGAAATGGATAAAAGAAAGCCATTACCCATAAACCCCGAATTAAAAGAATATGCAGTTAAAATGAGAAAAAATATGACCGATGAAGAAAAGAAAATCTGGTATCAGATTTTAAAAGGTCGTGTTCCGAAATTTCACAGACAAAGAATTATAGGTAACTTTATTGTAGATTTCTTTTGCCCTAAATTAAAACTGATAATTGAAATAGACGGATATCAGCATTTTTACGAAGAAAACAAAGAGTACGATAACAAAAGAACAGAATATTTTGAAAAACTCGGTTTATATGTTTTAAGATTTGAAAATACAGAGGTAAATAAAGATATTGAGGAAGTAAGATATATAATAAACAACGTGTGTAATTCTTTAGAAAAAGGGGTGAAAAATTCTCCTGAATATAGGTGATTGTTGCGGTGAGTGTATTACAGTTGAATCTAACGATTCAACGACGTTCGAGGGCTCACGTCGAGAACTCTCCACCGCCCGAAAAACTTAATTCTAACAAAAAATCATTGGCACGAAATATATTTATTCTAAAAACAACAAAGCGAAAGGCGGTCCCCCTCTCTTCGAAGAGAGGTACACCGCCTTT
>JAZNVT010000012.1:0-8764 GCA_045592945.1 Acutalibacteraceae bacterium | reverse complement strand
AGGCCTTGACTATATCAAATTGCCTGAGCATCGGTGCATTACCTTCAGGTAGAGGTGCTGTTATAGGAACAATAAGCAATTACGGTTCAACAAATGCAGGCTCAAATAACTATTATCTTGATGGTTTGGCTCATTCTGTTACTAACATTACAGCAAACTCAGCCTCGCAGAAGGGCCTTGAAAACGGCAGAATTGCGTACTATCTTCAAAGCAATAACACCGAGCAGGTTTGGGGGCAGGATATTGATAATGGCAAACCGAGGCAGTATGTACCTACAATAAACGCAGGCAAGCTTTATAAGGTTCCTGTGTGCGGAGGGGACACCGGATATTCAAATAGCAGTGAAACTAATGGCCATAACTATATTGATTATAAGTGTGCTTTCTGCGGAATGTATACTCAACCACCAAAAGGCGATATATATTATCTGATTTCAAACATAGGTCACCTTTTATGGTGGCAACAAGCTATAAATGAAGCCGGCGCCAATGAAATGTATGTTAAGCTTGTTGCAGATATTGATTTGAATCCGGGCTATGTGTTTAATGAAGACGGAACTGTGCTTTATAACGGTGAGCCTGTTACAAGCGGATGGTACGAATGGACACCCATGGGAACAGAAGAAGAGACATCAGGAGGCGAGTTTTTCGGAAATAATCACACAATAAGCGGAATTTACATAAACTCCGATATTGATTACGCAGGCTTTTTTGGCGTTACTTATAATGCTAATATTAAAGACTTTAATATCAGCAATGCGTATATAAAAGGTAAAACCTCTGCAGGTGGCCTTTGCGGCAAGGCTATGTATAGCAAAATAACAAATTGTGTTAGTAATGCTACTGTCAGCGCAGAGATAAATGCAGGCGGAATATGCGGAGAAATAAAACAAACAAATTTTTATCAGTGCGGTAATAACGGTAATATTGATGGTTATTATGCAGGCGGCATTTGTGGTTATGAGCCAATGGGTGAACCTGGTAAAGTGTATTTCGGCTATATGGAAAATTGCTACAATACAGGCGATATAACTGGCGAAAGCTATACCGGTGGCCTTTTCGGCTTCAAAATTGATACTCTCTGCTATAACTGTTTTAATATAGGTAAGGTAACGAGTGATGCTAATGCTCATGACATATCCTCTTTCCATTTTAATAACAAAAATTCCTATTATCTTTCCGAAACAGAAACAGAGGACGGTGGTAAGACAGTCGAGCAATTTGCAAGCGGTGAGGTTGCATATCTTCTCCAGCAAGGTAATACCGAGCAGGTTTGGGGGCAGATGAGCAATACAGAAGGTTCACTCCCCATTATTACAGATAATGAACTTTACAAGGTTGTAACAGTAGGCGAAACAGGTAACTACTCCGTTGCAAATGTTGGTGACACTAATGGTGACGGAACAGTTGATGTAACTGACTATCAGGCACTTGTTAATATGGCTGTTTCAGAAGGACACAGCCAGACCGAAACTGCAAGCTATGATGATATAGTGAAATATGACCTTGACGGTGACGGATATCTTGATGTTATTGATGCATACCTTCTCCACCTTTTCATAAACGGCTTTACAACTGTTGATGTATATGCAGTTGGTGATTACGATTTAAACGGCAAAGCATTTGAAGAAGCTGATATAAAGGCTATTAAGCACGCTATCGAAAATCCCGGAAAGCTTGCTACATATAAAAAATATGCTTCCGATATTAACGGGGACGGCAAGGTTTCCTATGATGATTTAAACACTCTTACGAATATGTTTCCGCTTTATTTTGTAGGTGAGGCATAAGCGATAATGGGAATTATTCGAAAGGAATATACTATGACAACAAAAACTAACAGAACATTAAGAAAGATATTGAGTATAGCACTTTGCCTTGCTCTTGTAATGAGCTATGTGCCTATGGTGAGTATAACAGCAAGTGCGGCTGCAACTGACATTACGGTAACCATTGACACAGGTGCATCTGTAACTCTCATGGATGCAGATGGTGACGATTACTATGATATCGGCACAGCCGATGAGCTGTATGCCTTTGCGGCGGAGGTCGACGGTGGTAACACCGCCATCAACGGTGAGTTGACAGCGGACATCGTCCTCAATGAAAACCTGGCCGATAAGGTCAACGTGGCTGAGGGCGGCACCGTTTCCGCCGATGCTTCTGTAAGAAAATGGACGCCCATGGGGGGAGCTGGCGGGTGCGAATACAAAGGCACCTTTGACGGCGGCAACCATACCATCACGGGCCTGTATTCCGTCGTAGGTGAAAGCACCTACGGCGGCCTGATCGAATGGCTTGACTCGGAGGGGACGGTTAAGAATCTAAAGATCCGTGACTTCTGCCTGGAAGGCAATTACAGTGGTGCCATTGCAGGCCAAAACAATGGCAAGATCATCGGCTGCAGCATCAGCGGCACCGGTATCTTCGATGGCAGTCCCGAGCTTAACGTCCAATTCGGCGGTATTGTTTTTGAAAACCTGGGTCAAGTTACCGACTGCAGCATCAGCGCCAACCTGTCCCTCAAGGGAGCCGGCGAGTTCGGCGGCATTGCTCATACCAACTACTACGGTACCGTGACCGACTGCTCCAACTCCGGCACCCTCACCGGCACCAAAGATGTCGGCGGCATTGTGAGCTTCAACTACGGTACCGTGACCGGCTGCTCCAACTCCGGCACCGTCACCGGCACCGAATATGTCGGCGGCATTGCCGGTTACACCGACGGCACTGTGTCCGGCTGCTATAATACAGGCACCGTCAGCGGCGACGCGGCGGCCGAATTTTCCTATGCCTATGTGGGTGGCATTGCCGGTTACGCCGACGGCACTGTGTCCGGCTGCTATAATACCGGCATCGTCAGCGGCGACGCAACGGGCGACTCTTCCAATATCTATGTGGGCGGCATTGCCGGTGACGGCTTCGGCACTGTGTCCGGCTGCTATAACATCGGCAGCATTGACAGCGGCACCTACAGCGGCGGCATCGTTGCGATCGCTTACTACGGCATCTTTGCCGACTGCTACTATCTGGACACCTGCGTGAAAACCGGCAACCCCGAGAACAGCAGTACCGATGGCATCACCGAAAAGACCGCCGAGCAGTTCGCCTCCGGTGAGGTTGCCTACCTTCTCGGTGCAGCTTGGGGTCAGGATCTCGGTGAGAACGGTGATGCTTATCCCGTCCTCAGTGGTAAGAAGGTCTACTACGGCTACACCTCTTGCGGCGACACCGAAAAAAAATACACCAACGACGAAAATACCTCCGAGGAAAAGTTCGCCCATACCGGCGGTACTGCGACCTGCCAGACACAGGCAGTTTGCGAAGTATGCGAGGAAAGCTACGGCGAGCTTGATCCCAACAATCACGAATACGAAAAGAATAACGGCATTTGCTGTGACACCTATCAGCCCGCTGAACTGAACGAAGATAATTACTATGAAATCTCCAATGCAGGTCAGCTCTTCTGGTTTGCAAACTACATAAACACTGTTGACAGAACAGCAAATGCAGTTCTCACAGCAGATATTGACCTTGAAAACAGACCTTGGACACCTATCGGCTCCACAGGTGAAAATAGCCACAACTTCCGTGGTGTCTTTGACGGACAGAATCACACCATCAAAGGTCTCTATGTAGAAGGCGGCAGAGCAGGTCTCGGCTTCTTCGGTGAGGTAAGAACCGGTACGGTTAAGAACTTCACCATCTACGGTGAGGTGGTTGCTAACACTGATGTCAATTACGTTGGCGGTGTTATCGGCTCGATTTGCGGTCTTAACGGTGACAACGACCTTGAGCGCAACGGAGCGATCATTCAGAATATCACCTCTTACGTAAACCTTACCGCAAAGACTCACGGCATAGGTATGATAGGTGGCTTTGTGGGATATGCAAACCACGAGAGCCTTATTGAAAACTGCTCCTGGTACGGCACCTTTGATGCAGGCGAGTACCGTGTGGACTCGGGCGCAGGCGGATTTATCGGCAAGATTCAGGAGAATACAAGTAGAGTGACCATCCGCAACTGCGGAGCGTACGGTACAATAAAGACAAACTACGCAAAGAACAGCTATAATAACACTGCAACCATCTATATGGGAGGTTTCCTCAGCTTTTCTAACACGGGCGCACAGACAGCCATTGAAAACTGCCTGTTTGCAGGTAAGTTTGAGCGCGGTGCAAATCTTACCGACGAAGCCCGTCTTGGCGCATTCGGCACCCTTCGTAGCGTTAATGCAATCAAAAATTGTTATTATCTCGGTGATGACGGTCTTGAGGCTGTACACAGCGATTCGTCTCTGAAACCCGGTGAAAACATAGAGATCACAAGTGTAACCAGAGAACAGCTTAAGTCCGGCAAGGTTGCATATCTCTTGGGCGAAGCATGGGGACAAATGAGCAATACGGAAGGCTCACTTCCTATTATTACAGATAATGAGATTTATAAAGTTGTAAAAGTAGGTGAAGCAGGCAACTACTCCGTTGCAAATATCGGTGATACCAACGGTGACGGAACAGTTGATGTAACCGACTATCAGGCACTTGTTAATAAAGCACTTGCAGATGACCACGGACAAATCGAAACTGCAAGCTATGATGATATCGTAAAGTACGATATAGACAGAAACGGCTATCTTAACGTAATTGATGCATCAATTATGGAAAGAGTGTTAAGCGGTCATATAATTGTTGAAATCTATGCAGTAGGCGATTACGATTTAAACGGAAAAGCATTTGAAGAAGCAGACGTTAATGCTATTGCACACGCTATAGAAAACCCGTCAATGCTCTCAACTGCAGAAAAATACGCTTGTGATATCAACGGTGACGGTACGGTTGATGAGGTCGATTTGAATGTTCTTATGAAGAAATATTCTGGATATTTTGAAAATGAATAAAACAGTGAAGCAAAATGATTTTGTATTAACAAATTCAATTCTTTCCAAATAAAAAACGAAGGCACCCGTGAGAAATCACAGGTGCTTTCGTTTTAGTTGTTGTATATGAATTTGCTTGGTTTAGCTGTTGTCAGAACGGTGCTTGCTGACAAGGGTTGCTAACTCAAAGCGACTGCGAACGCCCATTTTCGGATAAATCTTTTTGGTGTGATCCTTAACGGTGTGCTCGGTGATAAACATCATTTTAGCAATATCTGCATTGGTGTAGCCCATACATATAAACTCGGCAACCTCGCGTTCTCTCGGAGTGAGAACAGCAAGTGGGTCGGGCTTTTCAGAAGTATTTTCAACAGGCTCTGCCGCAGCGGGCGTATCGTTTCTTAAGTACTCGTTCTCTTCGGTTGTTCTTTTGCGGAGATTGAAAAGGAAAAATGGCTCGACCTGAGTATATATAAAGATAAGAACTGCCATAATTACCGCATAAACCAGATAAAGCATAGTAGGTGCGCCCAGGAAAACTTCAGCAATAACACTGTGAACGAGAACCGCTGAAATAGCAAGTCCGATAATAGCGGGAGCTATGTATCTGGAGGGATAGACCTTCATAATCGGCACGCCGTAAAGGGGAGCAAGCATACAGGCAGCCATACCGAATCCGATAAGTATGCAGGCAACATAGGTGAGTTGGGGAACATATTCGGTTACGAGCATCAGAAGGAATCCGATACCGCCCAGCCCCACAAGAAACGGCATCAGACGGAAGGGATGAATGTTTGATTTTTTATTGAGGAAATACATAGTGAAGCAGGAAACCGCTACTGCCAGATACATAACGGATATACCGTGCTTCACCTTGCCTGCAATAGCAGGGCCTGAAACGCCCATCAGGGCAATAATGAAAGCAAGAAGATAAATGCCACGAATCAGCTTCTTAGGAGGGGTTATTCCGTCGCTTTTTTTCTTCAGATATCGGATTTTTATATCCTTACCTGTAGGCATACGCAGGAAGAAGATGAATATAAGAATGAGAGCCGCAAGCATTCCGAAACGGAAAACGGAGAAGGGGACGGACACAAGCTCATTCTGAACCAGAGCAATTAAGGATACTGCAACACCATAGCCGAAGGTAAGATACTTGATACTGGTTTTCTCCGTAAAATAGTTGACAATAAGGAAGGTTTCAAAGCCAATCATCAGGCAACAACAGAAAATCTGCAGATAAATGTTAAGGCGCAGGGCATCCTCGGGCAGAGGAAGAAAAAAGCCGATTGCCGAAATCAGCGCAACACCCGTTGCAATACGCTGAACCCATACAACAATTTTCGGAAGAAAAATCATTGTAAGAATGCTCAGCGCGTAACAAACCGCTGTCAGCAGAGTACCGTAATCTATATTAATAGGTATCGGTATTTTTCCGTCAATTGCTGAAGAGGGCTCAAGAAAATAATAGATAAATCCCATCTGCCAGAAGTTGAACATAGCAAAGCAGACCAATCTGCAAAGAGGTATATCAAGCCTCTTTTTTTGGTTTTCGGTTAAAATTGAATCATTCATAAGCCTTCTCCTTTTTATGCACAAAATGTGCTTCCGAATGAGGTATTTGCTTCGTTTTTGCTGAAAAATAACGGGTTTCAGGGGGTATCCCCCTCAATATCCCACCATCGTGGGATATACAAATACGCAAAAAATACGTAAAATTAAAGGTGTAAACAGGGGCAGAATACCCTAAAATCAGTAAAAACCGATTGCCGAGATAGCAAGAATATTTACTTATATTATAATGCAGTCGGGAAACAAGTTCAAGAGTTTTTGAAACAGATGTCGAAAATTCTGCAGGAAATTCATCAATGAAAAACGGAGGTGCAATATGAAACAGTTTTATGAGCATATCCGAGTGGATGCGGAAGCATTAAGCTTTTCTGCCGAATGTGCTATTTGCGGAAGAAAGCAGTATGCGGTTAAGCTACCGCTGGGCTGTAGAAATGTAAGGACGCTTTCGGGATGTGTGTCGGGTAAGGCGAACAAAATCAGTCAGACAGCATTTAACCACGCTAAAGCAAATGCTACCCAACAGCTTGCATTACGCTTTAACCAATGCCGGTATTGTTACCGCTGGGTGTGTGACGATTGCTATGACAGTACGGACACGCTCGGAGCTTGTCGGGATTGTTCAAAAGAAAATGAAAATATAATAAAAGGAGATGAAAAAATATGAAGAAAAACAGGTCGTTATATAAGATTTTAGGTGTTCTGATTTCAATTTCGATGCTTTTCAGCCTTGCCCCATCCGTTGTTGCGGTTGAGGCGCTTGAAGCGGCAGAAAATGCTCTTTCGGAAATTTCAGAAAATATTTCTGCTCAGGCAGAGAGCTATAACAGTACGGCAATAACCGTAACAGAGCCTTCTCAGGATAGCGACGGTTATTATCTTATAGGCACCGCAGGAGAGCTTTATTGGTTTGCGGAATATGTTAACGCAGGTAATTCGCAGGTTAACGCAAAGCTTACGGCAGATATTGTTGTAAATGAAAATCTTGTTGAAAGACTTACCTTTGATAGCTCGGGTTATGTTTCAAACGATGATGAATTTATTTATTGGACACCTGTAGCTGAATATAGCGGTATCTTTGATGGACAGGAGCATACCATAAGTGGCTTGTTTTATATTTGGTCTTTTTCCGGTATCGGTGTTTTCGTGGGCGCAGACAGTGCTACAATTAAAAACTTAGGTGTAATTGATACATATTTTCATGGCGGAGATGATTCAGTAGGCGGTATTTGCTCAAGTGGCGAAAATGTTACAATAACTGATTGCTACAGTGATGCAACGTTGTTCCACGAAGGCTATGAAGTAGCCGGTATATGCGGGTCTCTTTATGGTGGAGAGATAAGTAACTGTTATAACACGGGTTCGATTGAAGGCTATTATGGAATGGCAGGTATTGTCGGTTATGCCGAAGATGGAAGCATAAATAATTGTTATAACAGCGGTAATATCGGAGAAGCTTCTTCAGCTTCTGATGTGGCAGGAATTTGTGCAAAAAGCAATAAGAAAATGATAATATCCGATTGTTACAATACAGGCAATGTAAACGGTACATCCGATGTGGGTGGTATTGTTGGCTGTTTGATGAACAACTCAACTGTAACCTATGAAGCTACGCTTACCGACTGTTACAATATCGGTGAAGTAACAGGAAGTGCAGAAAAAACAGGAAGCGTTGTTGGTATTTTGTATGAAAATGATGTTTTCAGCGTGGAGTTTTCAAACTGCTATTACCTTGAAAACACGGCTTCCCTCAGCAACGGAAGTGCTATGCTTGGTGTAGGCGTTGCTTCAGGTGGAACTCCTACCGATTCCGAGGGCGTTACCGAAAGCAAAACCGCAGAGGAATTTGCAAGTGGTGAGGTTGCATATCTTCTTAACGAAGGCGTAACCAACGGCACACAGGTATGGTATCAGACCATAGAAACAGATGCATATCCTGTTTTTGAAGGTAAAACAGTTTATCTGACATCCGAATATACGGATTGCTCAAAAACAGAGCTTGTGGATACCTATTACAGTAATAAAGGTGTAATTGTTGCTCCTCATATTTATAATGATAATGGATACTGCTCAGTTTGTTCGGATAATAAAATTCCCGAATATTCAGACGGTTATTACCTTATAGGCACCGTAGGTGAGCTTTATTGGTTTGCAGATTATGTTAATTATGAAAATTTTGCTAATGCAAGATTAATTGCAGATATAACCGTTAACGAAAATGTTCTCACGGAAGATGGCGAGCTTAACGGTGACGGCTCGGATTTCCTTGAATGGACACCTATCGGATACGGTCAGCACTTTCAAGAGGAAATATGGTG
>JAZNVT010000011.1:0-61744 GCA_045592945.1 Acutalibacteraceae bacterium | reverse complement strand
CTTGACAGCCGAACAGGTTGCTGACCTTGCACTCGACCTTGTAGACAACGATCTCCTCGCAGGTATGGAAACAATTGACCCACGCATTTTGTATTAGCGTACTAAAATATGGAGGTAAAACTTTATGAAACAATCAACTAAATTGTTGAGCTTGGTTCTTGCACTCGTTATGGCTTTCAGCTGCATGACTGT
The DNA here is from genome assembly GCA_045592945.1 of Acutalibacteraceae bacterium. Classification (GTDB taxonomy): domain Bacteria; phylum Bacillota; class Clostridia; order Oscillospirales; family Acutalibacteraceae; genus DTU089. The sequence goes on along the minus strand of JAZNVT010000011.1, from coordinate 61,552 downwards.
TATCGGTAACGCTGCTCTTGTTAAAAGCGACGTTAAGTATGATAATATCGACGATGCTGATTTAACAGCCGAACAGGTTGCTGACCTTGCACTCGACCTTGTAGACAACGATCTCCTCGCAGGTATGGAAACAATTGACCCACGCATTTTGTATTAGCGTACTAAAAATATGGAACGAGCTAGTACGTTACCTACGGGCTAGATAAAAAACGATGCTTTGTGTATTTTTAACAATTCTATATGTAAAGTCTTCGAACTTTACTGTTCTTGAATACAGAAAAATACTATTTTTCGTTGGTTTTATTGATGTTTTTTTACATTTATATTGAAAGTTACTTCTCACTCAAAACACTGTGTAAAGTTTTTTATCTTTACAAATCAATATCTAAAAACTTATAGTTTAGAAAAAGTTTTCTTTTACATTCGTCATTTTGACGAACAACGTGTTTTTCCTTTTTACAATTTCATTTTTTACATTTTGCATTATATTTTTTCACTCATTTGTACAAAGTAAACGAAAAGTTAAAAATCTGCATTTTTCGCAAAAATTCCTCTTGAAATGACTTCTTATAAAATGTATAATTTCCATATAAAAAATTTATAAATCCAAATTCCAGTGCGGGTGACAGTTATGAAGCTTCTTGAAGAGAAAATCAAAAACGAAGGAACAGCTATAGGAACCGATATTCTTAAAGTAGATATGTTTTTAAATCACCAGATTGACCCCATGCTTATTGAAGAAATGGGCAAGGAGTTCTACCGTCTTTTTAAGGATTGCGGTGCCACAAAGGTTGTAACAATTGAATCTTCAGGTATATCGATCGCTGTTGCTGCTGCCCGTTACTTCGGTATTCCTGCCCTTTTTGCAAAGAAGGCTGCTCATAAAAACGTTGGTAATGAGGTTTATTCTGCAAAATGCTACTCCTTCACCCACGGCAACGAATACACAATGAACGTTTCAAAAAAATATCTTTCATCTGAAGATAAGGTTTTGATTATTGATGATTTCATGGCAGGCGGAAACGCTTGCAACGCTCTTATTGATATCATCGGACAAGCCGGTGCTCAGGTTGTAGGTATCGGTATCGCTATTGAAAAAGGCTTTCAGCCCGGTGGTAAGGCTCTTCGTGAAAAGGGCTATAAGGTTAGGTCATTAGCAATCGTTGAGAGTATGAATGATGGGGAAATCACATTCACGCCCGAAATCGATAGCTGACAATAAAAAATTTCCATTTTGGAGGTAATGACAATGAAAAAGTTCGCAAAAATTCTCTCACTTTGTCTTGCTCTTGTTATGGTAGTTGGTTGCTTCGCAGCTTGCGGCGGCGACAAAACACCTGACACAGACGAGCCTGCAGCAGAAAACATTAAGGTTGCTCTTATTTGTTTGCATGGTGACTCTTCAACTTATGATAAGAACTTCATCGATGCTTTCAAGCTTGCTTGTGAAAACAAGGGCCTTACAGCTGACGATTACACAATCGTTACTGACATCCCTGAGGGCACCGCTTGCTACGATCAGGCAGCTGACTTAGCAGAGTCTTATGACCTTATCTTCGCTGACTCATTCGGCCACGAGCCCTATATGATTCAGGCTGCTAAGGAATTCCCCGAGGTTGAATTCTGCCACGCTACAGGTACTCAGGCTCACACTGCAGGTCTTGCAAACTTCCACAATGCTTTTGCTTCTATCTACGAAGGCAGATACCTTGCAGGTGTTGCAGCAGGTATGAAGCTTGTTGAGCTCTACGGTGACAAAGACGGTAAGGTTTCTGACGAAAACGCAAAAATCGGTTACGTTGGTGCTTTCCCCTATGCTGAAGTTATTTCAGGTTACACATCATTCTATCTTGGTGCTAAATCAATCGTAGAAAACGCTACTATGGAAGTTCGCTATACAAACTCCTGGTATGATGAAGCAGCTGAAAAGACAACAGCTCTTGCTCTTATTGACAACGGTTGTAAGTTGATTTCTCAGCACGCTGACTCTTGGGGTGCTCCCACTGCTTGCGAAGAGAAAAACATTCCTAACGTTTCTTACAACGGTTCAACTGAAGAAAAATGCCCCAACACATTTATCATTGCTTCAAGAATCAACTGGGCACCTTACTTCGAGTACATCATTGATTGTGTACAGAACGACAAAGCTATTGATACAGACTGGACAGGTACAATCGCTACAGGCTCTGTTGAAATCACAGCTCTCGGTGGCGCTGCTGCAAAGGGCACACAGGAAAAGCTTGATGAAGTTAAGAAGGGCTTCCAGGATGGTACAATCAAGGTATTTGACTGCTCAACATTCACAGTTGAAGGCAAGCCCTTAACATCATTTATCGCTGACGTTGACGATGCAGGTGACTTTATACCCGAAACAGAAGTTGTAGAAACAGCAAACGGTATTACTTTCGTTAACGAAAGTGCTAAGCGTTCAGCTCCTTACTTCAACGTTATAATTGACGGTATCACAGCTATTACAGAATAATTTGATTTAATAGGTTATATTACCTAACTAAAAAGGAAAGGCGAAGCTCAACAACTTCGCCTTTCTTAAATGACAAGCAAACAAAAATCCTTAAGCTTTTAGGAGTTTCTTATGGAGAAAACTGTTATTTTACAATTAAAAAATATTACTAAAAGATTTGGCTCTAAGGTCATTGCAAACAACAACGTGAGCTTAGATGTTTATAAAGGAGAAATACTCTCTATTCTCGGTGAAAACGGTTGTGGTAAAACAACCCTTATGAATATGATAGCCGGTATTTATTATCCTGATTCCGGTAAAATTCTTATTAACGGCGAGGAAGTTATTATCCGCTCTCCTCGTGATGCTTTTGAGCATAAAATAGGTATGATTCATCAACATTTCAAGTTGATTGACATTTTCACTGCAGCACAAAACGTTGCATTAGGTATTGAAAACGAAAAATATAATCTCAAAGAAGTAAATAACCGTATTAAAGAAATGGCTGAAAAATACGGATTCAATATAAATCTTGACAAAAAAATATATGAAATGTCAGTTTCCGAAAAACAGACTGTTGAAATCCTCAAGGTTTTATACAGAGGTGCTGATATTCTTATATTGGATGAACCCACAGCAGTTTTGACTCCCCAAGAAATTAAAAGCTTATTCAAGGTTTTAAAAGCAATGAGAGATGATGGAAAATCAATCATCATCATTACCCATAAATTAAATGAGGTTATGGAAATCTCAGATAGAGTCACCGTTTTACGTAAGGGTGAACGCATAGCAACAGTAAATACCGCCGAAACCTCTGAAAAAGAGCTTACAGAGATGATGGTTGGTGAAAAAATTGACCTTAATATCAATCGTACAGAGCCTGTTGACACTAAATTAAGGCTTTCGGTTTCGGGCCTTACCGTAAAAAATTCTGACGGCTATAAGGTAGTTGACAACGTTTCCTTTGAAGCATTTGGTGGCGAGATTCTCGGTATTGCAGGTATTGCAGGTAGTGGTCAAAAAGAATTACTCGAGGCAATTGCAGGACTTAACAATTACGATTCAGGCACATTGATATATTATCACCCTAAAAAAGATAAGCCCGTTTCCTTCTATCACAAAACCTACAAGCGAGTTATGGAGCTCGCTAACGAAAATGCTTTCAAGGATAGCAACGGAAACGATATCAAATTCGATAAATTAACTAAAAAAGAAATCAAAAATCTTGTTAATGAGGAAAAAATACTCTTCAAGGAAGATGAGGTTATTGATTTAAAGAACAAAACACCGAGAGAAATCCGTGAGCTCGGTATACGCCTTTCTTTTGTCCCTGAAGACAGACTTGGTATGGGGCTTGTGGGCAGTATGAGCATTATTGATAATATGATGCTTCGTAGCTATCGAAAAGGTAAATCACTATTCCTTGACAGAAAAACTCCCTCGGACCTTGCCGACAGAATTATCAGCGAGTTAGAGGTTAACACTCCCGATTCACATACAGCAGTAAGAAAGCTCTCGGGCGGTAACGTTCAAAAGGTTCTTGTTGGTCGAGAAATTGCCGCAGCACCTGCAATTTTAATGACTGCTTATCCTGTTCGCGGACTTGATATCAACTCATCCTACACCATTTACAATCTTCTTAACGAACAAAAGCAAAAAGGCGTTTCTGTTATTTTTGTAGGTGAAGATCTTGACGTTCTTATGGCTCTCAGCGACAGAATACTTGTTTTAAGTGGCGGTAAAATTTCAGGCATTGTTGATGCCAGAACAACCACTAAAGATGAGATTGGTCTTCTTATGGTAAAATCTGATAAAAATGAGGTGACGGAATGAAAAAGAATAATAGCAATCTAAAAGAACCCTTTGTCAGAATTGTTAAACGGGATAATATTAAACTCCCAAAAATCATTCTGATTTATTCCATCGCTATTGTTGGAGGCTTACTTTTAAGCGGATTGATTTCTGTTTTGTTTTCTGAAAAAGGCATTGGAGATTTCTTTGAGTCGCTATTTACAGGGGCATTTGGAAGTGAACGTAAATTCTGGCTTTTACTTCAGGACACAGCTCTCCTGCTCGGTACCTCAATGGCTTTGCTCCCTGCATTTAAAATGAAATTCTGGAACCTTGGCGGAAACGGTCAGATTCTTGTAGGCTGTCTTTCTGCAATTGCTTGTATGTTCTACCTTGGTGGTAAGGTAAGTGATTCTGTTATTATACTGCTTATGCTTATCGCAAGTGTGGCTGCAGGTGCTGTATGGGCAGGTATTCCTGCTATTTTCAAAGCAAAATTCAACACGAACGAATCGTTGTTTACTCTTATGATGAACTATATTGCTCAAGGTCTGGTTTCCTTGTTTATCACAATCTGGGTAAAATCAGGTTCAGGTGTTTTAGCGCCAATCGCTTACGGTAACGTTCCTGAAATAGGCAATAAATATTTATTACCTATCATTTTGTTTGTATTGATTACAGTTTTAATGCATATTTACCTTCGTTCAGCTAAACACGGTTATGAAATTTCCGTTGTGGGTGAAAGCATCAATACTGCAAAATACGTGGGCATTAAGGTCGATAAGGTTATTATCAGAACAATGCTTCTTTCAGGTGCTATTGCAGGTCTTGTAGGCTTTATTCTTGCAGGTTCAATTAACCATACCGTCAGCACAGCTTCAGCAAATAATATGGGCTTTACAGGTATTATGGCAACATGGCTTGCTTCATTTAATCCTTTACTTATTATGCTTACAAGCTTTTTTATCACCTTTATTTCCAAAGGTATGGTTGAGGTCAGAAAGACCTTTATGTTTACAAATGATTCAATATCAAATATAGTTGTAGGTATTGTTTATTTTGCAGTTATTATCTGTTCATTCTTTATTAACTATAAGCTCGTTTTCAGAAAAAAAGAAAAGGAGGAAATTAAGAAATGATTATAACATTCTTAATGAGTGCAATTGCTATTGGCACAGTTCTTCTTTTCGGCTGTATCGGTGAAACAATCACAGAAAAAGCAGGTCACTTAAACCTCGGTATTCCCGGAATTATGTGTACGGGTACTGTTGGTGGATGTCTTTTCGTCAGTCTTTATATGAACGGCCTTGAAAATCCTGAAAGTGCATCATGGCTTTTACTGATACTTTCATCACTTTTTGGCGCTTTCCTTTTTGCTTCTCTCACAGCTGCAATTTATGCTGTTATTACGATTACATTCCGTTGTAATCAGAATATTACAGGTCTTGCAATTACAATCTTCGGTAACGGTCTTACTCAGTTTTTAATGCACTCGTACGTTGATAAAAGCAATTTTTCAACCGCTGGTAAAATCATCGCAAAAAGCTTACCTTTTGCCGAAAACGCCGACGGTGTGGTTAAGGTATTGTTCGGTCACGGCTTTTACGTATATTTTGCAATACTTATTGCATTGATTACCACATTTATTTTTAATCGAACGAAGGTTGGTCTTAACCTTCGTGCAATCGGTGAAAACACTGCAACTGCAGATGCTATGGGTGTTAATATAACATTGTACAAATACGTTGCTATTTTAGTAGGTGGCGGTATTGCAGGCTTTGGCGGAGTGTTCTATATTATGGACTATGTTAAAGGCAGTTGGGAAAATGCAGCAACTATTGAGGCATTCGGTTGGCTTGCTATAGCTCTTGTTATCTTCACATTGTGGAAGCCAAACATCTCAATAATAGGCTCATATCTTTTTGGTGCATTATATATTGCAGCCTTTGTTTTCGGAAACATTTCATTCTCAGGAAGAGAAATCTTGAAAATGTTACCCTATGTAATTACAATCATCGTTTTAATTGTTACCAGTATGATGAACAAAAAAGAAAATCAACCTCCACAAAACCTTGGACTAAACTATTTCAGAGAAGAAAGATAAACTCTTAAAACAAATAAAAGTTAAATAAAAACAGATGTGAATTTTCAAAAAATGAAATCACATCTGTTTTATTTTGTATTTAATTCAATTTTCAGGTAATAATACTCTCAGGTGATTATATGTTAGCTGTTATTACTGCTATAGTTTCGGGAGCTTTAATGAGTATTCAGGGCGTTTTTAACGAGGGTGTTACAAAGCAGACCTCTGTCTGGGTATCCTCTTCCTTCGTTCAGCTTACTGCCCTTTTATTCTGCCTTGCCGCCTGGCTTTTCACGGGAAGAGAAGGCAGCTTTTCATCCCTTTTTAAAATCGACAATAAGTATATGCTTTTAGGCGGTATTATAGGTGCTCTTATAACGTATACGGTAATAAAAAGTATGGCAGGACTAGGCCCTGCTCAAGCGGTTATGATAATAGTAACCGCACAGCTTTTAGTTGCATATCTTATTGAGTTATTCGGGCTTTTCGGTGTGGAAAAGGTTGATTTTCAATGGCAAAAGCTGATTGGCGTTATTATTTCAATCGGCGGTATTCTTCTTTTTAAATGGGAATTTAAATGATAATTCAAGTAAAACAAAAGCAGTACAAATCGATTTCATTCAATTTGTACTGCTTGATTTATTATTTAAGAGTTTTTAGCATTATCTCTTTCTTTCTGAAGTAAATTTCTGATTTCGTCAGGCATTTTAAAGAAATCGTCTTTTGTAAGTCCCTTTGTTTCAATGGGGTCAAGGAAGGTTACGTAAACTGTACCGGGTGTAACATTTCCAGTTGCCTCAAGACGCTCTCTTGAGCCTTCAATAAGCACGGGAACAACCTTTGCACCTGTCTCCATTGCTATTTTCATTGCGCCGCCCTTAAATTTACCTAGCTGACCGTTTTTACTTCTTGTGCCCTCAGGGAATATAACAAGACTTCTTCCGTTTTTAACCATTTCTATAGCATCGTGAAGTGATGAACGGGCACCGTCTTTATTCTTTCGGTCAACAAAAACGCAGTCAAGCACCCACATCCACTGCTTTAAAAACGGAAATGCACTAAGCTCTTTCTTTGCAATAAACATAGGCATTGTAGGAGCGTTAAGAAATACTGCGGGGATATCAAACATACCGGCGTGATTAGGTGTATAAATTATGGGCTCGTTTGCAGGTACGTTTTCAACGCCCTTAACAACGAAATCAACACCTGCCAAATCAATCAAAGGAACAAGCCATTCACGTACTTTACTATCAACTAAAGGCTTGTATTCTTCCCATTTACCCTCATTTTTTAACTTCATTGCAACCTTTAAATCAGGAGTATAGCTTAAAAGCGAGGTTAAAAATTTTGTGTACCACTTTACTGTAAAAGCATTCATAGTAAATCTCCGTTCAAATAATAAATTCAAAAAATCACTTACATTTTACCATAGGCAATAAAAAATGCAAGTAAAAAACAAAATTAACTTACTTTTTATTGCTTGAAGCCTTAATCTGTGGTAAAATTTCAGTAAATAATACTTATTATCGGAGGAGCTTATGAACATCTCTTTTACCGAATTTAACGTAAAAGCTACAACTCCCGACGAAATTTCGGCGGCAAAGCTTTTTACAGCAGAACTCAAAAAAAGAACGAAAGCCCCAGTTTCGCTCAATGAAAAAGAGGCCAATTTTATCTTTAATATTGCACCCGATTTTGATAACAAAGACTGTTACAGAATCACTGTAAACGGTGAAATTATCGAGTTTTACGGTAAAACTATAAGAGGGCTTATTTTCGCCTTTTTCCACTTTTTAAGAAAATCTGTTTTTAAAAACGGTGACAATATTCTCACAGAAAATATTGATGGTTTTTATACTCCGCAAAAGAAAATAATCGGTCATCAAATAGGCTACAGAACTACCCCTAACACTTATGATGCATGGGATTATGACCAATATTTTCAATATTATCTTGATATTATGGCATTCGGTGCAAACACCGTTGAGCACAACGGTACAAAGCCCGATAAAAACTTCAGAAACCGTCTTATGAAATACGAGCAATACGAATTTCTTATAGAGGCTACACGCCTTGCTGATACTATTGATTTAGACGTTTCCTTGTGGCATGCAAATGATGATAACGAAACAGAGGAAGAGGCGCTCGCTCTTCGCGAAAAGCTTTACTCCTCACTCCCCCGTCTTGACTACGTTTTTCCTCCCGGAGGCGACCCCGGAAAGCTTAAAGCAGACGTTTTTGTTGATCGTTGCAGAAAAATTGATAAAGTGCTTAAAAAATATCACCCTCAGGCAAAAATGCAGCCTTCTGCTCAGGCTCCCCATGAATACAGAGATTGGGGTGAGGTTTTTGTTGGTGAATTATCAGCTTTACCCGATGAGATTGACGCAGTAATTATGGGGCCCAATCACGCTTTCCCTATTCACGAGCTAAGAAAAAGAATTCCTGAAAAATATCCGATGAGATTTTACCCCGATATAACTCATAATTTAAGATGCGAATACCCAGTAAACTTCCTTGAAGACGATTGGCATTTTTCATACGCCGCAACGCTTTCGAGAGAAAGCGTTAATCCCCGCCCCACTGAATTACATACTCTTCACAGAATTTTTTCACCTTACACAATAGGTAGCGTAAGCTATTCAGAGGGTGTTCACGATGACCTTAACAAAGCCGTATGGAGTGCTCTCGAATTCAATGCAAACACGCCCCTTCGCGAGATTCTTCTCGACTATGCAAGATGCTTTATGTATGGCTCCGATGAAGAAAAAATTGCAGATTTAATACTCCTTTTAGAGAAAAGCTGGCAATCCGCACCCGAAGAAAATCCTTGTATTGACCTTGCTTACAAGGGATTTTGTGAGCTTAAAAAAGATTATCCCCATCTTTCTGAAAACTGGCGTTTCACTCAGCTTTATTTCAGAGCTTGTTGCGATAAGCTTGTTAAAATGAGGCGGGTTTTCGAGCTTCAGCTCATTAAAAATGCAGAAAAATATCTTTCTGTTAACGATTTCAGAAATGCTTTAAATGAATTACAGAAGCCCTTTGACGAAACATATATTCAATTGAGAAATGAAATTGATTTTCTCGGTAAAAGGCTGTTTGATTTAATCGGCTTACAGCTTGACGTTGAAAACTACTGTGCTGATAGCTGGGAGCGAGGCGCAACCCTTGAAACTATTGATAACAACGTTACCGACAGAGCGTTTTTACTTAAAAAATGCGAAAAGCTTGAGGGGCTTTCCGAAAATGAAAAAGCAAAATATTTAAAGGACGTTATTGACGCAAGGAAATCAAAGCCTGAAGAGATTTATTATTCCGTAGCACTTCACAACCTCAACACCTTAGGCACTCGCCAAAAGGGTGAGTTTTATATGGATATTCAGGCAGACCGTCCGTATACAAAGGAAAAGCCTATCCCGATGAGTATGACAAAGCTTTTTGACCACTTCAATTTCGAAGCATTTTTCGGTGGCTTCGCTTCAGATTGCGACTACGCCTTAAAGGTTGTTTACAAGTCTGAAAATGCTGAAGAAATAGAGCATCATACCGTTACCGTAAACGATACCGTTATTTACGACGGTAAACGCTACGGCGGTAAAAAAGATATAGAATTTGACGAAGCATTTCTTGTTGACGGCTTTGAAAGCTGTGAATATTTAATCCCGAAAAGCCTTATCATAAACGGTACAATTAACTTAAAAATCGAAGAGTCTACCGAGGGCTTTAAATTCTGCGAATTCTGGATAAAAAAGGTTTGAAACAAAAACGCCCCTATTAAAACACCTATAAAATAACAAATTTGTTACTATTTTCGACCGTTTCTGCAATATTTTTGTAATAAAATATTGAAAAGAGCGGTCGATTTGTGTTATTATGGTGAAAGATATGATTGGAAATGACTGTCCTGAAAGCTTAATTCAGACGAGCTTTCCAACTCTTAATTAAGCGAGGTTAATTTATGATTAGAATCGTTTGTACAAAATGTAAAAACGCCTATCTTCAAAACAAAGATGACAGCTTGGTTTGCCCTTCCTGCGAGGCTGTTTTCTCAAGCAATGAAGAAAATCTTCTTTTGGGTGTACAGTATTACAACGAGGGAAGCTTTAACGAGGCTGACAACTGTCTTATGAAATATATCGTTAAAAACGGTGCAGAGCCTAAAGCAATTATTTATAAGGCTCTTTGCGACGGTTATAGCTTTGATGAGGATACGGTTTCTTTAAAGGATACATACGAAAAGATTCTTGAAGCTCTCGGCGATATTTCCGATGATGAGCTTCCCGAATTTATCGCAGTAGCAAATGACGAGGTTAAAAAGCTTGAGGTTGCTCTTACAGAAGCTCACGTAAGGCTTTTTGCCGATGCAGATGCAGAGAAAATAAAGAAACAGGTTGCTACAGTGCTTGATATTCAAAAGGAAGCACGTGCATTCCGTTCATCACTTATTGACGTTGTTAACGATTTTAACGGCAGAAATGCAATTCAGCTTTCTGTTAAATTTTCTGATTGCTTCTTTGTCAGCAACGAGATTGCAACAGAAGTCGGCGATATCAAATACCAGAAGATTTGCGAAAACGTTGCCGCACACACTGTATTTACAGGTATTCTTTCAAACGATATCAAAAACCTTGAAATCTACTACCGTTGTATTGTTATGTTCTTTGAAAAAAGCCATGACAAATACGAATTCCTTTTAAGAGAATCTGCAAAGTTTACCGAGCTTGCAGAAATTCTTGAGCAGGGTCAATACAACACTATTAAAGGCACTGCCGCAATCGGTACAAAGCTTAAAGGTATTTCCTATGAATTCCTTGAGGAAAGCTATAAGGAGCATTTTGATGAAAATATCAATATGCAAACCGAAACGGTTGTCATTATCGAGCCTGAAATAGAGGTTGTTGAAGAAGTAGCCGAAAATATAGAGGATATTTCTTCTACTGATGTAGCTCCTGTAGCTGAAGAAAATACTGAAATTGCAGAAGCTGATGTTGATGAAGCTATTGAGCTTGCTGACGAAGAAGAAGCTTCCGTTATTGAAGTTGAAGAAGAAACGGCAGCTGAAGTCGATACAGCCGATACAGCCGATGCTATCGTTGAGGTTGAAGCTGTTGAAGAGACCGAGGCTGAAGCAGAAAGCAACGACGAAGCAGGAGAATCTACCGAAGCCGTTATTGAAATTGATTCTGACGAAAAGCCTTCAGAAGAGGCAGAAGAAACAGTTGAGGTAGCAGAGGCTACTGAAGCAGTTGAAGAGGCTTCTATAGACGCTGAAGCTGTTGAAGCTACAGAAGAGGTTGTTGCAGAAGAAGCTATTGAAGAAGCCCTTCCTGAAAATACAGATGAAGAAGCAGAGGTTATAAACGAAGAAGAGATAACTGAAGCAGAAAAAACAGCAGAAGCTAAAGAAGAGTTTTCTGTTGCTGCTTCAAACGTAATTGAGTCTGATATAACAGAAATCAATGAGGAAGAACCTAAAAAGAAGGAAAAAAAGAGCAAAAAGGCTCCTGTAATAGTTGTTGTTTTACTTGTTATTTTAGCAATCGGTGCATTTGCAGGCTACAAGTTTATCCCCGGATTTATAAACGATTACAAATACAACGAAGCCGTTTCTCTTTTTGAAAATGAAAAATTTGATGATGCTGCCGCTGCTTTTGCAGAGCTTGACGATTACAAGGATAGCAAGGATAAACGTAACGAAAGCATTTACAGTAAAGCTGCAAAGCTTGAAGAAGAAAAGAAATTCAACGAAGCTATTGTGGAATACAAGTCTTTAGGTGACTATAAGGACTGCGATATCCGTATACAGTCCTGCACCTATTCTCAGGCAAAGGCTGAAATGGACAAGGGTAATTTTGACGAAGCAACAAAGCTTTTCAAGTCTATCGCAGATTATGGTGACAGTAGCACAATGATTACTGAATGCACCTATAGAGCGGCAGTTAAGCACATTGAAAACAAAGAAGTTACTGAAGCGATTGAGCTTCTTAGCACAATCGCTGATTATTCTGATGCTCAAGAAAAAATCAATGAAGCAAAATACGTATACGTTACAGAAAATTTTGATGCAGAAAACGAAACAACCGTAACCTATCTCAATGAGCTTACATTGGCAAAATACAGAAACAGTGAAGAATTACGAGCTCAGCTTCTCGGCTCTGCCACCGTTACTTCCGATAAAATCAAGGCTTTTGTAAACTACTCTGAAGCAGATATGGAAACTGCTCTTACAGAGCTTGACAACGGTAAGACCTGTTATTTCCACGTTGTAGTAGAGGATGAAGCTCTTTACGGTCAGCGTTTATCTATAAAATACAAAACCGCTTTCGGTTACACTCAGTCAAAATCAGTTTATTTCTCGGCAGAGGAAAATTCATCTCACGTTTCCTATCCGCCTACAAAATTCAAGGATTACGAGGTAACCTTCCAGCTTGTTGATGCTAACGGAAGCATCCTCGCAGAACAAGTTATAACCTTCTAAAAAACACCGACAAGGTATTTACTTTCGCAAGTACCTTGTCGGTTTTCTTTTGTTTTCTTATCTTACTCGTCTTTGCATATCTTCAGAAATATCCGTCATCATATCTGATGCCATTTCTGACATATCGGTTACAATATCACCGATTACACCGTTTTCACCACTGTTTGACTCATCTGTCACAACACCGGGGTTATCGGTAACGGGCTCTGTTGTAATAGTAGTGTTATTTGTTGTGGTGGGTGTTTCTTTATCTCCGCCGCAACCTGTCAAAACCATTGCAAGACAAATCACAAGAACAACAGCACTCATAATTGCAATTATTTTTTTCATAGCTTCACGCCCTTTCAGGAGATAATTATTAAAGCTCCTTTATGATTGTTTCCCAAAAAACTTTTTTTATTCTTATTTAGTAAGAACTCCACCATCGGAATATAAAAGAATAAGAATATCCTTTTCTTCACCTGTTACGGGGTCAATATAAACAAGAACTTCCTGTGAATCCTCTGCTCTGCATCTATATTCGTAAACGTAAACCTCTGTTTCCCAATCAGTGGGAATTACCGCTTTTTTAGATGATAGAACCTGAAGACTTGAATTAAGAAGCGTCGCACCTGATTCTAAAGTATAATTAACGATTTCAGGAATACTTCTTTTTTTGTGATTCATAAGATAGCCTGTAGAGTCAAATGCCGTTACCGCACCATCATCAAGGGCTACACTCACCTTTATTAAATCGGTGTAGTAAATTATATCGTCTTCATAATAGGCAAAATTTATAGTGCATATACCGTCGTTTGTAGAGTAATAGCTCTCTTTTATATTTTGGTAGCCAACTTTTTTCAAAAATTCCGTAGCTTTTTCTATTGCTTGCTCTGTAGTTAAACGGCTTTCTCCCGCAAAGGATGATGAAAGCATTGAAGAAATCAAGCCACCCTTTTGCGTAACGGAAATTGTAGTTGTTGTATTGTAAAAGGTATAGGTGCTCATATTACTGCTTGTTTTACATAAAAAGTATAGCTCTTCACTTTTTACACCTAAAAACGATGCTGCTCTCTCTTGTGCTTTTTGTTGGGATATTTCATCTAAATTCTTTAAAATAGCGGATTCCTTGGTATCGATATGGTCTGAAAACGGACCGTCATAAATAAGGGTTGGATAATCCTGAATAGCTTGATTTGTATCGTTTAATTCATCTGAAAGATAAAGTCTGTCGCTACCTTCGCTTTGTAGAGTTGACTTAACCTCTTCAAAATCAAGATACCCGTTTTCCTCTTGCTCAATAAGGTAATTTACACTTTCGGAAATCTGTCGTGAATACTCCTTGAGCTTTTTAAGATTTTCAGTTTCTTCTTTCGAAACAGCTTTACCTGATGCTAATTTATTGTTGAGCGAAAGAGTGTACTCGCCAACTTGAGAAAGAAATTTATAAATGCCTGAAATCTCAGTATTTCCGTCGGTTATTTCTGACAAGCTTGCCTTAGCCGATGCGCTTGAACGCCACAAATCAGAAGCTATATCAGAAAGCATCGTTTTACCCGAAGAATACATGCATTTTTGCAAATTCAAATCTATTTCGTCCATATACGTACCGAATTGAGTTAATGCCCTCTCCTGCGATGCCTTCACTTGTCTTTTAACTACGCTAAGCTTATAAGTGCTTACACCACCCCATATTGCAAGCGTAACAACAAACGCAGTTAAAAAACTGACTATTCTTACAAATTTTCGTCTGTTTTTTCTCATAAAAAAACTCCTTTTTAAAGATTAAATCTTCAATTATCAATCCACAATGGATTTTCCCCAAGATTTAATAAAATATTCACTATTTTTACAATAAAAGTTCATCAAAACCCATTTACAAAAAGTACAATAATATTGTATAATTGTTAAGATTATAAGATATAGTCGGGAAGTGTTGAATTTTATGAAAGTTTAGTTCAGCTTCTCTTAAAGTTTTCAGTAAAGGAGTAATGACGTTTGACTGCTTATTTTGATAATAGTGCAACAACAAAGCCGTGCAAGGCTGCCATAGAAGCGGTCAACGATGCATTAAACAATTGTTGGGGCAACCCCTCTTCTTTACATCAGGTAGGGCTTGATGCTTCAAACAAGCTAAAGCTTGCAAGAAAACAAGCTTCAAGGCTTTTAGGTGTTAACGAAAACACTTTTTACTTCACCTCGTCAGGCACTACCGCAAACAACACTGCAATTTTCGGTGCTTACGAAAAAATGAAGCGTCAGGGTAATAAAATTGTAACGACTGCGATTGAACACCCAAGTGTTTCTGAGCCTATTAAATATCTTGAATCAAAGGGTGTTCAGATTATCCGCATTTCACCTGATAAATCGGGAAAAATCAACGAGGATGAATTTTTCTCTGCAATTGATAAGGATACAATCCTTGTTTCTTGTATGGCGGTTAACAACGAGGTTGGCTCGATTCTTCCCGTTAACAGTATACGGGCAGCAATTAAGAGAAACTGTTCCCCCGCAATTATTCATTCAGATTGTATTCAGGCTCTTTCAAAAATCCCCGTTACACCAAAGACATTAGATGCTGATATTATCACCGTAAGCGGTCACAAAATTCACGCGCTTAAAGGTGTCGGCGGAATTTATATAAAAAACAAAGGCTCTGTTAAGCCGTATATACTCGGTGGCGGTCAGGAGCAAGGGCTACATTCAGGCACGGAAGCTATTCCTGCAATTCTTTCCTTCGGTGCAGCGGCAGAAGAGGCAATGAAGGTTTCTGAAAATGCTCTTTACGTTTCAGGCTTAAAGAAAAAGCTTGTAGACGCTATTTCTGATATACCTTGCGTTACAATAAATTCCCCCGAGGACGCTATTCCTTACATCGTAAATATTTCAATTCTCGGTCTTCCAAGCCAACCGATTGTTAATTTTATGGATGAAAAGGGCATCTGCATTTCTGCAGGCTCTGCTTGTAAAATGGGTCACAGAAGCCCCGTTTTAACTGCTATGGGCTTATCCCCCGAAATAATCGACAGTGCGGTGAGAATAAGTCTTTCTCGCTACAATACTGAAGAGGAAATTGATATTTTGATATCCGCTATAAAAGAAGCGGCTGAGAAATACGGTAAAAAACGTTAACCTTGAAAGGACAGTTATGAAAGAAATAATCCTTATAAAAGACGGTGAGCTTGCTCTTAAGGGCTTAAACAGATCTTCCTTTGAAGCAATGCTTATGAAAAATATTCGTTGGAGAATTAAGCCCTTCGGTTCATTTGAGCTTAAGCAATCTCAATCAACTATAACGGTAAACCCTCTTGACGACAATGCAGATTTAGATTCTGCAGCAGACGAAATTTCAAGAGTTTTCGGTATCGCAGGCTTTTCAAGAGCCGCAGTTGCCGAAAAGGATATAAACGATATTCTTGATATCGCACCCGTTTATTTAAAAGACCAGCTTAACGAAGCTAAAACCTTTAAGGTTGAAGCAAAGCGTTCTGATAAAAAGTTCCCTTTGACCTCACCCGAAATTTCTGCAATGGTTGGCGAAAGACTTCTTGAAAGCTTTCCTCACTTATCAGTTCAGGTTAAAGACCCTGATATAAAGGTTGTTGTAGAAATTCGTGACAGAGCTTATATCCGCGGTAATCAGCAAAAGGGTGCGGGCGGTATGCCCGTCGGCTCTTCAGGCAGAGGTATGCTTCTTATTTCAGGCGGTATTGATAGCCCCGTTGCCGCTTATATGATGGCAAAACGAGGCATTGAGCTTGTAGGTATTCACTTTGCTTCTCCCCCCTATACCTCTCTTCGCTCAGAAGAGAAGGTGCACGACCTTTTATCAAAGGTTGCCCGTTATAGCGGAAGAATCTGGCTCAACACAGTGCCATTTACTGAAATCCAAGAGGCAATCAGAGAGAAATGCCCCGAAGAATATTTTACAATCATAATGAGAAGATTTATGATGCGAATATCCTGTATGTTAGCTGACAACTCCGACTGTCATGCACTTATCACAGGCGAAAGCGTAGCTCAGGTTGCAAGTCAGACGATGCTTGCTTTAGGCTGTACTGATGCAGTAGCAACCTATCCCGTTTTCCGTCCTTGTATCGGTATGGATAAAGAGGAAATTATCAAAATATCAAGAAAAATCGAAACCTTTGATATTTCCATTCAGCCCTTTGAGGATTGTTGCACTGTTTTCACTCCCAAGCACCCGAAAACCCGTCCTCAGCTTAAAGACGTTGAAGAGGCTGAAAAAGCTCTCGATATTGATGCTCTTTGCAAGAGAGCATTTGACGGAATACAACGTATATGTATAACATCGGAAGGCGTTCAAGAATGACTGAAAACGATTTAATACTTCTTGCAGAAGAGGTTGTTGAAAAGCTAAAAAAATCTAACACAACCTTAGCCGTTGCAGAATCCTGCACAGGCGGTTGGTTAAGTAAAATTCTAACCGAAATCAGCGGAGTTTCCGCAATATATCAAGGTGGCGTATGCTCATACTCTAATAACGTTAAAATGAAGGTTTTAGGTGTACGTGAGGAAACCTTGAAGGCTTACGGTGCAGTCAGCAGTCAAACTGCCGAGGAAATGGCAAACGGTGTGCGTAAAGCATTAGAAAGCGATTTAGGTATAGGCATAACGGGTATTGCCGGTCCTTTATCCGACAACACTCAAAAGCCCGTTGGGCTTATCTACGTAAGCCTTGCAGACGGCAAGGAAACTAAAACCATAGAATTAAAAAACACCTTCACTGACAACGTCAGACTTCAAAACAGATTATCCGCCGTAGAAACGGCGTTACAGCTTTTAAAGTAAAGCTTAAACAGCTTAAAAATTTTAACAATAGATTGGCGAAAGCACTTCGAATTTATTTCAAATCAGTTTCGCCAACTCAGGTGGTATAAATGAAGAAAAAAAAGCAAACGAATGATTTCGATTACCGCTTCTTCAGTGGCTCGGAAGAAACCGTTTACAGAAACGATGAATCTCAGAAGCTGGAAATTATCAAAAAGCATAGAGCAAAAAAAATAAAGAAAATCGGCTTTAACGTGCTTAGCTTTGTTCTTGTTTTTGCAATAGTTATTTCCTCCTTATATATCGGTAAAAAAGGCATTGAAAAATTCCTTGTTTTAAAGCAGGAGGAAAAGAATCATGGCTTAGCTATGCTTCCCGACGATGTAAAAAAAGACCTTGAATCAATGACGGAGGAAGAGCGATGGGCATATCTTTACGAAATGTACCCCGAGCTTCTCGATAAAAAATTACCTGCAGGTATTCTTTACGATTACGTGCTTTATTACGCACATAATCCCGACACAATCGGTTATTTAAGAATCGACGGCACAAGAATCGATACCCCCGTTGTTCAGGCTGACAATGATAAGTACTATATGAAGCATGACTTTTACGGCAAGCCTACAAGCTACGGTGCCGTATTTGCAACTCATATAGCAGACTTCAAGCCATTTGACCGAAACACTCTTCTTTACGGTCACAATATGAACGACGGCTCAAGATTTGCCCCACTCTTAAACTACAAGAGTATGGATTATTACAGAAAGCATCCCGTTATTCAATTTGATACACTTTTTGAAAAGCACGATTGGAAAATATACGCAGTTATAATGACAAACGGTTCAACTGCAAGCAACAACGGTTATTTCTTCGATTTCACCTTTGATAACTGCTCGGATCTTTGCTTCGAGGAGTACATTGAAGAAATTGATAAAAGAAAGCTCTACACAACCGGTGTTGACCTTCTTCCTACAGATAAGCTTCTTACACTTTGTACTTGTACCTACGAGTTCAACGATGCAAGACTTATAGTTATCGCACGAATGGTAAGAGACGGTGAATCCTCAGAGGTTGATACTGATTTAGCAGAGTATAAAAGCTCTCCTGTAAAATACCCTGATTCCTACTACGATAACGTAAGAAACAATCCTTACAAGGATGACCCAAAATTCTATTTATATTAAAAACTAAAGTCATAGGCTTTTTATATAGAGGTGTGAATATGAAAATTAAAGCATTTTCTTTTGAAAAAGACAGTATTACACTTGCCGCTGTAAAAAATGACGTTATATCAAAAATCAGCGAAAACAGTGTATATTTTGATTCTTTTTCAGACCCTAATCAACTTTTTAAAGGCATTTCCGAGGCACTTGAAGATAGCGAGGCTTTGCTCATAGGCGTTGAAACAGGTTATTATCTTAAATTTAAACCCGTGCTTATTAAAGCGTTCAATCTCGCTCCCTCATACAGTGATAAAATCGATAATGCTATAGGAAGCGAAATCATAGAAGAAAAGCTTCGTAAGGCTCATTCTCTTATTCCTGAAAATGCAGTTGAGCTTGTTTCCGAAAACGGTCTTTATAGCGGCTTTTACGTTAAATCTGCAGAGCAATACATCGTTGTATTCCCCCTTAACGAAAATATTGTTCCAGATATTCTTGTAAACTCATCCTTGCCCTTCTTCAAGGGTGAAGAAGCAAAGGAGGATACCTTCGAGGATATTTCAAGCTCCGCAATCGCTTCACCTAAAGCTAAAAACATTGTAGCAAAGCTTATCAAAAACAATTTAAGACTCGCTATCCCCTCTACTCCTGCTTCAAAGGTGCTTAAGGAGGATATTAAAAAATGCGCAAATAACGAGGGGATAATTTTCTTTACACCATTTGTAAACGATGACGGCGTTGAAAACTTAAAGGAATATGCCGCTCAGCTTGCAAAAGGTTCGATGGACTTAAGAAATGCAGAATTAGGTGCATCTATTTCTAATATTTTCCGCGAGAAAAACGGCGATACTGTTATCAGCTATTATACCTTCATCAGCGTTGCTACCGACGAAAAGGTTATTGTTAAAAAGCTTTTTGCCAACCCCGGCGAGAGCATAGATAATTTAATCGTTGAAGCAACAAACGAGCTTTACGTAATGATTGATAAATATATCGACGAGGTTGTATTTAAGCTTACAGCTACCGACGAGGAAAAGGCAAAATACGAGCAAGCCCTTATTGAAGCTGAAATACAGGCAAATGCAAGACCCGTAGCTTCAGTTGGCAAAAAGGGTACGATTGCAGCTATTGCAGTATTTATTGTTGCGGTTGTAATTTGTGTTATTCTCGGCTTTAAATTCGGAGGTTATTTTATAACCTCATCAGATGCTCCCGAAGAAAACTCTCTTCAGGCAGGTAACACAAATATCGGTCAGCTTCTTGACACAACAAAGCCTGCTGTAACTACTAACAACACACCCTCAGAGTCTACCTCGGAGGAATCATCAACCTCTATATTTGATATTCCCGCATCAAATATAATTCCCCCATCAACGGAGAGACCCGTTATAAACTACACACCTAATCCTAATACCACACAGCCTCAGACTCAGCAGCCTGTTACTCAGGAGCCAATCCCCGAAACTCAGGCGCCGAATCCTGAAACTCAGGCACCTACTGAGCCACCAACAACTATGGCACAGGATTCGTTTTAATTAACTTATCACTACTAAAAGGAGATAGATATTTATGGCAGTACTCATAACAGGCGGAGCAGGCTACATCGGCTCCCATACAGCAATAGAATTACTTAATGCAGGTAAAGAAATTGTTATTATTGATAACTTTTACAATAGCTGCCCTGTTGTTCTTGATAGGATTAAAGAATTGACAGGTAAGGATTTTGCATTTGAAAAATGCGATATTCGTGACAAGGAAGCTCTTACCGCAGTTTTTGATAAATACCAGATTGATTCAGTTATTCACTTTGCAGGTCTTAAGGCAGTAGGTGAATCTTGTCAGAAGCCCTTATTATATTACGAAAACAACATCGGCGGTACGGTTACTCTTTGTCAGGTAATGGCGGCTCACGGTTGTAAAACAATGATTTTCAGTTCTTCTGCAACAGTTTACGGTCAGAACAACCAATCACCTCTTACAGAGGATATGAAAATCGGTAGCACAACCAACCCTTATGGCACAACTAAATACTTTATCGAACAGATTCTCACCGACGTTTCTAAATCAGATGTTGAATGGAGCATTTGCCTTTTAAGATATTTCAATCCTATCGGTGCTCACGAAAGCGGAAGAATAGGCGAAGCTCCTAACGGAATCCCCAACAACCTTATGCCTTATATCACTCAGGTTGCTGAGGGCAAGCGCGAGCACTTATTCATCTACGGCGACGATTATATGACCCCCGACGGAACAGGTGTAAGAGACTACATACACGTAGTTGACCTTGCTAAAGGTCACCTTAAAGCATTAGAAAAATCAGCAACTCAAAAAGGTGTAGCTATTTACAACCTTGGCACAGGCAGAGGCTATAGCGTGCTTGAGGTTGTAGCGGCATTTGAAAAGGCATCTGGTGTTAAGATTCCATACGTAATAGCGCCTCGCCGTCCCGGTGACCTTGCTACTTGTTATTCTGACCCTTCTAAGGCAGAAAGAGAGCTTTTCTGGAAAGCAGAAAAAGACATTGAAGAAATGTGTGCCGATGCTTACAGATGGCAGCACAATAATCCTAACGGCTACGAGGACTGAGTTTTTTGCAATTTGTTCCATACAATTCACGCGATTTAAAGCATAAATCTATATTCGGCAGCATAGCCTCAAACGAAAGTTTGAGGCTTGCTGTTCTTATGCCCCGTTCCTTTGCTTGTCATAAAGTAACCTTGGTTTTTCACAAGGATGGTGAACAAGAGCAGTACAAAGATATGTTTTGGTGCGGAATGAATGGCGACAACGAAGAATGGTGGGATATTACTCTTGCCTTTGACACCGGTCTTTATTTTTATCATTTCACTTATGAAACCTCTTTCGGTAAAAGCAATATTTATCTTCGTTCAAGCGGTTGCGGTGAGTTTTCCCCTACGGGAAAAGAATGGCAGCTTACTGTTTATAAAGCTGACTACAAAACACCCGACTGGATAAAAGGCGGTATTATGTACCAGATTTTCCCCGACCGCTTCAACAAGGGTAAAACTGACGTTTTACAATATCCGCAGGATAGAGTGATTCATCAAGCTACAACTGAAACACCTGTTTGGCACCCCGATGAAAACGGTAAAATTTTAAATAACGATTACTACTGCGGTAACCTTAAGGGTATTGAGGAAAAGCTTCCTCATATCGCTTCCTTAGGCGTAAACGTAATTTATCTTAACCCTATATTTGAAGCTCATTCAAACCATCGTTATAACACCGCCGACTACAGTAAAATCGACTCAATGCTCGGCACTGAGAAGGACTTTAAAGACCTCTGTAAAAAAGCAGAGAAATACAATATAAAGATAATTCTTGACGGTGTGTTCAGCCATACAGGCTCCGACAGTATTTACTTTAATAAAGAAAAAAGATATGCTTCAAACGGTGCCTTCAATAGCAACAATAGCCCTTACCGTGATTGGTTTACCTTTAACAATGACGGCACCTATAAAAGCTGGTGGGGTATTGATACTCTTCCCGAAACCAACGAGGAAAATGAAAGCTTTATAAATTATATTTCAGGTGAAAACGGCATAGCAAAAAAATGGCTTGACTGTGGTGCCTACGGCTACCGCCTTGACGTTGCCGACGAGTTACCTGATAAATTCTTGGATGCTTTTACAAAGTCCGTAAAAGACCTTAACAACAACTATATCGTTTTAGGCGAAGTGTGGGAGGATGCTACAAACAAATTCAGTCACGGTGGCAGAAGACGTTATCTTTTAGGCGACCAATTGGATAGCGTTATGAATTACCCCTTTGCAAACGCTATTTTAACCTTCATCCGATACGGTGTTGCTGAAAGCTTTATGGAATCAGTTGTAGCAATATGCGAAAACTATCCGAAGCAAGCTCTTGACTGTCTTATGAATCATATCGGCACTCACGATACTGCCCGTATTTTAACAAGCATTATTTATGATTCAATCGAGCATAAGCCTCGTAACATTCAGGTTAACTGTAAGCTTACAGAAGAAGAATACATAAAAGCTAAAACGCTTTTGAAATGTGCAACAGTTATGCAATACACCCTCCCCGGCTTTCCTTCTGTATACTACGGCGATGAGGCGGGTATGCAGGGTGGCGGTGATCCCTTCAACCGTTGCTTCTATCCTTGGGAAAACGAGGATAAAGACCTGTTAATCTGGTATCAGAATTTAGGCAGAATAAGAAATTCTCTTGCCTGCTTAAAAGACGGTGATTTTATACCGTACTCGGCTATGCTTTCCTGCGTTGCATATAAGCGTGTAGCTAAGGATGAACAGATTTTTGTAATAGTTAACAGAAACCCCCACGAAATAGACTATTATCTGCCCGATGAATTTAAAAATAAAACTGAGCTTTTATCAAATTCACCGGTAAGTGATTTTGTAAAAATATCTGCCAACAGTGCAGTAATAATAAAATAAAATCGAGGACTTTTTATGAACAATAACACCTACAAAAAGGCTATTGTTGCTTTAACCGGCACCTCCGTTATAGTTTTAATTCTAGGTATTATTTTGAGCGTTATACCAATTGCCAAAGCACCTGCCGACGAAAGCCCCTCCTCTCAAGAGGTTGTGCTTGATAAAAACAACGAGGTGGTTTATTTGATAAACACAACTCAAGCAGATAGCTATACTTCACTTGCTAAAAATATGGACAAGCTTAAAACAACCTACCCTCAGCTTTTGTCAATTCTTTCTGCCGGTAAAAGTGAGGACGGTAGAGAGCAAATGATGTTCACCCTGGGCAACGGTGAAAAGAAAGCTCTTATTATAGGTGCAATTCACGCAAGAGAGCATATTACTACAAAGTATCTTCTCAAAGTAGTTGAGGATTATTGTATCGCTTACACTACAACAGGCTTTTATGGTGAATATAACGTTAAAAGCCTTTTAGACACCTACACTCTCTACATTGTACCTTGTGCAAACCCGGACGGTCTTGAAATAATTCAATCACGAGATACTGCTGAAAGCTTTGTAAATATTTCAAAGCTTAACGA
The DNA here is from genome assembly GCA_045592945.1 of Acutalibacteraceae bacterium. Lineage (GTDB taxonomy): Bacteria > Bacillota > Clostridia > Oscillospirales > Acutalibacteraceae > DTU089. Next base: position 37,783 of record JAZNVT010000011.1, on the reverse strand, counting down.
ATACAAGGCAAATAAAAACGGTATTGATTTAAACAGAAACTTCCCGATTGCCTGGGAGGGCATCAATAACAACGTAACAGCCCCTGCAGAATTTTATTTCAAAGGCTATCAGGGCGGTGACGCTAAGGAAACACAAAACCTTATGAAGCTTTGCGAAGAGATTGATTTTGAATTCTTTATTTCCTTTCATATTAAAGGCAACTGTATTTTCTGGGGCGATACGTATAACACAACCTTAAATTCCGTTTACAAGGGCTTTGCAACTGATATTGCAAATGCTACCGGCCTTGCAATGACAAACCCCACCCAAAACCCTAATGACTACGGCGGTGGTTTTGAAAACTGGTTCAGGCACACCTATAGCCGACCAGGTATATGTATCGAATTGAGCGATATAAGCAATACAATTTTACCCTGCACTAACGAGAATTACGTCGATTTTTACGGCTTTGTTAATTACTATCAGACCTCATATGCAATTGCTGCAGCAATGGTATCACAAAACAAATAAAACCTTTAAAATGGGGTATTAATATGAATGTTTTTGACTTTGATAACACAATTTACGACGGTGAAAGCGTTGTTGATTTCTTTCTTTATTACTGTAAAAAGGATAAATCGCTTTTAAAATACATTCCCTCCTTGTTTGTTGCTATTATAAAATACAAGCAAGGTAAAATAACCGTCGAGCAGGCTCTTTCAAAATACGGCACTATAGTAAGCGACTATTTAAAATCTCACGGTGGCATTGACGAGGAAATGAAAGCTTTCTGGGATACCCACATGCACAAAATCAAACCGTTTTACAAAGACGTGCAAAGCGATGATGACCTTATAATTTCCTGCTCACCTGAGTTTTCACTTGATATAATCTGCAAACGCCTTAATATAAACCGTTACATAGGCTCTGTTATCGACCTTGAATCAGGTGAAATAAAAAGGCTTTGCTTCAGAGAAAATAAGGTAAAAGCATTTTTTGAATTATACCCCGATACACAAATAGAAAGCTTTTACACAGATTCTCTTAACGACCAACCTCTTATTGATATAAGCAAAAACGCATATCTTGTAAAAGGTGACAAAATTACAAAGATTAAATGAGGTAATAAAATGAAGGCTCAAAAGCTCCCTTGCCCTGTTATAAATCAATATTTAGACTCATACTCAGAGCCGCCGAAATTCGTCAGAATAGGTTGCCGAGGCTTAATTATAAAAGACGGAAAAATTCTTTTAACTCACGAATCAAGGTTAGGTAGATATATGACTCCCGGTGGCGGTCTTGAAAACACGGAAACCTTTGAGGAATGTTGTGAAAGAGAGCTAAAGGAAGAAGCGGGGCTTGTAGTAAAAGCTATAAAGCCTTTTGTTACTATGAACGAATATTGGCACGATACTTTACATATAAACAATTACTTTATTTGTGAGGTAGTGGGTAGCTGTGAAGCATCACTTACAAGCACCGAAATCGACCACGGTGTAATGCCGAAATGGGTGCCGATTGATGAAGCCTTGAAAATTTTCGGCGAATACAACTCTAAAACAGAAGATTGTATGAGTATGTATTACCGTGAATATACAGTTATTAACGAATATTTAAAAACAAAATAATTTCATATTGTTCTAACCTCTGTTTTTACCGCATAAAATCGGTATTAACGGAGGTGTTTTTATTATGACAGATGAAAAAAGAACGAGCCTTTTGCCCCACAACTGTATTCTTGAAGACAGAAAAAAGCTATCAATTTCGGGTGTAAACGACGTAGGAAGCTTTGACGAGGAAACAATAATTGCTTCTACTGAATACGGTGAAATGACCGTAAAGGGTGAAAAGCTTCACATAACTAAGCTTTCTCTTGAAATCGGTGAGCTTTGCATTGAGGGTAGAATTTCATCCTTTTCTTATGCTGACGTGCCCGATAAATCAGGCAGCTTCTTTTCACGTGTATTCCGCTGATGTATAACGTTCATCAAAGCGAACAAGCTGTAATTTTTCTTACCTCTTTAGGTGTAGGCTTTCTTCTCGGTATTCTTTACGACGTATTCAGGGCAATACGCCTCTCTTTAACCAAAAGTCGCACCGCAACTATTATTTTTGATATGCTTTATTTTTTCACCTTCGGCTTTTTAAGCTATATTTTCATACTTGCCTTAAACAAGGGTGAAATACGCTCATACATTATTATTGGTGAAATAATAGGTGCACTCTTTTATTATTTTTCTTTCGGTATTGTTGCAGTAAAGCTGACCGATACGTTTGTTGCCGTTGTGAAAAAAATTAAAGAATTCGTTTTAAACGTCATTTCTTTCCCCTTTAAGCTTTTACACAGACTTTTTTATAAATCTTTTTTGAAAATTAAAGATTTTTTAAAAAAAACTGAAAAAAAGTCTTCAAAAATGCAAAAAAAGGTATTGCCAAAACTACGTTTATATGTGTATAATTTATTATGTATATTAGGTGTGGGAAAAGCATCATCAAGGAAAGGCGGTAGTAACTTTGGCAACGAACAAAAATAAGAAACAGTTCAAACCATACAGCGTTATTGTAATTGTCGGCTGTCTTATTCTCTTGTTGTATTTCGGTGTAAGCTTTTTAAAGGCTCAAAGCGAAATCAATGCTAAAGAAGCCGAACTTAACAAGCTTGAAAGCGTTTACGAAAGCCAGGTCAGCGAAAATGACCAGCTTAAGGATGCTATCAAAAACGGTGATGAAGCTGCTCTTGCAGAAGAATATGCAAGGAAAAAGGGTTACGTTATGCCCGACGAAAGAGTTTACGTTGACATAACACCGGGTTCCGCAGAATAATTCATTTAGGGGTACAATATGGCAGCAGAAATCGGTTCGATTCTCGAAGGAAAAGTTACAGGTATTACAAATTTCGGAGCATTTGTAGAGCTTCCCGACAAATCTACAGGTATGGTACATATTTCAGAGGTATCAGCAACTTTTATTAAAGATATTCATGAAAAAGTATCTGAAGGCGATATCGTAAAGGTTAAGGTTATCGATATCAACGAAAAAGGCAAAATTGCCCTTTCAATCAAAAAGGCTCTTCCTCAGGAAGAAGAACAGCCTAAACCCAAGCGCCCCGCAGGCGACAGACCTAAAAAATCTCAGCCTCCCGTTTGGACAGGTACACAACGTTCAGAGCCTGAAAATATGTCTTTTGAAGATATGATGGCAAAATTCAAAAGCATCAGTGACGACAAAATGAGTGACCTTAAAAAGAGCAATGTTGCAAAACGCGGTGCTTCAACTCCTCGTCGTGGCGGTAACCAAAGAGGCTAAATACATAAAACCGTGTCGTTTCTGCGACACGGTTTAAATATTTTATATATCTTAAATATTTAAAAGTATTTAAATTGAGTATGAGTGAGAAAATTATGAGAGAAATAAACGTAAGCGTAATTGAAAAAGCTGTTGAAGAAATCTTTTTAAAGGCTAATTCAGTTTTACCCGAAAGCCTTGAAGAATGTATAATCAAAGGTAAAAACACCGAAAGCTCGCCTATTGCAAAAAACATTTTTTGCGATATGTGTAAAAATCTTTCCGTTGCAAAGGAATTAAATATCCCCATTTGTCAGGATACGGGAATGGCAGTTTTATTTTGCGAATTGGGTCAGGACGTGCATATTACAGGCGGTGATTTTAATACCGCAGTTAATAACGGTGTCAGAAAAGCCTATCTTGACGGCAAAATGCGTTGCTCAATCGTTAGCGACCCATTAAAGAGAGTTAACACAACCGATAACACCCCCGCCCTTATTCATCTTTCGCTTGTTAAGGGTGATAAAATTAAACTTACCGCAGCCCCAAAGGGCTTTGGTAGTGAGAATATGAGCAGAATAAAAATGTTTACACCATCTGCTACTATTGACGATATTGTAAGCTTTGTTGTTGAAACGGTAAAGGTTGCTGATGCTAACCCCTGCCCGCCCGTTGTTTTAGGCGTAGGTATCGGTAGCGACTTTGAGGGTGTTGCTCTTCTTTCAAAAAAAGCACTTTGCAGAGATATTGCTTTAAGAAATACCGATGAATTTTACGAGGCTTTAGAAGAGCGAATGCTTAATGAAGTTAACAAATTAAATATTGGTGCTCAAGGCTTCGGCGGTGATATAACCGCCCTTGCAGTTAACATTGAAGCAGCCCCCACTCACATAGCAGGCTTACCCGTTGCCATTAACGTAGGTTGCCACGTTACAAGGCATTGTGAAGTGATTATTTAAAGCTTTGTTTATATCATTTCAGCAATTCGTTTCTTAACTCTTCATAAATTTCAAGAATTTTAAATTTAATAATATACTTATTACCGCCGTTTACTATTTTTTCTCCGCCGTGAGTAAGGTAATCGGCGGTTTTACTTTCGTCTGCTTCTACGTCATCCGCCGCAGGCACACAAAGAGGCGGAAACATAACGCACCACCAATTACGCCCCTTTCCCTCGCCTAAAACAACCTTTAGCGAGGTGTATTCCCCTGCAGGAAAAACTAAATCGCCATAACGTCTCGTTTCAAAATATTCTTTTCCTAACGAGATTGAAGCATCATAATTGAAATTATTATTTTCAAGAGCTTCTTTTGCTGTTTCTAAAAGCTTCTCTTTATTTTCTAAAAAGTATTCTTCTGCATTTTCTGTATTAACGCCACCTGATAAAAGCCTTGTGTTTTCGTTTAAAAGAGCATCTCTTACAATTATCTTTACCTCTTGGTCTTCTTTCGAATCACTGTTTGCAAGAATATGAAGCCTTACAACGTCATCCCTTACGCTTTCCGAGGACGCAGTAAAATAAGTAAAAGAAAATGCTATATACAATATTATTATAATAGCCGTTACAGATATCATAATTTTATCTTTTCTTTCGTTAAACGCTTTATATTTAAAAATAGTCATAATAAAACCGCCCTTACTTTGTTATCACAAAGATTTTGGACGGTTTCTTTTTAATTTATACAGTTTTTAAATTTTATTTTGAAATTATTTCCACACCTGTTTTTTCAGGACGGCATATATAAACGTTTTTAAAGTCAGTTTTTAAGTTTTCCGCACTTTTCACGGCACTTTCCTCATCAGAGAATATTCCGTATATTGCGGAGCCTGAGCCCGTCATACACGCAGCTAAAGCACCATTTTTATTAAAAGTATCTTTAATATCAACTCTACCGGGGATATCAAAGGCTTGTTCAAATACGTTTGCACAGTATTTTAAGGCTTCGTCACATTCACCGTCTGCGAGTAATTCTAACATAGTATTGTTTTTAGGATGCTTCATGTATTCTACCGCATCAACCGCCGCATACGCCTCTTTAGTTGAAACGCTTGCTTCAGGCTTTACTATTACAATGTAGTATTCTTTAATATCAGGAAGAGAGGCAACTACTGCACCCGTATCAAGAGCAAGAGCTGTACCGCCTACGATACAAAAAGGAATATCTGCACCAACCTTTACACCAATTCGGCAAAGAATTTTATCAGAATAGCCTGTTTCAAAAAGCTTATTTAAAGCAACTAATACAGCGGCACCGTCACCGCTACCGCCACCCATACCCGCACCAAAGGGTACGTTTTTTTCAATATGGATATGAATACCCTTGTCTTTTTTTATATCTGCATATTCGAAAAACCTTTCAGCGCATTTATATACTATATTACTTTTGTCTGTAGGCACGCCCTCCGTATCACAAGAAACAGTAATTTCATTTGAGTTGTTTTTTTCAACTGTGATTACGTCATAAAGGCTTATGGACTGCATAACGGTAAAAAGACTGTGATAACCGTTTTTCTTTATCCCCGTTATATCAAGAAGCAGATTGATTTTAGAAAAAGCTTTTAATTTCATTTATTACGCCCTCCCTTTGCTTGTATTTTATCACAATACTTTAGCTTTTAAAAGAATTATTTTATTTTTTATGATTTTTATAATAAGGGGGTGTTATTTTATGTCGATTTATGATATTATTTTCAAGGTGAGTGCATTTTGAAAGAAGGTTTACTAATGAACGATATTAAAATTATTGACTTACATACTCACACAGACAATTCACCCGACGGCAATCATTCCGCTATGTATATGGCAGAAATTGCAGAGGCTAACGGTATTGAATGTGTTGCTTTTACAGACCACTGTGAAGTAGATTATTTCTATAAGGATGAATACGACCGCAGAACGCTTCAAAGCTATTTTGAGATTTCAAAGGCTAAAGCAGCTTTTGCGGGCAGAATGGATATTTTAAGAGGTATCGAGCTTGCTCAGCCTCATTACATTCCCGAGCTTGCAGAAAAAATTCTTGCCGCTCAGAAATATGATGTTGTTATAGGCTCAATCCATAATCTTAGAGAGCGTGAAGATTTTTACTATATGAAATCCTTTGACGGCATCAATATTGAGGATATGATGAATGAGTATTTTGACGAGCTTATCAATATGCTTCAATGGGGTAATTTTGATATTCTTGCTCACATAACCTATCCCTTCAGATACATTTTTAACATCTGTGGTTATATTGAGGATATCAATAAATACTCTAAAAAGGTTGACGAAATTTTAAAGCTTTGCGCAGAAAAAGGTAAGGCTCTTGAAATAAATATGGGCGGTCTTAAATACCCCATAAACAAACCCTCACCCGATATAGATACTATAAAAAGATATAAAGAATTGGGCGGTCAGCTTATAAGCGTTGGCTCAGATTCTCACTACGCTGAAAGAATAGGCTTCGGTATTCCTCTTGCTTATGAAATTGCAAGAGAGGCAGGCTTCAAATCTGTTGTTCGTTTTAAAGAAAGAGAATTATTTGAATTCCCCATTGTATAATTCTTATTTTAATGCATATTTAAAGACAAAAAACAGATTTTATGCATTTCCAATTTATGTAAATGTATGATAAAACTGTAAAGCAATAAGCTTGTCAATGTTCAAAACCCTGTTGAAAATGTCAACAACTTTGTGCCATTTTCGTTTTATTTTTCTAATTAAGAAAATACGCGTAAAGCAACTGACTTTACATTGACAAACTTATAAACATTCGTCTTTTTTCGACCGTTGTATATACATTTGCATATACAACGGTGATTTTTATGGTGACAACGAATAAAATTTTGGCTGACTAAAAATTTTATTGAAAAGGAAGGTGGATATTTTGCGAACAATTGAATACGTAGTTACAGAAGAATTTGACCAATATCCCCTTCTTCACTTTCTTAAAGGGCATGTAAAATTATCAACAAGAATAGTTCAGACCCTACGCCACACGAAGGGCTCTGTTCTTGTAAATGGTGAATACGCCCGACTGGTTGATAAGGTGTCATTCGGTGATACAGTTAAAATAGCTTTACCCGAAACCACCACCCCACCTCTTTTATGGAATATAAAGTTAGACGTAATTTTTGAGGATGACGATTTACTTGTTATAAATAAACCGTCAGGAATATCAGTTCACCCCACCTTTAATCATCCCAACGGGACCTTATGTAACGCAGTAGCGGCTTACCTGAAAAATAATGACAATCCGTCATCAGTTGCAAGGGCGGTAGGAAGACTTGATAAGGTAACCTCGGGTGTTATGATTTTCGCAAAAAATGCATATGCCGCTTCAAAGCTTAACGGCAATTTAGATAAAACCTATCTTGCAGTTGTTAACGGTATTACCGACGAAAGCGGTTTTATAGAAGCACCGATTTTCAGACCTGACTTAAATAAAACAATAAGGTCTGTTGACAGCAGAGGCGATTATGCTCTTACAACCTATAAAACTCTTTTTCATTATAATAATATATCGGCTGTTGAGGCAAAAACGGAAACGGGACGTACTCATCAGATAAGAGTTCATTTTTCTCATATAGGTCATGCTTTAGTAGGTGACGAAATGTACGGTGGTAGTGATACCGAAAGCATATCTCGTGCCGCATTACATTGTTTAAAGGTTTCTATTGTTCACCCCGTTACAAATGAAGCTCTTACCTTTAGAGCTCCTCTTCCTGAGGATATAAAAAAAGAATTTGAAAAAAACGGAATTAGTGTTGACAAATAAAACTAATTCTGTTAGAATAGCAAAGCCGCATATTAAGGGCGGGTATATTGTTATGCCCATAAATACCGATTTTAAATGGTATGCCTTGTTAGCGAGACTGAAAGAAAGCAGGTAAAAATCTATGTACGCAATCATCGAAACAGGCGGAAAACAGTACAAAGTTGAGAATGGCGATGTTATTTTCATCGAAAAGCTCGAAGTTGAAGCTGATTCCACAATAACCTTCGATAAGGTTATCGCTGTTGGTGCAGACGACGGTATCAAAGTTGGTGCTCCTTACGTTGACGGTGCTTCTGTAAGCGCTAAGGTTCTTAAGAATGGTAAGGGCAAGAAAATCGTTGTTGCTACCTACAAACCTAAGAAAAATGAAAAACGTAAAATGGGTCACAGACAGCCCTATACAAAGGTTGAGATTTCAGCCATCAACGCTTAATCAATGATTAAGGTTACGTTTTTTCGTTCAGAAAACGGTATGCCTGTAGGTTTTAGCTTTAAGGGTCATTCGGGTTATGCTTCAAGCGGTAGCGATATCGTTTGTTCAGCAGTTTCATCAGTAGCTTATATGACTGCCAATACCATTATAGAAATAATGAAGATTGATGCAGACGTTACTGTTAACGATAACGGCGAAATGTCTTTAAAGGTTCCATCCCACAGTGCAGACAAAGTAAAAGACATCTTGCTCGGGCTTGAGTTGCATTTAAATCAACTCCAAGAGCAATATCCTAAAAATGTTACGATAACTACGGAGGTGTAACGAATGCTTAAAATTAATATCCAGTTATTTGCTCATAAAAAAGGTATGGGTTCTACCCGTAACGGCCGTGACTCAGAATCAAAGAGACTCGGTGCTAAGAGAGCAGACGGCCAGCATGTTCTTGCAGGTAACATCCTCGTAAGACAGAGAGGCACAAAGATCCACCCCGGCACAAACGTAGGCAAGGGTAAAGACGATACACTCTTTGCACTTGTTGACGGTCAGGTTCGTTTCGAGCGTCTCGGTAAAGACCGTAAGAAAGTCAGCGTTTATCCCGTTGAGCAATAATTAACTACGATTATTAAAGATTCACCCCATCCAATCGGATGGGGTGTTTTTTTATTTATTTTTTATTTCGCTGAATATCCTTAACCATTTTTTAACAAACTATTCATAAAAAAGTTTTGCAAAACAGTTGACAAAAGTAAATAATCGGGGTATATTATTAACAGAGTTAGCACTCACCACTTGAGAGTGCTAACGGGTGCTAAAAATGAAACGAGGTGAACCTGATGGCAGAGCTTACACCGCGTAAGCAACAAATATTAGCAACTATAATTGAGCTTTACGTTACCACAGGCGAGCCTGTCGGTTCAAAAGCAATATGTGCTGAAATGGGAAACTCCGTTTCTTCCGCAACAATAAGAAACGATATGTCCGACTTAGTTGAGATTGGTCTTCTTGAGCAGCCTCACACCTCAGCCGGCAGAATCCCCTCTCAGGCAGGCTACAGATATTACGTTGACAATCTTATGACCACCTATGAATTAGGTCTTGAAGAGCAAGAGCGAATCAAAATCTGGCTACAATCCTTTTCAGGTGAGCCTGATAAGCTTTTAGAAAAAGCAGGTACAATTCTTGCAGAGCTTACTGATTGCGTTGCGGTATCATCATCCCCTTCTGACAGCGAAGCCTTTATAAAAAGAATTGAGCTTGTGCCGTTAAGTAACCATACCGCTATGATAGTTTTACTTGCAACCTCAGGTATTTTAAAAAGTGCGGTTGTAAGAAGCGATACGGAAATTAATGTCGCTATCGCAGAGGTTTTTTACAACATAACTCAAAGCTATTTCGTAGGTAAAAACGTTTCAGATATTACGTTAACCTTTATTCAAACCCTTGTTGCTTCATTGGGTGACAGAGTTTTCATTATGTCCCCCTTCTTATGTGCAATTTCCGACCTTTGCGAAGCAGTTAAAACAACTGAATTACATTTAAAGGGTCAGTCAAACATCTTGAATCACCCCGAGCTTTCAGATGATGCTTTCAGATTAATGGACTTCCTCCACAGAGGAACACCCTTAGAAAGCCTGCTAACCTCGCAAAAAGCCCCGCTTAACGTTGCGATAGGCACTGAAAACTCGTATAGAGAATTAAAAAATTCAACCACAATTTTTTCAAAGTATGCTGTTGGTGATAAGGATGCCGGTTCAATCGGTATAATCGGTCCTACAAGGCTTGATTACGCAAAGCTTATACCAAGCATTAAATATTTAGCAGGAATCATCGGAAGCTTTCTTTCAGAAACCTTAGATGAGGAATAAGGAGATAATTATGGCAGAAGAAAACAAAAACATAAATCCCGAGGCTGTAGAAGATACAGCTACCGAAGCAAAAGGGAAAAAATCTAAAAAAAGCGACAAAAAAAGCGAAATTGAAGCCTTAAAAACAGAGGTTGAAAAGCTTCAAACAGAGCTTATGGCTTCAAAGGATGCATATCTGAGAATTCTTGCAGAGTATGACAACTACCGTAAGCGTTCCCAAAGAGAAAAAGAAGCATCCTTTGGCGATGCTAAAGCGAATACGTTAAAACAGTTACTCCCCGTTATTGATAATTTCGGCAGAGTAACAGAAAATAAAACCGATGATATCGAGGTTTACAGAAAAGGTGTTGAGATGACAATCACTCAGTTGAATGAGATTCTCAAAAACCTTGAGGTTGAGGCATTCGGTGAAGTCGGCGAAGAATTTGATCCTAACGTTCACAACGCAGTAATGACTGTTGAAAGCAGTGACCTTCCTGAAAACTCTATTGCAACAGTTTTTGAAAAGGGCTACAAAATGGGCGACAGAATATTGCGTTTTGCAACTGTTCAGGTCACAAATTAATCAGTATAAAAATCAAAAATATATTTGGAGGTAATTTATTATGGCAAAAACAATTGGTATTGACTTAGGTACAACTAACTCTTGTGTAGCAGTAATTGAAGGCGGCGAGCCCGTAGTTATCGCTAACGTTGAAGGTAACAGAACAACTCCTTCAGTTGTAGGTTTCAGCAAATCAGGCGAAAGACTTGTTGGTCAGGTAGCAAAACGTCAGGCAGTTCAAAATCCCGACAGAACAATCGCATCTATCAAAAGACAGATGGGTACAGATTATAAGGTTACTATTGACGATAAAACTTACACACCTCAGCAGATTTCAGCAATGATTCTTTCAAAGCTTAAAGCAGACGCAGAAAGCTACCTTGGTGACAAGGTTACTGAAGCTGTTATCACAGTTCCCGCATATTTCACAGACTCACAGCGTCAGGCAACTAAAGACGCAGGTAAAATCGCAGGTCTTGAAGTAAAGAGAATCATCAACGAGCCTACAGCAGCTGCTCTTGCTTACGGTATTGATAAAGAAAATGACCAGAAGGTTATCGTTTACGACCTTGGTGGTGGTACTTTCGACGTTTCAATTATCGAAATGGGTGAAGGTGTTCAGGAGGTTCTTGCTACTGCAGGTAACAACCGTCTTGGCGGTGACGACTTCGACCAGAGAATTATCGATTGGCTTGTTGCTGAATTCAAGAAGGAAACAGGTACAGACCTTTCAAAAGACAAAATGGCTATGCAGAGACTTAAAGAGGCTGCAGAAAAAGCAAAAATTGAGCTTTCAGGCGTAACCTCATCTGCTATCAACCTTCCCTTCATCACAATGACAGAAGCAGGCGGTCCTCTTCACCTTGATACAACTCTTACAAGAGCCAAATTCAACGAGCTTACAGCAGACCTTGTTGAAGCAACAATGACTCCTCTTCGTCAGGCAATTTCTGACTCAGGTCTTAAGGTTTCAGAGATTGACAAGGTTCTTATGGTTGGCGGTTCTTCAAGAATCCCCGCTGTTCAGGATGCAGTTAAAGCATATACAGGCAAAGAGCCCTTCAAGGGTATCAACCCTGACGAATGTGTAGCTATCGGTGCTGCTCTTCAGGCAGGTGTTCTCGGCGGTGACGTTGAAGGTCTTCTTCTTCTCGACGTTACTCCCCTTTCACTCGGTATTGAAACTCTCGGTGGCGTTTGCACAAAGATTATTGAAAGAAACACAACTATCCCCACAAAGAAGAGCCAGGTATTCTCAACTGCTGCCGATAACCAGACATCTGTTGAAATCCACGTTCTTCAGGGTGAAAGAGAATTTGCGAGAGATAACAAAACTCTCGGTATGTTCCACCTTGACGGTATTCTTCCCGCACGTCGCGGTACTCCTCAGATTGAAGTTACTTTCGATATAGATGCTAACGGTATCGTTCACGTTTCTGCAAAAGACCTTGGCACAGGTAAAGAACAGTCAATTTCTATCACAGCTTCAACAAATATGAGCAAGGACGATATTGACCGTGCAGTTAAAGAGGCTGAGCAGTTTGCTGAAGAAGATAAGAAGCGTAAAGAAGCAGTTGATATCCGCAACGGTGCAGACCAGATGGTATTCCAGTGCGAAAAGATGCTTGCTGACAACGGCGACAAGTTTGAAGAAGCAGACAAAACAGATATCAATGCAAAAATTGATGAGCTTAAAGAAGCTCTCAAGGGTGAAGATATAGAGCTTATCAAAGCAAAGCAGGAAGCTCTTACAGCAAAATTCTATGAGATTTCCGAAAAGCTTTACAAGGCAGCAGGCGGTGCTCAGGGCTTCGACCCCAATATGGCAGGCGCAGGCTTTGACCCCAACGCAGCAGGTGCACAGGGTGACAACTACACAGAAGCACCCTTCACAGATGTTGACTGATAAATAAACTTAAACCTGAAGGACGGTTCCTTTTCGGAGCCGTCTTTCGAGGGTATTTCCCTACCGATAAAATCGGTAAGAGAGGATAACTTATGGCAGACAAAAGAGATTATTACGAGGTGTTAGGTCTTCAAAAATCTGCAACACCCGACGAAATAAAAAAGGCTTACCGTCAGCTTGCTAAAAAATACCATCCCGACCTTAACCCCGATAATAAAGAGGCTGAAGCAAAGTTTAAAGAGGTAAACGAGGCTTATGAAGTCCTTTCTGATTCAGATAAAAAGGATAAATATGACCGTTTCGGCTTTGCCGGTGTTGACCCAAGCTACGGCGCAGGTCAAGGTGGCGGCTTTGGTGGCTTCGGTGGCTTTGGCGGTGGCTTTGACGGAGGAATGGAATTCGATTTAGGTGATATTTTCGGATCCTTCTTTGGTGGCTTCGGTGGGGGAAATTCCCGTTCAAACCCCAACGCACCAAGACGAGGCAGTGATATCCAAACAAGCCTTTATCTTACCTTTGAAGAGGCTGCAAAGGGTTGCAAAAAGACCGTTGAATTCCAAAGAATTGAAATTTGTGACGAATGTAATGGTAGCGGTGCTGCAAAGGGTCATTCCCCACAGACCTGCCCCGACTGTAACGGTAAAGGTCAAATTAACGTTCAGCAGAGAACTCCCTTCGGCACAATCAGTACATCAAAGCCTTGCCAGCGTTGTGGCGGAAAAGGTACGTTTAATCCTAATCCTTGCCAACGTTGTAAGGGTGCAGGCAGAATCAGAAGAACTATTAAGCAGGAAATCAACATACCTGCAGGTATAGATGATGGTCAGGTATTTACAGTCCGCAACGAAGGTAACCGTGGCGTAAACGGTGGCCCCGCAGGCGATTTAAGAGTTGGTGTAGCAATTAAGCCACACCCCTTCTTCGAGCGTGACGGCTACAACGTTTGGTACGATATACGCGTTTCATTCGTTCAGGCGGCTTTAGGTGACAAATTAAGAGTTCCCACTCTTGACGGTCAGGTTGAATACGAGCTTCCCGCAGGCACACAGTCAGGTGATATTTTCAAGCTCAAGGGTCGTGGTATTCCCGTACTTAATTCAACCCGTCGCGGTGACCAGCTTATACGAGTAACAGTTGACGTCCCGAAAAACCTTAATGCTAAGCAAAAAGAACTGCTTATGAAATTCAACGAGGAAATGGGCGCAAATCCCGTTCAACCCGAAGAGAAAAAGGGCTTTTTCGGAGGCAAGAAAAAGAAATAACTTATTATAAAAACAAAAAGAGTTGCTTACGGGCAACTCTTTTGTTATACTCATTTATATGAAAACGAAGGTGGTGAGAAAATGGCAGACGAAATAAGCATTTTAAAGAAACGCTTTAAAGAATTAAACGAGCGTTCAAGAAATAAAGGTATTTATTTTTACAGCGATTTTCTCAATCTCTACGAGCAAACCGTGCTTTTCGATGAATTAAAATACGGCTACACGCTTTATGGTGGCTTTTTGGATGCTGAAAGAAAAATAGCAATATTCGGAAGTGAGGACGAATTCGGTTACCCACCACAGCCACCTGTAAAAATTTTAAAGGTATCCCCTCTTTCACAAAAATTTGCAGATGACCTTACCCACCGCGATTTTTTAGGCTCTCTTATGGGATTAGGTATAAAAAGAGAAACCTTGGGTGATATAATAATATCCGATAATTGTGGCTACATTTTCTGCCTTGACAATATGGCTGAATTTATAATAGATAATCTTACCTCTGTGCGTCGCACAAGTGTTTTCTGTGAAGAGTGCGAAACACTTCCCGAAAACGCACTGCCCTCACCCGAGGAAAAGCTTATAATCGTTTCTTCACTAAGGCTTGATGCTTTAATTTCCGCTATTTATAATATTTCAAGAAGCAAAAGTGCAGCACTTATCGAGGGCGAAAAGGTTTTCATAAACGGAAAACTTTCAAACAGCATCTCAAAGCCTATCGACGTTGACGAAACAATATCCGTAAGAGGTCATGGCAGATTTAAGATAACAGAAATTCTTGGTGATACGAGAAAAGGACGATTGAGAATTAAATGTGATGTTTATTAACAGAAAGGATTGATTATATGAGAAAGATGCAACTCGGCAAAAGCGGTATTGAAGTGCCTGTTATCGCTGTTGGTTGTATGCGAATGGCAGACAAAACCGTTGACGAAGCAAAAGAGGTTATTGATACCGCACTTAACACAGGTTTAAACTTCTTTGACCACGCAGACCTTTACGGTGGCGGTAAAAGCGAAGAGGTTTTCGCAAAGGCTATCGGTATGAATGACGATATAAGAGAAAAGATTTTCTTACAGTCAAAATGCGGAATCTGTCCCGGAAAAACCATGTTTGATTTTTCCAAGGAGCATATTATCGAATCAACCGAGGGCTGTCTTAAAAGATTAAACACAGACTACCTTGATTTTCTTCTTTTACACCGCCCCGATACTCTTTACGAGCCCGAAGAGGTTGCAGAAGCATTTGCAATTTTAAAGGAAAGCGGAAAGGTTAAACACTTCGGTGTTTCTAACCAGAACCCTATGCAAATCCGTCTTTTACAGAAATATTTAGGTGATGAGCCTATTTGCGTAGACCAGCTTCAATTCAGCATTACCGACTGCCACATTGTAAAGCAAGGGCTTTACGTTAATATGAGAGAGGATAATGCTATTGACCGTGACGGCGGAATTCTTGAATATTGCCGTTATGAGGATATTACAATTCAGGCTTGGTCACCCTTCCAATACGGCTTCTTTGAGGGCGTTTACGTTGATAACCCCGATTTCCCCGAAATTAATGCAAAGCTTCAGGAATTAGCAGATAAATACGGAGTCACAAAATCTACTATTGTTATTGCCTGGATTCTTCGTCACCCTGCAAAAATGCAGCCCTTAACAGGAACAATGAATCCTAAAAGACTTTTAGAATGTGCCGCCGCAAGCGATATCACCCTCACCCGTCAGGAATGGTACGATATCTTTTCAAGTGCGGGAAACGTGATACCATAATAAAAAATGCAGTCCTCTCGGACTGCATTTTGTTTTTATAACTCAATTATATTTTTCTTACCTTTATAATATCGTCATTACCTTTAAGTGCATTGATTACTGCATCGGGAATGCTGTCGGCAGCAACGAGTGTGTAAGCATAGTCACCCTTTGCTTTTGAGTTAAAGCCTTTAGTTTCAATGCCTGCACTCATAAATGCACCGAGCACGTCATTCATAACGTTAAGAGCATTGTGATGAATAACAGCAACTCTTTCGCCTTCAACGTCAAGCTCAACGTTGGGGAAGTTTACAGAGTTTTTGATATTACCTTTTTCAAGGTATTCTCTTATTTCAACTGCTGCCATATATGCACAGTTCTCTTCGCTTTCAGGAGTTGAAGCGCCAAGGTGAGGAAGTGCTGTAACGTTTTCAACGCCGATAACCTCGTCTGAGGGGAAGTCTGTTACGTAAGCTCCGATTTTACCGCTTGTAACTGCTTCAGCCATATCAGCACCCTTAACAAGCTCACCACGGGCAAAGTTAAGAATTCTTGCACCGTCCTTCATCTTTGCGATTGTTTCGGCATTTATCATACCCTTTGTTTCGCTTGTGCAAGGAAGATGAAGAGTGATGTAATCTGATTTTTCATATATAGCATCAAGAGAATCAACGTATTCTGTATCTGCAGGAAGCTCTCCCTTTAATGCATCGTTAAAATAGGGGTCGTAGCCAACTATTTTCATACCGAGGTTATTTGCAGCAACCGCTACAAGTCTACCGATAGCACCAAGACCAACAACGCCTAAGGTTTTACCGAGAATTTCGGGGCCTGCAAACTGAGATTTACCTTTCTCAACGAGCTTTCCTACGTTTTCGCCCTCACCCTTGAGAGTTTTGCACCAATCGTAAGCAGCTGCAACTCTTCTTGAGGAAAGCATAAGACCTGCAATAACAAGCTCTTTAACTGCGTTAGCATTAGCACCGGGAGTGTTGAAAACAACGATACCCTTTTCTGTGCATTTATCAACGGGGATGTTATTAACACCTGCACCGGCACGTGCTACTGCAAGAGTTTTTTCAGAAAAATCAAACTCATGCATTGCTGCAGAACGAACGATGATGCCGTCGGGATTTTCGCAAGCATCGCTTACTGTATACTTGCTGTCAAGCTCTTTAAGACCGATCTGAGAAATCTTGTTTAATGTAAGAATATCGTACATTTTAAAAATCCCCCTTATGAATTTGCTTTTTCAAAGTCAGCCATAAACTGAACTAACTTTTCAACACCCTCAACGGGCATAGCATTGTAAATAGAAGCTCTCATACCGCCAACAGTTCTGTGACCCTTAAGGTTAACAAAGCCTGCCTCTGTTGCTTCTTTGATGAATTTAGCGTTAAGCTCTTCGCTGTCTGTAACGAAGGGAACGTTCATAAGAGAACGGTCCTCGGGAACAACTGTACCCTTGAACATCTTGCTGTTATCAAGGAAATCGTAAAGAATTTTTGCTTTCTTTCTGTTACGCTCTGCCATTGCTTCAAGTCCGCCGATAGATTTAATCCATTCAAGAACGAGCTTGCAGATATAAATTGTGTAGCAAGGGGGTGTGTTGTAAAGAGATGCGTTATCAGCATGAATCTGATAGTTAAGCATTGTAGGTGTAATATCTCTAGCCTTACCTAAAAGGTCCTCACGGATAATGCAGATAGTAAGACCTGCAGGTGCAACGTTTTTCTGAGCACCGCCGTAAACCATACCGAATTTTGTAACGTCAAGAGGCTCTGAAAGGAAGCAGCTTGAAATATCAGCAATAAGAGGAATATCGCCTGTATCGGGAAGCTGATGATGAATTGTTCCGTAAATTGTGTTGTTAAGGCAGATGTAAACGTAGTCTGCATCCTTACGGAAATCGTCTTTTGTTGTTTTGGGGATGTAAGAGAAGGTTTTATCTGCAGAAGAAGCAACTGCTACACAGTCACCGTATTTCTGTGCTTCAGAAAATGCCTTCTTTGCCCACTGACCTGTAATGATGAAATCAGCTTTTCCTGAACCATTCATAAAGTTTAAGGGAATTGCTGCAAACTGAGTTGAAGCACCGCCCTGAAGGAAAAGAACCTTGTAATTTTCGGGAATGTTCATAAGCTCTCTCAAAAGTGATTCTGCACCTTTAATGATGCTTTCGTACACCTTTGAACGATGTGACATTTCCATTACGGACTGACCGCTGCCTTCGTAGTCAAGCATTTCAGCCGCCGCTTTTTTTAATACCTCCTCAGGAAGCATTGAGGGACCCGCAGAAAAATTATAAACTCTGCTCATATCTAAAATCTCCTTTAAGAAATAATTTACTTTGTTAATTTTTCTCCAAATATACATTATTAATATTATATTATTTTAATAACAATTACAATAATCATAAAAAACGAATTTCAAGGGGTTTGCATTGATTTTTTTGAGTAAAAAGACAACAAATCGTAGCTTTATTGTAAAAAAATGAAAGTCAGCCGTAAAAAACGGCTGACCCTTTGGAATATATTTTAAATAATTTTTATCAATTATTTTCAGGAATAATAAGACCGTAGCCCGTTTCGTTTCTTTTATAAACAACGTTTATAGTATCCGTTTCCGAATTAAGAAACATATAAAATTTATGACCTAAAAGATTCATTTGAAGAATTGCTTCCTCTACGCTTTCGGGCTTAAGAAAAACAGTTTTCTCTCTTATAACGTCATACTCTGTTTCCTCTTCGGTAAAACCATCCATAAAATCGTCAAGCACAGCGGAATGAAGCTTTTTATCAAGCTTCGTTTTATTTTTTCTGACCTGACGGATAAGAGAATCAACACATTCGTCAAGAGCATCAAGCATATTATCTGCCCTTTCCTCTGCTCTGAATATCATACCGCCTTTAAGGACGGTTATCTCAACAATATGGCAATTTTTTTCAACTGTTGCAGTTACTTTAGCAGAAGCCTCTTCACCGAAAAGCTTTTCAACCTTAGAAAGACGTTTTTCTGCACGCACGCGAAAATCATCACGAGGGTTACATTTACGACCGATAATAGTAATATTCATAATAACACCCTTTCTGTCAGAGCACAAAAATGCACTCAAAAAAATGAAAGGAGAGCAAGCTGACCCTTCGCCAAAACCGTTCTCCTTTCACCTAAATCATATCATTATTATATATGATTGTCAATAACATTTATGCATTTACGATATATTTTTACACAAATAAAGTGGGTTTGTTGGCGACTTTCTACAACTTGTCGTTTGGCTCAAAAATAAATATTTTTTATTTGACATAAATTAACTTTAATGTTAAAATTTTCATATATACTATTATATGAGGTAGGAAACGTTATGAAGAAGTTTATCGCTATTCTTTTAACATTATCAATGCTCTTTTCTTTGTGTGCGGTTTCAGTAAGTGCATCTGATGACGCTGCAGACCTTTCTTATGCAGTTGCATCTGACCTTCACTACAAGCCCCACGAGGAAACTCTTGAATGGTACTCCGAAGACCCAATTTTCGGCTACGCTAACAGACGTGCCGCAATGGAAAACGAAAGCACACTCATTATTGATGAATTTTTAAACCAGTGTGCAGAGGATGACAAAATTCAGTTTGTTCTCGTTCCCGGTGACTTAACAAACGACGGTAAGGTTTTCATTGACGACCACAAGGTTGTTGCTGAAAAATTCCGCAAATTTGAAGCCGAAACAGGCAAACAGATTTACGTTATCGACGGTAACCACGACGTAGGTATGGTTGGTGAATATTGCGAAACAGGTCTTGCTGAATTTAAGCAGGTTTACTATGAATTTGGTTATAAAGAGGCTCTCTCTGTTATGGAAGATAACTGCTCTTATACCGCTGACCTTAGCGATAAATACCGCCTTATTGCTCTTGATAGCTGTGACCCCGACAAATCTACCGAGGACGGTATGAATGATGAAAAGGTTGAATGGGTTATTGAGCAGGCTAAATTGGCTTATGAAGACGGCAAATATCCTATTCTTATGATGCACCACAACCTTCTTGACCATCTTCCCATGCAAAGACTTTTAAGCCACGATTTCATAATCAGAAATCATACTATTACCGCTGAAAAGTGGGCAAATGCAGGCATTAAGCTTGTATTTACAGGTCACGAGCATTGCAGCGACGCTACATCTTACACTTCAACTAAGGGTAACGTTATTTCAGACTTTGCAACGACCTCTCTTACAATGTATCCTCTTCAGTACAGATATATCGAAATGCGTGAAGACAGCATCATTTACGAGGCAAAAACAATTGATAAAATTGATACCGCCGCTTTAAAAGCAATGGTGCCCGATTATTCAGACGAGCAGTTAGCAGAGATGGATAAGGGTCTTAACGCTTTTGCTAAGCAGTATCTTAAAAACGGCGTTGAATACAGACTCGAAAGAGGCTTCAACGACGAGCAGTTAGGCATCAAGCCCGGCGACATTTACTACGGTGTAGTAAGAGACGTTGTAGACGGTCTTAACGACGTTCTCAATATGCCTCTTTACGGCGAAGGCAGTGCTCAGGAGCTTGCAAGAGAATACGGCATCGAAATCCCCGACAGCGACTATAAGGACGGTTGGGACGTTGCAACAGAGCTTGTTTCAGCTCACTATGCAGGTAGCGAAAACTACCCCTTAAGCAGCAGAGACGTTAAAATTCTTCTCCTTATGGTTTCTCTTGTATTGAGAAATGAATATTCTGTTTTGAGCGATATGGAAATTATGCAGATGGCTGAAGCTATCATTCTCGCTCAGGGTACAGGACATTTCATGGACGTTGTTTTTGATTTCCTTGATATGGATTTAAATTCAGTGACACCTATTGAATACTTTGCAGTAGCTCTTCTTTCCCCTCTTCTTATATCATTTGCTACAGATGACGGTGTTGACGATAACAATGGCGCTATTGACGGCTACGGCAACAACGATACAACAGGTAACATTACAAGCAACTTAAGCACAACCTTCACAGAGCTTCTCAAATATCTTTTGAATATGGTAATTTACGTGCTTAAAGCATTAGGCTACACAGGTGCTTAATTAATTTAATTAACTAAACAGTAACCCCCGAAAAGAAGTGTAAAACTCTTTTCGGGGGATTTGTTATAAATGATGTATTGCTTCGCGGACACCCGATTGTGTTCGCCTTCGGCGAGACGGTTCGAGTCCCTTGTCTTCAAGGTAACAAAAAAAGAAGAGCAACCACGAAAACGTGATTTCTCTTCTTTTGGCGCGCCGGAAGGGACTCGAACCCCTGACCTTCTGGTTCGTAGCCAGACACTCTATCCAACTGAGCTACCGGCGCATATGGAGCGGATGACGAGGCTCGAACTCGCTACCTCCACCTTGGCAAGGTGGCGCTCTACCAGATGAGCTACATCCGCAAATGCAAAAAGTATTATACATATAAAAACACAAGTTGTCAAGTGATTTTTCACATTAATTAAAATAATAATATAAATTTTGTTTAAAATATTTTTTAAAAAGGTATTGACAAAACTTTATCTGCATATTATAATTAACAGGCTTTCGAAAAGGAAAGCAAATCGCCAACGTAGGTATGTATGTTGTTCATATATATGGCGGTATAGCTCAGCTGGCTAGAGTACTCGGTTCATACCCGATTGGTCGTAGGTTCGAATCCCACTGCCGCTACCAACTCAACACACCTACCTACTGAGGTGTTTTCATAAAAGGGCTTTAAGCCCCTCATATACGGCCCGGTGGTCAAGCGGTTAAGACACCGCCCTTTCACGGCGGTAACACGAGTTCGATTCTCGTCCGGGTCACCACAAAGCACTTGTAGAAATACAGGTGCTTTTTTCTTTTTGTCCAAAAATAGAACCAACAGAGAATCGAACTCGCAATAGTCCATCTTTCGGCGGTTCGCCAAGGGCGGATTATTTTATTAAATGTTATTTTTCTCAAAATTTGATATTGATTTTTTTATTATCATATAATATAATATCAAGGTAATATTTGCCGGTGTGATGGAATTGGCAGACGTGCTGGACTCAAAATCCAGTGGTAGCGATACCGTACCGGTTCGACCCCGGTCACCGGCACCAAAGAAGAGAGCTTACAGTTATTTTGTGAGTTCTCTTTTTTATATTAAAAACAATTAGGGACTCGAACCCCCTCGCCGAAGGCGAACACAATCGGGTATTCGCGAAGCGATGCATCATTAATAAAGTAATCCACCCTGAAAAGCATATGCTTTTCGGGGTGGATCTTTTTTAAACCTCAATACATTACGTATTATATTTCTCCGCCTGTAAGTTAAACATCTCGGCGTATTTACCGTTCAACTGCATTAATTCCTCGTGGCTTCCGCTTTCGATTATTTTGCCTTTTTCCATCATAAAAATTCTGTCTGCATTTTTCGTTGTAGAAAGTCTGTGGGAAATGAAAATAACCGTTTTATCGTCTGCACCCGTCATCATAGCGTGGTTAAGCTCATACTCTGAAACGGGGTCAAGGTTAGCCGACGGCTCATCGAGAATAACGTACGGACATTTTTTATAAAACGCCCTCGCAATTGCAATTTTTTGTTGCTCGCCGCCCGAAAGCATCACACCGTTTTCGTCAAATTCTCTTAAAAGAATTGTTTCGAGCCCGTTGGGTAATTCTTTATCGAAGCCTGCTGATTCAAGAGCTTTCCAGACTCTTTCGGGGTCATATTCTTTACTTAAGGCAACGTTTTCGCCTACGGTTGCAGAGAAAATCTGAAAATCCTGAAATACTGCTGCAAAACGGTTTCTATGAGATGCAACAGTTTCTTCTCGGATATCCCTATCGCCTATTTTTATGCTGCCGCCGCTTACGTCGTAAAGCCTTAAAAGAAGGTTTGTAAGGGTAGTTTTACCCGCGCCGTTATAGCCCACAAGAGCAATTTTTTCGTAAGGCTTGATATCAAAGCTTATACCGTCAATGCTGTCGTTATCGTTTCCGTCATAAGAAAAGCGAATGCTTTCAACGGTAATTGTTTCGGGCTTTCCGCATTCTGCTACGTGCTTTCCGTCTATGATAGTTTCTGTTTCAGCCAAAAACGCTCTGCACTTTTCAATCATTTTAGACCTTTCAGTAAAGCCTCTTACGCTATAAACCGTTAAAAACAATATACTTCCGCCTATCAGCAATGCACCATTAAACGTTGCAACAAAATCACCTGCAGACATATTACCTGTAACGATAGTCTGATAGCCGATATAAAGGCCTAACACAAGCACAAAGCCTATGGACTGAATGCTTACATCCTGAATATAAAACAACAAATCAAGCTTTTTAACAAACTTTTTCTGTGTATTTACTACCTCGTCTGCACTTTCGTTAAAGCGTTTTCTTAAAAGAGGATATATTCCGCTTGTTCTTATTTCACCTGCATATTCGGGTAAATAGAATACACGCGCAAAATAATCACCCTTACGGTGCTTTTCTGTTATAGCCTCTCTTCGTTTAATTTGTAGGTTACCCGTATATCTTCCTAAAGGAATAAAAGCAGCTACAAAGCCTATTACAATAAGAAGGCATATAGGGTCAATCGTAAGCATAACACCTGCTATAGTTACAAATGATACAAGCTCACCAACGTAACCTTTAACCATACTTACTACGTACCTGATGCTATCAACAGAATTTTCTATTGATAAAATGAAATCGCTGTAATAACCGGGGTCATCATATTTTTTCAAATCAAGCTGTGAAGCCTTTTTGTAAAACATAGATTGAATACCGTAATCAAGCTTTTCTCTTTCTCTATGAACAAAAAGCTCAAAGAAAACAGAGGTTGAAACCTCACCGAAAACAAGCACCCCAACCATTAAAGCTATGCCTAAAAGTATTTTCCAGCTTTCTCCCCCGTTTTGAACCTCATCAATAACGAATTTAAGACCTATAACAGAAACAAGTCTGCCGGGAAGCGTGCTGAAAACGTGCTGAATTATTTCCCCCACAACAAGCACGGGTGAAATTTTAAACATAGTTTTAAGCATATAAAAAATGTTCGATACTGTGCTGTGATTAGTTTTTACCTGAGATTTTTCTTTATTTTTTCTCATTGCTCGTCACCCTCCTCGCCGTCAATATAGTTAGATGCCTGAAGAGTGAACATTTCGCAATATTCTCCGCCACTTTTCATAAGCTCGTCATGAGTACCGCTTTCAGAAACCGTTCCGTTATCAAACACGTATATTCTGTTTGAAAGCACGGCACTCGAAAGCCTATGAGAAATATATACTACTGTTTTTTCTTTCGTGGCTTCAATGAGGCTTTCATACATTTTGTATTCAGCAATCGGGTCAAGTGCTGACGACGGCTCATCAAGAATTGCCAAATCAAAGCTTTTAGCAAACATTCTCGCAGCAGCAATCTTTTGTTGTTCACCGCCTGAAAGTCCCGTGCCCTTTTCATCAAATTCACGTGTCAGAACTGTCTTTTGACCGTCAGAAAGCTTCTCAACGCATATATCTGCACCGCTGTTTTTCAATGCCTCTTGTACTGTTTTTTCATCAGAAGCTCCGTTTGTTTCACGGCATAAAACGTTTTCTTCAATAGTCAATGCGAAAACCTTATAATCCTGAAAAACGGTAGCTAATCTACTACGAAGTGATTCAATATCATATTCTTTTATATTGATACCGTTATAAAGTATCTCACCACTGTCACAGTCATAAAACCTTAAAAGAAGCTTAACAAAGGTGGTTTTACCTGCACCGTTTTTCCCCACAACGGCAATTGTTTCGCCTTTATTGATTTTAAGCGATAAATTATGTATCGATTCTTTCTCTGCTCCCGGATATTTAAAAGAAACGTTCTTAAGCTCTATGCTTTGAAGCTCATCAGCAATTCTTTCACCGCTTATAACGGTAGATTCATATTGCATAAACTCTTTTAAGTTTTTAAAATATTCGGCTTCCTTTCTTACGTCTGAAACTGCCTGACCTACATCGTTAAAAACATCCTTAAGATTGCTCATGGCAGTCATAATTACAGAAAAATCGGAAACTGCCAAATCTCTTTTTACCGCAAATCTGAATGATGCATAAATATAAGTTATTGCAACGGGCAACGCCTTACCGAAAAAGCCCGACATAGTTTCAAAAAATGCAATTTTCCAACCGTATTTTTTTATAATCTCACGGTTATGCTCAATTGCAGTTTTGAATCTTTGGTGCATTACCTCAAAAATATTCGAGGTCCTCATATCCTTTGCGTATTCACGTAAATAAACCGTTCTTTTCACGTAATCCTTAGAACGCTTGTGAGGTGTCATTTCTTTATCTTTTTTTACTTCGGTTTTTCCTTTTATGCTTTCGAAAATCAATACGAAAACCGATACAAGAAGAATCAGCAAAATTTTAGGGTCAATAGATATTACGTAAGCTACAAGGAAAACACCCGTTAAGCTACCCGCAATAATATTTGAAAACTGCCATGCAAACATTGCTATATGGTCATCAGATATAATTTCGGTAGCACGTTTATATTTATCGTAGAATTCAGGATTTTCGAAGCAAGCCATATCAACCTTGACGGCTTTCTGAAAAATTTTGTCATTAAGAGTTTTATAAAACTTTTTCCATTTTACAGAACCGTAATAATCGGAAAAACAGTTTATACCCGTTGCTATAAGCTCAGACGCAACAAGCATAAGAACCAGTAACGCATATTCTTTAAAGGTTCCTCCGCTCATTATCAAATCAAGTAAAAGCTTTAAAAATAAAACATCCTTAACAAAGCCCGTAAAAAACCAAAACGAAACCTGCATCAACATTTGAGCAACCATCATATTTGGTGCGCATTGGTTGATGATTTTTAATGCATACAGCACGTTTTTTATTGTTTCAAACTTTTCCTTTTTAATCTTTTCTTTCTTCATCGTTTCCTCCGTTCAGAATTAATATTACGTTAACGACTCGTAATATTTTAAGTAACTATTAATAGTTTTCCGGAGAGTGTCCTCAAAACTGAAAATCAGTTTTTCTCGGTGAGAGGCCCGAGAATGTGTAAATTTCACAACCTGCAAAAAAGCAGTCAAGATAAAACAAAAACCCCGAAAAGCACTAAACTTTCCGGGGGAAATGCATATCAAAAATGCTTACGTCAGCAGGAAGCGGACACAATTACCGGATAGTTTGTTGTTTTTAAATTTGCCTTTGTCATTATGTCCAACTCCTTTCATAAATTTATAGCGTTTACACGGAACGCTATTACAAAGTAACACATTTAGTAAATTTTGTCAACAGTAAGATTAATTCAAGCAATTCTATCCGCCTTTTTACCGTACATTTTCGATAGTTAGGCATAATTTTTCGATATTTAGGCAATATTCAAGACTTTTTCTTTTATAAATGTATAATAAAAGCAACGGATTATACATATAAAAAACGATAATAACCTGTTAGGGGGCAGCTATTTCGTACACTGAACACCATAAGCTATTCAGATAATTTATGGAAATGTATATCTAATACAAAACAGAAGGGTGAAAGTATGAAAAAGTTTTTATCTATTTTATTAAGCTTCAGTATTATTTTTACAACTGTAAGCACAGTGTCTGCACTTGATATAGAATTACCGAAAAATCTCGATAATTTTACAGAAGACGTAGCTGAGTTAATAAATGAGTATGAGGAGCTTTCCGCTTCCGAAAGCTCAACATTTTTTACCGCTGCTGATGAAAGCGAGGCAGAAAGCCCCGAGAGCACCAACAGATTGATTGTTAAATCAACAGAAAAAATTGATACTCTTAACGCAATAAATTCAGTAAGCGGATATAACGACCTTTATATTTTGCAGTTTGAAAATTCGGAGGATTGCGAAGCTGCACTTGAATATTATTCAACTCTTTCCTGTGTAAAATACGTTCAGGAGGACGGCATTGTTACCGAAACCGCTATTGAGGAAGCTGAAGCCACCGTTAATGAAGCGGCTATTGATATATCATCTCAATATCAATCAGACATTTTCGGTTACACTAATGCAAAAGCCAATATGGGCTCAGCAGCTGTAACAATCGCGGTTGTTGACTCAGGCGTTGCCAACGACCATGAATATCTTCAGGGCCGAGTTATACCAACTGGCTTTGACAGTGTTGATAATATATCCTGCTATGACCTGAGAGGCCACGGCACTCACGTTGCAGGTATCATTGCAGCAAACACAAAATCAAACGTTAAAATAAAGCCTTATAAGGTTCTCGGTGCCGACGGAACAGGCACGGAAGCTCAGCTTTACCTCGGTATTCAGGCGGCTATTGAGGACGGCGTTGATATAATCAATCTCAGTCTTTCAAAAGAGGGTGAAAGCGAGGTTATTCACGAAGCAGTTCAGAATGCCTACAACGCAGGTATTACAGTCGTTGCTGCGGCAGGTAATGACGGTGCTGACCTTGACTTTACGTTCTATTCTCCTGCTTGTTACGACGAAGTAATTTGTGTAGTTTCAATTGACGTTAATAAGAAACGTACTTCCACGACCAACTGGAGAGCAGAAGATACTTTATCTGCACCCGGTGTTAACATTTTAAGCTCATATTTAAATAATACGTATAAAATCATGTCGGGTACGTCTATGGCAACACCGTTTATTTCCTGCTGTGTTGCATATTTATTGGCTTCGGGTAATTATTACTCACCCGAAGCAGCTTACAACACTCTATATAAAAATACTCAACAAGGGGCAACAGCATCTGTTCACTACGTTGTCCCCGGTCAGCTTATAACCCCTGAAAACACTTGTGCCACACCTGTTTTCACATACCAATCAGGTGAATTTTCAGGTTATTTAAACGTTAAAATCACTTGTGACACCCCTGGTGCTACAATTATGTACAGAACCACGGACATGAAAGCTGATGAATATTACGAATATACGGAGCCCGTTCGTATTGAAGAAAGCACAAGCTTCACCGCTTATGCTTTTTGTAAAGGATATAAAAACAGCTCTACGGCAAAAGCAACCTACCGAAACTATAACATAGATACATCGATGTTTATAATTGATGAAAACGATGTTCTTATCGGCTACACAGGTACCGATACTGAGGTTACCATCCCCGATTATTTTGATGGTGGTTGTGTTTCTAAAATTGCAGCATCCGCATTCAGCGGTAACACTGATATAACAAGCGTTAATTTAAGTAAGCTTACTACAATGATAGGTGAAGGTGCATTTGAGGGATGTACTAATCTTAATTCTATTTCAGGCTCAGGCGTTACTGAAATTGAGACAAACGCATTCAAAAACTGTTCTTCCTTAACAACAATTTCAATGACATCACTTCTTACAATAGGTGAACGGGCTTTTTTGGGTTGCACGTCATTATCCTCTTTAAAGCTCACCAAAGCAACTACAATTGGTGCAAATGCATTTGAAGGCTCAGGTATTACCTCATTCACCTCTTCTAACCTTGCAACAATCGGCGACAACGCCTTTATTAGAACCGCAATACAAAGCATTAATCTTTCAACAGTAACCCGTATTGGTGAAAAAGCCTTTGCATATTGCAATAGCTTAACCGATATCACGTTAACAGATAGCATAATTGCTTTGGGTGACAGTGCCTTCGCTAATTGCGAAAATCTTACAAGCATAACTCTCACCGGTATAACTACTCTCGGAAATTCAATTTTCACCAACTGCACTGCTTTGAATACCATTACAGCTGACAGCCTTGCTACTATTGGCAATTATACGTTTAACGGTTGCTCTTCACTGGAAGCTCTTACTTTACCAGCCTTAAAAGCTGTTGGCGATTGTGCATTTGCCCAAACCGGTATCAAAACACTTTCATTACCATCAGCAACAACGTTGGGTATAAACTCATTCGGTAATTGTGCTTCATTAAAAACCGTTAGTCTTTCAGCAATTACAGACTTCGTTTATACTGCTTTTAACGGAAGTAAGAACGTTGAATCCCTATCATTATCGAAAGCAACCACCTTCGATTTCGGTAACGGAAAATTATCAGATGTTTTCCCCACTCTTACCACTTTTACCGATAAAAGCATTACAAATGTTCCCGATTATTTCTTCGATGGCTGCTCAAAGCTTTCTTCGATAACACTTGGCAACGTCGTTACAATTGGTAATTATGCATTCAGAGGTACCGCTCTTACCACTCTTTCACTTAATTCTGCTAAAGACTTCGGCGAAGGTGCATTTGCAAATATGCCTTATCTTGAAAGCATAACCCTTAAGCTACCTGAAACCCTTGATTTTTCTGTTTTCGCAGGCTCTACAAACGTAAAAAAAGTTGTTTTAAACAATCTTTATGAGTTACCCGGTGATTTCAGGTGCCGTGATTATTTCCCCAATATTGAACATTTTGAATGTGAGAACGTAATCTCAATTCCTGATTATGCTTTTAAGGGTTGCAGCAAGTTATATTATTATGATTTCTTTTACGTTGAAGAAATCGGTTGCGAGGCATTTCGCGGTACAGCTATAGAAGACCCATATTGTGCAGATGTTTATACAATTGGCGAAAGAGCCTTTGCTGACTGCACTAATCTCGGTGAGGTTTCCCTCGCAAGCCTTTCTGAAATCAATATGAATGTTTTTGAGAACAGCGAGCATACCGTTACAGATCTTAACCTTAACTTTATAAGCTACGAGGATGCTGACGATATTGCAACGTTAAATTTCCAGAAGTTCACTAATCTTCAAGGTATTGGTCTTAGTAAGCAAAAGCATATTCCTGATAATGCATTTAAAAACTTATATTCGTTAAACAGTGTTGTATTAGATGCGTGCGAAATTATAGGTGAAAACGCCTTTGCTAATTGTACATCCTTACAATCTGTCAGCTTACCAAAAACAACATCTATCGGAAAAGGTGCTTTCAGCGGATGTACAGACCTTGAAAGCTTCTATGCCAACAGCTTAACGTCTCTTGATTTTGACGTTTTTAACAGTTGTACTAATCTAAAAAACCTCTCACTTAATTCAATAACTGAATTTCCTGTTGACGAAGAAGGCAGATTTAAATTAAGCAATCTTAAAAACCTTGTAAGCTTAAGTGCTGATTCTTTGGAAATCATTCCTTCAAACTTCCTTAAAGAGTGTAAAAAGCTGACCACTGTTTCATTTAATAGCGCACAGCAAATCGGTGATTACGCTTTTTATGATACCGGACTTACAACTTATACAATGCCATACGTAAAGGATATTGGTGATTATGCCTTTTTCAGCACTAATATAAGCACTATCAGCTTTAATAAACTAACATCCATCGGTAAATATGCTTTTTCTGAGTGTAACAATTTACCAGCTATTACTATAACTACTAACACAGCAATTGGCGAAGGTGCTTTCTCAAATTGCAACAAGGTTACTGAAATCACCCTTAACAATATCAGGTCACTTCCCGTAAATGCAATTTCAGGTTGTTCTAATGTTACGTATCTTGATCTCACTCAGCTTACCGAGTTACCCATTGAAGAAGACGGTTCAACCTATGTAAGCGATAAACCTGAGCTTGAGGAATTTATAGCAGAATACGTTGCAACGGTTCCTGATGAATATTTCATTAATAACCCTAAGCTATTCAATGCAATTATGACTAACCTTGAGGACGTTGGTAACAGAGCATTTATGAACACCGCTCTCGCGTACTTGCCATCCGACTATCTGTATACTATTGGTGACTACGCCTTCTACGGAACAAGTATCTCAGAGGTTTATACTGAGTGTATTGAAAGAATCGGCGATTATGCTTTTGCAAACTGCACCGCCCTGACCTCAGCTGTAATTAACAATATCTATGCAGAAGAGGATGGTATTGAAATCGAATTAGGAACAAGTGCTTTTGAAGGATGCTCAAAATTAACGCGAGTTGCATTGTATATGAAAGATATAGCTTTACCCAATGGTTTCTTCAAAAACTGTACGAGCTTAAGCAAGGTTTATGCAACAAGCTCCTGGAGAGTAACAACAGTTAATAATTTAGCTGATATAAAATCAATCGGCGAAGAGGCTTTTTACGGTTGCTCAGCAATGAGTATCAACAAAATCAAGCCTTCAAGCCTTGAAAGTATTGAAAAAAATGCTTTTGCAAATGTAACGACCTATGCAGGCGAGGTAGTTTTACCAAATCTTAAATATGTTGGTGAAAACGCTTTAGGGTCTATAACAGCAGAGCACCTCATTTTAGAAAACGCTGAAATCATTAAGGATATTCCTGATTGTGAATACGTTCTTATCGGCTCAGATATTAAGGAATTCAGTTGCGATAATACCGATACAACAATCTACGCTTATGAAAATAGCGTCGTTGATGAATTTTGCAAAAATAACAATCTCAACTTCGTTAATTACAACAGCATCGACCCTATTCGCCTTGACGTTGAACCGCTTCTTACAGGTTACGACTATATACTTCACTTTGAAGCTATAGGCTTTAATACAACGTACGAATGGTACGCATGTAATAACCCCGACAGAAGTGATGCAGTATTGATAGAAACCACATTAGCTGAGCCAAATACAATCGACCCGATTGCAATATTCTTTGACAACTACGAAGAGAACAAGTACACATATTTCTATTGTGTTGCAACAAGTACGGAAAACGGTAACGTTCTTGAAATTCCAAGTAGTCTTTGCAAAAATATTTTCGCAACAATAAAGGGAACTGAAAAAACTTTTATTGACTTTTTGGGTGTTATTTACACAAGTAGCCCCAACAACGTAAACACATTGGATAATATATTCTCGGTTGATGGCGATATTAGAGTTACACCGTCTTATGCTACCGATACACAAAACTGCTATGGTACGGGTTCAATAGTAGAAATTTTAAATGGCGACGAAGTTGCTATTGGGTTAACCCTTGTAGTTCAAGGTGATATCAACGGCGATGGTGTTGTCAACGTCATTGATTTAACTGAAATAGAAAAAGCAGTAAACGGGCATAAGGATATTTCTGATACTTATTCTGCTGCCGCCGATGCAAACCGCGATGAAACATTTGATATTACAGATTACCAGACGGCTGTAAACATTGCATTGTCAGCATAAAACAAAAAAACACATACGGCAACCGACACGCCGTATGTGTTTTTCATTTATTCAAATATAAATAGCCTTCCCCTCTTGACATTGCAATAAAATTCTTTTATAATTTAACAGTTGAATTCAATACACAGTTTCGGGGTGTAGCGCAGTTGGGGACGTTTCCGAGCGCCGCCTGTGGCGGATGAAGCGAGGAATTCGGGGGACCCCGAAAAGCAAAGCTTTTAAGGGGAGCGAAACCACAACGTAGCTATGAGCTTTTTGAGTTTACGAAAAAACGATAAGCGGAGTTACGTGGTGAAGCCGGCGCAACAAGGAGTATCGCGAAGCGGATAGCGAGCGAGACGACTATATTGCAACAGGAAGCGCGCCGGACCTCTTTTCAAAAACTTAATTTACTCAATATCGGGGTGTAGCGCAGTTGGTAGCGCGCCTGCTTTGGGAGCAGGATGTCGGGAGTTCGAGCCTCTTCACTCCGACCAAAATACAGAGTAGTCTTTTGACTACTCTGTATTTTTGTTTTGAGTAAATATGCTTTATCTTTCTGCATACTGCTCACAAAGCAGGTTTCCTGCTTTGGGCTATGAACACGACCGCCGCCGGTGGCGGAAGCAGGGAGTGTTTATAGGCGTAGCGGTCGAAATTGTGTGAAGCGAACAGCGAGCAAACAATTTCGGGCACCGCAAGAGGCGGCGAAGCCGAGGATGTCGGGAGTTCGAGCCTCTTCACTCCGACCAAAAACGATTGAAAACCATTGGTTTTCAGTCGTTTTTCTTTTATTGTTTTAATTATCAATTTGTGGTATAATCAACTCGACAAATAAGAATTTGTAGGGATGAATGAGATGATTATTTTAATTACCGGAGCATCACATACAGGCAAAACGGCTCTTGCCCAAAAGCTGCTGGAAAAATTTAAATATCCGTATCTGTCCATTGACCATTTGAAAATGGGATTAATCCGTAGCGGAAATACTGAACTCACTCCGATTAGCGAGGATAAAGACTTAACAGCATACTTATGGCCTATCATCCGTGAAATGATAAAAACCGCTATCGAAAACAAGCAGAACTTAATTGTCGAAGGTTGCTATATTCCATTCGATTGGCAAAAAGACTTCGAGCAGGAATATCTTGAACATATTAAATACTATTGTTTGGTGATGAGTGAGAACTATATAAGAAATCATTTCGCTGACATCAAGAAATATGCAAGTGTCATTGAAAATCGTGGAGATGATACAGATTGTACTTTGGAAATTGTTTTAGCAGACAATTTAGAAGTGTTAGTCCTTGCACGAGAGTATAATGTAAACTATATACTCATTGATGAAAATTACGAAATCAATATTGATTTATAACGATAAATTCCAATTTATCGAACTAAAAAATATAACATAGGGAGCTGATTTTGGTCAGCTCCCTATTCTTTGACTTATGCAGTAAAGTTTTTTACATTAGCAAAACAATGGGTTGTATCAATGGCTGCAATGATAAGAGAATACGGCGAACCCATTCGCAAATAACTTAAAACGAGAGAGTAAGGTGTTTACCCTACTCTCTCGTTAACTCTTTTTATTCGGCTTTTGGTGTCGAATAAACGTCAGAATTCTGCTTTGATATATATTACATTCACATATTTTTTCGAACTATTTAATTATATCTTTATAGCCACTAAAACAATTCAGTTTTTCCTTGATTGTTTTGATTTTCAGATATGAAAATCTCGGAATTATTGAATTCCCAAAAATCTTATGATAAGATTTAAAATAGAAAGTTGGGTGATAATATGCAGTCTGTAACTTCGAAAATCTTTATGGCAGCTTTGCGTATGATATTTCATTCTCCATTGTCTGACAGTTCAAAATTATCTGACAATGCTGCAAAACTGACAAAAGATAAAAAGTCAAGATATAAACCCTCAAAGAACTTTACATATACAAGACAATCCATTGAAGATGTTAAGTACGAAAAAATTGTTAATAAAAATTGCTGTACTGAAAAAGTTATATTAATGATTCACGGTGGCGGATTTAAAATTGAACTGAATGATTTTTACCGCAAGCTTGCCGAAAAATACAGTAATATGTTCTGTGGTGCAACTGTAATAAATGCAGACTACGGGAGATTTCCTGAACATCAGCTTCCGTCACAGATGCACGATGTTGTGAAAATATATTTACATTTGTTGGATGAGGGAATAAGCAATTCAGATATTATAGTTATTGGGGACAGTGCCGGTGCCACATTGGCTATGACATCTTCTCTATGGCTCAGAGATAACAACTATCCCTTACCCGACCACATTGTTTGCTTTTCTTTATGGGCGGATTCAACGTCAAGCGGAGATTCTAAAATTACAAATGCATATACTGACCCATTTTATGGAATTGCAAAGCACAAAAAAGTAGAAGATAATCTTCATTTGCTCAGAAGAATATCAAAATATGTTCTGAACGTTGATAGGACGGACCCATATATTTCACCCTTGTTCGGTAGCTTTGAAAAATTCCCTAAAGTAACATTGATATGCGGAACTGCGGAATTGGACGAGAGCGATAGCGACAGAGTATATGATAAAATGAAAAATGCAAATATTGATGCCCGGCTTTACAAATTTGAAGGTATGTGCCATTGTTTTCAATTGTTTTCTTTTCTGCCCGAAAGTAAACAAGCTTATAAACTTGTAAAGCGGAGGATATTGGAGGATACAAAATGAAAATTCTTGATAATAGCGATAAACACTTATTACCCATTTTACCGGAGATTATTTCAAAAGAACTAGGTAAGAATGCCGATAAGTTTAAGTTTATTGGTGGCGGTAGCTTTGGCAGAGTTTATAAGGCTGTGCTTTCCGATGGAAAAACTATTGCTATAAAAGCCTACCGAGTACAGGGTTCACAATACGAAGAAGCTCAACAGCTTAAACTTCTATCAGGGAATACAAGTGTAAAGATGCCTGAGGTTCTTTTTACTTATGAGGATGAAGATACTGCAATTTTAGCTATGAGCTTTTGCCCCGGACAGAATGTGTTAAATCCGATGTTCTTGTTAAAAAGCAAGAGTCAGAAACAGAAATTTGCAAGTGATGTTATTTCAGGTATGCTTGAATGGCATAGCGTAACAAACGATAAATTTGGTTCTTTGTCAAACCCGATTTATGATAGTTGGTACGAATATTACAAAAAAGAAAAGCAGAAGCCTTGGCTCGCTTCATTGAAAGAGTTATCAGACAACGGAAAGTTCAGCAAGAACAAACTACAACTCCTTATAGAAGCAACTGAACTTTTCAACAGCTTACCCGAAGAAAACACAAAGCCTGTACTTATTCACGCAGACCTTAACATAATGAACATTATGGCTGATACCAAAACCTTGAAGCTTACAGCATTTATAGACCCCTGCGGTAGCATTTGGGCGGACAAAGAATATGATTTGTTTCAACTCCGTAATATGTGGGGCGATGCCTACGGTCTGTATGAAACCTACAAACAGAAATGCAAATTATCCGAATATGCGGATTTCAGAGTTGCATATTATGCATCAATGCACGAAGCGGCAATGAGACTCAAAGGCGGTTTAATTATGCCGCTGTGGGAAGATTTGAATAATGCCCGACTGAAAAAAGAAATGAAAAAGCTGAAAGAAAAACTGCTTTAAATTCAGGAGACTTCTGTATGGAAGTCTCCTTTTTAATATGGCCGAAGCCAACTAATATGCTTAATTATTGTCTTTGACGATTGTTTTTTGCATCTTACCCCTTCTAAAATGCATCTTGATTAAAATCTGTTGCCAAGCAAGCAGATTTCTGTATATAATTCAATCAGAATGATGTTGACTCACTGTTAAGTGGTAATATTGAAGAATATTTGCGAAACATCACCGACCACACACCTTTATCAGATTTAATATAACATAGTAAAGCCGCACGGATTTTTACGTCCGTGCGGCTTTGGTGTTATTGGGTTGTTACTTTGTTAAATTCAGCAACCGAAAATTTTTGAGAAGAGCCAGAGAATACCGTTGTATTTCCAGGTGAGGCAATCCCAGATGAGGTAGAAGAATCTGCAGGAGATATACTCTTTGGGAGTGTTAATGATTTCAATGAGCTTTTCAGCCTGAGCCTTGTACTCGTTAAGCTTTGCTTTCTCTGTTTCGCCCATATTCTCATCTGCAAGGAGTTCGTCAATCTTTGCTTTGAGAGCTTCAATATCATCTTCCCAGAAGATAGTTACTGTCTTTTCGTCAAACATTTCAAGCTGAGCGCCGATGTCTGCAACCGCCTTTTCTGCTGCTGCGATTTCTTCAAGGAGAGCTTCAAAGCCTGCTTTGATTTCTTCATATTCAGCCTTTTGCTCGTCGGTGAGATTATCGGGATTTACCGCTTCGATTTCGGCAATCTTATCTTCAATAGCCGCCTTGTCGTCGCTTGAAACATTTTCAGGATTGAAGTTGTTTTCGATACCCTTGATTTCTTCAAGCTTTTCTTCTGTTTCGGTAATCTTATCTTCAAGACCTTCGATATCCTTAATCATATCTTCGAGAGCGGTCTTTTCGTTTTCGGTTACATTATCGCTGTCGATAAGATTCTGAATATCTTCTTTGAGCTGTGCAAGGTCTTCGCTGTCGGTTGACTTGACTGTTTCTTCATCGTAACCGTTTACGGCAGTTTCAGTTCTTGCAATTTCATCTGCTGTATCGTTGATAACTGCCAGGAGTTCATCGCACTTGTCGGCGATCGCCTGATATTCAGCCTTTGTTTCATCATCCGCAAGGTCTGTTACAGCGTTATCAATCTGTGACTTGACCGCTTCAATATCAGCCTTGTTTGCAGAGGTGACGTTATCAACGGTGAGAGCATCAATGCCCGTTGTATCGGGTGCAATTTCATAAGCAATCTTTGCTTCGCACGTGAAATTGCCCGTACCCGTTACCGTGAGCAGATAAACACCAACGTTTGTTGCCTTGTTGCCGCTTACGGTATATGTTACTTCGGGAGCTGTGCCTGAAGGAAGAACCTTTTCAACGGTCTGAGTCTGCTCTGTGCCGTTATAGGTGAGAGCATCTCCGAGAATGATAAATCCGTCTGAGATATCTTTTCTTGAGATATCTGCCTTTGCCGCAACATAGCAGTTATCGGTTGAATATTCGGGATTCATGGGGAATTCATAGTTATCAATGCTGTTGCTTGCTATGGGAGCATAAATGATATGAACAGTCTTATCTGTGCCTGCATCTGCAGTGTCATACCATGCTTTTCCGACTGTATAGTCGAGCATTTCGCCCTCAACTGCGCC
Source organism: Acutalibacteraceae bacterium (assembly GCA_045592945.1). Classification (GTDB taxonomy): domain Bacteria; phylum Bacillota; class Clostridia; order Oscillospirales; family Acutalibacteraceae; genus DTU089. Next base: position 653 of record JAZNVT010000011.1, on the reverse strand, counting down.
GTCAATTTTGAGAACAACTTTTGAATATTCAAGAATATCCGTTGTGCCGTCATAAACCTTATCGGGAGCAGTTGCGGCTGCGGTTACATTCTTCTTTGAAATCTTGAAATCTGCGGTTACCTCGGCAGAAGTAATCTTTTCTGTTTCAGCAACTGTGATTCTGACAGTGTAATCACCTGCATTTACGGGAGCTTCGGTTGTGTAGGTTGAATCGTCTGAATCCTTTACCTTGAATTCAACGGTTTCGTTATAGTCAATATTGCTTGCCGCAGGTGAGGAATCGCTTGATTTGCTGATTTTGTAGTCTGCGGTTACGGGCTTGCCGTCATAAACCTTGCCGAAATCGCTGATTTCAACTGTAACGTCAGCCTTTTTAACCTTGAGAGGAATTGTGACCTCTGCAGGAGCGTCGCCGGCAACAAATTCTTCGCCCATCGGGTTGAAGCCGACTGTGATTACATATTCTCCTGCCGCAAGATTTTCAAGAACCTCGTCTGATACCATAATCATATTTCCGAGAACTTCGTAATGTTCTGCGGTGAGAACGGTTTCATCAATCTTAACGTAAGCAACGGTGTTGCCGTTGAGGTTGAGATTGAATGACTGGCTTGCATTTTTGGTGAGAACATAAACAACCTCATCCTTGAAGGATG
>JAZNVT010000010.1:0-27443 GCA_045592945.1 Acutalibacteraceae bacterium | reverse complement strand
CTCACGTCGAGAACTCTCCACCGCCCGAAAAACTTAATTCTAACAAAAAATCATTGGCACGAAATATATTTATTCTAAAAACAACAAAGCGAAAGGCGGTCCCCCTCTCTTCGAAGAGAGGTACACCGCCTTTTAAAATTTATTCTGTTAATAGATTTATTGCTCCCTGTAAGCCTCTGGCATCTGGGAGCTGGCATCTGGCATCTTTACAATCGGCAACGCAGTTCCGAAATTTGCCACTTGCCACTTGCCATTTTCAATTTTAAAAGTGAGATTTTTCATTGTTTTTTATCGGGAAAATAATAGTTTAAATATTGAAAAAACAATATATGTGTGCTACAATATAACAGATAGTGAATTATTATGTCCCAGGGAGGATTTGTTATGAGAAAAGAGTCAGCCAGAATAGGTTTTATCGGTATCAGCGGAAGAGGTTCAGGTATGCTTGACCTTCTTTTACAGGTTGAGGGTGTAACTGTTCCTGCAGTTTGCGACCTTATTCCTGAAAGAGCAGAAAAAGGTATCGAAATAGTTGAAAAAAGAAATGAAAAAGCCTATCCTGTTCACGCGTATCTTGATTACAAGGAAATGTTTGAAAAGGAAGAGCTTGATGCTGTTGTAATCGCTACTACGTGGATAACTCACGCTATGATAGCTATTGATGCTATGAACGCAGGTCTTCACGTTGGTATGGAGGTTGGCGGTGCTGCTTCTGTTGAAGAGTGCTGGGAAATGGTTAGAACAAGCCTTCGTACAGGTAAGATTTGTATGCTTCTTGAAAACTGTTGCTATTGCCGTAACGAAATGGCTGTTTTCAATATGATTCGTAAAGGTATGTTCGGTGAAATTGTACATATGGAAGGCGGTTACCGCCACGATTTAAGAGACGAAATTTGCCTCGGCAGAGAAAATATTCACGGCAGACTTTATAACTTCATTCACCGTAACGGTGAGGTTTACCCAACTCATCAGTTAGGCCCGATTGCTAAGGCTCTTAATATTAACAGAGGTAACAGATTCTTAACCGTTAACTCAGTTGCAAGTAAATCACGCGGTCTTCATCAGTGGATTAAAGACAACAAAGGTGAAGAGTACGACCTCTTCAATACAACCTTCAACTGCGGTGATATTGTTACAACTATCATTAAATGTGCTAACGGTGAAACAATTAAGCTTACTCATGACTGTTCACTCCCCAGACCTTATACACGTGACTACGAGGTTCAGGGTACAAAGGGTATTTACTCAGAGCCTGAGGACGGTAAGGGTAGAATTTATATCGACGGTATGCATCCTGATGACGACAGTTGGACTCATAGCTGGGATGATTTTGAGCCTTGGCGTGAAAAATACGAGCATCCCCTTTGGAGTCTTTATGAAAAAGGCGGCATAAAAGCAGGTCACGGCGGTATGGACTACCTTATTCTTTCGTCCTTTGTTGACAGCGTATTTGAAGGAGAAAAAGCTAATATCGACGTATTTGATACAGCTTCATGGATGGTAATTACCTGCCTTTCAGAGCAGTCAGTTGCAATGGGTGGTGCACCCGTTCCCGTTCCTGATTTCACAAACGGTAAATGGATAGACAGAGAGCCCATAAGACGCGGTATGTATTGTCTCGAAGAGGTTTGCGAAGAATTTTTTGAAGAAGAATAATAGGTGATTGTATGAAATATTATATTGGTGTTGATGGTGGCGGAACAAAAACAGCTTTTGCCCTTTTTGACGAAAACAAAAATATCGTAGCTCAAAACGAAACTGAAGGCTCAAACCACGAAAACCTTGAGGGTGCAATTCCTCAGGCAGCAGGGATAATCGCAAACGGTATCAATGGTCTTTTAGAAAAAGCAAATCTTAAGCTCCAAGACGTTAGCGGTGTTTTAATGGGTCTTGCAGGTATCGACCATCCCTATCAGCATGATGAAATGCAGGTTGAGCTCGGTAAGTTAGGTATTACCGGTTGCCGTATCTACAACGATGGCTTTATCGTTATTAAAGCAGGCGTTGGTGCAGGTGCAGGTATCGGCTATAACTGTGGCACGGGTACTTGCTGTAACTGTATTGATAATGACGGAAATATGTGCCAGATTGGTGGCTTTGACGTTCTTTCAGGTGATAAGGGCAACGGCCACTGGGTTGGCTCTCAGGCATTCAGAATTATGTATGACGAAATCTGCCTTGGTAAAAACAAGTCACAGATTACCGCATTAATGGAAGAAAAAGCAGGCATCAAAGATAAGGAAACTCTTCTCGGCTCTCTTGCAGTGCTTGAGGATGAAGAAAAGGGTGAGGCTTTCTTAAGAATGCTTATCGTTTCCTTCTTTGAAGCTGCAAACAATGATGATGAAGAAGCACTTAAGGTTATCGAAGAAATGGCACAACGCGGTGCTGACTTTATTTGCGGTCATATCAACAAAATGAACTTTACAGACGAGGTTATTAATATCGTTCTTTCAGGCTCAATTCATACTAAATTGCCTTCTTATAAATATACTGACAGAATGGCACAGCTTGTTACTGAAAGAACAGGCAAAAAGCTTAACTTCATAAAGCTTACTTGTGCACCTGTTGTAGGTTGCGTAAACTGGCTTCTTGAAGACTGATTAATTTTGTAATTTATTCCGAAAGGACTTGAAATAATGAAAGAAATCAATTTAACAGTTATCGGTTCAGGTAGTACTTATTGTCCCGAGCTTATTTACGGATTTATCGAAGCAAAGGATTCCCTTAAGCTTAAAAGAGTAGCTTTTATGGATATTGACGAAAGAAAGCGTACTATCGTTGGCGGTCTTTGTGTTCGTATGCTTAAAAGCGCAGGTATCGATTGCGAGGTTGTTATGACTGATGACCTTGACCTTGCTTTACAGGGTGCAGACTTCGTTGTTACTCAGATTCGTGTAGGTAAGCTTCCTTGCCGTCATATCGACGAATCAATTCCTCTTAAGCATGACCTTATCGGTCAGGAAACAACAGGCATCGGTGGCTTCTTCAAGGCTCTTCGTACAATCCCCGTTATGAAAAACATTGCTGAAAGAATTGAAGCAATCTGTCCTGATGCATGGCTTATTAACTTTACTAATCCTTCAGGTATTATTTCTGAATTCCTTCTCAATCATACAAACGTTAAGACAATGGGTCTTTGCAACGTTCCGATTGCTATGATTGATGACGTTAAGGCTGCAGTAGGTGAGGACGCAAAAATTACATATCTCGGTCTTAACCACCTTAGCTGGATTACATCTGTTAAAGTAAACGGTGAAGAAAAGTTTGATACTATTTTTGACGATAACTTTGCTCCTACCGTTATGAAGAATATTCATGATGACGGCTTCGATATGGAGTGCCTTAATGCTTGTAAGGGCTTCCCCTCATCATATCTTCAGTACTATTACAGCCGTGAAGCAAAGCTTCATCATTTAAAGCACGGCTCAAAGAGCAGAGCTCAGGTTTGTATGGAAATTGAAGAACAGCTTCTTGAATTATACAGCGATAACGAGCTTGTTATTAAGCCCGCTCTTCTTGAGCAGCGTGGTGGCTATAAATATTCACTTGCAGCTGTTTCACTTATTGATTCTATTGCAAACGATAAGAAAGACGTTCACGTTGTTAATATCAAAAATAACGGTACTCTTAAGTTTATGGATGACGATGATGTTGTTGAAATTGCCGCAGTTATCGGCAAGGACGGTGCAACACCCGTTGACATTGGTGAATTCGACAACCGCCATATCATAAGCCTTATGAGAACAGTTAAATCTTATGAGAAATATACTGTTGAAGCTGGTATCAAGGGCTCTGACGAAGATGCTCTCAACGCTCTTATGCTTCATCCTCTCTGCGGTGACTTTGCACAGTCAAAGGCTTGCTACGAAGAGATGAAGGAAGCCCATAAAGCATACCTTCCCCAATTTTTTAATAACTAACGCACATTGCACATTTTAGCCACCCGAACTTGCGTACCCTTGTACGCTACGGGGTGTCTAAAAAGCACACTGCACGTCATTTATTAAAAAATTCAAGAGGGAAATAAGTTTTCCTAATGAGATGTTCAATAATTAATAACTAACGCACATTGCACATTTTAGCCACCCGAACTCGCGTACCCTTGTACGCTACGGGGTGTCTAAAAAGCACACTGCACGTCATTTATTAAAAAACTCAAGAGGGAAAAATCTCGGATTACCAATAATCAAACATAAGGAGCTTATTATGGCTAAAAAACCTAAAAAGCAAACAAAAGAAGTAATTCCTGAGGGTATGAGCAGAAAAGATTATGCTGATGCCGCATTCAGAAAAAAAGTTACTATTATAAACGCTTGTATTCTTACTGCGTTTGTAATTGGTATTATTGCGGTTATCTTCTTCGGTTGGTATAATAATCAGCAAGAAAATAAGCGTTTTGAAGCCATTGAAGTCGCCTTCCATGAAGAACGCGATAAGGTTAAAGCTGAGCTTGCTGAAATTGAGAAAAACGGTGGCTCTCATGAGGATAAGAGTGCTGTGAAAATTGAGCTTACAGATGACAATTACTCTTATTGGATTTACGAGCTTGACCAATCCTATCAAGGTGACAGAGAAAGTGAAAGCTACGGTTGCTTTGGCGGTGCTGAGATTCATCTTCAGGGTATGTTTATAACCCGTGAATTCCCCGGCGGAGACCAATATTGGGTATACAGAAAGCATGGCCACGATGAACACGGCGGTCATGACCATAGTGACGAAAAGGTTGATGCAGATATTTCTGAAATGATACCCATTGAAGTTATTTTCGACGGTGACGTTGAAATTCCCGAGGATGGCACGTGGGTTGATATTGTAGGCATTGTAGGTCCCGATTCAACTAAAAACCTTTCCGGTGTAAGAGATGCCAAAATGACAATAATGGATAAGCCCGGAACAGAATATATTGAATAACAGACTGTCAATAACCCCTCAATAAAAGTATAAAAGATGGTAACAAGCCGAAAGCTTGGTACCATCTTTTTTCGTTTAACGTTTATTTCTTATGCAAAAGGATTTTCTGTTTTGTAGCGAAGTGATTTCGGCTGATTGTAACCGATATCAGCTACACCTAAGTATTTGAATACCTCAAATATTGCTTTACCGTGGTGACCGAAAGCAACAGCACCGTGATGGGGGAAGTTACCTTGAATAAGCACGTGACGGTAGAATCTGCCCATTTCCTTAATTGCAAATACGCCTATACCACCGAATGAGCGTGTAGCAACGGGGAGAACCTCGCCCTCAGCAACGTAAGCACGAAGCTTACTGTCAGCAGTAGACTGAAGACGGAAGAAGGTAATATCACCGGGAGCGATGTCACCCTCAAGAGTACCGTTTGTATACTCCTTAGGAAGAGTTCTTGCCATAATCTTCTGATACTTCATTTCGCAGAAGCTAAGCTTACAAGCAGGGGTGTTACCGCAATGGAAGCCCATAAAGGTATCTGTAAAGCTATAATCAGTTTTGCCCTTGATTTCTGCATCAAACATATCGTGAGGAACACTGTTATTGATATCAAGAAGAGTAACTGCATCCTCGCTGATGCATGAGCCTATGTATTCTGAAAGCACACCGTAGATATCAACCTCGCAGGAAACGGGTATACCTCTTGAAGCAAGACGGCTGTTTACGTAGCAAGGGACAAATTTAAACTCTGTCTGGAATGCGGGCCAGCATTTACCTGCAATAGCAACGTATTCTCTTGAGCCCTTATGAGCCTCAACCCAATCAAGAAGAGTAAGCTCATACTGAGCAAGCTTCTCGAGAATTTCAGGCTTTTTGTTGCCCGCGCCAAGCTCATTTTCCATATCCTTAACAACTGCGGGGATTCTTTCGTCGCCTGCGTGAGCGTTAAATGATGCGAAAAGGTCAAGCTCGCTGTTTTCTTCAATTTCAACGCCTAAATCGTGAAGGCATTTAATGGGAGCGTTACAAGCAAGGAAATCCTGAGGGCGGGGTCCGAAAGAAATGATTTTAAGATTCTTAAGAGCAAGAATAGTCCTTGCAATAGGAAGGAAACCCTTAATCATATCTGCGCATTCTTTAGCATCGCCAACGGGGTATTCGGGGATGTATGCTTTTATATTACGAAGCGCAAGGTTATAGCTTAAGTTAAGCACACCGCAATAAGCATCGCCTCTGCCGTCGAGAAGGTCATTCTGACTTTCTTCTGCAGCAGCACAGTACATTACGGGTCCTCCGAAATGTCTTGCAAGTAAGGCTTCGGAGCTTTCGGGACCGAAATTACCGAGGTAAATAACGAGAGCGTTACAACCTGCTTTCTTAACGTCGTCAACGGCGTTAAGCATATCCTTTTCGTTTTCAATACAAACGGGGCATTCGTAAATATCACCGTATTTTTTGTATTCATTAACAATCGCACTTCTTCTGCCTTCTGAAAGGCTCATAGGGAAGCAGTCACGAGATACGGCAACAATGCCAAGTTTAACTTCGGGAATGTTTTTCATAAAACAACCTCTTTCATTTTTGATAATACTATTTTAATTGTTTGATGACATATAGTCAATAAAAATCAGTAAAGTTTTACCCATTCGATTTCTACTCTATCTCTTGCTGACGTAATTTCAATTAAAAGCTCGTCGGTAATAATGCTTTCATCAAGAGGCACGATTTTTCTGCTACCGATAGTAGTGCCGTAATATTCAACGCCAAAAGCTCCGTCATCATTTCTTGCTTTTAAAATAAAGCTTTCAACCCTTTGGCCATTTTCAATTTTTTCAGCTATTTCAACAAACGAAATTTTTCTCTTTTCGGGAAGCTTAACGTTTATTGTGGGTTGAGTTTCACTTTTACTAAAATCAATTGAAATGACAGCATCCTCTGAAACAACCTTACCGAAGCTTTCTTTAAGCTTTTCGCCTAGTTCCTTTAGCCTCTCTACGTCCTTATCATTAAATTTTCCGTTTGGCATAGGCGGAATATTAAGGTGAAAGGTCGAGTTGTTACCTACTGTGTTTATATATGTATTAAAAAGCCTTTCAAGTGAATGTGGCTCTTCGTTTTCGTGGTAAAACCAGCCCGGACGAATAGACATATCTGTTTCTGCGGGGGCGAAAACAAGCCCTTTTGAGTACATAATATTCGCAAGAGAGCCGATAGTTATATCGGGGTTATATATGCCGTCAATAGAGCCTTCCATTAAAGCACCATCAGTTTGCTTTTCGCAAAACGGGCAAAGCTCATAGGGGACAACTGCCCATTGAGCGAATGGTGCTTTACCTGCCTCGTTACCGCACCAACGGATATTACCTTTATCGTTAAATACGGTTGCATTTGGTTGGTATTTTTTTATAAGCTCAAAATACCCATCAAAATCATAAACCTGCTTTTTACCATTGGGACCTTCGCCACAAGCACCGTCAAACCAAACGTGAAAAATTTCACCGTAATTCGTAAGCAATTCGGTTAACTGATTTTTGTAATAGGTATTATATTCATCTGTGCCATAATATTTCGAGTTTCTGTCCCAGGGGGAAAGATAAAAGCCGAATTTTAAACCGTGTTTTTTACAAGCTTCAGCGGCTTCCTTTACTATATCGCCCTTGCCGTTTTTATAAGGGCTGTTTTTCATTGAATGCTCGGTGTATTTAGTCTGCCAAAGACAAAAGCCGTCGTGATGCTTTGCCGTAAGCACCATACCCTTCATTCCTGCAGCTTTAATTGCTTTAGCCCATTGCTCGCAGTCGAGGTCTGTAGGGTTAAATATAGCAGGGTCTTCTGTGCCGTCGCCCCATTCAAGATTTGTATACGTGTTAGGGCTGAAATGAACAAACGCATAAAATGGCATTTCACGAAGAAGAAACAATTGTTGCTTACTTGGTTTTACGTTTGCCGCATTTTTTAAAAATGTTTTAAAATCCATAAATAACACCTCTCAAATACATTAAAATATTAGCATATTCAAGTTTTTTTAACAAGTTTAGCAGGCTTTAAAAAGTGTAGAAAAGAGCAAACGATATTTGTGCATGATTTATATGAGTTAGTAAATTTTTTTATCAATACCATTGTATTTTCTAATAGAGAAAAAAGATATAATGATTTATGGTAAAATTAATTGGTAACATTTGTTTTTGCGGAGGGGATTATAATGTCTATGAAAACGAAAGAGCGAAAAATTAAAGAAAAGAAAAAAATAAACGTAAAAAGCCTTTTGTTGTCTATATTAGCCGGTGTACTCGGATTTGTGCTTATTGTAGCATCAGTTAATAGCGCAACAGCTGCTGATAAAATAGAAAAAGCAAATTCTTATTCTCAGGTTGCAATTGAAGACCAGCTTGTGCCCGAAAAGGATGAAAACGGCGATTGGGTGTTTACAACCGACAGAGATTTCAAGGTGCTTCAGTTGACCGACGTTCATTTAGGCGGTGGCTTCGCTAGCGTTGATACGGATGAAAAAACTCTTAATGCAGTTGCGGCAATGATAACAAGAGAAAAGCCCGATTTAGTTATTGCAACGGGCGATATTGCTTACCCTATATTCTTTCAGGCAGGCACTTTAAATAATAAAAGCAGTGCAAAAGAATTTATAACACTTATGGAAAAATTAGGTGTTTATTGGACTGTAACCTTCGGTAATCACGATACAGAATCCTACAGCTATTATAATAGAGAAGAGATTTCAGAGTTTTATACAGATGAAGCTTTAAAATATTGCCTTTATCAAGAGGGCCCTGCTGATGTTGATGGTTACGGTAATCACGTTATAAAGGTTAAAAACACAAAGGGCATCATAACACAAGCTTTTATTATGATTGACTCTCAGGCATATATCAAAGCAGACTTTTTAGGTCTTGGGGGGCAATATGATAACATTCACGATAATCAGGTTGAATGGTATAAAGCAGAGATTGAAAAAATGAATAAAGAAAACCATCAGGCTATTGAAAAAATGCCCGAAGCAGAGAGAAAGGCTTTATCCGATACATACGGTGTTGTAAAATCCCTTGCTTTCTTCCATATTCCTCTCGTTGAATTGAAGGATGCATGGACAGAGTTTGCAGAGGGTGGCTTTAAGGATAGCGAGGATTTCAAATATATTGACGGTATTATAGGCGAAACCGGCAGACGTGTTTTCTGCGGTGTTGGTGAAGACGCTATGTTTGAAGCAATGCTTGAAATGGGCTCAACTAAAGCGATGTTCCACGGTCACGACCATTACAACAATTTAACTGCAAGCTATAAGGGTATAATTTTCAGCTGCGGTTATAGCGTTGACTATCTCGCTTATATCGGAATAAGAAACGAAGGCTCTCAAAGAGGCTGTACTCTTATTACCTGTAAGCCTGACAGTACCTTTGATATTGAAAAATTTAATTACTATTCCGATAGATATATCTTAGACGGCTTCGAAAGAGAAACTGTTACAATGCAGTTTGAAGGCGTAGAATATCAGGTTGAAGAAGATTAATATAAAGAAAACATAAATAAAAAACAGAAGAGGCTTTAAGTCTCTTCTGTTTTTGCGTTTTGCTTTATTCTCTTTTCAAAAATGAAATAACAAATCGTAAGTGCTATAAAAGTAATTGTCCACGAAATAGGGTAGGAAAGATATAAATTCCATAACTCCTTTCGCAACGGGAAGCCTGTGTAAAGCCATAAAACTCTTATACCGCAAGCACCTAAAAGTGTTATTACCATAGGCTCTACCGATTTTCCCATACCTCTTATCTGACAACCTGCAACGTCCATAAGGCTACACATAAAGTAGGTTGTCATAAGAATATAAAGTCGTTGAGTGCCTATTTCTATAACGTCTTTTTCTGTAGTGAAAATTCCTATAATCTGGTGCGGGAATATAAGCCCTAAAGCACCTAAAAGCACGCTGATGGAAAAGGCGGTGCCAAGGCAAATGAAAAATATCTTTCTCAAGTTTTCGTGCTTTTTTGCACCTATGTTTTGAGAGGTGAAGGTCATAGCGGTTTGAGCAACTGCATTTGTGCAGGTGTAAATAATTGCATCTGCGTTCTGGGCGGCGGTATTACCCGCCATAGCAACCGAGCCAAAGGTGTTTATAGTGGATTGAATAAGAACGTTAGAGAAGCTGAAAAGACTGCTTTGGAAGCCTGCAGGCACGCCAATACGCATAATCTCTTTAAGCTCTTGCTTATATATTTTTATCTTTTTAAAATTTACTCTGCATTCATTCGGTAAATGTGTAAGTCTTGCAACTATCAGGATTGCAGAAATATATTGAGCAACTATCGTAGCAATAGCAACGCCTGCAACGTCTAAATGAAATACTACAACAAGCACAAGGTTTAATATAACGTTAACAATACCTGTTGATGCTAAAATATATAGCGGTCTTTTTGTATCACCCGTTGCCCTTACAATTGAAGCACCGAAGTTATACACAAGAGAGCCGGGAGCACCTAAAAAATAAATTTTAAGATATTTAGTAGCAAGTGGAAGCACGTCTTCGGGTGTGCCCATAAGCTTTAGAAAAGTACCTGAAAAGAAATAACCGAATAAGCACACAGCAAAGCCTGAAATAATGCTTATTGCCATTGCGGTATGAACGCATTTGTGCATTCTTTCAGAAAGATTTGCCCCTATATGCCTTGCGGTTATAACACCTGCACCCGTTGAAAGACCGATAAATAAATTAATAATAAGGTTAACAAGGGAGCTTGTAGAGCCGACCGCAGCTAATGATGTACTACCTGCAAAGCGACCGACAACCATAATATCCGCAGCATTATAAACAAGCTGTAAAACGCCTGTAAGCATCAAAGGAAAAGCAAATATAAGTATTTTCTTGAAAAATGGCCCTGTTGTCATATCAAGAATACCGCGTTTGTTCAAAAAAATACCCCCTAAAAATCAAGTACTAATAGTATAATACTATTAATTTAAAAAATCATTATTTTTTTAAAAATATTTTATTTTATGAGTTCTTGAGAGTCACCGGTCGCCAGTTGCAAGTCACCGGAGGCTTCGCACACAAATTAGTGAGGAGTTAGGAGTGAGGAGTGTGGAGTGAAGGGGCACTTCGTGCCGGTTATAAAGATGCCAGATGCCAGCTCCCAGATGCCGGAGGCTTTGCGGAGAGTAAAAAAGTGAGGCTTTGCGAAGCTTTTCCTCCCTGTGCGAAGCATAGGGAGGGGGACCGTTCTTCAATAAATTAAAAGATAAAGGATTGTATATTCCGTGCGACATACTGTCTGTTATTCGTTTATTAAATCGGAACGGTGGTGGGTAGTTCTCTTACCTATTAGGTTTAGACGGATAGAAGACTACTTATCCCTCTTTTTTACCGCAGGTAAAAAGGAGGGGGGACCAAAAGCTTGTCTTTTGGTGGGTGGTACGCGACGTGAGCCCTCGAACGTCGTGAAACCGTAGGTTTCATTGACACAAGCTTACCTTTTTAAATAAAGTCAGTTAGTACACTGTAAGGAACGTGGCTCAGCCCGTTCCGGTTGGGAGCAAGTCGTTTACCGTCACAATTTATTGTATGGGTGAGTTTATTTACACGGAATACCCAGAGGGATGTTCCTTACAGTTCTACGTATATAACATTAGTATTAATAAAACTAAACCTAAGACGTTAGTGAACTACCCTCCACCACGACTACGCTATGCTCCGTCGCGGTCCCCCTCCCTATTTGCTAAAGCAAACAGGGAGGCAAGGCTTCGCGCATTTTAGATTTTTCTCTTGATAAAAAACAAAACTTGAAAAGGTTTGTGAAAGTATTTTTTTAAAATAAAAAAGTCTGCGAAGCTTATAATGCAACGCAGACTTTTTTAGTTGTTATTTAGTATTTATTTTTTAACGAATGAAGTGAGTCTCTTGCGTCTGGAAACTGATGTTATAATTTATCCTTCAGTTTCCTCTGATGTTACAGGCTCAAATTCAACCTCTATAGGTGATTTATCCTCGTTTTGAGGTGCCTCAACGGGTGCTTCAACAGTAGCATCAATGGGTGCCTGAGGTGTAACTGAGGGTTGAGGGTCTACGGGTTGAGCGAAGGGCTGTGAAGCAAACTGAGGGTCAGGTTGAGGAGTAGGCTGGGGATTAGGCTGAGCAAATCCACCGTAATTCTGGGGATTCTGCTGTGCATAGGGGTTATTATACTGCTCTGCATAGCCCTGACCGTAAGGTGGGTTTTGGTTTGCCGGAGCAAAAGCCTCGTAATCAGGAATATCGTAAGGTGTTATTGCACCCTTTGCTAACGCTTCGAGTCTTAAATCTGAGAAAAACTCTACGTAAGTAGCCTGCTGATAAGGTGAAACGTAGAATATACCTAAAATACCGCTTGTAAAGCCATCTAAAATGTTCCAGCCGATAAAGGAGAGCTGGAGCACAAATAAATCCCATTTGTGACCGTCCATAAGTATTTTAGATAATCTGAAGACCTCGTGTCTTTCAATGTCAGGTCTTGTAGCAACAATATAATCTATAGCCCAGTATTCGTAAGATTTAATAATACCGGGGATAACGAAAAGTAAAGACCAGAGATAAGTAAAACCAAATTTGCAAAATGAAATTTTACCGATATTTAAAAACGTTTTATCCTTAAAATTCTGGAAAACCTCTTTGAAATCTGTGGGATTATTTTTTCTTGATTTAAGGAAATATCTGATACCGCCTGCTTTAAATGTGCATATAACAAAAACTGAAAGAAGCACAGAGAAAATTGAAGAGAGTATAACTGCGATAGTAACACCGCCACCAAACATACTCAATAAGGCATCTGCAAATGAGTTTGCACTGTTAAATGATGAAAAAATTGCGTCTGTATCATCAAAATTGAACTCAAATTTAGGTCCGATAAAGCTACCGAAGCTAAAAAGCATAAATAACGTAACAAGTACGCTTTGCCAATATTTACTTTTGAAAAGGTCGTGACCGCCGAATAACGCTTTTCCGCGTTGTTTTAAAGCTTTTCTATCCATAAAATAAACCTCCTGATAATAAATGTTTTTTATTTAGCTTTTATTCTGTAAACCTTTACGCCGTGAGGAGCAACGGTTTCAGTAATTGAATCAGTAAGAGTAAAGCTTACGTTGTCCCAAAGCTCTGTAACCTCAAATTCTTTAGCAAAGGGAAGGGTAACGTATGGGTCATTGTGAAGCTTGTAAATGGGTAAATTAAACGTTTTTTCAACGTTTGATTTATTTAAGAAGCAAACGGCAAGCTCGTTGTTTTCAAGGGGCTTAACAAGTATATCAGTTAAACCGTCAGTTGAAATTCTTTTTGCCTGCAAGCCTAAGCTATCCTGGTCGATTGCAATAAGATTTTTATTTTTAAGAATCTCGAGAACTTTGTTGTCGGTATCAACTGTACCGTCATCTTTTATGAATTTTCTTATATCGTTACCTAAAATAAGGGGAGCCGCCATCATACACCAAAGAGAAAAATGAGTTTTATTTTCCTCCATTGTAAGCTCACCAACGCCAACCTCAAGCATATCGGGGTCGTTCCAGCTACCGATACCTGAATGCTTGTAAAGTCTTACGTTGAATTCATAAATCAGAATCATTGAAGCCCAGGTGGGTTTGATATCGGGGGTTGTTCTCCAAAGGTTACCCGCCTTCATACCCCATTTCCAAGGCTGGTTAATACCCCATTCGCAAATTGAGAAGCAAATGGGCTTTTCAGGTGTGCCGTTTTTCTCTGCAAATTCCTTTGTAGCGCGTTTTAACTCGTTACCCATATTAACGTATTGCCTTTGAGCAGAGTCCATACGAGAAGCAACGGGGTTATAAAAACGCAAGGTGTTAACTCCTTTTTTAAGAGTAACAACAATCTGCAATCTTCCGTCGGGTGTAAATCCCTTGGACTGAGGGAAGTAGCAATCGTATTCTTTATCGTTATTAACCTGACAAACAAGGAATTTCTTTATATTTCCGCCTTTTCTGAAAACGATAGTAAGATTATATTCACCGTCTTCGGGGACTTCTATTGTATCAAAATGAAGCTCACCTAAGCCACCGCAAAGACTACTAACAATAAATCCGCCGTCAACCTTTTCATCTGCAACAACCTTTGCACCCTTTTTCACAATACCGTGAGAAGCATACATATCAATAAAATCATTTTCACCTGGCTTGCCGATAAGGATTTTAATTAAAGAGGGGGCAACTGTGGGGATTGTTTCGTTATGACAAAAGTCATATTTAAAATATTCAACGCCCCATTCGGCTAAAGTATCGGCATCAATAGCCTCGTTATATAAGCTTGCGGGTAAATCCTCGCAGGTGAGAGTGCCGTTTGAGGTATAAAGACCAACCTTAAAGCCCATATCGTTAATTTCATCAATAAGAGGCTTCATTCCTCTTGGGAAGCGTGTCAAATCGCCTTGTAGTTTACCGTCAGCAGTTCTTAATGAGCTTTGCCAGCAGTCGTCAAGGTTAACGTATTTATAGCCTGCGTCAAGAAGTCCCGTTTTTTTCATTGCAACCGCAATATCAGTAATAAGCTTTTCATCTATTGTATTACGGAAGGTGTTCCAGCTACTCCAACCCATTGGGGGAGTGAGTGCAACGCCGTTATTATATTTTTCTTTATCGCAAACGTGAACCTGAGTTGCGGCAATAGCCTTTTTAGCAACGCATAAAGGGCAAATTTCCTTTTCCT
Source organism: Acutalibacteraceae bacterium (assembly GCA_045592945.1). GTDB lineage: Bacteria > Bacillota > Clostridia > Oscillospirales > Acutalibacteraceae > DTU089. The sequence continues at coordinate 12,841 of JAZNVT010000010.1, read as the reverse complement.
TAAGCTTCTTGCCGATTAAAACGCCTGTTCCTGCACCTGCAACAATTGCAATAGCCTGCTTTAATTTCATTGTTAGGTCAATCCTTCCTGAAAAAGTAGTAATTTATTTCTTTAGCTTCTTGATAATTGCGGCAACACCAGCTACGCCCGCAACACCTGCCGCGATATAAGATGCAATATGCATATTAATGCTTTGACGGTCGGTAATTCTTTTTTGAATGGGACCTAAAGACATACTGTCAAGCCCTAATTCTTTAAAATGATAAACCTTTGATTTAACGTCACGGGGATTGCTTTCTTCAACGGTTGTAATTCTTACGCAGGAGTTACAGCCGTCAGTATAGCAACAAAAACCGCTTGTTTTATTCTGACCCAGCATAATGCCGTCAACGTAGCCTGTGAAATCGTTAAGGTGATCGTGACCGAAGAATGCGGCAACAACGTCGCCGGTTTTCTTCCAGCTTTCAAACTGCCCCTCGTTAATACAAGGTGAGCAAGGACCTTCGCCGAGGTAGCCCTCAACACCGTCTTTTTTCATATAGTATTTATCTGAAAACTTATAATGACCTTTGGCAGCAAAGGGGATTTCATAAGGCTTTGCTTCTCTTAAAAGCTTGTATTCTTCAATGACGGGAGTATGCTGGAAAAGAATTGCAGGGATGGTTTTTCCGCCATGCTCCTCTTTAATTTTAGCGGCTTTTTCCTCGTACCATTGAATCTGGTCCTTATGCACCCAGTCATAAACTGAGATATCTGAATCACAGCAGTTGTTTGAATCAATAAACCAAAGGTTTAAAATATCCTCTGTGCCTGCAGTGTTTTTTACAAGAATATTGCAGTTAAAATTACCTCTCGGTGCGGTTGTATCGTTAACACCGATACAGGTTTCAATTTCCTCGTATGCTTTAACTATAAGCTCTTCCTGACCTTGGTCATGCTCGTGGTTACCAAGCACATAGCAGAAGGGGATTCCTGATTCAATAATGGGCTTTAAAACGTCCTTTAAAGCAGTTCTGTAGTCGATAAAATCTTCGGAATCATCTCTCTCGTTAAGAGTGTCGCCTAAAAGCACGATAAGGTCGGGCTTGAATGCAAGAATCCCCATTTTCACAAGGTTATGCATATCAAGTCTTTTTCTTATTTTTAAGCCTGTGTCAAGGTGAAGGTTCTCGTGCAGGTCACCTAAGGTCATTATTGTAAATTTACCGTTATTAAATTTAAGCTCTTTGTTCATTGGAATCACCTGTTTGTTATAGTTCTGTTATTGGCTTTTATTTATTTGCCTTCGTTGACAACAGTTGCGTTATATCTGATTGCAAGCTGGTTAAGATATTTAATTTTATAAACACTGCTTACAAAGGGTAAAAATCTCCATAGCATTATATAGATACCGCCATGCTTTAGATTTACGTTGTAATCACGTGCTTTTTGGAATAATCTTTCACCCATTTTATAGTTCCAGCACAAGGAGTAGATAAAGCCCGTACAAACACCGAGTATGAAAACTAAAATATAATGTGCACTTTCGTTATCGTCACCCTCGCAGACCTTGTTAACGTCTTCAGTCCACTTGGACCAGAAAAATAAGCCGTAAATGCCTAAAGTAATCATATTAAGTAAAATGTATACCCAAGGGTTTCTTTTCTTTATCATAATCTTAGCCTCCTGAGTGAGTAGATAAAAAACGTGAGATTTTTAGTATTTATATACTATTCTTATTGTAAATAATACAATATATACATATCAAAGTCAATGAAGTTTTTGTGAATAATGTTGTAAAAAACAAATAATCCTGCAGTGAAAACTGCAGGATTATAATTATAGAAATTAAATTATCAGTTGTTGAAAAGTGAAAGCTCGTCTTTTTTCTGCTCTTCTTTGTATTTATCAATTCTTGCCTTGATTTTGTCAGCAGGATTGAGAAGGCTACTAACTGAGCAATCATGGTTGAGAGTGTCGATAATAAGTGAACAATATTTACTCATATCAACCTCAAAGTACCAGGGCTTTTCAAGAAGCTCGGGAGTTCTGTAAACAAGGTTTGTTGTGAATACACCGTCAAGAATACCGGCTGCATAAGCCTTATCAAACTCCTGAAGACCGTTACAGAAAAGACCAAAGCTTGTACATACGAAAATTCTGTTTGCTTTAAGCTCTTTAAGCTTTGTTGCAACCTCAATCATTGAGTCGCCAGATGAAATCATATCGTCGATGATAAGGCAATCCTTACCTTCAACGTTGTCACCGAGGAATTCGTGTGCAAGAATGGGGTTTCTACCGTTAACAACTACTGAGTAGTCACGGCGCTTGTAGAACATACCAAGGTCAATACCGAGAACTGTTGAATAGTAAATACAACGTGACATACCGCCCTCATCGGGAGAAATAACCATAAGGTGGTCATGGTCAATTTTAAGATCCTTAAAGTTCTTTGTAAGAGCTTTAATCATCTGGTATGTGGGAGCAACGTTTTCAAAGCCTTTAAGAGGAATTGCGTTCTGAACTCTGGGGTCGTGAGCATCAAATGTAATGATGTTTTCAACGCCCATATCAACGCAAAGCTCCTGTAAAGCAATAGCACAGTCAAGAGATTCTCTTCTTGAACGCTTGTGCTGTCTGCCTTCGTAAAGCATAGGCATAATAACGTTAATTCTTCTTGCCTTACCTTCAACTGCAGAGATTGCTCTCTTAAGATTTGCGTAGTGCTCATCGGGGGAGTAGTGGCATTCGTAGCCATACATATTGTAAGTTAAACCGTGATTGAAGCAGTCGCAGATGATGAAAATATCATAACCTCTTACTGTTTCATGAAGTACGCATTTACCTTCACCTGAACCGAATCTTGTGAAATCTGCGTCAACGATATAAGTATCTCTCTGATAACCGTAGAAAGCGATAGTTTCTTTATGCTCACTTTCTCTTTCTTCTCTCCATGATGTGAGATAGTTATCAATTTTTTTTGCGAGCTCCTCGCAACCGGGGGTAGCAATTATCCCTAAAGGACCTACCGGAATTGTGTTTGGAATACCGAATGCATCTGCCACGACATAAACCTCCGTAAGTTGTATTTTTTACACTTATATTGTACTAATTATTTTTAGTCTTTTCAAGTCATATTCGAAAATTGTCGTATTAGAATTTGCTCCAATATATCGAATGTATTTTGTGAAATGTTACAAAAACTACCAATTTTTAAAATGTAAAAGAAAAAACCTACTTATTTGGATTGCTGAAAGAACAATCTAATAAGCAAGTTTAAAAATTAAAGCTCAAAATCTTCTTTTGAAAAATCATTTGAAACGGTTATTACCTTGGGCTCACGCTTCAATGGGTCGTATTTGAATTTACGGCATTTTGAATAAAATGTCATAACTCCGCCTGCTTTACGGCAAACTACGCTTTCACCTGAAATCACACCGTATTCGCAAAGAGCGCATTGAGGCTCAGTTTTTTTATTAAATATTTTAAGAGCCACAATAACCACTCCTTAAAGCTTCATTCTCATTGGAAAATATTTTACCATACTTTTTTACGGTTATCAACCTCTAAAATTAAAAGAGCACACATTAAAAGAAGTAATATCGTGGCAGGTACACTTTTATAAAGCATTAAGCCGTTTGTCTGTGAGCCTATAACAACTGAAGCTTGAGTGTATTGAGGAAAGAGCTTTGTGATTAGCGAATAGTAAACCACCGATATTGAAGAATTAATAACCCTTGAGCAAATAAGTCTTGTGGGCTTTACGTTACAAGCAACGGCAAAGGAATTAATTTGACAAATTACTGCAAAACCGCCAAAACCAACTACGGCGGTTATTACCGCTACGGGTAAATGATGTTCAATTGCGGTATTACATCCGGTAGTGACCTCACAAATGGAGTTTATGAATATTTTTGCAGATTTGTTTATCGGTAAAGCCGAAACAACAGATGAAAAGGCGGAAAATATCAACACCCAACCACATATTCCAAGCATAGCCTCCGTACCGCTTGTTACCGATTTTACAAAAGAATTATCCAACTTTTTCGGCGTAGAAAAATCAACGGTTTTAATAACACCATCATCACTCAGAAAACGACAGAAAAAACCGATTGTTATTGAAGCTAGTATGCAGGATAAGTAAATAATGAAGCCTGTTTGCATACTTCCCATCATCAGAAGCCCTACTGCAGTTACTGTGAAAGCGGGACTTGGGTTAATACACCAATAAAAAAGCCTTTCCGCTTCATTTTGAGTCAGCTTTCCTATTACGTAATAATCGCGTATTGTTTTCGCACCAACGGGATATCCGCCCATAACACCTAAAAGAAAGGCAATTACAGAAAGCCCGCTCGTTCTTAAAACCTTTTTTGTAAATTTATCTGCGAGTACACCAAGCCTTTGGATAAAATTATTATCAGCAACGTAAGAGCTTACAACCATAAAAGGAAATAACGAGGGTAAAATATCGGAGCCTATAAGGCTCAAGCCTGCTCTTATACCGTCAGCGGCCTCCTTAGGAAAAACTAAAAGTCCTGCAACCGATAAAACTATACCCATAATAGCAGGTATAATTCTGATAGCGTTATTTGAGAATATTTTTCTTGTCACGGTTAACACCCCGTATAATTTTATGTTGTATCGGCATAAGAATATAACAATTATAGTCAGTCGAAACAGTATAAAATTACACTGCTTCGATACCAGATCATGAAAAAGGGTGTGTAAATATGTTTAATTCTTTAAAAAATATAAAGGAGTCAACTGAAAGTGCGGGAATAGAATTATTCGGTAATAAGAGAATGATAGTGCTTGATTGTCAATGTGTAGTAGATTATTCCGAAGAATATATCGTGCTTAATTTAGGAAAGCTTAATCTTAAAATAAAGGGGGATGGTCTTGTGCTTTCATCTTTTTCTTTCGGGCAAACTGATATTACGGGTGATATAGTTTCTTTAGAGTTTGAAAGGATAGGGTAGAGGGGTATGATACAGCTTTTGAGGCTTTTAAAGGGCTATGTTTCGTTTACTGTAGAAGGTGGTTTTCCCGAAAGATTTATAAATCTTTGCAATAATAACGAAATTATTCTGTGGGGTGTAGAAAGTGATGGTGTAAAGGTTAGAGCCTTTACTACAGCCGAAGGTTTTAAACGTATAAATTTTTGTGTTGAAAATTCCGGAATGGAAATAAAAGACGTTGTGGAAAAAGGCTTGAAATCCTTTGTAAACCGCTATAAATATAGGCTTGGCTTGTGCTTTGGTGCGTTGATTGCAGCTTTGGTTATAGTTTTTTTGTCAGGCTCAATTTGGGAGGTTGAAATTGTGTCAAAAAGCGGTGTAAATGTAGAAGCCTTTACAGAGTCTTTAGCAGAATCAGGGGTAAAAAAGGGGGCAAGAAAGTCAAAAATCGATATTCTTAAGGTGCAGGAAGAGATGATGTATAAGCATAGTGATTTGCTGTGGATATCAGTTAATATTTTCGGCTCAAAGGCACAGGTCGAAATAACAACCGTAACCCATAAAAAAGAATCAACCGATAAGAAAACGCCTACTAATATTGTTGCGAAAAAAGACGGTGTTGTAACTTTGGTAAAAGGCTATTACGGGGTTAACGCAGTAAAAGAAGGGGTTAGTGTTGTGGAGGGCACGTTGCTGATTTCCGGTGTAGGAAAATATGCCGACGGAAGTGAATATTTCACTCACGCAAAAGGTGAAGTGTATGCAAAAACCGAAAATGAAGCCTCTAAAGCTGTTAACAGAAATTTTAAAGGGTTTATTTCAACTGAAAACAAAAGCATATACGGTCTTGAAATATTTTCTTTAAAAATACCCTTTGGCAGGATTAATGATAAGGCTCTTAATTCCGAGGCGTACACGTATTTAAAAAGCAAAAATACATATTTACCTTTAGCCGTTTTTAGGGTTGATTTTCACACAGTGAAAGAAACAGACGTTACTTTAACCGAAAATCAGTGTATGCTTTATTGCCTTTCCCAGCTTGTTGAGATGAAACGAGAAGAATACAAGAATGCTGAAATTTATGAAGAACTGTATTTTGGTGAAACGGTAGAAGACGGCAAATATATTTTAAAGCAAAACCTGAATTGCAATGAAAATATTGCGTTAGAGCAACCCATAATGGTAGAAAATTGAAAAAGTTTACAAAAAAACTGATATCTTTTCACAAAAAAATCAAAAAATTTTAGTAGACATTTACAAAAAATATGATATACTATACCTTATAAAATTATAATTAAGTTATATAAAGAGGGTAATTAAGTCGGAACAGATAATAAACGTTGACAGAATGGAGCAGGCGGTCAGCCTTTTCGGTAGCTTTGACGAGAATATTTTACTCATCGAAAAAGCTTTCGGTGTAGACGTAATAAGCAGAGGCTCTGACATTAAAATAAACGGTGAGCCTGAGGACGTTTCAAAAGCCGTTAAGGCGGTAAACGGTCTTTTAATGCTTCTTAACAGAGGCGAAACCCTGAACGAGCAAAACGTAAGATACGTTATTTCACTTGTAGATGATGGTAACGAGGACAAGCTTGTTACGATGTCGGGGGATTGCGTTTGCATTACAAGCAAGGGTAAACCCGTTAAGCCGAAAACGTTAGGTCAGAAAAAGTACGTTGAATCAATAAAAAATAATACGATTGTCATCGGCGTAGGCCCTGCAGGTACGGGTAAAACCTATCTTGCCGTTGCTATGGCGGTAAATGCCTTCAGAGCAAAAGAGGTAAACAGAATTATCCTTACAAGACCTGCCGTTGAAGCGGGTGAAAAGCTGGGCTTCTTACCGGGCGACCTTCAAAGCAAGGTTGACCCTTATCTCAGACCGCTTTATGATGCGCTGTTCGATATGCTTGGTGCAGAAAATTTCAACAAGTACCTTGAAAGAGGTAATATTGAGGTTGCACCTCTTGCTTATATGCGAGGAAGAACCCTTGATGACAGCTTTATAATTCTCGATGAAGCTCAGAATACAACACCTGAGCAGATGAAAATGTTCTTAACCCGAATGGGCTTTAATTCAAAGGTTGTTGTTACGGGTGACGTTACTCAGATAGACCTTCCTGACGGTAAAAGGTCAGGTCTTGTTGAGGTAACTAAGATTCTTAAGAATATGGAGCAGATTGATATCGTTAAATTTACCGGGCAGGACGTGGTAAGACACAAGCTTGTTCAGGATATTATAAGAGCTTACGAAAAATACGAGGAGGCAAAGAAAAGAAAATGAAAGAGAAGATTAAAGTAATTATTACAAACGACCAGAAAGTAATAAAGATTCCTACAGGCGTGCGTCTTCTTGTAAGACGTTGCTGTAACGCAGTGCTTACCTTTGAAAATTTTCAGGAGCCTGCTGAAATCAGCGTAACCTTTGTAGACGATGAAAGAATTCACGAAATCAACAAAGCACACCGTAATATTGATAATCCTACCGACGTTTTATCATTCCCCTTAGGTGAAAACGGTGTTTATGATAAGAATTTAGACACAGGCGCATGTCTTTTAGGCGATATCGTTATTTCTGTTGAAACTGCAGTAAGACAAGCTGAAACCTACGGTCACAGTCTTCAGAGAGAAATAGGCTTTTTAACTGTTCATTCAATGCTTCACCTTTTAGGCTATGACCATGTTAACGGCGGTATTGAAGCAGTTCATATGAGAGAAAAGGAAGAGCACGTGCTTCAGGAATTAGGGCTTAAGCGTAACGAGTCTTACTATATGAATTCCGAGGAGGAATAATTTATGAAAGACCTTAAAAGTCTTTTTAACAGCTTCGTTTACGCTTTTAAGGGTATATTCTGGATGCTTACCCACGAAAGAAATTTCAGAGTACATATTACCTGCCTTGTGTATATGTTTTACTATCTTTTGAGGTATGATTTTTTTACAGTTACAAGAACGGAATTTGCAATTTTATTTCTTGCAAGCGGTCTTGTAATAGGCGGCGAAATGTTAAATACAGGTATTGAAAAGGCGGACGATTCTGTTTCTAAAGAGAAAAGAAAAACAATCGCCATATCAAAGGACGTTGCTGCGGGTGCCGTGCTCGTTTTTGCTATTTTTGCGGTGCTTTGCGGTGTATCGATTCTTTTTCAGCCCGAAGCCTTCCAAGCGTTATTTAACCATTACGTACAAGCCCCGATTAATATTTTGTGGTTTGTTTTAAGCGTTGTTGCTGCAACCTTGTTTATATTCAAGCTTGAAGCTAAAAAGAAAGATAAATAAATTCTACGAAAAGTAAAAAGGAAATTTTAAAATGTCTGAAAGAAAAACTGCTTTTATAGCTATTGTAGGTCGTCCCAACGTGGGAAAATCTTCTATTCTTAACAATTTGTTGGGTCAAAAGGTGGCTATCGTATCTTCAAAGCCCCAGACCACAAGAACAAAAATTATGGGTGTTTTAACAGAGGGCGATGTTCAGCTTGTGTTTACAGATACACCCGGCTTCCATAAGCCTAAAACAAAGCTAGGTGAAAAGATGATAAAGGCCGTTGATGACAGCATCGGCGGTGTTGACAGCTGTCTTTTCGTTACCGAATCAAAGGGCGAAATAAGAGAAGCAGAGCTTGATTTATTAAAGAAGCTTAAAAGCGAAAGAATTCCCGTTGTTCTTGCAATTAATAAAATTGATATGCTTTCCGATAAGCAGGATTTAATGACACGTATCGTTGAGCTTACAAAATTATTCGATTTTGAAGCTGTTGTACCCGTATGCGCAAGAGATGGCGACGGAATGGATGAGCTGAAAGAGGAGCTCTTCAAGTTAGCTGCAGAGTCAGAATTCTTCTTCCCCGAGGATACTCTTACAGACCAGCCCGAAAGAGTTTTAGCAGCGGAAATGATAAGAGAAAAGCTTCTTCACAAATTAAGCGATGAAATTCCCCACGGTATTGCCGTTTCAATTGAACGTATGAGAGAGCGTGAGGATAAGCCTATAATCGATATTGAAGCTACAATTTATTGTGAAAGAGAAAGTCACAAGGGTATTGTTATCGGTAAAAAGGGTGCAATGCTTAAAGAGGTTTCAACTAATGCCCGTCACGAGCTTGAGCAATTCTTTGATTGCAAGGTTAATTTACAGTGTTGGGTAAAGGTTAAAGAGGATTGGCGAAACCGAGAGGGCCTTATTCACAATTTTGGTTTGGATTGATTTGGCAATAGCTTAAAGGTTTTATTGTTGTATAAAGATTTTTCTGCCGAATAAAATATTACAGATAGTTTTTCGGCGGAGTTGATTACAATGGATGAAAACGGACTTTGGCAAAGGTTTTGTCAGGGCGGTAAGATTGAGGATTACCTCCAATATCGCAATTTTGTTAATTTAAAATCTGCGGAGATGAAGAAAAGTGCTGAAAATAACTGCACCGGGTCTTGTGATAAGAGAACAGAGTATCGGTGAATCCGATAAGCTTATTACCGTGCTTACCGCAAAGCACGGTATTGTTCGTGCTTTTTCAAGGGGTGCAAAAAAGGCAAAAAGCAAAAAGGGTGCCGCAACCTCACTTTTAGCATACTCCGATTTTACGTTTTCTAAAGCAAAGGATACTTTTTCAGTTGAAGAAGCCCTTGTAAAAGAAGTGTTTTTTGAATTAAGGGAAGACGTAAGTAAAATGGCACTCGCACAGTATTTTTGTGAGTTAGCGTATGAATTCTGCGAAGAGGATTTCGAATCTGAAGAAATTCTCCGTCTTTTTCTTAATTCGCTATGGCTTTTAAAAAGCAACAAGAAAACGGTACCGTTTATAAAGGCGGTTACCGAAATGAGATTGATGTCTTTAAGCGGATATATGCCTGCTTTAGTAGCTTGTGACAGATGCGGTCAGTATGAAACTGATATAATGTTTTTTTCGTCAGAAAGCGGTAAGCTTTTTTGCGATAGCTGTAAACCGCCAGAGTTTTGTAGCTGTATTAACTCCTCTGTTGTACAAGCTATGCGTTTCGTTACGTTATCAGATTTTAATAAGATATTTTCTTTTACGTTAACGGGTGATTCTCTTAAGGCGTTTTGCGATTTAAGTGAGGATTACCTTTTACATAAAACTCAAAGGAAGTTTAAAACCCTTGAGTTTTATCGTGTTATAGCCGACGAGAGTTGAACACCGCACGGTTGGAAGGCAAATTTCCGCACTAACTTCGTCAAAAACTATTGAGGATTAATTTATTATGAAAACCATGAATAAGCATCTTAAAGCACTTGAATTTGATAAGGTTTTAGAGCAACTCTCGAAAAGGGCATGTAACGACGATGCCCGCGAGGGTATTCTTTCATTACGCCCTGAAACAAAAGAATCAGAGGCTTTAAGACTTTTAAAATTAACCGAGGATGCATACATACTTTTAGCTAAATACGGCGGTCCCTCCTTCGGCGGTCTTAAAAACGTTAATAATTCACTTGCAAGGGCTGCCGCAGGCGGTGTTCTTTCAATGAAAGAGCTTCTTGATATAGGTAGCACTGTGCGTGCCGTAAGAGCCATAAGCGAATGGCGTGCTAATAGCGGTCAGGATGAAAAAAGTATAGATATTTACTTTAATTCTCTTATGCCCAATAAATATCTTGAAGAGAGGATTTTCGGTGCAATTCTTACGGAAGAGGATATGAGCGATAACGCCTCACCTGAGCTTGCATCTATCAGACGTCAGATAAAAAACAAAGAGAATAGCGTAAGAGAACAGCTTGAAAGGCTTATACGCTCTCAAAGTCTTAAAACCGTTTTACAGGATGCAATTATCACCCAAAGAAACGGCAGATACGTTGTGCCCGTAAAAAATGAACATAGAAACGCAGTTTCGGGTCTTGTTCACGATACCTCTTCAACGGGTGCTACCGTTTTTATTGAGCCTGCAGGCGTTGTTGAAGCGAATAATGATATAAGAGTTTTAAGAGGCAAAGAGGCGCAGGAAATCGAAAGAATTCTATACGAGCTTTCCGTTTTGGCAGGTGGCTTCCTTGAAGAAATTAAGGGTAGCTACGAGTGTGCAGTTGAGCTTAATATAATTTTCTGTAAGGCTCATCTTGCTTACGAAATGAAAGCAACCGTGCCCGTTATCAACAGTAAGGGTATAACTGAGCTTAATAAAGCTCGTCACCCTCTTATTGACCCTAAAAAGGTTGTTGCAACCGATATCCGTTTAGGCTCGGATTTTGACACTCTCGTTATAACCGGTCCTAATACGGGCGGTAAAACTGTTGCAATTAAAACGATAGGACTTTTATCTTGTATGGCTGCTGCAGGGCTTATGATACCTGCGGGGGATGAAAGCAAGGTAAGCGTTTACGATAATATTCTTGTTGATATTGGCGATGAGCAAAGCATAGAGCAATCACTCTCAACCTTCTCGTCCCATATGGTGAATATCGTAAATATATTAAAAGTAGCAAATGATAAATCACTTGCTCTTATTGACGAGTTAGGCGCAGGCACAGACCCTGTTGAGGGGGCGGCACTTGCTATGGCAATTCTTGAGGAGCTTCATAAAAAAGGTGCTAAAATTGCCGCAACAACTCACTATGCAGAGCTCAAAGCCTATGCTTTACAAACGCCGAGAGTTGAAAACGGCTCTTGTGAGTTTGATGTTAACAGCTTAAGACCTACTTACAGGCTTCTTATAGGAATTCCCGGCCGCTCAAATGCTTTTGCAATATCTGAAAGATTAGGTATTGAAAAAAGCATCATAGAAAGAGCAGGGGAGCTTGTCTCCTCTGAAAGCGTAAGATTTGAAGACGTTGTTGACCTTCTTGAGAAAAGCCGTCTTGAAATGGAGGGCGAGCATTCAAAGGCAAAGGAAATAACAAAAGCCGCTAAAGAGGATAAAGAAAAAGCTGCACAGCTTCTTACAGATACACAAACTAAAATTGACCGTGAGCTTGAAAATGCACGTGGTGAAGCCTTAAGAATAGTTGAACGAGCAAAAAGAGAAGCAAACGCACTTCTCAATGAGGTTGAAAAGCTAAAAAAAGAAGCAAAGCAAACTAAAGATGCCGCCGAGCTTGCAAGAAGAGCAAAAAGTGCAGTTAATGCTCACCTTAATTCAATTAACGATGCAGTAAATCCCGTGTTTAATTCAATGGATGATGACGAGGATTATACTCTTCCGAGAGAATTGCAGGTTGGGGATACAGTTTTCTCTAAAACAATCGGCAAAAATGCAACGGTAACTGCCCTTAAGGATAAAAAGGGTACGGTTGAAATTGCGGCAGGTATGCTTAAAATGAGAGTTAAAGAGGATTCTTTAAGACTCATTGAAAAGCCTAAAGAAAAGGATAATAAAAAGAAAACCCACGTTTCAACGACGAGGGTTTCAGGCGAAAGCAAGGCAACTATGCAGGTTAATAACCGTTGTGACCTTCGTGGCCTTATGGTTGATGAGGCAATCATTGTCCTTGATAGATTTTTAGATGACCTTCTTCGCTCAGGGCTTACTGAATGTACTATTATCCACGGTAAAGGTACAGGTGCCCTAAGAGCAGGTGTTACTCAGTATTTGAAATCCGACCCGAGAATAAGAACCTTCCGATTAGGAACGTTTGGCGAAGGGGAGAATGGGGTTACGATTGCAGAGATAAAGTAACCCGTTTTGTAAATGGCAAATGGCAAATGGCAAGTGGCAAATGGCAAGTGGCAAATTAAGGGGCACTTCGTGCCGGTTGTAAAGATGCCAGAGGCTTTGTAAGATAAGAGATAAAAGATAATATTGAATAGATAATAGAAAAGGGTCTGCGACGCAATTAAAAGCTTCGCAGACCTGTTTTTATTGTTAAAGTAAATTGATGCGAAGCCTTACCTCCCTGTTTGCGTTAGCAAATAGGGAGGGGGACCAAAAGCTTTGCTTTTGGTGGTGGGTAGTTCTCT
>JAZNVT010000009.1:0-11046 GCA_045592945.1 Acutalibacteraceae bacterium | reverse complement strand
CTGGCAGCGCTCACAAACGCTCACCCCTCCTTTTTACCTGCGTAAAAAAAGAGGGATAAATAGTTCTTCTATCCGTCTAAACCTAAGACGTAAGAGAACTACCCACCACCAAAAGCAAAGCTTTTGGTCCCCCTCCCTATTTGCTAACGCAAACAGGGATGAAAAGCTTCGCATCAATTTACTTTAACAAAAAAACAGGTCTGCGATAGCATTTATAATTGCCGTCGCAGACCCTTTTCTATTATCTATTCAATATTATCTTTTATCTCCTATCTTGCGAAGCTACTGACAACTGGTGTCTACATTTCGCACTTCGCACATAATTTGCCACTTGCCACTTGCAATTTTCAATTCTCAATAACTACCATCTGATGAATATCAACCTTCGGCACGGTGAAGCTTACTCTGCTGTTTTCGTATTCAAACGGAATTTCTTTTCCCTCGGGCTCGAGAGTGATTTTTGAAGGCTTACTGTCGCATTTTACGCTACAAAGCACGTTGTATAGGGGCACTGTATCCTCAACAACCTCTGTATTCTGACCTCTTAATGTGGTGTGAGCAAAGAGAAGGTGAAGAACGAGTCTGTTTTCCTTTTCCTGCTTTGTAAGAGTTACAACTGCTTTATCGGGAAGATTTGTAAGAACTGTAGCCTCTTTACCTAAAAGAGCCTCTGCAAAATGGTTGAAAAGCTCTTTAAAGCAGATGTGACCGAGCCTTGCGTAGCCTGTAAAAATATCCCATCCGATATAAGCCACGTTACCCTTGATAACTGCCGCAGGGAAGGTTTCCTCGGGGTTGTTCGGGGCGTGCATATGTGAACAGAAATGCTCTAAGGTTCTGTTGTAATAGGGGTTTTGTAAGAATGCCTCAGCCTTGCCGTCAGTAACGTCAAAACGGAAGGAGTTACACCTCATAACGTATTCGGTAACACCGTTTGCGGTTTCGTATTGAGGAATAAGGTAGGTGGGGTTATATTCATTTTCGCCCTTGAATTTTGCACCTATGTCAAGGAAAAATTCCCCGTCCTTAACTAAAGCCTCACCCGTTGCTAAAACCTTACCGCCGTTTTCAACGTATTTTTTAATTTTTTCTATTACTTCATCACTGGGAATTTTAACGTCGGGTAAAATGAGCATTTTATATTTAGAAAAATCTGCTGTCGTATCAACGAAATTGTATAAATAGTTACCCTCTAAAAGCATTCTGTTAGCACCAACGTCAGCTTTTTCATCGCGATTGCCTAAAACAGCCTCTGCACTCAAAACACCGATGTCAGCAATATGCTCCGCACCGTCAAGCCAAGGCTCTTTTTTCTCAATTAATGAATACGCCTTGCCGATAAGACCGTAGGTCGCCATATTCATTTCGCATAATGGGTGCATCTGGTCACCGATAGAGCAGCCCGCACCGCTTGCAATGCTTAAAGAGGTTTCGTAAATAAGGGCGTTAGGATGCTTGAAGCCGCCGAATTCACCCCAGCTATGATGGAATTTTCCTGTCATACCTAAAAACTCAACGTTAGGAAGAGAACGCACGTAAGCGGCTGAAAGAGGGAAATGGTCATAGCCCCAGCCACCCGTTGGTAAGCTTTCAACCTCAAGATGAGTATTGGCGTTAATAAAGCCGTAATCGCCTCTCGGAATATGGCTGTTGTTATGGAAAATTGTTGCGGTTGCGCTATGCTTTCTTACCGCATTATTAGTTTCGGTAAGATATTTTTTAAATACGATATCGCCCATTTTGATACGGTCTTCCTCGCTGTTTACGTCAAGACCCAGCTTTTTCATATCCTCAAGACATTTTTCGCAATAGCAAACCCTCGGTGAAATAATATCAAGGAAAATACCGCAGGGGTTATATTTCACCATAACCTCTTCAATCTGACTGCAAAGGGCATCAAGGTAGCCTGTATTGAAGCACATAAGGTGAAAATGCACCTCTTGAGTGTATTCATATTGCTTCTGTTTGTCAGGTGTATATTGATAACGCCATTCGGGTCTTCTCAGATATTCTTTTTCATCGTAGCCCGCTGAAATATAAACGGGAGCGTTAACGTCAATTTCCTTACAAGCCTCAAGCTGAGCACCTAACAAGTCGAAATCCAATTCGGGATGCATTTCGTTTGCTTCGGTAGGATGATAAGACCAACCGTGGTGGCATTTTGAGAAAATAGTAATAGAATTAACGTGACCTAATTTCAGAGCATTCTGAAATTGCTCTTTTGAAAAATTTTTACCAACGGGCATAGTATCGCCCGTGTGGAAATCGAGATGTACCTGACGGCGTCTTAACATAAAAAATCCCCCAAATTTCTGTGAAAATTGCTTTTAAAACATTATACAATAGAGCTATAACGAATTCAATTATCACCTTGCATAAAATTTGAGGGGAGGAGTTGGCAATTGTAAAGTTCACGTTGTTCGCCAAATTGCAAATTGGAAATGGCGACTGGTGACTTCACTTCATTTGGAAAACAAAATCTCGTGCGAAAGCACACTTCATAGCCGAAAGGCTGCTTCATAGCGAAAGCTGCTTTATAGATCGAAGGTGTGCTTCATATTATTTCAAAAACAATATCTCGTGCGAAAGCACGCTTCATAGCCGAAAGGCTGCTTCATAGCGAAAGCTGCTTCACGCACCGAAGGTGTGCTTCATTTTATATTATCCCCAATTATAGGGTCTTTGCATAAAGCTTATATCCTCTTTCTTGGGTATTTCCTGAAAGCCTGAAACCTTTGTTATACCGTGCTCAAGCATTGAATCGTAAAGCTCTTCTATTCGCTTGTGCCTGAACGGGTTAAGGATAGTATATTTATCTAAAAACTGGTTTGCTTTGTAATATTCCCAGCTCAAATTCGCAGTTTCAACGTTGAAAAGCTGTTCCTCTGTAATATCGGCTGTTAAAGCCTTTTCCCAAAGTCCGTCAAGGGCAACCGCAACGTTCATAGGATAAAAGCCCGCCTGATAATGCCAGTCAAAGTCAAAGGCGTGAGCCGACACCTTGGTTTGAGCGGTTTGAATGTCAATAATCTGCTTTATATACGGTGCGGCTTCCTCACCGTAATAAGCCTTGAGGAAATCAACCATATGATATTCTACGTCACAGTTTACGTCCCATTGAAGCTTGCATAAAAGATAGTTTCTAAGCTCGTTAAAGGCGGCGATATGACCGTCACCGCAGTTGTAAACGTAGCCCGTAATACCGATATCGTGCATATATTTCATAGTTGACTGCATATACTCAAAATTCGAGAAAAATTGAGCAGTGTTTATGAAATTAATTGTGTAATCGTAAATATAAGTTCTGTCGGCAATTTTAGTCCAGTTTTCAAAATCCTTGTGAATGGTGGGCTCGGGGCTTCCGTAAAGGTTTTCAAAGGTTTCGTTACCGTCCTTTGAGCCGCATTCCGTAAGGGGATGGCTTCTGCAAGCCTTGTGAAGACCGCAAAGCACGGGAATTACGTTGCTGTTACAACGAAGTGACAAATCCGTAGGGGGTCTGTCGGTTTCGTTGTAGGCGTAAAAGGTAAAGGTGAAATCGGGAAATTCATCGTCAAGAGCATCTGCAAATGCATTTGTAAAAAGAATTGTAGGTGCTGAAACGCTACCGTATTTTTCGTAAAGCTCCTCGCATTTATCGCATTTACAGTAGTTGGTATTATCCTTTTGACCTATATGAATATATTTCGCACCCGTTTCACATTCAAGAATTGCTTTTCTTGCATTTTCAACCGCAACCTTTAAAACCTCGGGATTTGAAAGGCAAACGTGATCTCGCGTTTTAGTGCCCTCGGCTGTTGTAGCAAAGTATTCGGGATGCTCAGTTATAAGGTCGTCGGGGACTAATTTATCAAGGGTTACGTCCCATAAAACGTATGTAAGAGCACCGCCGTATTCAGTAGCCTCGCTCCAGAAGGAAACGTTCATTTTCGTTCTTGCTCTGTAGGCATCGTTTGTGCCGATACAATCGTTTCGGCGTATAGAAAATGAGGGCTCAACAACTCTGTTAATGCTACTGTCAATAACAATATTTTTGTTTTCGGGCACAACCTCAAGCTCAGGGGTAAACCAACGCACGCCTAAATACTCTTCAAGGAAGGTGTAAACGCCGTAAAGAGTGCCTCGGCTGTTGGCACCCGAAATAAAAAGGTGATTTCCGTCGGAAAAGAGCATAAAGCCGTCAGCGAAAATACTGTCACGGTCAATTTCTGCAACACCATTTTCTAAAGCGGTTTCACCGATAATAATAGCATTATTTTCGGGTGTAGCTTCACTTTCAGAAACAATTTTTAATTTGGCGCCACTTATTTTTTCAATATAAGTCTGAAGTTCATTTACTGCGGTTAAAATAGTTTCGTCGGCATTGTCGGGGCTTACAATTACAAAATCGGAAGCACCGTTTTCAACGATAGCCATAGGAGAGACAATCTCCTGTTGAACGTATTTTTCACCACCGTAATTAATACTAACGTCAGCAGTAAAAACACCTGTAATGTATAAAATAACCTGAATAAATGCAAGGGAAGCTTTCAAAAAAGCAGACATTTTTTCACCACCAAAAGTTTTAACATTTCAAATAATCTTATAAAAAATTTAATTAAACCAATCTAACGGAATGTTATCGGCAACTAATTTACCGCCCTTTTTGTTGGGGTGAACGTTATCACCGCCAAGGTACTCTTTTTTAGAGCAGGTCGGCTTTTCGGGGTTTACGCATAATGACGCCTGGTCATAAAACCCGTGAAAATGCATTCTGTTTTCAAAGAGAAGCTGATTTGTTTTTGTAACAAGAGCTTCTTTTTCAGGTCGGGAATCTACACTTTCACCGAAATTAAGAATATTAAAAACAATAGGCTTAATACCGTTCTCTTTAAGAGCATCGGTTAAAGTAATCATACCCTCAACGAAATCCTCAGCAGAGCAACGTTCAGATTTTGGAGCCTGAATAGTAGCAGGCTGTAAAAAGTCGTTTGTGCCTAAAGCGATAATAGCATATTCAACGTCGGGATAATTTAAAATATCTCTCTGTATACGGTTAAGACCGCTTTTTCCGAAAAGACCCTTACAGAAAAATCGGGTGCTGAAATCTCTTAAAAGGCGAGTGCCCATAATAGATTTATTAATCACCGAATATTTACCCGGGTAAGCTTTATAAATTCTTTCGGCAAAGGCATTTGTCCAATAGCCCTGCTGACTTATTGAGTCACCGTAAACTACAATGGTTTTAGCACCTGTTGAATTCAGCACCTGAACAGATTGAATAAGAGGAATAGGCTTGTGAAAATACATTTTAAGAAGCGACGAGGCAACCTCTCGCACCTTGTCACGCTTGCGACGTTGATTTTCAATATTTCTTTCGTGAGAAACGTCACCCTTAACGGTTAAAAGTACTGCATTATCAAGAAGATTACCGCTACGAAGAGCTCCTTTTTCAACGAAAATGCTGATGCAAAAATATTCGCCCACTTCAATATCCATAGGAATTTCGTCGCTTGTAGCTGACTGACCTATACTAAGGCAAAACGCTTTTTTCGAATCAACCGTTGCGGTTTTACATTCGCCGATAAAGCTGCCGTTTTCATCACATTTTGCAACAGACATAGCTCCGATATACACTTCGTTTTTAGCACATTCGTTAGAAAGCTCAAAACGAATGCTTTTACCTGATAACGCAGATTTTATAACAAGCCTGTAGGTTTTCGGGCATGACGGGTAATAAAAATATGAAAAAGCCGAATGAGCCTGACCCCATACCTGCACCCATTTGTTTTCCACAAAAATCCCTCATTCCGAAAGTTTTTTTACAAAGATAATTTAGGTAAAATTATCAAAATTATACGATTGCTTTATTAAGTAGCTTTATATCGACCAGATGCTATCTATAAAAAGAGTTGCACGGTGAGGAAAAGCTCTGAAAAAGTCATCTGCATTGTTTTTCAGCTCAACACCGTCTATGAATGATGCGGTGTGGGAGGTGTGTCCCTCACCTGCAAGAAGAAGCCTTGCAGCCGCAGGAGGTGTGAGAGAAATATCGTAATCGCCCTCATCCCTTTTAGTGACGGTAGCCTTGCCGTTTTCATATTCAACTTCAAATATACCCTTGTTTTGCTGGAGGTCATCAAGGCTTAAAATACTGAATTTGCCGTATTTTTCAGGATAAACGTTATTTTCAAGAAGCTTTTTGAGGTTGTATATTCTTCCTGCATATCCACCCTCTGACGTGAAGGTTACGCCGTCAATTCTATCAAAAAGGCAGGAGGTGGGCAAGGAAGGATACTGTTTTTTTATAACAAGAGCTTTAACTATGCCGTCGTAGTTTCTTAAAAAGCCTATAATTCCTTTGAGGGCATCGGGAGAAAGTACAAATAATTCCTCTGCAACAAGCTCGTCAGGACGCTTCACCTTAAAACGCACGTAGCCGTCTGCTTCACCCAGAGAATTACGGTGAATGTACGTGTAATCTGCTTCTTCGAGGGGCGTATTACAGAAATGCTTTTTATCCTCTCGCAGGGTTAAAAGATTTTGAGTGAATGCACATTTGTTGTGTAATTCGCACAGCTCGTTAAGCTGTTCACCTGTGTAAAGCTCAACATCGTTGCTACGGGGAATATGGCAAAGCTTTTCAAAAGGAACCCTTATTGTAAAATAGCGGTTGAGAAGAGCGTAACCGAATTTCTCATAGTAAGAAATTGAAAATGGTGAAAGAAAGCCTGCAACAATATCGTTTTCAACGGCAGTCTTGCCGAATTCGTCAAAAATAGCCCTTACGCCACCCATCCTGCGATATTCAGGCTGACTACATATTCCGCTGAGAACAACTGTGTTTATAAGATTATCGCAGTAATTACATTTAAAGTCGAAAACCTCAATACCTGCAATAAGCTTTCCGTTGTGAAAAGCTCCAAGCACAGGTATTTCAACCTCTTTATCAACCTCTTTGTCAAATTTCCAGATAAATGACGCGGCAGAGATTTTATTATAAGCTATTGCTTCTTCGGGTTTTATGAATCTTACTTCCATATTTTGTTCTCCTGAAATTTTGTTTTATTTTTATAATTGTTATGAGTGTACTTTATTTTGTGGGGCTTGAGCTCATATTAAAGCAAAGCTCTCCGCCTGACATAAGCTGTTGATGAATACCGTAATAGCCGGGACTGCATAATATTTTATCCATCATTAAGCTCAAAAACTGAAGCACTATTGATATTCTGCTTTTACTTATAATCTATATAATCAATATAAAGCCTTTGGAAGGGAAAGTCAATTAACAATACGAAAAATAGGTGTTATATAAATTAAAGGTCTAAGAAAACAAATTGAATTTATTGATTAAATCGTTCGAATTTATATATATTTAATTTTCAGTAGTCTATTTACTTTTTTTACTTCTCAGTTATAATGAAATCAGGTGATAAATTTGCCTGATATTATTGTGACAGGAGTAAATAATATGTCAAAATTAAAAATTGCACTTATCGGTAACGGTGGCATCTGCCGCGGTAACCACGTTAATAATTATTATGAAGATGACAGGGTAGAGGTTGTAGCCTTCTGTGATATTATTGAAGAAAGAGCCGTTGCTCTCAGAGATAAATACTACCCCGATGCAGCAGTTTATACAGATTACAAGGAGCTTTTAAAGGATGATAGCATTGATGCGGTTGATATCTGCACCCCTAACTATCTTCATTCTATAATCGCCGTTGATGCATTCAAGGCAGGTAAGCACGTTTTATGTGAAAAGCCTGATGCTATTGACGTTACAGAGGTACTTAAAATGAAAAATGCTGCCGACGAGGCAGGGAAGGTTCTTATGGTTATAAGAAACAACCGTTTTGCTACCGCTTCTCAGTATGCAAAGAAATTTATTGAAGAGGGCAAAATGGGTGAAATTTATTGCGGTCGTTGCGGCTGGCAAAGAAGACGAGGCATCCCCGGTAAAGGCGGTTGGTTTACAACAAAGGCTCAGTCAGGCGGCGGTCCTCTTATCGACCTTGGCGTTCATATGATTGACCTTGCAGTATGGCTTATGGGCAACCCCACCCCCGTTGCAGTCAGTGCGAATACATATACAAAATTTGCTGATAACGATACAAGCGACAGCGAAAATTCAAAATTCGGCGACAAAAACAATCAGGGTACCTTTGACGTTGAAGATCTTGCAATGGGTATGATTCGTTTTGATAACGGTGCAGTGCTTCAGATAGAATTCAGCTGGGCATCAAACATCAAAAACGAAAACCGCTTCGTTGAGCTCAGAGGTACGAAAGCAGGTCTTAAATGGGAAGATAATGAGGTGGAATTCTTCACAGAGGACGACGGTCAGCTTCTTGATATTGCCCCCAAAGGCAAAATGGACTCAAACGGCCACAAGCACAATATCAAAAACTTTATCGACGTTATCACCGAGGGCGCAGAGCCTGTATTCAAACCCTCTCAAGGCGTAGATATGATAAAAATCCTCTGTGCAATATACGAATCAGCAGAAAAAGGAAAAGAAATTGTGCTTTAATTTATAATAATATTGCTGAATAAAACAACACCCGCAAATCCTTTTCATTAAGGAGATGCGGGTGTTTTTCGTAGGAAAGTACTGCTGAAAAGCAAAATAAATATTCTCACAACCACTAAAAATCCCAAAACCAATTCCCTAAAAATGCCCGAATTTAAAACGAAATTTTGCGCTTTCCCCTTGTATTTTATAGCATTTTCTATGTGAGAGATGGGATTGGGGAAAATTAGGGAATATGTGCAGAAAAAGACCCCACTCACGAGGAGTGGGGTGAGTGGTGTCACTAGTTTTTTAATTTAAATCAATACCCATTTGTTTGCCTATTTCTGCTCTTTCTCTTTTGAATTTGGGGTTTCTTAAATCATTATTTACTCTATACGCAGGAATTTGGTTCCAATATGGTTCGTTTGAATTCTTTTTTATACAATCCAAAAGAATACTTAAAGATAAGTTAAGCGAAAACGATACACCATTGTTTATGAAACCTCCATATAGAAGAGTTCCATTTTCTATTTCTTTAAATGTTCTTCCGTATTGTAAACATATTGATTTAGTTCCGTAATTAATACTTCTGCCGTACATAATAGGAAAATCTTCGCTTTGTGTTAGTGAAATATTGCCTATTATTTCGTACTCTCCATAAAACAAGCGATTATCTGCAATTATTGTAGAAGGCAGCGATTTGAGTTTTTTTAATTCATCTATAGTAACATCTTTTCGTTCAGTTGCAATATGGAATACGCTACAAACCAAAGGTTTTGTCATAAGGATATCCCAAAAATCTATTTTTTCTTTTCTCATTTTATCAAAGTCGAGAATAATTCGTCCGTAACCATAAAGACGACGGTCAATTTTAAAACGAAAAACATCGCCTTCTTTATATTTGATGTGTTTGCGAGACTGTTTTGAAAATTTATCAATGTCTTTAATATCTTCTTCTGTGGTTTCGTTACACCACTTAATTACCCATTCTTCAAATTCATTTATATCTGCTATATCAAAACTTTCGTAACTCAAGGAATAGTAAGAACATTGTGTTGTACTGTTGTAAAGACTTATGAATCTATGATTGAAGGTTAGAACCATACCCAAAGACGATCGTTTTAAAAGATTGGATGACGATAAAAGAATAGGTTTACCCCTTGTTGTTTTAGGCAATAAATATTTCCTATCTTCGGAAATTGTTTCGCAAAGTTCGTATTCCGAATATTCAATATCACTTACAGTTATACATTTTTTGATTATGTTGTTTTCACAATAAGCATAAGTTTCAAAATTGTCATAGGGACTTGGTTTGATTTTTATACGTTCCCAGTTTTCGTTCACAGGAATAAGGGCGAAACATCTTCGCTGTTCATTCGTAAGTTCAAACATATAATCACCACCACAAATAAATTATAACATAGTAAAACATAATGGGCAATAAAAGTCTTTGGTAAACACAAAATAATTGAATCAAGTTCAATTTTCAAATATTATTTCAGACGTAAAAATAACGAGTCCACACGGTTGTGCGAACTCAGTAAAATTACTTATTCATATTTTCTTTGGTGGTTGTAATTGAGGAAATCAACATTCTTCTGATTGTACCACAGGAATTTTGTAATTGATTATATTGCTGTTCAGACATATAGTGGGTTTCAAAAAGCAATTCAAGCCAATATTCAGTTTCAAAGCATTCTTTTTGAGCAATTTCTAATTTAGATATAAAGTCCTTTTTTCCTTGTGCGTACTGTGCTTCGTGCAGATTGGCACCTATAGAGGTTGCACATCTGAGTAATTGATTTGTTAAAACAGTTTCTTTATGCTCTGTTTTTATGTCTTTGCAAACAAAAACTACTTCCTTTGCAAACTCTTTCGCTTTATCTCTCAAAATGCTTTTTGACATAAAACTTCACCTCGAAAAGATTATATCTGAAAAATAATTGGTTTTCAAGTTATATTCCGCTTATGGCGGAGTGATATATTTTGCAAAAACAAAATGTGATATTTCTGCTGTTGGCAGAAGTGATATTCTATTCGCATTTAACTCGGCTTTAGCCGAATATCACTGCGTAGCAATATCACTTTCGAAGGAAATAGAACTCGCGTAAGCGAATAGAACTGCACAAAAAAAGAACGACACCCTTTTGGGTGTCGCTTTTTTTGGTGCGAGAGACGGGACTTGAACCCGTACGGGATTACCACACGCCCCTCAAACGTGCGCGTCTGCCGATTCCGCCACTCTCGCAAGTGCTTAAATAATATACCACCGAAGATATGATTTGTCAACAGTTTTTTGCAATTTTTTTAAGAATTTTTTGAAAATAGTTTTTTAGGTGCGTGCTGTTCTTGAAAGAGCGGTGTTACTGTTATTAAAATCGTTGTTAAACGTAAATTTATAGTGCATTTAAAGAGCTTATTGTTCGCTTCATCTGCCACTGGCAGCGCTCACAAACGCTCACCCCTCCTTTTTACCTGCGTAAAAAAAGAGGGATAAATAGTTCTTCTATCCGTCTAAACCTAAGACGTAAGAGAACTACCCACCACCAAAA
>JAZNVT010000008.1:0-21999 GCA_045592945.1 Acutalibacteraceae bacterium | reverse complement strand
GAAAGGTGCTTCTTTTCAACTAAATCCACCTTGTCGGGTGGGTGAAATCATCTACAATGATGAAATTCCTTTCAGGATGAAATCCGACTTCGTCGGGATATGGGTGGATTTAATTTCATCTGCACGGCAGATTTCATCCGGGTATAACGAGGATTTCATCTCGCTTTGCGGGATTTCGTTAATACATACAGACCTTTATTGTTCCGTTTTATATATTTCCAAAGCAGCAAATATCGTACGTACTAAAAATTTTGTAATCCTATGCAACTGATATGCAAGTGAAAATGCAAAAGCAATCAGATAAACTACAGCCATTCCTAGTAGTTTTAAGCCATAAATTGCCATAAAACCTGACCTGTAATCTCCGAGAAGATATGTACGTCCAGTTTCATAACTATCATAACTTCCACAAACCATAATTCCTACAACAATAAGAAAGCCCAACAAATAAAACAACAGTGTTTTTATATTAACCTTAGTTTTAAAACAAAATCTGTCTCCGTCTATGGTTATTTCTCCGTTCGCCCTGAACTCGTGTTGTCTTGAATCCATCAGTTTATTAGATTTTATAAAGAGTTTGTTTCCCTCTCTGTAGATTTCGTTTTCGGGAAAATGATGCTTTGCAACAATTTCCACATCCTGAATTGAAACATCAAATGAAAGCTTTTCGTAAAAATAATCTGTAAACAAAATCATAAGCTCACCCTTTCGGAGTATCTGAAAATCTTTCAACCGAAGCTATATACGACAAAAAGTCTTTTCTGAAGCGATTAATGTCAATAACTGCACAAAATGCTATATACCATCCGGACCATTCCACTATAATTGTGAACACACTTTCATCCAATGTGTTATACAACGGTAAGAAAAGTGTAAATGCAGTTATGTATATTGTTCTTATTAATCTTAATCTTTTTAATGGTTTGGTATTTTCAAAACCGTAATTATCAGCAAACTGTATAAGATTGGTTATAAGTTGATAATTTGTATATAAGGTAATTACAGAACTCAACATTTTTAACAAGTAAATCTGAAAAGGCATATTTAACCTTAATACGCACATCAACCACACAGAAAAATCCATACAGCCAATGATTATACAAAGCGGTTTCAAAAGTTTCATTTCCGAAACATCTTTTTGGAATAAAAAAACGGAACCCAAAAGTAAAAAACCACTAAGCCAATAAGGGAAGAAATTCACTCTTTCGATGTACGCCTCTTTGAACTGCATAAACCAAAAGCTAAGAACTATTAACCATAGTGCTATGTTTAATTTTTTCTTATTCATTTACGTTCTCCACCTTTTCTAAAACGACGTTAACCATCTCCTCATCATTAATAGATATAGTTACCCTTGGCTTATAATTCTTACCTTTCAACTCATCAGGATAGATAATATCATCAAAATCGGCAATATCTGTAATATTTTTCCCATCCTGAAGCCCGGGACAATCTACATAATGCCCTCCTAAACGCCGTAAATTACCTTTCTCGTTTTCCAAATCTAAACGGCATGTAAAGTATTCACAATCTATTTTTTCTGTATCGAGTTTGCCTCTTACTCTAAAATCAGCAAAAACAACCCTGATATTCATATTCAGATTAATATCGGTTACAGGCTCATTCATAAAATCAAAATCAGGCTCAGCATTCCATTTATATTGCCAATATGTATCATCAAGATCCCCTTCTACTTTATAAAGAGCCTCTGCAACAAGCGTTCCGTAATCAGTATCTGCAACAAAGGTTTGAAATATATTGTGCTTTCTGTACTCTTCGTAATTATTAAAAAAGCCTTCTATCGCTATATTATCTCCTGTCATTTGCACTCGCCAACCATTATCGTAAGTCACATTAACAGGACAGAAAAGAATGTTCGCTTCTTCATCTTGATTTTGTTTTATATAAAAAGTTAAATAAGCCTTGTAATTGTCATTATCAATTTTTTCCAAATTTACAATTCTATATAAATCCCTCATATATGAATCGTTTGTCAGTTCATAACCTTTTATTGTTTCATAATATGAGTATCTGATATTTTCATTTTTGCTCATCTGAGAGAAGATTTTTTCTTGTTCGGCTGAAGGCGAGGCTATTGCAACGCAAAGACCATTTCTGTAAATCACGCCTCGGGCAAATGTGTCTAAAGCACCTGCAACAGTTCCGCAATTTTCAACCCTTGTATATGCCATTGAGTGATAAAGCTCTGTTTTTGTTTTCGGGTTATAAATTTCATCACCATAATTACTTGTTGACCCAAAAACTGTGGGTGTTAAGAGAACAAGAATAATACAAAAAGAAACCAACTCCATACCTTTAGGGAACTTTTTAAAGCGTACAATTGCAGAAATTCTTCTTTTAATATTCTTTCCGCCGTTTGAAACAGAAGTTGTTCCCGCTGCTCTTGCAAAGCTGTTATTAGCCATTGACAATAAGATTTTGCCGTAATCGCGAAGTTCTTCACCCTCAAGTCTTTCAAGGACTCTCTGGTCACAAAGAGATTCTATGTCGTTACCAATTCGGTTAAAGGCATACTGCAACAAAGGATTACACCAATGAAGAGAACGCAAAATGCACCAGAATACATTTTGCAAATTATCTTTATACTTTAAATGTAAAAGCTCGTGCAGAACTATCTTTTCATCAAGTATTGTTCCTTTTGGGATTGCAAGAACAGGCTTGAAAATACCACATACAAAAGCTGTTGTTAAACCTTCAACCTCAACAGCCTTACACCCCTTTAAATTGTATTTCAGTTTAACAGAATTCAGTTGCCCTACATTTTCACCTGATATCTCGCTACCGTTTTTAAGAATTTTTCTTAATTTGGTATAAGAAACAAGGTGTTTTATAAGCGTCACTGCAACACCGATTACATAAACTATCATCAACCAATCAGTTATGCTTTCAGGAATGCCTTTAATATACGGTATCACCATTGAATTCCGAGAAACGTAAAATGCAGAAGAATACGCCGAGGACAAATTACTTTCAACCCATGTTTTAAGCATTTCAACCCATACGGGAATGGGAAGAAATATATTCTGATTTGATGCAACGGGAATTATAATTCGAAGGGCAAGTAAGCACCAGACACTATACTGCCAACGAGGTGAAAGCTTATCTGCCATTATACCTTTCAAAAAGAGAAGCAAAAGGGCAACAACAGACACTGATAATGTCTGCGTAAGAAAAGTCCATATATTATTCACCTCTTACACCTCCATATCATTGAGCATTTTTTGAAGCTTTTGAACCTCCTGCTGAGATATAGAAGATTCCTTCAAAAACGCCGCGATAAGCTCCCCTGCTGAACCGCCATAAACCTTTGTTAAAAGCTCGGTTCTTTCTTCCTTAGCGCACTCCTCACGGGAAACCGCCGCAGAATAAGGCTCATTATTGGAACGGTCTATTTTAACAAGACCTTTGTTTTCCATTCGGGTTAAATATGTATGGACGGTGTTTTTGCTCCATCCGTTTACGTTAGTTAATTTTTTAGTAATTTCGCCAAGAGAAAAGTTCTCCCCCGACCAAAGCACCTCTAAAACTGACCATTCTGCTTCTGTAAGCTTCATATCATTGCCTCCTACAACTGTAGTACACTTATATACTACACCTGTAGTAAAGTTTTGTCAATAGGAAAATAGTCCCTCTACTTCCTTTTTTTATTCTTTTCTGTTCAGTTCTCTTTAATATGTATGACATTTTAAACATTTTCTGTTTTTCTTACTTCTATTTCACACTGATAATATTATTGGATATCTGTATTTTTGGGGTTTTTAACAATTATTTTTGTACAAAAATGCCTCTTTCCCAATCCAAACGTCTCTTGTTCAAATATTGTCTAAAGCAAACAACGGAGTGCTCACTATTGTGAACACTCCGTTTTGTTATTTCATTCTGCCGTAATGGGTTGGGTTCAGGATTTTGCCTACTCTCGGAACGAGGAAATCTATCCACCAATGGAACCATTTACCGATTAAAATGCATTTCAGCTTGTCCCCTACCTTTTTTGCTTTTTCGTCTGTACCGGGGATATAGCTTGGGTGCATTTTTATTTTGTTACCCTTGAATTCAAATTTTAATACTCTTTCGGCAACTGATGAAAGCGGTCTTATATGCATTATAAGAGTGTTGCTGTTTTCCCAATAAGCGTAACACCAAACGGTCATTTTAAGCTCGCCTATAATGACCTCGTCAATGCTTGCTTCACCGTTCATTGACACCCTTATTTTATTATTAAAGCCTCCGTCCTCCTGCCAGGAAAACAAGCACTCGTTATCATTGAATTCAAAAGACAGATTATTCATATTACCGCCTCGGTCCTTTGCAAAAAAGACTATAGGCATAGGCAACACGCTTATAGGAAAGCCTATAAAGTTAATAAACTTACATTTTCTTAAACGGTAAGCTTTCCCGTTTATTCGCTTTTCTGTTTCAGAACGTTCTTTTGCAACAACGGCTGATTTATCCTTTAAGGCTATTTCTTTACTCTCTTTTTCACAGTCGGGCTCTATAAAGGCTTTTGGCATATACTCCCAAATAACGTCAAGAGTTTCCTGCAGGTCGCTATGCTCCGAGGTCATAATAAGGGCAGCACCGTAATCCTCAAAGGAAATGCCGTACTGACAAAACATTCCTTCGCATCTGTAGGTATTTTCCATACCGCCACAACGCCAGAAGCCACAACCGTAGCCTGCGCTTGCGTCAGACTCTTTTTCGCTTACTGAATTATCGGATATAAAGCTTGTTGCTTCTTTTACCCACCATTCAGGTATTACCTGAATACCGTTATACTTACCTTTATTCTGATAGCAAAGAACAAGCTTTGCTATATCCTCGGTTTTAAGCATTAAGCCCCAACCGCCTGCTTCAACGCCGTCAGGTGAATGCTCCCAAAAAGGAACATCAATTCCAAGAGGCTCAAAAAGACGGGGCATAAGATAATCTGATATAGATTCACCTAAAATCTTACAAAGCATTTTCGAGGCTATATAGTAGTTATCGTTTACGTAACGCCAGCTCGTCCCCGGCTCAAATATCCATTTAGCTTTAACGAATACCTTTAACCAATCATCACTTTTACTTCCGCGAATAGCAGTTTGCTTGCCTGCGGTCATACATAAAAGCTGATGAATTGTAAGCTTTTCTAAATACTTATCTTTCTTATTCTTAAACTCGGGGAATACGTCTACAAACCTTGTTTCTCTCGTTATTTTGCCCTCAGCCAAGGCGAAGCCGTAAGCAGTTGAAAGAAAGCTTTTGCTTACCGAATAAGCCATATGGGGCATTTCGGGGGTCAAGGGCTTACTCCATGCTTCACAAGCTACCTTATTATCCCTTAAAATCATAAGGCTATGAACGTTAATGCCTCTATATGACATTTCCTCGGTCATCTTCAAGATAACCGAGGAGTCTATACCTACTGATTCGGGAGTTTTTGCTCTTTCAATAGACTTATTCAAAATCTTCATAGTCTTTTATGTGCTTTGATTCGTAGTCCTTATAAATATCAACGCTACGAATTCTCCACTGAACGAAGCCGTGCTCCTCTGCCATTTTATCGGCAGTTTCCTTCCATTTACGAGCAACGTCAATTGTTTTACCGATTAAATCTTCAACCTTTTCGGGTGACTGAAGGTCTGTTGATTTAGCTCCTGACTCTTCAACAATCTTTTTAATAGCACCGGGGTTGTCAACGATAGGACAAGCACGAAGCATATTATCTGAGAAGGGCTGACGAGCTTTATAAGCCATAAATATGGGACTCTTAAGAGCATCAATAAAGTGGGTATCAGGGTCTTTGATATTAACGTTAGAATAGTGAGCGAATACGCAAGGCTCACAGTCGCCGTTTGCGCTGATATGGAAATACTGCTTACCGCCTGCAACGCAACCGCCAACATACTCACCGTCGTTAAAGAAGTCAATCATAACAAGGGGCTTAACCTCTTTGAAACGCCATTTACGAACCTGATCGTACATATGCTTTCTCTGTTCTGCAGTTGCCATAAGGTCAGCAGTTGCACTACAACCAACGGGAACAAAGGAGAACAACCATGCGAATACCGCACCCTGCTCAATAAGGAAATCAACGTATTCGTCAGATGAAATAACGTCTGCATTTTCTTTTGTATAGCAAAGAGATGTACCGAAGGGAATACCTGCCGCTTTCAAACGAGCCATAGCGGCAATTGTAGATTTATATGTACCCTCGCCTCGACGGGAATCGGTTGTTTCTTCGTTACCCTCAATAGAAAGGGTTACAAGCATATTACCGACTTCTTTTAAGTCTGCAACGAATTTATCATCGCAAAGAGTACCGTTTGTAAAAGCATGGAAAAGGCAATCAGGGTTTTCCTTACAAATTCTTATAAGGTCGTTTTTACGAACGAGGGGTTCACCGCCTGTGTAAAGGTAAACGTAAGTACCAAGTGCTTTACCCTCTTGAATGATTTTATTCAAATCATCGTAGCTCATATTAAGCTTGTCGCCGTATTCAGCTGCCCAACAGCCCTTACATTTAAGGTTACAAGCTGTAGTAACGTCAATAAGAACTGCCCAAGGAATATTGCAATCATGCTCTTCCATAGCCTTTTTTCTTATATCGTAGCTTTTTATAACTGCATTTATAAAGGGCGGTACGAGCTTAAGAATAATATTTGTGTCAGTATTCATTATAACCCTTTTAACGTAATCAGCATAAACGTTAGTAGGGTCGCTTAATCTTTCCTCTAATCTTGTAAGAACCTTAAGGTGAAGCTCATCCTTAACCATTTTCTTACCCCAGGAAATAAGCTTAAAAAGGTTAGTATCGTAATCCTTTTTTACGTATTCGATACCTTGTTTTATTGCCGTATTAAGTGCTGCTTCTTTCAAACCCATAATTAAATACAACCTTTCGATTAAAAATTCAAGTACCATTCTTCAGTTTGCTCGCCCTCAAAGGTAGCGGAACCGCTTATTGAGCCTCTATGGGCAGAGCCGTCAATATGAAGTGGTATTTTGTAATTTGCATAGGTTACGTAACCCTCTGCATTTATTCTCAACTCAATACTTGAGCCTTTATAAACAATATCAGCCGAGTCAACCTCCATAAAGCTTATATCGAAGTTGGCTACATCAAGATAACCTACAGCTCCTGCATTATGCTTTGGAACCTGATACATTCCTACACTTTCCTCAACGAGAGTAATTTTTATAACGTATTCATTACCAACACGCTGAACGCTTGCAGATTTCACACCGTTACTATCTAAAGAGAAATTATTTCGTTTAGGAAGAATAATCGGTACTGTTTCGCCCTCTGAATTTACCGCTTTACCGTTTTGGAAAACGAGCGTTTCTTCAACGGGCTTTACAACCCAACCAATCATTAAATCAACAACAGTTCTTACTATACCGCCTGCACTGCAATCGGTAACGTCAGCAGTGAAGCTTTCATTATGGTTAACGGTTAAACTGCCTTTATAAGCCTTAGTTTTATTTACTGCATCTTTTGCTTTTGAAATAATCTGATTTGTTGACCAGCCTGACGGGTCGGCAAGGGAGCTTTGATTACCTGATACTAAACTGTTACCGCCTTG
This sequence comes from Acutalibacteraceae bacterium, assembly GCA_045592945.1. Taxonomy (GTDB): domain Bacteria; phylum Bacillota; class Clostridia; order Oscillospirales; family Acutalibacteraceae; genus DTU089. The sequence goes on along the minus strand of JAZNVT010000008.1, from coordinate 14,413 downwards.
CGAATCCCCTCCGTTTTGCGTTTCGCCGTTATCGGTATTATTCAAATTACTGCCGGGCAACAACGTCAGAGAGGACTTGCTGCTTGTTGTATCATCGGTGAACGCTTGAGTAACGTATAGTGTGGTTTCTTTATTATTACCGAAAGAGAAGTTTCCTCCCACAACAGCAATTGTAACCACAACAACGGTAAGCAAAACCGCAACCTCAAATATTATTAAGATATTTTTATATAACTTGATATCGGTATCATTATTCTTTTTTATCCTAATTCACCACCATAAAAAAATCTTAACAACGGAATTATAAATTACCATTGTTAAGATTATGTTAAACATTTATATTATTACTATAAATTCTGTACCTTCATTCTCGATGCTGTTTACTTGGATTTTACCGTCAAGCAAATTAACAACCTGCTTCACTAAAGCAAGGCCCAAGCCGTTACCCTCTTGAGAATGAGAGCAATCTCCCTGATAAAATTTTTCAAAGCAATGCTCTTGCACTTCCTTACTCATTCCACAGCCCGTATCTGAAACAGTCACAACAGATTTACCGTTTTCTGAATTCAGCTTAACTGAAATCATTCCGCCGTTTTGAGTATATTTTACAGCGTTTGAAATAAGATTATTCCATACTATTTCAAGAAGAGCTTTATCGCTATTAATAAAAACCTCTTCTAAATCAACTGAAAGTTCAAGATGTTTCTCATCGATTTTCTCTTCAAAAGAAAGAATACAACAACGTAATTGCTCATCTAAAGAAAACCGTTCTTTTTGAGTGATACCCTGATTTTCGATTTTATTAAGCTTTAAAATATTTGTTACAAGGCTTGTAAGAGAATCGATAGCAAGAGAAAGCCTGTAAGTATACTCCGTTCTTTTTTCATCACTTAAATCTTTATTCTGTAATAAATCGGCATACCCTTGAACAACGCTTAACGGGGTTTTTATTTCGTGTGAAACGTCGGCAACGAAATCATTTCGCATATTTTCAAGTGAAGAAATTTCAACAAGCATCTTGTTAAAATTAACTGCAAGAAAATCCATTTCGCTTTTAGGCTTAACAAAATAAGTAGGCACTCTTACAGAAAAATCACCTTTCGCAACCTCGTTTGCAATATCGCAAAAAACTTTAATTTTATTGTGATACACTCTGCCTTTAACGAAATATATAAGTGCAGTTGAAATTGTACAGCTGATAAAAAGATAAAGAACACCTGCTAAAGCGATTGTTGTTTTTTCAAAACCTTTATCTATTACGGTTACCAATATCAAAACAAGAAAGGTACCGTTTAAAGCAACTATTGAGAAAACGGAAATAAACTCAACAATAAAGTTACGAAGCTTACTCGCAAAAAGCTTTTCTCGGTTTTTTCTGTTCATACAAGAATCACCGCCTTGTAACCCAAGCCGTGAACAGTTACAATTTCGATATCCTTACATTCTGATATTTTACCTCTCAATTTAGTTATGCAAACGTCAACAGTTCTCGGAGCACTTTCGCTGTCATAGCCCCAGAATTCATCCATAAGCTGAGTTCTTGTAAAGGTTCTTTTGGGGTATGATAAAAACTTAAACAAAATATTAAATTCTTTAACTGATAAACCTAAATTTTCATCCTTATAATAGGCTGCGTTTTCGGCTGAATCAAGAACCAAATCGCCAACAACAATTTTCTTTTTGTTGGAAATTTTTGCTCTTCTCAAAATCGCTTCAATTCTGAACACTAACTCTTTCATTTCAACGGGCTTAACTATGTAATCGTCAATACCCATTCTATAGCCCTTTTCTTTTGATTGCAAATCATCTCTTGCAGTTAAAAACAAAAACGGGATATCTTTATTGATAACATTAACCTGCTCGGCAAATTCAAATCCGTTAACATCTTTCATCATAATATCAGAAATAATCATATCAAATGATATTTTCTCCATTTGTTCGAGAGCTTCTGCAGCACTGTGACACCCAACTACGCTATAACCGCTATCGGTAAGATACGAGCAAACGATTTTATTAAACTGAACGTCATCCTCTACAAGCAAAATGCAAACCATTTTACAACCTCCAAAAAGAGATATAATCAATATGCTTTAATTTTACACTAACAATATTAACATTTTGTTAAACCGAGGTCAAATTATTATAACAAAAAGCCGCAGCTTAGCTACGGCTCTTTACAATGTTATTAAATTATAAAATAAGCGGTTTATTACGGATTAACCGTCACTCTATCACTCTTTCACCTGACGGGGTGAAAAAGTCTATGTATGGCTTTGTTGTAGGTGTGATAACTTTTTGAAAATCTGTTTCTCCTTGTTTTTTATCTGCTTCACCACTATCTTTTTCAAAAAGCATAACGGTATAATCCTTTGATACGAGGTTTTCGTCTTCCTCAAAAATAAAATCATCGGTTAAAGCTTTATCATAATGAGGAACGAGGGTAAAATAAATTTTATTTGGAACATGGTATGTTTCCGATGTAAGCTCTTTAGGTTTTTGGGTCTCTTTAAAGCTTCCGTTTGCTTCAATTAAGTATTCTGCTTTTGAATTTTTATCGGCAACATACTCAACATACTTTTCCTCTTCAAAGGTTAAAATATAATGTTTTAATATGTCTTTAGTTTCAAATGAAGCCGATTCAGTAACAGCGAGCTTTACCTTAGGCATAATTTTATCTATTGTAAGCAAGCTGCCGTTGTTTTTCGGGTTGTATTCTGAAAGTAACACAATTTCTTCGTTTATCACGTTAAAAAATGCTTTACCATCGAAAGTCACGATAACGTTGCCCTCTGTCCAGAAATCCTCGTTGCAAACTGTGTTCTTATATATCCATACTCTGAAAATGGCACTGTCCAATTTACCTTTTGCATTGTATTTTACTCTGAAGCCTTTAACCAATATATTTTCGTAATCCGTATTAAGAGTTGCTTTAATATTGCTTAAAACGTCATCGTAAACCGTCATATCAGCAGGGATATCGTTTTCTGATATTTCTTCAAAAAAGCCATCGAGAATTCTTATTGATAAATAAACCGTTTCTCTGTCGTTCTTTGTTTCGGGTGTTTTACCCCATCTGTCACCGCTGCAATAAATATAGCCGTCTTTTGCTATTTCAATAGTTTCAATCGCGTAATCAAGCTGGGAATCATAATTTTCCGCACCGTAAACGGTAACTGCATTTGTACCGTCTGTATCGACGCTTTTCAATTTATACTCGCTTGTATAAAACAAAGCATCTTCGTAAACGACGAAATAAGGTTTAACCGAGCCGATTTTATCAACTAAAACGTATTTGCCTGATTCTTTGTCCGATAAATAATACAAGCCGTATTCAACAAGCTCACTTTCAGCATCAATTACAGCATAATAATATTTATCATAAACCTTGTGCATTATACCCGTATTTGTGCCGTAAGACTCATAACCTAAAAGCAAGTAGAGATTTGTTATTGAAACCTCGGCATCATCCCAAAGATAGCTTGAAAGCATATGCTGAAACGGCTTAACGGTAACATTTTTGCTTTCAAGATTGTATTGAGAAAGAATCGTTCTCATTTCACCGATACTTGAAAACTCATCGAAGTTTAAAATATCGGGAGGAAATGTTGGGTTTTTGTTTGATGAAACATAACATTTATAATTGTCCCTGCTTGTTTTCGTAACGTAAACGGTTACACCCTCTTGAGTATCTAAGCCAAAGAAATGCGGATATTTATCTTGTAATTTCTTCAACTCTTTTTCAGAATTCCCATTTCCGACTATTATTGCAGTCGGTCCGTCAGCACCGCCGATTATGCCTAAAGAAGAGCTTGATTTCCTTTTTTCATAGACGATTTCAAGCACTTCCAAATCCACAACGATTTTATTATCAGCTTTGTTTTCAAACCATACTTTAGGAACAGAGAAGCAAAACTCCGTGCTCGGTCCTTTAGAATGGCAATATGAAGTATAGCTTCCCGGAGTATCGGCTATTATATCTCCAAAGGGATCAGATACTTTTATTTCATCGCCTAAATCTAAACCGCCGTCAAACTGCGGTGCATCAAGCACGTAAATTGTGCCCTCGTCTGATACGTTCTCATAAGTTACGTCAAAGGTAAAAATAAATTCGCTATCATTACTTTGAACTTTTTTCAAGTTAAACACAACGCAGTCATTAAGTATATCTCTGCCTTTAACCTTATACACGCCGTCTTTAAACATTTCAGCCGTTATTATATCTGAATTAAAGCAGAACGAAATATTCTTTTCATTTGAACTTATGACTTCATATCCATCTTCATTCAATATTTTATTTACCTTATCATTCACAGGGTTGCTTATAAAGCAAACTGCTACAGCTACAAACAGAACAACTGCTAATATTACTACCCAAAAAGCCGGTTTTTTATAATTAAGAACAGATTTTATTCTTTGCTTTACGCCAACCTCACCGAATGCTACGGGACAAGCCATAACCATTCTTTTTTGAACACTGCAGGAAAGCAGTGTTTCAGAATAGCTTTTCTTTTCGGTATTATTCATATTCTTTATAACTTTTTCGTCACAAGCGCTTTCTATATCACGGCAAAGTAATACGTAAGCCACCCACATTACAGGGTTGAACCAATAAACAGATAAAAGTACAAAGCCTAACGGTTTCCATAAATGGTCTTTACGTTTAAGGTGTGCTTTTTCATGCATTACTATATAATCTAACTGTTCTTCGGTTATACCCGACGGAACGTAAATATTAGGCTTAAAAATACCGAGAATAAACGGTGTCGCTATATTATCGCAATAATATATTAGCTCTTTAACAAGAAGTGATATCCCGACCTTTTTTCGTAATCTTATATAAGAAATTAAACCATAAATAAGTATAGCAATTAACCCGACTAACCAGATAACACTCAAAACTGTTGTAAAATTTGCGAAAGTGTTTGTTGGTACGGTAACGCCCTCGTAGTATCTGTCGCCCATATAATTGTTTATGCCCGTATCAACAACGGGAACACCCGTTTGAATAGTAAAGGGTCTGCCTACAGATTCCGTATTCACCGAAATAGTTTGCGAGCTTGGAATAAGGCTTAACGCACTTTCAAAGGAAAACGGGCAAACAAGGCGGATAGCAACAAGAGCCCATAAAAGACAGTTAATCCATTTAGGAGCTTTTTTCAACAAGAGCCTTGCAATAATTACCGCCAGAACAAGATAACTTGCAGTTACGCTCATATTGAATAAATCTAAAAATACAGCTGTCATTTTTACACCTCCTCAAAGGAGTCAATCATTTTCTTGATTTCTTCAAGCTCTTTTGCTGTAGGCTTTTTTCTGCTTGAAAAAGCCGCAATAAACGCAGGTAACGACCCTGCAAAGGTTTCGTCAACAAACTTTTCACTTTGTATTGCATAAAATTCGTTTTTTGAAATCAAAGAGGTAACAATACTGTTTTCTGTTTTGAAAATCCCCCTTTCGCAAAGCTTTTTCAAAACTGTATAAGTAGTAGTTCTTTTCCAATTAAGCTCTTTTTCGCAGACCGCAACAAGCTCTTTTGTAGTTAAAGGCTCGTTTTCCCAAACGATATCAGCAAAACGCGCTTCAACCATACCAAGTTTAATTTCATTCATAAGAGCACCTCCAAAACTGTCTATCATCAGTAGACTACACTTATAGTCTATCACCAATAGACAAATTTGTCAACTGCTTTACATAAAAAACAAGAGGCGTTCAAAAAACGCCTCTTGTTATTAGTTCTGTTTATGCCCGAACTGTTGCTTCATTCGTTTTTCTTTTGAAAGAATTCTTTTTCTTAAACGGATGCTTTCGGGGGTTACCTCAAGGAGCTCATCGTCACCGATAAATTCCATTGACTGCTCAAGAGAAAGAACTGTATGAGGAACAAGGCGGAGAGCATCATCGCTACCTGAAGCACGGGTGTTTGTCATCTGTTTTTTCTTACAAACGTTACAAACGATATCTTCATTTTTTGCACACTCGCCGACTATCATACCCTCGTAAACGGGAACGCCGGGGCCAACGAAAAGACGACCTCTGTCCTGAGTATTGAAAAGACCGTAGCCTGTTGTTTCACCTGCTTCGTGAACAACGATTGAGCCTCTTTCACGCATCTGGATATCGCCCTTATACTCCTCATAGCCTGCGAAAAGGTTGTTCATAATGCCGTTACCGTTTGTATCGGTCATAAACTCTGAACGGTAGCCGATAAGACCTCTTGCGGGAATTTTAAACTCAATATGAGTTGAACCGCCGTCACGCATATCCATATTTTCAAGCTCACCTTTTCGTGAACCGATTTTTTCCATAACTGCACCAACGTAGCTTTCAGGAACTTCAACAATGAGAAGCTCCATAGGCTCTAAAAGCTCGCCATTGGGGCCATGCTTATAAATAACCTGAGGTCTTGAAACCTGAAATTCGTAGCCCTGACGACGCATAGTTTCAATAAGAATTGAAAGATGTAATTCACCACGACCGCTTACCTTAAAGGAATCGGTAGTTTCGGTTTCCTCAACTCTCATACTAACGTTTGTTTCAACCTCTTTGAAAAGCCTTGCACGGATATTTCTTGAGGTAACGAATTTACCCTCTTGCCCTGCAAAAGGACTGTCGTTAACCATAAAGTTCATTGATATTGTAGGCTCGTCTATTTCAACGAAGGGAAGTGCTTCGGGATGCTCCTTATCGCAAGCGGTTTCACCGATATTAAGCTCGTTAATACCCGAAACTGCAACAAGGTCACCCATTTTTGCTTCCTGACATTCAACACGTGAGAGCCCCTCAAATGTATAAAGCTTAACTATTTTTGCATTAGTCTGACCGCCGTCTTTATTACAAAGAACAACCTGCTGACCAACCTTTACAGAGCCTCTTTCAACTCGACCGACACCGATTCTGCCAAGATAATCGTCATAATCAAGGCTTGAGAAAAGAAGCTGTAAGGGGCCGTTAATATCGCCTTGAGGGGGGTCAATATTTTCAAGAATGGAATCAAGAAGAGGTCTCATATCGCCCTCTCTTGCTTCGGGGTCAAGAGATGCATAACCGTCACGGCCTGAAGCAAATACTACGGGGAATTCAATCTGGTCATCGTTAGCACCGAGCTCGATAAACAAATCGAGAACCTCGTCGATAACCTCCATAGGTCTTGCACCGGGACGGTCAACCTTATTAATAACAACGATTGCTTTCTTACCGAGGGCAAGAGCCTTTTTAAGAACAAATCGTGTCTGAGGCATACATCCCTCAAAAGCATCTACAAGAAGAAGCACGCCGTCAACCATCATCATAATACGCTCAACCTCACCGCCGAAGTCAGCATGGCCGGGAGTATCAACGATATTGATTTTAACGTCCTTATAATGAATACCCGTATTCTTTGAAAGGATTGTAATTCCTCTTTCTTTTTCAAGGTCGTTTGAGTCCATAACTCTTTCGTCAACCTGTTCATTTGAACGGAAAATACCGCTTTGATGAAGAAGCTGGTCAACTAAAGTTGTTTTACCGTGGTCAACGTGAGCTATGATTGCTATATTTCTTATATCTTCTCTTCTATCCACTGTTTTTCACCTTATTAATTATAAAAGATTCACATCATGTTCAGCACAGATTTTTATCATTTCCTTAGGCCAGAGTGATGCTTGAACCTCGCCAACGTGAAGCTTGCCTAAAAGAAGCATACATACTCTTGACTGACCGATACCGCCGCCGATTGTAAGGGGTAAGGTACCATCAAGAATCTGTTTGTGATAATCGAAGCTTCTTCTTTCATCCTTGCCCGAAGCTTTAAGCTGATAATCAAGTGATTTTTCATCAACTCTGATACCCATTGACGAAATCTCAAAAGCATCCTCTAAAACTTCATTATAGATAATAATATCACCGTTTAACTGCCAATCATCGTAGTCGGGAGCTCTGCCGTCGTGGGGCTTACCGCTTTTAAGCTTTTCACCAATTTTCATAACGAAAACCGTGCCGTACTCTTTGGCAATTGCCTTTTCACGCTCTTTTGCAGTGAAATCGGGGTACATATCCTCAAGCTCCTGAGTTGTAACGAAATGAACGTTTTTTTCAATGTTCACGTCAACTGAAGGAAATCTTTCTTTAACTGTATCAAGAGTATCGCAAAGAGCATCAATTATTTTTTGAACTGTGTCTTTAAGATATTCTTCATTTCTGTCTTTTCTTTCAATTACTCTTTCCCAGTCCCACTGGTCAACGTAAATTGAATGAAGATTATCCATCTCTTCGTCACGGCGAATTGCATTCATATCGGTATAAAGACCTTCGCCTGCATTGAAGCCGTATTTTTTAAGAGCAGTTCTTTTCCATTTTGCAAGAGAATGAACAATAACTGCTTCGCCCTCTCCTGCCATATCCTTAACGTCAAAGGAAACCGCTCTTTCAAAGCCGTTAAGGTCATCGTTAAGACCGCTTGATTTTGTAACAAAAAGCGGTGCAGAAATTCTTTCGAGGTTAAGAGCTGCGCAAAGATTATTCTGAAAAGTATCCCTTGTGAGCTTAATTGCTCTTTGAGTATCTCTCATAGAGAGAGTTGATTTGTAGCCATCTTTTAATACGAGCATACATTTACCTCCAAAAAACTTAATAACTGAAAAATTATAACACTATAATTAATTTTTATCAAGATTTTTCCTCTTTATTTTGATAGAAAATAGCTAAAAAGAGGGTAAAACAATTATACAATTTGCTATAAAGCTATTCTTTATATTGAAATACCCCGCCCCCTTTGATAAAATTATTTCGGTGATAATATGAAATTCCAAAACGTTTTATTAGCAAGCGATTTTGACGGCACGTTAAAAAATGATAACGGTGAAATAACCGACGACGTAAAGTCAGCTATTAAATATTATATGAACAACGGCGGTAAATTCACCGTTTGTACCGGCAGAATTTATCAGGGCTTTCATCTTTACAGCCCCGAATATATAAATGCACCCGTGCTTTTGGGTAACGGTGCAATGGCTTATGATTATGAAAATAATAAGATTATTTTCAATGATGCAATTGAAAACGAGGGGCTTCCTGCCGTAAACGCAGTTTTAAAGGCATTTCCTGATATTTCAATAGAGTTTTACAACTTTGAAAAGGTTTGTGCTGTAAACTTAAATAAGCATTCTGAACAGCATTTTACAAGTCAAGGCATAAATTTTGAAATTGTTACTAATCCCGAAGAAGCACCACTCCCCTGGACAAAGGTTATGATAGCGGCTCACGGGTGCTCAAAAGAAGTACAAGAAATTCTTGATAAATTCCCCCAGGTTAATTACTTAAAAACAACGGGTGATTACGTTGAAATTCTAAAAAGAGGCGTTGATAAGGGTACAGGGCTTTTGAAGCTTGCAAAGGCTCTCGGTTGCAGTCAGGAAAACACCTATTCAGCGGGTGACGGCTACAACGACGTTGAAATGCTTGTTGCGGCAAAAGGTGGATTCGTACCCGAAAACGGCTCAAAAGAAGCATTAGCAGTCGCAAAATACGTTACAAGGTCAAATAACGAGGGCTGTATTGCACACGCTATTGAGATGCTTGGGGAGATGTATGAATGAGGAGTGTCCTGCGGTCGGCATTGTAAAAAAATGGCAAATTGAAAATGGCAAGTGGCAAATTAAGGGTCTGCGACGGCAATTATATGCTATCGCAGACCTGTTGCTTTTTGTTAAATTAAATTGTAGCGAAGCTTACCCCTCTTTTTTCGATAATTAGGCACGATTTTTCGATAATTAGGCAAAACATATTTAATTTTTAGTTTTTTGCAATTAATAATGTAATTAACAAAACAACGGAGGTTATGTTATGAAAAAGTTATTTTGCTTAATTTTATGCTTAATTCTTGCTTTTTCAAGCGTATCGGTTTTTGCACAAGGCTACGAGATTGAAAGAAATTCGCTTTCACCTCTTGAGGTATTTACGCAAAAGCTTACCCAACTTACAAAGGAATATGATTCCGATAATGAGACTGCCGTTTTTTCTGCATGCTCTGAAGACGAAACCGAGCTTGCTCATAAGGATTCAACAAAACGTCTTATAGTAAAAGCAGAAGGTATAATTGACACTCTCAATGCAGTTGAGCATATTGAGGGCTATAACGATTTACATATTCTTCAGTTTGCTTCTTACAGCGATATGGAAGATGCTCTTGCCTTTTACAAGACTTGTGAAAACGTTATTTATGCTCAGGAAGACTGCATAAACAAAACCGCCGAATATGAGGTTGATGAAGAAAGCGTTGAATACGACGTAACGACTGATAATGTTTTTTCCTCAAATGCAGTTGCTAATCCTATGCAGACTTACTCAGACAATCATGGCTTTACAGGCTTAAGAAAAAAGCTTGCTGACAGAAACGTTGTTTACACAGAAGAAATTACCGTTGCGGTTATTGACACGGGCGTTGAAGCTGACCACGAGCTTTTAGCAGGAAGAGTTGAGCCTACGGGGTTTGATGCCGTTGACGGTGTTTCCTGCACCGACAGAAAAGGACACGGCACTCACGTTGCAGGTATAATTGTTGCCAACACTCTTGATAACGTAACCGTTAAGCCATACCGAGTTTTAGATGAAAATGGTGAAGGCTCCGATGCTCAGGTTGCTTTGGGTGTTGAAGCGGCTATTGCCGACGGTGTTGACATTATAAATATGAGTCTCGGAAGACGTGGTCAAAGCGATATTTATGATGAAGTCGTAAAGAAAGCCAACGATGCAGGTATTGTCGTTGTAGTTTCTGCCGGTAATGACGGTGTCTATTTACAAGCTGAGCCGTACACGCCTGCTTGCTGTAAAGACGTCATTACCGTTAAGGCTTGCAACCCCAATTTATACTCTATTCCATCTTGGACAAACTGGGGATTGAAGCGTGATACCTTTGCTATCGGTGTGAACGTCAGAAGCTCTTATCTTGGTAACACATACGCATCCTTATCTGGTACTTCTATGGCCGCACCATTTGTTGCCGCAGCAGTTACTTATATGATTCTTGACGACCCCGATACAAACTACCAATCAGCTATTGATACCATAGAAAAATTCGAACACAACGAATGTATGCATATCGAATACATTTTTGATGATGGTATCCCTCAGGTTCCTACCCCTACCTTCAGCGTTGAAAGCGGAGAATTCGATGATGAATTTTACCTTGAATTAAGCTGTGACTTTGAAGGTGCAAAAATTCACTATAATCTTTCAACAGTTGGTTCAGATACCTACTACCAGACGTACTCGCAACCAATAAAAATCAAATACGATACGGTAGTTACCGCATATGCAACAAAAATAGGTGCAATTAACAGTGAAAAAAGCGTTGCCACATACACAAGAATTTTCCCCGATGACGAGGATAGATACGTTATAGATTCTTCGGGATATATAACCGAATATTTAGGGCCTACAGGAGAGGATGATGCTATTCTCGTTATACCTGATACTATAGACGGAATTGCACCGGTAGGTATCAAACGAGAGGTTTTCTATAATTTTAACTTCTTAGAAAGTGTTACCTTCCCTGATAGCCTTAAAAGAATTGAGATAGGTGCATTTGAAAGCTGTGACAACCTTCAATACGTAAGAGCCCCCGGTTTAACGTATATAGACACCTCTGCGTTTTTGGGATGTAAAAAGCTAAAGAATTTTGACGCCACTAATATAGCACATATCGGAGGTTCGGCTTTTGAAGGCTGCGAATCCTTACAGTTTTTATACCTAAGAAATGCAACGTATATAGGTAGCTCCGCTTTCGACGGTGCAGGCGGAGTTCAGATTGCTCAATTAGATAATATAAAAACTATACAAGAAAATGCATTCAATAATTCAAACGTAAGAGAGGTAATTATTCCTTACGCTACCGCACTCGGTGACAAATGTTTCAAGAATTGCACAAGTCTTGAATCTGTATCAATTCCTTTGGTAACAGAGCTTCAGTATGAATGCTTTTACGGTTGTACCTCTTTAAAAGAAATTTCTGCCGACTCATTAACATATTTAAACTATAGCAACTTTCGAAATTGCACTACCCTTGAAGAAGTTAGCTTTCCTTCCTTAACAAGAAGCGGGGAAAGTCCTGTAGATGCAAACTTTTTCGATTGCACCGCTTTAAAAACCTTTATAGCTCCAAAGCTTCAAATGGTTGGTGGTTCTTGTTTTTCAGGATGTACCTCTCTCGAAACTATTACAGTACCTTTATTAAATACAATAAATGACGGTTACGCTTTCCGAAACTGCACTTCTTTAAAAGCCTTTATAGCACCCAAGCTTGGTGCGATTGCTTCTTATAGCTTCGACGGCTGTTCAAAGCTTGAAACCGTTAGTACACCATTATTACAAACTATCGGCAGCTATGCTTTCCAGAACTGCACTTCACTTAAAACATTAGACTGTTCCAAAGTAACTACCTTAAACGAAAATGCATTTGCCGGTTGTACCTCTCTCGAAGAATTAAATTTTAAAACCGGACTAACTGTTCTTGAAAATGCTTTCAAGAGTAGCTTTTCAGCTGATAAAATTGTGTTTAACGTTCCTCTTACGCTTTCAGACGTACCCTCAGGAATACCTGTTGCTATCCCCTCTTCTGTAAAAACAATCACCGCCTCAAATACTGAAAACTTTATAATTTACGGCACTAAGGGTAGCTACGCTGAAGCCTGGGCAACAGAAAACGGATACACCTTTATTGAAATAACTCCTGAAACAGCCGTTTTCAATGATATTGATACGCTTTGTTGTAATTATAATCAAGAGCTTTACTTTGATATAATAGGCTTAAACAGAACTTATCAATGGTACGGCACAAACACAAAATCCACCACCGATGGTACAGCTATAAAAGGTGCTAAAAGCAGTAAATTTACCCCTGCTGATTACGATAACAAGTATAGCTACTATTATTGTGTTGCAACAAGTAAAGACGGCACTAATGAGAAAATATATATAACAAGCTCGATTTGCTCATATACTCCCATAACACCGCAAGGAAACACAACGATAGATTTAAAAAACCTTATACTTTTCACCTCTGATACTGAGAAAAATCTTTTTAGCGACATCGCTACCTTTGGTGAGACGGTTGAATTCAGAACAGTGTCCTCTCATACATCAGATACTGCCGATTATTTCGGCACAGGCTCATACGTTGTAGTTTATGAAAACGGTGCACCAAATACTACCTTTAATTTAGTTGTTTACGGTGACATTAACGGTGACAGCATCTGTAACGTTCTCGACTGCTTTGAAGCAGAGAAAGCAGCAAACGGACACACTGAGTTAACCGACGTTTATTCGCTTGCCGCCGACACAGACCAAAACGGTGTCATTGACATTACCGATTATCAGGATATCGTTAACAGAGCGATGAGTAAAATTTAATAAACCAAACTAAAAATGGTCAGTCGCTTGGGAATTAACCCGAACGACTGGCCAAATTTTATTTAAAGAGAAATTGAAAAGCAGACGTAATTCGCTACTCTTCAGTCACCAGTAAGCTTCGCAGGGAGCGACAAATTAAATAAATAAAAAATTATCCAAGGCGTGTACCTTCCTTCGAAGGAAGGGGGACCGTCTTGGATAATTTGTTTTTGTGATAAAATTTTAAGCGTGCCTATTAGTTGTCTTTACAATACAGCTTAACGGACGGTGGAAGGTTCTCGATGTGACGAAGGAACGTCGTGAAACCGAAGGTTTCATTGACACCAAATTGAATTTCAACACAAATTTAGATAGCACACTGTAAGAAACGTGGCTCTGCCCGTTCCTCTATGGGTCGATTCAGTTACAGTCGTAGGTTATTGTATGGGTGAGGTGGTTTGCAAGGAACCCCCAGCAGGATGTTCCCTACGGTTTTTCTTTTATAGTTTTTTTGTAAAGGTAAGTTTATTACATTTGAATCTGACGATTCAACGACGTCCCTTCGTCACGTCGAGAACTCTCCACCGCCCGAAAAACTTAATTCGAACAACAACTTTCAGGCACGAAATAAACTGAATATATCCAACTACAAAGCAAAAGGCGGTCCCTGCCCTCTTGCGGTACCCAAAATTGTTTGCTCGCTATTCGCTTCGCACAATTTTGACCGCTACGCCAACTCACACTCCCTGTTTCCGCCACCGGCGGCGGGCGTGTTCCTTGCCCTCTTCGTAGAGAGGTACACCGCCTTTATAAGTTTATTTAATTAGAAGTCGGATCGTAGCCATGTCGTTCTGTGGGCCAAGGAGTTGCAATAGTTGCTTGTCTTCCTAAGCCCGCTTGGCCTCCGACTTACTCACACTCCCTGTTTCCGCCACCGGCGGCGGTCGTGTTCCTTGCCCTCTTCGAAGAGAGGTACACCGCCTTTATAAGTTTATTTAATTAGTAAGTTATTTGCTCCCCGTAAAGCACCGGCATCTGGCATCTGGTGACT
>JAZNVT010000007.1:0-13016 GCA_045592945.1 Acutalibacteraceae bacterium | reverse complement strand
ATATTATGTTGATTGGAGAGATTTTGAACCCTTTGCAAATAGCTTTTTTATTGGTACGGTTGTGGTAGCGTTTGTTATCGTTGGGGTTTATGCTCTTATGTGGTTCCTTTCGAAGAAACACGGGTATGGTTGGCTTGTTGCAGCACTTTTACTGTTTGTTGCAGATACTTTTGTGATGTTTGCAATGTTCTGTTTCACAGGCTTTACAGCAGATATGATTCTTGATTTTGTATTTCATATCTGGGTGCTTGTTTCTCTTACAAGCGGTATTATCGCGGCAATCAATCTTAAGAAATTGCCCGAAGAAGAGACTTATGTTGCTCAGGAGGGTCAGACTTACAGCTACATTCCTCAGACAGAAATGCCTGTTGAAAACGCTGAAGTTATTGAAGAAACAAAGGAATAAAAAAGTGTTGCCCCTATCAATTTTCATTTTGAAAATTGATAGGGGTAATTTGTTATATTTCTTCAATATCGTAAGGTGTTGTCTGGTAAACAAAGTAGTTCAACCAGTTGGAATAAAGAAGATTTGCGTGAGAACGCCAGGTGTTTTTAGGTGCCTTTGTTATATCGTCATTGGGAAAATAGTTTTTAGGCATTTTAATATCAAGTCCGGCATCCTTATCACGGAGAAACACGTTTTTAAGGGTTTCTGTATCGTATTCTGAATGACCTGTAACAAAAATCTGTTTGCCGCTTTCTGTTGTTACGATATAAACACCTGCTTCGTCAGATGAAGCAAGGATTTTTAGCTCGGGAACCTTTTCAATTTCTTCTCTGTTTATGGTTGTATAACGTGAGTGGGGAACTTTAAATTCATCATCAAAGCCCCTTAAAAGAATTGATTGTTTATAATCTGCAGTGTGATTATAAATTCCTGAAAGCTTTTCAGGTAAGGGATATTTTTTTATACCGTAGTGGTAATAAAGCCCTGCCTGGGCACCCCAACAGATGTGGAAAGTACTTGTAACGTGGGTTTTGCTCCATTCCATTATTTCGCAAAGCTCTTCCCAATAGGTAACATCTTCAAACTCCATTTTTTCAACGGGTGCACCTGTGATAATAAGACCATCAAACTTTTGATGCTTTATATCATCAAATGTCTTATAGAATGCAAGAAGGTATTCTTTCGGGGTGTGCTTCGGTACATGGGATTTTGTGTGTATAAGCTCAAATTCCACTTGTAAGGGGGAGTTTCCCAAAAGGCGTGAGAGCTGAGTTTCTGTTTCCGTTTTTTTCGGCATGAGGTTTAAAACCAGAATTTTTAACGGACGAATATCTTGAGTAATTGCGCGAGTGTCAGTCATAACGAATATATTCTCTTCTTCAAGAGTTTTGACTGCAGGCAACTCATCGGGTAATTTGATGGGCATTCCTCATACCTCCTTCATAAAAGTTGATAGTTGAAAGTGGAAAGTTGCAAGTTTCTGGGAAGCTACGCTTCCAAATAATAAAAATTGCGTCGCAGACCCTTAATTTTCCACTTGCCACTTGCAATTTGCCACTTATTCAGCAAGGGCTTGCTGAATATCAGCGATAAGGTCTTCTGCATTTTCAAGACCGCAGGAAAGGCGAACAAGGTTTGCGGTGATTCCGCAAGCTTCAAGCTCTGCATCATTCATCTGGCGATGAGTTGCACTTGCAGGGTGTAAGCAACAGCTTCTTGCATCGGCAACGTGAGTTTCGATAGCAATAAGCTTAAGCTTTTTCATAAACTCTTCAGCAGCTTTTCTTCCGCCCTTAACGCCGAAGGAAACAACACCGCAGGTGCCGTTAGGAAGATATTTTTCTGCTAATTTATGGTATTTGTCGTTTTCAAGACCTGCGTAGGTTACCCATTCAATCTTATCGCTTGCTTCGAGGAATTTTGCAACTGCAAGACCGTTTTCGCAATGTCTTTTCATTCTTACGTGAAGACTTTCAAGACCTAAATTAAGGTAGAAAGCATTCTGAGGTGACTGGATTGAGCCGAAATCTCTCATAAGCTGAGCAGTTGCTTTTGTGATGAATGCACCCTCTTTGCCGAAACGCTCTGCGTAAGTAATACCGTGGTAGCTGTCATCAGGCGTGCAAAGACCGGGGAATTTGTCAGCGTGAGCCATCCAGTCGAATTTACCTGAATCAACAATGCAACCACCAACTGCGGCACCGTGACCGTCCATATATTTTGTTGTTGAGTGGGTAACGATATCTGCGCCCCATTCAAAAGGACGGCAACCAACGGGAGTTGCAAAGGTATTGTCGATAATAAGCGGAACGCCGTGAGCGTGAGCTGCATTTGCAAATTTTTCAATATCAAGAACAGTAAGGGCGGGGTTTGCAATAGTTTCGCCGAAAACAGCCTTTGTGTTAGGCTGGAAAGCTGCGTTAAGCTCTTCCTCTGTACAGTCAGGTGAAACAAAGGTGAAATCAATACCCATTCTTTTCATTGTTACTGCAAAGAGGTTGTAAGTTCCGCCGTAAATAGTTGACGATGAAACAACGTGGTCACCGCATGAGGCAATGTTGAAAATTGCGTAGAAGGATGCTGCCTGACCTGAAGAGGTAAGCATAGCTGCAGTACCGCCCTCAAGCTCTGCTATTTTAGCGGCAACGTAATCGTTTGTAGGATTCTGAAGTCTTGTATAGAAATAACCGTTTGCTTCAAGGTCGAAAAGCTTACCCATATCTTCGCTTGTAGCATATTTAAAGGTTGTGCTTTGAACTATCGGAATCTGTCGGGGCTCACCGTTACCGGGTGTATAGCCACCTTGCACACATTTTGTTTCAATTTTAAAATCACTCATTGTAATACTTCCTTTCGAGTGTGGTTTATAAAGTTAAAGTTTTATTAGTCTTTAATAAGAATTACACACCAATAGAATGTACGGGCATCCTTCGTATATGCACCAACGCCTATTTTTGTAAATTCATCGCTTAATAAAGCCTTTTTGGATTGTTGGTTTCTCATCATTGCTTCTACAGCGGCTTTGTAGCTGTAGGATGAGGAAATTATAATTTTATCAGCATATTCATAGCTGATACCTGCATAGTCAAGGTATTTATAGTAGTAAGAGCCATCAAAGTTTGTGTATGCAGTACCTGTTTTGGTAGCATATTCTTCGGCAGCAATTCTTGCTATATTTGAAAGGTCCTCAGAGTAGGTTACGTAGCTTTTAGCAAAGTCTGTCTGCACTCTGTAGGTGTTTACTAAATTAGTGAATTCAGGACCATTTTCGCTGAATTCAAAATTACCGATTGGCTTTGTTGGAATGAAGCCTGCGGCAGTGTTTAAGATAATCAAAACGTCATCAAGAGATATTTTGCCGCTTTTGTCAATATCTGCCGTTTGAAAATCAAGACCCTCAACGGTTTCCGTATATATTCCCGTAGCTATCATAAGAGCAATTCGTGCATCCTGAATAGTTACGAAGGAATCGTTGTTAATGTCGCCATAAAGACGGGTTACTTGTATAGCCCCAAAGGGCATAGAAACCATAAAAACAGTAATACACACAAGAACAACGGCTATTATTGCTTTGAGTTTTTTGTTCATTAAATCACCTGTATAGGAAATGGATAAAACAACATTACCCTAATATAAAATATTGATAGTTAATTATACTATATATAATATTAAAAATCAAGAATTAAAAGTTAACGTTTTGTTAAGTAAGAGATACAGGCTTCGTCAGATTGGTGTTGACAATCAGGAAAAATAGATTATAATAATCATAAATTAATATTATTAAGCTGCCACCGGGTAGTAGATGAGTTTTTCATCCGTATGCATATCGTTAGGTCTTTGAAGATATGCAAACGGATTTATTTTTTTGTTGGGGTGGATTTATGTCGTTGGAAAATCCTTTTAAAACCTTAAGCAGGTTTGAATTACTTTTGTGGATATGCTCGAATTTAATTATTATAGTAAGCTTTTTGTTGGGTAAGGAATTTGATTTTTTAGTGCTTACCGCTTCTCTTATAGGGGCAACCGCTTTGATATTTGTTGCGAAGGGCAACCCATTTGGTCAGATGATGACAGTGGTTTTTGCTGTTTTTTATGCGTTGATTTCTTATAGGTTTAAGTATTACGGTGAAATGATTACCTACCTCGGTATGACCTCACCTATGGCGATAGCAGCAACGGTTGAATGGCTGAGAAATCCTTTTGAAAAAGGAAAAGCAGAGGTTAAAATTAAAAAGCTTACACGTAAAGGCTGCTTCGTTTTATGGGGGCTAACCTTTGTTGTAACGTTTGCTTTTTATTTTATACTTAAAGCCTTTAATACACCGAATTTGTTTTTTAGCACCGTTTCGATAGCAACAAGCTTTCTTGCATCGGGCTTAACCTTTTTAAGAAATCCTTATTATGCATTAGCGTATGCGGGTAACGATATCGTTTTAATAATTCTTTGGATTCTCGCAAGTATGGTTGAGCCTGAAAACGCACCTATGATTATTTGCTTTGTGATATTTTTTATAAATGATTCTTATGGCTTTATAAATTGGAAAAGAATGAGGGAAAGGCAAAGTATAAAAAATAATATATAAAATTACTTGGAATTTTCTGTTTTACAAACGTTTCAGTATATGCTATACTCAAGTTGAAAGGATACCTTACACTTCAAGGAGTTGATTTTATGAGATATAGCATTATGGGCGAAACCTTACCCGTTGTTGTTTGTGACGTTGAAGCGGGCGAAAGCATTATTACCGAAAGAGGCAGTATGAGCTGGATGAGCCCTAATATGAAAATGGATACCTCTGCAAGAGGCGGTATAGGTAAGGCTTTAGGCAGAATGTTTTCAGGTGATTCCATATTCCAAAATAAATATACTGCAATGAATGGTATGGGGCAGATTGCTTTTTCCTCAAGCTTTCCTGGCTCAATAAAGGTTGTAAATATTACACCAAGTGAGCCTTTTATTGTTCAAAAGGGTGGATTCCTTGCGGCTACAGAGGGCGTTGAGCTTTCAGTTCATTTTCAGAAAAGGTTAGGCTCAGGATTATTCGGTGGTGAGGGCTTTATTATGCAAAAGCTTTCAGGCACAGGTACTGCGTTTATTGAAATTGACGGTCACGCTTGCGAATATGAATTGGCACAGGGTCAGTCTATGATTGTTAATACGGGCTATCTTGCAGGTATGAGTGCAACTTGCTCTATGGACGTTCAGGCTATTCACGGCGCTAAAAACGTTTTATTCGGCGGTCAGGGTATTTTCCATACAGTTGTTCAAGGTCCCGGTAGAGTTGTTTTACAGAGTATGCCTATAACAAATCTTGCAAAAACTCTTACACCCTATATTCAGCTTCAGCAGCCACCTGAAATAAAGATAGGCGGAGGAAATGATTGATGAAAATTTTGATTGCATCCGATATTCACGGCTCTTTAAAATATTGTAAAGAGCTTGTTGAAAGATATAACGAAGAAAAGTGCGATAAGCTTATTCTTTTAGGTGACGTGCTTTATCACGGGCCGAGAAATGATTTACCAGAGGAGTATAACCCCAAGGGTGTTATAGCTCTTCTCAATGGTATGTCAGAAGAGATTCTTTGTGTAAGAGGTAACTGCGAGGCAGAGGTTGACGATATGGTGCTTTCCTTCCCCGTGCTTGCAGAATATGCTATTCTTTACCACAAGGACCGACTTTTCTTCTTAACTCATGGTCACAAGCTTAATCCCGATAATTTACCTAAGCTAAAAAAAGGTGACGTGCTTTTTAACGGTCACACTCACGTAAGTAAAATAGAAATGCTTGAAAACGGTATTTTATACGTAAACCCGGGCTCTGTTTCAATCCCGAAAGAAAACACGCCGAGAGGATATGTTATCGTTGATGATAATGCAATTGTTCACAAGGATTTAAGCGGAAATATTCTTGAAGAATACACAATGTAGCAAAAAGAAAATGCCTTAACGGTTTTGACCGTTAAGGCATTTTTTAGATTTAAAGAACTATTTTTTCACATTCGTAACCAAGTAAAGCGTTACTTACATTATCGGGTTGATGACCACCGACGAAAAGAGTGATTTTTCCGTCGGGTGTAACTCTGTCACCGTTTTCAAGAGTTGCCTTGAGCCAATATGTATCAATTTCAAATTCAAGAGTAGCAGCTTCGCCTGCTTCGAGATTTGTTGATTTAATACCGCAAAGCTGGAAGTGAGGAGTATACGTTCTTGAATCGGTAAACTGAGCATAAACCTGAGTTTTTTCGATACCGCTTCTGTCACCCTCGTTTTTAACAGTAACAGAAATTTTAACCGTATCTTCATTTTTCTCAATAAGCTTCAAATCTGAGTAAGCGAATTTTGTATATGAAAGACCGAAGCCGAAGGGGTAAAGAGCATCACCCTCAATGAAACGGTAGGTTTTGCCTTTCATATTGTAGTCGATGAAATCGGGAAGGGGATGCTCACCATCATAAATTGTAACGGGAGCTTTACCGCAGGGGTTAGAGTCACCCGAAATTGTTTTTGCAATAGCAAGACCACCCTGAGAGCCGGGATACCAAGCGTGAATTATAGCTTTTGCGTGGTTTCTTACCTTTTTGCCTAAATCAACTGAGCTACCGCACATAATAACAACGATAACGTTATCGCATACATCGCAAACAGCTTCTGCTAATTTTTGCTGAGTTTTGGGAAGATAAATATTCTTCTTGTCACCGCAGGCGGTGTAATCGTTGTCAAAGCCTGTATCCTCACCCTCAATAGAGCAGTCAAGACCGAGTGCAAGCACAGTAATATCTGCATTGGCAGCGGCGGCAATACCATCGCTTATCATATTGCCGAAGCCACCCCAGTCGTTAGTTTTTTCGTTGCAATAGTTTGCACCCTTTTCAACAGAAATATCTGCATTGGTGAAAACTCTTCTTATACCGTCGGCAACTGTAATATATTCAGAGGCATAGCCGTTGTAGTTACCCTCAAGGGCAGTAACTGAAAGTGCGTTAGGACCTATTATGGCAATACGCTTTTCTGTGTTTTTATCAAGGGGTAAATATCCGTCGTTTTTAAGAAGCGTCATACATTGCTCTGCTGCTTTAAGGTTAAGAGCTTTATGCTCTTTGCAGTCAAGCTTTGAATAGGGGATATCTGAATAAGGTCTTACCTCTTCGAATTCGCCTAAAAGGAAGCGTATCATATAAAGCCTTTCAGCAGCTTCTGTAATCTGCTCTTCTGTAATAAGGTCTTCCTCGTATGCATCTACAAGAGCATCGTAGGTCTGACCGCAGTTAAGGTCGCAGGAGTTTTTAAGAGCAACTGCTGCAGCTTCTGCACGGGTTTCAACAAATTTGTGGAATTCGTAAATATCCTGTAAAGCACCGCAGTCTGAAACGAAATAACCGTCAAAGCCCCAACGCTTTCTTAAAATTTCACCTGTTAAATATGAATGAGCACAGCAGGGCTCACCGTTTGTGCGGTTATAAGCACCCATAACGCCTGCAACACCTGCTTTTACTGTTTTTTCAAATGCAGGTAAGTAGGTTTCAAAAAGGTCGTGAGGTGTAGCAATTGCATCGAAGCCGTGACGGTCTTTTTCAGGACCTGAATGAACTGCAAAATGCTTTGAGCAAGCAGCACCCTTTAAAAATTCACCGTCACCCTGGATACCTTTGATAAATGCAGTACCGAGAGTTGCGGTAAGGAAAGGATCTTCACCGAAGGTTTCCTGACCGCGTCCCCAACGAGGGTCACGGAAAATATTGATATTTGGTGCCCAATATGTAATACCCTTGAAAATATCGTGGTCGTTATATTCGCAATGCTTGTTATATTTAATTCTGCCCTCTGTTGAAATAACGTCGGCAATTGTATTTATTAGCTCAGGGTCAAAGGTTGCCGCCATAGCAATAGTATGGGGGAAAACGGTTGCAGTTCCCGAACGGGCTACACCGTGAGCACCCTCGTTCCACCAGTTATAGTCTTTAATTCCCAATCTTTCGATTGCGGGAGATGTATAAAGAAGCTGTGTCATTTTTTCTTCAACTGTCATTTTTGACACAAGCTCTTTAGCTTTTTTTAATGCTTCTGCTTTGGTCATCTTAATATCTCCTTTTGAGAAAAATATATATAAATGATAAACTAAAAAAGAAACGTAGTCAACCAAAACAAGCTTTTATTTATGTATAAAAATACGGTGTTAATATGTGCAAAATGGCAAATTAAGTGTGAAAAGCGGAATGCGAAGTGCGAAGTGCGGATAAGAATCTACGCTATAAGGTATTTGCTTCGAATCCAATTTGTTTTTACAGGCTGCCAAAAAAACAAAAACCCACCTATATAGAGGCGGGCTTTTGTTTTGGCTTTATGAAACTATATCTATATCCTCCCAAAGTCCCTTTCGGCGATGAATATGGGCGAAAGGGCTGTTCGGGTGATAATCGGGGAAAGAAGAGGCAGGGCTACTGCTCTCTGAAAGAATGGATTATTCCATTCCTTTAAGAATACCGTTAAGCTCAATTATCTTAACAAGCTTCTTCCAGGAGAAGCCCTTTTCATCTTCAATCTCTTTGAGTAATTTTTTCTCAATTTCTCTGTAGTTAATCATAATCTTTTGGACTCCTTTCCTTTAATTTATGACTTCATTATACAGATTTTTTTAAAAAAGTCAAGTGAATATGCACAAATTAAAGGTAGTGGGATTGTGCATATTGCACAACAAAAAGAGGTGTTATAGCTATTAATCAGTTGAATAAAAGTATGCAAAAAGGTCGAATGATTTTGTGAAAATGTTACAAATAGCGATACGATTTTTAACGCATTATGACGAAAAAACAAACTGTTTTTTATGATTTAAGAATTATTGTTGAAAAACTTTGTTCAACTTTTTTTGGAAAAATTTACGTTTTTATATAGTTGTTGACAAAAAAATAATAGGGTGATATAATAACTGACAATTAAAGAAACCGTTGAGGCGGAGATAAAGGCAGTTATGACTTTACAGAGAGCCCTGTAGCTGAAAAAGGGTAGGAAACAGGTTGTCAAATGGGCCGCTGAGGGTGCAGTCAAATGTGGTTTCACAGAGTATTCTGCAACGTTAAGACATACGTTAGTTGTCGGGGGTATGATAGTACCTCAAAAGTGCGTGTTATTCACGAATTCAAGGTGGCACCGCGGATAAGAATTTATTCGTCCTTGGCAGAAGTTAAGTCTGTCAAGGGCTTTTTATTTTAACTCGGATTTCAGGTGCGGTACAATGAAAAACACAACACGGAAAATCGCAATTGCATCTATGTTAGCAGCGTTGGTTTGTGTAGCTACAATGATAATAAAAATACCTTCACCGCTAAAAGGTTATATAAACCTTGGCGATTGTGTAGTTTTGTTGTCGGGTTGGCTCTTGCCACCGGGTTATAGCTTTTTAGCTGCGGGTATCGGTTCGGCACTTGCTGATGTTTTTTCAGGCTATGCAGTATATGCGCCTGTAACATTTGCTATAAAAGGCTTGATGGCAGTTGTTGCATATTTTTGCAGAAAAATGTTGAAAGACAAAATAAGTAATATACCTACAATGCTCATAGGCGGTATAACGGCTGAAATATTAATGGTAGCAGGCTACTATATATTTGAAGGCTTTATGTACGGCTTTGGAGCATCGGTAGTAAATATTCCGCCTAACGCGGTTCAGGGTGTTGCAGGCTTAATATTTGGTATAGCTCTTATTAAAATTTTTGAAAAGAATAAAATTTTCTCAAATAAGTGAGATGGTTAAATGTGTTTATAATGAGTAAACGATGGCGATTTTGAATAGCTTAGTTATTCTTTAATACTTAAAATAATTTTCAGGAGGTACAGTTATGATTCTTAATAACGTTGACTTTGATACATATTTTAACAATTATCCAGATAAAAACGGTTTTTTCGGAAAATACGGCGGCTCTTACGTTTCACCCGAGCTTCAGAAGGCTATGGAGGAAATTACGGAGGCTTATTACTCAATTTGCCAGTCAAGAAAGTTTATTGCAGAATTGAGAAGAATAAGAAAAGAATTTCAGGGCAGACCCACACCCGTTACACATCTTGAAAGACTTTCAGATGCTTTAGGCGGCAAGGTACAGCTTTACGCAAAAAGAGAGGACCTTAACCATTCAGGTGCTCACAAGCTTAATCACTGTATGGGTGAAGCTCTTCTTGCAAAATATATGGGAAAGAAGAAGGTTATTGCAGAAACAGGTGCAGGTCAGCATGGTGTTGCTCTTGCTACTGCAGCTGCATATTTCGGTCTTGAATGTGATATTTATATGGGCTCTGTTGATATAAAGAAGCAGGCTCCCAACGTTGCAAGAATGAAAATTCTCGGTGCAAACGTTGTTGAGGTTACTCACGGTCTTCAGACTCTTAAGGAAGCGGTTGACGCAGCTTTTGAGGCATATTGTAACGAATATAAGGATGCTATTTATTGTATCGGTTCAGTTCTCGGCCCTCATCCGTTTCCTATGATGGTTCGTGATTTCCAGAGCGTTGTTGGTATTGAGGCTAGAGAACAGTTTATTGAAATGACGGGTCATCTCCCCAATGCAATAGTTGCTTGCGTAGGCGGCGGCTCTAATGCGGCAGGTCTTTTCTCAGGCTTCTTGAATGACCCTGTTGATATCTACGGTATCGAGCCCCTCGGCAGAGGTCCCAAGCTGGGCGACCACGCCGCAAGCCTTAAATACGGCACAGAGGGTATTATGCACGGCTTTAACAGCATAATGCTTAAGGATGAAAACGGTGAGCCCGCACCCGTTTATTCAGTTGCAAGCGGTCTTGATTATCCTTCATCAGGCCCCGAACACGCTTTCCTTCAGGAAATCGGCAGAGTAAAATACGACGTAATCGACGATGAAGAAACAATTGATGCATTCTATAAGCTTTCAAGACTTGAGGGTATAATTCCCGCAATTGAAAGCTCACATGCAGTAGCTTACGGTATGAAGCTTGCAAAAACTATGGAGCACGGCTCAGTTCTTATCAACCTTTCAGGCAGAGGCGATAAGGATATGGATTATATCATTGAAAATTACGGGATAAGATAAAAGTAAAGGTGGTTTGCATTTTAGCAAACCACCTTTTATATAAGCTAATTAGTTTAGATGGTAAAAATCAAATTAAAATAAATGATTAAAACCACTTGATTTTATTTAACGTATAATGTATAATTCAATCTGCACTTTTTAAGGTGTATCCAGCTTTTAATGAACAAAAACAGAATAACGAGATGTGGCTCAATTTGGGGACGTTTCCGAGCGCCGCCGGTGGCGGATGAAGCGAGGAATAAGGAGTGGCGCAATAAGGAGTATCGCGAAGTGAATAACGAGCGAGACGACTATATTGCAACAGGAAGAGCGCGACCTTCGGGACGAAGATTTTTTCGCAAGAAAAAACGTCCAATTCAAAATTTAATATCTATTTCGGGGTGTGGCTCAGTTTGGTAGAGCGCTTCGTTCGGGACGAAGAAGTCGGGTGTTCGAATCACCTCACTCCGACCACGGAAGAATAATCCGAACATTTATCTTGTAGGAGATACGTTTGGGTTATTCTTCTTTTTATGATTAAATACAGGCAGATGATTTTTCATCTGCCTGTTCTAAATATAAATATTCAAAATCATATATAAAGAAATTATTCCTCTGCCGGCATAATATAATCTGTATCATACTTTATGCAATGTTTCAAAAAGTTTTTTTTCATATTAAAAATCACAACTTTAGGTAATTCAAAACCCTCTATTGTTTGTATATGTTTATATGGTGCAAACCACACCAAATAATCTATATCTAACTCTTTAAACACAGACAAAAAGCTCGAATCCAAGAAAAATCTGTGGAATTCTGCAAAAACTGGTTCACCAGCTTTAGGACCTCGTTTAACCAAAGCTTTATCATAAACTTTTATGTATGGAGTTGATTCATCGAAGACAAAGAAAGCTAATTTATATCCAGGGTGATTTTTTCTATACAGTTCAATTTTTTTGCTGTGCTCTGTTAAAACGTGTTTGAAATTAGTTAAATAAAAGTTATAATTATGGTCTTCGTTTGTAGGCAAACCTGAATGCACATTTAAAACGATTTTGGAATTTTTTATTTGCTCTCCAGATAATAAGCTCATTATTTCACGACGACGTTCACTTTCTTTAGCATTGGTAGGATTTATAAACTTACCCTTCTTTTTAAAAGCGTGGTCGTCCACTCTCATAATTTCCATCATAATTTTATGTTCTTCGTTAAAAAAATCCGGAGGCGGAGCATTTTTGGCAGAACTATCAACCCAACTTACCCAAGAATTTTCATTGTGTATTTGATTATAAAAATGTACAATTTCTCTACCGAAGTTTATAAAAAAGACATCTTTGTTATCAACCCCCTGAAAAAATCGCATTATCTCATTTTCATCATCAAACAAATTCATAATTTCACCTCAACAAAATGGTATTCAATCAGCATTTACATTTCGATTAATCATACCATAATTTCACTATATTTACAATGTGTACGAAACACTCCCGAATAAAACTATTCGGGAGTGTTGTCCTGTATAGATGTTGCATCAATTTGCTTTCGGTTTTTCTGCCTTCCATTCCTCATACGCTTTCAAGCCTTCTTCGGTTTCAAAAAATTCTTGTATGTCGGGTAAGAAATGTGATGTCATCACAGAACGGTGCCAAATGCTGTGATATAATGAGGCCACAAAGAAAAAAGGAGGACGTGAATATGTCTGCTATCAACATCAATAAAAACAATTTTAAAAGTGAAGCATTAAATTCCGAAAAGAAAGTCCTTCTGGACTTTTGGGCTCCTTGGTGCGGTCCCTGCCGTATGGTAGTACCTATTGTGGAAGAGATCGCCGATGAGCGCCCCGATATCAAGGTCGGAAAGATCAACGTAGATGAAGAAGCGGAGCTGGCAAGCCAGTTCGGCATTATGAGCATTCCGACGCTGGTGGTAATTGAAAACGGCAAGATTGTAAATCAAACAATGGGAGCAAAACCGAAGGATGAAATTCTCGCTATGCTGTAAGGAGATGGAAAAATGGGATTCTTTGATTTTTTCAG
>JAZNVT010000006.1:0-63287 GCA_045592945.1 Acutalibacteraceae bacterium | reverse complement strand
CCTGCTTTCTTTGTGTAAATCTCAGCTTGACAGCTTTGAAAAGCTGCTTGATGAAAACCTTATCGTAACACCTCAGGACGGTTGGTTCTCATTCATTGACTGGTGTCCCGGACTTAGCGGTTTAACTGCACTACAAGGTGTTTACCTTTACACACTTGAACGTTTCTCTGCACTTCTGAAAAAAATCGGTGATGAAACCCATGTCAGATATTCCGAGACACTCAGAAAAGTCCGCATTGCATCAAAAAAGCATCTTTTTGATGAAGGGAAAAATGCTTTTGTAAATCAACTTGACAAGGGACAAATGAGTGTTCATTCTCAGGTGTGGATGATTTTAGGCGGTGTGATAAACGGAGAAAAAGCAAAAAAGCTTCTTCTTTCTTGCCTTGATAATAAGGAGTTTAAACAGCCTGTTACACCCTATATGCATCATTATGTTATTGAAGCTATGTTGAAGCTCGGGATGAAAGACGAAGCAGT
This sequence comes from Acutalibacteraceae bacterium, assembly GCA_045592945.1. Classification (GTDB taxonomy): domain Bacteria; phylum Bacillota; class Clostridia; order Oscillospirales; family Acutalibacteraceae; genus DTU089. Next base: position 62,807 of record JAZNVT010000006.1, on the reverse strand, counting down.
ACAATATCTGAAAAAACTTTGGGGCGGAATGGTTGAGCTTGGTACAGATACTTTCTGGGAAGCTTACGTACCCGATGACCTTGATTTTTCACCATATAACGACAGAATGATAAATAGCCTTTGTCATGCTTGGAGCTGCACCCCGTCATATTTTATACGAAAATACGAATTGTGATTAATAAATTCTAATTTGTTGAGTCCTTTAAATTTTGATAAAAATGAAATTTAACAGAATATTAATCGGAGGAATCTATATGACGAAAATAATTAAAATAATATCAGTTGTGCTTGTTCTTACTATTGTTATGAGTGTTACGGCTTTTGCTGAGCCCGGCTTTGCATATAAGGACGAGGTGCTTACAGAGTTTTCACCGAAATGGCCGCAAATACAGGATGATGATACGGTGATTTCCGTTACACCCGGTGCCGAAGTCGGCGAGCTTCGCTTTGCGTGGCTATCAAGCTCTAAAGACAGCAAGCCCGCCTTCAAGGTTTCGCAAAACAGTAATATGTCTGATGCTGAAGAGTTTGCGGTTAATACTTCGGATGGTATCGAAAACCTTAGGTCAAACAAGGTTACCGTAACAGGACTTAAGCAAGGTAAAACCTATTATTATTCATATACCGAAAACGGTGTCTGGAGTGAAGCACAGCCGTTTACGGTGCAACCTGCGGATGACTTTACCGTTCTCTATATTTCCGATGCACAAATTGGACGTTCCGGCGACGAAACACTTGAAGAAATACTCGTACGTGACACCTGTGGCTGGAATTATACGGTCGAGAAAATGCTTGCAGCTTACCCGAATGCCGCTTTTGCAATTTCAGGCGGTGACCAGTTTCAATCTCCCGATAGCCTGGTTCAGATGAAGGCTTACCTTTCTCCCGAAGCCTTGCGTTCTCTACCTGTTGCCAACACCATCGGAAACCACGACGATGATTCTACGCTTTACGGCGAGATTTTTAACAATCCGAATGAGGTTGACGAGCTTAATCCAAGTGAAGCAGGAACGGGATATTATTACACCTACGGTGACGTGCTTTTTATTACAATCAACTCAAACAACAACCTTATGCTTGATACAGCAAAGGTTTTGCGTGAAGCAACACAGGCTCATCCCGATACAAAGTGGAGAGTTGTTACAATGCACCACAACCCTTATTCAGCTTCATTAAGCGATGATGATTTTTCAGAAGAACGTCTTTTCTTCTCATCACTCTATGATTTATATGATATAGACTTATGCCTGAGCGGACACGACCACTTTTATTCACGCACAGACACTATGTATGCAGGCGAAGTAACAGACGGTGAAGGCACGGTGTACGTTCAGTCCTCATCAGCTTCAGGAAGCAACTATGACCCGCTTCCCGAATCAACTGCTTCGTTTACTGTTTCTGCATTCGACGTGCGTGTTCCTACATATACAGCGTTTAATTTTAACGACGGAGCTATTGTAGGCACGACTTACCGTACCGACACAGATGAAGTTATTGATTCTTTTGAGATAACCGATAACACAACAGATTCAGATGCCAATATATTTACCGTAATAATTTTATTCTTCAAAACTCTTTTTTCTATGATATAAATTAAAGGGGATATTTAAATGCAAGGTTTAGTTAAATTTATTATTACACTTTTTACAACCGCTTCGATTTTTTTCTCGAATCTTATATTTCCTGCAACTGTTTCCCCCGAAAGTAAAGATTTTGATTTTTCATATCTTGAATACCCCGAGGAAGCAATTGTCACCCTTGAAGAAGCGGGGCTTACCGAGCAGGAGCTTGTAGGCAGAGCATCGGCTGAGCTCCCCGAATACGTTCAGTCGGGCGGTTATGAAGATATAAACGGTATTACGGTTTCGCCGTATTACACGGCAAAGGTAAGCGGTGAGGAAATTCCCGTTTATGCTTCAGTTGTTTTTATCCGTGTTGACGATACGGGTACACTTCACTCTTTTTCTGAAATTTATGTTGATTCAGATAAGGAGTTTTCATTCAATATTGAAATAACCGGTGCTGATGTTGAGCTGAAAAATGCAACCGTGCTTCCGGAATCACACGGTGTAAAGGCACAGTGTAAAGACAACACTGTAACAGCATCAATCAACAAAACAGGTATTTATACTTTCCTTTTTAACAATGCAAACCAGTATTACGGCTATACACTTATGGTTCGCGAAAAGGTTGACGAGGATAAAGAAATTGCAGAATACATAGAAAAATACGGAGAAGATAGCGTTTGGGTTCTTGATAAAGGCGTGTATCAATATGACTACGTTAACCTTGTTGAACACAAAAATCTGGTGATTTATCTCAGAGAAGGCGCTTATGTTATCGCTAACCATCTTTTTGATATTGACTGCGCCGAGGATGAAAACAAATACCTTGAGCCTACTGCACCGAGCGACAATGCAATAGGGCTTACAAGATATCCGTTTATTAATTTTTACAACTGTAATAACATAACCCTTGCAGGTAGAGGCGTAATAGATATGACCCGTCTTGACAGACGTGAAAGACGCGGTGTTGTTTTTACAAACTGTAATAACGTAAACGTCAGAGACGTAAAAATCATCAACTCGCCCGAATGGTCGTTTATTTCCTACTGTTGCACCGACGTCAGCATTAATAACGTTGATATCATCGGCAACCGCGGTAACTGTGACGGCTTTGCAATCTGCAACAGTCACAACGTAACTGTTGACAACTGCTTTGCAAGAGTGGCTGACGATACCTTTGAGGTTAAGGCTCTCGGCGGTACAATGGATAGCAAAAATATTACTTTTACAAGCTGTATTGCCTGGGGCGGATATGCAAGATGCTTCGGTATTACAGGGGAAGTAAACAAGAAAATTTCAGACGTCACCTTCCGTGACTGTGCCGTGATTTACCGTGACGGTATCTGGGATAATGACAGAATAGGTTCTCTTGTTGTTGTGGCGGAGCAAACCGAAGGCAGTATTGACGGAGTTCTTTTTGAAAATATTGAAATATTCCGTGACGAAGGCAGACCTATTCTCGTAAAGATTTATGACGAGGAAGCAGAAAATTTTGAAATCAAAAACGTTGTTTTCAGAAATATTTCATACACCTCGTATATGAGACCTAAAATCGCAGGCACGGATAGTAAAACCAACACAGTTCAAGTTGAGCTTGACGGTATAACTGTTGGCGGAAAGAAAAAACGATTTCCGAAAACAAGCTTCAGCATCGGCAAGTATTGTGATGTGACTTCAGCTTGATTGAAATGTAGAAATGTTTCACGATATATGTTATAATATTTAAAAATATTCTCGTATTAAGAGGAGTAGGAAATGGGAAAATATAGATTTGATTGGGAAAATCCCGCAATAATTAAAAAGAATAAAGAGGATGGACATATCATAGCCTTTTCTTATGATAACGAGGCGGATGCCCTTGAAAGAAAAGAGCCTGAGTCAAAAATGACTCTTAACGGTATGTGGAAATTCTATTGGCAAAGAGGTCTTGATAATTGTCCCGAGGATTTTATTTCAAATGATTTTGATGCTTCTGCCTGGGGCGAAATAAAAGTTCCTTCAGTATGGCAGATGGGTCAGGAAACAGGCAGTTACCCCTATTACTACGCAAGTACGTATTGCCGTGCTTTAAGCCGTAAAAAGAGTAAAATTCCCTCAATTGACCATAAAATGCAGGAAATCGGCTTATATATCCGCGATTTTGATATGCCTGAAAGCTTTGACGGACAACAGATTTTTATGCATTTCGGTGCTGCAAAATCTGCAATTGAGGTTTACGTTAACGGTGAGTACGTGGGTTATTCTCAGGGCTCTATGACACCTCATGAATTTGACGTTACAAAATTTGTACATAAGGGCACTAATAAGGTTGCGGTAAAATGCTACCGCTTTTCTGACGGTGCTTATCTTGAAAATCAGGATATGTGGCTTCTTTGCGGTCTTTACCGCGAGGTATACATCTTTGCTGAGCCTAAAAAATGCTTGCGTGATTTTTATATTACAACCGATTTGGATGCAGAATATAAAAACAGTAACACTACACTTGAAATTCAGGTTAATAATTATGATGAGGTTGGTACGGCAACAGTAAAAGCAGAAATTATTGACGGGGATGACAGAATTCTTCTGGGCGTTGGGGAAACAGACGGTTCATCAAGGCTTGTGTTTAAAAAGCTTATTGAAAACCCGAAGAAATGGTCTGCCGAAACTCCTTATCTTTACAAATTGCTTCTTACCATAACTGCTGACGGTAAAACAACCTATAAATCAATCCGTTTCGGCTTTAAAAAGGTTGAAATTATCGGTGACAAGCTGTTATTTAACGGCAAACAGATGATGCTCCGCGGTGTTAACCGTCACGATTTTGACCCCGATTACGGTTGGGCAGTTCCTAAGGAAAGGTACCATCAGGACCTTAACTTTATGAAAAATGCAAATATCAACTCTATACGTACCTCACATTACCCCGACGACCCGTATTTCTATGACCTTTGTGATGAATACGGCTTTTATGTTATGGATGAATGTGACCTTGAGACCCACGGTGTGCGTCGTAAGGGAGTTCCCGGTGATAACCCCGTCTGGACGGATGCGGTTGTTGACCGTATGGAAAGAATGGTGCTTCGTGACAGAAATCACGCTTGTGTATTTATGTGGTCTTTGGGTAACGAGGCAGGTGACGGCAGTAACTTCTCAGAGATGAAAAAGGCTGCCCTTAAGCTCGATAACACACGTCAGTTCCATTATGAAGGCGACTTTAATTTTACAAAAAGTGATGTTATTTCAAGAATGTATCCCGTTGAGAGTGCAATGAAAAAGCTTTGTAATAAGGAGCCCATTGAAATTACGCTTTTTGATAATATTGCAAATGCTCTTGCGGCAGACTCAAAGCCTATAAAGAAAGAGGATTATTGCAGACCTGTTTTGCTTTGTGAGTATGCACACGCTATGGAAAACAGCCTTGGTAATTTCCAGGAATATATGGATGATTTTGAGGCGTATGACCATATGCACGGCGGTTATATCTGGGATTTTGTTGACCAGGCAATCCGCAAGAAAACCCCTGATGGTGACCAATGGCTTTATGGTACGGATTTTGAGCCCTACGAGCCAGGAAGATACACTCATTTGCCAAACACAACCGCAATGACGGGCTCTAATACCTACTTTAATGCAAACGGAATTATTACTGCCGACCGTAAGCCTCACCCCTCATATTATGAGGTGAAAAAGGTTTACAGTGAAATTAAGGTTAAAGAAAAAGACGTTAATGCAGGGCTTTACACCTTAATTAATAAAAAGCTCTTTACAGACCTTTCTGATTTTGAGTTCAAGTGGAGCTTGCAGGCAGAGGGTATTGAAATTCAAAGCGGAACAGTTGACGTTAACTGCCAGCCACTTTCACAGATTGATTTTACAATTCCTTATGACTTGACGTCTTTACCAGAAAAGGAATGTGTGCTTATAGTTTCATTTATTAATAAATATAGCCACCCTTGGTGCGAGGCAGGCTATGAGCAGAGCTTTGACCAGTTTATAGTTAAAGAAGCACCCGACAAAAAAACTGAATCCCAAGGTGAAGTGTCATTTAATAAAAACGGTAAAGCTGTTTGCGTTAAGGGCGAAGGCTTTGACTTGCAGATTGTTAACGGTAAAATTACATCTCTTAAATACGACGGCAAAGAATATCTTAAGGAGCCTATTGCACCCAACTATTTCCGTGCGCTTACCGATAACGATATTTCTAACTTTAATTTTGTGCCATTCCTTATTCCTATAAATCCATATTTTAATTGGCGGTGGGCAACAAATACGGCAAAGGGCAGTATAAAATCTGTTAGCAAAAATGAAAAAGGACAGCTTGTAATAAACGTTAATTGGAGTGTTAAGCTATTTAAGGGCGTTACCTCTACCTTTGTTATTAACCCTGACGGAAGTATAGAGGTTACACATACAGGTACACCCAAAATGTTCAAGCTTCTTCGCTTTGGTACGAAAATGGGACTTCTTCGTGAATTTGATACAGTTAAATGGTACGGCAGAGGACCTCACGAAACGTATTTTGACCGTAAAACAGGCGGTAAAATTACCTTACACGAAAAAACCGTAGCAGACCTTGAGCATCATTATATGAGACCTCAGGAGAATGCGAATCGTACCGACGTACGCTTTGTAGAATTCAGAAATAAAGAGGGTAGGGGTCTTCGCTTTGAGGCGATAGGAGAAACTCCAATCTGCTTCAGCTCTTGGCACTACACTCAAGACGAGCTTCAAAAGGCAAAGCATATACATCAGCTACCCCACAAGGATATTACAACAGTCAATATTGACCTTAACAGTATAGGTGTTGGCGGTGATATGCCCGGTGACGCTCAGGTGCGTGAAAAATATCAGCTGAAGCCGGGAAAGGTTTATACATACACCTTCCGTATACAGCCTATAAAATAAAATCAAAGGAGCTGACATAATATCAGCTCCTTTTTTATTATTTGTTGTTTAACATATCAGCCAATGCCTTATCCATTTCGGCTTGAGCGTGAGCGGCTGCCTGCCTGTTACCGCGTGAGGCGGCACCTTTTTTATGATTAGCAGCTTCCTTGTAGCGGGATTGAGCTTGTCTCATAGCAGAGCTATCTGAAGAGCCTGCTATCATATCTGCCATTGCTTTATCCATTTCAGCCTGTGCCGCTGCAGCACCGCTTTTGTTACCGAAAGCTACGGCACCCTTTTTCTGGTTAGCCGCTTCCTTGTAACGAGCTTTTGCCTGTCTGACTTTAGCATCGTTTACTGAAGCTGAGCTTCCTCCGCTACCATTGTTGCTGCCTACAAAAGCAAAGAAAAGCATTACAGCAAATATAAGCAAAATAGCGGGCAATCCGCAAACCTTGAGGATTATTCGCAACCAGGGTTGTTTTACCTTGTCAATTCCGAGGTAACCTAACACTGCAGAGCTAACGAGAATAAGTATTATTTTTAACGTACCACTATTTTTGAATTCGAAATCGTCACCATTTTCATCGCGCCCTTTGAGATGAACGGTATTAAACTCAAAATCTGATTTTATTTCATTGAAAGGCGTGTTAACGAAGCTTTCAAACGTTTCTTTATCAATTGGTTCGCCTCCGACTGTGTAGAAATTCGAATTCAAAAATACAGTTTTCTTCAAGCTGTCATCAAGTCTACCGGCTGTGTTAAAGGCTTGTATCGGTATTTTTACACCGTTAACTATGGTGATAAATTCAAATTCAGTAAATTCAATATCTGAAGTATTAGTTATTTCGTAGTTTAAAGCTATTTCTTCCTCATAGATATCCATACTCTCCAAGGTGATATCTATATATTCAGGCTTGTCCCAGGTTATAGGTGCTTTTAACCAATCCTTTATTGGCTCAACACCAATAAAAACAACTGAGAAAATAACAATAACAACCATTATAATAGCAACAATAATATTTTCTTTTTTTAATAAATTTTTCATAAACGAACTCCTTTGCTACCGGACCTAAAGATAGACCTCGTTGTTTTGGTTTTTATTGTTCTAATTCTATGAATTGAAATTTCTTTGCATCTAAAACGTATGCTTTATAGTTGAAATATTTTTCTGGGTTTTTATTAGTTTTGCAATTACCTAAAATAATCAGGAATTCACCGTTTAAAACGTTATCTGCACAGTTTAACTCTTTTAGTGCTTCAGCTGTATAGTTAAGTAAAATCATATCTTTATCACGCTCATTGCAGGGAACGTACCCGATTACGACACGCAACGGACAACAAATATGTGCGAGCTTTATCACTTCGTCTAACCAATCTTTAGAATTATTTTCATGCTCAACTGCAATTTCTAAATCCCAAAGATGACGGTTTAAACTTTTTATTTCAGGTAGCTCTTGCCATCTCGCTTTATAACCCATAGAGTCTATTCTGAAATATTCATTTTGAGGGTGTAACCCCTGAGCTTCAATTATTTTATTTATTTGAAAAATGATGAAATCTGTAAAGGTTTTTGAGTTAGGGTATTCAGCAACTGCCGTTTCTCTTGTCGGACTATTAATATCAAATATACTGTTAAAGCTATTGAAAAAGCATTTGGATTTTTCGTACATATCTGTAACCTCCATAGTCTTATATAATTATACGATTTTGTCTTTGTGTTGTCAATTTTATTGAAATTGATTATACCTCCTACATTTATATAACCGTTTCAGCTTTTAAAGTTGGTCCGTTTTTGTAAAAAAATTTTGAAAAAATTCAACTTTTTTCAAAAAAGTGGACCAACTTCAAAGAAAAAAACGATTATAAAAACAGCCCCCTAAAAATTAAACAAAGGAGAAATTTTATGAGAAAATACAAAATGATAGCCCTTGCTTACAATGAAGCGAGTACAAGTGTTGATGCTTTTGACAAGGTGCTTGATAGCTCAAACGGCTTTTTGCAGGCGGGTGATAAGCTTGTATGGAGCAGAAAAGCAAAATTGCTTGATGATTTGAAAAAGTGTGCCGAAAATAACACAGAGCAAAATAATTGTGTGCTTGTGACAAGGTTGAAATATGATATAAATAAGCCTGCAGAATATGACCAATTACTCGGCAGGGCTTACAACGCCATTAAAAACACGGATATTGCGGTTGTTGTTCTTTTAGAGTGTCAAGAAAGGAAAAATGAATTCACCTTGCAGGATTTTCAATGTGAATATGGCACAGATGGTGGCTTGGAAATGTTTTTTGACTTGATTGTTGTGGAAGATAAAAACAAAGGAGGCTTTAAAACCCGTATTTTGAAAAACAAATGCGGAGGATTATACGCTTTTTGAGGTGTTTTGTTTTATTTGCAATTCTCTTTAAAATACCTTGAATTTTTCAGGTTTAAGTTGAATTTATTTGTTTGTTTTGGTAAAATGAAGCGTGTTATCTTTTTTGTAGATTATTTCGTGTGCGAAAGAATATTTTTCTAATAACAACGGGAGGTAGTTATGCAACTTTTACAGACTATTATTTCCTATCTTGTGATAGCGGGGGCTTGTATATCTTCATTTTTTTCGTGGGGTGATTCAGAAATGATACCTTATACTAATGATTACAATATTCCTGAGAGTATTCCCGAATACAGTGTAATTGCTACGGAAGAGAAAACCGATTGGGAAGCGAAATGGATTTGGGATAAGGATAACCTTACGGAGAAAAACGTTTGGATGAGCTTTAATAAAAAAGTAAAGCTTGATAAAATCCCTGAAGAGCTTGTTGCTCATATTTCAGCCGATTCAAAATATTGGCTTTACATAAACGGCGAAACTGTTGTTTACGAGGGTAGCGTGAAGCGAGGCCCCGACAAAAACAGCGGTTATTTTGACAGCATTGATATTGCGCCCTATCTTAAAAAGGATGAAAACTCAATTTGTGCTTTAGTTTGGTTTTGGGATAATGAAACGAGCTATTCATATAGCAGTAGCGGTCAGGGCGGGTTCATTTTTGAAGCAATAGGCGATGGTGTCAGTATAATTTCCGATAAAAGCTGGAAAGCAAAAAGAAATTCCGCTTTCGTTGATAGCCCTCTTTATCCGCCTAACTACAGACTTCCCGAATACAGTATCTATTTTGATGCAGGCGAAGCTATGGCTGATTGGCTGAATGAAGGCTTTGACGTTTCTGATTGGGAAAATGCAACCGAATATGCCGACGGTGGCGAGGGTGCTTACGGCAAGCTTTACCCGAGAGGAATACCGTTTTTAAAGGATTACGGGCTTAAGGAATACGAGAATTCAAAGGATTATGAAAACTACACCGTAACAAAGGCTTTGGGTGAAAAAATCACCGTAGATATTCCCTATAATGCACAGCTTACGCCGTATCTTAAAATAAAAGCGCCTGCAGGAAAAAAGATTCGTATAACTACTGAAAATACGTTAATCGGTGCGGTTTCAACTACGTACGTAACTAAAGAAGGGGAGCAGGAGTTTGAGGCTTTAGGCTGGTTTAACGGCGAGCATATTACCTACAAAATTCCTAAGGACGTTACCGTTATTTCTTTAATGTACCGTGAAACGGGCTACGATAGTGCCTTTAGTGGTGACTTTAAGTGCGACGATGAATTTTTAAATTCCTTGTGGCAGAAATCCTTACGTACTCTTTACGTTACTATGCGTGACAACTTCATGGATTGCCCCGACAGAGAAAGGGCTCAATGGTGGGGCGACGTTACAAGCGAAATGATTATGACGATGTACTCTTTAGACAGTAATTCGTATTTACTGTATCAAAAGGGTGTTGAAGCAATGCTTTCTCACGTTGATGAAACTAAGGTGCTTCAAACGGTTGTGCCTATAAGCGGTGATTATTTCGAGCTTCCCGTTCAACAGCTTGCAGGTATTGTAGGCTTCCTTACTTACTATGAATACACAGGTGACAAGGCTTTCGTTGAAAAGGTTTACGATGCCTCTGTTGATTATTTAAAGCTTTGGGAAATTGGAGAAAATAATCTTGTCGTTCATCGTGAGGGCTCTTGGGATTGGCCCGATTGGGGCTCAAAGGCAGATATGACTGCTATTGAAAACGCTTGGGTTTACTATGCTCTTTCTTCTGTAGAAAAAATGGCGGATGTTATAGGAGAAGACAAGGATATTCCCTTTATAACCGAAAGAAAGAATGCTATTGCAAAGGGTTACGAAAATCTTTGGACGGAGGACGGCTTTAAGAGTGAAGATGCGAAAAAGCCTGACGACAGAGCAAATGCACTTGCAGTTTTAGCAGGGCTTGCAAAAAAAGAGCAGTATAGCACCGTCAAAAACGTGCTTACAACAACTAAAAACTCAAGTCCCTATATGGAATATTACGTTCTTGAAGCTCTTTGTAAAATGGGTGAATATGATGCGGCAAAAAGCAGAATTAAAGAACGATACGAGGGTATGATGTGCGAGGATTACTCAACTCTTTGGGAATTCTGGGACTCGTGGCGAGGTACTAAAAATCACGCCTGGAGTGGCGGACCTCTCGTTATAATGAGCAAGCATTTTGCAGGTATTACCCCTCTTGAAGCAGGGTACGAAAAGGTTAAAATAGAGCCTCAATACGCTTTATCTGACAATATAAGCTGTACCGTTCCCAGTGTTAAAGGCTTAATCACCTTAAACTACGAAAAGGCAGACGGTTCTTACGTTGTTGAGCTTAATATTCCGCAAGGTTTGGATACTGTTTTATACGTGCCGACCGGTGCTACTGTAAAAATAAATTCAGAGCTCTTTTACAAAAACGGTGAGTACGTAGCCGAGAAAGACAATAGTAACGTTGAAGTTATAGAAAAAACAGAAGAATAATAAAGTAAACGTATTCAGACGTGCGAATAATATTTGATTTGCATAAACAAGGTAACATATTAACTGTTGAAAAAAATAAACAATTGTGGTATTCTTTCTATATTAAAATAATTTTGGGGTGTATGATAATGTCAAAGTGGATTGATAACAAAACCGTAATAATTACAGGTGCGTCAAGCGGTATCGGTAAAATGCTTGCTGAAAGACTTATGAAGGAGCATAACTGTAAGGTAATCGGTGTTGCAAGAAGTGAAAAGAAAATGCTTAATTTTATTGAAGAGCTTGGTGATTATGCAAAGCTTTTCTCATATAAGCTTTTCGACGTTTCAAGCTACGATAATTGGCAGAGCTTCCACGATTGGCTTGTTGAAAACGATATTAAGCCTGACGTTCTTATCAATAATGCAGGCGTTCTTCCTCGTTTTGACAGACTTATGAATTACACAAAGGAAGAAATTGATGAGTCAATTAATATAGATTTCTATTCAGCGGCATATTCTTCAAAAATTATGCTTCCTCTTCTTATGAAAAGCGAAACTCCCGCAATTGTTAACGTTGCATCATCTGCAGCGCTTATGGCTCTTGGCGGAACATCAATGTATTCTGCAAGTAAGGCGGCTGTTAAGGGCTTAACGGAGGCTATGAGAGAAGAGCTCAGAGGCGAAGCTTACATAGGTCTTGTTTGTCCCGGATTTACAAAAACAGATATTTTCAGAAATCAGGGCGAAACAAACGGTATGGACCTTATAAATATGGTTTCAACACCATGTGATAAGGCTGTTAACAGAATTCTTAAAGGCATACTTCGCAAAAAGTCATATATTGTTGTTGGCTTTGACGGTAATGCAATGGGTAGATTTAACCGACTTATGCCTGTTCAGGGCTCAAGACTTTTCAGCTCAGTAATTAAAGCCTTTAAAATAGACCTTTTCGCTTCAACCTTTGGTTATGAAAAGAAAGGCGATAAGAAATAAATAATTAGCAAAAAACAATAAATTTTTAAGCAACCGAAAGCCTTTAAATTCAGGGTTTTCGGTTGTTTGCTTTTGCGGATTTTAGTTATGGTTAAAATTTATAAAAAAATGCGAGAAAATTTTAATAAAAAATTCAAAAAAATCTTGAAATTTTTTTGCTTAAATGATATTATACTTATTTGTATAACCATTTTTAAAATGGAGAAATATTATAATCTGAAAACAGACAAAAAACACTATTATAGTTATATATATTATTGGTTGTTTGTGTTCAGTTTTAGGAGGAAAAATTTTTATGAAAAAAGGACTTTCGCTTTTCCTTGCGCTCCTTATGGTAGTGCTGGTGTTTTCACCTGCATTCCCGTCATTAGGGATTGTCGCAAGTGCAGCAAGCACGTTCCCGGTTGAGCTTGCCTTTAATAACCTCTTCATATTTGAGGATTGGGCAACCAACTCATTATCGTCAACGGTAATCGTTGACGGAGTCGCTCAGCCCAAAGATTCAAATCTTTTGGAAACTGATATTGAGAACGGCAGCTTTACTCTTACCAAAGAAAATATGGATGCCGGCGAAACCTATACCGCATTCTTATTGGATACAACAGATGCTGTTGCTAACAGTAAATATTATATGATGGATGTTGAGCCGAATACCGAATATATATTCTCATATCATGTTACCGGTAACACATATGTTTTCACTCCATATATTTTCTACTATGACCAGAACGGTTTGTGGATAGAGAATGCGATGAATGCATTTGCAACACCTCAATATGAGACCAACAATATGAGGTTTACTACTCCTGCCAATGCAGGTAAAATACAGGTTCGTTTTACTATCGGTGATAGTAAAAGTGTCGGAAACACCGGTGCATCATCTGTTTATGCAACAGTTAAGAATATTGCTATTTATAAAGCTGATATTTATGATACATATTTTGCAGCTGAGGAAGCAGAGCTTGCAGCTCAAAAAGAGACAGGGAATTTGTTTAAACTCAATGAATGGGCAGGCAATTCATTGTCTACAACGCCTTGGTCGGGTAGCGGTAGTATAAATCCGGATGTAACAAGCGGTAGCATTAGCTTTACAACTGACCCAACCGCATCCAATATTCTTTTTACAGGTTGGGGTGAAAGTGCTTCATACTACACAATAGACGTTGATCCGAACACATCATATACTTTTTCCTACTATCTTGATGGTGGTAATCTTGTAGCGCAAAACTACTTTCAGCCTTATATTGCTGAATTTAATTCAAGCAACACAGCAGTAAATCTTCCGGCATATCCAGCTACAAACAAGAATGGTAATAATGTGGTGACATTTACTACTGGAGCTCAAACCGATAAAGTTCAGATTGTATTTTCTATTCATAACAACGAGGAAGCAATATCACGAAGCTGTAAAGTTAGCCAAATCGGACTTTACACGACTGAGTTTTTTAATAGCTTACCCAGTATTAACTATAGCGTTGACTTTGAAACAATTACAGGTCATACTCACCGTCAAGCTTATTCATACACTACAGGTAGTAGCGATAACGGAACATACGGAACTCTTCCTACTCCTTCATACGTTCCTGAAAACTATGTTTTTGCCGGTTGGTATACAGGTAAAGACGGTACAGGCGAATACATTTCTGCTGATACAGAGGTTTCATATTCAAGCTATACCGTTTACCCCAAATTTGAACCTAAGGTAGATACACTTACAATTACTACTCCTCCCTCTAAAATTGAATACACACTTGGTGAAAAGCTGAACACAGCAGGTCTTGTTCTTACTGCAACTATTAACTATATGAAACAGGAAGATACAGACAACGACGGTGTAGTTGATACAGAAACACCGGCTGTTAATACTTTTAACATTACTTCCGGTTATCGTTGCACACCTGAGTATTTAACTACCCAAGGTACGCAGGCTATTACTGTTGAATACGGCGGAATGACTGCAACCTTTAACGTTAACGTTAGCCCCTATAACGAAAAGAATATTACCGTTAACGGAGCTACACATCCCGTTACGGTAGCAAACAATAATTATACTATTGAGTATAGCACTACTCCCTTTAACCGTTACGAATTAAATTATTATTCAGACTGTTACGTTAAAGGCGTTATCACAATGGATGCGGATACAGAGGAATTCTTCCTTGAGCCCTCCGATAACGGACATTTTGCTTCATATATTGACAGCTTCCTCAGAGGTGTTAAGCATTATTCAGTTATATCAATTGAATTTACTTGCCTTGATAATGAATACGGTAATTTTGAATTGTTCTCAGTAACAACAATTGATTCACCCGTACCCTCAGACCCCACTCAGTACTACCAAAATAGTGAATACAAGGTTGGTATCAGCCTTGACTACGGCGGTGTTGTAAGCTATATTGAAGACCTTGATGATGACGTTAGTGCCGCTGTTTATAACGAAAACGGCAAGGATATTACAAGGGTTGACTATACAAGCAAGCTGCCTTCAGGCGCAACTGCGACAAGCAACAGCGTTAACCTTATTAATACAAACGACCGTGGTCGTTACCTTCAGCAGTCTTACTACGGTACTGATCAGCCCCCCTATGAGATGGGTAGCTATAACGGCATTCCTTGGTCATACAACCCTGTTCAGGGCGGTAATATCAATCATTTCGACCCTGAAACCGGTGCGGTTATCAAGGGCGGTGAAGCAAGTAAGGTTATTGACTACCGAATTACTGCAGATCAGATTTATATTAAAACCCGTCCTCTTGACTGGGGTAAAAACTCAGTGGATTACCCTGATTCTTACGTTACAGACTCCTATATGGAGGCTTGGTATACCTTTGAAAATGGTATGATTAAAACGACCTGCCGTTTCGTTGACTACTCAGGCTATCCTTCGAATACAACAACTCAGGAATACCCCGCACTTTATACAATCGAGCCTCTTAACCATTTCGTTTATAACGAAACTACAGAAGCTAAAGCTTGGGAAGCAGCAAGTATTGCATGGCAAACTGATGGTATGACAAATATCGAAGAGCCTGATTTCTGGGGTGTGTTACCTGAGTATAACGCTCTTCTTAAGAATAATGGTATGTCTGAGGTAGACGTTGACGTTGACTGTTATGAAAACTGGGCTGCCTTTACAGCAAGTGCAGATACAGACAGCTTCGGTATCGGCGTTTATTCAGCAGGCGTAACAGATTTCCATTACGGTGTTTTCCCTGCGATTTATAATGAAGACCAGGTTAAACAAGGAAATCTTGTAGAAAACTACAGACATGCAGCTTCTCTTGACCCTGCTATTGAAAGCCCAACTTCATATATTTCTCCCGTTGGTACAATGACATTTGAAAGCTATAAGCCTTCAACTTATTCATTCTACGTAACAACAGGTACTGCCGACCAGATTCGTGAGGATTTCAGAAAGGTTGAATCAATTGAGTCGGGTGAGGCACTTGCAAAGACTAAGGTTGCAGTTCCCGAAACTGTTTATATGGCTCCCGCTAACGGTGCTTCAACAGTTGGTGAAATATACGTTAATAACGTTTTAGACGCAAACGATTTCTACAATGTTACAACCCTTGCAGAGCGTGAAGACAATATGTATTTCGGTATTCATATTGCTGACGCTGCTTACTTCACAGTAGACGTTTCTAACGCAACAAATCCTTCTAACGATATTAACTTATGCACAACAAGCGGTTCTGCCGTAAGCACAACTCAGCAGTTTACGTTTGTTGATGGTAACTATATTAATGACGGTCAGTATGAATTGAGATTCAGCGGTACGGGACTTAACCCAGGTGAAAAGGCTACTGCTAAATGGGATATAACCGTTACAATGAATGACGGCTCAACGCAGAAGTATGCATATTATACCGTTATGTATGCTCCTGAGCGTACAGTCGGTGCAGTTGCGGAAGCACGTCAGGTTGATAACTCTCAGAATGAAATTTCATCATGGATTACAGGTGCCAACGGAGTTGACCATTCAAAATGGTCTCCTTTAGCTTCGTTCCATGCGGATAAGAGTGCTGTTGGTTATTTCAAAGAAGACCCGTTAATATATGATGCTCCGCTTACTGCTATCACATCTACAGGAGAAACTGCAACTGATTTAATCAATGTTGTTCAGGAATATCCTGCAGAAAACACAAAATATGATAACGCCTATGTTATGCAGACTGCAACAAGTGGTAATGACGATTCAACTGCAAAAAGTTATCTCGGTTTGCTTACGGTAGATAAATCCCGTTATACAAACACAAACCAGATTCCTAACCTTAAGATAGGTTATGATGCATTGAGAAGAGGTGGCTGGACAAAAGACTCTTTCCATACTTATGGTAACTACTATACCTTAGGTACAGCTGATGCATTTACCAGTACAGATTTTTCTGCGGTACCGGGAAGTGATTGGACTCAGGCAAGATATTTCACAAACTTCGCTGAAAGTAATTCTATACCTGAAAGATATACAGTTATTCCTTCGTATAACGTTTCTGATATTGATGGTAAATATATTCATGCATTGAACAAAGGTCAAGCTATTCAGGACTTTGTTTTATATGTTGAAAGAGAATATTCAACAGCCGGTACATCACTTCTTTGCTCGGTAACTGATAAGAGCGGTCTTCGTGATACTGTTCTTACAGGCTATGGCGTAACTGAAACTAACCCTGAATTTGATGAAGCACTTGAAAACGCAGCAACCGTTCTCGGTGACCCCTCTGCAACTCAGGAAGAAATTGATAACGCAAAGAAAGAGCTTAACGATGCAATGCAGGAAAAGGTTGATACCTACTACGCATTGAAATACGATAATATCTTCAGTGTTTACGAATTCTCTCAGAAGTCTGACAGTATGAAGGTTGTTGCTGACAGAGGTACAGCTACCTACAGCAACGGTGCTCTTACAGTTGTTAACGACACAATAACAGGTGGCGAAGCATATACAAACTATGGCTCAGCAGACGGTTATTACCACGTTGATTTGAAGCCTAACACAGAATACGTATTTGAATATGACGTTACAACAGACCTTAAAGCTCAGGCGTTTATGTTCTTCTATAATTCAACCGGCGGTAACGGTGATGTTCCTACAAACATCTCCGTTCAGACAAACGGCGGTCAATGGGTACCAAGAACTGAAAGCAATTCTTGGTGGGGTAATTACACTGACAGCGCAGGTACTTATCACTATGCTATAAGATTCACTACCGGTGCTAATACAGTAAAAGCCGGCTTCCGTTTCGGTAATACAAGTAACGACCCCGTAACTTCAACCTTCAGCAATATTAAGCTCGTTGATGCTGCTCATTACTATGCAAATGCAACGTATAGCAAAACTGAGGAGCTCTTTAAGGAATACACTTCTTACGGTGCTATGATAACACCCGTAAGACCCGGTTATACGCTTGCAGGCTGGCAGGATGCAAACAGCGTTGCTGTTACAGGTGCGGATATTGCAACAGAGCATAAGAGCATTTATTCAGTATGGAATGAAAATTCTTATACCGTTAACTATGATAAAAACGGTGCTGATGAAGGCTCAGCCGATGCAAAGATTTTCAAATATACAGAAGAGTTTACTCTTCCTGATGATTTTTCAAGAGATTATTATATGTTTAAGGGCTGGGCGTACGAGGCTGATGCAACAGCACCTGTATTTACTCCCGGTCAGACTATCTCGTTTGAAGATATTCAGGCAGATAAAATCGACTCTAATAATCAGGTTACTCTTTATGCCGTATGGGAAAAAGGATATTCATTGTATTACTCACCCAACAACGGTACAGGTGAGCTTGCAGGAACATTTAAGGGTTATACTGAACCTCATACAATTAAAGAGAATACAACTATAACAAGAGAAGGTTATACCTTCCTCGGTTGGTCTCTTGACCAGAATGCAACAGCTCCCGGCTATTATGCAGGCGACGAGTTGACAGTAAGTGCAATTGACTCTAAGTATATTCAGAAGGACACAAGCAATGAGTTACAAACATACGTAGTTCTTCATGCTGTTTGGTCTGAGCATAAATACGGTATTGCCTTTAATGCAAACGGCGGTTCAGGTGAAATGGCAGCTATGCCGAATATCGGCTATGATGACGGTACAACTCTTACCGCTAACAGCTTTACAAAAGAAGGCTACACCTTTAACGGTTGGAATACAGCCGCTAACGGCTCAGGCACAAGCTATGCAGATAAAGAAAACGTATCAAAGCTTACAGCAGATGATAACGCTAACGTAACTCTTTACGCTCAGTGGAAGGCAAACAGCTATACTGTAAGATTTAATGGTAATACAGGCTCAGGTACAATGAGTGACCTTGCTATGACTTACGACGTTGCAAAGAATCTTACTGCAAACGCATTTACTAAGACCGGCTATGCTTTCATGGGTTGGAGTACAACTCCTGACGGTGAGGTTGTTTACAAGAACGGCGATAGCGTTAAGAATCTTACCGCTACTAACGGTGAAGTAATTAACCTTTATGCTGTATGGGCTCAGCCTACCGTAAACGTTACATTCGATAACCTTGTTGATATAAGCGCTTGGTCAGATACCGTAAATAACGGTACGTTAGTAAACGACAGCGATATAGGCTTTACGGTTAAATCAAATGCGGATGCAGGCGAAGCAACCTGTTCTTCAGCATATTTCCCCATTACAGCAGGTGAAAAATACGTAGTTGAAGCTGATATCAAGGGTACCGGTTGGGATATTTACGTATTCTTCTGCGATGATGCTGGTAACTGGATTGAGTTTGATGACGGTACTAACAGATTTTCTGAAGGCAAAAACGTGGCTGAGACTAACGGAATTCACGTAAAATCTATTGAATTTACTGCTCCTGCAGGTTCAACTAAGATTCAGCTTCGTGTTGATGCCAATAATGCTAATAATGCAGTAAGATTTGAAAATATCCGTGCTTATAACGTGAAAGATGCAACTTATCTTGAAACAGTTAATAAATACGTCAACTATTCAAATGCTTACGGCAAGCTTCCCGTTCCCGTAAAAGAGGGTCAGCAGTTCCTCGGTTGGGTAGACGGTAACGGTAATATGGTAACCGCTGATTCAATAATGAACAGCACAAGCACTGTATACCTTAAATCAACATGGACAGTTAACTCAAACACAGCTAACGATGATACAGTTGTTATTGAATACGGTCTTCCTGTTGTAATTGACCTTCTTTCAAACGATAAAGGCGGTACAGTAACAGGTATCGGTAAAAACGGCGTAAGTGCTTCAGACCTTGGTAAAGTAAGCCATCCTTCAAGTATACTTACTGATAAAGCAAGCTCACTTACATTAACTAACGGTACTGCTGAGCTTGATAACAACGGAAAAGTTACTTACACACCTTCAAAAACAAACGTTGCAGCTGAAGAAGTATTCTTCTACGAGGTAAGTGTTGACGGAGTATTCTACTACGCTAAGGTAACAATTATCCCTGCTACAACAATTTATTTTGAAGACACGTTCTTTACATTTGAAGATTCTTCAGTAACAAAGAACGGTACAACATACAACTATAACTGGCAGAATCTCGGCACATCTGTAGGCGAGGTATTCCAGAGTGCTGACAGACCCGGTGCATTCAATTTCGCAGATGATGCAAATAACGTTTACGGTTATGATTCATCTTTTGATGATAAAGTAGCATATTCAGGCGGTACAGCTCATTTCGTTGAGGTTGACCAGATCGCAGGTACTGCTGCACCTAAGGCTGTATTCACGTTTACAGGTACAGGCTTCGACTTATTCAGCGTAACAGATAACAAGTCAGGTACAGTAACAGTAACAATTTACAACGGTACTGAAGTTGATGCTTCAAAACGTGTTCAGGGTATAATGGCAAACGCTTACTTCGGTTATAGCTATGATAGTGAAAATGATAGCTATACTCCTTCAGATAACGGTGCTCTTTTCCAGGTACCCCTTATCCGTGCACGCGACCTTGGCTATGGCACATATACTGTAGTTGTAAGTCCCAGATATAACAAGGTGTTTGACGTTGCAGGAACCGGTAAAGCAGGCGTTTACGTTGATTCTGTTAGAATCTATGACCCCATGGGCAGCGGTAACGCAACTGCAAACGATGCTTATATGTCAGACGGTGAATTTGCACCTCAGTTCCTTGAAATACGTGATACACTTGTATTGCCGATAAAAGATAGTAATGGCAAATTTACAGGTGAGTATAATATTACAGAAATTCAAGAATATAATAAATCTGTATTCATTGACGGTGGCAAAACAACAATGGCTGATTTTGTAAAATCAGGTCCTAAGAACGAGGTTTACCTTCAGAATGGTAACTCTGTTGCGTTCCATATCGTAACAGACAGAGCTGACTTACCTTCAACAATTCAGCTTGGTATGAGCCTTGCAGGTAAGGACGGTTCAAGTGCTAACGTTAGATTAATGAATACCGCTTACAATAGTTGGGTTGAAAACATAACTCTTAACAGTACTTCTGAACGTTACTACAACATTGAAGCTGTTGTTGATTGGGTAGAGCAGGCTGACGGTACTTATAAAACTGCATCACCTGTTGTAATTACAAATACATCAGATGCTATCGTTTCACTTACATCGCTTAAATGGGCATTTGACAGTGAAGATACTAATGCAACTGTTCTCAGCCTTATGTCAGATATGGATACACCTGAATTAGCAAAGGCAGCAATTATGCGTGTGGCTAATCCTCAGGTTACTCCCCATCAGACAATACTTAACAGAGATAATATTACCTATAGCTTCTCAGGCGAGCCCTATGCTCCCGGTGATTCAGGAATTCTCACAATTACTACAGAGCAGGGTGTTTCAGGCGTTACTGTTAACGGAACAGACGTTTTCGACTGTGAGCTTAATTCAGACGGCAAATTAGAATGGACTTGTGAATTTACTGCAGAAGCAGCAGATTCAATGACATTTGAAATTATTGCACGTGATGAAAATGGCTTCACAAGCGAGTCTATTTACGCTACAGCTGATATTGACAACAATACAGATGATAACGATAATGAAGCTACAGAGCCTGACGGTGACGAATCCGATGATACTACAGACGATTCAGGTAATAATAACGTTCTTACTGGTCCCGAATCATTCGTGACTACTCTTCTTAATGGTATATTTAATATCATAAGGAAATTATTTGGTGCTATTTTAGGAGGTGCTACAGTATGAAAAATTATATAAAGCCTTCAATTTCATTTCAATTTTTCAATCTGGCAACAGGTGTTTCTGACGGATGTAATATGTCAGCTAACAGTGCTCCGTATCAGTGTCCTGTTGAAATCCCAAACTGGCCCGGTGAAACCGTTTTTACAGCTTCTGCGTGTACTTGGGCAACCAACAACCCGGAAGAGTTTGACATTTGCTATCAAGGTCCCACAGGTATAGTAAGTGTTTTAGGTTCTTGATTAACCAAAGCCGAGCTCACTTTTTAAGTGGCTCGGCTTGTTGTTGTATTGGAGAAATTATGAAAAGTTTTAAAAAACTAATCGCAGGATTTTTGTGTTTTAGCATAATTTTACTTTGCGGTTGTACAACTGATAAAAAGGGCACGAAAAAGTTTCACGGCTACAAATTCCCTGCAACCGTTTATGATGGTATTTCTGTTGAGGATTGCTATCTTTATTCAGGTGAGTATGTTGAAGATGCATCGTTTGAAAGCTGTGAAAACGTTGTAGCTCTTAAGGTTAAAAATACATCTTTAGTTGATATACAATTAATACGTCTAAAGGTTACAACTGATGCTAAGGAAATGATGTTTGAAATCTCAACTCTTCTTGCAGGTGAAACCGTTATAGTGCTTGAAAAATCAAGGCAGACAATAGAAGAGAAAGAAAAAATTGTCAGCATTGATTACGAAAACCGAATCTTTTTTGATAGAGATATTTCTCTTAAAGAAGATGTTTTTTTGTTGCAGGCAAATACAAAAACTATAAATATTAAAAATATTTCACAAGCTGAAATCGAGTCTGATATTTACGTTTATTATAAGAAAAAGGATGCTGACGGAAATTATTTTGGCGGTATAACCTTCCGCACAAAAGCAGATGGTTTAAAACCTGACGAAATAAAACAGCTTCCTGCCGCCAATTTTGACCCTGCTAACAGCGAGGTGCTTTTTGTAGATTATGCAAGCTGAAAAATACGTTTTTTGTGATTGTGCTATTGAAATAAAGCACCAAAACCCTATTTTAAACAAGAATAACTACAGTCTTTTTCTTGAAAATTTTGAAACACCTGATTTTTCAATTGAGGTTATTGACGACGAAAAGCTACCTGAAAAAAAGGGGAAAAAGCTTTTTAAGGGCGAGCTAAACGACGTATATCTTGATGGCGAAACTATGAAAACCTACTCTGCTTTTCCAATGGGTGAGGAGCTGATTGCAAAGGACTTTGCCTGCAGAGTCAATAACGAAAAATTATTTATTTCTTTTTATAAAGAAACTAATGAGTTTTTAGTTTTTGAAGGCTTACGACTTCCTGATTTGCTTCTTTCAAAGGGTATAGGTATTCTTCATTGCTCTTTTATTGAGGTGGAAGGGCAGGCAGTGCTTTTCGCAGGGGATAAGCAGGTCGGAAAATCTACACAAGCTTCTCTTTGGGAAAAATATGCAGGTGCTACTGTTATAAACGGTGACAGAGCAGGTCTTTTTATAAAAAATGGTAAAATAATGGCAGGCGGTGTACCTTATTGCGGTACGTCGGGTATTTGCAAAAACAGACAAATGCCCTTGAAGGCTATTGTTTGCCCTTCAATAGGTAAAGAAAATGAATTAAAAAAGCTTTCACCAATGGAAGGCTTTACGTTTCTTTTAGGTAAATTTGCTTATAACACTTGGAATCCGGCAGAGGTTAACGCTATAACAGACCTTCTTACAGCTATTGTAGAAAACGTCCCCGTTTATAGTTATAGTTGCCTTAAGGATGAATCTGCGGTGAGATATCTTTCGGAAAGGATTTAGCTTATGGATGTTGAAAAGCTTATAAATAGGGCAGTTGTGAACACTGAGCCTATGTTTTCGGCGTACCTTCATTCAAGGGGAAATGCTGCGGGTGTGCCCATTTCAGCAACCTTTGAATTAACTGCACGTTGCAATTTTAATTGCAAGATGTGTTACGTTCATTTGCAGGACTCAGCACTCTGTAAGTCGCAGGAAAGAAGTGCTCAATGGTGGATTGATTTAGGTAAAAAAGCAATAGAACAAGGCGTTGTTTTTTTACTTATTACGGGCGGTGAACCGCTTCTTCGTGAGGATTTTCCTGAAATTTATACTGAGCTTTCAAAGCTCGGGTTTATTATATCTATTAACACAAACGGCTATCTTATAACAGATGAAATTGTTGAGCTTTTCAAAAAAAATCCGCCTACAAGATTGAATATTTCACTCTACGGTGCAAGTGATAAAACATACGAAAACGTTACGGGAGTGCCTGCATTTTCAAGGGTTGTTGAGAATGTAAAAAGGCTTAAAGGTATGGGTATAGATATCCGTTTTAACGGCAGTTTTTCGAGCCTTAATGCTTGCGATGCAGAGGCTATTTTGAACATAAGCCGAGAGCTTAACACTCATATAAAGGGGACGCAGTATATGTTTCCTCAGGTGCTTGTTGGTGGTAAGCCCGGTGAAAATCCTTGTCGTCTTTCTCCCGAAGCAGCTGCCCAAAAACGTGTTGAATGGCTCAAATTGATTTATACTCCTGAAGAGTTTGAAAAACGCCTTAAGGCTATGATTGACGGCGTTGATGCTTTTGAACTTTCTTGTGATGAAGAATGCGGTGAGGGTAAGGTGCGATGCCGTGCAGGTAAAAGCAGTACGTGGATAAATTACCGCGGTGAAATGTGCTTTTGCGGTGTTGCAGGTCATCCTTTCAGCATTGATGAGTATGGCTTTGACGGTGCTTGGAAAAAGGTAAAGGAATTTTCAGCATCAATAAGAACACCGGCTAAATGCGAAAATTGTAAATACAGAAATATCTGTTGCGTTTGTGCTGCGGCTTGTTATACTGAAACGGGCGATTTTTCAAAAGTTCCTGAGTACGTATGCCGCATGACTGAGAATATAGCACAGCTTATGAAAAATGAAGTAGAAAGGCTTGGAATCGAAGATGGAAATTAAAAAACAAGTCATTTTAAGAAGTGTTGCAGGGGAGCATATGCTCATTCCTGTTGGTGAAACTGTTTTTGAGTATAACGGCATTTTTATGATGACCGAAAGCGGAAAATTGCTTTGGGAAAACATCGAAAAAGGTGCCGAAGAAGATGCCTTAAAAGAGCTGCTTATGAAAGAATATGAAATAGATTCCGAGACTGCTTCAAACGACGTGAAGGAGTTCCTGGAAATGCTCAAAGCATTTGGCATAATTTAGTATAAAATAAACCGTGAAAACCGTTGATTTTACAATAGTTTTCGCGGTTTTTTTATTTTTAAAAAAAAGTTAAAAAATATGTTGTTTTTTAGGTCGTAAATGGCAGAATATTGTTGACAATTTATTGCTATATATAGTATTATATAATTTGGTATAATAGTAGAATTATGGGTTAGTAGGAGGTAAGCTATGGTTGATATTCACTGTCATATACTTCACGGTATCGACGACGGTGCCGAGAATTTTGACATTTCTTTTGAAATGGCAAAGCTAGCCCTTGAAAGTGGTACAACCAAAATCATTGCAACACCTCACGCTAATATCCCCGATACTGACTACGTAAACACTTCAGCAACTATTTTAGAAAAAGTTAAAAGCTTTAATGAAGCTCTTACCCGAGAAGGTGTACCGCTTAAGATATACACCGGTTGCGAGATTTTTGCTGCAGGTGATTTTATAAAGCTTTTAAAAAAGGGGCAGCTTCTTACCCTTAATAATTCAAATTACGTTCTTGTGGAATTCGATTTTTTTGAGCATTACGCCTCTGTATTTGCAAAGCTTGAAGAGCTTTTGAGTGAAGGCTTTGTTCCTATAGTGGCTCATCCTGAAAGATACGCTTTTGTTGAAGAGAATGAGGAATGCATAAACGTAATTAAAAATATGGGTTGTCTTATTCAATGCAATAAGGGTAGCGTCACGGGACGGTTCGGACGTGCAGCTAAATTTATTTCTCACGAAATGCTTGTAAGAGAGCAGGTTGATTTTATCGCAAGCGATGCTCACAGCTCACGTATGAGAACACCGATACTTACTGATGCTTATCAAATTGTGAATGAGCTTTATAGCAAAGCTTATGCAGATTTATTATTTGATATTAATCCGAGAAAAATTTTGAATCACGAAAAAATATAATCCGAGGGGTTTTAAATGAAATTTTTAAGAATAGGTGTTGTGATTCTTTTTGTTATTATTTCCGCCGTTTTTAGTTGGATGTATATTGACGAAAAAATCAACGCAGATAAAACGATTCCGGTTATCAAAATTGAAAGCGATATGCTTGAGGTTAGCTTGAATGCTGATAACGAAGAGTTATTAAAGGGCGTTACGGCTTACGATGAAAAGGATAAAGATATTACACACAAGATAATAGTTGAGTCTGTTTCGAATTTTATTGATGATGGCGTTTGCAAGGTTACCTACGCTGTTTGTGACAATGATAATCACGTTGCTAAAAAAACGAGAAAGATAAAATATAAGGATTATGTTTCACCTAGATTTTCCGTTTCAGAGTCAACCTGCTATTCCATATACGAGAGAATTAATCTTGTTTCTATAATAAGCGCCGAGGATTGCATTGATGGTGATATTTCAAAGCAAATAATCCTTACATCAGAGAATTATACAAAATCGGTTGCAGGTGTGTTTTCAGTGAATGCAACCGTTACGAATAAAAAAGGTGACGTTTCAACAATCGTTTTACCTTTGATTATTGAAGACCGTAGCTTATCTGCTCCTGTAATTGAGCTTGAAAGTTATCTCATTTACATAGAGTCAGGCGAGAAAATTGATTTTGAAGATTACATCGTAAAAGCAACCGATGTTAATGAAAATGATTTAACAGATGAGGTCAGGGTTGAGTCAAATATCAATTTCGATAAAGAAGGCACGTATACCGTTCATTACTATGTAACAGACGAGGAAGGTCTTAAAGGACATTCAATAATGTCTGTAGTTGTTGGGAACTGATTTTTATGAATAAAAACGTAATTACAATTGAATGGCATAGCTTGGTTAAGGATATCATCAAAAACCTTTGGATTGTTGTTTTAGTAGCAATTATGGGTTATATGGGTATTTTTATTGCATCAAAAAGCGTTTACAAGCCGGAGTACACCTCAAGCGCTATGCTTGTTGTTAACTCGGGTACAAATGCTAATAACGCATATTCCTCTTACACCGTTTCAAGTGAAATGGCAAACGTTCTCACAAACGTATTTGTTCAACCTGCAATGAAAGCAAAAGCTGCAGAGTTTGCCGGTAAGGATGGTTTCAGAGGATCTGTTTCTGCATCGGTTTTGTCATCTACTAACTTTATTGAAGTGAGAGTTACTTCAGATGACCCTCAAAACTCATACGAATTACTTTCAGCAATTCTTGAGGTTTACCCAGAGATATCTGAAAACGTTTTCGAAAATGCAAAGATTAGCGTGTTAAGACTTCCGTCTATGGCGACAACGCCTTCAAACTCAATGTCGTATTCAAACAGAGACCTTATTATTGGCGGTTGTGTGACAGTTGCTCTATTTGCCATTATTGTTCTTTCAATAATTCGTGATACTGTAAAGAATGAAGATTCTTTTGAAAATAAAATTGATGCGAAGCTTTTAGGATGTATTGTTCACGAGAAAAAGCAATTATCATTTAAGGATCGCTTGAAAAAGAAAAAAAGAGGCTTGCTTATTGATAGTAATGCGTTTGTAACTCTGAGCTTTGTTGAAAGCTTCAGCAAGATTGCAGCAAAAATAGAGTATACAAAAAACGAAAAGGGTAGCAAGGTTTATGCAATTTCAAGCGTAACAGAAAATGAGGGTAAATCCACATGCGCTGCAAATATTGCTTTGTCGCTTGCTAATCGCGGTCATAAGGTTATTCTTGTGGATTTAGATTGTAAGAAGCCTGCTCTGTATAAAATATTCAATCAAAAATACAGCGAGAATCGCGAGCTTGCAAATCTCTTTAACGGCAAGATACAAAAAGAGGATTTTAAATTTAAAAAATTAAACAAAAAATCACTTTTGCTGGCATTAAATACAAAGCCATATCCTGAATACAATGATTGGTTTTCATCTCGTGTAGCGGTAAGCTTTATAGAAGATTTAAAAGAACATGCAGATTTCGTAATTATAGATACCGCACCGTTTTCGGCGGATTCTTCAGTAACAAGTGTTATGGGCTTTGCTGATGAAACAATGCTTGTTATCAGAACTGATTGCGTTGTAGCCCCTGCTATTAACGATGCTGTTTCTTTAGTGGAAAAGGTTAGCAAAAGCTTTATGGGTTGTATTCTTAACGACGTTTATCCGAAGGTTGCACCGTTTTCTTTTTCAGGTAATGACCAGAGCATCCAATACGGTCATTATGGTAAATATAAAAGCTATGGTAAATATGGCAGATATGGAAAATACGGCAAATACGGTGGCTACGGAAAATATTAAGCATTGCCAATATAAAAATACATTTTATGAAAGAAAGAGTTTTCAATGAATAAATCTGACCAAAAAGATTTTCGCAATACAAAAGAAACTTACGTGAAGATATATCTCAGTGATATTGTAAAGGGAATTAAAAAATTCTGGTGGTTATGTATTGTGGTAGCAATAATTACAGCAAGTGCAAAGGTTGCAATGACGGTTTACAAGCATACGCCTGTTTATAAGGCTTCTGCAACTGTAACGGTAAGTACCCAGAATGCTTCTTCTGATTTAGGTGGAATTTCTGTGTATTCGTTTTACTATGATACATCTACTGCTTCACAATTATCATCAACCTTCCCTTACATTCTTTCAAGCAATCTTTTACAAGATGCGGTGTGCGAAGATTTAGATATTGATTATATGCCGGTAAGCCTTAGTGCTACTGTAGTTGAAAGTTCAAATATGTTTACAATTACTGCAACGGGAAGCGACCCTCAGCTTACGTATGACGTGTTGTTGTCGAGCGTAGAGAATTATCCGTCGGTTGCTAAATACGTTGTTGGTAATATCAGATTTGAAATAATAACGCCTCCGGTAGTTCCTACCGCACCGTCAAACCCGATAGACTATACTACTGAAATTATGGTTGGCGTTGTTTTAGGTCTTGCTGCAGGTTTTATTATCATTTTCATTTACGTTATTCAGCGTAAGACAATAAAAACAAAGAAAGATATAAGACAAGAGCTTAATCTTGAAACAATTGCAGTGATTCCTGAAATCACTCAAAAAAAGAGAACTACAGCTACAACTCAAAAGCTGACAATCGCCTCTCAGAATATCAGCTCTACGTTTTCAGAATCGTTCAGAGTTATGCGTAACGTGTTTTTAGCATCGCTTGAGGATGATGAAAAGATTGTTATGGCAACAAGCTCTGTTCCGGGTGAAGGTAAAACAACTATCATCACAAACCTTGCATTATCACTTTCCGAGAACGGTAAAAAGGTATTGCTTGTAGATGCAGACGTAAGAAATCCAAGCGTTCTTGAGCTATTAGATATAAACGAAGAAAACATAGATTTTGAGGTTGAACCGGAATTATATAAAAAGGCGTTTGTCGATAAATATAATATTCATTTTATGGTTCCACTTTCTACAAAGGATGAAAAATTCTTCTCAAGAAAACTAAAACAGATTTTTGAAACTATGAAAGATGAATATGATTATATTCTTGTAGATACACCGCCGACAGGGCTTATTTCAGATGCAATGTATATTTCTCAGGCTTGTGACGCTGTTGTATACGTTGTTTCTCAGGACGTTGTTAAGGTATCGAGAATAAGAAGCAACATCGACAATCTTATGTCGACAGACGTAAGAATTCTTGGCTGTGTGCTTAACGGCGCAACAAATGGTTTTGGTAGCTACGGCTACGGATATGGCGGCTACGGTTACGGTGGCTACGGATATGGTGGATATGGCTACGGCTATGGTAAGAAAAAGCAGAAAAACCGCTAAAAATTAAAACAATAAAAATAAGGGGTGAGCAAATGGATAAGTCGAAAAATTTTAGAGAGCTTTTAAAAAATATGTTTTTTGAGTGGAAATGGCTTTTCGGCTTTATCGTTCGCTACAAATGGACCCTTGTTCTCTATATTGTTTTAGGGGTTGTTGGCACGGCAATGTCGTTAGGCACCGCTGTTTCAACAAAATATCTTATTGATTCAGTTATCAGTCGTGATAAATCTATCTTATTTGGTGCAATAGCTTTCCTGATTAGCTTTTCAGTTTTTCAAATACTGTTTCAGGCATTGTCATCGTGGGTAACTGCAGTAGTTAGCAGTAAGGCTAATAACGAAATCAGAAGTGAGATATATTCACACGTTTTAAAATCATCGGTTGTTGATATAAGTAAATTCCATTCTGGCGATTTGCTTAACAGACTTGAAAGCGACGTATCAACTATTTCGTCTGCGGTTATAAATTTTATTCCAAGCGTTTTTACAAGAGGGCTACAATTCTTCGGCTCCTTGCTTCTTGTTTTGTATTATGACAAAACAATGGCTTTATTGGCTCTTATGAGTGCGCCGGTAATGTTTTTCTCTTCTCGTATTCTTGTTAAGACTATCAGAAAATACAGTAAGGCTACTCGTGAATTAAATGGAAAAATTCTTGCATACTCAGAAGAGTCGGTTCAGAATATTCAACTCATAAAGGCGTTTGATATTACTAGAGATTATATTGATAAATTCAAGCAGGTTCTTGAAAAATACAGACAGGTAAAGCTTTCATCAGATAAATTCAGTATTGTTATGACGATGATTCTGTCGGTTGTGGGACTTGTTGTTTCTTACGCTTGTTATGGCTGGGGAGTTTATAGGCTTTGGCAGGGTCTTATTACATACGGTACGATGACCTTGTTTTTGCAGATATCAGGCTCGCTTACGTCGTCATTTGGCTCTCTTGCAGCCCTTGCACCGAGCAGTATCTCTATAGCAACCGCGGCAGGCAGAGTTATGGAAATCACTGAATTCGATGAAGAAAGCGACGACGATAAAGATAATGCATTAAGAATTCTTGATAAGTGTAAAAAAGAATCATTTGAATTGGTTTTAGAAAACGTCTCTTTTTCATATGAAGGAGAAGAAAAGCTCGTTTTGCAAGACGTCAGCTTGACAATTTCCTCAGGTGATACGATTGGCTTGATAGGACCTTCAGGTGAGGGTAAAACAACGTTGTTTAAGCTTATACTCGGAATTATAAGGCCTACAGAAGGAAGGCTTTATATAAAAACTGCTGACGGTGAAGAAATAAATATCTCTGACAGTACACGAAGATTTTGTTCGTACGTACCTCAGCACGTAACTGCATTTTCGGGGTCTATAAAAGAAAATCTTTTGATAGTAAAAAACAATGCAAATGAAAAAGAGCTTGAAGACGTATTAAAAAAAGCAGACCTCCATAAATACGTAGAAGAGCTATCACACGGTATGGATACTCCGGTAAGTGAGCAAGGTGCGAATATGTCACAGGGGCAGCTTCAGCGATTATCTATAGCAAGAGCATTGTTAAGAGATGCACGAATATTGCTTATGGACGAGGCTACATCTGCGTTAGATGCTCAGACTGAAGCAAACGTGTTAGAAAATATTATGCACAACAAAGGCACGGGAATAACGTTGCTTACAACTCATCGAGAAAGTATGTTGGCATATTGTGATAAGGTTTATGAAATTTCAGATAGTGGAAAAATAAGTGTGTAGGAGCAAAAAAATGAGAGAAATCCCTTTTAGTCCACCTGATATAGGTGAAGAAGAAATAGAAGCAGTTTGTCAGGTGCTTCGTTCTGGTTGGATAACTACCGGCTCTAAAACAGGTGCTTTTGAAAAGATGCTTGCTGAATATTGCGGTACAGAATACGTTGTTTGCCTTAATTCTGCAACTGCCGCGTTGGAGCTTAATTTAAGAATTCTCGGCATAGGTCCCGGAGACGAGGTTATTGTTCCTGCATATACATATACAGCCTCAGCATCACCTGTTTGTCACGTTGGTGCAAAAATCGTGTTCGTTGATTCGCAAGAAAATTCTTTCGAAATGGATTACGATAAGGTTGCCGATGCAATAACAGAAAAAACAAAGGCAATCATACCTGTTGATTTGGCGGGTCTTGTATGTGATTACGAGAGAATAAAAGCAGTTTGCGAAAGCAAAAAGCATTTGTTTAAGCCCTCAAACGACATTCAGGCGGCTATAGGTCGTATTGCAATCGTAGCAGACTGTGCTCATTCCTTAGGTGCAGTGCAGAATGGCAAAAAGACCGGCTCAATAGCAGATTTTTCATCATTCTCATTCCACGCGGTTAAAAACCTTACTACCGCTGAGGGTGGAGCTGCAACCTGGAAACGAATAGAAGGAATTGATAACGACAACCTTTATCGAAAATATCATCTTTATAGCTTGCATGGTCAATCAAAGGACGCTCTTGAAAAAGAACAGAAGGCATCCTGGGAATATGACGTAATCGGTGCGTGGTATAAATGCAATATGACAGATATATCTGCTGCTTTAGGTATCAGCCAGCTTGAGAAATACGATACTTTATTAGAAAAGCGCAGACAGATAATCAGCATATATAACTCTGTGTGTAACGATTTAGGGATATATCATCTTAATCATAGCACAGAAGATTCAAGTAGCTCAGGTCATTTGTATATCACACGTATTCCCGGTATCACGTTAGAGCAAAGAAATGAAATAATCATAAAAATGGCACAGATGGGTGTTGCATGTAACGTTCATTATAAGCCACTTCCGATGATGAGTGCATACAAAGAAATGGGATTTGATATAAAGGATTATCCCAATGCATACAGCTTTTTCTCTAATGAAATAACACTTCCTTTGTATACAAAGCTTACGGAAGAGGATGCAAAATACGTTTGTGAATGCTTTAAAGAAATTGTTGGGAAATACATAGTAAGAGGGGAATAAGAATGCTTTGCAAATGGGAGGACTTGCCCGTTGAGATGCAAAATCCGTTGGTCAAGCCGTATTACGATAGGCTTGATACGCATCGTAAGCAACTGATTTTAAAAAGAATATTTGATATATGTGTATCGTTATTTGGAATAATAGTTTTTTCTCCGATTTTTATGATAACTGCGATTGCTATAAAGCTTGATACACCGGGTCCTGTTTTTTACAGACAAGAGCGTATCACTCAATACGGAAGAGTTTTTAAAATTTTCAAATTTCGTTCTATGGTTAATGACGCTAAAACCGGTGCCAATCTTACTGTTAAGCATGATAGCCGTATAACAAAAACAGGCGAATTTATAAGAAAATTTAAAATAGACGAATTGTGTCAGCTGATAGACGTGCTCATCGGTAATATGACTCTTGTAGGTACACGTCCTGAGGTTAAAGAATACGTAGATGAATATACACCGGAAATGATGGCAACTCTTTTACTTCCTGCCGGGATAACATCAAAGGCAAGCATCATATACAAAAACGAAAGTGAGCTTTTGCAGAATGCAGAAGACCCGAGAGGAGTTTATCTGAATGAGATTTTACCTCAAAAGATGAAATTCAATCTTGAGGGTATTGCTAAATTCGGAATAACTAACGAGCTTAAATTAATTTTTATGACGGTTTTTGCTGTTTTAGGCAAGGATTATTCAGATGAAACAAAATCCGAAAGAAAAACGGAGAAGGTATGAAGAACGACAGAAAAACAAAAAAATTAGTTGCTGTTGTAACTAATAACGATGATGACATTTATTGCTTCAGAAAAGAGCTAATTGAGGGTATTAAAGCTGCAGGGTATGACGTGCTTATATCTTGCCCCTATGGCGAAAAATTCGAATTGATGCAACATATTGAATACGAATACGACGACCCGGTTATTGATAGACGCGGTACAAATGTTGTTGCTGATTTGAAATTATTTTTACATTATCTGAAGCTTTTGAAAAAATATAAGCCTGATGTAGTTCTTACTTATACTGCGAAGCCTAACGTTTATTGTGCGATGGCGGCTCACATACTTAAGATTCCTGTTATCAGCAATGTTACAGGTTTTGGTAGCGTTCTTAAAAAATCCGGCTTAGTTCAAAAACTCATAATGGGGTTGTTTAAATTCTCATTTAAAAAAGTTAAATGCGTTATGTTTCAAAACGAAACAAATATGAAAAATGCTCTTGAAGCAGGCATGGTGAAAAGTGAATATAAGCTTATACCCGGCTCAGGTGTAAATACAGAAAGATTTTTCAGGCAACCTTATCCTCAGGGCGGAGACGGTATAACTGGCGAAGCTGTAGTTTTTAACTATATCGGCCGTATTCTCGAAGATAAAGGGGTAGAGGATTATATTGCGGCTGCAAAAAGAATAAGAGCTAATTATCCTAAAACAAGATTTAATATGCTAGGTTTTGTTGAAGAAACCGAGCTTCATTACGTTGAGGATTTGAAAAATCTTCAGGAAAAAGGCGTTATCGTTTTTTATGGTAGCCAAAAGGATACAAGACCTTACATAAAAGAATCACACGCTACTATACATCCCTCCACGTATGGCGAAGGAATGAGCAATGTGCTTCTTGAAAGTGCATCCTCAGGTAGACCGATAATTTCTACAGATAATCCGGGATGCAAAGAGACCTTTATTGATAACGAAACAGGCTTCCAATATAAAGGCGGAAACGTTGACGAGCTTTGCGAAAAAATTGAAGCTTTTCTTAAAATGCCTAACGAAAAACGAGAAGAAATGGGCATAAAGGGAAGAGAATATATAAAAGAAAATTTTTCTCGGGAAATTGTTGTTGATGCATATTTGCAGAAAATAAATGAATTAATATAGAAGGAGTTTCCAAATGAGCACCTTGTTTTCAGATTTATACGAAAAAATACTCACAAAAGAAAAGAAAATTTCACTTGTAGGCTTAGGTTACGTTGGTATGCCCATTGCGGTAGCCTTTGCTGAAAAGGTGAAGGTTGTAGGCTACGACCTTAATAAAGCAAAAATAGAAACATATAAATCAGGCATAGACCCGACAAACGAAGTTGGTGATGACGTTATAAAATCAACAACAGTAGAGTTCACATCTGACGAAGCAAGGCTTTCAGAAGCAAGCTTTCATATTGTTGCCGTGCCTACACCTGTTAACGATGACCATACACCCGACCTTAAGCCTGTAATAGGGGCTAGCGAGATTGTAGGACGAAATCTTACTAAGGGCTCAATAGTAGTTTATGAATCTACCGTATATCCCGGTGTAACGGAAGAGGTTTGCATACCTATTCTTGAGAAAGAATCAGGTCTTGTTTGCGGTGTGGATTTCAAGGTTGGTTATTCACCTGAGAGAATAAACCCCGGTGACAAGGTTCACAGACTTGAAACTATTGTTAAAATTGTTTCAGGTATGGATGATGAATCACTTGATATAATTGCAAAAGTGTATGAGCTTGTGGTTGCTGCAGGCGTATACCGTGCAGACAGCATTAAGGTTGCAGAGGCTGCAAAGGTTATCGAAAACAGTCAGCGAGATATCAACATCGCTTTTATGAATGAGTTATCAATTATTTTTAATAAAATGGGTATTGATACTAAATCTGTTCTCGAGGCTGCAGGAACAAAATGGAATTTCCTTAAATTCTATCCCGGTCTTGTAGGTGGTCACTGTATCGGTGTTGACCCTTATTATCTTACATACAAGGCTGAAGCTATGGGGTATCACAGTCAGGTTATTCTTGCAGGTCGCCGTATAAACGATAATATGGGAAAATACGTTGCAGAGAACGTTGTTAAAAAGCTTATTTCAGTAGATAAAACCGTAAAAAACGCAAGAGTTGCTATTTTAGGCTTTACATTTAAAGAAAACTGCCCCGACACAAGAAATACAAGAATTATTGATATTGTAAACGAGCTTAAGGATTATGGCATTGCACCTGTAATTGCTGACCCTGAGGCAGATAGTGACGAGGCAAAGCGTATTTACGGCATTGAATTTACCGACGTTAAAGATATTAATAATATGGATGCTGTTGTGCTTGCGGTAGCTCATGATTCATTTAAAAATATTACAATGGCTCAAATGGACTGCTTGTTTGGAGAGGGTAAAAAGGTTCTTCTTGATATCAAAGGCATCTTAGATAGAAAAGAATATGAAAAACAAGGCTATTCATATTGGAGACTTTGATTTTAGGAGTTTATTATGGGTTATAAAGATTTAAAATTTCCTGATAATTCACTTTTTCTTGTTACCGGTTGTGCGGGATTTATAGGCTCAAACCTTTGCGAAGCTATTCTTGATATGGGTTACAGAGTAAGAGGTCTTGACGATTTATCAACAGGCAAACAGGAAAACGTTGATATGTTTTTAGATAATCCTCATTACGAGTTTGTTAAGGGCGATATAAAGGATTATGAAACCTGTCTTAAAGCTTGTGAGGGTGTAGATTACGTTCTTAATCAGGCGGCTTGGGGGAGTGTGCCACGTTCAATCGAAATGCCTTTGTTTTATTGTAAAAACAATATTGAGGGTACACTCAATATGTTAGAGGCTGCCCGTCAAAGTGGCGTAAAAAAGTTTGTATATGCTTCAAGCTCTTCTGTTTATGGTGATGAACCGAACCTTCCTAAAAAAGAGGGAAGGGAGGGAAATCTTCTTTCACCCTATGCAGTAACAAAGCGTTGTGACGAGGAATGGGGAAAGATGTATACAATGCATTACGGCCTTGATACATACGGTATGAGATATTTTAACGTATTTGGAAGAAGGCAGAATCCCGACGGAGCATATGCAGCAGTTATTCCTAAATTCATTAAACAGTTGTTAAATGGTGAAGTGCCTACAATCAACGGTGACGGTAAGCAGAGCAGAGATTTTACTTACATAGATAACGTTATTGAGGCAAATCTTAAGGCGTGCCTTGCAAGTCACGAGGCTGCAGGTAAGGCTTATAACATAGCTTACGGCGGAAGAGAATATCTTATTGATATTTACTACGGTCTTACAAAGGCGCTTGGCGTTGATATAGAGCCTAATTTTGGACCTGACCGAAACGGTGATATTAAACATTCTAATGCAGATATTTCACGTGCGAAGGAGCTTTTGGGATACAATCCCGATTATAGCTTTTCTGACGGAATTAAGCTTGCTATAGAATGGTACAAGGAGAATTTGTCTTGAAAGACACAATAGTTTATTACGGCGGTTTTTCGTTACCTGATAAAAATGCTGCTGCAAATCGTGTTGTTTCAAATGGTAAGATTTTTAAGGCTTTAGGATATAATGTTGTTTTTCTTGGAGCTGATTATGATGTGGGCAATTATACCGGAGTAAAGGTTATTGGCGACGGTATGATGTGTGAAGCACATCCCTCAGGTGTTACTGATTGGATAAAGCAAATATTATTTTTTAGAAATCTTAAAAGAGTAATTAAAAACGAAGCATCTGTAAAGCTTGTTATCCTTTATAACGTGCCATTTATAACGTTACGGCTTGCAAAAAGCTATTTCGAAAAAAATGGTATTGAAGTAGCTTACGATTGTACGGAATGGACGCAGTTTACAGAAGGCTCTTTCGTGAAAAAAGCTTTCAAGTATATTGATGAGTTTTTTATACGTAAATTTGCGCATCGTGTTGCAGATAAAATGATAGTCATAAGCGAGGCTATGCTTAAGGCTTATAAAAATAAAAGAAAGCTGATAAAATTACCGCCCCTTGTTGATTTATCTGATGAGATATGGCATCAACAGGTTGAAAAAAACAAGGCGTGCTTTACATTTTGTTTTGCAGGCTTTCCCGACGGAAATAAAGATTATATCGACACAGTTGTTGCGGCATTCTCTTTTCTTAATCACGATAATGCGAAATTAAAAATAGTTGGTGTAACAAAAGAAAAATTCCTTGAAATGTATCCGAATGTAAGTATTAGAGGGAATGTTGACTTTCTTGGTAGGGTTTCTCATAACGAAAGTATAAAACAAATTCTTTCCTGTGATTGCTACGTTTTTATAAGATCGTCTGATAGGCGTAATAACGCAGGCTTTCCTACAAAATTTGTTGAAAGCTATTCTTGTGGTGTAAGAATAATTACAACAGACGTAAGCGATGTGAAAATGTATGCAGGAAGCAATTTTGAAATTTTGCCACGTGCTGAAGCAAAGCTTTTGCACAAGGCTATGCTTAACGCAATAAATACGGCTCCGGAAAATGAAGCAGTTAAGCTCAGAAATACGTTTGATTATAAAAATTATATTGAACAAGTAAAAATCTGGCTTAACTAACAGGATTAAATAAAAACATCATAACCAAAACGCAATACATTAAAGGAGGGGGATAAGCTATGGCAAAAAAAGGCTTCGGTTTTAGTACAATTCAATCAATTGCTATAGCTTATATTGTTATTTGGTCGTTGTCACCTCCTTTGGAAATCGATATGATTTACAGAGTTTTGGCTCTTGGTGCGGTTTTTGTTTGGGCTGCTTGTTGGTTATTA
This sequence comes from Acutalibacteraceae bacterium, assembly GCA_045592945.1. Taxonomy (GTDB): domain Bacteria; phylum Bacillota; class Clostridia; order Oscillospirales; family Acutalibacteraceae; genus DTU089. The sequence continues at coordinate 24,939 of JAZNVT010000006.1, read as the reverse complement.
AGAGAAAACCCCATAGAATTAGATAAAAACCAGATAATATCCATATTCTTTTTGTTTGTAGTTGTTGGCGTAACGTTTATAACAAATGGTGATTTTAAGGGGATATTAAAGCAAATTGCTTTCTTTATGCTTGTAATATGCTTTATAATAAATAGATTTTACGAAGGTAAATGGGGAGAATTGAAATGGATTGTTCCCATTGTTTTAGTAATATTAATTGTTTGGAACTATAAAACAATTCAGGCTTTAATTGCTGATCCTACGATTGCAAGACGAATTGTAAGAGATGATGAAAGCATTTATCCGTATTTGAGGCAGGGTGTTGGCGGTTATAGCCTTGTTTATCCTCAGGTGTGTTTATCTCCTGCGGTTTTTATGTGGACTGCTAAAGCCTTTAAAAACAATAAGATATATTTTGTAATAGGTGTTATATGGGTAATAACATATGTCAGGCTTATTCTTTTAGCCGGATATTCTATTGCGATTTTTGCAAGTGTCATAGGCTTGGTTTTAACTCTTTTTTACAATGGTAAAAGCGGTTATAAAGCGTTTGCAATATCGGCGTTATTATTTGCAGCTATAATGCTATCAATTTTTTATATTGATGATTTCAGAAACTGGTTGCTTGAGATTTTTGACGGTACTGCTGTTGCAAAAAAAATTAATGACCTTATGGCTACCGGTGATTCCGGTAACGCCGAAGGCTCAATTGCTTTGCGTATCACAAGATATGTAGCAAGCTTACAGGTTATAGTTAAATATCCGATTATAGGTGCTTTATGGCGTGAAAGTGGTGGAGGTCATTCAGCCTTCTTAGACATTATTGCAAGGTATGGATTATTTGGTGGATGGTTTTTTGTAAAAGCGATTTGCCACGTGCCACAGTTTTATAAAAATAAAAGCAGAGCGTCATATATTCATCGTTTGTGTAACGCTACTATGGTTGTTACCATGATTGTGTCTGCACTTAATACACTTACTTATTCAATGTATTGCACAGTTCTGTTGGTGTTGCCGTTGCTTTTTGAAGATGTTTTAAGGTGGGAGGGTATTGAAAATGAAAATTCTTTGGACGACTAATTTAATACCCGCAAACCTTGTTGCCGAAATAGGTGTTAAAGCTGACGTTTTGGGCGGTTGGGTAGAAGCTATGGCAAAGGAACTGAAAAAGTTCGATGATGTTCAGCTTGCAATCGTTTGTAAATGTGAAAATGGTGAGAGCTTTGAAGTAACTGTAGATGACGTTAAATACTACAGCCTTGCTTATTCTCCGTCAACAGAGTATAACGTTATTGAATCGCATTTAGAAGAAATTGTTGCAGATTTTAAACCCGATTTAATACATATTGAAGGTACAGAGTTTTTACATGCAAAAGCCGCAATAAACGTTGGCAAGAAGCTTAGTATTCCTACAGTAGCATCAATGCAGGGGATATTGAACGGTCAATATAATTATCAATGCGGCCAGCTACAGATAGACGATATGATTTTGTCGGGTAAAGTTACCGAAATTTGTGCAGGTATGCTACTGCATCTGAGAAAGACCCGTTGGTATAAAAAAAGACTTAGCCATGAGCGTGACGTTATATGCAGTGCGAAATATATTTTAGGCAGAACAACCTGGGACAGAGCACATACGTATTCACTTAATCCGGAAGCAAAATACTTTTCTTGTAACAGAGTTTTAAGACAACCGTTTTACGAGTTTAACTGGGATATAAATAAAATAGAGCCACACTCAATTTATGTAGGTAATAGCTACTATGCTCTTAAAGGCTTCCATTTTGTAGTTCAGGCTTTGCCTCAGCTTATAAAGGAATATCCGGATATAAAGGTTTACGTAGCAGGTCATAAGCCTTTTTCGGACGGTGACAAGCGTTCCTTTATAAAAAAAGGTTACGGAGCATATCTTAAAAGACTTATTGATGATTTAAAAGTAGGGGAGCATATTGTTTTTACAGGTCCGTTGAGTGCATCAGAGGTTGCCGAAAGATTAGCAAAAACACACGTGTATGTATTATGCTCCGCCGTTGAAAACAGTCCTAATACGTTGGGCGAGGCAATGCTTATTGGTACACCTTGTGTAGCATCTTACGTGGGCGGTGTTCCGGATATGGCAGAGGACGGAAAAGAAGCTCTCTTCTACAGAAACGACGATTCCTCATTATTGGCGTGGAATATAAAAAAGATTTTTGATAGTAATGAATTGGCGTTAAAGCTATCTGATAACAGTCAAAGCCGTGCAAAAGAAACTCATAATCCACAAAAGAATGCGGAACAGCTTCTTGCGGTATATAAAGAAATTTTAAATGATTAAAAGCTGAGGTGAGAAAATGAATTATGCACCCGTTGTGTTGTTTGTATACAATAGAGCAGACCATTTCACGGAAACATACAATTCAATAGCGAAATGTCCGGAAGCGACGGAAACAGATTTATTCATTTTCTCTGACGGTGCAAAAAATGAAAATGCACAAAAAGCGGTGGACGAGGTAAGACAATTTGCCCACAGTATAGAAAAGGAAAGCAATTTCAAAAGTGTGCAGGTAATTGAAAGCCCTGTTAACAATGGTCTTGCAAAATCAATCATTAACGGTGTTTCTCAGGTTTTGGAAAAGTATGGCAAGGTTATAGTTGTCGAAGATGATTGTTATTGCTCGCCGTATTTTTTAAAGCATATGAACCGTTGCCTTGATTTTTACAAGGATAATCAAAGTGTTGGTGCTGTTTCTGGATATTGTCCGAAGTTGGATTTTCCCGAAGACTATAAAAACGATGTTTTCACAGCATACCGTTCTTGTAGTTGTGCTTGGGGAACTTGGATGGACCGTTGGCAGAACATTGATTGGGAATTGAAAGAGTTTAAGAGCTTTTGCAAGAAGCCGGCTCTTATAAAAAAACTTAATGCTAACGGAAATGACAGGTTTATGAGGCTTTACCGTCAGACAAAGGGCAACGGTAGCTCTTGGTCGGTACGCTTTGGTGCACATCTTGTGAAGAATAATTGGCTTACGGTTTACCCTCGATATTCATACATTAAAAATATCGGATGCGATGAAAGCGGGGTTCATAGTAAAGCAGAGGATGCAGAAAAAATGGCGGTAGATTTATCAAAAGCTATTCCTGATTCCGTTTTAGTTGACGTACCTCTTAATAAGAAAATTCAAAAAACAATGAGAAAGCATTACTCATACGGTTTAGTTTCTGATATAAAGAAATTTATTGCGACCACACTGATAGTAATAAAAGAGAATTTAAAAGGTTGATTTTATGGAAAATAAAGGGTTAATCAGTGTAATAATTCCGGTATATAATGTTGAGAAATATCTTAAAGAATGTGTTGGCAGTGTTTTGTGTCAGACTTATAAAAACTATGAAATTATTCTTGTAGACGACGGCTCAACAGATTCTTCACCGCAGATATGCGATGAATATGCAAGTAAATATGAATGTGTAAGCGTTATACATAAAGAGAATAGCGGTCTTTCACATACTAGAAATAAAGGACTTTCTGTGGCTCAAGGCGAATATGTGTATTTTCTTGATAGCGATGATTATATTGATAGCAATGCTTTCGCAATGCTCATAGAAGCAATAGAAAAAGAAAACTCAGATTTTTTGTTTTTTGACAGTTGGTCGTTTGAAGATGCTCAAAGGAATTTTGATATTTCTCAAAACTATATACGTAAAAAATGCTACGGAACGGATAACGGATTAGCAATGTTAGAAAAGCTTTGTGAGAATAAAGATTTTCATAGTGCTATACAACATTTCTTTTTTAAAACTAGTTTTATAAAAGAAGAAAAGCTTAATTTTCTTGAGGGAGCAATTTATGAAGACGTTCTGTTTGCTTATCAATCATTTTGTAAAGCAAAGAAGGTTACCCATATAAATTCACCGATTTATTTCAGACGATATAGAGAAAACTCTATTATGACGTCGAATAAGTCACTTCATCATTTCAATAGTATCGTTGCTGTTTTTTATGAGTTGGTTTCTTTTTCTTTTAATACATCGGAATATTTATCAAAAGTTCAGACTGCGTATATTACAAGGTTTGCTTTTAACGTTTTTAATATTTATGACAGATTGACTGACAAAGATAAAAAAGTATGTAAAAAACAATTACTTGAAGTGAGAAATAAAATATTAAAAGATAATGCGTACAACGACAAAGCTTTGAAAATGCGTTGCTACGGAAAAGTCTTTTGGTTTGCTTATAAAGCTTTCGAAAAAACTATAGGAAGATTATTTGTATGAATAAAAAACAAGTTTTGATGGTTATGCCCGTTTTGAAGGGTGGAGGTGCGGAAAGAGTTGCCTCAATTCTTACAAATGAATTTCAAAAAAACGGTTATGACTGTGAGTTCCTTTTGACATCTTGTAAGAGGAATGAGGTAATAAACAGAGATTTAGATGAAAGTATACCTGTTTTGAGTTTACAGGAGCTTTTTGAAAAGAATTTTATTGTTGATGCGGTTTGTTTTCTTTTAAAAATTCTAAGCTCGATTTTATGTAAGCCGTTTGAAAAAGTGAAAAAAACAGTTCCTGTTTCATTCTCTCACCTTTCCTTTGCTTCCAACTATTATAAAGAAATAAAGGCTTTAGAAAAAGTGTTAGCATCAAGACCAAATGCTACAGTAATTGCTTTTTTACAGCCGTCAATACCGATAGTGCTTTTAGCAGGAAGAAACACAAAAAATAGAATTGTTGTTTCAGAACGCGGTGACGCAAACCTCCTTATGAAGCACAGATATGGATACAAATTTATAGAAAAATATTACAAAAGAGCAGATGAAATGGTTTTTCAGACTGCTGATGCACAAAAGGTATATCCACCTAATATTGCTTCAAAGGGTACTGTAATATTTAACCCTATAAAAGAAAAATTGCCTGAACGTTATACAGGCGAAAGAAACAAAAATATAACCACGTTTTGCAGAATATCACACCAAAAAAACTTACCTCTTCTTGTAGAAGCTTTTTCTGAATTGCGTAAGGCTTATAAGGATTACCGTTTGCGTATAATCGGTAATACATCAAATGCTGATGACGAAAAGGCGTTGGATGAAACAAAGGCTGTAATTTCAAGGCTTGAGCTTGGTGAGTTTGTTGATTTCGAACCCTTTTCATTAAACGTTCACGATGAAATAGTTAGTGACGCGGTTTATGTTAATTCATCAGACCGTGAGGGAATGTCAAACGCTATGCTTGAGGCAATGGCGATAGGTATGCCGGTGGTTTGCACTGATTGCCCTGTGGGTGGTGCGAAAGCCATTATAAAAAACGGTGAGAACGGTATATTGGTGCCTATGAAGGATAAAAAAAGCCTTGCCGATGCTTTATATAAGATTATAAGTGATAAGGATTTTTCACAAAAGCTTTCAGAAAATGCGGTGAAAATCAAAGAGGAACTTTCACTTTCAAATATTGCAGAGAAATGGATGGAGCTTATATGAAAAAGAAAAAACTTCTCATAGTAGCTCATCACCTTACAATTGGTGGTGTGCAGAAATCTCTTTTGTCGGCTCTTAAAGTTATTGATTATGAGAAGTTTGACGTTACTTTATATCTTCGTAAAAACAGAACTGATTTATTACCGTTCGTTGACGAAAGAGTAAACGTAATAATAAATGATGATAAAACTCATTATTACAGAAAACCGCATTCAGTTTTTTTGCAGACTTTAGTTGCTTTTTGTAAAGCTTTAGGGAAAAAAGAAGAATCTGAAAAATATAATAACAAGCTAAAAGATGCCATTGTGAATTATTCAATGGAATATGAGAAAAAGCGATTTTTTAGTTCTGAAAAATATGACATTGCGATAGCTTATGTTCAAGGCTATACCGCACTTTTTGTTGCAGAATGCGTAAATGCTGAAAAAAAATACGTTTTCTTTCATTCAAGCGTAGATGAGCTTCACGAGGTACACGGAAGGTGTATTGATAAATTCCAAAAAATAGTTGCTATACATAATGAGCAAAAAGAATTGATAAAAGAGTGGTATCCGTCTGTTGCTGACAGAATTGTTGTTGTAGAAAACTATTGTGATAAAACTCTTATTGAGGAGCAAAGCAAAGAAATTACAGTGGATAAGCCTGAAAACAAGCTTGTTTTATGCTCTTGCGGTCGTTTTTCAAGGGTTAAAGGCTTTGATATTGCAGTAGAATCGGCAAAATTGTTGAAAGAAAAAAACGTACCGTTCCTTTGGTATTTTGTAGGCGACGGACCTGAAAAGAACAATATTGAAAAGCTTATAAAACAGTATAGCTTAAATGATGATATTGTTATTACGGGTATGAAGAAAAATCCGTATCCGTATATTAGAGCGTGTGATATATACGTACAACCTTCACGTGAGGAATCTTTAGGCCTTACGATTGTAGAAGCACAATACCTTAATAAACCTGTTGTTTCGACTAAAACGATGGGGGGAAGCAAGCTTATTAAAAATGAGGAAAACGGTATTTTATGCAATATAAGCTGTGAGGGCATTTCTGAATCTGTCAAAATGTTGTATCAAAACGCTGACCTTGCAGAAAAAATAGTAGCATACTTAAAAAATACGGATTATTCCAGAGATTTTATAAATCGCAAGACGGAGTGGCAAAAGCTTTTAGAGGAGTGAAAACAATGAAATTCAGCATTATAATACCGGTATTTAATGCGGAAGAATATATTTATGAAAGTGTATCCTCTGTTTTTGCCCAAACCTATAAAGATTTCGAAATTATTTTAGTTGATGATGGTTCGACAGATAAAAGTGCTGAAATTTGCGATTCTTTAGCAAATGAATTTAGCGGAGCTGTAAAGGTGATTCATCAAGCAAATAAGGGGCAGCTTCTTAGTAGATGTGCAGGTGCAGATGCGGCACAAGGTGATTATTGTGTTTATCTTGATGCAGACGACCTTTTGTATGAGAATTGTTTGGAAAAATTGGCGAGCGCTATAGAAAGGTTTTCAAGCCCTGATATGGTAGTTTATAATTTTGTTCGATTGAATTCATTTGGAAAAGAAGCTTTAAAATCCATACCACTAGAAGCTGACTATATATATCAAAACGAAGGTAAAAATCAAATTTTCAACCTGTTAATGACGAGCGCAATGTTTAATAGCATTTGGAATAAATGTATAAAAAGAACGTGTTTAATTAATCGTATGGAGCTTTTTTCAAAGTATCAGTCACTTCGTCGCGGAGAAGACCGTCTTCAAGTGATGGAAATCGTAACACGTGCAGACAGAATTCTTTTTATCGATGACGCTTTGTATTGTTACAGGCTTTTTGATGGTAGTATTTCAAGGAATTTTGATATTTCTCAAATAAACAAATCTAATATGAAAATATTGTACGAGGCAGAGAAAAATTATTTGTCAAAATGGGGGATGGATACAGAATATTGGCAGGGGATACTTGATACCAATGTTTTGAATGAAACAATTTATACATTTTCAAATTTCTACAAAAATGCCAAAAACAACGTTCAACGCAAGCAGATAGTCGATTACGATTGGGCCTCGTTTTTACCGTTGGATTTTTCATTGGAGAATTTGAAAAATACTGATAGTATTCAATGTAAGCTTTATAAAATGATACTGGAAAAACAGTATTCGGCAATAAAAATATATTTTTTGAAAAATGCGATTTATAAAGGGTTGCGTAGTGTAAAAAGGAAGCTGTTTAAATAAAAGGTGTTAGTTATGGAATATGTAAAAGGTTTAATATCTGTTGTAATGAGTAACTATAATACGCCGGAAGAGTTTCTCAGAAAGGCTATTGATAGTATTTTATCTCAAACGTATTCAAGCTTTGAGTTTATAATTATTGATGATTGCTCCACAGATAATTCACTTGAAATTATAGAGTCTTATTCTGATGATAGAATAGTAATTATAAAAAACACGGAAAATATGGGCTTAACAAAATCGCTTAATAAGGGTATGGCAATTGCTCGTGGTGAATATATAGCCCGAATGGATGCAGATGATGTTAGCTTACCGGAACGATTTGAGAAACAAATCGAATATATGGAAAACAATCCACAAGTTATTGTTTGCGGTTCTGCTATGGAGCTTATAGGAGAATGGCAGTCAAAGTATAATAGAAATATGATATACCAAGAGCTTCCGGAAAAGGATGCTCTACAGGTTTTTCTTCTGTTTGGTAACAACATGAATATCCCTAATAATGTGGCATTGTTTAGACATCAAGAGTTATCTAAGCATAATATAAAATATAATGAAAAGTATATTTATGCTCAAGATTTCAGAATGTGGGTTGAATGTTCAAAATATGGCGAATGTCAAAATTTACCTGAAGTGCTTGTTCAATACAGAATACACGATAAAGCCGTTTCAATTGATAAACAAGAGCAACAAAAAGAGTGTGCAAAAAACATTCTTTCGGAACAACTTTCGTGGTTGGGTCTTCAGCTTCCAGACAACTGGGAAATACTGCATTGGGGGCTTTTAAAGCAGAGAAAGCCTTATGATTTAGAGTGTAAAAAATGGATGGAAAAAATAATAGCACAAAACAAGATTTTTAACGTTTATAATCAGGCGTATCTTGAACGGTTGTTGTATGAGAAATGGGCGGAAATTTCATATTTTCAGTTAGCAAAAGAAAAAAATCCTATAAGAATAATTAAAATATTGTTTAACCTTCCGCTTAAGTATTGGAAAACTCTTTTTGAAATCAGAAAAAACCGTCACGAAAAGGAATGGTAAAATGCAAAGTAAAGATATTGCGGTAAGCATAATAGTTCCTATATATAACGCAGAAAAAGACCTTGTAAAGTGTCTTGACAGTGTTGTTGCTCAAACACTTAATAATATTGAGATAATTCTCGTTGACGATGGTTCATCGGACGGCTCCTCTGACATTTGCAAGGGTTATGCGGAGAAAGACAAGAGAATTATATATTTCAAAAAAGAAAATGAGGGTCTTGCTGCTGCCCGTCAGGATGGTATGGAAAGAGCAAGCGGTGAATACATAGGCTTCGTTGACTCGGATGACTGGATTGAGCTTAATATGTACGAGCGTATGTACTCTGTTGCGAAGGAAGAAAATGCAGACGTTGTTTTTTGCAATGCATTTTTTGACGAAAGTGAAAAAGATAAAATTCATCTTGAACCCGGTGTTTACGGCAGGGAAAAAATAGAAAACGATATTCTTCCTCGTTCACTTGCAGGATTAAGCGAAAAGGGTTCAAACTCTGTTATTCGTTGGTCAAATTGCCTTAGATTATATAAGCGTTCTTTAATAGAGGAAAATGGAATAGCTTTCGGCAGAAGCTTCAGAAGAAGTCAGGATTTACAGCTTACTTTTGAAACGGCACTTTGTGCAGAGAAATACGTTTCTATTAATGACGAATATTTATATCATAATCGCACGCAAAATAATGAAAAATCTCTTTCAAGAGGTTATACAAAAAACCATTGGAAATTAACAAGACCACTTATTGATAAGCTGTATTGCGACGTTAAAGATTACAAGAAACAGGATTTATCATATTATATGCATCTTTGTACGTTCTTTTTTGCTGTTTCAGTTTGTAGGAACGAGTATGAGTATAGTTCATTTAAGAAAAAGAAAAAAATTCAGATGTTAGACGAAATTGCTAAAGATAACGTATTGCAAAATTCACTACCTCATATTGACCCCAATAAGCTTAATGGATACTTTAAAGCAATTTACATGGGACTTAAGGGCGGTAGCGGTAAAACTGTTTACAAGGCATATAAGCAATATTTGTTTTATACTAACAAATACAAGCCCTTTGCAAGAAAAGTAATGAGTAATAAGTTGATTGAGAAAATATATTCCTTTGTAAAGTAATAAACGAATGAACTTGATTTTCGTAGGTTTTTTATATAAATAGTTGATTTTTATGTTATAAAAGGCAGGAATTTGAATGGATAATTCTGTAACTATACTTGTGAATTCATGCGACAAATATGAGGATGCCTGGGAGCCGTTTTTCAGACTTTTGAAAATTCAATGGCCTGAGTGCGAGAATTATAAGATTGTTCTCAGCACAGAAACTAAAGCTTATAATTGTAGTTTCCTTGATGTTAAAACAGTCAATGTAAAGGGTAATCTGTCTTGGTCGGCAAGGTTGAAAAACACCTTAGAACAAATAGAAACTGAATATGTATTATTTTTCCTTGAGGATTTTTTTCTTTTAGACAAAGTAAGAACAGATATTTTTGATAAAGCAGTAGAATTAATTGAAAGTGATGAGAAAATAGGACTAATAACCTTTAGCAAAAGAAGATATGGTTCAGTATTTCCTGAGGAAACAGACTATGACAAATGCTTTATTGAACAGCCTAAAAGCGTGAAAAACAGAACTAACGTGTTAGTTAGCCTATGGCGTAAAGAGTACTTTCTAAAATTATTATATGGTGATGAAAATCCTTGGGAATATGAGAAAAATTCTAACGTACGTTCAAGGTTTGCAGGTTATAAGATATTTACTCAGGATTACAATTATTCTCCGGCTACATTCAGATACTGTATGAATCCTGTAGACGGTTTCGGTATCACTCAAGGTAAATGGCTGCATAAAAACAAAGAATTATTTGAGTCATACGGTATAAATAATGTTGATTATGCTAATTTAGGTGTATTCGATAAAGTAACTACATACGAAGATATTTCTGCAGATAATACAAAACGTCGAGAAGAAGAAAAGAAAAAAAGGGAAAAGTATTTAAAAAAAGCAAGCTTGCCTGTTCGGATTAAAGAGTGCTTATATGAAAAATATAAGATTATAAAAAAATCAAAAATTATAACAACTTTTAAATATTGGAAAATTTGTTTAAAATACTTTATTCATTATAAATTCAAGCAATGATTGCTTAGAAAACAAGCGATTTAATAAACGGTTTTGTTGATGGATAAGCTCTTGGTTAATTATCAGGCGTAGTCTTTTTAGAATGCTTTAAAATAATTAGGTAATACGATTATATGAGGATTAAAAGGGGTTTATATGAAGAATTTTCTTATTTCGATTGATACCGAAGGGGATAACCTTTGGAGATGGAAATCAGGTAATGAGATAACAACAGAAAATGCAAGATATCTTCCTCGATTTCAGGGGCTTTGCGAGAGATATGGTTTTAAACCTACTTATCTTACTAACTACGAAATGGCAAATGATAGCTTTTTTGCCGACTATTTTAAAGATAAGGCCCATAATAATCTTTGTGAAATCGGGATGCATTTACATGCTTGGAATTCCCCTCCTGAATATTTTTTAGGCACAAGAAAAGATATAGTGCCGGGAGCCCCGTATCTAATAGAGTATACGGATGAGGCAATGTTTGAAAAGGTGAGCTTCCTCACGGACTTTTTGGAAAAAACATTCGAAATAAAACCGATAACTCATAGGTCGGGTAGGTGGGCAACTAACCAAAAATATTTTGAGGTTTTGAATGAGTTAGGCTATAAAATGGATTGCTCTGTTACGCCTTTAATGGATTGGAGCAAGGCTCCCGGACAAAGTGATAATTCTTGTGGAACAAATTATTCCGAATTTCCTAATCTTCCTTATATAATAAAAAATACAAGTATTTTGGAGATACCCGTTACTATCAGAGAGAATCATAGATTGCGCTCCTTAAAGGATTGCGGAATTCGCAAAAGCCTGAAAAAAATTAAGGAAGCTTATAATGGTTATGGTCCTGTATGGCTTCGTCCACGAAATTATAAAGAGAATCTCGAAGATATGCTGTATCTTGTTGATAAAGTATATAATGAGAAAAAAACAGATTATCTTATGTTTATGCTCCATTCCTCAGAATTCATGCCTGATGGAAGCCCGTCTTTTAAAACAGTTGAGGATATAGAATTATTGTACAGTAATTTAGAAGTGTTGTTTAAACATATCAGCAAAAATTATAGAGGATGTACATTTAAAGAATATTATGAAAAATGATGGAAAAAAGAAAATATTATTTGTAACGGAATCTCTTGCTCGAGGCGGTATGGAGAGAGTTTTAGTAAATATTGCTAACGTTTTAGTTGAAAAAAATTTTGATGTAACTATAGTTTGCTATCACCCTTCAAATGATATCTTGCCGGAATTGAATGAAAATGTGCATTATGTTTATAAGCCTAAAAAAAACTTTCCTGTTTTAAGTAAAATTCCGTACATAAAAAGATTTTATAAAGCGAATAAATTTAAATGGGAGCATCGGGTAAATGCAAGGGCTTTATATAAGCACTATGTCGGTAAGGAAAAGTATGATGTTGAAATAGGCTTTTACCGAGGACCTTCTATAAAAATAGTAAGTGGTTCTACAAATAAAAAATCAAAAAAGCTTGCTTGGGTACATACAGATTTTAAATTATGTAATCCGAAAACAATAACCAATTGGTTTAATAGTATAGAGGAAACAAAAAAGGCTTACACAAGGATGGATAACGTGGTTTGTGTTTCAAATAAAGCTAAAGAAAGCTTTGAAGAGGTTATTGGTTGTAAAGGTAAGACTACGACAATATATAATATGATTCCTTCCAAAAAGATTATTAAAGAATGCGAAGAGCCGATACCACCAATTAAAGAAAAATTTACCATTATAACTGTTGGTAGATTGATTCCTGATAAACGACAGGAAAGGCTTCTTTCAGCTTCGAAAAGACTTGCTGATGAAGGTTACGATTTCGATGTATGGCTTGTCGGTGGCGGACGCCATGAGGAAGAATTAAAAAAATATTGTCAAGTAAATAAAATCAACAACGTTAAATTTTTGGGTATGCAAGAAAATCCATATTCATATATGAAAAATGCTGATTTATTTGTTTTAACCTCATATAGAGAAGGCTTCGCTTTAGTAATTCCTGAAGCGATGGCTTGTGGCTTACCGATTTTAAGCACTGCTTGTACAGGCCCAACAGAAAGTCTTGGAAACGGTCAATATGGTATTTTGGTTGAAAACAACTCTCAGGATGTATATAACGGTATTAAAAGCGTCTTAGATGATAAAAAGTGTTTGGAATATTATCGAGAAAAGTCAAAGGAAAGATATCTGGAGTTTGATGAGGATAAAATAGTTGGTGAAATAATTTCACTTTTTTAAAATAAAAGGAGATGAGTTTTTGGAAATAACAATTTTCACCCCTACATATAACAGGGCGTATATTATAAAGAATCTTTATGAATCCTTAAAAAAACAAACTTTTAAGGATTTTGAATGGATTGTTATTGATGATGGCTCAACGGATAATACAGAGGAATTGTTTTCTGAAATTATGAATGAAGAGAATTCGTTTCCGATTATTTATAAAAAAGTAGAAAATGGCGGAAAGCACAGAGCAATTAATAAAGGTGTACTGCTTGCAACCGGAAGAATGTTTTTCATTGTTGATTCTGATGATAATTTACCTGAGGATTCTCTTGAAACTATTTTAAAATATGAAAAAACCATTGATGAGTGCCATCGAAGTGAATTTGCGGGTGTTAGTGGTTTGAAGGGGTATAGCTGCGAGCAAAGTCTTGGTGGTAGCTTCAATGGCGATTTTCTTGATATGACATATCTTGAAACACAAAAAAATGGTGTGTATGGCGATAAAGCAGAAGTATATTATACAGATGTTTTGAAAAAATACCCTTTTCCTGAATTTGAAGGAGAGTTATTTATATTAGAAAGTGTTGTATGGAATGAAATTGGTGCATCCGGCTTAAAGTTAAGGTATTTCAACAAGGTTGTTTATTATTGTGAATATCTTGAAGATGGGTTGACCAATCTTGGAATGAAAAAGTTTGAAAATACACCTAAAGGATACGGTCTGTATTTATATCAGTCTATAAAATACGGGAAATTAAAAAAACTAAAAAAATGGGAATCGATTTTTGCGTATTATCGTATGTACCGTGAAAAAAACACTTTTTTGGAGATTTCCCGTAATTTGAAAATGAATCCTGTTAAATTGTATTTTCGTTTATTAGGTTTAAGGTTGTTTTATAAATTATATAATAGGTGAGAAAATGGAAAAACAAACATGGTTAACTGAGGTAAAGGCGGATTCAAAAATCAGCTTTGATATAAAAGGTCTGGTGAACTGTAAAGATTTAATTTTTTTATGGGTAAGGCGTGAATTCGTTGCCAAATACAAGCAAACTGTTTTAGGTCCTGCTTGGGCTATAATTCAGCCGTTTTTTACCACGGTTGTTTACTCGATATTCTTCGGTAGTGTTGCCGGTTTGGGCGCTGAAGGCGTTCCGAATTTTATATTTTTCTTGAGCGGTAATTTGGCTTGGGGTTTGTTTTCAGGTTCTTTGACCAGTAACGCAAATACATTTGTTAATAATGCAGGTGTTTTTAGTAAGGTTTATTTCCCGCGACTTGTTATGCCTATTGCAAATGGGATTTCTCAATTTATTTCTTTTATTATTCAGTTTGTATTTATGCTAGGTTTCCTCGTTTATTATCTTATAATTGGTGCAGGGGTAACTCCTAATCTTTTTGCGTTAATGACGCCGTTAGTTATGCTTCAGCTTGCAATGTTAGGAATGGGATTTGGAATTATAATTTCATCTTTAACTACTAAATACAAGGATTTGCATATGCTTGTGAGCTTTGGGGTGAGTCTTTGGAGTTATTGTTCACCTGTAGCTTATGATATGTTTAGCAGACGTTCTTTAGCAGAAGGCGGCTTGATTTATAAAATATATATGATGAATCCGGTAACACCGATTATCAACGTATTCAGATATGGTTGGCTTAGTACGGGCGAAATAGATTGGTTTTTCTATGGTATAAGTTGGGTTGTGACAATCGCTATTGTTGTGATTGGTGCATTGATTTTTAATAAGGTTGAAAAGACTTTTGTAGATACTGTTTGATGAGGGAACTAAAATGAATGAATTAATGCTAAAGGTTGAAAATGTTTCTAAAGAATATCGATTGGGAACAATTGGTGGTGGAACGCTAAAAGGCGAAATTCAATCAAAAATAGCGAAGCTTTGTAAAAAAGAAGACCCTAACTTAAAAATAGGTGAAAAGGCTTATGAACAAAACGAAAGATTTTTGGCTTTGGACGACGTAAGCTTTTCTATAAAAAAAGGTGAACGAATAGGGATAATAGGTCATAATGGAGCAGGAAAATCTACAATTTTAAAGCTTATTTGCCGAGTAACCACACCCACTAAAGGTAATATTTATCTTAACGGAAGAATTACATCAATGCTAGAAGTTGGTACAGGCTTTCACCCTGAGCTTACAGGAAGGGAAAATGTGTATCTTAACGGTGCAATTCTCGGTATGAGCAAATCGGAAATTAATAAAAAATTCGATGAGATTATAGAGTTTTCTGAAGTAGGGAAATTTATTGATACGCCTGTTAAAAGGTATTCCAGCGGTATGAAGGTTAAGCTTGGCTTTGCGGTAGCATCTCATCTTAATTCTGAAATAATGATTATGGACGAAGTTCTTGCTGTTGGCGATATGGCATTCCAAAGAAAATGCTTGGATAAAATGCGTAAGGTGGCTGAGGAAGAGGGTAAAACCATTCTTTACGTAAGTCATAATATGCAAACTATCAGAACTCTTTGTAATAGATGTATTGTGCTTGACCACGGTAAAGTTGTTTTTGATGGCGACGTTGAAAAAGCTATTAGTATCTATATGAACGATGAGCGTAATAGCAATATAGAAATTGATTACACTCATATACCGAGAAGGGATTGGTTAAGTAATACTTACATAAAAACAAGCTATACAAAATTTATAGATAAATTTGATAATGTGTTCAGTGGCGAAGATTGTCTTGACATAAAAATCGATTGGCTAAATGAAAAAGATGTAACTGATTTGGGGTTAAGAGTTGAAATTAAAGACGAAACACGTAATCCTATTGCAACAGCTCTTTTTTGCGATTTCTATTCTGGAAAAAAAGATGAGAATGGTAGTGTAAGAGTTCGAATTCCATTGAATTTTTTGGTTGCCGGTATATATAATATGAATTATGTTTTTTTCTTGAAAGACCAAGCAGGACAAAATATTGATGCAGATTGTGTCAGCGGTTTGTGCTTCGAAATTAGAAAAGAAGCTGAAATAGTTTGGAACGCTAAAGCGTGGGGGAATATGAAAATCGAAGGGAACGAAATTCTGGAGGTTAAATAATGAAACTTTTCAAGAAGCTTTTAAAACTTTATAAAACTGCTGATAAGCTTGATAGTCGTATCAATGAATTATCAGATAAATTAAATCATATTGAGAAACAATTAATTGAGTTAGATAATAAAAATGACTTTTTATTTTATTGTTCACAAAATGCACAAGGCGAATCATTGGAGGAAACAAAAACAAGGGTTCTTTTAAATATCCCCAAAGCAGGTGGAGATTTAAGGGTAATACAAAAAGGCTCTGCTTATATATTAAAGCGTCTGAAAGAAATTTGTGATGAAAACGGGATAACTTTTTTCCTTGAGGGAGGCACGCTGATTGGTGCCGAAAGACATCACGGCTTTATACCTTGGGATGACGATATAGATATAGGTATGCTTAGAGAGGATTATTGGAAGCTTTGGGACGTTTTAAAGGATAGTGAAGAGTTAAGCATCCATTACTACTATATGTATAATCCTTATAAAACTCCTGTTAGTAGTGATTTAATAACAAAGGTTAAATTGAAAAATTCAGATATTTTTTACGTTGATATTTTTCCTTATGATTGTGTTGATGCTAAAGATTTAGAGCTCTTTTTTGAAAAGCATAACGATTTTAGTAAAGAGATACATAAGGTGTTTCGGGAATATTTCGATATGCATAACTACAAACAAAAAAGCTATTACATACCACAAACAGAACCATCATTTGATGCTGATATAACGAGAATAATAAAAGAAAAGCTATCAGAGTATGGTTATAAAAATTGTGGCGATACAGTTGTTTTGGGCTTAGAGCAATCTTTTGGATTTATTAATCGCTGTGGAATATACAGATATGTTGATTATTTTCCGTTACTAAAAGATGCGGTTACGTTCGAGAATGGAAAGTATTGTTCACCCAAAGAATACAAGCTTATGTTAAATAACAAGTATGGTGATTTTATGAGCTTGCCATCTGATATCAGGCCGTATCATACTAAAGAATTAGAAGGCTTATCAGATTCGGATAGGCAATTTGCGAAAGGTTTATAAGCTTTTTATTGACAAATAGGTGAAATTCCAGTCATCACTTGCATTGAAAAAGCAGCAAATGCGTGGGAGCTTTGGAGTTAAAATATGGCAGAAGAAAAACGTTTATCTGTAATTGAACAGGCTCTTCTTGACTTGCTTGCAAACAGTTTGTTTGATTGTGGCAGGTCTGTGTCTGTTTGTGCTGATGATTGGGATTATATCTGGCATGAGGCATACGTTCAGGCGGTACCGCTTACTGCTTTTTCAAAGGGCTTGAGTAGTGAGGTTCCTCAAGAAATAGTAGCTCATATAAAAGCAAAAATAGGTGAAATTGTTTTATCTGTATCAAGGCGTATCGGTGAGCATATGTTTATTCACAAGCTTCTTACAGACGCGGGGATTGATTACACTATAATAAAAGGCTTTGCCTGCTCGTTATATTATCCCGACCCGCTTACCCGTTGGCTTGGTGACGTTGATTTTCTTGTTGACCTTGCTGATGAAAAAGCAGTCGCAGATTTACTTTTAGATAAAGGCTTTAACGAGATAAGCACAATCGGTGAAAATCACAGAGTTTTTAGCTATAAAGGCTGCAGATATGAGCTTCATACAGAGCCCGCAGGTATTCCGAACGGTGAAACGGGCGAGATTGTAAAGGGTTACCTGAGTGATACTATTTCAAAAGCAAAATATCAAAATACCGTATTCGGTCAGCTTAAAACTCCCGATGAATTCCATCACGGCCTTATAATGCTTCTTCATATGAGCCACCACCTGAACGGTGAGGGGATAGGGTTAAGGCATCTTTGCGATTGGGCTGTGTTTGTTTCCGATATTGGTGTTGAAAAATTCGAAGAATTGTTTGAAGAGCCTTTAAAAGAACTGGGCTTGTGGCATTTTGCCCTTGTTTTAAATCAGGTTTGCGGTAGCTTTCTTGGCTGTAGTGAATACGTCGTTGAAGATGAAAAACTGCAAGACCTTTCTACTGAGTTTTTAAATGATTTATTTGCGGGCGGAAATCTTGGTCAGAAAAGTGACAACCGTACCCACGAGGCTTTAGTTTTATCAGATGATACTGACAAAGGCTATATGAAAAATCTTTTTGATTCTGCAAACAGAATCGTGTATAAAAACTGGAGCTTTTGCAGAAAGGTTAAAATTCTTCTTCCTGTAGGTTGGTTGTTTTTCGGTTTAAGATATGCTATAAGGTCTTTAAAAGGTGAAAGGCCACATATAGATTTAAAAGAAATAAAAGAAGAAGCAGTAAAGCGAAAAGATTTGTATTCCCGATTGAAAATATTTATAAAAGAAGATAAATAAAAAGATGTTTCAACTATATTAGTTGAAACATCTTTTTGCTGTATAGAATTTATTAATCTCTTCTGAAAATATCGCGTGTGTAAACCTTATCTGAAACGTCGTTGAGGCAATCTTCGTAACGATTAGCGATAATAGCGTCGCTTAACGCCTTGAATCTGTTTATATCGTTTACAACAAGACTTCCGAAGAAGGTTGAGCCATCCTCGAGCGAGGGCTCGTAAATTATAATTGTAGCACCCTTTGCTTTGATGCGCTTCATAACGCCCTGTATACTGCTTTGACGGAAATTGTCACTGCCTGATTTCATGGTGAGTCTGAAAACGCCGATTGTAACGTGTTTTTCGTATTTGGCATCGAAATCCATATCGTCGTCATAGCCGTAGTAGCCTGCCATTCTGAGAACTCTGTCTGCGATGAAGTTTTTACGGGTTCTGTTTGATTCAACGATGGCAGAAATCATATTTTCCGGCACATCATCGTAGTTTGCAAGAAGCTGCTTTGTATCTTTGGGTAAACAGTATCCGCCGTAACCGAAGGAGGGATTGTTGTAATGGTCACCTATACGAGGGTCAAGGCAAACACCTTCGATAATCTTTTTTGTATCAATTCCCTTCATTTCGGCATAAGTATCTAACTCGTTGAAATAGCTGACTCTCAACGCAAGATAAGTATTAGCAAAAAGCTTAACCGCTTCTGCCTCGGTAAAGCCCATAATAAGCACCGGTGTCTCTTCTTTTAAAGAGCATTCCTCGAGAAGTGAAGCAAAAGCTTCTGCTGATTTAGTAAGCTCTTCGTTTTCTAAATCAGTGCCAACGATAATTCTACTTGGGTAAAGGTTATCGTAAAGTGCTTTTGATTCTCTTAAAAATTCAGGACTGAATAAAATTTTATCGTAATTGAATTTTTTTCTTGCGTTTACAGTATAGCCTACCGGAATTGTAGATTTGATTACTATTACTGCATCAGGGTTTACATCTATAACCTTTGAAATAACTGTTTCAAGGGCAGAGGTATCGAATTTATTAACCTTGGTATCGTAGTTTGTGGGAGCAGCAACTACTACAAAATCTGCATCCTTGTAAGCAATATCTGCATCTAAAGTTGCAGTAAGATTAAGCGGTTTGTTCTTTAGATAATCTTCAATATAATCATCTTGAATAGGTGATATTCGTTTGTTTATCATATCAACCTTTTCCGGAATAATATCAACCGCAGTAACAGGGTGCTTTTGTGAAAGTAAGGTTGCAATTGATAAACCGACGTAACCTGTGCCGGCAACTGCTATTTTCATATTACTTTCTCCTTATAAAAATCTTTATACCACTCTGCAAATTTTCTTAAGCCTACCTGTAATGGTGTAGCGGGCTTAAAGTCGAATTCTTTTTCTAATGCAGAAGTATCTGCGTAGGTTATGGGCACGTCACCCGGTTGCATAGGCACTAATTCTTTATGAGCCTCGAAATCATAATCATCAGGTAAAACACCAGCCAAAACAAGCTCTTTTTGAAGCGTTTCAACAAAATAAAGTAAATTTTCGGGGCTACTGTTACCGATGTTGTAAACTGCATAGGGTGGAAGAGGTAAACCGTCTTCGCCCATGCTTTTTTCAGGGGGACGCTGCATAACTCTTTTTACGCCCTCAACGATATCATCTATATAGGTAAAATCACGTTTGCAGTTTCCGTAATTGAAGATTTTAATTTTTTCACCGTTGAGCAATTGATTTGTAAAACCGAAATATGCCATATCGGGTCTTCCTGCAGGGCCGTAAACGGTAAAGAATCTTAAACCGGTAGAGGGAATGTTATATAGCTTTGAATATGCGTGAGCCATAAGCTCGTTACTCTTTTTGGTTGCGGCATAAAGGCTTACGGGATTATCTACCTTATCATCGGTGCTGTAGGGGATTTTCTTGTTTGTGCCGTAAACGCTTGAGGAACTGGCATAAACGAGATGCTCAACCGGGTGATTACGACAAGCTTCAAGAATATTATAAAAACCAATCAAGTTGCTTTCTATGTATGCATCGGGATTTGTTATTGAATAACGAACACCTGCCTGAGCTGCAAGGTTAACTACAACGTCAAAATTATAGTCGGCAAAGCATTTTTCAATTAAACCCTTATCGGCTATATTGCCCTTTATAAAATGCCATGAGCTTTCGCTTTTTGTGCTTACAAGCTTTTCAATTTCATTCAGACGGTATTCTTTCAACGAAACGTCGTAATAGTCGTTAATATTATCAATACCGACGATTTTTATAGGGGTGAATGATTTCAACAGCTCTATTACAAGATTTGAGCCGATAAAACCTGCTGCCCCTGTAACGAGAACGGTTTTATTGTTTAAATTAATTGCCGGCATAAACATAGTTAATCCCTACCACATAATTATACTATTCTACATTATAACTCAAAATTTTTTTGAAATCAAGAATATATATACAAGAGTAAAAAATAAAGGCTTGATTAATTAAAAGAGTACTACCGTAGATATAGAAAAGTGAAAAAATATGTGTTATAATCTTTTTCGGAAAATCAGGCTTTCTGATTTATATTAGTGTAATAGAAAATTGTAGTTACGCTGTTTGATGATTTTGAACAACTTCTTTGCTTTGTCAATCAGGAGGACATATGGCTTTTTTATTGGTGGTTATATATGTTGCGTTTATTGGTCTTGGAGTGCCGGATTCTCTTATCGGCTCTGCGTGGCCTGCTATACATACAGAATTGAATATTGCCGTTGAGGCAGTCAGCGTGCTTACTTTCATTATCTCTGGTTGTACGGTTTTATCAAGTATGTTCAGTGCAAGAATTCTTAATAAAATAGGTACAGCCAAGGTTACCGCTTTCAGTACAGCTATGACGGCTGCTGCTTTGTTCGGCTTTTCTGTAGCGCCGTCGTTTTGGGTTATGATACCGTTGGCTGTTATTCTCGGTCTTGGAGCAGGTGCTATCGATTCGGGTCTTAATAATTACGTTGCACTTAATTTTAAAGCAAGTCATATGAATTTTCTTCATTGCTTTTACGGAGTGGGTGTAAGCCTTAGCCCTTATCTTATGTCGCAAGCATTAAGCAATGCAGGTTGGCGTGGTGGATACCGTTATGCTTTTTACGTTCAGTTAGCAATTACTATATTGCTTGTAGTATCCGTTCCATTATGGAAAAAGAGCTCTTCAAATAATGCTGAAGAAGAGGAAAAAGGGGTGACTCTTACTCTTTTACAGATGGCAAAAATGCCTGAAGTAAGACAAGTATGGGTTATTATGCTTGCAACAAACGCAATAGAATACGCTTGCGGCGTTTGGGGTAGCACGTATCTTGTAACTGAAAAGGGCTTCCAGTTGGAGCAGGGTGCACTTGCTTTAACTATTTATTACGTTGGAATGTCAATCGGTCGATTCCTTTCGGGCTTGCTTTCGGGAAAAATAAATACTTGGAGGCGTATCGGTTTAGGGTGCATTATTCTTGCACCCGCCATTGTGATTATGCTTCTTCCCTTGCCGAGTGTGGTTTCTGTGGTCGGTTTATTCCTTATTGGCTTGGGTAACGGTGCTATTTATCCTAATATGATACATTTAACACCACACAATTTCGGCAAAGAGGTCTCACAATCGGTTATGGGCTCGCAGATAGCCTTTGCTTACATAGGAGTTATGTTGGCACCGCCTATGGTCAGCCTTATAAGCGGGCTTTTCGGTATAAAGGTATACCCTATATTACTTGCTGTTATTTATGCTATAATGGTTATAGCTTTGAAATTATTTATAAATAAGTTGAAAAAGCAGGATAGATACAAGACAGACGTATAAAGCTTTAAAGGGCTGATGAATAATGGTAAAAGATAGTTTTGATATAGAAAAATTTAAAAATCCCGACGCTTCATATTCTCCCGTTTACGTATGGGTATGGAATGACGTGTGCAATAAAGAAATTATAGATAATCAGCTTGCCGAGATGAAAAATCTCGGCATAAGGGCGTTTTACATTCTTCCTGAGCCAAAGGGATTCCGCCCTGACAGTATGCCCACTAACCTTGAGCCTGATTATCTCACAGATGAATTTTTTGAGCTTTGCAGCTATGCTATCTCAAAAGGGAAAGCTCTCGGTATGATTTGCTGGATTTATGACGAGGGCGGCTGGCCATCAGGTGGCGCATGTGGAAAGGTTCTTCGCGACCATCCCGAATATGCCCGACAGACGCTGGAATGTTATGAACGCTCCTTTTCAGCAGGGGGTGTTTATAAAAAATCAAGAAGCGACGTTCTTGCGACGTTTTTGAATGATACAGAAATTATCGAAGAGGGATATGTTTTTCCTGAAGATAGTGTTATAACAGAGTACGTTGCAGAAAAAGAATTAAACGGTAATTATCCCGATTTACTTAATAAGAATGCAACCGAATATTTTATAAATATCACTCACGAAAAATATGCCTCTGCAATGAAAAATGCACTTGGTAAAGCCGTTACAGCAGTATTTACGGACGAGCCTAAAGCACCTGCGGGAGCATTTAATAATGAGTTGAAAGAAAAATATGAAGAAATTCACGGTGAATCAATTATACCTTATCTTCCGCTTATTGCAGAAAAAGTAGCACCTACAGAGGAAAGCGTTCATATATTGCACCGTTGGTATGATTTATGCAGTCAGGTATTTTGCGAGAATTATCTTCTTACCTGTAAAAAGTGGGCTAATAAAAACGGTATTGCTTTTACCGGTCATATGGATAAAGACCACGACCCTCTTGGGTGTATGGACGGTGGCGGTAATTTTAACCTGATGCGTGCCCTCAGGTGCTTTGATATTCCCGGTGTGGATATTATATGGCGACAGCTTTACCCTGAAAACAGAGTAACGAATATTGATGATATGAATGCTTATAACGGATTTTTTCCGAGATATGCTTCATCCGCAGCCGCACAGAACGGAACAAAGCTTGCTATGAGTGAAATTTTTGGTGTAGCAGGACCGGGGCTTACCTACGATATAATGCGTTATACGGTGGGTTATCAGGCTGTAAGGGGAATAAATGTGTTTAATCCCTTTAATTTCCCTCTTGGTCGCAAGGGTCAGCTTCTTGCACAGGAGCTACCGGTTTTCACAGAGAATCAAATCTATTATAGTTACCTCGGTCAGTTCAATCGTTACACAGAAAGATTATCATATATCTCATCTCTCGGAGAGCGTGTTTGCGAAACTGCCCTTTACTATCCTGTTTCTGATTTTCAAGGTAGTTTGAATGCAGAGTCTGTGGCAAAAGCGTTTGATACTCTTGGCAGAGCTCTTGAAGATATGTTGGTTGATTTTGACATTGTTGACGATGATGTTTTCCGGTCTGCAAGTGGTTTGGAAAAAGGTGTTGTCCACATCGGTAATGCAAAATACAGAAATATAATTATTCCCGAAGGAGCCTATATTCCAACTGAAACTCAAAAAGCTCTTAATCATTTTATTGATTGTGGTGGAAGAGTTTTGAATAATCTTCAAGAGCTCACACCTGTGATTAAGGCTCGGGGTGACGGCTTACGTGCGATGCACCGAAAAACAGAAAATGGCGATTTTTTCTGTTTGTTCCGTGAATCAGGTGAAGCTGGGGAATATAGTATTCATCTACCTTCATCAAAGGGCTATCTGCTTGATTTGGAAAACGGTAAATTGCAACACCTTGAAGCAGATAATAAAATTTTGCACCTTTCTCTTGCTATAGGTGAAACGGCAGTTGTCTTACTTACAGATGAAGTTCTTGATGCAGAGCCTAAGAAGAAATTCAATAATAAATTCCACATTAAAAACGACTTTCTTTTCTGCAAAGATATTGAGCTCGGCTGTGATGAAAACGGCTTCAAAAAAATAAAGCATTCAGATAATTCAACACCGATTCAGCTTGGGGATTGGTCATACTTGATTGGTGAGGCTTACTCTGGTAGCGGTGTTTATGAAGCAACATTCACACTCCCGACTGAGATGGTAGGAAAGACAGGTGAAATTGACCTTGGTGAAGTGCATTTTACCGCTTCTGTTTATCTCAACGATAAATTTATAGGAACAGCCTTGATGCCACCATATAGATTAACAATCCCGGCAGGTACGCTTGATAAAGAGAATAAACTGAAAATAGCTGTAACTAATACTTCTGCCAATTGGTATGTCAATACAGATTATTTTGATAAGTGGAAAAAGGAAGAACTTTCGCCATATTTTGAGTCGGAGTCAGAGTTTGCAAAAGAATCTGTATCAGGCGGATTGTACGGTCCTGTTGAGATATTTACGGAATGATAGTAAAACTATCAATTTGTCGAACAGTTAGACAAACAAGAATTAGTGAGTACAAAAATAAATTTATTGTATATTTTACCTCTCTTGCGAAGAGAGGGGGACCGACACGGAGCAAAGCGTAGTGTTGGTGGAGAGTTCTAGCACCGTAGGTGCGTATAATCAAACATCCTTATATCTCCATAATTACACAAAAACAGTAAGTTTGTTACATTTG
>JAZNVT010000005.1:0-51955 GCA_045592945.1 Acutalibacteraceae bacterium | reverse complement strand
TCCCACATATATCGAAATGGAGAAGAGATATCCCAACATCTTCAAGCAGGTCAAGCAGCGCATCGAAGAGGGCAGATGGGAATATATCGGCGCAATGTGGGTTGAGCCCGACTGTAACCTCGTTTCAGGCGAATCCTTTGTCCGTCAGCTTCTTCACGGCGTAAGATATGCCGAAAAGACCTTCGGCATCACTCCCAAAACCTGCTGGGTTCCCGATGTTTTCGGTAACGGCTATGCCATGCCTCAGATTCTCAAGAAGGCTGGCGTTGAATATTTCGTAACCCATAAAATGGGTATCTGGAACGACACCAACCCCTGGCAGTACAGCACCTTCTGGTGGGAAGGTCCCGACGGCTCAAAGGTATTCTCAATCGTTCCCCCCACTCACTTTATCGGTACTGTTGAAGCAGACTCACTTAAGGTTAACTGGAAGAAATATACAGATAAAGAAACAATCGGTGAATCAATGTACTGCTACGGCTGGGGTGACGGTGGCGGCGGTGTAGATACCGAAATGCTCGAATACGTAAAACGTTATAAAAACTTCCCCGGTCTTCCCAAAACTCAGACAAGTAAGATTGAAGATTCTCTTGCAAGAATGAAAGCAAATGCAACAGAAACTAACATTCCTACCTGGAAGGACGAGCTTTACCTTGAGGAGCACCGCGGTGTTCATACAACAAAGGCTCTTCTTAAAAAACTTAACAGATATTCTGAAAACCTTTACCGTCAGGCAGAGATGTTTGCAAGTATTGCTATGAAATACGGCTACAAATATCCTCTTGACAAGCTTAACGAGGGTTGGCAGGCTATTCTTACTAACCAGTTCCACGATTCTCTTCCCGGCTCACATATTACTGAGGTTTTCGGTGACCTTTGCGCAATCTATGATGATATTATCGCAATCGGTGAAAGCGTAAGAGATGAAGCTCTTAACGTTCTCGCAGGTAACGTTGACGGTGCAGAGAAATACGGCAAGCCCTTTGCTCTTTTCAATGCTCTTGGCGTAAATGCAACTCAGAAGGTTGAGCTTCCCTACAAGGACGTAGAAATTTACGATGCAGACGGTAACAAGCTTGCAACTCAGAGCTATACAAAGCTCGACGGCACAAAGGTACTCGTTTTCGTTGCTAAGGATATCCCCGCAGTTGGTTACAAGGTATTCTATGCAAAAGACGGTGCTGTAAACGGTGCAAACGCTCTTTCAGGTAACACCGTTGAAAACGATAGCTTCAAAATTGTTCTTGATGATAGCGCAGAGCTTGTTTCTATCTACGATAAAAAGAACGACAGAGAGGTTCTCAGCGGTAAAGGTAACGTATTCCGTCTTTACGAAGACCTTCCCGGTAAATATGACGCTTGGGATATCGTTGCTTCTTACGTTGACCGTGAATTTGACACAGATGCAGGTAAGGTAACAGGTATTGCTTCAGGTGACGTATTCACAGTTGTTTCATTCGAAAAGGTTATCAACAAATCTCTCGTTAAGCAGAATATTATTATCTATAACGAGCTTGACAGAATTGACTTTGATACATTTATCAGCTGGCACGAGCAGGAAAAGCTTCTTAAGGTTGGCTTCGACGTTGACGTTAAGGCTCAGAAGTTTACCCGTGATATTGCTTATGCTACTATCGAAAGCTCAAACTACCGTCATAATCCTTATGATAAGGCTAAATTTGAGGTTTCAGCTCATAACTTTATTGATATGAGTGAGGACAGCTACGGTGTTACAATTCTTAACGATTGTAAGTACGGTTACGAGGTTGACAAGCAGAGAATGATTATCACTCTTCTTAAAGCTCCTATGAATCCCGATCCCAAATCAGACCGTGGTGACCACTATTTCACATATTCAATCTATCCTCACGCAGGTAACTGGAAGGATGCAGAGACTCTCGTTAGAGGTCTTGAAATCAATAACCCCGCAGTGCCCGTAGAAATTTCTGCAGACGCTAAGGGTGAAGCTGAAAAATCCTTCATCAAGGTTGACGGCAAAAACGTTACTCTTGAGGCAGTTAAAAAATGCGAGGATGAAGATGCATACATCATCCGTTTCGTTGAAAAGGCTGGCAGTCGCACAAAGGTTTCTGCAAAGCTCTTTGCAGATATCAAAGCAGTTGCAGAATGTGACCTTCTTGAAAGAAACGACGTTGCAGTTGACATCTTCAGCGGTGATACACTCAATTTCGAAATCAATCCCTTCGAAATCAAGTGCTACAAGGTTAAAATGTAATTAAGCTATACAAAAGCCCCATCTTTGTTTTAACAGGGATGGGGCTTTGTCTTTTTGTCTTATTTATTCAACCGTAACACTTTTTGCAAGGTTTTTCGGCTTATCAATATCTCTTTCTAAACGCTTTGCGGTGTAATAGCTTAAAAGCTGTAAGGGGATAACCAGCAACGAGCTTTGAAATTCGGAGGCGGTTGAGGGCACGTATATAGTATCGTCAACAAAAAACGAAGAATCCTTTTCGCTTTCGTCGGTTACTAAAAAAACCCTTGCACCTCGCGCCTTTACCTCGGCAATGTTGCTTACGGTTTTTGAAAAGACCTTATTGTTACTGCCTATTGCAATAACGGGTGTGCCGTTTTCGATTAAAGATATTGTGCCGTGCTTTAATTCACCTGAAGCATAGCTTTGAGAATTTATATAGGTGATTTCCTTCATTTTCAATGAGCCCTCGCAGGCGGTGCCGAAATCATTTAATCGACCTATAAAAAATATATCCTTTGAATTATATATTTCTTCCGAAAGCTCTTTTACTTTATCGGCGGTTTTTAAAAGAGTGGTGTTGATTTTTTCGGGTAAAGCTAAAAGCTCGTTTAATAGCTTTTGTTTCTTTTGGGATGAAATTGTTTCTCGCTTTTCTGCTATAAAAATTGCTAATGCATAAAGAGTTACAAGCTGAGCACTAAAGGCCTTTGTGGTTGCAACTGCTATTTCTCTTCCTGCATTTGTATATATAACGTTTTTGCTTTCTTGAGAAATAATACTGCTTTTCACGTTTACAATAGCAAGAGTTTTTGCATTGTATTTTTTACAAAGCCTTAATGCTGCAAGAGTATCTGCAGTTTCACCGCTTTGACTTATGAAAACGGTTAAGGTGTTTTCGTTTATAAGTGGCTCTGAATACCTGAATTCTGATGCGATTTCAACGTTTACGGGAATTTTGCAAAGCTTTTCAATTACGTGCTTTCCTATAAGCCCCGTGTGATAAGCTGAGCCACAGGCGGTTATTATAATTCTTTCTAATTTATTCTTGAAAAAGTCATCGGAAAGCTTTATATCATTAAAATTTATATTATCTTTATTAGCAAAGGAAAAAACGGTTTTTCTTATAGCCTCGGGTTGCTCGTGAATTTCCTTGAGCATAAAGTGGTCGTATCCACCTTTGTTTACAGCTTCTTCATCAAGCGAAATGTTTTCTGCTGACTTTTTAATTTCTTCACCCTCAGAGTTGTAAAAGCGTATGGTGTCCTTTGAAATTTCGCAGATTTCACCGTTTGCTATACGGTAAGCCTCACCGCTTTTTTCTTCAATAGCACCTATGTCGGAAGCTATCCAACACCCCGTTTCACCCTTTACTGCAACAAGGGGGCTACCTTGTGCGGTTGCAAAAATTTTATCGGGAAAATCGGTGCAAAGAATACCGAAAGCGAAGGTTCCCGTCAGCTCCTTACAAGCGGTTTTTATAGCGGTTATAACGTTGCTTTTATAAAATTTTGAAATAAGCTTTACGGCAACCTCAGTATCGGTTTGAGAGTAAAAGCCTTCGTTGTTAAGAAAAGAGGCTTTTATTTCTTCTGCATTTTCAATTATGCCGTTATGCACAAGACTGAAGCTTTCTCTTTTGTTTACGTGGGGGTGAGCATTTTCTATGGTTGGCTTTCCGTGAGTTGCCCAACGGGTGTGACCTATACCAACGTTTCCCGTAAGCATTTCATGATTTTTTTCGGCTTTATTTTTTAAATTTATAATTTTACCTGATTCACGGCAACGGGAAATTTTATTTTTGTGAATAACCGCAATACCTGCAGAATCGTAGCCTCGGTATTCTAATTTAAAGAGTCCGTTAATAAGCTCGGGCATAACCTCGCCAGAACCTGCTTTTCCTATAATTCCGCACATAAAATCACCTTTAAATAAAATATATTTATATTTTATCAAAAAATAGGTTGTTTTATTCGTCACTTGATACAAAAGAGATATGCTTTGTTTGTGTGACTTGCCGTTTTTTATTTTGTGTTTGTTTTGTTATAAGAAATTTAGTATAATTAAAATATACATGCTCAAAAGGGGTAGAAAATTATGCTCGAAATGAAAGACAGAAAATTTTATCTTGACGGGAAACCGTTCCATATTTATTCAGGTGCTATGCATTATTTCAGAATTCCCGAGGAATATTGGCTTGACCGTCTTTTAAAGTTAAAAGCGTCAGGTCTTAATACCGTTGAAACTTATGTGCCTTGGAATTGGCATGAGCCTAAAAAGGGACAGTTTAATTTCGATGGTATGCTTAATATAGAAAAATTCGTAAAAACAGCCCAGGACTTGGGTCTCTACGTTATTGTCCGTCCGGGTCCTTATATTTGTGCAGAATGGGATTTCGGTGGTCTTCCTGCTTGGCTTTTGAAGGATAAAAATATCCGTCTTCGTTGCTGGGATAAGGCTTACATATCTGCAGTAGAAAGCTTTTTCAAGGAGCTTCTTCCCAAACTCGTGCCTTATCAGCTCACAAAAGGCGGTAGCATTATCGCAATGCAGGTTGAAAACGAATATGGTTCCTTTGGTAGAGATAAAAAATATCTTTATTGGTTAAGAGATTTAATGAGAGAAGAGGGGATAGACGTTCAGCTTTTCACCTCAGACGGTGAAGACAGATACTTTTTCTCTGGCGGTGGTATAAAAGAAGATTGGATGGTTGCAAACTTCGGCGGATACCACGAGCATAGATTTGACGATTTGAAAATGCTTCAACCCGATAAGCCTCTTATGTGCGGTGAGCATTGGTGCGGTTGGTTTGACAGATGGGGTGCAAAGCATCATTCAGACAACCCCGAAGAAACTTTAGGCAGAAGCCTTGACGGTTTCTTTAATGAGGATGCAAACTTTAATCTTTATATGTTCCACGGAGGAACAAACTTCGGCTTCTCTTCAGGTGCAAACTATTATGATACTTATTGCCCCACAACAACAAGCTACGATTACGGTGCACCTTTAAGTGAAAACGGTGCGTATACTGAAAAATATTTCATTCTTCGCGACAGAATGAAAAAACAGCTTGGTTGTGAATTACCCGAGCTTCCAGAGGATGCAAAAACAAAAGCATACGGCAAGGTTCAGTTAACAGAGTTTGCAGATTTAAGAAAGGCTTATAAGAAATTTGCAGACCATAAAAAATCACATATTCCTTATTCTATGGAGCATTATGGTCAGAATAGTGGACTCATTCTTTATAGCACCACAATAAAGGGTAATTACGGCGATACTGAAATCAACGGCTTCGGTGTTCACGATATTGCTTATATTTACATAAACGGTGAATTAAAGCACGTTTATGACAGAACGAAGCTTAAGGGTAAAGAGCTTTTTGAAGAAAGCTTTTCTGTTCCCGTGAAGGCCTTTGACGGTGAAATAAAGGTTGAAATTCTCGTGCAGGCTTTAGGCAGAATTAATTATGCAAGAAGAATGTACGACAGAAAGGGTCTTGATGAAATTTATATCGGCGGTCAGGCTATAGTTGATTGGGACGTTTATTGTATGGAGCTTGATAAAGCCCCCGATATTAAGTACGGCAAGAAGGCTACAGGATATCCGTGCTTTATGAAGGGCACCTTTAAAGTGGATGAAAAGGTTGATACCTTTGTTGATATGAGAGGCTTTTCAAATGCGGTTGTATATATCAACGGCTTCAATTTAGGCAGATTTTTAAAGAGAGGACCTCAGTTTACTCTTTATCTCCCTGCACCGTTCTTAAAGGAAGAAAACGAAATCGTTGTCCTTGAGCTTGAGGGTTGCAAGAAACCTGAAATTAAGCTTATAGATAAAGCGATACTTAAGTGAGAATATGAAAAGGGTCTGCGACGGCATATACAACGCTGTCGCAGACCCTTAATTTTGCCACTTGCTATTTACAATTTTCCACTATTACGGTTCGTACTCGAACACCGGCATCAATTCTAATTTAAACTGATTAATTCTGTGCATACGGTCGATTTTCGCTTTTATTTCTTCATCCTCGCAAATACCCTCGCGGATATATCTGTCAAGAGTGGCATAGGTAAAGCCTAAATTGTCTTCGTCAGTTTTTCCGCAAAGACCGTCAATCGGAACCTTGTCAACAAACATATCGGGAAGGCCTAATGCTCTGCCGATTTCCTTAACCTCTTGAACGGTAAGCCTTGCAAGAGGGGAGAAGTCACCTGCACTGTCGCCGTATCTTGTAGAGTATCCAACCCAGTCCTCAGAAAGATTACAGGTATTTGCAACTCTGCCGTTAACGCATTGAGAAACGGCATAAACGGTTGTCATTCTCAAACGTGGCGGAAGATTTGTAACAGCCTGAGGAGTTAATTCAATACCGCTTTTGTTAAGCTCTGAAATAACACCATCGTAAGCTTCCTTTATATTTACAACGTAGCTTTTAATACCTAAATGCTTAACGAGAGCCTCTGAAACGTCAATATCGAATTGCTCGCCGTTAGGCATAAGCACGCCTACAACGTTTTCTTTTCCTAAAGCCTCAACAAGAAGAGCGGCTACAACGGAGCTATCCTTACCGCCTGAAATACCAAGCACGCCCTTACAGCCCTTGCCGTTTATTTCAAACCAATCCTGAATCCATTTTACAATATCATTTTTTACCTTGAGAGCATCAAAACTCATTTTTATTACCTCTTAAATAAAAAAATTATGTTTTATATCACTTATTTTACTGTTTTTTATGTGTTTTTTCAATATTTTTTACGAAATAACTTGAAAGTAGAGCGGTAAAAATTATATAATTTAAGTGTATATATTTAAGTTGGTGATTTTTATGACGGAAAGTTCAGCAATTAAATCTCTCGTAAGGTATGCAATTCGTGAGCATCTTATTTCTTCACTTGATGAGAAATGGGCAATCAACCGTATTCTTGAAAAATTGAAGATGGATTCTTTCGATATGGATGCACCAGTTTATGAATCAGAAAGCCTTGAAAATTTATTAAAGGTTTTACTCGACTATGCCTGCGAAAACGGTCTTTGTGAGGATTCGGTTGTATACCGTGATTTGTTTGACACAAAGATTATGGGCGTTTTAACCCCGAGACCATCAAGGGTAATCGAGAAGTTTTTTGATTTCTATAAAACCAGTCCTCAGGAGGCAACTAAATATTTTTATCACGTTGCAAGACGCTCCGACTACATAAGAGAGTACAGAATAAGAAACGACGTTAAATGGGTAACCTCAACTGAATATGGCGATATTGATATTACAATAAACCTTTCAAAGCCTGAGAAGGACCCTAAAGCAATAGCGGCGGCTCTTAAAATGAAGCAAAGCTCATATCCGCTTTGTATGCTTTGTCCCGAAAATGAGGGTTATGCAGGTAGAGTAAATCACCCTGCAAGGCAAAATCACCGAATTATTCCGATGATTTTAGGTAGCGAAAATTGGTGCTTGCAATATTCACCCTACGTTTATTATAACGAGCATTGTATAGTGTTTAATGAAAAGCACGTACCTATGAAAATAACAAAGGAAGGCTTCAAAAGGCTTTTCTCATTCGTTGAAAAATTTCCTCATTATTTTGTAGGCTCAAATGCTGACCTTCCTATAGTAGGTGGCTCAGTGCTTACTCACGACCATTATCAAGGCGGTAACTATACATTCGCAATGGCAAAGGCACCTATAGAAACTCTCGTTTCCTTTGATGGCTTCGACGACGTTACTGCAGGCATCGTTAAATGGCCTATGTCGGTTATTCGTCTTTTAGGCGAAAATACAGCTTCAATTTGTGATTTAGCAGGTAAAATTCTTGATAAATGGCGAGCCTATACTGATGAAGAAGCATTTATATTTGCCGAAACAGACGGCACACCTCATAACACGATAACACCTATCGCCCGTTTCAGAAACGGAAAATATGAGCTCGATTTAGTTTTAAGAAATAATATCACAACAGAAGAATATCCTGACGGTGTTTATCATCCACACCCTGAGCATCACCACATTAAGAAAGAAAATATCGGTCTTATTGAGGTTATGGGTCTTGCAGTTTTACCCGCAAGATTAAAAACAGAGATGTTACTTTTAAAGGATGCCCTTGTTAACGGTGATGATATTTCAAAAATCGAAGCTATTGCAAAGCATTATGAATGGGCAGAAAAAATAAAAGCAAACAACGATATAACCGAAGGAAACTGCGAGAAAATTTTACAGGATGAAATCGGTAAGGTGTTTGCAGAAATTCTTGAGCAATGCGGTGTTTATAAGCGAGATGAAGTCGGCAAAGCCCAATTTTTGAATTTTATTGAAGAAGTAAATGAATAATTAATAGGAGATATATTATGTTTAACACAATTAAATCTGAAGTATTTATCGGTAAATCCCTTGTTAAATCAAACGATTTTGACAACAGAGCATTCAGCTTTAAGCTTGAAGAAACAGATTCAGCAATTAAAGGTGTGCTTACTGCTAAAAGAGATATCAAAATGCATTCTCTTGAAATCACAACTGAAAAAGCATTTACAGACGACGACCTTTTCTTTAAAAACGGTTATCAGTCATGGTCAACCACAAGAGAGGTTGATAAGGATTTTACCTTTAAAGGTCTTATTCCTCTTGCTTACACATTAGGCGGTTTCCCCAAATACTGTGCAGGTATTATGAGTGACTACGGCTTTGGTGATTTCTATAACAAAAAGGGTTGCTTCCATTCATATACTTATACTTATTTCCGTAAAAAAGGTGAGCCTAACATCACTCTTTACGGCTCAAAAACTGAAAGAAAGGGCTTTACACTCTTTATTGCTGATATGCAAAACGGTGCTTTCACAATAAAGAAGGATATTGAAGGTCTTATTCTTAAAGCAGGCGAAGAATATGAGGTATTTGATATTGCAATCATCAACGACGAATACGAGGCTGCATTCGATAAATATTTCTTTGATTTCGTAGGCGTTAAGGAGCCTAAAATCAAGCACCTTGCAGGTTATACCTCGTGGTATAACTATTTCTCAAAGATTTCTGAGGATATCTGTCTTCGTGACCTCGAGGGTATGGATGCAAAGGCAAAGGATTGCACAAATATTTTCCAGATAGACGACGGTTATCAGACAGCAACAGGTGACTGGCTCAGCACAGACCCCAAGAAATTCCCCAACGGAATGAAATATATTGCAGATAAAATCCACGAAAAAGGCTACCTTGCGGGTATCTGGCTTGCACCCTTCTGTGCTCAGCTCACCTCTCAGGTTGCTAAAGACCATCCCGAATGGATGATTAAAAGCGAAAAAACAGGCAAAAAGGTTCTTGCTCATCTTGGCTGGGGTGGTTCATACGCTCTTGATATCTATAATGACGGTGCAAGAAATTACATCAAGCATTTCTTTGACGTTATCCTCAATGACTGGGGCTACGATATGGTTAAGCTTGACTTCCTCTTCACTCAGTGCTACTTCCCCAGAGGTGGTAGAACAAGAGGCGAGATTATGTGTGACGGTATCGACCTTCTCAGAGAGGCTTGCGGTGATAAGCTTATCTTAGGCTGCGGTGTGCCCCTCGGTGCTTGTATGGGTATTTTTGATGCTTGCCGTATCGGTTGCGATGCTAACAAGGTTTTCGTTGGCGATATCGTAAATAAATTAGGCATCAACAACGAAATCCCCTCAACTCAGAACTCAATGATTAACTCAATCTTCCGTCGTCACCTTGACGGCAGAGCATTCTGTAACGACCCCGACGTTCTTTTCCTCAGAGATAATAACCTTAAATTCACAGAGGAGCAGAAGCTTGTTCTCGGTAAAATCAACGCAGTTTGCGGTAACGTTCTTTTCGTTTCCGATAATATGGGAGATTACAACGAGAAAACCGTTGAATACGTTAAAAACTTCTTTGAGGATAAAAAATATGAGGTTAAAAACGCTGAATTTATCAACGATACAGACGTTGAAATTATCTTCACTGAGGACGGCGTTGAAAAGACGTTTATCGTAAACCTTTATACAGGTGAAGGAAATATTTTCGATGTGGTTTGATAAAGTGGCAAATTGCAAATTGCAAGTGGCAAATTAAGGGGCACGGCGTGCCGATTATAAATTTAAAATTAAAGGATAGTATATTTCGTAATGAATATACTATCCTTTTTTCGTTATTAACTTGTTGCGAAGCTTTTCATCCCTGTTTGCGTTAGCAAATAGGGAGGGGGACCGTTCTTCGATATATTAAAAGTTAGCAGACAGTATATTCGTGGGATATACTGTCTGTTATTTGTTTGCTAAATCGGAACGGTGGTGGGTAGTTCACTAATGTCTTAGGTTCATTTTCAATAACACCAATTTTATATATGTAAAATGATACTTATAATTATAATCTTTTGTTTACATAAACCTGATGAGCAAGAGAACTACCCACCACCATTGCCGTTGGCAATGGTTCCCCTCCCTATGCTTCGCACAGGGAGGTAAGGCTATCGCAAAGCTTCAACTGGTACTCCCTGCGAAGCTGTATATTGCCAACGCAGTTCCGAAATTTGCCACTTGCCATTTACAATTTGCCATTAAAAAAAGACAGTTCGTTCGAACTGTCTTTTTCTCATCTTATCTTACGTTTCCACTCTCAATAGCCGATTTCTTTACTGCTTCTGCTATTTCAAAAGCTACGCTTCGGTCTAATGCGGAGGGGATTATGTTTTCCTCGTTAAGCTCGTTTTCGGGGATATGGTTTGCAAGGGCGTATGCCGCCGCAAGCTTCATTTCCTCTGTAATTGCAGTTGCACCGCAATCAAGAGCACCTCTGAATATACCTGGGAAAACGAGAACGTTATTAATTTGATTCGGGAAATCCGAGCGACCCGTACCCACAACTCTTGCACCTGCATTTTTTGCTTTATCTGGCATAATTTCGGGGGTGGGGTTAGCCATAGCAAAAACAACAGCATCATTATTCATTGTTTTTACCATTTCCTCGGAAAGAATATTCGGTGCAGATACGCCAACGAAAACGTCGGCATTTTTAATAGCAATATCAAGACCGCCTGTAAGCTTTTCGGGGTTTGTGATTTTCGCAAGGCTTTGTCTTTCTTCGCCTAAAAGCTCATCGTTTTCGTCAATGATACCTCTTCTGTCAACAAGCACCATATTTTTAGCCCCTGCGGCAATGAGCATTTTCGAAATCGCAGTGCCTGCAGCACCTAAACCGTTTACAACGATTTTTACGTCATCAATTTTTTTACCGACAACTCTCAATGCATTAAGCACGCCCGCAAGCACAACAACTGCCGTGCCGTGCTGGTCATCGTGGAAAATCGGGATATCGCAAAGCTCTTTTAATTTTTTCTCAATTTCAAAGCATCGGGGGGCGGCGATGTCCTCAAGATTTATACCACCGAAGCTACCTGAAAGAAGATAAATTGTTCTTACTATTTCGTCAACGTCCTTAGATTTTATACAAAGAGGAAAGGCATCAACGTCTGCAAATTTTTTGAAAAGTGCACATTTACCTTCCATAACGGGCATACCTGCCTCGGGGCCTATATCACCAAGGCCTAAAACGGCGGTACCGTCAGTTACAACCGCAACAAGATTATTTCTTCTTGTTAATTCGAAAGACTTATTAACGTCATCTTTAATAACAAGGCAAGCCTCTGCAACACCGGGGGTGTAGGCTAAAGACATATCCTCTCTTGTTTCGACGGGGCAACGGGCGATAACCTCAATTTTACCGTTCCATTCGTAATGCTTTTTTAAAGATTCTTCCTTGATATCCATAATTATTCCTGATTTGCCTGCATTTTGAGATATGCATTTATGAAGCCGTCAATATCTCCGTCCATAACTGCATTTATATTACCGTTTTCAAAGCTTGTTCTGTGGTCTTTTGCAAGAGTGTAGGGCATAAATACGTATGAACGAATCTGGCTACCCCAAGCAATTTCCTTTTGAACACCCTTGATATCACTGATTTTATCAAGATGCTCACGCTCTTTGATTTCAATAAGCTTTGATTTAAGCATACGCATAGCAACCTCACGGTTCTGATGCTGGCTTCTTTCAACCTGACAAGAGCAAACGATACCTGTGGGGATATGAGTAAGACGAACTGCAGAAGATGTTTTATTAACCTTCTGACCGCCTGCACCTGATGAACGGTAAACGTCCATTTTAATATCCTCGGGTGCGATTTCAACCTCGATGCTGTCGTCGATTTCGGGCATAACCTCAAGAGATGCGAAAGAAGTATGTCTTCTTCCTGATGCATCAAAGGGTGATACACGAACAAGACGGTGAATACCGCTTTCGCTCTTCATATATCCGTAAGCGTTTTCGCCTTCGATAAGAATAACAGCTGATTTAAGACCTGCCTCATCACCGTCAAGGTAGTCAAGAGTTGAAACCTTGAAGCCGTGACGCTCACCCCAACGGTTATACATACGGAAAAGCATCTGTGCCCAGTCCTGAGCCTCTGTTCCGCCTGCACCTGCGTGGAAGGTAAGAATAGCGTTGTTTTTATCATATTCACCTGTAAGAAGAGTTGAAAGAGTCATAGCATCAAGAGAAGCTACGAAATCATCAACGCTTGTTCTGCATTCATCAAAAAGGCTTTCGTCCTCTTCTTCATTTGCAAGCTCAATAAGTGTAAGAGTGTCGTCAAAAACACCGTTAAGGTCAACGTAAGCCTGAATTTTATTTTTAAGGCCTGCCATGTGCTGAGTGATTTTCTGTGATCTCTGAATATCATCCCAGAAGCCGTCCTTAGCACTTTCCTCTTCAAGCTCTTTGACTTCCGTTTTCATTTTTTCAAGACCTAAAGCCTCTGCAAGGTCTTTAAGCTTATCCTCGTATGAGAGAAGCTCAAGTCTTAATTCTTCAAATTGAAGCATAAATATATTTCCTTTCAATCGTTATTATTTGGATTTTAAATCTGAGGTATTAACGCATAACAAACACCTGATTACATATTTTTACAAATAATTATTATACCGCAATATAGCCAATATGTAAAGATTAACTTTTAAAAATATTAATCGTTTTTAATATTATTATACAATAAAAATTAAAACACTTGCTTTTTTTGGAAAATAGTGATACTATATGCTACGTATGGAAAGGCAATGATGAAGACAGTAGCTCTTTTAATCCATCAAAGCGAGTCGGTGAGGGTGCAAGACCGATATGGTGAAAAGATGTCGAATATCACTTCTGAGCCGAGGGCTGAAATTTTCAGTAAGCCTCTCCGGATGCTCACCGTTATTGGAGCAACGTATGACGGTACGTGTAAATTATGGGTGGTTGCAAAGCGTGTCTTTGTCCTGTATTTACAGGACGAAGGCTTTTATTTTTTTGATTATTTTTTGGAGGTAAAGTTATGTACGAACCTATTTCCCCCAACGTAAATTTTGTTGAACAGGAAAAGAAAATCGAAAAATTCTGGAGAGATGAAAAAATCTTCGAGAAGAGTATCGAAGAAAGAAAAGACGGTACACCTTACGTTTTCTACGACGGTCCCCCTACAGCAAACGGTAAGCCTCATATCGGTCACGTTCTTACCCGTGTTATCAAGGATATGATTCCCCGTTACCGCACAATGAAGGGCTGTATGGTACCCAGAAAAGCAGGTTGGGATACTCACGGTCTTCCCGTTGAGCTTGAGGTTGAAAAGCTTCTTGGTCTTGACGGTAAAGAGCAGATTGAAGAATACGGTCTTGAGCCATTTATAGCTCACTGTAAGGAAAGCGTTTGGAAATACAAAGGTATGTGGGAGGATTTCTCATTTACCGTTGGCTTCTGGGCAGATATGGAAAAGCCCTACGTTACCTATCATAACGAGTTTATCGAGTCTGAATGGTGGGCACTTAAGCAGATTTATGAGAAAAACCTTCTCTACAAGGGCTTTAAAATTGTTCCTTATTGCCCCCGTTGCGGTACACCTCTTTCTTCTCATGAGGTTGCTCAGGGCTACAAGCTTGTTAAAGAGCGTTCAGCAGTTGTTCGCTTTAAGGTTGTTGGTGAGGATGCATATTTCCTCGCTTGGACAACAACACCCTGGACTCTTCCCTCAAACGTTGCTCTTTGCGTTAACCCCGTTGACACTTATTGCAAGGTAAAAGCAGCAGACGGCTACACTTATTATATGGCTGAAGCTCTTCTTGATAAGGTTTTAGGTAAGCTTGCAGCTGAAGATGCACCTGCATACGAAATTCACGAAAGCTACAAGGGTATTGACCTTGAGCATAAGGAATACGAGCCTCTCTTCGACTACGTTAAGCCTATTTGCGAAAAGCAGAATAAAAAGGCATTCTTTATTACAGCAGACAGCTACGTTACAATGACAGACGGTACAGGTATCGTTCATATTGCTCCCGCATTCGGTGAGGATGACGCCAAGGTTGGCAGAAGATATGACCTTCCCTTCGTTCAGCTTGTTGACGGTAAGGGTGAAATGACAGAGCCTACACCCTACGTTGGCACCTTCGTTAAAAAGGCTGACCCCCTTGTACTTGTTGACCTTGATAAAGCAGGCCTTCTTTTCGATGCTCCTAAATTTGAGCACGAATATCCTCATTGCTGGAGATGTAACACACCTCTTATCTACTACGCAAGAGAATCTTGGTTTATCAAGATGACAGAGGTTAAGGACGACCTTATCAGAAATAACAATACAATTAACTGGATTCCCGAAAGCATCGGTAAGGGTCGTTTCGGCGACTGGCTTCAGAACGTTCAGGACTGGGGTATTTCCCGTAACCGTTATTGGGGTACACCTCTTAATATCTGGGAATGTGAATGCGGTTGCCGTCATTCTATCGGCTCTATTGAAGAGCTTAAGTCAATGAGCAGCAACTGCCCCGATGAAATCGAGCTTCACAGACCCTTCATTGATGCAGTTACTATTAAGTGTCCTGATTGTGGCAAGGAAATGCACCGTGTTCCCGAGGTTATCGACTGTTGGTTTGACTCAGGTGCAATGCCCTTTGCTCAGCATCACTATCCCTTCGAAAATAAAGACCTTTTCGAAAGTCAGTTCCCTGCAGACTTTATTTCAGAGGCAGTTGACCAGACAAGAGGTTGGTTCTATTCTCTTCTTGCTATTTCAACTCTTATTTTCAATAAAGCACCTTATAAGAACGTTATCGTTCTTGGTCACGTTCAGGATGAAAACGGTCAGAAGATGAGTAAATCAAAGGGTAACGCAGTTGACCCCTTCGATGCTCTTCAGAGCTACGGTGCAGACGCCATTCGTTGGTATTTCTATACTAACTCAGCACCCTGGCTTCCCAACCGCTTCCACGGTAAAGCAGTTGTTGAGGGTCAGAGAAAGTTTATGAGCACTCTTTGGAATACTTATGCTTTCTACGTGCTTTATGCAAATATTGATAGCTTTGACCCCACAAAATATAACCTTGATGATTGCAAGCTTACAGTAATGGATAAATGGCTTCTTTCAAAGCTTAACTCAATGGTTAAAACTGTTGACGATAACCTTGCTAATTACCGTATCCCCGAAGCAGCAAAGGCTCTTCAGGAATTCACAGACGAAATGAGTAACTGGTACGTTCGTCGCGGTAGAGAGCGTTAT
This sequence comes from Acutalibacteraceae bacterium, assembly GCA_045592945.1. Classification (GTDB taxonomy): domain Bacteria; phylum Bacillota; class Clostridia; order Oscillospirales; family Acutalibacteraceae; genus DTU089. The sequence goes on along the minus strand of JAZNVT010000005.1, from coordinate 36,173 downwards.
TGGGTACAGGGTATCACAGAAGACAAGGTTGCAGCATATATGACTCTTTATACTGCTCTTGTTACTACTGCAAAGACTGCAGCACCTATGGTTCCCTTTATGGCAGAAGCAATTTACAGAAACCTTGTTTGCAGCGTTGATAAATCAGCTCCCGAAAGCGTTCATCTTTGCTTCTATCCTGAGGTAAGAGAAGACCTTATCGACCTTGAGCTTGAAAAGAATATGGATGAGGTTGTAAGCATTGTTGTTCTCGGTAGAGCGGCAAGAAACGGCTCAAACATCAAAAACCGTCAGCCTCTTAACACAATGTACGTTCAGTGTGACAAAAAGGTTGAAGGCTACTTTATAGATATTATCCGCGAAGAGCTTAACGTTAAAAACGTTGATTTCGTTGAGGATGCAAGCAGCTTCGTTTCATACGTATTCAAGCCTCAGCTTAAAACAGTTGGTCCTAAATACGGCAAGCAGTTAGGTGAAATCAGAGAAGCACTTGCAAATCTCGAATCATCTGCAAAGTCAACTCTCGATGCAGAGGGTAAAATCGTTCTTTCTCTTGCAAGCGGTGAGGTTGAGCTTTTAACAGAGGATATCCTTCTTGAAACAAAGCAGAAGGAGGGTGTATTCACTGTTTCCGACAGAGGCGTTACTGTTGCACTCGATACAGAGCTTACACCTGAGCTTATTGAAGAGGGCTTCGTAAAAGAGCTTATCAGTAAGATTCAGACAATGAGAAAGGATTCTGATTTCAACGTTATGGACAGAATCAACGTTACTCTTACAGGTAACGACAAGCTCTTTGAAATTGCAAAGAATAACGAATCTGCTATTTCAACAGTTGTTCTCGCAAATTCTATTGAAAACGGCGAAAAGGGTCAGCTTTCAAAGGAATGGGATATCAACGGCGAAACAGTTACAATCACTGTTGAGAGAGTGTAAAATAAAATTGCAAGTGGCAAATGGAAAATGGCAAATTACAGGTCTGCGATGCTATTAAGCTTCGCAGACCCTTTTCTATTATCTATTCAATTTTATCTTTTATCTATTATCTTGCGAATCCTCTGAGCTTACCCAAATTTGCCACTTGCCACTTGCCATTTCCCATTTACTTAACCACAACCCCCGTATAATAATGCATCAAAATATCCTTATACGTATATCCTTGCCTTGCGAAATAGTCTGCACCGTATTGGCTCATACCTATTCCGTGACCATAGCCGAGGACGTTAAACGTGATGGTGGAATCCGTTGAAGCAACTGTAAAAACAGGGCTTCGTAGTGAGAATATGCTTCGTATTTCTTCACCCGTATAGCTGTTACCGTTAATTTCCGCCTTTAACACCGTGCCCGTTGGTGAGGTTTCTTTAATGTTTACTGCATTTGTAAGGCTATTAACGTTGAATTCAGCATTAGTGCTTTTCATTTTTGAAACGAATTCACCTAAAGAAAAGGAAACGCTTGTAGCATATTGCGGGGATAAGCAGTCGCCTTGACTTTCTACACTTGTAAGATAAGGCACGCTTTCGCTCCATAAATTTCCTGAGCTTTCCGTTTTTCCGCAGCTTATAGCGAAAAAGGCGGCAACAATAAGCTGGTCATTATAATAAATTGCTTGATTTTTAACTGAATTTACAACGTTTTTTAATTTGCTTTCGTATTTTTCGAAATCATTTCCCCATTTCGCCCTTCGCTCTGCTTCATTTATGTAGCCTTGGTGAATTGCGGTGTTGTCGCTTATATCCGCATTGTTGGTTTTTTCTGTATTAAGCTTTAATCTTAAAGCGTTTGTGTAGCAGGTTACTGCTTGCGCCTTTAAGGCTTCCTCGTGATAGGCGAGGGGCATTTCCGCCGCAACACTTCCGCAAATATATTCAAACATATCCATTTCAACGTTTTGATTTTGTGCTGATAAAAACACTGTAATTGTTTCATTGTTTTGTTGCTGTGCTTCTGTTGTTACAGCGTTTTCGCTTGCTTCTAAATTATCAGAAGCAGTATTATCAATAGCTTTTGGAACGCTATCCTTTAATGCCGCAACGGGTAAAACAAGCATAATTACGGCGCAAACAAGAATAAGTATTAAAAAATGCTTCATAAAATTTTCACCAATCCTTAAATTTTTGTTGATAAAGTATTATTGACAATACGTTCTATATGTTATAAAATAATATGAATTATTATTTTGATTTATGATTGGTGTATTATTGATTATTATTGATAAGGAGTGAGATAGATGCCAACTTATATAGAGCCTATTAAAAGCAGCGATTTAACAACTCTTTGCGATGAGTTGAAAAAATACAGTGCTATTCCGCAGGATTATTTCGATAGATTTGAAGTTAAAAGAGGCTTAAGAAACCGCGATGGCAGCGGTGTTATGACAGGGCTTACAAAGGTTTGCTCTGTTGAAGGTTATTATATTGACGACGGTGAAAGAAAGCCCATAGAGGGTCATCTTACCTATAGAGGTATCGACGTTAACAATATCGTTGACGCTTGTGTTGCTGAAAACCGTTTCGGTTATGAAGAAACTGCATGGCTTCTTCTTTTCGGTAACCTTCCAACAAAAAATCAGTTAAAGTTATTTAATAAGGTGCTTTCCGAGTCAAGAGACCTTCCCGAGGATTTTATCGAAGATATGATTATGAAGGCTCCGTCACCTAACGTTATGAATAAGCTTGAACGTTCAGTTCTTTCTCTTTATTCATACGATAGCAATCCTGATGATTTATCTATTGAAAACGTTCTTCGTCAGAGCATTCAACTTATCGCACAGCTTCCTACAATTATGACCTATGCTTATCAGGTTAAGAGAAGATATTACCTTAAAGAGAGTATGTATCTTCATCCCTTAAAGCCGGGTCTTACAACAGCTGAAACAATTCTTTACAACACCCGTTCAAATATGGAATTTACTGATGAAGAAGCAAAGCTTCTTGACCTTTGTCTTATTCTTCACGCTGAGCACGGCGGTGGTAACAACTCTGCGTTTGCTACAAGAGTTCTTACCTCAAGCGGTACAGATACTTATTCTGCTATTTCTGCGGGTATCGGCTCACTTAAGGGTCCCCGTCACGGCGGTGCAAACCTTAAGGTTGCTGAGATGCTTAACTACTTAAGAGCAGACGTTAAGGATATTACCAACGAAGGCCAGATTGCTGATTTCCTTAAGAAAATCATCAATAAAGAAGCAGGTGACAGAAGCGGTCTCGTTTACGGTATGGGCCACGCTGTTTACACCCTTTCAGACCCAAGACAGATAATTCTTAAGCGCGAAGCATTAAAGTTAGCTGAGAAAAAAGGCTATGCTGATGAATTTCAAGCTCTTGACCTTATTGAAAAGCTTACACCCGAAATTTTTGCAAGCGAAAAGAACAATAATAAAAAGATTTGCGCTAACGTAGACCTTTATTCAGGCCTTATTTATGAGATGTTAGGTATTCCTGTAGACCTTTACACACCTCTTTTTGCAGTTGCACGTGTTGCAGGTTGGTCTGCTCACAGAATCGAAGAGCTTATCACAGGTAACCGAGTAATAAGACCCGCTTATAAAAACGTAGCTGCTCCTAAGGAATATGCTCCAATAGATGAAAGAATCTCAAATTTCAAGCGTCAGACAGCATATATTCCTCTTGATGAGAGATAATTGAAAGGACTGTGAATAATGAGTAAAATTAAAGGCTCTTTAAGTGCAATAAAAATGAAGTATCTTCTTATAGTTTTTGCTACTGCAGTTCTTGTTGCACTTCCCACGAGAGTTTATCAGCTTTTAGCACTTGTAGACGTGGAAAACGGCTTCTATAAAGGAAGCGACGTTACAATACCTCTTCTTTACGGATTAGTGGCAGTTTTTACTATCGTTTTTCTTGTGTTAAGCTTTTTAAGCAAAGAAGTTCCTTCACCTAAGCTTCCTACGGGAAAAAACCCGATTTTAGGCGCAACCTCTATAGTAATGGTTGCAGGTCTTGCTTGGGATATGGTAACGGTTATTAAGAATACTGTTCCTGTAAATCAGGGTAATAGTCAGATTTTTATAAGCCTTTTACGTTCAAATCTTGCTGAGCAAGGCGGAGCATTAACAATTTTAAGATTTGTTTTTGCATTCTTTGCAATTATATATTTCCTTGTTTTTGCAATGAGCCATCTTAACGGAAAAGCATCCTATAAAGAGTTTAAGCTTCTTGCTCTTTCTCCGTTATGCTGGAGTATGACAATGCTTGTTTCAAGGCTTATGAATGCTATAAGCTTTACAAAGGTTTCAGAGCTTCTTTTTGAAATCTTTATGTTCTTGTTTATGATGCTTTTCTTCATAACCTTTGCCCGTATTTCTTCAGGTGTTTTCACCGAGGATTGTATGTGGGGTATTTATGGCTACGGCTTTGCTACAGCACTTTTTGCAGCTCTTGTTACAATCCCCAGAGTTGTTATGCTTGCTGTAGGTCTTAAAAACGTTGAGGGTAACGAATTTAGCATCGTGCACCTTGCTTCACTTGTATTTATTCTTTCATACGTATTTGCTTCATTAGGTGTCGGCTTTAAGGACGGTATCAAAAACAGAAGAACGGTTAATGAAATTGTTCTTCCCGACGTAGAGGAAAAAGAATCAAAGGGTGCAACAAAATCAGAGGTTGTTACAGAAGCAGTTATTACTGAAACCGTTTCTGTTGATGAAGAGGTTGCTCCCGAGATTGCGGCAACTGAAATGATTGACCGTCAGTTAGCAGAGCTTGAAAAAGCTGCTGAGGAAGAAGCTGATGTTGTTGAAGAAGTAGCCGAAGAGGTTATCGATGAAGAACCCGAGGTTATCGAAGAGATAGCCGAAGAGGTTATCGAAGAAGAATCCGAGGTTATTGAAGAGATAGCAGAAGAGGTTATCGATGAAGAGCCTATTGAAGTAGTAGAGAAAAAATCGAAAAAATCTTTCGTTTCAGGCTTGTTTAAAAAATCAAAGGCTGAAGAGGATACTTCAAGCAATGAGTTTTCTGCAGTATCACTTGCAGAGCTGAAAAACAGAAAAAACGAAGAATAATTATATAAATCTGTGCAGGAGATAAAAATGTTTTTAAACAATATGATGACCGCCGCACAGCAGGTTGTTATTCTGTATCTGATAGTTGCGGTCGGCTTTATAGCCGACCGTTTGCACATTTTCGGTCAGGATACTGCAAAGCGTTCAAACGACTTGTTGTTTTACGTAATAACGCCTGTTGTTATGGTGCAATCCTTTATAAATATGGAATTCAGTATGCAAACAGCAAAATCCTTTGTGATTGCTTTCGTTTGCATGTTTGGCACTCTTACCGTAGGTATTTTTCTTGCCTTACCGTTTTTTAATAAAGCAGGAAAAAATGGTGCTATTTATAAATACGCGGTAACCTACGGCAATATGGGGTATATGGCTTTGCCTCTTTGTCAGGCGATGCTTGGCAGCGAAGGCGTATTTTATTGCTCAGCAGGTGTTGTAGCATTTAATATACTTTCCTTTACTCACGGTATATGGCATATGACAAAGGGTGAGGGTAAAAATAAATTCAATCCTAAATTGCTTATTTTAAACCCCGGTGTTATATCCGTTTTAATAGGTTTACCATTATTTATATTTGACGTGCAGCTACCTGATATGTTAAATTCAGCTATAACTCATATTTCAAACCTTAATACACCTCTTGCGATGTTGTTTTTAGGCACGTATATTGCCAATACTGATATCAAGAGTATGTTTAAAGAGAAAAATATTTATCTTGTTATGGTCTTGAAGCTTGTTTCTTTGCCTTTGATAATGCTTTGTATATTCAAGCTTTGCGGCGTTGGCGGTGCTATTCTTACTGCTTGTCTTATTTCAGCATCCGTACCAAGCGCAAACAATACTGTAATGTTTTCTGCAAAATACGGTAAGGATACGGGCGTTGCTTCAAAGGTAGTAGCATTCTGTTCAGTTGTTTCAGTACTTACAATGCCCGTTATGATTGCTTTGAGTAAATGATGAATATAAAAATACCTTTCAATGATTTTTTGCCTTGGGGCGTGTGCAGGTTTTGCGATATTGAAGATAAGCTTATTCAGTGCAGAGCAATAAGCCGTATTCCACAAGCTGCAAAAAGTGTTATAGTTTATTTATTCCCTTACTATTTGGGTGAGGAAAGCTATAAAAAGCTTAATATTTCGAAATATGCCGTCCCTGATGATTACCATATAATTGTAGGGGAATATCTCGAAAAGGCGGTAGGGGAGTTAAAAGAGAAATATCCCGATAATAGCTTTGAGTCCTTTTGCGATAATTCACCTGTTCCCGAGGTTAAAGCTGCAGTGCTTTCCGGTGTTGGTGTAAAAGGCGATAATGGACTTCTCATTAATGAAAAATACGGTAGCTTTTGCTTTATCGGTGAAATAGTAACTGATTTAGAAATTTTCCCCACTACCGCTACAAAAACAGAATGTCTTAAATGCGGCAAATGTAAAAAGGTTTGTCCCGACGGTGCAATAGGTGACGGCTTCTATAAAGAAAAATGCTTTTCTCATTTAACCCAGAAAAAAGGCGAATTAAACGAAAAAACGGTAGAGTTTATTCGTGAAAACGGGTGTGTATGGGGCTGCGATAATTGTCAAAATGCTTGCCCGATGAATCAAAATATTTCAGTTACACCTATAAAAGAGTTTCTTGAAAGCGCAAAAAGTGAATATGAATTCGGCGATGCAATCGAAAAAAGAGCATATTCCTGGCGTGGTAGAGAGGTTATTGAAAGAAACTTGAAAATAATGTGTTGTAATGACAATAAAAATGAATTATAATTAATATGGAAATATAAAGTAAGTAAAGGGGATAGTTTTATGAAACTTATTGTTGGTATTGTAAACAGCGAGGATGCTAACGACCTTCTTTCCGAAATCACAAAAGCATCTTTTCAGGCAACTAAGCTTTCAACCTCAGGCGGTTTCCTTAAAATGGGTAACGTAACCGTTCTTGTTGGTGTTGAGGATGAGCAGGTTGACCAGGTTGTTGAAATTTTCAGAAGCTGTTGTTCTCGCAGAACTCAGATGATTTCTGCAACCACACATACCTTCTTAGGCGAAGGCTTTGTTACAGCAGCACCCGTTGAGGTTACTATTGGGGGAGCTACACTTTTCGTTCTTGACGTAGATAAGCTTATTAAATTATGATTTACGAAAACAGATTTCCGGAAAGCACCTTAAAAGCTCTTGATAGTTTTTTTGCTGACGGAAGAACACCTCATGCGATTTTAATCGACGGTGGTAGCGAAAAAGATAGAATAGAGCTTGCTTTACTTGCTGCAAGGATGATGGTTTGTGAAAACAAAGATAGAGTGCCTTGCGGTGAGTGCGAGCATTGCCGAAAAGCAAGTGAAAGCATACATCCTGATATTATCAGAATAACAAAGCCTGACGATAAAAAGCTTTTTGTTAAGGCTGACGTTAAAAAAATGGTGGCAGAAGCTTACCTTACACCAAACGAAGCAAGCGTTAAGGTTTATGTTATCAGTGAAATGCAGCTGATGAACGAAGAATGTCAGAATCTGCTTCTTAAAATTTTAGAGGAGCCACCGTCATACACTGCTTTTATTCTTACGTCGATTACCTCAAATTCAGTAATCGGTACGGTTTTATCCCGTGTTATCAGATTAAGATTAGGCGAAATTATTCAGGCGGAATGCTCTGAAAAAGCAAAGGACGTTATAAAAAAGCTTTCACAAGCAGTTATAACTCCATATGAATATGACAGAATTGAAGCTACTGCTCCGTTAGACGGCAATAAAGCTCTTACAGTTGAAGTGCTTAACGTTTTTTGCGATGTTTTGCGAGATTCAATTGCTTTAAAAAACGGTGGTAAGGCTTTGTATAAGGAGTTTTCGGAGGAAAGCAGAATAATGTCGGAAAGGCTTTCTTTAAAAAAGCTTCTTGATATGTATAATTACGTAGATGAATTAATAAAATCCCTTGAAAACAATCCCAATTACACTTTACTTTGCACCGTTTTATGTGCAGGTATATAGAGTGGCTATTTGACCACTTAAAATAAAATATTACGGAGAATTGAAATATATGGCAGAAGTTGTAGGTATTCGCTTTAAAGAAAATGGCAAAATTTATTATTTTGACCCTGATTCAAAAGCATTTTCTAAAGGCGAACAGGTTATAGTTGAAACCGTAAGAGGTATCGAATGCGGTATGGTGGCAACCCCTAACCACAAAATCACCGAAAGTGAAATAGTTCGTCCTCTTAAAAAGGTTATAAGAAAAGCAAGTGCTGAAGATATAAAGACCGTTGAGCAAAACAGAAAAAAGGAAGCTGATGCTTTTGATTTTTGCGTAAAAAAGGTTGAACAGCTTGGTCTTGATATGAGTCTTGTTGAGGTTGAATGTGCTTTTGACGGAAGTAAAATGCTTTTCTATTTTACTGCTGACGACAGAGTGGACTTCAGAGAGCTTGTAAAAATTCTTGCCTCTAACTACAGAACAAGAATTGAAATGCGTCAAATCGGCGTCCGAGACGTTTCAAAAATGCTCGGTGGCTTAGGTATTTGTGGCAGACCCTTCTGTTGCTCTCAATTCCTTGATGATTTCCATCCTGTTTCAATAAAAATGGCGAAGGAGCAAGGTCTTTCTCTTAATCCTACAAAAATCAGTGGTACCTGCGGAAGACTTCTTTGTTGCCTGAAATACGAGCAGGAAAGCTATGAGTATCTTGCGAAAATCACTCCTCGTGTAGGCTCTGTTGTTGATACAAGAGAGGGCAGAGGTACTGTTGTTGAAAACAGCCTTCTTACAGGAATGCTTAAGGTACAGCTTGATAGAAGACCCGAGGCAATCCCCGCGGAGTTTAATCGTAGCGAGGTAAGATTAGTTAAGGGTGCTAAGCCTGCTAAAATTGAAGAAGCAGACGTTGAAGAATAAAAATTTATTTTAGTATTGATTTTCACAAAATATGTGATACAATAAAGAAAAAAAGCAAGGAGGTCAGACAAATGGCATACAAAATTACTGATGATTGTATCTCTTGCGGCGCATGTGCAGCAGATTGTCCCGTTGAGGCTATCTCTGAAGGCGATGGCAAATACGTTATCGATGCAGATACTTGTATTGATTGCGGTGCTTGTGCAGATTCTTGCCCCGTAAGTGCTCCCGTTCAGGACTAATTTATAGTTTTTGCAAGAGCAATACTTAAATAAAAAATGTCTTGTGTTCTTTGAACACGAGGCTTTTTTATTTTTATATTCTTAAATTTTACCCTTAAAATATATATGTAAAAAATAAGTAAATTTACTTAAAAGTATTTGTATTTCTATAAAATTGTGATATAATGAAACGGATAATGGGATATTAGACAACAGATTTAGAAAATACAGTTGAATGAGGTGCTTTTTATGTCAATGAAGAAGTTTTTGGATATCACTGATTTTTCAAGAGAGGGTCTTAGAGAAATTCTTAATCTTATGAGTTTTTTGAAGACTAATACAGGTACTTATTCTCAGGAATTAAATAAAAAAGTTGTGGCAAATGCTTTTTATAAGGAAGACAAAAACACTGAAGCAGCCTTTACTGCGGCGGCAGTCCGTATGGGTGGCAGCGCAATGAGCTACCACAAGTCGTCAAACGGCAGTCTTAAAGATGATATAACAGTTATGTCATCTGTTTCCGACGTTATAGTTTTATCCCATTCAAAAAAGGGTGCTGCAAGGGCAGCCTCGCTCTATTCAAGAGTGCCCGTTATTAATGCGGGTGACGGCGGAAGAGCTTATCCCGTAAAAACACTTGCGGATTTTTCAACAGTCTGGATTGAGAAAAACCACGTATCAAATATGAAAATAGGCTTTTTAGGCGATTTTTCAAATAATGCACTCGTTAAAAATCTTCTTCAGTGCTTAAGTCTTTATAACGGCAACGAGTTTTATTTCATTTCCGTTAACGGTGAGGCACTCCCCGAGGAATTAATAAACGTATTAAATAAAAGAGAAAAAGAATATTTCGTTTTCGATAATCTTTTTGATGCAATTCCCGAACTTGACGTTTTATATATAACTGAGGTAACGAAAGAAAGCTTCGGAAGCGAGAAAGCCTTTGAGGAAAGAAAGCATAATTTCATTTTAAATGAAAAAATGCTTCTCACTGCAAAAGAGGACCTTGTTATTCTTCATCATTTCCCCCGAGGTGTAGAGCTTGATGCATCTGTTGATGAGGACGAAAGAGCAACCTATGTTTCTGCTCTTGACAGATACGTTGACGCTTGCTGTGCAAGTATTCTTAAGACTGTAACAGGTAAGGCAGGCAGATACATAAAGCCTGATTTTGAAGAGGCTACCCACGATGCCTTCTGTGGCAGACCTGATTGCATCACCTCTGACGAAAAATATCTACCTTCATTATTTTATGAGCTTGCTGACGGAAAGCTTATTTGCAAATATTGCGGTCAAGAGTTGAAAACTAATGAATAAAAAAATACTTGTAATTGAGGGCTCAAGCCGTGTTGATAGCTACACCAATGAAATTTGCCGTAGCTGTTTAAGTAAGCTTGAAAATGCCGAGATTGAAATCTTTAATACTTATAAAACACCTTTTCATTTTTGCAACGGCTGTAATTATTGCGAAGAAAACGGAAAATGTGTACACAGTGATTTAGATTCTTTTTGGGAAAGCTTTGAAAATGCAGATTTAATAATCTTTTCAAGCCCTGTTTATAACGGCGGGTTTTCATCACCATTAAAGGCAATTATTGACAGATTTCAGTTTTACTACACAAGCTTTTATAAAAACGGTAAAATACAGACAATAAAAAAGCATCGTGAGGCCTTGCTTGTTGTAACCGCAGGCAGAAGCGGTGTTGAAGCTCTCGGTTATATGGAAAAGCAGTTGAAATGTGCTTTTACAATTTTAAATATGAATTTAACGGGTTCGGTTTTGTGCTCTTTTACAGATACTGAACCCGATATAGAAAAAGCAAAATCAGAATTTTCATCCCTTTTAAAAAGGAGTTTAAGTAATGACTAAAAGAAAGAAGAAAATATTATCTGTTGTTGCGGTTGTTGCTCTTGTGGCAACTATCTTCGGCATAATAGGTACCGCTCTTACTATAGATGACGGTATGTTCAGCAACAATACCCCGATGAAAATTACTGCTAACTCTGAGGTTGTAGGTAGCATTGAGGTAAAAGGTGATTATGAATCATATATGTTCGAGGTTACTCAAAACGGCATTCTTACCGTGCGACTTGACCACGATAATTTGCTTGATTCTCTTAAATGCGGATTTATTGTAACTCTTTACAAAATAATTGACGGTGAAACGAAGGTTTATAAAGAGATTACGTACTTTAAGTCATTCTGGAGTGACGTTACCTCAAGCTGGGGAGAAACAGGTGTAACACCGGGTACGTATCTTATCGTTGTTGAGCCCGGTCTTGACATTCTTTATTCTGATTTTACAATAGTAACCTTGTTTACTCCAACTGAAAGCTATGAAAAGGAGCTTAACGATACAAAGGCGGAGGCAACTCCCGTTCAAATCGGTAGAGTTTATTACGGCTCAGGCTCTCAGCGTATTGAAAATACTGATTCAGACTGGTTTACCTTTGAGGTGGGCGAGGACTCCTGCGTTAATATAACCTTTGCTCATCTCGACCATAAAATCCCGTCAGCAGGGTGGACTATCAGGCTTTATAACGAGTTTGACCAGCTCATAAGTGATTTTACCTCTAAATTAAGCGATGCACTTGTGAAAACAGGCTCATTAGGCTTGAGAAAGGGTAAATATTACATTCAGGTTGAAACACAAACGCCTGTAGTGGATACTTATAAAATTCAGGTTGGTGCCGACACCGCCGTTAATCACGAGTTTGAAATTAACGATAATCCCGCGTTAGCAACGGACTTACCTATGAATGTGGCAATAAGTGGTTCTCTTGCTGATAAGGTGCTTAGTCTTGATAAGGACTATTATAAATTTACTGTTCCTGCCAACGGTATTGTGAACTTTGAATTCGCTCACAGCTTGCTTGAGGGTGATAAGACGGGCTGGAACGTTAGAATTATCAAGCTTGAAGCCGACGGCACACAAACAGAAATGATTAAAAAATCGTCAAAGTGGAATGATGAGGGTATTACAATTTCTAATATCGGTCTTCCCGCAGGCACCTACTATGCTTGTATAGACGGTGACTCAGTATCATATAACAGTGAATCTTACTTCTGTAAATGGTCGTTTACTGAAAGTGATAACTACGAAAGAGAATACAACGATACGTTCGAAACAGCTAACGATATTATCTTTAACAAAGAATATCACGGTGCGATTATTTCTAAGGATACCGAATATATCTTTGATGAGGACTATTACAAATTTACACTCACACAAGAAACAAGCGTAGCTCTTGAATTCAGTCATACAAGAGTATTTGAAAGTCAGGAGGCTTGGTTGTTTGCAATCGTTGATGCTGATGGCAACGTAATAGCAGAAGAGGATTGTTACCTCTATGAAGGTCGTGACAATATAGATGCTATAACACTTCCTGCAGGCACCTACTACGTAAGAATTAAGGGCGGTCTTCAGGGTAGTGAAGATGTTTACACTATCAAAATGAATGGTGCGGTGAACAATAATTGAAAAAAATCATATGCTTACTCTTGGCACTGACTCTCGTTTTTGCGGGAGGCTGTGCCGGAGCAGGTGACGATACGGGGAATAACGAAAAAATAATAATAGCTACTTCATTTTATCCTGTATACGTATTTACTTTGAATCTGGTAGATGGGATAGATGCCTTTGAGGTAAGGTGCATGGCGGAGCAGAATATAGGCTGTCTTCATGATTACACTCTTACCTCTAAGGACGTAAGGCTTCTTAACGATGCTGAGGTATTAATTATCAACGGTGCAGGTATGGAGGGCTTCGTTGAAGATGCGTATAAAAACGTTGATGATTTATTCGTTATAGATTCTTCAACAGGTATAGAGCTTCTTTGTAATGAGGCTGAGCACGGTGACGATGGCGACGCTCATAGTGATACCGATGGGGCTTCTCATAGCCATTCTCACAACCACTCTGAAAATTCACATATCTGGCTTTCCGTTGAAAATGCAAAAAAGCAGGTTGAAAACATAAAGAATGGTCTTTCGGAGCAATTCCCCGAATATAGCTATCTGTTCTTTAAAAATTACGAGGCTTATATTAAAAGATTAAATTCTCTGGAAGAAATCCAAAAGGAATATTCTTCTTCAATTACAGATAAAAAGGTTATAACCTTCCATAAAGCCTATGACTATTTAGCAATGGATTTGGGCTTTCAGGTTGTAGCTTGCGTTGAAAGTGATGAGGGTGGTGAGCCCTCGGCAAAAAAGCTTGCAGAATTAACTAAGCATATTAAAGAGGATGAAATATGTGCGTTATTTATCGAGCCTCAATACACAGGCTCTGCGGCAGAAATTTTAAAAAATGAAACAGATATAAATGTATATATTATTAATCCTGTTACAAGCGGTGAAGAAAGCTTGACCGCATACGAGGATATAATGAAAGAAAATTACGAGTTGATTTTAAAGGCGGTGAAGTAAAATGGCATCCGAAAACGGTTGCGGTCTTTGTAAAATAAAGGTAGATAAAATCGGCGTAAAAAAGGGGACCGACGTATTGCTTTCGGACGTTTCCTTTGAGCTTCACTGTGGCGAGCTTACAGCCTTGATAGGCGTAAACGGTGCCGGTAAAACTACTCTTGTAAAATCTATTTTAGGTGAAATCAAGCATCAGGGTACAGTTTCATTTGAATCCCATTGTGGAGAAAAGCTTAGTAAAATAACAATCGGCTACGTGCCACAGCACCTTGATTTTGACCGCTCTGCTCCTATAAGCGTTGAGGATTTTCTTATGATAGGAAGAACAATAAGTCCGGTTTGCTTTGTAAAAAAGAAAAAAATCTCACGCGAGCTTGACGAAATCCTTGAAACCGTAGGCTGTAAGGATTTAAAAGAAAAACGCTTAGGTGACCTTTCAGGCGGTGAGCTTCAAAGGGTTATGCTTGCAAACGCCTTGTATCCTACCCCTGAGCTTCTTATTCTTGATGAGCCTGTTTCGGGTGTTGATGCCTCAGGTAGCGAAAAATTCTACGAGGTTATATCTGATTTAAAGCAGCATTATCATATGGCTATTGCAATGGTTTCTCACGATTTAGGTATAGTAAGAGATTATGCGGATAACGTTGTTTTAATAAATAAATCTGTTCTTAAAAGCGGTAACGCAAAATCCGTTTTCTCCTCAGATGAGTTTAGTCAAAGCTTTTATAGCTTGTCAAAGGAGGCGGAGGAATGAGTGTGATTTATAATTTTGCACAAGGTGTGTTACCTTTTGCCTGGGCGGACTATAAATTTATGGTCAATGCCTTTATAGCTATTCTTCTTATAGCTCCGCTTATGGGTATCCTCGGTACAATGGCTGTAAACAATAAAATGGCTTTCTTTTCAGATGCCTTAGGTCACAGTGCTTTTACGGGTATTGCTTTAGGCGTGCTTTTAGGAATACATAATGAAACAATATCATTGATAGCCTTCGGCGTTTTTCTTGCCCTTGTTATAACAAGGGTGAAAAATAAAGGCAAAGCATCCGCTGATACTGTAATAAGCGTGTTTTCTTCAACTGCGGTTGCGGTGGGCTTGCTTGTGCTTTCCTATGGCGGAGGTTTTTCAAAATACAGTGCATACCTTGTTGGTGATATTTTAAGCGTATCAGCCTTAGAAATTCTCGGCTTATTTATAACTCTTATTGCGGTTGTTATAATATGGGCATTTATTTATAACAAGCTTCTTATAATATCTATAAACAGAGAATTGGCGGCAAGCCGAGGTATAAAAACCGCTCTTTATGAGAATGTTTTCGTAATAGTTGTAGCAGTTGTAGTAATGCTTTCAATCAAATGGGTGGGTATTCTTCTTATCAACTCTCTCCTTATATTACCCGCCGCTTCAGCGAGAAATATTGCAAAAAATTCTCGTCAGTATCTTGCAAGCTCCGTAGCAATATCGGTGATTTGTTCAATTTGCGGCTTGCTGATTTCGTTTTATGCAGATACCTCTGCAGGTGCTACTATAGTAACGGTTTTAGCAGTTGTATTTTTTGCGACTTACTTATTCAGAAAAAAATAAATCAAAAATTATTCCGAAGGGACTGTATATAAATGTTATTTTCTCAAGATATAGGTGTGGATTTAGGAACAGCCAATACTCTTGTATTTGTTAAAGGAAAGGGTATTGTTATAAGAGAGCCTTCAGTTGTTGCGGTTGATGAAAGAACAAACCCGAAAACTGTTGTTGCCGTTGGTGCAGATGCTAAAAAGATGATAGGCAGAACACCGGGCTCAATTACTGCCGTAAGACCTCTTAAGGATGGCGTTATTGCAGACTTTGATATGACCTCTGATATGCTCAAGGAATTTATAAAAAGAGCAATAAGCGGTTCACCCTTTAACAGAGCAAGGGTTATGATTTGTATACCCTCAGGCGTTACCGAGGTTGAAAGAAGAGCCGTTCACGATGCAGCAAAAAGTGCAGGTGCAAGATACGTAAGCCTTATTGAAGAGCCTATGGCAGCGGCTATCGGTGCAGGGCTTCCCGTTTTAGATGCAACGGGTAGTATGATAGTTGATATCGGTGGCGGTACTAGCGAGGTTGCAGTTATTTCCTTAGGTGATATCGTTACCTCAAAATCTGTAAGAGTTGCGGGTGATACCTTTGACGAAGCAATTATCTCTTACGTAAAAAGAACCTTTAATCTTCTTATCGGTGAAAGAAGTGCTGAGGATATTAAATTAAAATTAGGCTCTGCTTATCCTTACGAGGGAGAGGCTGCAATGGAAATTAAGGGTAGAAACCTTATTGATGGTCTTCCTAAATCTGTAGAAATTACAAGTGAGCAGGTGCGTGAGGCTCTTGCTGACCCCGTAGACCAGATTCTTGATTCTATCAGATACACTCTCGACAGAACTCCCCCTGAGCTTGCCGCAGATATTATTGAAAGAGGTATAACTCTTACAGGTGGCGGTGCACTTCTCAGAGGTCTTGATAAGCTTATTTCCTCAGAAACAGGTATGCCTGTAAATATTGCAAAAAATCCTATCGATTGTGTTGTAAACGGAACGGGTATATGTCTTGAAAAAGACCTTTTAGGCTTTAAGAAGGGTTAAAAAATGAAAAGATTTTTACGAAGCTCTGTATTCAAAAACTTGATGGTTATAGCGTTAGTTGTTATGGTCGGTGTCGTTGTTGCATCCTTAAGCCACAACGCATCATCACCCGTAACCACTGTAATAGGTACCATTTTTTCACCTTTACAGAAGCTATCCTCATACATTGCAGATAACGTTGACGGGCTTTCAGCATCGTTTCGCTCATCCTCTATTTATATAGAGGAAAACGAAGCGTTGAAAAAGGAAATAGAAGGATACAGAAAACAGCTTACTGATTATAACGAATTAAAAAATAAAGTAGATGCCTATGAGGAATTCTACGGAATAAAGCAACAGAATCCTGATTACGAATTCAGCTACGGCTCGGTTATATCAAAGGATGCTGCCGATGCTTACGACTCGTTCGTGCTTGATATCGGCTCAAAGGATGGCGTCAAGGTTGATGACCCGGTTATTTACGGTGAATACGTAGTAGGTGTAGTTAAAAAGGTTAATTACACCACTTGCGTTGTGTATTCCGTGCTTGACCCAAGAGTAAATATAGGCGCTTTTGAATCTGGTACAAGAGAGTACGGCTACGTTTCAGGTGATTCTAAGCTTTATAATTCAGGCCTTTGCAAGCTTTCAGGGCTTGATTCATCAACTTCAGTTGTTGGTGGTGGTATCGTTTGCACTTCAGGAGCGGGCGGTGTATTCCCTAACGGCCTTATCATAGGTGAAGTAAAGGCTGTGCATAGCGACGACGTTTCATCAGCCTATTATGCAGAAATCAAACCCTTTATAAATCCCGACGAAATAACAGACGTTTTTGTTATAACCTCATTTGAGGGTCAGGGCGAAGAGGATATTTCAGATTAATTTCATTTATTATTAAATAAAAAGCGGAAAGAGGTGATACCTTGCATTACGGAGATAATAAACCTAAATATATAAGATGGGCGATTTTTTCCTTGCTTGTGGTTGTTGCTTGCGTGCTTCAGAATGCATCAGGCGGTTTGCTTGAGGTCTTTGGTGCAAGAGTATTCCTTCTTATTCCTGTTTGTGTTAGTGTGGCAATGTTTGAAAGAGAGGTCCCCTCGGCAATAATTGGTGCATTTGCAGGCGTTATGTGGGATATCTCAAGCGGTGCAGACGGCTATAATGCGTTAATTATTATGCTTTTGTGTGCAGGCGTTTCGCTTCTTATAAGCCACTTAATGAGAAACAATATTGTTACTGCCCTTGTTTTAGGGGCAGGGGCAACAATTACGTATGAATTCATCTACGTAATAAGAATAGCCTTTGCAGGTAACCCTATTTACAGGATTTTCACCTTTTATTTACCATCCTTGCTTTTAACAGTGGTATTTGTGCCGGCTTGTTACTACATTATAAAAACGGTTTACTGTTCATTTAAGGTAACCGAGTAGAGTGATATATATGTCTATTGAATTACGAAAAAGAAGAAGAATATCAGGTACTGTTATAATTGCCGTGAGCTTTCTGTTTTTGCTTCTTGCAGTTGGTAAGAATCAGCTTGTAGACGGTGATGAATATAAAGCCGCGGCGGAAAGTCTTGCGGTTTCAAGCAGTACTGTTAAAGCATCAAGAGGTGAAATTCTTGATTGCAACGGTAGCCCTCTTGTTACAAACAGGCAGGGTAATTCTGTTGTGTTCAAATACGCCGAATTTCCCGAGGCTGAGCATCAGGAGGATAGAAACGCCCTTATTTTTTCTTTAATTAAGCTTTTCGAGAAAAATGATATTCAGTGGATAGACAGGCTTCCTGTTATTTATAAAAACCAAAAACTCATAATAGATGAAGATAAAATGACAGAATTCAAGTATATGGTTTCAGAAAATATGCTTGAAATGGAAAATGGCGAAAAATCAACACCGGACGAGTGCCTTGACGCCCTTATAAAAAGATATAAGCTTGAGGATTATTCAAGGCAGGATGCAAGAAAAATAGCATCAGTTTGCTTCGGTATGAAATATCTTTCATTCTCAATAGCATCTCCGTATACCTTCGCGGAGGACGTGCCCTCAGAAATAGTATCTGTAATTATGGAAAAAAGCAGTACTTATCCCGGCGTTGCTTCCGAGAGCGTTAGCTACAGAGAATACAGTGATACGATAAGCTATTCTCATATTCTTGGCGTTGTAGGCTCAATCAGTGCTGAGGAGTATGAGTCAGAAGCTAAAAAGCTTGAAGAAAAATTGAGCGACGAAACTCTTACGGGTACAGAAATAAAAGTGCTCAAAAACAACGCATATTCTCTTAATGATAAATATGGGAAAAGCGGAATAGAAGCCGCTATGGAGTCTTATTTAAGAGGTACAAACGGTATAAAAACAACAACTACCGGCTCTGACGGAACTGTTACAGAGGAGTATCTTTCAAAGCCTGTACAGGGCAACACCGTTGTTACTACTATTGACGGTGAGCTTCAAAAAATCGCAACTCAGGCACTTGCCGATATGCTTGAAGATAATAAAAATTCAGCGTATTTCGGCACGGCAGGAGCTATGATTGTTATGAATTGCAAAACAGGTGCAATTCTTGCAAACGTATCATTGCCTACCTACGATATAACAAAATACTTTACAGATTACGATAAGCTTATTGCCGATAAGCAAAGTCCTCTTTGGAACAGAGGACTTCAAAGTGCATACGCTCCGGGCTCTACGATGAAGCCTGCGATTGCACTTGCTTCTCTTGAAGAAGAGGTAATTACAACAGAATCTGCCGAATATTGCGGTGGGTATTTCACGTTAGAGGACCAGACTTTTAAATGCCTTTCAACTCACGGCTATCTTAACGTAACAACAGCCCTTCAGAAATCCTGCAATATCTTCTTTTTTGAAATGGGTCAAAAGCTTGGCATTGACAAAATGAATAAATACTGCGGTCTTTTGGGCTTGGGTCAAAAGACGGGCGTTGAGCTTCCCGAGGCGGAGGGTGTGCTTGCAAGCATCGCAAACAAAGAAGCAGCAGGGCAGATCTGGAACCCCGGTGACACCGTGCAGGCGGCAATCGGTCAGTCTGATAATCTGTTTACTCCCTTACAGCTTGCAAACTACTGTGCAACCATAGCAAACGGAGGAACAAGGTTAAAGCCTTATATGATAAAATCTGTGCTTTCTGCAGATATGTCTGAAATCATTTTCGAAACAGAGCCTCAGGTAGTTAATACCCTTAACGTAAGCAAGAAAAATCTTGATATAGTAAAGCAAGGTATGAGAGAGGTTGTTCTCTATAGCGGATGCAACTATTATTTCCAGGATTGTATAGTTGATGCTGCAGGAAAAACGGGTACTTCTCAGGTAAAAAAACAGACGGATTCAGGTGAAACGGTTGTTTGCAACAATGGTTTCTTTATATCCTTTGCGCCGTACGATGACCCCGAAATAGCAATTGCAATCGTTGCTGAAAACGGTCAGACCGGTAGCAAAACCTCTCAGGCAGCCGTACCCGTTTACAATTACTATTTCTCACAGAAAACGAGCTTTAACGAAGCCGGAATTCCCGATACATTCGTTCCGTAAAGTAGGTGTAAAAATGAAGGTTATATCAGTAGTATCCGCAAAGGGTGGGGTAGGCAAATCTACTTTTTGCGTAGGTATGGGAAGATTGTTAGCTCTTCACGATAAAAGAGTGCTTCTTGTAGATATGGATATAGGTGTAAGAAGCCTTGATATACTTTTAGGAGTATCCGAGAAGGTTGTATATAACTGGGGCGATTTAGTTAAGGGTAATTGCGATTTCAGAAAAGCAGTAACCGAGGTTGCAAGTAATCTTTATCTTCTTGCGGCACCTATAGATTTTTCGGAAGAATATTCCGAAGAAAAATTTAAAAATGCTATCAATAATTACTTAAGAGATTTTGATTACATTTTTCTTGATTCTCCTGCAGGTCTTGAAAGTGGCTTTAAATTATCACTTTGTGCCTGCGACGGCTGTGTGGTTATATCAACACCCGACAGTATAAGCATAAGAGCTGCTTCCTATGCTTGTGAAAACGTCAGAAAAGCTGGGGTTGAAAACGTAAGGCTTGTAGTCAATAAATTCAATAAAAAGCTACATAAGAAAATAAACGTTGATGAGGTTATTGATTTAGTAGGTGCCCGTCTTTTAGGAATTGTACCTGAGTCTTACGAGATATATTCCTCTGCAAGCGGTGGTAAAATACCGTATGACTGTAAAGGCAATATGGCTCTTTTAAGAATTTCAAAAAGGCTTAGCGGTGAAAATATTCCATTCAGAGCCAAAAATTTGTAAAATTTGTTGACATTTAAGTTTGAAGTTGTATAATAACAGTGCAAATGATTTGTAGCTACATTGTTTGCCGAAAATAAAACAGGGGAGCTGACGGACGTCGGCTGAGAAAGAAAACATTCCTTTTCTGACCCTAATAACCTGATGCGGATAATGCCGTCGTAGGAAAAATACCTTTGAGTAGTATCTCTCTATGGCTGTGTTACCGCCGTAGGGAGATTTTTATTCGGAGGAATTTTTATGAATAATTTAACAAAAAAAGAGAAAACAAGACGTTTAGCAGAAAGTGCTTTAATGATAGCTTTAGCTACAATTTTAGCCGAATTAACCGTTATTGAATTTCCGTTTGGCGGAAGTGTAACTCTTTTCAGTCAGCTACCTATAGTTGTTATTTCATACCGTTACGGCGTGAAATGGGGCTTGGTAACGGGCTTTACAATGTCACTTCTTCAAATGGTTTTCGGGGCTGCAAACTTTTCATACGTCAGCGGAATAGCATCATATCTCATTCTTGCATTTGCCGATTATATAGTTGCTTTTACTGCTTTAGGCTTAGGCGGTATGTTTAAAAATACCGTTAAAAATCAAGCAGTTGCACTCGGTTTAGGCGGTGCAGTTACTTCTCTTATAAGATATGCCTGCCATATTATAAGCGGTGTAACTATTTGGAAAGAGTACGCAGGGGATACACCTGTTTGGGAATATTCTGTTACTTACAACGGCGGTTATATGATACCTGAGCTTATAATTACCGTAATAGGTGCCGTTATCATTGGCTCAATATTTGATTTTTCACGAAATGAAATCAAGGTTTTAAGAAAGAAAAACAAGAATACGATTGAAAATGAATTAAAATAAGATAAAAAAGTAAAAAATTTGTAAACCTCCTTATGAGATTAGTAAAAATGTTTGAATTTTATCGGTATTAGTGGTAGAATTAAAACGACTAATTTCAAAGGAGGTTTATCTTTGAAAGACGAAAAAGATTTGATTGTTGAAAATGAATTGCCGGATGCAGATGAAAATACTGAAGAAAAGGTGCTTGACGTCGCTGCTGCTTCTGAGGATAATTTGTCTGCCGCTCTTGATAAAAGTGCCGCTTACGGTGATACCGCATTGAATGATGAGCTTGAAAAAATAGCTCAGACCTTTAAAGCCGAGCTTCAAAAGGTCCAGAATATGTCGGTGCAGGAGTTGATTGAAAAAGGCATAATAATCGTCGAGAATGAGGACGAAGAGGCAGCTATACCCGAGGATGAAGAGGGTGTTATACCCGAGGAAGAGCTTTGCTCTTGCTGCGGTGAAAAAAGAAGAGATAAATCGCGCGGTGAAAATTACGAATATTGTAAGGATTGCCGTGAGGCTATGAAGCGATATCCCTTTGGTGCTATAAGTATAATTGCTTTAATTGTAACGGTTGTGCTTGCGGTGCTTTCTGTTTATAGCTTTTCTCTTGATTTTATTCCTTACAATACAGTAAAGGAAGCTACCGGATATTTGAATGAGGATAGATTAGATTCTGCAATGTCAGCATACGACGGTGCAATCTCAGCTTTTGAGGACGAGGGTATTACTGCAAAATGGCTTTACCTTAAAACCTCTAAGATATTATTTAATACAATGCCTGGCGGAGTTAATTCAATGACGGATATTGTTACAAGGCTTGACAAAGCGTTGTCGGTAGCAGAATCAAGAATTCCTATTTATGGTGAGTATTCAAATTTACGAGAAGAAACCCTTGTGCTTTACGGTACAATGCAAAGCTTTTACGAGGTTGTAGGTAACGAAGAATACGTGGATTTCGATAATATGAGTGATGAGCTTTACCAGCAGGTAATGACTGAAATCGGTTCAATTATTGATAGCGAGGTTTCAGTTTTATCAAAAGACGGTGAAACTACTGCTATGCTTCCTGCAAATGAAGCAATGGTGCGTTTTTGTCAGTATATGTATGCTTATTCAGCAGGCAAATACGACGATTCTTACTTATATATGAAAAAGGTCTTTGAAACCGAGCCCTCTTATTTATGGCTTTATGCGTATGAGCTGGGCATAGTTGAGCTTCAGAAGGGTAATTACGAGGATGCTGAGTTTTATGCCGACGCTATATTAAGGGTTAACGTTGAAGCAAGTGACGGCTACTCTCTTAAATCAGCGGTTGCCCGTGTTGCAGGCAATGTAGACGAAGCTTTGGAATACGCTGAAAAAGGTCTTTCTTACGATTCATCAAACGTTGAGCTTATAAGAGCAAAGGCAATGGCGTATGCCGCCGATGGTGATTTTGAAAATGCTAAAAAGATGACTGACCAGGCTATGTCTATTACCAGCTATGGTATGCTTCATATGACTGCTGCAGTTATTGAAAACGAGCTTGGCAATAAAGATAGCGTAGAAACGTATCTTAAAGAACTCGAGGAAAACGACCTTGAATTATCAGATAAGCTTCAAAGCTATTTCGATGGCGAAATTACCGCAGTACAATTATTTACGGAAGGAACAGGTGATGTAGAATGATAAATTTATACGTTGCAACACGTGTTCTTACCGCTATGGGTACCGTATTAAGAGCCTTTTGGGAGCAGGTTGTTTGCAGGCTTTGCGGAATTCCTGCTGAGGATGTAAGAGCCTTTAAGGTGTCAGAGCTTTGCGGTCACGTTGAACACGAATTAACAGAAAATAAGAAGCAAACCTTTTTGATTTGCTTCTTACCGTTTACCTTGAACTTTATTTTATCAGTATGCTTTCTTTTAGGCGGTGCTTACAAAATTGTTTACGTAGGTGATTTGAAAACTCTTACGGGGTATTTGTTCTTCTGGTTAGGCATTTCCTTTGCCGCCAATTGTGTGCCCTCGTTTGAAGATGTTTTATCGTTTAAGGATTTCTTTTACAGTAAGGATAGCAATGTTGCTTTAAAGGTGATTTTAGCTCCGTTTTTTGCAGTAATATACGGTTTTTCAATTCTTGAAAGATATTCACTTACTTTTGTGGCGGCAATCCTTTTTGCAGTAGCCTTCCCTTACGTTTTCAGTTATCTTTTCCCTGTGATAGTAACAATTTCACAAATGGTTTCTTGAATAAACAAAAAACTGCGAAGCATTTGTTGCTTCGCAGCTTTTTTATTTCATAATATCAGAGGTTAATATAATTTCGTTATTATCAGTAAAATAAGCAATAATTCCGTTGCGATGCTCCGTTGAGAAAACAGGAGCCTTTGCAATCATCGTTAAATTCCATTTAACGTTAGGGTAAATTTTGCCGATTTTGTTAGTGCATATTGCAATTTCGGGCTTCACGATTCTTAAAAAAGAAGCTGATGATGAGCCGAAATAACCGTGATGACCGATTTTTAAAAGGTCAACGTCACCGATATCATTGCCGTAGATTTTTTCGAGCCCCGAATCTCCTGTGAAATCGGCAGCTAAAAATGCGGTTTTATCACCTTTTTTTACAATAACACCTACACTGCTTGCATTTTCACCGTTACCCTTAACCTCTTCTGGTGTAACGGTGTTTATGAATTTTAAAGTGAAATCACCAAAAACAAATTCCTCTTCGGGAAGGTTGCTTATAACGGGTATTTCTCTTTTTTCAAGCACCGAAAGAATTTTCTTATAGGTTTTTTCGTTGCCCCAACCGATAGCCTCAAGCTCTGTTGCGGTTTCAACGTCAAACTCTTTCAAATAAACCTTATCAGCAGTTATGCTTTCATCACTGAAAATTGCTTCGAAATTACCAATATGGTCGTAATGGATATGAGTGCCTAAAGCAAAATCGAAGGTAACGTTACCGTTTTCGTCAGACGCTAATGACTTTATATAATTAATAACCTCAGCTTCGTAGCCTTTGTATTCAGTTTTTCTTCTCGGATTGTAGTTGCCTTCACCTGAATCGATAAGGGCAAATTTACCGTTGCTTTCAAGAATTATGCAATCTGAATTAGCGGTGTTGAGAAAATGAATTTTATCGTCACCGATTTTGTTGTCGAAGGCTTCTTTTTCGATGGGTATTGCATTTACATATTTGTTGCCGATAGCAACAACGGCAATATCAAGGATGAAAACTGAAAGCATAACGGTAGTTACAACCCATGTAGCAATAACCCTTGCTAATTTCTTTTTATCTTTAATCATTTTTTGAGCCTCCCTGAAACAAGAGCACACAATAAGCAGAAGATTATTGCGGTGAAAAGCTCAGTAGTTATGAATACCGCTACAGATATTACCGTTATTAATAACGCGATGACAGTATTCTCTTTAAACGCCTCGGCTACTTTTTTATAGGGTACGTGTTGCCATGCGGAAACTATAAGAAGAGCACCAACGCAGTGCATCGGGATTCTTGAAAGAATATTCGGGAAGAAAACTAAAGCTGCAACAGTTGAAATAATTGCAGTGATTAAAGAAACGTGTGAAAACGCTTGTATCGGGAAGGCTCTTACAGGGATGCCCGAAACGAAGGTGCTACCACAGCTTGCAAGGAAATGCACGTTTTCTTTTTCTTTGTTTTTTGCAGAATAAAGATATATAAGCACTCCTAAAATTACGGATGCTTTTATTGTTACGATAACATCATTTGCGATGATGCCACTCAATGAAAAATCATAAGCTAAATCAGAAAACGAAAGTGGCTTGAAGGAGTCAATTTCATTTATTGTTGTCAGCTCTTTTACGGGATTGAGGAATAAATTCATTATGAGAGGAATAAGAAGTGTCATAAATTCCGCAGGTAAGGTTTTATTAAGCTTTTTAAACTTAAAGGGGTAGGTTATCATAGCAAAAAGAGTAACCGTACCGTAAAGCAAGCCTCTGAAATCAGGATGAAAGCCGAGAGAACGATAGGACTTTAGCATTTCTATGGCGGTTGCACCCGAAGCACCAATGCCAAAATAGTTGTTTGTAATAAGAATTGTTACAACTAATGCGATACCTATACCGCCACCTGCAAAAACGTAAGAGGGTATTTCTCTGTTTTTCAGAAGCTTATTTAAAAGAATAGCAATAACCGTGCTTATAATAGCAACAACGGGAAGAAGATTTTTTGCACCCGAGGACACCACGTATAATACGGGCAATAAAAGGAAAGCATCAGGGCTGAAAACGGATTTTTTAGTTTCAAACGAAAGGAAAAAGCAAATTACCGAGCAAAACAAAACGTGCCATAAATCAAAGTCCAGTACACCGCAAACGCAAAGAGAGTAAGCCCCCGTAAGCATTGCTGCAGTAAATCCGGAAGCGATTTCTTTTAATGTTTTGTTTTCGAGAACGGTATTCTTCATAATAACTCCGAGAAAAATAAATGATTTTATATTTTACAATAAATAAAGGAAATAAACAATACCGAAAATACAAAAATTATTATTTACAGTTTTATATAAATATGTTGACAATCGAAGCAGATTTATTTATAATAATATGGATTACAAGTGTAATTCAATAAGGAATGGAGATGGCTTCTATGTCAAATATGAAAAAAATCATCATTGCAATTGCAGCTCTTGCGGTGGCTATTTCAGTTATAACAGCTAACAACTTAGCTTCAGTTATGCTTATCGTAGCTTCAAGACAGGGCACTGCTCAGGTTCAGACTAATAATACAGTTGCTCAGAATAATACAAACCAGAACACAAATAACGATGCATCTAATAACACAACTCCTACAGCTGCTCCCTCAGGTGATACAGCTACAACTGCTCCCTCAGGCAGCACAGCTACAACAGCTCCCTCAGGTGATAATAAGCAGGATGCTCCTGCAGCTTCAGGCAATGCATCAAGCTGGACAAAGGCACAGACTGTTGAGTACTTCAACAAAGCAGTTAACGGTGTTAAATCAGGTGCAAAAACTGTAAATCAGAAAGAAGTTACAAACTATCTTGCAGGCGCTACAACAATCACAAGCGGTATCAAATCTATCTACAATATGCTTGGTGGCGACGAATGGTTAGACGGTATGCTCAAGGATAACAGCCAGGGCGCTGCTTCATACGAAGGTGCAGATATTACTGCAAAATTCCCCGTTGAAGGTCAGACATGGTCAAGTAAGCTTACTGAAGCAGACGTTTCTTCTGCAACCTGTACAGAAGCAAACGGTGTTTATACAATCGAAATCAAAACTGTTGCAGATGCTAAGAGCGACAACGTTAAGGTAGGCGAGGGTCACGCACCTAAAGCCTTCAACGTTATTCTTCCCGGCGTTGTTAACGATAACATCCCCGGTATTGCAAAGAATATGGTTGGTACAGCAGCTATGGATTACCCCGAATCAACAGTTAAAATTACAGTTGACGTAGCTACAGGTCACGTTCTCACAGCTGAGTATGACCTTAAATGGACAATCAACTTTGACAAAATGGGTATCATTCTTCCCTTTGGCTCAAAGGCAGTTTACGATATCGTTTGGTAAGTTAAAAGCTTTATTGATGAGTTAAAAGCAACGTCCTTTGCGACGTTGCTTTTTGATACTATGAAAAAACAACGTATACCCAAGTAATAGAAGGGTTATCGAAAAGGCGGTGATTTGTTGGTGGATATTATTTCAAAGGATGGCATTTGCGGCTGCTTGTCTGAATGCTTTAAGAGCAGATTTAACGTGTCTGTTATTGAAAAAACAGAATCAACAAATCTTCTGCTTAAAGGCTTAGCCTTAAAAGGTGCTCAAGAGGGCGCGGTTGTCGTAGCCAGTGAGCAAACTGCAGGCATCGGCAGAATGGGGCGAAGCTTTTTTTCGCCCGGTAACACCGGAATATATATGAGCATTCTTCTCAAGCCTCGGATAAAGCCTGAAAAATCAGTGCTTATTACAACTGCAGCGGCAGTCGCAGTTTGCAAGGCTTTAGAAAAAAACGGCATTGAAAACGCGGGAATAAAATGGGTTAATGATATTTATATCGGTGGTAAAAAGGTTTGCGGTATATTAACTCAAGGAAACATAAATCCTTATAGCCAAGAGCTTGATTTTGCAATTCTTGGTATAGGCATAAACGTTTATGAGCCGGAAAATGATTTTCCCGATGAAATAAAGAGTGTTGCCGGCGCGATTTTCGACGAAGAAGAAGAGGGCTTGAGAAATCAGCTTGTAGCTGATATTCTTGAAGAGTTTTTTGAAATATATAACGACTTAACCGATACGGGCTACGTTGACGAATATATAAAAAGAAGCATTGTAATCGGTAAAAAGGTTGACGTTATTAATGCTTCTCAAGCTAAAGAAGCAACCGTTTTAGGTATCAGCAGGGATTGCAAGCTCCATATAGAATATGAGAACGGAGTACAATGCTTTTTAGATTCAGGTGAAATTTCAGTTAAATTGATATAAGAATTATTCAAAATGTACAAGATTTTAGGCTTTAAATCGTCAAAGATACAATTGATTTTTTTCTTAATAGTATTGCAATTATTGAAAAAGTATGATAAAATCAGTTCGTATATATGGTAGTATAATGCTATCGGTATCTATTGCTAGGAGGATTATTATGAAAGCAACAAAGAAAATTCTTTGCATCACTTTAGCTTTAGTGGTTGCGGGTCTTGCTTTAATGATGCCTATTTCGGCTTCTTCAGCTGACCTTCCCGTTATTGTTGTTGACGGAATCGGTACAACTCCCTTGTATCAGAATTTCGGCACAGCTGACGAAAAGCTTATTTTTGACGATGCAACAATTGAAGCATTAATTACAGACGGAGTAAAAGCCTTCGTTAAGGGTGCTAACTCAGACGCAGATTACGATAAATTTGCTGATGAGCTTATGCCTGTAGTTAATAAATACATTGAGCCTATTGCTTTTAATCTTGACGGTACACCTAAGGACCCGACAATAGGCTTCTATCAGTTCTACTTACCTTTAGCAGCTTACACAGAGGAAGAGCAGAAGAGCTTATTCCCTGAGTTTACTCAGATAATTGCTAAAAAGTACGGCGCTGATAATACATACAACTATAGCTATGACTGGCGTGCAGACCCTGTTGATAACGCTTTCCTTTTAAATGATTACATTGAAGAAATCAAAGCTACAACAGGTGCTGAAAGAGTAAACGTTGTTTCAATGAGCTTAGGTACAACAGTTGTACTTGCATACCTTAACTACTTTGGTGGCTCATCAATCAACAACTGCGTATTTGCATCAGGTGCATGGCAGGGTACAAGTATCGTTGGTAACCTTGTTACAAAGAACCTTCGCTTAGATGCTTTCACTCTTGAAAACTATCTTGTTCAGTCAGCAAGAGATAGCTTTACAACTCATGTATTTGCTTTCGCAATTTCTTATATAGCAACTGATGAAGGCCTTACTGAAGAATATATCGGCGACCTTAACGACGCTCTCCTTAACCTTATGCCTCGTTTGTTCTCCGACACATTCGTTCCTAACGTAGCAGGTATGCCCGGTCTTTGGGCTCTCTGTCCTGCAGAGGATTACGACTTAGGTAAAGCTACTGTTTATTCAGACGTTGCTATCGACCCCATCCTTGAAGCAAAAATAGATACTTATCACGATATTCAGATAAATGCAAAACAGATTATTGAAGATGCAATGGCTGAGGGTATGAGATTCAGCATCGTTGCAGGTTACAACAGCCAGATCGTTCCTATCAGCGACGAGTATGAGCAGAGTGACTCTGTTATCGATACAAAGTATATGAGTGGCGGCGCTACATGTGCTAGATATCTTAAAGCTTTTGACGATTGGGGCAACATTTACACCCAGGCAAACAGAGATGGTCACAACCACGTTTCTTGGGATTATAAGATTGATGCTTCAACTTGTATGTTCCCCGAGCAGACATGGCTCATCAAAAACCTTACTCACGGTTATGCAATTGAAAACGGTACTGTTGATATTCTTATCTGGCTTCTTACAGCTGATGCTCAGCCCACAGTTCACACAGATAAAGAAAACTATCCTCAGTTTATTCTTTACAATACATACAGAAGAAAGCTTACACCTATCAATACTCAGGGTATTATCGGTGACGTTGACCAGAGCGGTGCAGTAAGAGCTGAAGACGCAATAATCGCTCTTCAGATTGCATCAGGTCAGATTGCTCCCACAGAAACTCAGCTTGCATTAGGCGATATTGACGAAGACGGCGCTATCTCAATTGAAGATGCAAGAGAGATTCTCTACATGGCAGCAGGTATTTATTAATTAAAATTATGATTGTCGCATCCTTTTGGATGCGACAATTTTTTTGCTTAAATAAATTTGCAATATAATATACAGTATGATATACTTAAATAAATATATTAAACAGGGTGATAAAAATGGCTACAAAAATGGGTAAAAAAGATAACGTTTTACAAGCGATAAAATTTGCTTGCTTTTCTGCTTCTGCAGGAATTATTCAGATTGTAAGCTTTACGTTGTTAAATGAGTTATTGCCTACAACCGATAGCACAAACGCTATTGCTCAGTGGTTCTTTAATTCTGAATATGGCGGAAGCTATCTTGTTGCGTTAACCTTATCTGTTTTGTGGAATTTCACCTTTAATCGTAAATTTACTTTCAAATCTGCAGCTAATATTCCCGTTGCAATGCTTAAGATTTTCGCGTTTTACTGCGTATTCACCCCCGTTTCTACAATTCTCGGTGAAATGGTGGCACAACGCTTCACTGCAAGCTACGTTGAATATATAATTCTTGCGGTAACAATGGCTACTAATATGGTATCTGAATTCTTATATTGCAGATTTTTCGTGTATAAAAACAGTATGAACACTCTTGATAATAAAGCTGAAGAAAAGGAAGCAAGCAATGTCTGATAACAAGAAAAATGCAACCAGAATATGCCCCGTTTCAAGAAAATGCGGCGGTTGTCAGCTTATGAATATGACCTATGAGGAACAGCTTGCCTATAAGCAATCAAAGGTTATAAAGCTTTTAGGTAGCTTTCATAGAGTTAATAAAATTATCGGAATGAATAATCCGTTTCACTATAGAAATAAGGTTCAGGCGGCTTTCGGCAGAACAAGAAACGGTGAAATAATTTCGGGTGTTTATCAGTCAAGCACTCATAATATCGTAAAAACCGACAGCTGTCTTATTGAAGACGATAAAGCCGATGAAATAATTCTTACAATCAGAAAGCTTGTGAAAAGCTTTAAGCTAACGGTTTTTGATGAAAGAAATCAAAGAGGCTTTCTTCGTCACGTGCTTGTTAAGCATGGCTTTAGCACGGGTGAAATAATGGTAGTGCTTGTAACCGGTACAAGCAATTTCCCCTCGAAAAATAATTTTATAAGTGAGCTTTTAAGGCTTCACCCCGAAATTACTACAATTATTCAAAACGTTAATAATAAATATACGAGTATGGTTTTAGGTGATAAAGAAACAGTCCTTTACGGTAAGGGTTATATTGAAGATATCCTTTGCGGTTGTACCTTCAGAATTTCACCAAAATCCTTTTATCAGATTAACCCTATTCAAACTGAAATTCTTTATAATAAAGCAATAGAGTTTGCAGAATTAACTGGCAAGGAAAGAGTTATAGACGCTTATTGCGGTATCGGAACAATCGGTATAGTTGCCTCGAAAAAAGCGGGTGAGGTTATCGGTTGTGAGGTTAATCCCGATGCTATAAGAGATGCAAAGGTAAATGCAAAAATAAACGATATTAAAAATATTCAGTTTATTTGTGCAGATGCAGGGGAGTTTATGTTAAGCCTTAAGGAGCAGGGCGAAAGGTGCGACGTGCTCTTTATGGACCCGCCAAGAGCAGGTAGCGATAAAAAATTCCTTTCAAGTGCAGTAGCTCTTATGCCCGAAAAAATAGTTTATATTTCATGTAACCCCGAAACACAGCAACGAGACCTTAATTATCTTACAAGAAACGGATATAAGGTTAAAAAAATTCAACCGGTAGATATGTTTCCATATACCAACCACGTAGAGACAGTTTGTCTGCTGTCGAAGATTGATAAATAAGCAGTGCATTGTAATGTTATTGTTTGGAGGGCATTATAGTGAGTTATGATATAAATATATGGTCGCGTAAAAGAATCGAAATCGACCAGGAAGAAATCGTTATAGGCGAACATGTGCTCACTGTTGATAAGAACGTAGT
Source organism: Acutalibacteraceae bacterium (assembly GCA_045592945.1). Taxonomy (GTDB): domain Bacteria; phylum Bacillota; class Clostridia; order Oscillospirales; family Acutalibacteraceae; genus DTU089. Next base: position 4,683 of record JAZNVT010000005.1, on the reverse strand, counting down.
TGTAGAAAATGAAGATATACCAATAGATGTGATGCTTTCGCTTTCAGAAATTAAATATCTTACTTCATTTTATTTGCAACCCTTCACAAATGATAAAACGGTTATTGATAAGGTTACAAGGTATGTAAAAAAACTTGCGAAAGAATTTGATGGGGTTGTAGAGAATCCGCAGCTTGAAAATGGCGTTTTATTAGTTAATAAAAGAAAAACATTTACTCGTGCAACACGAGATGCAGAAAAAATTTCAATTTGTTGGTATATGGATTGTCAACAAAGTTTATCTAATCAGTTGGCAGATTTTATTGAACTGCTTGAAAAGTATTTTCCTCAAGCCTTGCCAAGAAGATATGGATCTTTTGAACCACCACAGTTTAAATATTCTGAAACAGGAAAAGAGCATCTAATAAGATTTTTGAATGATGAGCATAGTCCGGTTATATATTGCACAAAGCCAATAACATATATTTTTTTGTCTGATGCTTACATTGAAAATCAAAAGTTTGCGAGAGAAGACTATCGTTGCAATAAGATTGAAATTGAATTGCTTAAAGAAGCGTACTTAGAACCAAATTGGCAGTTTGCTATTAATAGATTGTTTAAAGAAGTTGGAAGATTGTTTAAGCCATTTTATGCTGAGATAATTGACGAAGAAGAATCTCTGGTATGTAGTTGGTGGTGGAAAGGAATACCTGAGAAAAAAGGGAACCCAATAATAATTGGTGAGCCGTATAGCACCTTATTAGGAAAACTGCCAAAAGAAAATGAACTTGAAACAGGTCTTTATTATTTTGAAAGTGACGTTCACAAGGTTAAGATACCACGAGAGCTTATTTCAAAGAAAAAACTATTTGCTAAAAACAAACGGGGAACAGGTTTTTTTGCGGAAAATTTTAACTATGCAAAACAGTTTCCTTTTAGAAGATAATGGACATGTTCCCTACAACAGCCGAGGTAGACAAGTTTCCGATAACGTATGTTAGCAATTCCATTGCTACCAACTACGTAGAGTGCGTTGTGCGACTGAGTCGCACATAGCACTCAGCGATATAAATTCCCGTTGGAATTTGCGATATGTACTTTGTACACGATATATCTACGGTGCGATATGTCCCTTCGGGACGCAATTTGAAATTTATATCATATCGCAACCGAATGTAATGAGGTTATATCGCTTTTTGCGAAAGCAAATATATCGCACGAGCAAAGCGAGTATATCGCAGGAAGAATAATCTATGGAAAATAAAACAATAAATCTTTAAAATATTATTACTGAAAGGAGAAAATATGGAAGGTTTACTTTATTGCACAATGAATCTTTTTTGTGTACTTTTATTAACAATGATATTTAACAGCATAAGAAAAAGCTCTGACCAACGTACGTCACAGCATATGTTTGCATGGTTTATAATAGCCTCTATTATTCTCTGCCTCAGTGATTTTATATGGGGATTGATTGATTTTTCTACATTTTGGACATTTTCTCAAGGCGTATCCTTTGCTGTTAACGCAATTTATTATATATTCACTTGTGTTGCATCGTATATGTGGTTTTTGTTTTCTGAAAACGAGCAGGAATCAAAGGTGGTTAAAACAAAAGCAGGTCTTATTTTATCAATTATTCCGTTAATCGTTTATATTGTTCTTGTTATTGGCTCTTATAAGCACGGATGGTTATTCTATATAGACGGCGAAGGTAGTTATCAACGCGGTGATTTTTATATAGTTAAAATAATTATCGCTTGTTTTTATATTGGCGCAACCTCGTTTAAAGCCACTGCAAAAGCTTTTATGAAAAAGAATTACTTAAATAAAGAAAAGTATATTGCATTGGCATCCTTCGTAGCGTTCCCGTCAATTGCAGTTATTTTGCAAGTGCTTTTCGTAGGCTCACCTATGATAAGCGCCGGTGTAGCTTTTGCGGCTGTGCAGGTTTATATTTTCTCAAGAGAACAATTGATTTCAGTTGACCCTTTAACAAAACTTAATAATCGCAACGTTTTAATGAATTACCTTGACAGTAAAATGAAATCCAATAACGATAGCAAGGATTTATACGTTTTCGTAATGGATCTTGACTATTTTAAAAAAATTAATGATACCTTCGGTCACATTGAAGGTGACGAAGCTATTGTTATAGTTGCAGACGTTTTAAGAAGTGTTGTAAGAAAAACCAATTATTTCGTTTGTCGGTATGGTGGCGATGAGTTTATTGCTGTTTGTGAAACTGATAAAGATTTTAATCCCGAAGAATTTGGTAACGAAATTAATCGCTTGCTTGTTGAGGAAACCTTAAGAAAAGATAAAGTATATAATTTACATTTAAGCATCGGCTATGCTAAATATAACGATATAATTGAAACAATACCTGAATTTATTGATATAGCTGATGAACGTTTATATGAAATAAAAAATAAACGAGTAAAGCAAAAAGAACGGGTAACTGAATAAATTTTTTCAAAAAATTCACAAAAAATATTAAAAAAGTTATTGACTGTAAAAACAGATGGTAATAAAATTTACGTATTGTTTTTGCAATGGAGTGATACAAATGATAAAAATAGGTCTTTACGGCTACGGTAATATCGCAAAAGGCGTTGAATGTGCTGTAAAACAAAATGATGATATGCAGGTAACCTGTGTTTTTTCAAGACGTGACCCGTCAACAGTTAAAACAATTTCAGGCGCAACCGTATATAAAACTGATGATATTTTAAATCATAAGGATGAAATAGACGTTCTTATTATGTGTGGTGGCAGTGCAACGGATTTACCCGAGCAGACACCTGCAATGGCTAAGTATTTTAACGTTGTTGATAGCTTCGATACTCATAAAAATATTCCCGTTCATTTTGAAAACGTTGATAAAGCATCAAAAGAGGGCGGTAAAATAGGTATTATTTCAGTTGGTTGGGACCCCGGTATGTTTTCTCTCAACCGTCTTTACGGTAGCTGCATTTTAAAAGATGGAGCAGATTATACCTTCTGGGGTAAGGGCGTAAGCCAGGGCCACAGTGACGCAATCAGAAGAATTGAAGGCGTTATTGATGCAAGACAATATACAATTCCCGTAGAAGAAGCTCTTGAAGCAGTAAGAAGTGGCTCACAGCCTCAGCTGACAACTCGTCAGAAGCATACAAGAGAATGCTTCGTTGTTGCCGAAGACGGTGCAGACTTAAAGAGAATTGAAAACGAAATAGTTACAATGAAAAACTATTTCGATGAATACGATACAACTGTTCATTTTATTTCTAAAGAGGAGCTTGACCGCGACCATAAGGGTATTCCTCATGGTGGCTTCGTAATAAGAACAGGTAAAACGGGCGTAAATCTTGAAAATAATCACGTTATCGAGTATAGTCTTAAGCTTGATTCTAATCCTGAGTTTACTTCAAGCGTTATCGTAGCGTATGCAAGAGCCGCTTACCGTCTTAACAAAGAGGGTGCAAGCGGATGCAAAACAGTTTTCGATATTCCTCCTGCATATCTTTCCGATAAAAGCGGTGAAGAATTAAGAAAAATGATGCTTTGATATAAATTTAAAATAAAGCTTAAATAACTGTTGCATTTTATTGAGTGCAACAGTTATTTTAAAATATGGAGGGGAAGCTTAAAATGGCAGATTTATATAACTCTATCCCTATTTCAACAGTGAAAAATACAGCGTTGGAGCTTATGGGATTGCCCACCTTACCCGAAAGTGAAAGTGAAAATAAAGCTCTTGTGCAATTGCTGAAGAAAAAATTAGGCGATGAAAAATGTGACCGTGCAATTTTTTATAATCCCGATGCAGTTGCCCTCTGGCTTTACCAAAAATATACAGAGAAGTTTACAGATGCTCTTCTTTGCTCAGATGTAGCGCTTCCTATGCTTTCCTTTATGCCAAGCGTAACGCCTGTTTGTTTCGCTTCAATGTATAGCGGCGTTTCGCCCGACGTTCACGGCATAAAGAGATATGAAAAGCCTGTTTTGACGGTTGAAACTGTTTTCGATTGCTTCATAAAACAAGGTAAAAAGGCGGCAATTGTTTCTACCACTAAAGACAGTATTTCGCTAATTTTTCTCGAAAGGGAAATGGATTATTTTATTTATGATACTGTTGACGAGGTAAACGAAAAAGCTATTTCTCTTATTGAAGAAGATATTTATGATTTGATTGTAATTTACAATGGTAATTATGATAGCACAATGCATAAATTTGGTCCCGAAGCCCCTGAAAGCATTAAGGCTTTAGAGGACAACCTTGCTTTCTACTGTAAGATGGTTAACGAAATTAACGATAAATGGAAAAGGCATAACGTTTTATACGGCTTTATGACCGACCACGGCTGCCACGAAATTGACGGTGAATGTGGCTCACACGGTCTTGATATGGAAGAGGACCTGAATATTATTCATCTTTATAAAGTAATAAAATCCGTACAGGACATCAACTGATTCACCGGACAAGCTCGTCAGCAAGCTGAAATCAAATGAACAAAAAAAGAAAGGCTCAGCAACACAAATGAGCCTTTCTTACTGACTAAAGAAGTCGGAGGCCAAGCGGTCTTAGGAAGACAAGCAAACGTCTCAGTGCCAAATTTATTTAATAAATTTTACACTAAAATAATTTTTTATTAAAGGGTATTGAAATTATAACGATTATATGCTATAGTAATAATGTTTAAAGGGGTAATATATGAGAGC
>JAZNVT010000004.1:0-3696 GCA_045592945.1 Acutalibacteraceae bacterium | reverse complement strand
GAGTGTTGTCTGACCTCTGTCAAGGTATCCGTTTACAACGTAGAACCACTCGCCATAGAAATTAACAAGACCTGTGTAATCAGATGCAAGTACACCGTTTTTCACGTAATACCAATCATCGTAATACTGAACAAGAGTATCACAATCCCATTTTATTGCGCCGTTTTCAACGTAGAACCATGTACCCTCGTAATAAGCAAGAGTTGTCTGATTCCAATCAAGATAACCGTTTACAACGTAGAACCAGCCACCATTGAAGCAAACAAGGCCGGTATAATCTGTAGCTAATTTACCATCCTGTACGTAATACCATTCACCATAGTAACAAACGAGAGTATTACCGGTTGGGTCAAGCTTACCACCCTTAACGTAATGCCATTCACCATCTATTAAAGCAATAGTATCGCCGTTCAAATCGAGGCACCCGTTTGATACGCAATATTCTTCATTATTGTAGTGAACAAATCCGCTGAAGTTCCAATCAACGTAACCGTTTTCTACATAGAAGTATGAGCCTTCATAATATACAATACCCTTGTACATATAGTTATAGCTTGAACCAATCTTGCATCTCCATCTATCACCGCTAATATACGTAAGAGTAGGAACACCGCTTATTTCAAGAGTAAAGCTCTTACCAACAGGGTCAAAGGAAGAACAAGAATCACCATAATAAGCCTGTACAGTGTAGGTATAAGTGTTTGTGTGGAAAACATCATAGTCGTTATAGCTATTTGTTGTAGTTGTACCTATAAATTCCCATTCTGTTGAGCCACATGCTTTTCTGAATACGTGATATTCACCTGCACCGCTAACCTTATCCCAAGTAAGTAAAATGCTCTTTGTTCTGTTAGCATAGGTTATAGATTTTACTGTGGGTGCAGAAAGATATCTGATGCTTATTTCTGCAGGCTCACTATATGTAACGCCACCACGAGCATAAACACTATAGAAATTATCCTGACCTGTTGTTGCTGTTTCGTGAACATAAGTTGTTTCAGTAGCTTCAAATCTTGCTATTTCCTGATATGAGCCTGAGCCAACCTTATGGTAAATAACATACTCCTCTGCTCCGGCAACCTCATCCCATGAAAGCTTCACACCTTCAAAAGCATTTTCGGCACTGAGACCTGTAGGTGCAGAAAGATATTTTACCCACATTCCTTCTTCATCAAATAAAGATGTATTATCACCAATAACAGAAACAACGGAATAGCCATAAGTTTCGCCACCGATAACGTCGTAGTCATCGTATGTATTAACGTCAACTGAATCTAAAAATTCCCATTCTTCATTTTCGGCATTGTATTTATAAACCTCATAAAGCTCAACACCTACTATGTTTTTCCAAGAAAGAGTAATTTTATCGCCATATGCAACTGCACTGTTTATTGCAGGAGCTGCAACGTAGAAGATTCCATCTGAAGGCTGTGAATTTTCAGCCTCATAAACGCCGCCATCACTAAGTGTAGCAACTGCATATAAGTAAGTTTTACCGGAGCTTACTCTCATATCACGATATTCGTTAGTATCAGAGCTACCGATAGCAGACCAGCCTGTTGCATCAGCTTCTTTTCTGAAAACCTTGTAGCCGTCTGCGAAATCAGCCACATCCCATTTAACACTGACGTAATTTTTTCCTAATTCAGCAGTTACGTTTTTAGTAACAGGAAGCTTTTTAACTGTTGTGCAATTATCACCAATAACACTTTCTGTTACTGAATTTACTGACTGTATATAGTAGTCATATACTTCACCGTTAACAACGTCTTCATCAATAAATTCAACGTCAGTTATATTATCAATGAAAGTATAGCTTTCATCAGCAGTGTTTTTCTTATATATGTTATAGCTTTCAGCACCGTCAACCTCTTCCCATGTTAAGGTAATAGCGTTGTCCGAAATAGCTGCGTAAACATCGTCGGGTGAGCCTAAGAAAACAAGCTCCTTGGGGGCTGCTGACGTTTCTGCAAGGTAACCCTCGCTATGAGCCTTTACGGTAAAGAAATATTTCTTACTGCTTTCAAGAGCTTTACTGTGGCAGGTGGTTTCGGTTACAGTTTTTACAAAGCTCCAGTCCTCGTCGCCCTCTGCCATCTGGTAAAGGCTATATGAATCTGCATTTTCAAGTGCAGTCCAGGAAACCTGAGCTCCCGTTTCTGTCATAACTGCATCAATAAAGTCAATTGTACCGAAATATTTACCCTTAACACCAGTTTCACTATGAGCAACGCTACCGTAGCTGTTATAAGGCTCTGCAACGTACTCGAAAACCTTGCCTAAGTCATCGCCCTCGATTTTATCAACGTAGCTTGTTTCGGGTGCAAGAACCTGCTCGGCTACTACAGTCCATTCCGTAGAATCCGCTGCTTTACGGTAAACCTTGTACCATTCAGCACCAACAACCTCGTTCCAAACGAACTTAAGCCCTTCCGTGTTTGAAAGAACCTCTTTATTTTTAACTGCGTTAAGAGTTAAAAATAAATCCTCTGCGACAACAACGGGGGCTGTCGCTTTTGTTTTATCGTTAGAAGCATCACCATCATCAGAAATATATTCTACACATTCAAAGCTAACAGCCGTTGTAGGACGGGTTTCAGATATAGCTTTAAAGGTAATCTTTACAAAAGAAATGGCAGAAGCACCTACAGATGCACCGTTAGGATTGAAAAAAGCTACAACGTATTTATTGGTTGATGCATTAACGCCTTTTTCGTATAAGCCGTCAACGTTAGCATCAAACTCGCCGTAACTATTGTTTGCACCTACCGCACCACTTTTTTCCTCAACAACCTCAACGATATTACTATCGTAGTCAACGTTTAAAACAATTGAGTTAATTTGAGCCTGATTAGGATTCAATGAAACGTAATAGGTAATTTCATCGTTATTAAAGCCTGTGTTTGAAACTGCAAAATATTCTGTTACCTCCGCAGCAGAAGCCTGCACAAAAGTAATGCTGAATACTGATACAATCATCAACAAGCTCAAAAGCAAGGATACAGCTTTTTTCAAAATAATTCCTCCTAAGAAAAACTAAAAATATACACTGTAAATATACCATAAAACAGTCTGAACTGTCAACGATATACAAAAAAAGAAATGTTAATAAATATTAAAATATTACCTTAATAGCAAAGAGTGAATCAAAGGTAAAAAAATCGGGCTTTCGTAAGAAAACCCGATTTCATAATTAATTAAACGTTTATGTCTTTGTTTAAGCCTCGCCTACAACAACGCCGTTTTCGATTTGAAGAGTCTTGCCGTCGTATTCAAAGCTACCGCTATATTCCCAATCAATTACGCCGTTTTCAATATAGAATTTAGCTCCGTTAATTTCTGAGATAGTATTCTGAGACCAATCAAGATAACCGTTTACAACGTAGAACCAGCCACCATTAAAGTAAACAAGACCTGTGTAATCAGATGCTAGCAAGCCACCCTTTACGTAGTACCAGTCACCATAATAGTTTACAAGTGTGTCACAATCCCATTTTACAACTGCATTTTCTACGTAGAACCAAAAACCTTGGTAATTAACAAGTGTTGTCTGATTCCAATCAAGGTAACCGTTTACAACGTAGAACCAACCACCATTGTAATTAACGAGTGTTGTCTGACCTCTGTCAAGGTATCCGTTTACAACGTAGAACCACTCGCCATAGAAATTAACAAGACCTGTGTAATCAGATGCAA
>JAZNVT010000003.1:0-189144 GCA_045592945.1 Acutalibacteraceae bacterium | reverse complement strand
ATATCTGTCGGCATAATTAACCTTTTCCCAAGTAATTTTCACACCTGCGGTGTTATTGGTGAGACCTGTAATCTCAGGCGTTGCAACAAATTTAATTGTCAATCTTGTTTTACTGGAAGCACCTGTACCTGCCTCATTAACAGCTTTTACTGTGTATTGGTATTTTTTGTTGTTTTTTGCATTATAATCGTAAAAGTAATCATAATACGAAATACCAATTACACTCCACTCATCTTCACCATAATTTCTTCTGTAAACACGATAAGCATCGGCACCCTTAACAGCGCTAAAAAACATACGCACACCTATCTCGGTATTTTCGATTTCACCTAAAGTAACCTTGGATGGTTTTTTCTGTGCTGTAACTTTATAGTCAAAAATCTGACCGCAACCATCACATTTAGTAAAGGTAATACCACAACGATTAACAGATGCAGTAGAAAAACTTACAGCTTCAATATTATGAGTATGTTCGGAAATAGGAGTAAATGGTATATCTTCCTCTTGTGAAGAAACTTGTGCATGTGACCCCTCTTCGCCGAAAATCATACCTGTGTCACTATGAAATCCCCAAAGGGAAATATTTGTAACATTAGCAGGAATATAAACTGCTGTCATTTTCGGGAATGCACATTCACCGACTTTTTTTAATGTAGATGGCAAATGAACATACTTTAACGGACAACCTGCAAAAGCATACTTTCCGATTGATTCAACGCCCTCGGGAATATAAATATGCTCAAGAGAACTGCAACTATTAAAAGTATACTCGTGAATAGCCTTAATTGAACTTGGCAAGATAACAGCTTTCAATTTACCGCAACCCTCAAAAGCTGCTACGGCAATAGTTCGGGTACCCTCTTTAACACGATAATTACCGGAAATACCTTTAGCTTTAATGAAGTGATTGCCGACATAAAACACATCACTTACCCAATTAGTATAATCTCTATAATATGCTGTATCATCAAAGGCAGTAGAATCAATATAATCTACATAATCAGATACAAAAATTTTCGAAAGCTTATCGCAACCTATAAACGCTCTTAGACCAATTTTTTCAATATTAGAATAAATTGATACTGATGTAATTTCATCACAACTCGCGAAAGCAGTTGAGCCAATTTCTTTAACGGGTAAACCTTTAAACTCTTTAGGAATCTTAACAGAACCCTTTATTTCTGAAACTACATCATCAAGAATATAATACTTTTTACTTATGGATAATTCGTAAGAAAATGTGCCGTCTGACTTTGAGGCTGCGCTTACAGGCACACAAAAGATAGCTGAAAACATCAGCAAGGAAACTAAGAATAATGATATAATTTTTTTCATTTTAATTCCTCCTTTGGTTTTATATTAACACATTAGACAATAAACTGCAATATAAATACAAAAATCGGCACTCAATTCAATCAATGAACTGAGTGCCGTTGATTTTATTTATTATACCCCAACTCAAACGCTTTGAGGTTCATATCGAGGAATTTTGCAGGAACGCAGGATTTAACTGCATCCAGCCAGATTTCCTTTGGAATGTCTGTATTCTTTGCCATAGCACCGATGAGAACAACATTTGTAGCTTTTGGTGAGCCTGCTTCTACTGCAAGAGGAAGAGCATCAAGCTCAACCACTGTTGCACCTGCATTTTTAACCGCATCAATTACACCATCAGGATACACGCTATCACCGATAACAACTGACATAGGGTCAATTTTCTGAGTATTAACAACAACCTTACCGTCTTTCTTAAGGCAAGAAAGCCATCTTGCTGCTTCAAGCTGCTCAAAGGCGAGAATAAGGTCTGCTTCCCCTTCACCTATAACGGGTGAATAAACCTTTTCACCATATTTAACATAGGTTACAACAGAGCCACCTCTCTGGCTCATACCGTGAACCTCGGAAACCTTTACGTCATACCCTTTTGAAAGGAGGGCACTACCTAAAATACGGCTTGCAAGAAGTGTACCTTGACCGCCTACACCAACTATCATAATTGATTTATTCATCTACTGCACTCCCCTTTCTCATTCAATAGCACCAAATTTGCAAAGCTGTGAACAAACGTTGCAACCGAGGCACTGTGTAAAGTCGATTTCTGCTTTACCGTCTTTCATACTAATAGCAGGACAACCGATTTTCATACACATTTTACATGACCTACATTTATCCTTATTAACCTTTAAAGGAGGATTGTGCTTAACAGTTTTAAGGAGCGCACAAGGTCTTCTTGAAATAACAACTGCAGGTGCATTCAAGTCGAGTGCTTTACCTATCGTTGTATAGCATTCATCAAGGTTATAGGGGTCAACAACGAAAACGTTATTGATACCAACCGCCTCGCAAAGCTTTTCAAGGCTTACTGCTGCTGCAGGCTCACCTTTAATGTTGTAGCCAGTTGTAGGATTCTGCTGATGGCCTGTCATACCTGTAATACTGTTATCAAGAATAATTGTAACTGAATTACTGTTGTTGTAAGCAATATCAATAAGACCAGTTACGCCTGAATGAATAAAGGTTGAGTCACCGATAACGGCAACACTCTTATTAGCTTTATCAGGGTTTGCAAGGTTTCTTCCGTGAAGACCTGAAACGCTACCACCCATACAAAGAACGGTATCCATCATACCTAAGGGCTTTGCTACACCTAAAGTATAACAACCGATATCACCACTAACGGTTACATTCAATCTCTTAAGAGTATAGAAGAGACCTCTGTGAGGACAGCCTGCGCAAAGAACGGGAGGTCTTGCTGGCACGTCAACGTCTGCTTTAACTGATTCAACACCTTCGCCAAGAACAACCTTTTTAATAAGTCCTTGTGAGTATTCACCCTGAAGGGTAAAGGCACTCTTGCCGATTACGTCAACACCGATTTTTTTGCAATGTGTTTCAATGAAATCGTCAAGCTCTTCAAGCACATAAACAGTTTCACATTCCTTGCAGAAATCCTTTATAAGCTTTTCAGGCAAGGGATAAACGCAACCTAATTTAAGGTATGATGCTTTATCACCTAAAGCTTCCTTTGCGTATTCATAGCAAATACCTGCAGTAATAACACCAATCTTTTTATCGTTATATTCAACAGAGTTAAGACCGTTTTCAACTGCTTCTGTTTCACAGTATTCAATCTGGTCAAGAATTCTCTTTTCTACAACAACGTGCTTACCCTTTGCATTAGCAGGCACCATAACGTATTTCTGAGGATTCTTTACGTATTCTTTAAGGCCGTTATCAACTCTTTCGCCAACCTCAGCAAGGCTTCTTGAGTGAGAAACTCTTGTTGTAAGTCTTAAAAGAATAGGTGTATCAAATCTTTCCGAAAGCTCGTAAGCAAGCTTTGCATATTTAAGGCATTCGTCAGAATCAGAGGGCTCTAACATCATAATTTTAGAAGCTCTTGCATAATGACGGCTATCCTGCTCATTCTGTGATGAGTGCATACCGGGGTCATCAGCAACACCGATAACCATACCTGCATTAACACCCGTATATGATGAAGTAAAGAGAGGGTCAGCAGCAACGTTAAGACCAACATGCTTCATACCGCAGAATGAACGTGCACCCGCAACAGCTGCACCAAAAGCAACCTCTGCGGCTACCTTTTCATTGGGCGCCCACTCGCTTGTTATTTCATCGTATTTTGAAATAACCTCTGTAATTTCAGTACTGGGAGTACCGGGATAACTTGAAGCAACTCTGCAGCCAGCCTCATAAAGACCTCTTGCAACTGCCTCATTACCTAAAAGCAATTTTTTCATATATGTACCTCTTATTTATTAATTTCGTTTTGTGATGCAACAAGGCTTTCGCCACAGTAAATCTCACGAAGCTTCGGCTTTTCGATTTTGCCTGTGGGGTTACGGGGAACCTTTGCAAAAATTAATTTTCTCGGACGCTTATATCTTGGTAAATCGAAGCAGAAATCGTTAATATCATCTTCTGTAAGGGTTACACCCTCTTTTGCCTCAATAACTGCTGCTGCAATTTCACCTAAACGGGCATCGGGAAGGCCGATAACTGCAACATCCTTAATACCGTCGTGCTTACGAAGGAAATCTTCAATCTGAACGGGATAAAGGTTTTCACCGCCTGAAATGATAACATCTTTTTTACGGTCAACAAGATAAATGAAGCCATCTTCATCCTCCTGAGCCATATCACCCGTATAAAGCCAACCGTCGTGAAGAACATCGTTAGTTGCTTTTTCATCCTTGTAATAACAAAGCATTACGCCGGGACCCTTTACGGCAAGCTCGCCAACGTCACCTTTTTTAACGGTGTTACCGCATTCGTCGATAATCTTTACTTCCCAACCATAGCCTGCTTTACCGATAGCGCCAACCTTATGAACGTTTTCAACACCTAAATGAACACAACCGGGGCCGATTGACTCGCTCAAGCCGTAGTTGGTATCGTATTGATGATGAGGGAACACAGCAAGCCATCTTTTAATAAGGCTTGGCGGAACAGGCTGAGCACCTATATGCATAAGCCTCCACTGTGAAAGCGTATATTCACTTAAATCAATTTCACCTTTATCAATTGAATCAAGAATATCCTGCGCCCACGGTACGAGAAGCCAGACTATTGTGCACTTCTCTTCGCTTGCAGTTTTTATAATCCAAGAGGGCTTTGTACCTTTAAGGATAACCGCTTTACTACCTGCAACAAGTGAACCGAACCAATGCATCTTTGCGCCTGTATGGTAAAGAGGCGGAATACAAAGGAACACATCATCCCTGCCTTGAGAATGGTGTGCCTGCTCAGTTTTTGCAGCATGAACAAGGCTTTTGTGAGCGTGAAGAATTGCTTTAGGAAAGCCCGTTGTACCTGAAGAAAAGTAAACTGCAGCTTCATCGTCATCCGTTAATTTAATCTCAGGGTCCTTTGATGAACAATAGTTTACAAGCTTATCATAGCTTTCAGCAAAGCTTGGGCAATCCTCACCAACGTAGAATGAATATTTCACATCAGGAATTCTATCGCAAATTTCTTCAACACGTCCGATAAATTCAGGACCGAAAACAAGCACTGAGCTATCGGAAAGCTTAAGACAATATTTAATTTCATCCGCTGTATAACGATAGTTAAGCGGAACGGCAAGCGCACCCGCTTTCAATATACCGAAATATACGGGAAGCCACTCAAGGCTATTCATAAGAAGAATAGCAACTCTGTCACCCTTCTTTATTCCTCTTGATAAAAGCAAATTTGCAAATCTGTTTGCTTTTTTATCAAACTCACCCCAGGTAAGCTCTTTTCTTCCTGATTCAGCAGTAGGCTCTATAAGAGAATACTCTCTCCATGTCATTCTGCTTTTCTCTTGAAGCTCGGGATTGATTTCAACAAGAGCAACTTCATTTTTGTAGTTTTTTGCGTTGTTTACAAGATATTCTGTAATCGGCAAATTTCTCACTCATTTCTTTTGTTTTGACAAAAAGTACTATCTTAATATTTTACTCAAATACAATGGAAAAGTCAACTAAATATTAGTATATTAAAGAGTTTCAATATAGCTCTTTATATCAAACTCTTCAACAGGGCTGTTATTTTTTAAATACAGAGGATGATGCGGGTGACCTTTTACGGAGCGTTTACCAACCGTATACCAACCGGCATCGTATTCGTTACCTATTTTTATCATTTCACGAACACAATCTATGAGATAGGGTCTTTTTTCAATAATCGTACCCCACGCCGCCCACACAGCAGGCTTATTACCATCACCGTAGGATGATAAAACATAACGAAATGCATTCATATTTTCGTTGTGAAGCTGCTCGTTAAAGGCACAATCCATATCCTTTGGATTAGTTGCTCTTTGGGCGTAAACATTAAACATAATAAAGCTGTCGTACCCGTTAAATCTTGCGGTACGTTCAACTGATTTTAAGGTATTATCAAGGTCGTCGGGCTTTGCAGTTGATGGATTAATTCCGATACAGATAAGAGGATTTTTACCTCTTGTACCTAATATGTAACGATATTCAGTATATGCATTAGGGACGTACAACCATTTTTCACGGTCGTATTCAAATGAGCCCTCCGCTTCATTCAAAAGAGCTTCCTCGAAGGAAATAATATTAAGCTCGTTAGTTTCGCAAGTTGGTATATGCATAAATCTCACCTAATTATTTTATGTTAAAACTACTAATTGATTATATACTGCTCCTCCCCTTTTTTCAACTTTATTTTACAAAATTGAAACTCTGTTCTATTGACTTTTATATATTTATTTATGTATAATTATATTTGTATAAAAATATTTTAAAAAGGAAGTAGTTTTATGTTCCATTCAATGAAAATCGCAGGGCTTGACAGAAACCTTCCCCTCTGCCCTCTTAACGAAAAGCTTCAAATCGGTGCTTTTGTTATTTTTGGTGACGCAGAGCTTACAGTTGCATGTGCCGAAGAGCTTCTCAAAAAAGCACCTGAATTTGACTACATAATCACAGCAGAAGCAAAGGGTATTCCGCTTGCTCACGAAATGTCACGTCAGAGCGGTAAAAAATACTTTGTTGCAAGAAAGAAGCCTAAGCTTTATATGACAGGTGTTTTCGATGTTGTTGTTAACTCTATCACTACCGAGGGTGAGCAGCATCTTTACCTTGATACAGCAGAGGCTGAAGAAATGAAGGGTAAAAAGGTTATAATTGTTGACGACGTTATTTCAACAGGTGAATCTTTAAAGGCTGTTCAGACGCTTGTTGAAAAAGCAGGTGTTATTCTTGCAGGAAACCTTGCAATTCTTGCAGAAGGTGAAGCCGCAGACAGAGACGACCTTATTTATCTTGAAAGACTTCCCCTCTTTGATGCTGAGGGTAACGTTTTATAAGCTATGGCAGGTACACTTTACGTTGTAGGCACACCTATAGGTAACTTAGGTGATTTTTCACCAAGAGCCGTTGAGGTATTAAATAATTGCGATTTTATAGCCGCAGAGGATACACGCGTTACCATAAAGCTTCTTAACCATTTCGGTATAAAAAAGCCTATGGTAAGCTACTACGAGCACAACCGCACACAAAAAGGCGGCGTTATTATAGAACGTCTCTTAAATGGTGAAAGCTGTGCACTTGTTTCTGATGCAGGTATGCCTATTATTTCAGACCCCGGCGAAGACCTTACGCTTCTTTGCCACGAAAACAATATTAATATTTGTGCCGTGCCCGGCCCTTGTGCTTTCGTTACTGCTCTTGCAGTTTCAGGTATGCCCTCAGGAAGATTTACCTTTGAAGGATTTTTAACCGTTACAAAGCAAAATAGGAAAAAGCATTTAGAAGAGCTTGTTAACGAAAAGCGCACAATGATTTTTTACGAAGCACCTCACAAGCTTCCTAACACTCTTAAGGATATGGCAGAGTATTTTGGCGACAGAAAAATTGCTCTCGTTAAGGAGCTGACTAAAATTCACGAAAACGTTGAAAGAACAACTCTTTTCGAAGCCGCCGAAAAATATAGTAAGGTAGCACCTAAGGGTGAGTTTGTTCTTATAGTCGAAGGTAAGCCTGAAGACGAAGCAGAGGAAATCACACTCCCGGATGCAATAAACATTGCAAAAAACCTTATTGGTGATGGTTTATCAAAAAACGAAGCCGCAAAGGAAGCAGCAAAGCAAACGGGAATTAAAAAGAGTGACATTTACAAATCATTAATATAAGGAGTTTCACTATGCTTTTTGGAGTTCAATGGTATTATTGGCTTATTTTACTTGTTGCTATTATAGTAGCTATTTTCGCGTGGACAAAGGTGCTCAAATCTTCAAAGGAACGAAGAGAAAGATTAAAAAAAGAGGCTGCTATATGGAAGCGTGACTACGAGCTTCGCGAAAAGTTCACTGTTCTTACTGATGATAAAATCAACAGAGCTGATGAAACAGAATTACTTCACGGCGTTGCTATGAATATTCAGGTTTTCCTTGAAAATGCTCCTGATATGAATGAAGCATTCACAAATCTTCCTCAAGAAAAGAAATACATTTATCTTGCAGAATATTTTGACGAGGACGCACAGAAGAGCTTGTCAACTTATTTTAAAAACAACGGTGCTCCGTTACTTCCTTATACAGAGAATGCATTAAATGCTTTGGGTGCTGAAAAGTACACAAAAATTATTGCACCCCTTTTCCCTATGTATGACGATGAAAGCGAAGTTTCTATTGACTACGCAATCATAGCAAGGGTTAACGAAGAGTTTGCATCAGTATATGATTCAACCGAATTTTGCCGTTTGTGTGCAAAATATATCAAAGAAAATAAAGACATATTTTTATCATAATATTAGAAATCAAACAAATAATATAAAGGAGTTTTATTATGGCAATATCATTTCATCTTTCTGCCTTTGCTGACGAAGCGGGCGGCGGTATCAAAGAGCAGATTGCCGCTTTAAAAGCACACGGCATGACTCATATCGAGCCCCGTGGTCTTGACGAAGGCAACATATCTCTTTATTCTGTTGCTCAGGCTAAAGAATTAAAAAAGATTCTTGATGATAACGGAATAGGTGTTTCTGCTATCGGCTCACACTATGGTAAAATTGAAATCACCGACGATTTTGCTCCCCATTTTGAAGATTTCAAAAACTGCGTCGAGGTCGCTAACATTTTAGGCACAGAAAGAATCAGAATGTTCAGCTTCTTTTTCACAAAGGGTCAGAGTCTTGAGGAATACAGAGATGAAGTATTTGAAAGACTTGACAAAATGTGCAGTTATTCATTAGAAAACGGTATCTGGTGTTGCCACGAAAACGAGAAGGATATTTACGGTGACATTGAAACACGTTGTCTTGAAATATATAAGACCTTTGAAGGTAAAATCAAAGGTATATTTGACCCTTCAAACTTTATTCAATGCGGTGTTGATATTCTCCCCGCTTATGAGCTTCTCAAGGATTACATTGATTATTTCCATATTAAAGATTGCCTTTACGAGGGCGGTAAGGTACGCCCCGCAGGCTTAGGTGACGGTAACATCGTTGAGCTTCTTACTCGCTTTGCAAATGACAAGGACGGCGACCATTTCCTTACCCTCGAGCCTCACCTTAAGGTTTTTGACGGACTTAAAGACCTTGAGGGTGAAGGCGGAACAGCGGACAAGCTTAAAGACGACTACACATATCCCACAAACCGTGCAGCATTTGATGCGGCGGCTGACGCTCTCGACGTTTGTCTTGAAAAAGCAAACATCAAAAATATAACAGCAAGACAGTATTAAAACGTTATTTTATAAATATACAGGAGTGAATATTATGTTCAAACACGATAGCTTAAAAGGCAGAGTTGCCGTTGTTACAGGTGGCGGCGGGGTTCTTTGCGGTGGTTTTGCGAAAGACCTTGCAAGACAAGGTGTTAAGGTTGCAATTCTTGATTTAAGACTTGAAGCAGCTCAAAAGGTTGCTGATGAAATTATTGCTGAAGGCTTTGAAGCAATTGGCGTTGCTTGTAACGTTCTTGAAAAGGAAAGCCTTGAAAACGCAAGAAACGAAATTAACGAAAAGCTTGGCAAATGCGATATTCTTATTAATGGTGCAGGTGGCAATCACCCCAGCGGAAACACAACAAAAGAAAAATTTGAGCTTAAGGACCTTACGGAAAAGGCTGAAGACGTTAAAACCTTCTTCGACCTTGACCCCAAGGGTATCGAATTCGTTTTCAATCTTAATTTCCTTGGCACACTTATTCCTACACAGGTATTTGCAAAGGATATGATTGGTAAAGAATATGCAACAATCATCAATATCTCTTCAATGAATTCCTACAAGCCTCTTACCAAAATCCCTGCTTATTCAGCTGCTAAGGCTGCTATTTCAAACTTCACACAGTTTATGGCAGTTCACTTTTCAGAGGTTGGCTTAAGAGTTAACGCAATTGCACCCGGCTTCTTCTCAACAAACCAGAATAAAGCACTTCTTTACAACGAGGACGGCTCACTTACTCCCAGAAGTGAAAAAATTCTTGGTCACACACCTCTCGGAAGATTTGGTGTTCCTGAAGATTTAACAGGTACACTCCTCTTCCTCGCTGATGAAAACTATTCAAAATTCGTAACCGGTGTAGTTATTCCCGTTGACGGTGGATTCTCCGCTTACTCAGGCGTATAAAACTTATTACAGCTTATAATAAAAAAAGTATCTGATACATTTTTGCTGTATCAGATGCTTTTTTCATTCAGAACGTTATCCTTTTATGTATGAAATTAACGGAGATGCTTCGATTGAAGCATCTCCGTTTTGATTTAGTTATTATTACGATTATTCGTTAACTGTTTCAGCTTCCTGTTTCTTTTTAGCAAGGTTTTCTCTTGCCTGCTTCATTGCTTCGTCTTTTTCAGCCTTTGCAATAATTTCAGCCTGAATCTTCTTTTGTTTCTTTCTATAAACAAGCATCCAAACTGCACCGATAACAACGAATACTAAAACTACAACTATAAGAATTGTTGCTGAGCTTTCCTCTACCTTGATTGTAACTGCCTCATAGTTAAAGTAGTTACAGCCTTCGAAAGCGTTATCAGCATAGTCTGTAAGGTTAGAGAGAACGATAAATTCACGAAGCTCGTCGCAGGATGCGAAAGCCTGGTCACCAATTTCTCTTGCGCTTTCGGGCATTGAAATAGTTGTGATAGCATCGCAATCGAAGAATGCCTCTGCTTTAATATCTACAAAGCCGTCTTCAAATGTTATTGCTGTAAGGTTATCACAGTTATAGAAAGCCTTTTCTGCAATTTTCTTAACAGTTGCAGGAACTTTATACTCGCCTTTTCTGCCAGCGGGATAAACTGCAATTGTTTCGAAAATAGCTTTACCATCTTCGCCAAGCTCTTCGTTAGCAACAAGAACAACGCCGTCAAGTGACTGATACTTTGCATTGCCACCGTCAATCTCAATGTTTTCAACACCACTGCCAACGAAAGCAAGGGGGGAAAGCTCAACGAGAGCTGCGGGAAGCTTTGCTAATTTAAGAGCTGTACAACCACCAAATGCATAGTTGCTGATTGTTTCAACTCGAGCAAATTCAACCTCTGCAAGACCTGAACAGCCTGCGAATACGTCGGGATTAACTACCTTAAGTGCTTCGGGAAGAGCGATAGCCTTAAGAGCTGTACAATCCTTGAATGCTGCAGTACCAATTGCTTCAAGACCACCGGGAAGAGTTACTGTTTCAAGAGTAGCAACACCTTCAAAAGCGCTTGCACCGATGTACTTTGTATTTTCAGGAATAGCAATAGTTGTAATGCTTGAGCCTTTAAATGCACTGTTACCGATTCTGTTAAGTGACTGAGGAAGAACAACTGAAGTAACGCTTGCGTTGTTAACTGCATTATCAGCAATAGCAACTGTGCCGTCTGTTACAACGAGAGAAGGCATATCGCCTTTCACCTCGTAAAGAACCTTACCAACGTAAAGAGCTCCGTCTGCATTGTTATACCAAGCAGTATTGTTAAGAGCTTTATCTTCTATTTTTACAAGTGTTTCGGGAACGCTTATTTCAGCAACGTTTGCTGCAAGTGCAAATGCACCTGCTGCGATTTTTTCTGTTCCGTTTGCAAGAATGATGCTTGTATCATTCTTTGTACCTGCAAGAACAAGAGCTTTACCGTCTGCAGAGTAAATTGCACTACCAACGTTCTTGAAGTATGTGCTTGCCTCATCAACAGTAATGCTTACAAGAGCATCGCAACCGGCAAATGAAGCACCACTGAAGGACTTCATTGAAGCAGGAAGAGTGATTGCTGTAAGAGATGTACAACCACCAAAAGCAGAGTCACCGAGCTTTTCAACGTTAGCACCGAGAGTTACGTCCGTAAGAGAAGCATTACCTGCAAATGCATTTGAGTTAATTTTTGCAAGACCGTCACCTGTTGTTAAAACCTTGATGCCTGCATCCTTGAATGCAGCGTTTGCTATATCGTGAAGTGTGTCGGGAAGTGTTACATTTTCAAGAGCTTTACAGCCTAAGAATGCTTCTGCTCCGATATATGTAAGACCATCGTTGAATGTAATTGTTTTAAGATTCTTCGCATTTCTGAAGGTTGCAGTGTTAATTTTCTGAACTGCACCGGGGATAGCAATTTCTGTTATTGCAGAATCTTCAAAAGCATATTCTGCAATGTAGTTTAATTCTGAGTTTTCAGAAATTATAAGCTTTGTAACAGAAGACTGCTTGAATGCTGCTTCTTTAATCTCATTAACGCCGTCAGGAAGCTGGAATTCGCCTGCTTTACCTGCGGGGAATTTTACGAGAGCGCTACCCTTTTTGTTATAAAGAACGCCGTCTTCAGATGAAAACTCTTTGTTTTTACCTATAACAACAAATTCTTCAAGAGCTGTGTTACCTGTGAAAGAATCAGGACCTACACCTGTAACGTTTTTGCCGAATTCAATTGTTTTGAATGCGGTATTGTAGAATGCAAAGTCACCGATATCTGAAAGAGTTTCTGAAAGCTTAACCTCTTTTAATGAAGAACAACCAGAAAATGCCTCGTAACCGATTGTTGCAAGAGTTGTTGCTTCAAAATCTACCGATTCAAGAGCTGAACAGCCTTTGAAGGCACCGGCACTTACAATACCCATTGCTTCGCCGAAGGTAACCTTTTTAAGGTTTGTACAATTCTGGAAAGCATAGAGACCGATTTCTTCAACACTGTCGCTGAAGGTAACCGATTTAATGAAATCGCAACCGAGGAAAACGTAATCTTCAATTATTGCAACGTCCTCAGGGATAACTACGTCGGCAACCTTCCCCTTAAAGCCGTAAAGGATTCTACCGAAGTTAAGAGGACCATCTGCTTTTGCTTTTTCCCAAGCTGTACCCTCGAATGCATTCATTGCAACGTTTTTGAGGTTCTTATGTACTTCAATCTCTTTAAGAGCTGTACAGCCTGCGAAGCATTTTTCAGGAACATCTGTAACTGATTCGGGGTATTCAAACTCTGTAAGAGCTGTACAGCCTTCAAATGCAGATGCACCTAATGAAGTAATATTTTTAGTATTCTTTACTTCAACAAGAGCAGTACAATCTTTAAACGCTGCATCTCTTACTGTAGTGATTTTGTTATTGAATCTGATGCTTGTGATTTTTGAGTTACCCTCAAAGCAACCTGCACCAACTGTAATAACATCTAAGTTGTTAATTTTTGCAGGAATCTTAACTTCGGTATCTTTACCAACGTATTTGATAATTTCTACCGCAGAGCCTGCTTCAACCTTGATGTATTCGTAATCACCATCGGTTTTTTTGTTTAATTCGATTTCCTGAGCAGAGAGTGTAACCTCTTCCTCTTCTGCGAAAACCGAAATAGGAGCTGCTGCAACAAAGACAAAAACAAGCACTATTGCCAAAATGCTGCAGAGGGGTTTCTTGAATGCTGTCATAAAACAACGTCCCTTCACATAATAGTTCTTTCGATAAAATGGGTTAATACATTTTGCCGTAAAATTTACGTAAAAATCCACTTTATAGATAGAATTATTATAATATAAACACCCTCGGTTGTCAAGCAAACTCAAGCTTCCCGAGGGCGTTTTAAAACTTTAAAACTATACAAATTTTTATGTGGTTTTATGTGAATTATGCTATAAGAGAGCTTTGCTTTTTGTTCTAAAAACCAATTATCTCTGAACTCGGCCTGAGCCGTCGCCACCTGCAAGCTTTTCAACCTCTGAAACACTTACGCGGTTAAAGTCACCTTCAACTGAATGCTTAAGAGCAGATGCTGCAACTGCAAATTCGATAGCTTCCTGAGTTGATTTACCTGAAAGAATAGCGTAAATAAGACCACCACCGAAAGAGTCACCACCACCAACACGGTCAATAATATGAAGATGATATGACTTTGAGAAGCAGTAATTTTCGCCGTCGTAAAGCATACCAGCCCAATCGTTATCACTTGCAGAAATTGAAGTTCTTAAAGTAATAGCAACCTTTTCAAAGCCGAATTTATCCATAAGCTGTTTTGCAACAGATTTGTAGCCGTCGTGGTTAAGCTTACCGCCGTAAATATCAGTACCCTCTGCTTCAATACCAAAAACGTCCTTTGCATCCTCTTCGTTTGAAATGCAAACGTCAACGTACTGACAAAGGTCTGTCATAGCTGCTCTTGCCTGCTCACGAGTCCAGAGCTTACCTCTGTAGTTAAGGTCACAAGAGATTTTAACGCCCTTAGCCTTAGCTGCTTTACAAGCCTGACGGCAAATTTCAACAAGGTTTTCACCTAATGCGGGAGTAATACCTGTAAAGTGGAACCAATCAGCACCCTCGAAAATATCATCCCAATCGAAATCCTCAGGCTGTGCCTGCTGAATTGAGGAATACTTACGGTCGTAAATACAAACTGAGCCTCTCTGAGAAGCACCTTTTTCAAGGTAGTAAATACCTACCCTTTCACCACCTCTTACAACCTTTGAGGTATCAACACCAAAATAACGAAGAGAATCTATAGCTGCCTGACCGATAGCGTGTGAAGGGAGCTTTGTTACGAAAGCACTTTCAAAGCCGTAATTTGCAAGAGAAACGCTAACGTTTGCTTCACCACCACCGAAGGTTGCCTGCATCTGGTCATTCTGGAAGAAACGATAGTATCCGTTAGGAGCAAGACGAAGCATAATTTCGCCGAATGTAACTACTTTAGCCATTATTTACGAGCCTCCTTAACTATTTCAACTGATTTACGGCAAAGCTCTGTAATCTCTGCCCAATTCTGTGAATCAATAAGCTCTGCAGTAACCATATATGAGCCACCACAAGCGGCGATTTGAGGTGCAGAAAGATATTCTTTAAGATTGTTAAGAGAAATACCGCCTGTAGGCATAATCTTAAACATGGGGAACGGAGCACTCATAGCCTTGATTTTTGAAAGACCGCCTGACTGCTCTGCAGGGAAGAATTTAAGAACCTCAAGGTCAAATTTAAGAGCTGCATGATAATCTGTAGGAGTTGTGCAACCGGGGTAAATAGGCATATTTTTCTCTTTACAGTATGCTACTATTTCAGGGTCGAAGCCGGGAGTTACTATAAACTCTGCTCCTGCAGAAATCGCCTTATCAACCTGCTCTGTTGTAAGAACTGTACCTGCACCAACAAGCATATCAGGGCAAGCCTCTTTCATAAGTGCAATTGCTTTATCGGCACCTGCTGCACGGAACGTAACCTCAGCAACGGGAACACCACCGTCACAAAGAGCCTTAGCAAGAGGTGCTGCATCTCTTTCGGGATTGTTAAGCTTAATTACCGGTACAACACCGATAGCGGAGATTTTTTGATTCATTTCGTTCATATCAGTTTAACTCCTTTTCTTTTTCACAAGCTTCAAAAAGACCGTTGATGTAAGCTGCACCCAAGGCTCTGTCAAAAAGACCGTAGCCGGGTTTACCTGTTTCGCCCCAAATCATTCTACCGTGGTCAGGACGAACGTAGCCGTCAAAATCATTCTCAGCAAGTGCTTTTACTATCTTGCAAATATCAAGTGAACCGCAGCTTGAAAGATGTGCTCTTTCTTCAAACGAGCCATCCTCAAGAATCTTAACGTTTCTTATATGCATAAATGCAATTCTGTCTGCCTTTGCATATTTTTCAACCATTTTAGGAATATCGTTGCTTTCAGCACAACCGAGGCTGCCCGTGCAAAGGCAAAGTGAGTTTGCAGGACTGTCAACAATTGAAAGCATACGGTCGAGATTTTCTTCACAGGTGATTATTCTGGGAAGACCGAAAATGGGGTAAGGCGGGTCATCGGGATGAATAGCCATTCTTACACCGCATTCTTCAGCAACGGGAATAACCTTTTTAAGAAATTTTTCAAGATTCCTCCAGAGACCCTCTTCACCGATTTCACCGTAAGCAGAAATAAGCTCACGAACCTCTTCCTGAGTGTAGCTTGAGTCCCAACCGGGAAGATGAATATCATCTTTAAGGGGGTCAAGACCCTTCATCTGTTCCCAATACATAACAAGACTTGTTGAGCCGTCCTTTGCCTCTTTATCAAGCTGGGTACGGGTCCAGTCAAAAACGGGCATAAAGTTATAGGTTACACATTTTACACCATATTTTGCACAACGTCTTATATTCTCGCAATAAACGTCGAGAAGATGGTCTGCATCAGGCTTGCCTAACTTAATATCCTCATGAACAGGAATTGATTCAACAACGTCAAAAACAAGGCCGTTGCTTTCGCACTGTTCTTTCATTGCTTTAAGGGCTTCTTCGGGCCACACCTCACCGGGCTTAACGTCGTAAACCGCACTAACGATAGACCTCATACCCGGAATCTGAGAAATATACTTAAGAGAAACAGGGTCGGTATCACCGTACCAACGGAAAGAAAGTTTCATTTTCATAATTTTTGCCTCCAAAAATCTTCAATTTGGAATCATCATAAATAATGTGTGAAAATTATTCATTTTCATACAAATTTCATACAAACTCATTATAAAATAATCGCCCTTTATTGTCAAGAAAACTACAAACAATAAAAGGCGATTCATTATTACTATTTTTAGCAAAAACAGCACAATTTTTAGGTGTAATCCTAAAAATAGAAAGACTGTTTTTCAGAACACAGAAAGATTATTTCTGTGATGCAGCTCTTACTGTATTTTCGAGAAGCATTGTGATAGTCATAGGACCTACGCCACCGGGAACGGGAGTGATAAAGCTTGCTTTCTCTTTAACCTTATCAAAATCAACGTCACCGCAAAGCTTACCCTCATCATTTCTGTTCATACCGACGTCAATAACAACGGCACCCTCTTTTACCATATCCTCGGTAACGAAATACGCTTTACCTACCGCCGCAACAAGAATATCAGCAGTAAGGGTTTCCTCTTTAAGCTTTTCTGTTCTTGAATGGCATATTTCAACAGTGCCGTTCTCCTTTAAAAGAAGCATTGCCATAGGCTTTCCTACGATGTTGCTTCTGCCTATAACAACGCATTTTTTACCCTTAACATCAATGTTATAAAACTTAAGCATTTCCATTATTCCCGCAGGAGTGCAAGGTAAAAATGTGTAATCGCCAATCATAATGTGACCAACGTTTTCGGGGTGAAATGCATCCACGTCTTTTTTAGGGTCGATAGAATTAATTACCGCCTGCTCGTCGATATGTGAGGGTAAGGGTAACTGACAAAGAATTCCGTCAACCTTACTGTCATTGTTGAGCTTATCAATTAATTCAAGAAGCTCTGCTTGTGTTGTTTCTTCGGGTAACGCGAATTCAAAAGACTCAATGCCGACCTCTTCGCAAGCCTTCTTTTTGTTGTTTACATAAACTCTTGAAGCACTGTTGTTACCAACAATGATAACTGCAAGGCCTGTAGTTATGCCTTTGTTTTTAAGCTCCTCTACCCGATTTTTTATATCCAGCCTTTTTGCAGCAGAAACGGTTTTACCGCATATTATTTCAGCCATTTCCTTCATCCTCTTTTTCTTCTTTTTTCTTTGCAAACGTTGATTTATTCGGAAGATTTTTCTGCTTTTCAGCTTTTCGCTCTTTTAAGGTTTTTGCGGCTCCCTCAGGGAAATAATCAACGCCTTCAATTTTAACAGGATGCTTTTTAACCTTAATAAGCATACCGACAAGAATAGCTCCGCAAACTAAAACGATTGCCGCAGAAAGAAGCTGAGAAACTCTGATACCCGTTGAGCCGATATAAAGACTGTCCGTTCTCAAGCCCTCAATAAACATTCTTCCCGTACCGTACCATACACCGTAGCTAAGGAAAAGCTGACCGCTGAATTTTCTGAACTTTTTAAGGCAAAGGTAAAGAAGCCCGAAGCCTACCATACACCAAACGAATTCATAGAAAAAGGTAGGATGAACGTACAAGTTATTTTCGGCAATATATTCAGGTATATCATATACGCCCTCAAGGCCGAATTTATCAGGATTCATAGCGACGTAAGCCGCTACCTTTTTACTCATCATACCGTAATTTCCGTTTGTAAAAGTACCGAAAGCCTCTTGATTTGCGTAGTTACCCCATCTTCCGATGCCTTGACCGATAAGAAGGCTCATACCAACCATATCAAGCAAATTCATAAAGTTAAGCTTTTCAATTTTACAGGTTATAAAGGCTGCAATAAGACCGCCTATAATACCGCCGTAAATTGCAAGGCCGCCGTTCCATATCTGAAAAATTTCTGCAGGATTAAGTCTGTAATAATCCCATTCAAAAATAACGTAATATGCTCTTGCACCAATGATTCCGCCGAACGTTCCGTAAATAAGAACGTCAATCATTTTTGAAAGGTCAATTCGCCAGGTGTAAGCAATTCTGCCACCGAAAAGAGCTGCAAGAATAAAGCCGAAGGCTATAATAACGCCGTACCATTTTATCTGAACGAGGTTTCCGCCAAGATTAAATTCACAAAACACAGACGAAACGTCAAAAACCTTTTCTATCCCGCCAAATGAAACTCTCGCAAAATCTGCAAACCATTCCATAATAACACTCCTAATATGTAAGGGGTTGCCCCCTGTTTTATACTCGTTTATTTGCTTTTTATAACTGAAAGCACCATCTTATCCTCATTGAAGGATTTTTTCAACAAAGCATTTACAAAATCAAGCTTAAGATTTTTAATAACCTCAAACTCACTGAACAATTCTTCATCCTCAAAATGAGAAATAACAAGTCCGTTTGCTACTGTATCAATATCGGAAAAAGCCCTTACGGTTTTACCGTATTGTTTCTTTCTGACTGTTTCAAACTCCTCCGAGGTAATACCTGATTTTTTCAGCTGTTGAAGTCTTTCGTTTATACGCTCAGAAACCTTTTTGGGGTCTGTTGACTCACCTGAAAAAATAGGTGCTGAATAATTAAAGCCGTTAAAAAATTCTGTTGAAAAGGTTCCGTTAATAAGACCCTCGTCAAGCAATTCTTTGTAAAGTGAAGAAATCTGACCTGCAGCAATATCAAGTATAAGCGACATAGCAATTTCCTCTTCAAGAGTACAACAATCACCTTCAACGTTTTCTTTATAACCGAAAGCAAAAACGGGTGTTGCAACGGGAAGATTTTCTTCAATATAGTGCTCTTTTACTTCCTCAGGCTCTTTCTCAAAAGCTCTTTCTACAGTTACTTTTTCGTCTTGTTCAAGAAGTCTGTCGGCAATTTCCAAAACCTCGTCAACATCAGTCTTACCTGCTACTGCAAGAGCCATATTTGAAAGATTATAGAAGGTATCATAGCAAGAGAAAAGCATTTCTGCCGTAATTTCAGAAATTGACTGCTTTGTACCTGCAATATCAATTCTTACAGGATGCTTATGATACATAACCGCAAGCATATTGAAAAGGCATTCCCATTCGGGAGAATCCTTATACATATCTATTTCCTGACCGATAATTCCCTGCTCTTTTCTTACTGTTTCTTCAGTAAAATAAGGATGTCTTACAAAATCAAGAAGGATTTCAAAATTCTCTTTAAAGTTACCCGTGCACATAAAAAGATAGCAGGTTCTGTCAAAGCTTGTATATGCGTTTGCAGATGCACCTGTTTTTGCATATCTTTGGAAAGCATCAAGCTCTTCACTTTCGAAAAGCTTATGCTCAAGAAAGTGAGCTGTACCAGCAGGAATTTCAATAAAATCAGTTTTATCGCTACGCTTAAAACGAGTATCAATAGAGCCGTATTTTGTGCCAAAAACGGCATAGGTTGAGGTATATTCCTCTTTAGGATAAACGAAAATTCTTAAGCCTGATTTATGCTCTATGCTATAATAGCCCTCACCTAAAACGGCATTTTCGATATAAGTTATTTTGTTTTCACTCATTCCTCGTCACCGCCTTCCGCAGTACCCTCAAGCATAAACACCGTATCAAGCGTTACTTCCTTTGCGGCATTTATAACGTCTTCTCTTGTAACCCTGTTAAAGCCGTCAATAAAATCCTCGGGATAAAGGTATTTTCCTGAAATTGTTTGCGAAGTAAACCAAGCATCCAAAGTCTCGGGAGAATCGGTAACCGTTTTGAAGCCGTCCTCAAGGGATTTTTTACTTGCTTGTAAATCTTCATCAGAGAATTTACCGTTTTTAATATCATCAAGCTGAGCCAAGATAGCCTCTCTTGCTTTTTCTTCGTTGTAGCTTTCAATGCCACTTTGAACGAACATTATACCCTTATTACGATAAAATCTTGCAGAACAATAGTAGCAAAGGCTCATTTTTTCACGGACAACGGTAAAAAGCTTTGAGTGAGGACTACCGCCGAAAAGGTCAACCATTATTCTTCTTGCAGAATAATTATCATCTATATTTTTCATACCCATTCTGAAGCCCATAACAAGCTTACCCTGCTTTACGTCCTCCTGCTCTTTTTCGTATTGCACGTCTTCCGCACATTCCACAAAAAGAGTTTCATTTAATTCAGGCTCACGTGAAATATTTTGCATTTCAGCCACAAACATTTTTTCTGCATCAGTAAACCTACCGCCGCTAACACACATTGTAATTACCGCAGTTTTCAAAAGCTCTTTATATGCTTCATAAAGGCTTTCGGGAGTAACAGCTTCAATTGCTTCAATTGTTCCCAAACGGTTTATGCCGTAAACCTCGTCTGAGAACATAATTTCTTCGCAACGGTTTTTAGCGTATGCTCTTTTGTCATTTTTTTCTGCTGCAAGGCGTTCGCAAAGAAGCCTTTTTTCGCTTTCAACAACAGTTTTATCAAAAACACCGTTTTCAAGCTTCGGGTTGAACACAAGCTCAAAAAGCATCTCACAGCATTCATCGGAAATGCTTTCGCCGTCAATCGCGAAGCGGTCGTCAATACAAGAAATTTCAATTTTTAAATTCTGATGCTCACCTGATTTACTAACGTCAACCGCAACCTCTGCACCGTAAAGAAGAGCAAGCTTCTTTTCAATTGCAGTAAGGTCAGGATACTTCTCTGAAGACCTTGTAAGCACGTTAGGAATCAAAGCAAAAAGAGATGCCTTTTCACTTAAGGGAACAACAAAATTCAAGGATGCACAAGCTGTTTTAAAGCCCTCTGCAGTGATAGAGCAAAAGGAAACCGCCTGAGAAACATCTTTTTTATTGAAATTATATTTCATTACATCACTTCCGAAAAAATGTTTTTTGTTTTCACAGTTAAAAAACATTTTAACACATATAAGAAAATCTTTCCATAGTTTTTTTGTAAATTTCATATTAACTCCAATCATTTTGCACGTTTTTTATTATTTCTTCCCGATTGACCTGAAAAACATACATAAAGAATATGAAATCAACGGCAAAATAGCGAAACGCAAATCAAAGGAAGGGTTTAAATGTTGACAAAAACAAGCCTTTGTGATAATATATCGTGGTTGTAATAATATAATATATAATCTACTTTTTGGAGGTAGTTTAAATGTCAGGACATTCCAAATGGAGTACCATTAAGAGAAAAAAAGAAAAAACAGACGGTGCAAGAGCAAAGGTCTTTACTAAAATCGGCCGTGAAATTGCAGTTGCAGTTCGCGAGGGCGGTCCCGACCCCGCAGGTAACTCAAAGCTTAAAGAGGTTATTGCTAAAGCTAAAGCAAACAACGTTCCTAACGATAACATCGATAGAATCATCAAAAAGGCTGCAGGTGACACTTCTTCAGACAACTATGAAGAAATCATCTACGAGGGCTACGGTCCTAACGGTGTTGCTGTTGTTGTAAAGGCTCTTACAGATAACAGAAACCGTACAGCAGGTGACGTTCGCCACTATTTCGATAAATTCGGCGGTAATATGGGTACCTCCGGTTGCGTTATGTTTATGTTCGATTACTACGGTGTTATTATCGTTGAAAAAGAAGGCGTAAACGAAGACCAGCTTATGGAAGATGCTATCGAATGCGGTGCAATCGACTTCATTACAGATGAAGAGGAAATCTTTGAAATCCGTACAGATGCTAACGATTTAGGCGCAGTTACAAGCGACCTCGAAGCAAAGGGCTATAAATTCGTAAGCAGTGAAACTGCATACATTCCCCAGACTTATACTCGTCTTGAAGACGAAGACTCAATGAAAAATATGAGCAAAATGCTTGATATGTTTGATGATAACGACGACATACAAGATGTTTGGCACAACTGGGAAAATGAGGACGAATACGAAGGCTGATTTTTCTCCTTTTGCTATTGATTTTTAGTTTTATATAATATA
The DNA here is from genome assembly GCA_045592945.1 of Acutalibacteraceae bacterium. Lineage (GTDB taxonomy): Bacteria > Bacillota > Clostridia > Oscillospirales > Acutalibacteraceae > DTU089. Next base: position 167,005 of record JAZNVT010000003.1, on the reverse strand, counting down.
TAATATATCTACTAAATTACTTACGCTCAATTCGGTCATGCGACGAGTGGGTCCTGTGCGACGGGGCACCGTGAACCATGTCAGGCGGGGAACCGAGCAGCATTAAGCGGGCCGTCCTGTGCGCCACAGTCCGCCTGCTCGTCGTGTGACCGAGTGGAGCGTAAGTTTTTATTTACCTTTGCGGTAAATAAAAATTGAAGAGGTAATAGTGAAAAGTGAAGAAGTACGGAGAAGCTTCGCTTCTAGGCATTGTAAGATTCTCATAATAGCACTTTTACCATAAACTACAAGCATTACGACAGTTTGCATTTTGCACATTAAGGATGTGAAAAAAATTGTACAGAGCATTATACAGAAAATGGCGACCTCAGGTTTTTTCAGACGTATCCGGTCAGAACCATATTACAGAAACACTTAAAAACGAAATATCTTCAGGACGACTTTCACATGCGTATTTATTCACCGGTTCACGAGGAACGGGTAAAACCACCTGTGCAAAAATTCTTGCAAAAGCAGTAAACTGTCTTAACCCTCAGGATGGAAGCCCTTGTAACGAATGCTCAATTTGTCGTGGCATTGACGATGGCTCAATTCTTGACGTTACCGAGATTGACGCTGCAAGCAACAACAGTGTTGATAACATACGTGATTTGCGTGACGAGGTAAACTTTACCCCTGCCGCCGCAAAATACAGAGTTTATATCATAGACGAGGTTCATATGCTTTCTTCAGGTGCATTTAATGCACTTCTAAAAACGCTTGAAGAGCCTCCCCAGCACGTATTATTTATTCTCGCAACAACAGAAGTACAAAAGCTTCCTGCAACTATTCTTTCAAGATGTCAGAGATTTGATTTCAGACGAATTCCGCCTGAGGATATTGCTCAAAGACTTTTAACTGTTGCGGAAAACGAGAAGCTTCAATTAGATAACGATGCCGCTCTTCTTATAGCAAGAGTTGCCGACGGTGCTTTACGTGATGCACTCTCAATTCTTGACCAATGCGCAGGCTACAATGAGCCTATTACCGTAAAAACTGTTGGTAATGCGGCGGGTCTTTTGGGTAAGGATTATCTTTTTGAAATTTCAGATGCTATTTTAAACGGTGATAGCTCTGCCGTTTTAAGTATTATAGACAGACTTCATTCATCCTCCTGCGATATGGAGCGTCTTATGAGTGAGCTTGTAAACCATTTCAGAAATATAATGATGGCAAAGACCACCAAAAGCCCTGAAAAGTTTATAGTTTCAACTCCCGAGGAGCTTGCAAAGTATAAAGAGAATGGTCAGAAAATGACTTATGGCTCTCTTCTTCATATTATGGAAACACTTTGCAAAGAGGCTTCTCAGCTTAAATACAGCTCTCATCAAAGAGCACAGACAGAGACAACCTTAATTCGTCTTTGCTCCCCTGCTCTTTCTACAGACAACGAAGCTATAGTAAGACGAATTGACGAGCTTGAGGCTCAATTAATGCTTATTAAAGCGCAAGGTGTAACGGTAACCTCTGCACCGCAGAAAACAACCGAAACGTCTGCTCCGACTGTTGAAAAGGAAGCTGCTCCAACTGTACCTGTGCAGCAACAGAAGGCAGTTGAAGAGAATGCGGAAGAAGAAACAAGCGAATTTCAAAATCCTTTTAAAGCTCCCAAAGAAGAGATAATTGCTGTTGAAGATGATTTTGATGATATCCCCTTTGACGAGCCACCAATGGAAAAGGAATACGCTATCCCGACTGACACCGTTGAAGAGGCTACTGACACTATTCAAAAGCCAGAAGCACCTCAGCCTAAGCCAGTTGATGAAGTAAAAGAAGAGCCTCAGAAAAAGCAACCCGTTGATACAGGTATTGTTCTTGATACTGACAACGCAGTGCCTTTCGCAGCTTGGGAAAATACACTTAACCAATTAGCAAAAATCAACAGACCTTTAGGTCCTATGCTTATGGGCTCAACTGCTTACAGAGCAGGTAACACTGTATTTATAAAGGCTAAAAACACTGCCTTTCCTTTAATGTTCACTCAAAAAGCTCACGCAGACTCTATTGCAGAGGCACTTATGAGAGCAACGGGTGAAAAGCTTAAGCCTATGATATACAACGACGGCTCATCACCCACAGCTGATGACGATGCAGAGCCTATCGACTCATTCCTTAGTAAATTAGATAAACACAATATTGATTTTATTGTTGAAGAATAAATTTTTTAAAAGGACGGTATAATATATGAAAGCAAGAATTCCTAATCAAGGCGGCGGAAACTCTCAGGCAGCTATGATGAAAAAGCTTCAGGATATGCAGGCAGAAATGGCTCGCATTCAGGAAGAGGTTGAAGCAGCAGAATATTCAGCAAGTGCAGGTGGCGGTGCTGTTGAGGTTAAAGTAAACGGCAAACATGAGGTGCTTGAGGTAAACATCAAGCCCGAGGTTGTTGACCCCGATGACGTTGAAATTCTTTCAGATATGATTATAGCCGCTACTAACGAGGCTATCCGTAAAGCAAGCGACACAATGGAGCAGAGAATGGGTAACGCTACAAGCGGTCTCGGTCTTCCTGCAGGCTTTGGTTTCTGATATGTCCTACGATGTTGCCGCACTTGAAAAGCTCATTGAGCAATTCCAGAAAATGCCTTCAATAGGCAGAAAAACTGCGCAAAGAATGGCTTTTCATGTACTTGATTTAACGGATGATGAAGCAAAAGAATTTGCTGACGCCATAATTGATGCTCACACTAAAATCCACCGTTGCTCAGTTTGTCATAACCTTACTGAAAACGAGCTTTGCCCCGTTTGCGAAAGTGTAAACAGAGATAAATGCTTGGTATGCGTTGTTGAGGACCCGAGAGACGTTCTTGCTATGGAAAGAACCCGTGAATACAGCGGTGTTTATCACGTTTTACACGGTGTTATTTCACCTATGAACGGCATTGGTCCCGAGCAGCTCACTATAAAAAGCCTTGTAGAAAGAGCATCTTCAGGTGATATATCAGAAATAATTATGGCTACTAACCCTACAATTGAGGGTGATACTACGGCTATGTATATAAGCAAGCTAATAAAGCCTTTCGGTGTAAAGGTTACCCGTCTTGCTTATGGTATACCCGTAGGTGCAGATATTGAATATGCCGACGACGTTACTCTTATGCGTGCGTTATCAGGCAGAAGTGAACTATAATTTTATGCTACAATAAATTACAAGGAGGGATAGTTGTGGCAAAACAAGAAAATAAAACTGTTGCTCAGAACAAAAAAGCTTACCACGACTATTTCGTTCTTGAAACCTACGAAGCAGGTATTGAGCTTTTCGGTACTGAGGTAAAATCAGTACGTGCAGGTAAAATGAATCTTAAGGATTCCTGGTGCAACGTTGTAAACGGTGAAATGCTTGCAAACGGTGTTCATATTTCACCTTACGAAATGGGTAACCGTTTTAACCGCGACCCGTTAAGACCTAAAAGACTTTTGATGCATAAAAAGGAAATCATGAAGCTTATGGGCGAGGTTAAGCAACAAGGCTGCTCACTTATTCCCCTTTCGGTTTATTTTAACGAAAGAGGCAAAGCGAAAATGCTCATTGGTCTTTGCAAGGGTAAAAAGAATTACGACAAGCGTGAAACAGAAGCAAAACGCGATGCTCAAAGAAGCATTGAACGCAACATAAAAGAATACGGCAGATAATATGAAAAAGACTTGTGTACAATGCGGAAAGACCTTTGAAATATCAGAATCAGAGAAACAATTTTTTAAATCTAAAAATCTCACTCTTCCAAAAAGATGCAGAGAATGCAGAGAAAAAAACAAATGCTCAGGTAATTCTCAAAAAAGCACAAAGCACACTAAAGGCTCAACTCAATACAAAAGCTATTATATAAAAAAAGAGCAGCCGATAGCATTAACTACGGTAATATTAGCAATAATCGTTTCTATCATTTCATTCATATTTAAAGCTGATTCAACATTTACTATTGTTACAGCAAGTGTTGCAATTTTTTCCTTAATCAAATACATAATCGGGCTAGGTAAAGAAAAGATATTTATACAAGAGTTTGATACCTCTGTTTATAAATATACTTTTTATGACACCAATTCTATGGTTAAGCACTACGTAAAGCATGGTGAACAAACCAATAGCAAAAGTATGGAGGATTATTTATTTAAAGCAAATATGGTTGTTGTTGATAAAAGCTCGCTTACAAAAGAGCAAAAGAAGGACGGCGACCGTGTTTACTACAATAATCGCACAAAGGAAATTGTAGTAATTGCAAAAGCGGGATACTTAAGAACATATTTTATTGCGAGTGACAAATACTACAACAAGCAATGATTTTTATAAAATACAACCTCTGGTTTACCTGTTTTTGTTCAGACACAACCACCGGTTTATTAGATTTTGTGTATTTCAACCTTTGTTCTCTTCATTTTTCAGCAACAAAAGCTTAAAATGAAGATGCAATAAGCGGTATTAACTACCGAAAGGAGAAAAAACGATGTCTATATTCAATAAAAAGAAAACCAATAATGAAGAGGCTTTCGCACCCGAGAAACAAAACGAAACTAATTTTAGTTTTGAAAATTCAAGCACAATCGGCTCACGTATAGCAGAAGCAAGAAAAGCTCACGGCTACACGCAGGAAGAATTCTCACAGATGCTTGACGTTTCTGCACAAGCTGTTTCAAAATGGGAAAACGATATTTCTTGCCCTGATATTCAGCTTTTACCTAAAATTGCTGAAATTCTCGGTATGACAACCGACCAGCTTTTAACAGGCAAAAAGCCTGAAAACAACGAAACAAACGAAACCAAAGCGGAAGCAAAAACACCGGTTGATACAAGTAAATTAAAAATCAATATTAACATATTAAAGCCCGGTCAAAATCCCGTTAACGTTTCATTGCCTTTTATGATGGTAAAAAATTTCACCAAAATTGGAAACGGCATTTCAGGGATTATGGGAAACGGTGCAATAGATGGTGTACAGTTAGATGAAATACTCTCACTTGTTGAAAACGGTGCAACAGGCGAATTGCTTAACGTGGTTGCAGAAGATAACACTAACGTTAAAATAACCATTGAATAAAATTACATACATCAACTCACCTATTAGGTGGGTTGATGTGAAATAAAATCGGAAGCGTAGCTTCCCCTTAGCTTCTTCACTTTTCACTATTACCTCTTCACTTGAGCGTAGCGAAATATATGGGGATGAAAGGATTTCGACGGGGATTTTGAACCGTTATAAGCGAGCAGAGGTGCGGTACCTCTATAAAAGCCGCAATTTTAAAAATAACTGACAATAATAAAACAGTTTTAGCAGCTGCTTAAGTCAGCTGCCGTCCTTACTGAGAGTACCGCGACTCAGATAAGGGCGTCGTTTAGCGGTGCACGTGAACAAAGGATAGCCTTGTACTTTGTCACGGCTTAAAGGGCTACCGAGGGTTTAAGCCTGTCTTTCGGCGTAAACCTAAGGGAATTTTAAAAGATAGACTACGCTCGTAGAAGGTTTCGGGAATAGGTTTTCGGACGCGGGTTCGACTCCCGCCATCTCCACCAAAAGAAACACTCAACCATTCGGTTGGGTGTTTCTTTTTATCAAGTTATTGGGGAGTCGAACCCGTAGTCCATCTTGCGTCGGTTCGCCTTGGCGGAGACGCAAGGGACATATAATGCGACGGTTTGCGTAGCAAACGTACTCGTGCGGAGCACGACTCCCGCCATCTCCACCAGAAAAACCGACTTGTTTCGACAAGTCGGTTTTTCAACTAAATCCACCCTTGCGGGTGGGTGAAATCGTCTTCGACGATGAAATCCAACTTCGTTGGGTGAAATCCGCCTCGACGGCGGATGGGTGGATTTAATTTCATCTGAGGCGTAGCCGAAGATTTCATCTGCATAGCAGATTTCATCCGTGCTTGCACGGATTTCATTTTCTGTAAGAGTTCGAATTCATACGCAAAACTGCCTAAAATATCTTTTTTCAATGAAGCGCACCTTTCGGTGCATTAAGTAACTTTCGTTATGAAGTAGCCTTCGGATATGAAGCGTGCTTTCGCACATTAGCGCTTCGCTTCATAGGAGCTTTGCGACTACTTCATAGATTTGTGAAACAAATTTGCTTCATATTTGCTTTAGCAAATGCTTTATTTTAAATACATAAAACCCCAAAATCAATTTTTATTACTTTCTTGTAATTTATTGGGAAACTAAATCGTATTTTGTTGAAAAATCAAAAATATTATGTTATTATCTATGAAACAAATTTTTTACTAACGGAGCATTTGTTATGAAAAAAATCATATCATCATTTTTAATCTTTGCTTTATTACTTACTTGTGTTGCCTGTGGCAAAACAGAGCCTAAAAAAACGGACTCAACAACCACTACAGAAAGCACAACAGAAAACAAAACCGAAAGCACCACCACCCACACAACCGATGGTGAAACAACAACTGAGAGCACCACAAAAGAGAACACAACAGAAACAAAAAACGAGAACACTACAAAGGTTCAAAAAGAAGAAAATACAAAAGAAAACACAAATTCTAAACCCACCGAAACACCTTCTAACCCAACTACTGAAAAAACTACAAGCACCCCCTCTACACCTACTACTAAATCCACAGAAGCCTCTACTGAAGAACCTGCTACCCAACCTTCTGCATCTAAACCATTTTTCGTGAGTATGGATGTTGTTAATGTTGATAGACCTAATTCATTTACAGTTAATGGTACACATATTCTTGATAAGATATATGGAAAGAATACTATGTTCCAAAATGGCGACACTATTACTTACAAAATAAATATGTCAGATGGTGGAACAACTGGTTTTAAAGTAAAATATACAATGAAATGCTCTGCAACAATTAGTGGAAATCTTGTCAAGGTTAAAGTTACAGGTTCTGAATATGACGATTTTTCATTTGCCATAACAGTAGATACAAAAAATGGTACAGAAACTATTGTTAAGAACTTTGCAATATATTCGGTTAATAATAGATTGGACACAGCAGAAGGAATGAATGCATTGATAAAAGATTATGCGAGGTCGAAGGGGATGACATTATTAAATGGTTCAAACGATGCACCCGTTCTTACTTATAATGTGAAAATTCCTGGAAATAGTAATTGGAAATCAGAAGTGTTTGAGACTATTGATAAATGCGCAAATAGTGGATATAAAAAATATTGTTATCAATTAGTTACACAAGATGCTTTTCAAATTACAATGCACAAATAAAAACTTAAAAAAGACTAAACCTTACGGTTTAGTCTTTCTTAACTTCACAAATCAAAAACGAGCGTTTTCATTAAATCTTTTGACTCCTCAGAAACATAGGAAAACCTAGGATTATAGGCATTATTCAACAATTCCCTTGAAATTGTGTTGAAGGTCTGAGGTTTCCCATCTCCACCAGAAAAAAGACTTGCTTTCGCAAGTCTTTTTTCAATGAAATTCGCTTTACGGCGAATGAAATCACTTCGTGATGAAATACGCTAAAGCGTATGAAATATTTGCTTCGCAAATGTTATGGCGAATTTTATTTCATCTGAGGCGAAGCCGAAGATTTCATCCAAGCTTGCTTGGATTTCATCGTGCTTTGCACGATTTCATTTTTTAACACATTTTATTTAATTTTACACAATCATATACCATAATTTTACTACACCTTGCATTTCCCTTCAATCCATAGTACAATACTCTCAAAGGAGTTGGTTTTATGAAAGAGATTTTGTTATCAAACATTCCTGCTGCGGTTGCGGCTATTGGTCTTATTCTTTATTTTTTCGGTATGGCAATTGTATTTATTACAAAGCCCTTGAAGAACGCTGAAAGCTTTTCAGTTAAACCCGTTGATAATGCAGGTATTACCGAAATCCGAGTTTATTACGGCGGTATTTCAGGTGCTTTAGGCGGATTCCTGTTATTCCTTATGCTTGCACTTAAAACGCCTTATTACTCAATGATAGGCGGTCTTTTCTTTGCAACGACGGTTTTTGTTACAAGAACAATTTTCCTTTGCGTTGACAAAGGCTGGAAATGCCCTTATACAAAGCTTGCAATTCCTGCTGAAGGCTTATTCGTAATTGCTCTTTGGACCTGCTTCGTACTTTCTAAAACGATGTATTAAGCTTAATTCAAGCACAAAAAAGCATTTGTATTTTTAAAAATACAAATGCTTTTTATTTTTTTCAAGTGTTAGAAACACGTTAAAATTTTACAGACAGTAGTTTTTAATTCTTAAAAATACTGTCGTATTTTTTTGCCCATTTATGCACCTTTTCTTTATCGTAGGCTTTTGGCATCGCAAGGCATACTGCAACAACCTTGGCTATATCCTCCCCTACACCTAAAAGCTTCTTTAGCAATGCTTTATCTTTGACTATTGCAACGCCTCTTTTTGGCATATCTGAGGCAATATGAATAAAGCTTTTAAGGCTTGTACTATTTGCGGTTATCGTCATTTCCCGCCAAGTTAAAATATCATTTTCGAATATATAATCAAGCTCCTCGGGGGTGAGCCTTGTAAGAAGGAGCTTTACCGTAGCTAATTGTGACAATCCTGAGCCTAACGCTTTATAATAATTATATTGATAATTCCAAAGTGTTTTTGCAGTATATTCACCTGATATATCGTCAATTACTGCATCTGCTAAAATTTTTGCAGCCTTAAAGGAATTAGCAATACCGGAGCCGATAACAGGGACTGTCATAAATGCAGAATCGCCTATAGCAGCATATCCGTCGGCTACCATAACAGATAAGGTATGCCTTACGGGAATTTGAACAAACTGACCTCCTCTGGCGATTTTTGTACCTAAGCTTTCGTTTCGTTGACGGAATTTTTCTGCACTTTCCTCTGCTTCTTCTAAGGTAAAGGGCTCAAATCTACCTATAAGTAAATCGGTATACTCTTCTTCAGTTGCAACCCAACCGATACCTAAAATGTTATCAGGGAAAAGGCATACTTTATATTTATCCTTAACCTCTTTTTCGGTTGCTTTGTTATAGAAGGCTCTATAAACATAAAAACGTTCAAAGGCGCCCATTTGTTTTTGTATTCCTAAGCCGTGATTAAGGCTCATTCTCACGGGTGAATTACAACCGCAGGCATCTATTATTAAATCACCGTAAAAATCGCCTTTATCCGTTTTAATTCCAATAACCCTACCGTTTTTTGAAATTGCTTTTTCAATATTGCAGGAATACTCAAATTTCACGCCGGAAGTCTCAGCGAACGAAATAATGTGATTGTAAATATCACGTCGCTCCATTTTAATTTCAAGCTCATCCTCAGGCACTCTTTGGCGGATAGCTTTTTTCTCATTAGTTGAATAAAAGGTCATATCTGTTTTATATTCATAAAGACTTTCGTCGGGCATAGGTAGCCCCGCCACAGAAAGAGCATTCGGTGCAAAAATATCGGTCCAATCGTAGCCCATATTTTCACGGCTATTTTTCTCGTAAACCGTTACATTAAAGCCTTTCCTTGCAAGAAGCGCACCCGCTACTATACCGCCGTGACCGCCACCGGCTATTATAATATTTTTATTCATTATATCACCCGCTAACAAACAGACATATTCTCAAAATAAAAATCACACAATACGAATATATCACAGAGGCCATAGTTTTTCAAGAAAAAATCACCGTTGCAAAGCAACGGTGATGATTTATTTTACTGTATTATAATTAAATTAATTATGCACCAATACCGAGAAGTGAGAAGAGCATTTCGAAAAGACCGAAGAGAATACCAAGGATTGTCTGAGGTCTCTGAATTTCCTGCTTTTCTTCTGCAGTTGCGCCTACACTATACTCGAAGGTTTTCTGATCAGTTTCACCTGTGGGAACCCATGTGCTTGTTTCACCATCAAACTCTTCCTGAACATAGTCGATAGTAAGAGTGTAGTTACCAAAAATTGTGTGTGTGAAGTTAACGTCATAGCTATCTGTGAATGTGCCGTTAAAGTCATCATTTACATACCATGAAACAGGAACGTATCTTAATGCGCCGTCAACTGTTTCTGCTTCGTTGTAGTCGCTACCGCTACCGTAAGCTGTGAAGCGAACTGTTCTATGGTAGATATATTCTTTTGAAAGACCTACTGCTGTGTTGTATTCAGCACCATAAACCTTCATTGAACCAACGTCGGGAAGAGTATCTGTAGTGCCACAACCATTAAGACACGGAGCTGTTTTTGTACCGTCCTGTGAATATGTAGCGTCACCATTTGATTCGTATTTAACGAATGCATGGTTGTTAACAGAGAATCTAGCGGGAATTGAGAATGAAACAGCTTCTTTGTTAGCAACGAAGTTTAATGTTTCGTTGTACATACCTGCTGCTAAGTTGGCATTAGGCTGAATTGTAATTGTAACTGAAGCACCTTCTGGTAATGTTAAAGAGCCTGAAGCTACAATTGCGTAGTTAGTAGATGTGGGAAGTGTGTATGAAATATCAACGTTACTGTTGTTAGTGATAACAAGAGTTTTCTTTTCAGGAGTTACATAACCTACACAAACTGAGCCAAAATCAGCAGAGTTAATGCTTGTTTCAACGTTGTAAACGTCTTTTACCCATACAGGATAAAGAACTGTATCAGCTTCGAACTTAACACCAGTCTGGTTAAGCTTGTATTCCTGCTCTCCACCTTCGGTTAAAGCCCAACCTGCCTGAGTGTAGCCTTCACGGGTGAAAAGAGCGTCACTGATTTTAACAGCTTTGTTGTATGTTGCTTCAACAACAACGTCTGCACCTACACCGTAAGCACCTGCTGTATATGTAACCTCGAAAACTTTTGCCTTCCAAGCGGGGTACATTTTGTAGTTTGCTGCTTTAGTTGTTTTGTATTCAGCACCGAAGTCACCGTGCTTTGTAGCACCTGTTGAACCGGTTGACCAACCAACATGGTCATAGCCTTCACGAGTAAACGTCAACTCTTCCTTTGTAGGAAGGATAATGATATCACCCTTCTTGCTGAAGGTACGGGTTGCTGTCTGTGTTTGGCCTTTATCCGCGTTTGACGTTGCCTGGAATGTAATTGTGTATGTAGCAGCAAAAGCAGTTACACTTACAACTGAAACAAGCATCAACATAGCCAATAACACAGCTAAAGATTTCTTGAAGTTTTTCTTCATTTGTGATTCCTCCAAATCATAATACAGTTAAGTATAAACTTATACGGTTGAATTATAACATATTCGTCAAGGAAATTCAAGAAAATTCACAAAAATTATACTATCATATTTACCAAACATATAACAAAAAAACTGTTAAAGTTAATGATGAATTGCATAATTTTTTGTATTATTCGGTGTTTTTACACCTTATCTATAGATTTTGTTGCAATCGCATTCAAGGATAAATTATGAAATTCGTCGCTCTCTTTTTTTGCTATAAATTCATAATACCCTTGTGATGCAATCATTGCTCCGTTATCACCGCAATACTTCATTTCAGGCATATAAAGGTCTATACCTTTACACCTGCATTTTTCAGTCATAACTCTTCTTAAACGTGAGTTTGCGGAAACACCGCCTGCAAGAACAATTTTCTTAGCACCGAATTCTTCGGCAGCCTCAACAGTATGAGCAACAAGAATATCGGTTACCGCTTTTATAAAAGACGCTCCTAAATCCTCCGCTTTGATTTCTTCACCCTTTTGAGATGCATTATGAACAAGGTTTACAGCAAAGGTTTTTAATCCCGAAAAGCTAAAATCATATTTTGAATCGGTAATTTTCGGAACAGGGAATTTATATTTATTTTCGTCACCGTTTATTGATATTTTATCAAGATTTACACCGCCGGGATATGGAAGCCCTACTGTTCTTGCGGCTTTATCCATCGCCTCGCCTGCCGCGTCATCACGGGTTCTGCCGATAATTTCGAAATCAGTATAGCTTTTCACATTCACTATATGACTGTGACCACCTGAAACAACAAGAGCAATAAAGGGGGGCTCTATTTTTTCGTCAGATATGTAATTAGCCGCAATATGACCTCTTAAATGGTGAACGGGAACAAGAGGAAGCCCCGTTGAATAAGAAAGACCTTTTGCATAATTCACGCCAACTAAAAGCGTACCTATAAGCCCGGGGGCATAAGTAACTGCAAGTGCATCTATATCATCCAGGGTACAGCCCGCATCAGATAAGGCTTTATCTACTACTCCGCATATAGCTTCAGCGTGTCGCCTTGATGCGATTTCAGGCACAACTCCACCGTATATTTTATGCTCCTCTACCTGAGAAGCTATAACGTTTGAAAGAACCTTTCTACCGTCCTCAACAACTGAGGCGGCTGTTTCATCGCAAGAGCTTTCAATTCCGAGAATTTTCATAAATTATCTCCGTATCAATTAAAATTTTTAGTCATCAAAATAGCATCCTCGCACGGCTTTTCGTAAAAGCTTTTTCTTTCCCCGACCGCACAAAACCCGCATTTTTCGTACAATTTTATTGCAGAAGCATTACTTTTTCTTACTTCAAGAGTTATAAAATCTGCATTTTCATTTTTTACTGCTTCTATAAGCTTTTTGATAAGAGCTTCGCCGATGCCTTTTTTTCTGTATTCGGGAAAAACGCCAACGTTTGTTATATAAACTTCACCTAAAACGTTGTGAGAGCCTATATAACCAACAACCACCCCATTTGATAAAGCAACAAAAAATCTTGCAAAGTTATTTGATAATTCTTCTGAAAGAGCAGTTTCGCTCCAAGGAGTTGAAAAGCATTGCTTTTCTAACTCTGCAACTTGAGGAATATACTGCTCACTCATTTTTTCAAAAACTAAATCTGTCATTTTGTATCATACCAAGTCTTTCCGCTTTCAACCTCAACAGTAAGCGGAACAGCCAGCTTACAAGCGTTTTCCATAGTATCCTTAAGAAGTGAAACTATGCTTTCGGCATCCTTTTCAGGTGTTTCTATGATAAGCTCATCGTGCACCTGCATAATAAGCTTTGCTTCAGGATATTCTGCTTTTAAGCGTTCGTAAACTCTTATCATTGCAATTTTAATTATATCAGCTGCAGTACCTTGAATAGGCATATTCATAGCTACTCTTTCACCGAAGCCTCGTCTGATTGCATTTTTTTCCTGAAGCTCGGGAAGATATCTTCTTCTGCCGAAATAAGTTTCAGCATAGCCCTTTTCTTTAGCAGATTTTTTTGCGTTTTCCATAAATGCGGCAACACCGCTATAATTTGCAAGGTAGCCCTTGATATATCTGTCTGCTTCACCTACTGAAACGCCGATATCATTTGAAAGCGAAAATGCACCGATACCGTACACTATACCGAAGTTTACTGCCTTTGCTTTTCTTCTGTCATCAGGTGTTACATCCTCTAAAGCTACGCCCATAACCTGAGAAGCAGTAATAGAATGGATATCAGCACCACTTAAGAAAGCGGAAATCATATTTTTATCATCGGCGAGAGCCGCTAAAACTCTTAACTCGATTTGTGAATAGTCAGCATCAACAAGCACCTTGCCCTCTTCGGCTATGAAGAATCTTCTTAATTCTCTACCCTGCTCTGTTCTGACGGGGATATTTTGAAGATTAGGCTCTGCAGAGGAAATTCTGCCTGTTCTTGTTTCAGTCTGATTTAAGGTTGAATGAATTCTGCCATCATTATCAATAACCTTTAAAAGACCCTCGCAATATGTTGATTTGAGCTTCATAAGCCCTCTGTAACGAAGGATTTCGTTAATTATGGGGTGCTTATCTCTTAAGCCCTCAAGTACATCTGCATTAGTAGAGTATCCGTTTTTAGTTTTCTTGCCGTGAGGAAGATTTAATTTATCCTCTGAAAACAAAACGTCACCAAGCTGTTTAGGTGAATTAAGATTAAATTCACACCCTGCCATATCGTAAACGTTTTTTAAGCTGTTTTCTAATTCTGCAGAGATTTTTTCGTTATATTTTTCAAGACCTTCTTTATCAACACAAAAGCCTGTCTTTTCCATAGAAGCAAGCACTCTTGCAAGAGGTAATTCTATTTCATTGAGCAGTTTTTCCTGCTCGTTTTCTTTTATTGCAGAGGAAAGCTTTACGCTTAAGGATTCAATATATGAGGCATTGTCAACGTATTCTTTTTCTGCCTGATAAAAATCATATAAATCTTCAGCTTCTATCTTTACGGGTGATAAGGAATACGCCCCTGCTAACACCTTCACAGAATAATCAGATGAATTAGGGTTAAGAAGATACGCCGCAAGAGAGGTATCGAGCGAAATACCCTTAACCTCAATACCGTTAACATCACAAAAGCCATAAAGCTGCTTTGAATCGTCAGTGAATTTACTTATACTTTCGTCACCGAAAAATTCAGTAGCAAAGCTCATAAACATAAAGTCATAATTACCCACAAGAGCAACACCGTCGGTAGTTTTAAATAAAATATATTCAATACCGCCGTTGTTGAATTTTGTTGTAAAATATGCTTTCCCCGTTGCTCTTAAATTACTTAAGAATTCATCAGTATCAGCAACCTCATAGAGCTTCACTGCTTTTGCATCTGATTTTGAAGCAATTTCCTCTTCATCAAAATTCAGTCTGCCTAAAAGCTTTGACATTTCTAAAGACATAAGAAGATTTGAGGCTTTTACTGTATCGGGACTTTTTATTAAATAGCTTTCAATATTTCTGTCTATAGGTGCTTCAAGGCAAATTGTACCAAGCTTTTTGCTTAAAAACGCATTTTCTCTTGATGCTTCAAGCTTAGCACGAATACCCGCTTTAACATCGATAGTTTCAATGTTTTCGTAAATATAATCAACAGAGCCGAATTTGCCTATAAGCTCCTGAGCACCTTTCTCGCCGATACCCGCAACACCCGGAATGTTATCAGAGGTATCACCTTGAATAGCCTTTATATCGATAAGCTGCTCGGGCTCAACCCCGTAAACCTCTTTTATTTTATCCCTGTCATAAACAGTTGTCACAGATTTACCCATTTTTGTTGTTGCTAAAACAACGCTTACGTTATCCCTTACAAGCTGTAAGCTATCACGGTCACCCGTTGCAATATAACAAAAATCATCTTCACCGCAAGCAGCTGATAAGGTTCCTAAAATATCGTCCGCTTCATAGCCCGGCTTTTCAATTACAGAATAGCCTAAATACCCTAAAAGCTCTTTTAAGGTTGGGAATTGCTCAATAAGCTCGGATGGTGCGGGCTTTCTTGTGCCTTTATATTCATCGTACATTTCGTGACGGAAGGTAGGCGCTTTTACATCAAAAGCAACGGCTACGCTATCAGGCTTATACTCTTCAAGGAGATGAAGAAAAATATTCATAAAGCCGAATATACCGTTAGTGTATCTGCCGTCCTTAGTGCTTAAAAGCCTTACACCGTAAAAAGCACGGTTAAGAATTGAGTTTCCGTCTATAACAAGAAGTTTCATTGTTCACCTCATAGTTTTTACATAGTAAAAAACAATTTAAATATACTCACTCTAATATTTCGAGAGTAACAAAATGATAGCCGTTTTGCTTTAAATAATTTTCTTCGTTTAATGCTCTTAAGCACCCTAAAGCAGAAACGTGGCTTTCGTTACCTGGGATTTTCACTCGTATTCCCGTAACCTCTTCAATATATTTATCAATACCGTAAAGCTTTGACATTCCTCCGCAAAGGAAAATACCGCTATCGGTAATATCTTTTACAAGCTCGGGTGGTGTAACCTCAAGAACATCGGTTATTGCTTTGCAGATTTCATCAACACAATCTCTTATTGCGAAGTTTATTTCCTGAGCAGTAACCTCAAAGAATAATGGCATACCGTCTGCAGTATCCTTACCCTTTGCAACTGCGGCAATGGTTTCCTCTCGGACCTTAGCTCCGCCGATAAGCTGTTTTAATTCTTCAGCGGTAAGCCTGCCGACCTCAATCCCTCTGTTATTTTTAAGATAAGTTTTTATAACTCTATCCATATCATCACCGCCGACTGCGGCACTTTTAGCGACTGCAATGCTACCCATAGTAACAACGGCTACACCCGTTGTTCCGGCACCGATATTAACTATCATCGTACCGTATGGCATTTCAGGATTTATACCAATACCTAAAGCAGCAGCAAGAGGCTCTTCAATAAGCACAGCCTTTCCCGCACCTGCTTTCAAAATGCAATCTAAAATATTTCGTTTTTCAAGATTGGTTATCCCTGCAGGCATAGTTGCGGCAACAACGGGCTTAAATATTTTATTTTTACAAATACGCTCCAAAAACGTGCGAATAAGCTTTTCACTGTTTTCAAGCTCTGCAATACCGCCCGAAAGCAAGGGTCTTGTAAGCTTAATTGCATCAGGGCATCTGCCCGTCATTTCGAAAGCCTTTTTACCCGCATCAATAACCTCGCCCGTTTCTCTTTCAAGAGCAAGCACGGCAGGCTCACAAAGGACAACTCCCTTACCGTCAATAGCGGCGGTTACGTTACCCGTGCCTATATCCATACCGATTTTTAAACCAATCATTCTAACACCACACATTCGAAAAAAGAAAGTAAGTTGTTTTGCAAAACCACATAAAAATACATTTTAATTATACACCCATACCCTCTTTTTGTAAATATCTCATTGCATTTATTATTTACAAAACCGTGTTTTTATAGTAGAATTATTTTAACGAATTCACAACCCTTTAAGGAGTGCAGTTTTTCATGGCAGGAGTTCAAAAATCAAAATTAAAATTACTTTATATCGTTGATATTTTAAGAAAGAAAACTGATGAAAACCATTACCTTGCCGCAACTGAAATATGCGATGAGCTTTCACAGTTAGATATCCCCGCAGAAAGAAAATCAATTTATAACGATATTGATATTTTAAGAGAATACGGATTTGATATTATTCACACAGGCTCAAAAAACAGAGGCGGTTATTTTTTAGGTGCAAGAGAATTTGAGCTTGCCGAATTACGCCTTCTTTCAGATGCGGTACAAGCGGCAAACTTTATTTCTCAGAAGAAAACCAATCAGCTTGTAGAAAAAATTGAAAGCTTTGCAAGTGAAAAGCAAGCAAAGGTTCTTCATTCTCAGGTTTACGTTGACAACAGACCTAAATGCAAAAACGAAGAAATTTATTATACAATAAGTCTTTTGGATGAAGCAATTTCAGCTAAAGTAAAGGTTAATTTCACCTACACCAGAAGGCGTATTACAGAAGAATTTAAAACCGCAAAGGAAGATAAAAGCTTTACTGTAAGCCCTTATGCTCTTATTTGGTCAGATGACCACTACTATCTTGTTTGTAACAACGAAAAATACGACAACCTTATGCATTTAAGAATTGATAAAATCAAGCATCTTGAAAAAACCAGCTTACCCTCAAGGCATTTTTCAGAGGTTTCAGATTATAAAAACTATTTTGATTCGGCAGACTATGCATCAAAGCTTTTCAATATGTATAGTGGTGAGCCGAAGCCCGTTGAATTTATTTGCAACAACGATACTCTTGAGCCTATGCTTGACAGATTCGGTGAAAATGTTAAAATTCAAAAATACGATGACGAGCATTTTGTTTTAAGAACTAACGTTGCTTCAAGCGAAGGTCTTGTGGCTTGGATTGTTCAGTTCGGCGGACGTGTTAAAGTCAAATCACCTAATGACCTTATTTATTCGGTTAAGCAAAAAGCAACCGAAATTCTCGATAATTACAAATAATGAAAAAAGATGTGTTTACTCAAAATGAGCAAACACATCTTTTTTAGTTAAGCTTTTCAAATTTTTGTGTTTCGGTGTTGTATTTGTAAGGTCCATTATCGCTTATGGCTAATTTATAAGCAGTTTTTGTTCCGTCTTTTTCGTAGATTTGAACTGTATACACTTTTTCACCGTCAATCGCGGTAGCCGTGCCACCAACGGCAACTAAAACGTACTCGTCTAATTCCTTTTCAAGACCTAAGGTTTCCTTTGAGTATGAAGAGAAGGTTTCTTTGAGCTTTTTATCGTTAGCCTCATTATATTGCATACCTGAGGGTAGCTGAGGATTTGTTTGAGGTTGGGTAGTGGATTGAGCAGCTTCAGTTTCTTCGTTTGAATCTGAAGCATTTGCTTCATCCCCTGCAGACTCATCGGCTGAATTTGTTGCAAAAGGATTTGTTGTAACTTCAACGGGACCGTCAGCAGTAAGAAGCATATACTGATTATCCTTAAATACGTAACAATCCTGCCCTAAAATAGCAAATATCCCCTCGGGAGAATCACTACCCTCGGCATAGGCTTCAACAAGACAAGCATCATTACCGAAAACCTTTGTTGCACCTAATTTTAAAGTATAGCTCTCTATCACGTCACTCAAACCTAAATACTCAGGTGAAAAAACACCAAGCATAATAGCAGCAACATCTTCGTTAAGAGTTATGACACCTGCATTACTAGTAACGTTAATTGTAGAATCGGCAGTTAACAAGGCTTTGCCGTCATCCTCTTCGCCTCTTCCACAAGAGCAGAACGCAACGAGAATTATAGAAACGAGGCATAAGCTTATAATTTTTTTCATAATATAGCACTCCGAAATTATTTTTATAATATATGTTTCAATATACAATTTCAGAGTTGTTTTGTCAATAAATTTATATTTACTTGGTACAAATTGCTTCTTTTTTATATTTCTCTCTTGTGGCGATTCCGCCTCGGATATGACGCTCTTCTTTATTAACGTCAAGCACCTTTCGAACCTCGGAAAACAATGCGGGATTAATACGTCTGAGCCTTACTGTAATATCTGTATGCACGGTGGACTTTGAAATCCCGAATTTTTTTGCAGTTGCACGGACAGTTGATTTATTTTCTACTATAAAATTCGCTAACTCAACTGCACGAATATCGTAATCGTAATTCATAAACACCCTCCTATACGAGTTCAATACAAGTATATGAGGGGTATTTTATTAATTATTACTACATTTACAGAAAACAAAAAACAAGCAAACCTTAAACTATAGAAGTTAAGATTTGCTTGTTGTTATTTTGTTATTATACGACTATTGTAGGATGTGCGAAATCACCTACCGACAGTATTTTTCGTCAGTTCGTGCATAATACGGTTTTTAGACAACCCGAAGCGTATGAAGATACGCGAGCTTGGTTGGGTAAAAATCGTAGGATGTGCGAAATCACGAAAAATTATTCACCTTTCATACCTAACAATTCTACTGTTCCATCATAAACAGCCTGTGAAACCTTGATTGAATCAAAGATAGCTGCTTTGATATCGTCGTCAGTTGCACCGAGCTCTTTTGAGAAACGGTCGGGAATGAAAAGGTTTACATCCATAATATCTGCAAGACCATCAACGTCAATACCGCTTTCAATTCCTTTTGCAGCATATTCTTTCTTAACTCCGCCAAGACCCATACGCATCATCCAGGGAGCAACGCTTATAATCTTACGGTCTTCGCCCATACCTCTTGCGGCATAAACGATTTTAAGGAATTCCTTCCAGGTTAAGTTATACATACTGATAGGCCATGCTTTTGCACCCTTTGACTTTTCAGCAGCACCAACGATAACCTCACCAACCTGACGAACGGTAAGCATTGCTGTACCGCCACCGGGATACATTGTGAAGGGAAGCTTATCCATTCTCTTAATCTGCTCAATAAGGATAACCCAAACAGGCTTTCTACCGGGCTGAGTACCGAAAATGTAAGGAAGCTCAAGAACAGCTACGTCAAAGTTTTCATCAGCAAATGAGAATGCAACGTTTTCCTGGTCTATACGGCTTCTGATATAGGGATGCTTTTCTGTAAGCTTCATATCAGGACGCTCTTTTGCAAGATATGCAAAGTAAGAGCCAAGGATAACAGCACTCTTAACGCCCACCTCTTTACAAAGAGGAAGAATTCTTTCAAGGGGCTGAATGTTGTATTTATAGTATGCATCATAAACGGGTGCAGGGAATTCAACTCTTTCGTCAATACCTGCAGCGAAAACGAAGCAATCGTGACCTTTGAGAAGCTCGCGGATTTCATCGTCTGATTTCTCATAAATGTTGCAGAATTCAAGCTTCATTTCCTGAGGGATAGGTGCTCCTTCAGGAAGAGGAGGAAGAGCTACGCTTGTAACCTCGTGACCTCTTTCGATAAATATACGTGCAGCTTCACAGCCTAAAAGACCGGTACCGCCAATCATAAATATTTTCATTGTGTTACCTTCTCCTTAAAGTTATCAAAGATTTCAGGTCCGTAAACGTTATTTTCGCCTTCACGATCCCAAACCTGAGCAAAGAAAGGATTGATTCTTGCTTCTTCGTCATAATTCCAGGGCCAAGGAAGCTCTGCGGGACACCAATGACC
Source organism: Acutalibacteraceae bacterium (assembly GCA_045592945.1). Classification (GTDB taxonomy): domain Bacteria; phylum Bacillota; class Clostridia; order Oscillospirales; family Acutalibacteraceae; genus DTU089. Next base: position 146,703 of record JAZNVT010000003.1, on the reverse strand, counting down.
ACCCTTAAGCACAAGGTTGGGTGACATTTCGAACTCGTTGCCTCTTGCACTTACCCATTTAACAGGAGTGTACATATCAACGATTTCTGTTGCAAGACATTTACCGCCTCTGAATTCAGCAGCCTTCTGTAAATCCTCAAGAGTAAGAGAATCAAAGGGCTTAGTTTCATCGTAACCGTGGTTAAGAATAACAACGTCATCAGCAGTTGTTTTCTTTGAAGGAATGATTATTTCGAAATCCTCCCACTTTCTGGGAAGCTTTTCATATTCTTCCATACTGCCGTAATAAGCTTTCATTCTTACGTCAACCTTGTTTGCTGCCCACCAGAGAGTACCATACTCGGGTGTTTCTGCAATTTTCTTCATCCAAAGATTTTTAAGAATGGGTGCAAAGGGTTTTGCAAGGAAAGCTAATTTATAGAAGGATTCAACCTTATCCATCATGCTCTTGAAATACTGCTTAACAGGAATATTTGCACGGAAATGGCAATATTTTTCAAGCTCATCACCGTCGTAATACCACTGACCGTGGAAGTTACGGGTTGTAAACCAATGGGGGTCAAAGAGCTTCTTTGGTGAACCGAGACCTAAAGTACCGAGAAGAAGGTCTTCAAATTCAAAGTTGGTAATTCTGTATTCTTCACCTGAACCAATGTTGTAGAAGCGTCTCCAGAATTCTTCGGGAATATCGTCGCCGCAAACATTTGCAAGAAGACGACCGGAGTCTTCAACAGTAGCCCATTCAAGCATACCGTTAATCGGAACGTGATACATAATAGGCTCAAGGTTTTTAAGAATTGCAGGATAAAGGATACCGGACTGACGAAGAGATACCCAATGCTTAAGACCTGAATCAGCAAAAACAGCTTCTGCTTTAATCTTACTGATAGCATAATGGTCATAAACGCTTACTTTAAGAGGGTCACCTGTTCTACCCCAATGGATAGGAGCATTTCTGTCACCTGTTTCAGCAACTGTACCTATGTAGACAACCTTAACTGCATCAGGGTCGGGCTGTGCTTTAATAGCATTAACGATATTCTGAGCAGCTGCAACGTTTGTTTTCTGAGTTTTAACGGGATAGTAGTCTGCCGCAGGAGAAACCATACCGCCAACGTGAAGAACGTAATCTGCACCGTTCACCATATCAAGAACGTCCTCGTAATTTGTAAGGTCACCCCAAACAAATCTGATTGAAGGGTCATTCATATAAGGTGCGAATTTCTCACGGTTTTTCTTACTGTCTCTGTTGAGGAGAACAATGTTGAACTGGTCTTTTTTCTTATAGAGTTCTAAGAAACCCTGGAAGCCCATGGTACCTGAAGAACCTGTAAGAGCAACTGTTTTTTTCTGCATAAAATAGCCCCCTATTTTTCATAATTATACGTATTATAGTATACCTTTTTTTGCCGTATTTTGTCAATACAATTACAGAATTATTCAACAAATTGTTTAATAACTTAAAAATCGCAAAACGCAGAATATACTACGTTTTGCGATTTTAATAAGTTTATTTAAGCTTTTTCTTTATTCTTTCCCCTGCTGCCTTTAGCATAAACGAATATTTTTTCAACATAATCTCATACAGCACAAAAACTACGTTTGCCATAGCAAGAAGTATGGGTATAGTATACTTACCGAATTCGGTATAATCTTCTTTCGAAACGCCGAAAACGTATACACCCACAACGCCTATTGCTACCGCCGAAAAATTAAAGATAACAAGCTTTATAATAAATTGAATTGCTTTGGGTATTTTTGATAGATGCTCTCTTGCAAGCGGATACCAACCAAAAAAGAAAAGATAGGTTAAAGCCGTTTCTTTTTCTGTAAGAAGCAGTAATGAAATTATTGCGGTTGAAAAGAATGTGCCTGCCGCCCATTTTTTGCTTGTTACCTCTGAGGTAAGCATTACGAGAATACCCGTGGCTATAGGTAAAACGTACATCATAACGGGTAAGACGGTTGTCGCTAACATAAGCACAACCGACAAGGCACTTACCATTCCGCAAAAGGCGGTGTTTTTAGCTTTATTCATATTTTAAAACTCCAACACACAATCAAAGCCCTCTAAAACTGCACCAGGCTCAGTTTCTTCGAAAGAAACTGTCTCCTCCGCTTCATTTTCATTGCAGGTATAGTATGTAACCTTACCATTTTCGTCGCAGCTGAATGCATCAAAAGGAAGTATAAGATCAACCGCAGAGCCATCATCGAATACAAAGGTCAACAAATCGCAATATATAATATCACCGGCGTTAAACCAATACTGTATCGTATGAGCATCGGTGCTTTGAGCATCACTTATAACATAGCTTCCTTCTTCATCGATAATATTATTAAAACTATCAATGCTCATTACTTTATCAGGCATTGTATAAATCAAACCGTCGATATAAATATATTCATCACCGGAAAGCTTATCGCAAACCTCAGTAGATAATTCAGCTTCATCCGAATACAAATAAAGAGTATCAAAATACATATCGAAAAACCAGGTGCCATCCCAGTCCTCAAAGGGCTCTATATATACTTCACCTGCTAAAACGTCAACGGGATAGTTAATATAATCTGTAGAAGTATCCTCAAAAAAGCTATCTGAAAAAACATCTGATGAGTCTACGTCAGAGAGAATCACATTAAACACTGATATAAGGGCAACAATAGCACCGATTATTTTAACAAACTTTTTCTCATCCTTTTTACTTTCGGTTGCTTTTTTTGTTACCGTTTCAATAATATTACGTACAACTGTATTTGGGGCGTTATAATCCGAGCCAAACTGTCCACCTGACAAATCAGCAGCCTTTTTATTATTAGTATTATAAGCTGATGACGTTCTTTGAGCATGAGGCTCTGCACCTTGTTTATAGGTGTTGCTGTTTTTGTAGATCTCGCCTCTATCCCATTTAGAAGAATCAAAGGATGCACCGTGGTTACATTGCTTTTGACCTATCGCACCGCAATGAGGACAAAAAACGTCCTTACCTTCCGCATAAACCTTACCGCAAGCATCGCACTTTCTCATAATACCACCCTTTCTGTTAAAATGCATTCACAACTATATTGTATCATTTTTATATATTTTTGCAACAATAAAATATAGACAGAGTTTAAAAAAAGATGTATAATCTCTTAGAAACTCGGATAAAGTGAGGAATTTTATTTTTATGGAATACTTATACGAAATGCACGCGCACACAAAAGAAGTAAGCAATTGTGCCGTTGCAACTGCTAAAGACCTTGTTGAAAGCTATAAGGGTACAGAATACAAAGGCATAGTTCTAACAAACCATCTTAACGAAATGACCTTCAAGAGAATACATATGGAAGATGCTTCTTGGGATGAAAAAATCGACCATTTTTTAAGCGGTTATAATATTCTCAAAAAAGAAGCCGGTGATAGATTCAACGTTCTTTTAGGTGTTGAAATCAACTTTTACAACACCGCTAACGACTATCTTGTTTACGGTGTTACCGAAGAGTTTTTACGTTCGAACGGTGACCTTATGGCTATGGACCTTGAAGAATTATCTAAAATCACCCACGAAAACGGTTTGCTTTTAGTTCAGGCTCATCCTTTCAGAAGAGGTATGGAGGTTGCCGATTGGAAGCTTCTTGATGGATACGAAATTTTCAACGGAAATCCTCGCCACTATTCAGGTAACGAAACCGCAGAGGAATGGGCAAAAATTCATAACAAGAATCTTGTTTTAAGCGGGTCTGATTTCCACGAAATTGAGGATGCGGGAATTGGCGGACTTTATTTCAACAAAGAAATCAAAACTAACGAGGAGCTTTTAGAAGAGCTTCGAGCAGGAAATTACCGAGTAAAAAAAGTTGATTTCAAGCATACAAGAGAAGAATAATTTAATTTTCAAGAGAGTGCAAGGTAAGCTTCGCACTCTCTTTTTATTTAGAGGACTGCTATTTTCTTATGACTTGCAAAAGCCTTAGATTTATGGTATCATAAATTGATACAAAACAAGTAACTATAAAGGAGGTCTTTTAATGCATTTGCAGGAATCAGGCGAAATGTATCTTGAGACCGTTTACATTCTTTCAAAGAAAAGCGAAAGCATTCGTTCTATTGATATTTGCGAGTATATGGGCTACTCAAAGCCCAGCGTCAGCAGAGCGGTTGGTCTTTTAAAAAACGGCGGTTACGTTACTGTTGATGAAAAGGGCTATATTACTCTTACAAGCGAGGGTAAATCTGTTGCAGAAAAAATGTTTGAACGCCATACAATGCTTACGGATTTTCTTGTAAAATTAGGCGTAGATAAGGACATTGCTTCTGAAGATGCTTGTAAAATCGAGCATCATATAAGTGAAGAATCTTTTGAAGCTATAAAGAGACACGTTAACGCTTTTAAAAGCGAGGAAGAATAATGATTTTAGGCAATCTTGAAATAAAAGAAAAGGCTGCGTTAGCCCCTCTTGCAGGCGTTGCCGACAGAGCCTTCCGTGAGCTTTGCCGCGGCTACGGTGCCGCATACACAGTTTGCGAAATGGCAAGTGCGAAAGGTATAAGTCTTGGTGACAAAAAAAGTGCAGAGCTACTTTCTATAACTGAAACCGAAAGACCTGCCGGCTCACAGATTTTCGGTAATTCCCCCGAAACTATGGCAACAGCAGCAAAAAAAGCACTTGAATTCAATCCCGACTTTATAGATATAAATATGGGGTGTCCTGCGCCTAAGGTAGCATCGTCAGGTGGCGGTGCTTTACTAATGAAAAATCCCGTGCTTGCTGCCGATATTGTTAAAGCTGTTGTTGAGGCATCAACAGTTCCCGTTACTGTTAAAATGCGTTCAGGTTGGGATGATAATAATATAAATGCCGTTGAGCTCGCTAAAAGATGCGAGGACGCAGGAGCAGCTGCTATAACCGTACACGGCAGAACAAAGGTGCAGATGTATGCGCCACCCGTTAACACTGATATCATAAAGCAGGTTAAGGCAGCTGTTAAAATCCCTGTTATCGGCAACGGTGACGTTATTGACGGACTGTCTGCCGCAAGGCTTATGGAGGAAACCGGCTGCGATATGGTAATGATTGGCAGGGGTGCTTTAGGTAGACCTTGGGTATTTTCTCAAATCAATGCTTACCTTGAGCACGAGGTTTTATTACCCGAGCCAACCGTTACTGAAAAGATGCTTGTTATGCTCAAGCATATTGAAAAGCTTTGCGAATACAAAGGCGAAAGAGTTGGCATAAGAGAAGCAAGAAAGCACGCCGCCTGGTACACAAAAGGTCTTCACGGCGCTGCAAATTACAGAGCAAGAATAGGCTTGATAAACTCCGTTGAGGAGCTTCGTCAGATTGCTTTAGAGCTTATTGAGCAAAACTCATAAAAGGTGTTTTATTAGCCTTTCCAAAATTTATACAATGAAATTCAGAACCTCGTATGGTAAGATTAACACATTCGTTGTCGCAGGACACGAAAATCTACTATACGAGGTGATTTTTTGAAAAGATTTGTTAGTTCTTTGTTAGTTGCGGTTATAATATTAAGCTTAAATGTAATCCCTTTAAATGTATCAGCAACTAATAACATTTACGGCGCAGGTAGGGTAACAACCTCTTCTACGGTATTGAACGTGCGTTCCGCCCCCTCTTCAACGTCATCAATCAAAGGTAAGCTTAACAGGAATGCATACGTAACTCTTATATCAAAAACAAATAATTTTTGGTACGTAAGATACGGTGAAGGCTTATACGGATATTGCCACAGTGATTATATAAACATTGTTTCAACTGACGTAAAAGCCGTTAAAACTACTCAGGGAAGATTACGAGTAAGAGCTACGGCATCATTATCTTCTACTGTTAAAGATTATCTTTCAAGTGGTGCTATTGTTACCGTGCTTTCAACTGAAGGGACTTTCAGTAAAATTCTTTACAACGGCTTAAAAACAGGCTACGTGCATTCGGACTATTTGAGAGGTACGTCAAGTAGTAACGTTAACTATCCGAAAATTTCTTTAAGCGTTCCTGACTTTAAGCAAACAGATTCCCGTTGGGCAAACGTTACTATCGGCTCTTCAGGGCAGACAATAGGAAGAATAGGCTGCGCAACAACGGCTCTCGCTATGACGGAAAGCCACAGAACAGGTACTACTATTTATCCCCATACGATGTCAAAAAAGCTTTCTTATACTTCCGGTGGTGCGGTTTACTGGCCCTCAAATTATAACGTTGTAACAAGCAGTAACGGATACCTTGAAACAATTTATTCGGTATTAAAATCAGGCAAGCCTATTATCGTTGGTGCTAAAAAAGCTAACGGCAGTCAACACTACGTTGTTGTTACCGGTGTTGCTGATTCAAACACTCTTTCAACTTCAAGCTTTTACATCAACGACCCCGGCTCTGATACCCGAACAACGCTAAACCAATTTTTTAATACTTACCCCTATTTTTACAAAATGCTATACGCCAAATAACAAAAAGATTCCGAGGTGAAAGCTTCGGAATTCTTTTTTAAAATTTTTTATGTTTATTGCAAATAACTCTTTCTTTTTTGTTATAAAAGTGTTATACTATCAAAAGAAGTATTATGATTTTTTCTGCCGATTCGGTACGGCTTTTTTTACCGAGCTTAAATTACTTATAAAGGAGTGCATTTTGTGGAAAAATTCGTTATCCGCGGTGGCAACAAACTCCATGGCAATATAAATATCAGCGGTGCTAAAAATGCCGCTTTACCTATTATAGCAGCATCTGTTTTTGCAGGTGATTTTTGCAGAATCGAAAACGTACCCGATATAAGCGACGTGCGTACTATGATTAAAATTCTTGAATTTCTCGGTGCAAAGGTTGAAAAGCCCGAGCCCGGTGTTATAATCGTTGATTCAAGAAGCATCACACCTGTTACAATTCCTGATGAAATGACAAGAAAGCTTCGTGCTTCTTATTATCTTTTGGGTGCATTATTAAGCAACTTCGGTAAAGCTTGCGTTGCTCTTCCCGGTGGTTGTTATTTCGGTGTTCGTCCTATTGACCAGCATATCAAAGGCTTTGAAGCTCTCGGTGCTAAGGTTAATATTGAAAACGCCCTTGTAAACGTTCAATGCGACGAGCTTTACGGCTCATCAATTTACCTTGACGTTGTTTCGGTTGGTGCTACAATAAACGTTATGCTTGCAGCCGTTAAGGCTAAAGGACTCACAGTTATTGAAAACGCCGCAAGAGAGCCTCACATCGTTGACCTTGCAAACTTCCTTAACTCTATGGGTGCGGACGTAAGAGGTGCAGGTACTGAGGTTATTAAAATCCGTGGTGTATCTAACATGCACGGATGTACTTATTCAATTATCCCCGACCAGATTGAAGCAGGTACTTATATGGCTGCGGTTGCCGCAGTTGGTGGCGACGTTACAATCGATAACGTTATACCGAAGCACCTTGAATCTATAACAAACAAGCTCGAAGACTGTGGCGTTACTGTTATCGAGGGTGATGAAAGCGTACGTATAATTTCGGAGGGTAACAGAAGAAAGGCTTGCCGAGTTAAAACAAGCCCCCACCCCGGTTTTCCGACTGATATGCAACCACAATTCACGACGCTTCTTTGCACCTGTAACGGTACAAGCACCGTTGTTGAAGACGTTTGGGACAACCGTTTCAAATACATTGACCAGCTACGAAGAATGGGTGCTAATATCATCGTAAATGGTGATACAGCTTTAATTACAGGCGTAGACAAGCTTCACGCCGCTCCCGTTGAGGCTGACGACTTAAGAGCAGGTGCCGCAATGGTTATCGCAGGTCTTATGGCTGAGGGTGAAACCGTTATCGGCAACATAAAATTAATTGACAGAGGCTACGAAAAGCTTGTTGAAAAGCTTACAGGCGTTGGTGCCGACGTTAAGAGAGTTAACTTCGAAGAGGATTAATTAAATATGATAAGATTTTGTCCGCTGTTTTCATCAAGCAGCGGCAATTCTGTTTACATAGGTGACCGCGACGGCGGTGTTCTTGTTGACGTAGGCAGAAGTGCCAAGCAAACTGACTTGATGCTTAAAAATATTGGGGTTGACCCTTGCGAAATCAAGGGTATTTTTCTCACCCACGAGCATATTGACCACGTAAACGGGCTTTGCGTTTTTGCTAAAAAATATCAAATCCCCGTGCACGCTTCTACGGGTACAATTCTCGCACTGAAGCAAAAGGGTACATTATGCGAAAAACACATAGATATTTCAATTAACGATAAGCCTGTTACAGTAGCAGGTCTTGAAATCAAGCCATTTAAAACCTCTCACGACTGTGCGGACGGCAGAGGCTACGTTATAACGGGCTGCGACGGCGCAACTAAAATCGCTGTTGCAACAGATACGGGCTACGTTTCAAACGACATTTTACAGCATCTTACTGGATGCAGATTAGTTTACATTGAATCAAATCACGACGTTGCTATGCTTCGTAGCGGTCCCTACCCTTATCAGTTGCAAAAGCGAATTTTATCTGACGTAGGGCATCTTTCAAACGATGCTTGTGCAGATACTCTTACTGCTCTTATTAACAAGGGCACAACCCACTTTGTTCTTGCTCACCTGAGCCAAGAAAACAATACACCCGAATTAGCTTATAACACGTCAGTTAACGCCCTGAGGGATATGGGTGCGTTACCTAACAGAGATTACATTTTAAAGGTAGCAGAGCCGGAGAATAGTGGCGGGATAATAACGATATAAGTTGCAAATGGCAAGTGGAAAATTAAGATTCCAGATAACAGATGCCAGCAGGTTTCGCAAGATAATAGATAAAAGATAATATTGAATAGATAATAGAAAAGGGTCTGCGACGGCAATTTATATGCTATCGCAGAGCTGTTGTTTTATATATTATTGAATTAATGTGAAGCCTCGCCTCCCTGTGCGAAGCTTTATAATTGCCACCGCAGTTCCGAAATTTGCCACTTGCCACTTGCCATTTTCAAAATTAAACCAAGAAACCCCTGACAATGCAGCAAAGCATTGTCAGGGGAGCTTTATCTTAATTAAGTATTAAATTAAGCCTCTGCTTCTTTTTTCTTGCTGAAGCATGCGCTGCAATATACAGGGCGGTCTTCACGGGGTTTGAAGTAAACTTCTGCTACTCCTCCGCATTCAGCACAAACAGTTGTAAATTTTTCACGTTCACCTCTTGCAGCCTGCTTACGTGCATCACGGCATGCCTTGCAGCTCTTGGGCTCGTTAACTAAGCCTTTTTCTGCGTAAAATTCCTGTTCGCCTGCGGTGAAAATAAATTCATTTCCACATTCTTTGCAGATGAGTGTTTTGTCTTCGTACATTTTTTGCTACCTCGCTTGATTAATAATGTTGCCCTCTAACGGAATTGCACCGTCACCTTTGGCGAAGGTTTCGGAAAATTCCGCCACCTATAATCAACGCTCTGCTTTTAAGCTAAGAGGACATATATATTATATACCTAATCGGCACATAACTCTTTTAATTTTCTTCTGGCACGCTGAATTGCATTATCAATATTTTTTTCATTCATACCTAATCGACTAGCAATTTCGCTGTAAGGTAAGCCTGCAGCCTTCAGAAAGATAACTGTTTTCTCAACATCGGTAAGAGAAACCTGACAAGTGTTAAGCACGTGAGAAAGCTCTTCACTAACAAGAAGCTTATCAAGAGGATCAACCTGAGCATCGATAACCTGAGAAAGCTCTGCTTCCGAAACCGTTGGTAACTCTTTTTTATAAACTACCGCAGCTGTATTGATGCTATTTTGCATACATTTAAAGGCATAAGCTTCAAAGGGGACGCCTTTTGATGCATCGTAAGAATTAACCGCACGCAAGAAGCCTAGCATACCCTCTTGAACAAAGTCATCAGAATCAAGGTAGGCTACGCTTACACCTGAGCCACGAGTATTGAGAAAACGGGCAGATAAAACTGACATTGCTTGCTCGTCACCTTGACGGGCATACTGAACAAGCAACTCATTGCTTAAAGAGTTAAGCTCATTGAAGCTTAATTTTTCCAACAAACCACCCCATAAAACTCTGCTTATAGTTAGGATACAACATTTTTGTTAATTTGTCAAATGTTTTTATATATTGTTCAAAATTTTTGTTAAAAATATAAAATATATGATTATTTTTCTTTTTTCGACATAAAAAACAAGGTGTGCAAATACTCTTACACACCTTGTTAATTTGATATATCATTAAATACAGAGGAATATATTCTATACCATTTACCACCTATTTTCATACACATAAAAGAGTCGTAAACGCTCGTATACTCTCCCTCACTCCCCTTCACCTCAATTACAAAATCTACTTTTGCAATTTCGGTAGGAAGCTTTCTATAGCCAAAGGATTTTTCTAACACGTCGCAATAGTCAGCAAATTTTTCATTTTCTATATAAATGACCTCATTAATTTTATATTGCACTGTAAAATCCTTACCGCATTTATCAGTATAAAAATCTATTGTTTTTGTTAACGGCTCTGTCATTGCAGAAAAGGTTTCATCGTCATCAAAATACCAGTTTTCTTTATTATACTCCTTAATTTGCTCATCATAAAGCGAATAATAAGCTTCGGCGTCTTGATTTTTCACAGATAAAACCATTGTTTTCACAATTCTTTCAGGCTTCGAGCCGTTTAAAACACCTACGGTTACAGCTGAGATACAAAGTATAAACGCCAATACCGATACGGCAATTATTTTACCCTTGAAGGATAATTTAAAATTATTATTTTTACGTGCTTGATAGGCATCCGTCTTTTTCTTTTTATCAACCTTCAGCTCATGTGAGCAATAAGGGCAACTGCTGAAATTATCAGGGCAGTGCTGATGACAGTTATTACAATACATTTTCACACCTCTTTTCCGAAAACGAAATCCTGATGCTTTTATAGCAGTCAAAAAACCGTCCCTCTTTTAAGGGAGGGACGGACGAATTGATTATTCTTCTGTTGCAGCTTCTTCTGCTTCAGCAGGAGCTTCCTCAGCAACAGCTTCCTCAGCAGCTTCTTCAACAGGAAGAAGAGCACGGATTGAAAGACTAACTCTCTTTCTTTCCTCATCAATTTCAGTGATTTTTGCTTCAACCTTTTCACCGATTTTAAGAACGTCTGCAGGTTTTGCAACGTGCTTGTTAGCAATCTGTGAAATATGGATAAGACCGTCAACACCGGGAACGATATGTGCAAAAGCACCGAAATCTGTAAAGTTTGCAATTTCAACTTCTGCTACAGAATCAACTGCATACTTTGATTTGAAGATTTCCCAAGGATTGTCCTCAAGCTTCTTGTAGCCGAGAGCAATCTGCTTCTTTTCGGGGTTAAGAGATTTGATTGTAACCTCAACCTCGTCGCCTACGCTAACAACCTCTGAGGGGTCTTTAATTCTGTTCCATGAAAGCTCGGAAACGTGAATCATACCATCTACGCCACCGATATCAACAAAAGCACCGAATTTCATAAGTGATTTTACTACGCCCTTACGAACTTCGCCTTCCTGAACTTCAGCCCAGAACTTTTCTTCTGCTGCTTTTCTTTCTTCTTTAAGTACTGCACGGATAGAGCCAACAGCTCTTCTTCTCTGCTTGTTAACTTCGATAACCTTGAATTTAACTGTTTTCTTAACTAAATCTTCAAGCTTATCGTTTCTGCTTGCAGTTGCAAGAGATGCAGGGATGAAAAGACGTGCATTGTTTGAAACAACGATAACACCGCCACGAACAACTTCTGTTACAACACCTTCGAGAATGGTATCTGTTCCCTCAGCTGCAACAACTGTGTCCCAAGCTGCGATAGCATCGTAGCGTTTCTTGGAAAGCATAATTAAGCCTTCCTGGTCGTTTGTTTTCATGATGATAAGGTTAAGTGTATCGCCGATTTTAAGTTCAGCTCTGGGGTCTGCGGACGGGTCGTTGCTGTATTCACTGTAGGGAATATAGCCTGTTTGCTTCCTGCCGATATCAACCTGTATCTCTGTAGGGCTAACACTCAATACTGTACCAGTAACTTTCTGGTCGCTCATATTACTGAGTGATTCCTCTAAAGCTGCTGCAAAATCGAAATCTTCAGCTGCTGCAGAGTCCAGCACTTTTTCCTCCTCAATCATAGTTGGGTCTTTGACAATTTCGGACATGGTTTGAAGTACCTCCTTTATAATACCGGCGGGAGTAGATGCACCCGCAGTGAGACCGATTGATTTATACTGACTGAAATCGATACCACTTAATTCATCAGCAGTTTCAACAAGGAAAGACGGACAATTGCTTTGGCAAACGCTTAAAAGCTTTTGAGTGTTTGAGCTATGCCTTCCGCCAACGATAACCATTGCATCACTGACTTTTGAAAGCTCGGCCGCTTCACTTTGTCTTTCGTCGGTCGCACTGCATATTGTACCAAATATTTTTGCATTTGTACATAGTAAATTTACTTTTTTTAAACTTTTTTCCCATTCTTTTACGCTAAAAGTTGTCTGAGAAACAAAAATTATGGGCTTTTGTGGCAAATCAGGATGTTGTTGGAATAATTCCGTCAGCTTTTCTTCAGAATTTATTACAAAGGCTTCACCCCTTGCACAGCTTTTTATACCCTTTACCTCAGGGTGATTTTCGTCGCCCGCTATTAGAGTAACCGTATCTTCAGATGAATTATCAAGAACTATTTTATGAATTTTCTTTACAAAGGGGCATGCGGCATCTATATAATTACAACCACATTTTTCAACCTCTTTTAACACCTCTTGAGTAACACCGTGAGTACGTAAAACAAGCGTTGTACCTTCGGGCACCTGCGACGGCTCATCAACTACAATTACGCCTTTTTTCGAAAGGCTATCTATTACTTGTTGATTATGGATAATCGGGCCGAGAGTTGCAACCCTTTCTCCCTTTTCAACAAGCTCTTCAATTAAATTTATCGCTCTGTTTACACCAAAGCAAAACCCTGCTTTTTTTGCAAGTTTTATTTCAGCCATTAAAGACGCTCCTTTATAACCTTAAGCATATATTCAATTGACTGGGGAAGTGTAAGCTCAGTTGTATCAACAAGAATTGCATCATCAGCCTGTTTTAAGGGTGCAATCTCTCTGTTCATATCCTGATAGTCACGCTCTTTAATTTCTTTTAAAATAACATCATACTCTACCTGCTGACCCTTTTCGGTAAGCTCTTTAAAACGACGGTCGGCTCTTGCCTCTGCGGATGCGGTAAGATAAATTTTAATCTGCGCATCGGGAAGAACTACTGTGCCGATATCTCTGCCGTCCATAATACAGTTATTCTTTTTAGCAATATCTCGCTGAAGGTCAAAAAGAAATTCTCTGACTTTAGGAATTGCAGATACATTAGAAGCCGCCATTGAAACTTCATTTTGTCTTATTGCTGTTGAAACATCCTCTTCGCCTAAGAAAACTCTTTGCTCACCGTCTACAAATCTTAATGATACGTCTAGCCCGTCAAGAGTAGGTACTACCTCATCAGCACTTTTTGTATCCTTACCGAGTCTTAAAGCATTAAGACCTACGGTTCTGTAAAGTGCACCTGTATCAACGTAGATAAACCCTAATTCCTTTGAAGCTGTTTTTGCTATCGTGCTTTTACCTGCACCTGCAGGGCCGTCAATTGCGATGTTAGTTATCATAATTATTTCTCCTTTGATGCTTGTTGTATAAGTTAGGAGTGAGGAGTGAGGAGTGAGGAGTGAGGAGTGTCGGGTCTGCGACGCTATTATATCCATTTATATCTGACAACTACTCTTTTTCCTCTTTATCATTCACTCACTAATCAAATGAACGTCTTAAAAACCTTCATATTTAGTTTTGTTTAATCTTTCACGTGTGGTTTTAGTTATTGATGATAATAATCTCATCAATTCCTCACAATCACTCTTTATAGAACGATACTGCTTTTCTGTTATATATTCACTGTCAAACAGCAAATCTAACCAATAAATTGTTTCGCCACACTCTTTTAATGCAATATACATTTTCATAACAAATTCTCTTTTGCTTATTGCATATTCAGCTTCTGTTATGTTTGCACCAATGCTTGTTCCGCAACGCAACAATTGTTTTGAAATAACAGTTTCATTATATTGAGAATTCAAATGTCTATATAATTTAACTATCCGCAAAGCGAAAACTTTACTTTTATCATATACTATCGATGCCATAACGCACCTCTTTATATTCCAAAATAATCACACAGTCTTATCTTCTCTTTTGCGAAGCTTACAGTGCCGACCGCAGGTCCCGACACTCCTCACTTCACACTCCTAACTCCTCACTTGGAAACGGAGTTTCCAACAAGTCTGCCTGTAGAAAATGCAATTTGAAGATTAAAACCGCCTGTATAGGCATCAACGTCTATAACCTCACCTGCAAAGTAAAGTCCTTTAAGAATCTTACTTTCCATTGTTTTAGGGTCAATTTCGGAAACGCTTACACCGCCTGAGGTTATAACCGCTTCGTCTATAGGTCTGAAATCAGTTACTGTAAGGCGTATATCCTTAAGTAAATCAACAAGTGAAGCTCTCATATCCTTCGTTACCTGATTAGATTTTATATTACCGTTAAGACCTGAAAGCTTAACCGCAATCGGTATCATTTTTCGCGGTAACATAAGAGAAAGAGTATTGAAAAGATTTTTGTTTGAGCATTCAAGCAAATCTCTTTGAATTCGTTTATCAAGCTGCTCATAGGTTAATGCAGGCTTGAAATCTATATGAATTACGTATCTGCCCTTTTCCATATTTCTCATATGAGAGGAGGCGGAAAGAATCATAGGTCCTGAAACGCCGTAATGAGTAAAGAGCATTTCACCGAAATCCTTGTAAATTTCTTTATAGGTTTTAGTATCCTCAACTCTTATTTCAACGTTGCGAAGAGAAAGTCCTTGTGCATCGGTGCACCAGCCCTCGTGACATTCAAGAGATACAAGGGAGGGCTTTAAATCGGTAATCGTGTGACCTGCCTGACGGGCTAAGGTATAGCCGTCACCAGTTGAGCCCGTTGCGGGATAAGAAAGACCGCCCGTTGCTATAAGCACGTTATCGGCATAAAACTTTCTTCCGTCCTCAGTTACGCAGCCCTTAAGAGCACCGTCTTCAATTATAAGCTCAGTTACCCTGCCCTGCTTACGTTTTACACCATTTATGGTTATAAATTTATTGAGAGCATCAACGATATCAAGAGCTTTATCGGAAACGGGAAAAACTCTGTTGCCTCTTTCTATTTTAAGAGGTACGCCCATTTCTTCAAAAAAGTCTATTGTATCATCTGTACTAAATCTTGAAAACGCACCGTAAAGAAATCTGCCGTTAACAGGCACGTTTGATATTAACTCATTTAAAAGAGGACAAGAGTTAGTTACGTTACATCTGCCCTTACCGGTTATAGCAACTTTTCTTGCCAATTTGTCATTTCTCTCAATAAGAGTTACACTTAATCCTCTTTGTGCCGCTGTGCCTGCAGCCATAAGACCTGCAGCACCGCCACCTATAACAATTAAATCCATATTATCTCCAATTATAAAAATTTATAAAACGATAAGCTTGTCTGTCATTTCTTTCCCGAATTCATCTCTGACGGGAAGAGCCAAAGAAAGCATATCTCTTGCAAAGCATTCCAATTCAAAAGCCCGTTTCGCATTTTCGCCTAAAGCGAAAGCCTCAGAAGCTTTCGTTATTATGGGAAGAGCTGCAGTTTCTTTTGCTTTTTTTAGAATTTTAGCACCATTCTCATTAAAGCCGAGAACTCTTATAAACGGAACGGGAGCTGAAACATCTGACTTTTTTATACCTAAAAAAGCACAAATAATTATTCTTCTTATCCTTGAATGAGTATACCTTTTTGTTTTAACTTTTTCAAGTATCTCCTCCAGATAGGAAGAATTTTTCACAGCATCAAAAAGTCTGAATTCAAGCCCCTCACTCACATCGGGTAACTCTTTAAAATCCTCTACACTCATCGAACGTAATTTGTAAATTATAGCTGTTTCTAAATTACGGACAGTAGCAGGTGCTTTGTAATTTTCAATTTCCTTACACATTATTTCACGGGCATCCTCAGGTAAATATTCACCAAGAAACTTCCCTGCTATTAAACTTTCACGAATTGCTGAAGCTGAACAAAATTCGCCGTTTGAAGTCTTACTGTCGTGGTCAACGCCTTTTCTGGTAATGAGTTTAACCCCCATATTCAAGCCCAATTTATTAATAGCTTTAATATACTCAACACCTAAAATATTATTAGGCGAAGAAAGGATTTCGGAAAACTTACTACCACTTATTTCTCCAACAGCCCTCTGCCTTGCAACAGGGAAGGACACACCGTCATTCAGATATTTTTCGAGTATATCGGAAAATTCATCACTAACTATAATATCGGCGCATTTTTTGAGCATTTCGGCATTACCACTTTCGCTACCGAATGCCAAAGCATCAACACAACCCAAACTACCTAAAACAGAAACACCGCCTAAAGCAAAACGCTCTGCACTTGCCGTTGCGTAAGGCACGGGAAGAGAAAGCACTAAATCAACACCGCATTTAAGAGCCATCTGAGTCCTCGCATAAGGTGATACGCAAGCACACTCACCTCTTTGGACAAAGCTTTCACTCATTACAACGGTGACAGTGTCACCCTCGCCTTTTACTGAATCAATCAAAAATTTATGACCATTGTGAAAGGGGTTAAACTCAGCAACAATACCGTAATTCAAAAAAACACCTCTTTATCTACTTTTTTCGTTTTACTCTTGAAAATAATTTAAAGAGTGGTATAATTAATATTCGGTAAATATTTTACACAATTATATTGTGTTTTATTTTCTTTTTTAGAAAATACACATTTTTAATGGAGGTTTATTGATGAAAATTCTCGTAATTAACTGCGGAAGCTCTTCTCTTAAGTATCAGCTTTTTGATATGGAAGGCGAAAAAGTTCTCGCAAAAGGTATCTGCGAATCAATCGCAACTGACATGAGCCATACAAAAGGCTCAACATTCGACGGAAGAAGCTTTGACAAATACGTAGATATTCCCGACCATAAGGTTGCATTCAACATTGTTAAGGATGCTCTTACAACAGGTGATTGCAAGGTTATTGACGACCTTTCAGAAATAGGTGCTATCGGTCACAGAGTTGTTCAGGGTGGCGATATTTTCACAGAAAGCGTACTTGTTGACGACAGTGTTCTCAAGGCAATTGACGAGCTTAGTGCTCTTGCGCCTCTTCACAACCCTGCACACGTTGTAGGTATTGAATGTTGTAACGAGGTTTTCGGTGCTTCTGTTCCTCAGGTTGCAGTTTTTGATAACGCATTCCACAGCACAATGCCCGAAACATCTTATATGTTCGGTCTTCCTTACAAATATTATGAAGAAGACCATATCCGCCGTTACGGTGCTCACGGTACATCTCACAGGTTCGTAGCATACAGAACTGCTGAAATCGTAGGCAAAGACCTTAAGGATATTAAGCTTATCACTTGTCATTTAGGTAACGGTTGCTCAATTACAGCTATCAAGGACGGTAAGGTTCTTGATACAAGTATGGGTCTTACTCCCCTTGACGGCTTTATGATGGGTACTCGCTGCGGTGCGGTTGACCCCTCAGCTATTACATACATTATGCAGAAGCACAACATCTCAGCTGAAGAGATGGATAAGATTATGAACAAGCAGAGCGGTGTTCTCGGTATTTCAGGCGTTCACTCTGACGACAGAGCTGTTAAAGCTGCTGCTGTAGAAGGAAACAAGAGAGCTAAGCTTGCCCGTGATATGCAGTGGTATCAGATTCGTAAATGCATCGGCTCATACATCGCTGCTATGGACGGTGTTGACGTTATCGCATTCACAGGCGGTATCGGCGAAAACTGTACAGACCTCAGAGAAGATATTCTTAACAACCTCTCATACCTCGGCATTAAGCTTGATGAAAAGGCTAATGAAGTTCGCGGTGAGGAAATTGAGCTTACTCTTCCCGGTTGCCCTGTAAGAGCTTTCTGCGTTCCTACTAACGAAGAGCTTGCTATCGCAAGAGATACAAAGGAAATCGTTGAAAAGCTTTAATAAAAAGTAAAAAACGGTGTGCAAGAAATTCAGTTCTTGCACACCGTATTTTTTTAAAAGCTTATTGCTCCTCTGTTATATCTACAACTTCTATATGGCGTACCCATTCTGATTCTGTCACCGTTTCGTGAAAGTAAATCGTCAACTCGTACAAACTCATAGCCTTGGTCGAGAAGCTCAGGGATTGCTCTCAAAACCGCTTCAACGGTTGTTTTCTTGGTATCGTGCAAAAGAATGATTGCACCGTCTTTAGCCTCATCCATTATCCTATTATAAACGAAATCGGCATCCTCTTTATACCAGTCATAAGTAGAGGCTGACCAATGGATAAAAAATGAATCAAGCTGTTTTAATTGAAACATACCTACGTGACCGTAGGGTGCTCTTAAAAACAAAGGCTTTTTGCCTGTAATCTCTTCAATTACTATTTCACCTTTTTCAATGCTTGTCTTTATTTCATCAATATCCGATTTAAAGAAATCAAGGTGATTATAGGTGTGATTACCGATTAAATGGCCTTCGTCATAAGCACGTTTTACTATTTCAGGTCTTTTTTCAGCCTTGTTGCCTATAACAAAAAAGGTTACGCTAACCTCATATTCTAAAAGACCGTCAAGCAACTCTTCGGTGTAATCACTGGGACCGTCATCAAAGGTTAAGGCAATCGCCTTTTCGCCTATTCCGCTTTTACCGATATTAAGCCTTACAGTGCCATCGGGAATGCATCTTGAAAGGAAAGCAACAATTAAAAGCAACGGCACAACAGTAAATAAAGCATCTAAAACCTTTGCTTTTTTTCTTTTATTATTTTTATTTTTGCTCATAGGAATCAATAATTGCATCAGCTATCGCTTTTGCATACTCCTCTATATTATCATCAAATGAAATATTATCCTCGTGGTTTGAAATAAAGCCGATTTCCAACAAACAGCTTGGCATATTTGTTTTTGAGTTTATGTAATAATCACCGCTACCGCTTCTAAAGCCTTTCTTTATACCTCTCTCAACAGACAAGCCCTTACCCGAAAGGTTATCGAGAAGCTTTTGTGCGGTATTAAGCTCATCATCTGTGGCAATATTACTTACCCATATTTCTATACCGTTAGCATCTGCATTTTCAGAGCTGTTACGGTGGATTGATAAAAAGTAATCTGCACGACCGAAGTTTGCAATACTGCATCTTCTTTCTAAGGATACGTCCTTATCACTTTGTCGGGTTAGAATTACGTTTACACCTTGTTTTTCAAGCTCATCCTTTACGAGAAGAGAAAGCTTGAGATTATCATCTTTTTCTAATCTTTCGTCGTTACCGTATACGGCACCGATGCTACTGCCGCCGTGACCTGCATCAATGCATACAACAAAATCGTCTTTCTTAAAATCAGAATAAAGTGAGAGGGCAACGCAAACAAAAAGCACTATTACAAAACCACGTAAAAACAGCTTGTTTTTATTCTTTTTAACAGTTGTAATTATTTTACCAATATCCATCAAAACACCTTCCGAAAAAACTATATCATACTTTTTCAGGAAAGTTTTGGATTTAATAAAAATGTAATAATCTTTTTACTGAATATTAAAAAACCGACCGAATAATTCGGTCGGTTGATTTGTTTCAAAAATTATTTCTTGAAAAGACCGAGAATATCAACGATATCGCCGTCTTCGTCATCATTTGCAGATGATGAATCTACAGCAGATGCTGCTGCACCGGATTTGTTAGCAAGGCCGTTAATATCTGTGCCGAAGCCTGTTGCGATAACAGTAACAACCATTTCATCCTCAAGCTTTTCATCGAAAGCAACACCGAAGATAATATTTGCATCTGCATCTGCTGCATCAGCGATAATGCTTGCTGCAACGTCAACATCATCAAGAGTGATATCTGCAGAAGATGTAATGCTGATAATAACACCCTTTGCACCCTGAATTGTTGTTTCAAGAAGAGGACTGGAAACTGCTGCATTAGCTGCTGCTTCTGCCTTTTCTTTACCTGTTGCACGACCAACGCCCATGTGAGCATGACCTGCATCCTTCATAACTGCAGTAACGTCTGCAAAGTCAAGGTTGATAAGACCGGGAACCTTGATAAGGTCTGAAATGCTCTTAACACCCTGACGAAGAACGTCATCAGCAACGTCGAAAGCGTTAGCAAATGTAATCTTCTGGTCAGAAACGAGTTTAAGTCTTTCGTTGGGGATAACGATAAGGCTATCTACATGCTGAGCAAGCTCTGCAATACCTGCTTCTGCCTGCTGCATTCTTCTTTTACCTTCAAATGCGAAGGGCTTTGTAACGATACCAACTGTAAGGATACCGTTGCTCTTTGCAATTTCTGCGATAGCAGGAGCAGCACCTGTACCTGTGCCACCGCCCATACCAGCAGTGATAAATACCATATTAGCACCGTTAAGAGCATCAACGATTGCGTCTCTGCTTTCTTCAGCTGCTTTAAGACCCATTTCGGGACGAGCGCCTGCACCACGGCCACCAGTAACCTTTTCACCGATCTGGATTTTGTGAGTAGCCTTTGAGAATGTAAGCACCTGTTTGTCAGTATTGATAGCGATAAACTCTACACCCTGAACGCCTGAGCTTACCATACGGTTAATTGCATTGCCGCCGCCACCGCCGACACCGATAACCTTTATCTGAGTAACGTCTTCAAAATCGTTTGAAATTTCAAAGTTCATTTTTCTTCCTCCTAAAATTATACATACATATAACTATTATACATCTTTTAAATGTTACCACATAAATTGTGCAATAGCAAGTTATTTTTAAAAATTTTTTGATATTTTTAACTTTTTAGTCTATTTTTGCGGTAGTTTCTACCGGTTTATTTGTGTTTTTATCTCTTTCTGCCTTTTCCGTTGTAGCAGGTGCAGTGGTTTCCTCTACACCTGCTTTAAAAAATGCATACGGGTCAGTTTTCAAATCGAGCGTACCCTCGGCATATGCATTTATTTCATTTTCATTTTCTATTGCCTTTTTACCTCTCGCTAATTTCTTTTCAATATTAGTAACGTTACCTATTTTCAGCGTTATTCTATTATCATATTTAATTTTGATATCATTCACGTTATTTAAATTAATTTCTGTAAGACTGTCTAAATCTGTATTCTCTATAGCAGAGAGAATTTGTGGCAAGGTATCGTTTCTTTTCTTGTTGCTAAGCTCTATAATACTGCCCTCTTCAACATTTTTCACAGTAACGTTTTTTATTATGGGAAGGGGCTCCTTCAGCTTCGCCTGAGCTTTATCTAAAACCTTACCGGTATCGTCAAGAATTATGTAGCTCTTATTATTTTCAATACAAGCAACACCCTTTGTGGCTTCTACTTCTATAATAATAGTGTCCGGTAACTCTCTTTTAATTGTAGCATTTTTTATATACGGTAGCTCTTTTGAAAGTAATTGAGATACTTCCTCTTCATCAATTCTGAATAAATTCTCACCAACGATAATGCCGCTTTTTTCAACGATTTGTTTTTGTGAATAAACAGATTCACCCGTAACGGCTACCGTATTAATTTTAAAGAAAAGAGAAAAAACAAGCACAACACCGACGCAAAGCACCGCAATTGCTAACACAATGGATAGAAATGCTTTTTGTATTTTTCTTTTACGACGCATTTTCTTTTTATTTATTGAGCGCACCTCATCCCTCGACAAGCCCTGCTGACTTTTCTTGGGTCTGGGAGGCTTTACAACCATTTTAGACTTCTTTTTTGTTGTACGTCTTCTTTCTTCCATTTATATTATCCTCTTCTTTTAATATCTGCATTAAGTATACAAAGGTTATTTTCTAAATCCTCATAGCCTCTGTCGATAAATTTAGTGTTTTTAACTACTGTAGCTCCCACAGCCGAAAGACCTGCAATAACAAGGGCGGCGCCCCCTCTTAAATCAGGGGAAACAACCTCGGCTCCGTAAAGCCTTTCAACGCCCTCAACGACGGCTACTCTGCCCTCTGTTTTTATGGATGCACCCATTCTTATAAGCTCAGGAATATGCTTAAAACGGCTTTCAAAAATATTCTCAACTATAACACCCGTACCCTTAGCAACACTGGCTAATGCCGTAAAGGGTGCTTGAGCATCGGTAGGAAAGCCGGGGTAAGGCTGTGTAATTATCTTATCAATTCTATTAAGTCTTAAGGGGGCTTTAAGGCGTATTGTTTTACACCTTATGCTAATGCTACACCCTGCCTCCTCCAAAAGAGGTAAAACCGATTGTAAATGAATGGGATTGGTATTCTCAAGAGATACGTCACCACCCGTTACAGCCCCTGCTATAAGATAAGTTGCGGTTACTATTCTGTCGCAAATGACGGAATGCTCGCAAGGCTTTAAGGTGTCCACACCATCAATAGTTATAACGGTTTCACCCGCCCCTTTTACCCTCGCACCGCATTTATTAAGAAAATCACATAAATCTATTATTTCAGGCTCTCGGGCGGCGTTAACGATAACCGTTTCGCCCTTTGCGGTAACAGAGGCAAGAATAGCGTTTTCGGTTGCCCCTACACTTGGAAAAGAAAAGGTTATTCTGTTTCCCTCAAGCTTTTCAGGGACCTCGCAAACTAATTTCCCATAATCCTCATTCACATTGACACCTAACTGCCTCATTGAATAAAGATGCAAATCAATTGGTCTTAAACCGATTTCGCAACCGCCGGGTGATGAAATCACCGCTTTTTTCATTCTGCCGATTATCGCACCGAGGAATACAACCGACGACCTCATTTCTCTCATCAAATCGTCAGGTATTTCGTAGCCCTGTGCTGTTGAGCTGTCTACTATTACAGTGCTACCCTCACGAACAACGCTACAGCCAAGATTTTTTAAAATCTTTATTGTGCTATTGGTATCCGAAAGAGTGGGGCAATTATGTATTATGGATTTACCACAAACAAGAAGCG
Organism: Acutalibacteraceae bacterium; assembly: GCA_045592945.1. Lineage (GTDB taxonomy): Bacteria > Bacillota > Clostridia > Oscillospirales > Acutalibacteraceae > DTU089. Next base: position 123,724 of record JAZNVT010000003.1, on the reverse strand, counting down.
TTGCAGCAAGTATAGGAAGCACACTGTTTTTAGACCCTTGAACACGTAAGCTACCGCTTATTCGACGACCACCGTTAATAACAAAAGCAGACATACCTTTTCCCCTTTCACAAGGAATAGCGAATTTAAATATTCGTACGTTGTATAATATGCTGCTTTTTATAAAGTGTTAATTAATCAAATTTATTTAATCAAGCCTTCTACGATATCGCAAATTCTTGATGATGAATCTGTTACTGCCATCTTACGTGCATTTTCGCCTATTTCTTTAAGGCGGGCTTTATCTGCAAGAAGATCATCGAGTGCCTCACCTAATTTTTCTCCATCTAAATCCTTTTCTTCAATAATAACAGCAGCATTGTTGTTAACAAGTGCCATTGCATTATGAAACTGATGATTCTCCGTAACGTTAGGTGAAGGTATGAGAATCGAGGGCTTACCTAAAGCCTCAAACTCTGAAAGTGAAGATGCACCTGCTCTGCAAACAACAACGTCCGCAGCAGAAAGGCATCTTGCCATATCACTTATATACGTTCTTATTTCAATATTTTTATAATTATCAGGCTCAATGCCTTTTTCCCGCATCTTATCCGGTACCCATAAGCCATACTGACCGGTTGCAATAAGGAAATTATATTTTTCACGTCTTTCATCGTAAGCTATAGCATCAATTATAGCCTCGTTAATGGCTCTTGCACCTAAAGAGCCACCCATACAAAGCACGATAGGTCTTTCATCAAAGCCTAATTCAACTCTTGACACTTCACCATCAGCCTCTAAAAGCTCACCTCTTACGGGAAGACCCGTAATAACAGGCTCTTTTTTGCATTTAAGATGTTTTTTTGCATCCTCTACGGTAAGCATTACCGCATCAACCTTTTCGGCAAGAGCTTTGTTGGTAACGCCGGGATAAGCATTCTGCTCGTGAATAGCAGTGGGGATTCCCATTTTTGCCGCCATTCTAATTACAGGACCGCTTACATAACCGCCGAAGCCTACTGCAACGTCGGGTTTAAAATCATTGATTATCTTTTTAACTGCACCTGAGCTTTTAAGAAGTCGGGTAACTGTTTTTATATTAGCTTTAATCTCTGCAGGTGAAAAGCCTCTCTTAAAGCCTGACATTTCAATTGTTTTTAACGGAAAGCCTGCCTCGGGAACAATTTTTGATTCAATTCTGTCGGGTGTACCAACAAAACAGATGTCCCAATCAGGATGTCTTTTCTTTATTTCTCCTGCTACTGCAAGTGCAGGGTTAACGTGACCACCTGTTCCGCCTGCGGCTATTAAAACTCTCATAACACACATTCCTTTCTGAATGCTATTTAAAAAGTTAATTTCTTTTAATTATCAGCTTACCTTTTAGGTTTAGCTGAAAAAGAATATTTGGGTAAATCCGCTTGTCGCGAAACACCTAATACTATACCCATTTCTCCTAAGGTTACAAGTGTTGAAGAGCCACCATAGCTAAAGAAGGGTAAGCTTATACCCGTATTGGGTAGCGTATCAGTTACAACGGCTACGTTTAAAACAACCTGCAAACCAATTTGCATCATAATACCGAATACAAGAAGAGCACCGAAGCGGTCCTTTGCATGCATACCGATATATATACCTCTTAAAATCAATATACCAAAAAGCACTAAAACGAGACAGCATCCAACGAAGCCTAATTCTTCACCGATAATTGAGAAGATAAAGTCTGTATGCGCTTCAGATACGTAGAAATATTTTTGTTTAGAGTTACCTAAGCCCGCACCAAAAAATCCGCCTGAGCCTAAAGCAAAGAGCGAGTGGTTTGTTTGCCATCTTTTATCTGTATCGGTAAGGTCTTTTACGAGCCAGGAAGCGATACGCTCCTTCATATAATCCTTTATGGGTAAATCCTCATAAAAGTTAATTGCTATAAAGAGCACAACCGCAACTGCTACAACGCCTATTGCAAACCATCTTGCTCTACCCTCGCCTATCCAAAGCATAGCAACACCGAAAAGCATTATAAGAATTGCACCTGAAAGATGGCTTCCGAGGAAAACAAGGCCTGCGGTAAAAACCACCCAGAAGAAATAGAAAAAGAGCGTTACCGTACCTTCAGTTAAAACAATTCTGTTGCTTGTAAAATCCGCAATTTTTTGTGCAAGTGCATTTTTAGATGGCTTTGAGCTTATCATTTTTTTATGATTCTTATCAAGACCCGCCGCACAGAAAACAACAACTGCAAACTTTGCAATTTCAGAGGGCTGAACGTCAAAAAATCCAAAGCTTAACCAACGGTTAATTTCTCCGCCTTTGATTTTACCAATCACAATTGTTATTGCCACAAGAAGACAAGCAACAAGCAAGGCAAGATTTGATAAATGAACGTATTTCTTATAATCAATATGAGAAACCACACCTAAAACTGCCGAACCTAAGCCCATAAAGAATAATTGTCTGAAGAAAAAGTGAAGACTTGAGTCACCGTCTGTTTCGTAATATGAGTAAGCGTAGCTTGCGGACAAAAGCATAATTAAGCCGAATGCCATAAGCACCAGCATTATACAAAGGAATGGAACGTCCAATCCCTCTTTTATCCATAAACCGGAGGTTAATTTATTTTTCTTTTTTTCCATTGCTTACTCACCTGAAAATTTTTATTTTAAATTACCGAAATAAACAAGAAGCACTGCGATTATTCCGCCAATAAGATTTATGAGAGAGAATATCTTTACTATTTTAACCTCTTTCCAACCGCACATTTCAAAGTGGTGATGAATAGGTGCCATTTTGAAAATACGTTTTCCGTGAGTTAATTTAAAATATCCTATCTGAAGCACGTCTGAACCGAATTCAGCAACGTAGATTATACCCGTAAGTAAAATTATAAAAGGACAGTCAACTGCATAAGAGAATGCAACTATCATACCGCCGAGGAACATTGAGCCTAAGTCACCCATCATAACCTTTGCGGGATGCCAGTTCCAAACCAGATAACCAATAAGACCACCTGCAAGGGCTGCTGCTAAAAGGCTTATACCGAAGCAGTTACGAAGAGCAGCTATTGCAATAAAGCTTAAAGCGGCAGTAAATGTAACCGAACCGCAAAGACCATCGATACCGTCAGTAAAGTTTACTGCGTTTGTTGTGCAGTAAATAACACCGATGCCAATAGCCCAGAATAAAAGCTTTGTTTCTATCATTCCGACAAAAGGAATAAACATACTGCCTGTTGGGTCATTCATATAAAGAGTAAGAAGATAGCCTACCATTAAAACTATCTGTAAAACTGTTTTCTGAATAATGCTTAAGCCTTTGTTTCTCTTTTTTACAACCTTAATATAGTCGTCAAGGAAGCCGATAAAGGCAAAGCCGAGAGCCATTATAAGACCGCCGTAGATTTTAACCCTCATCGAATCGGCAACAATATCATTCATTTCAATTATGTTGCCGCCTAAAAGCTTATCTATTACAAGGACAACACAAAAAGCAATAACTGTACCAGCTATAAAAAGAATACCGCCCATTGTAGGTGTTCCCTGTTTGTTTTTATGCCATTTAGGTCCGATATCAAGAATAGTCTGACCGAATTTAATTTTATGTAAAAACGGTATAACTACGTAACCAAGACCAAAAGAAATACCAAACGCAATTATCGCCGCAACTACGCAAGCAACTATAATATTCATACTTCCCACTCCTTATAAAGTGTTATAAAAATTTCTTCCATTTTCATACCGCGACTACCCTTGAAAAGCACTGTATCACCCTCACAGAGTATTGATTTAAGATGATTTGTAAGCTTTTCTTTATCGGTAAACGCATACGCTTTAACTCCGCCTTTTTCGGCGTTTTCAGCAATAATTTTACTTTCCTCGCCAAAGGTAAGCACGTAATCACAGCCTACCTCAGCAGATTTTTCACCAACGAGGGAATGAGCCTTTTCGCTATAATCACCTAATTCAAGCATATCACCTAAAACGGCGATTATCCTTTCTTTCTTTAAGGTTTTTAAGGTTTCTAAGGCGGCACACATACTGTCGGGGTTTGCATTGTAGCAATCCTCAATAAAGGTCATACCGTTTATCTTAGTTACCTTTTGTCTCATTCCTTCAGGCTCAAAGGCTGCAACGCCTTTCGACGCTTCTTCTAAAGAGTAGCCTAATTGAATACCAACGCATATAGCACAAAGGGCGTTGTAAACGTTATGCATACCAACCGAGGGGACAAAGCATTTTGCTTTTTCGTTACGATAAACCACATCAAAAATGCTACCATCTTGTTGAGAAACAATATTTTCAGCATATATATCATTATCTTTTTCAAGACCGAATTTTATTATTTTATAATCATCTGTATTGACAGTCTTAAGCATATCATTATCACCGTTAACAATAAGCGGTGAGCCTTTTTTCATACCGTCGAGAATCTCGCATTTAGCCTTGAGAATCCCCTCTCTTGAGCCGAGGTTTTCAATATGAGCAGTACCTACGTTTGTTATAACGCCGATATCGGGAAGAACTGTCTGAGATAATCTTGAAATCTCGTTAAAATGATTCATTCCCATTTCTATAACCGCCGCCTGATGACTCTCATCAAGGCAGAAAAGAGTTTTCGGTACGCCTATTTCATTATTAAGATTACCTGCAGTACGTAGGGTATTATATTTCTGACTTACTACAGAATAAATCATACCCTTACTTGTAGTTTTACCTACGCTACCCGTTAAGGCAATAAAGGGAATATTAAATTTTTTGCGATAGCCGTTTGCTATTCTGAGAAGAGCTTCACCCGTATCCTTTACGAGAATAACCCTTTCATCACAACCGTCATAACGGCTACAAACAACGGCTTTTGCACCCTTTGAAAGCACGTCGGCAACGAAGTCGTTACCGTCAAAGCGTTCACCAATAAGAGCAATGAAAAGCGTGTTTTCGTCTATATCACGGCTGTCGGTAGATATTTTGTAAATATCACCGTTCTGCTTTGCTTCAACACCGCAAAAATCGGCAATTTCTTTTAATGAAACTTTCATACTTCAACCACTCTAAATACTACTTCGCGTTCATCGTAATGAACTCGTTCTTTACCAATTACCTGATAAGTTTCGTGACCCTTACCTGCAAGAAGAATCGTGTCACCTTTTTTTGCAATGCTTATTGCCTTCGCAATAGCTTCGCTACGGTCAACAACCGTTATAATTTCTGCATTACCTTCTTTGGCACCCTCAAGAATATCCTCGATAATCATTTCGGGAACCTCTGTTCTCGGGTTATCGGTTGTAACTACAACGATATCTGAAAGCTCTGCGGCAATTTTTCCCATCTTAGGTCGTTTTGTTTTGTCACGGTCACCACCGCAACCGAAAAGGGTAATTACCCTTCCTTCAGTAAAGCCTCTTACGGCAGTTATTGCTTTTTCAAGTCCGTCAGGGCTGTGAGCATAGTCAATTATAACACTGAAATCTGTATTGGTTTTTAAAACCTCAAGTCTACCGCTAACGCTACCCGCATTAAAAATAGCCTTTATAACGTCTTTCAAGGAAAAGCCTAATTGAACAACTGCACTGATTGCAGCTAAGGAGTTATAAACTGAAAAATCACCGGGGATATGGAAAACAACCTTTTCACCGTTTAAAGTATATTCTACCCTATCGAAGAAAAGCCCTACGTTTTCCGCTTTAAAATCTGAAGAATTTTTTACTGAATAAAACTGCTTTTTGCAAGGCACGTTTTCCGCCATATAAAATGATGCTTCATCGTCAGCATTGAAAACGCCTTTATCGCAATTCATAAAAAGTGTTTTTTTACATTTTTTATATTCATCAATTGTACCGTGGTAATCAAGGTGGTCTTGAGTGAGATTTGAAAATACACCCGTATCAAAATGAATACCTGCAAGGCGCATCTGATGAAAGGCTTGTGATGAGGTTTCCATAACGCAATATTTTATGCCATCGTCAACCATCATTTTGAAAAGACCGTGCATATCGTAAGGATCGGGAGTGGTAAGCTCTGTATGGAAGGATTTTTCACCCACCATATTTTTAACCGTACCAATAAGACCACTTTCAATACCTAAAGCCTTAAGAATATCTTTTATAACAAAAGCGGTGGTGGTTTTACCGTTTGTGCCGGTGATGCCTATCATTGTAAGGCTATCAACTGCTCTGCCGAAAAGATTTTTACACATAATCGCATAAGCTTCACGTGTATTCTCAACGAGTATCTGCTCCTTAAGACCTAAATCCTTTGAAACGATTACCGCAGCAGCACCTTTTGATAGTACATCTTCAGCAACGGAATGACCGTCAAAGCGTGCTCCAACAACGCAAACGAAAGCACAATTCTCTTTGACATTCCCGCTTTTATCGGTAACGTCAGAAATCTCTCTGTCTTCGTAAGAGTTGAGAACTTTTATATCTTTTAAAAGTTGTGATAGTAACATAATAAACACCTTTTTAGTTAGAACTTATCCATCAGTAACTCCGCTTGTTGTCTTAAAGTACACTGTAATTGTTGTACCGAGCTCGGCCTTTGTGCCTACTTCAACACTTTGTCGGTAGGAAACAACCTCGCTATCGAGAGTTGCACCTGAAATTTTAATATTATAACCGGAATTAACGGCTCGCTGATTTGCTTCGCTTATACTCAAGCCTGTTAAATCGGGAACTGTTGAAACAGTGTCTGTATTTTCGGCACTTGTATAAAGAATTACAACACCGCCTAAAGGAATGCTTGAGCCTTTAACGGGATACTGAGAAATAACTCTATCACCATCGCCTACTACTCGTGCATTGAAATTCTGATTTGCAAGGGCAGTTTTTGCAGCTGATACTGTCATACCGTTAACGTCGGGAGCAGATGCATTAAGCCTTGCAAGCTCTTCATCGGTGTAAACGGGCTCAACGTTCATATATTTAAGAGTTTGCTCTATAACCGAGCCTGCAACGGGGGCTGCTATAGCACCGCCGCCGTGGTTTGCAACCTGAGGCTCATCGATAACAATAAGAACTGCTATCTGAGGGTCATCTGCAGGGGCACAGCCTACGAAAGATGCGATATATTCACCGTCAACAGTAAGCTTTTCAGAGGTACCCGTTTTACCTGCAACACGGTAACCGGGGATATATGCGTTTTTACCTGTACCTCTTTCAACAACAGACTCCATCATTGAAACAACCTTTTGAGCCGTGCTTTCAGATATTACCTGTCTTTTTGTTGTAGGAATCTTCTCGTAAACCGTATTACCCTCTTGGTCAATCTGCTTTGCAACAACGTAAGGCTCCATCAATTTACCTCCGTTTGCGATAGCGGAAACCGCGGTAATCATCTGAATCGCACTCACCTGGAAGGTCTGACCGAAGGCGCTTGACGACAACTGAGAAATACCCATACCATCCTTTGTATGATAGGTTATTCCGCCAACGGGTGACGCTTCTGCAGGAAGGTCAACGCCCGTGTCCTCAGTAAAGCCGAAGGCTTCAAAATATTTATAGAATTTATCGGTACCTAATTTCTGACCGACTGTAATATAGAAGGGGTTACAAGAATTCATAAGACCCTGTTCAAGAGTCTGAACACCGTGACCCTCGTGCTTATGGCAATTAATTCTATTATCGGCAACCTGAATTGAACCTACACAATTATACGTAGAATCAACGGTTACAACGCCTTCCTCAAGTCCTGCGGCTGCTGTAAACACCTTAAATACCGAGCCGGGCTCATAGGTATCACTAACAGCTTTATTTCGCCACATCATATAGACTTCTTCGTTATAAACCTTTGAATATTCTTCCTTGTCTTTAATTTCAGCAAGCTTTTCAAGAGTTTTCACGCTTGTAATTTCCCAAGGCTTATTCAAGTTATAATCAGGCATTGTTGCCATTGCGAGAATTGCTCCCGTATCAACCTCCATTACGATTCCGTAAGCAGAGGTTGCTTCCGCATCAATAACTGCCTGAGAAAGACCTTTTTCAAGATAATGCTGAATAGTTTTATCGATTGTCAATACAAGGCTTGTGCCCTGCTTTGCATCAAATTTTGTTTCATAATTAGTAGACATCAAATCACTATGACCGTCTCTGGCAGTAATTATTCTACCGGGCACCCCCGTAAGAATATCGTTATATTTTAATTCTATACCAACTCTGCCATCACTATCGATATTCGTCATACCGATAATTGTTGAGGCGAAATTGTCGTAGGGGTAATATCTTTTTGTATCGGGGTCTATGCAAACGATTGCATACAAATCGTTTTCGTCAATAAAATTTTGAACTGCGGTTTTTGTTTCGTATTCTATTTTACCTTTAATGCGAACGTAACCGTATTTTTTATTGCCGATTTTATTGTAAATTGTTTTTTCATCAAGCTCTTCATCCTTAAGAAGCTTTGAAAGACCCTTTGAAATTACTTTCCTCTGTTTATCGTCTTTAATTTTTGAAGGGTTTACATAAACGAGCCATGCGGAAGCACTTTCTGCAAGCACCTCCATATTTGAATCGTAAATTACACCTCTGTCAGCAGGAATCTGAGTATCGCTAAGCTGACCTGATTCAGCAAGAACCCTGTATTCATCTGCCTTCAAAACCTGAAAATAAAGAAGACGGCATATATCCATTCCGAAGCCGAGAACAAGCAAAATTGCTACTGCACTCAAGCATCTTTTCTTAATATTTTGATTTGCTCGTGCCATAACGCCTCCAAAAAACACTACCGATAAAATTACAAAATGAGAGTCGAGGATACTCAACTCCCATATAAAACTATATTTTTATTCAGAAAATATATGCAAATAACTCTTTAATTTTATTCGTAATATTCCCGTTTTCGTCTAAAGTTCTGTCACCGGACACAACTATTTTATCGCCCTCGGATAAATCGATGTAGCTTATCTGATAGCTTTCGGCTTTAACCATACCGAGAACGTTCTCTGCATAATTTTCTATTTTTTCAGTTGATATCATACCATTAAGCTCTGCGTTAAGCCTTACCGACTCGCCCTGAGCAATGCTTAATTCACTTTGAACATTTGAAATCTGTTTATCGAGAGCATTACACTTTGATTCCATAATCAAAAGTGCGACAACACAAAGACAAAACATAACGCCCAGCATAACGGCTCTAAAAATAGCAGGATTTAAAACAACCTGATTGCTGTTTTTATTTTGTTGGGTATTCGTTTTTGCCGAAGCTTTGTTTGCAGTCTGCTTGTCAGGATTGGTAACAGGCACTGCATTATTTTTAGTTTTAGGTTTTTCAATTACTTGTGGCTCAAATAACGAAAGGTCATAAGCCGCTGAATTATTGTAGCCAGCCATATTACCACTCCTTTCAAAAATTTTTATTAATACTAATATTTATAGCTTCACTGCCGTGCGAAGCTTCGCGCTACGGCTTCTGTTATTGTCATCAAGCTCCTTGCCCGATGCGGTAACGCCTGAGGATTTAACGGTTGCTTTCGGTTTTTTACCGCAAACACAAACAGGAAAATCCTTCGGACAGGTACAACCCTCTTTGAGAGTTTTAAAATAATCTTTAACTATACGGTCCTCAAGAGAATGGAAGGTTATTATTGCCATTACACCGCCTACGTTTAACATTTCGAACATATCGGGAAGCGTATTTTCAAGAACGGTAAGCTCGGCATTAACTTCAATTCTTATAGCCTGAAACGTTTTTCTCGCAGGATGACCGTTTCTTCTGAATTTTGCAGGAATTGCAGAGCTGACAATATCGGAAAGCTGAATTGTTGTTGTAATTCTTTCTTTCTCTCTCGCTCTTACAATCGCATTGGCTACAGAGCTTGCGAATTTTTCTTCACCGTATTTTGAGATAACGTTGAATAATTCTTTTTGAGAGTAGGAATTAACAATGTCCTCAGCGCTTGTCCCCTGCTGACTCATTCGCATATCAAGCGGGGCATCTTTATGGAAGGAAAAGCCTCTTTCGGCTGTATCAAGCTGATGACTGCTTACGCCTAAATCGGCAATAATGCCATCAACACCCGTGATAGCAAAATCAGTTAATACTTTTTTTATTTCTGAAAAGTTACTGTGAACAATAGTAACTCTTTTATCGTTTTTAAACCTTTCGGTCACCGTTTTAATAGCATCGGGGTCACGGTCGAAAAGAATCATCCTTCCGTTCTCATTCAGCTTTTCGAGAACTGCTGCCGAATGACCTCCGCCGCCCGCAGTGCAATCAACGTATATGCCGTCAGGCTTGATATTTAAGGCTTGTACTGATTCTTCAAGAAGAACAGATATATGTTTAAAATCCATAGCCATCAGAAATCGATATTAAGAGATGCGGTAGGAGTAACCTCCATAGCAGCCATTTCCTTCTCCCACTCTTCAGGAGACCAAAGCTCAATATGGTGTATGTTACCAACGACACAAATATCAGACTCAATACCCGCAAACTCTTTAAGCTGAGAATTGAGGGTAAGCCTTCCGCCTTTGTCTATCTCACCATAAACAACACCTGAAAGAATTTTTCTTGAAACTCTTCGTGTTGTTTCGTCGTGGTGGTCACCCTTTGTAAACTGCTCGTAAAGCTCATTCCAGCCTTCCTCAGAATACATATATATACATTTAGCACTTGGGTCGGGTGATTTTATAAGGTATGTTTCAATACCCATTTTTGAACGAAGAGATGCAGGCACTTTAAAACGGTTCTTTTCGTCAAGGGTATGAACAAACTGACCGCAAAACATTACCTACACTCCTTTCGTCAATTTAGTTCAAAAACGTTCCAAAATCGAGACACTTCGACCCTTTTTAGAACACTTCGCTCCTCTATTATAATTTTGCGACCCATCATTGTCAATAGTTTTTACAAAAAAAAATGACAGCTTCAACGAAAAAAATCGTTAAAACTGTCATAAAATCTTGTTATATCAAACAACTAAATTATTCATAGTATTTTTTAAGTCAGCAAGAATTTTATCCACGCACTCCAAAGAGAGCTCTTTGTTGCGGTACTTCAGTATAAATCTTGAACTGTTTCCATTGTAATCAAACTGCAAAAAGGTTATTGTACGAGGCTTTAATGGCTCAGTTGACACAACATCATTAAAGCTCTTTAAATCCTGATAATATTGTTGTGAGAAATTTACAAAAGCAAATTCGCCAGCCACACCTGTACCGCACAAATGATTTTCACAAAGCTTCTTAGATATCTTGTTTTTATTAATCCCCGCCCTACTCATATAAGCAGAATCACAAAACGAGGGTGAAAGCTTCATTAAAAAGAAATCGTTTCCGAAGTTATTATAAACGCTGCAAAAAGCTTTATAGGTCTTTTGGTGAAACGCCATTAACCTTTCATTAAACGGACTTGATTTTTTCTTTTTTTCAGTAAAAAGCTCGAGCAAACCATTGTGAGCACCTTGAATATAATCTGACGGCTCGTTTAAAATGCAACGTCTGTTTGTTTGGAAATAAATCTTTTTATGTTTTTTATTACCTATATTATTTTTACACAAAGCCTCGTAATAACAAAAAGCAATAACGGTAGATAAATCCGTTTTATTTTTTTCGCAAAACGTTTTAAGCTTACCAATAAGCTCTTTGTCAACCATTGTTGTTACGAAAGCCTCTTCGCCCTCATCAGTGTAATATTTTTTTCTGGCAGCTTTATAATCATCCACACCAAAGCTTAAGGGCTTGCTCAACCATTTCATTTCAAGTTCAGCAGAAAGCTTTTCCGCTACAGGTGAAAAAACCTTTAAAGGCACTGCTGACAGCTCCGAAAAAAGGCACAACGAGCATTCTTCAACAGAAGTAGCTTCTTTATTATAAAGCTTTAACAAATCCATTGCCAGAGTTATTAAGAAATAGTTGTCAGCAACTGAAGTATGAGCAAAGATGCAAAGCGTTTTTTCGTTTAAAACGTAAAGCTCAAAGTTTTTCTCGCTAAAGTCAATACCGCCATTTATTTTTCGTGAAGCAAAAGCCTCGCAGGAAGCATCAAGAAAACTTATTTCAGGAGCTACGGAATCAAATAAAACAAAGGCTTCACCATTGATTTCATTCAATTCAGTTTTACTACTCAATATAGGGTATTTTATAAAAAGCATCTCCAAGGCTTTTTCTAACTTAATTTTATCAAAAGCCTCTTCAGCCGTACCCACAAAAGAAACACAATTACAAAATTCGAAAAGCCTGTTTCTCGTAAGACCGAGCTTAATTTTACCGGTCATCACTGTACCTCTTCCCCGGCTTTTATAACTTTTTCAATTAAAGCCTGCTTAACTCCCCAAAGCTTACCTGAAAAATCAACGTAATACTTATGAGGATTTTCAAATCTTGTAACCTCTTCCCAAAGAGTTGATACCTGCTCGGTACAATACTCGCGTATTTCTTCGAGTGAAGGACTTTTGTATACACATTCACCATTATCGAAAATTTTAACAAGCATTTCTCTCGCAACGAAATTATCGACCGTTTTTCGCTTCCAAGTAAAATCAGGGTCGAAAAGTGAATACGTTTTTTCGTTGCTTAAATCCTCATCATCAAGAGTAAGCACGTCGGCAACTGCCTTACCGCTTTCCATATCGAAAAGACGCCATACACGCTTTGAGCAAGGTGTTGTTATTTTATGAACGTTATCACTAACCATAATAGCAGGACTTTTAACACCGTTTTTTTCAGTTTGAGCTAATTTATAAACGCCGCCAAAAACAGGTGAAGAGGATGAGGTTATAAGCTTTTCGCCTATAATAAAGCCGTCTATTTTAGCCCCTTGGTTAAGCATATCCTTAATAAGCGTTTCATCAAGAGAATTTGAAGCGTAAATATCACAATCAGGAAAGCCTGCTTCATCGAGGAAGCGTCTTGCTCTTTTCGAAAGGTAGGTCATATCACCACTATCAATAATTATACCCGCAGGACGAAGACCGTTAGGCACAAGCACAGAATTAAAGGCTTCCACTGCATTCTTAACTCCGCTATCGAGAGTATCATAAGTATCAACAACAAGAGCTCCCTCATCACCGTGCTCTGTGAGATAAGCCTTAAACGCGTCAAGCTCGCTATCAAAAAGCTGTACCCAACCATGGCCCATCATTTCACAAACGGGCACTGAATACTCTTTATTAGCAGAGTAAAGTGTTGTTGCATTCACGCCGCCGATATAAGCAGCTCTTGCACCATCAATTGCCGCATCCTTACCCTGAGCACGACGAGCTCCCATTTCAACAACCTTTCTGCCTGAAGCAGCCCTGACCACTCGGTTAGCCTTTGTTGCAATAAGAGTTTGATGATTTATTGTGTTGAGAAGAATTGTTTCAATTAATTGAGCTTGTATTGCAGGACCTTTAACCTTTACTATAGGCTCGTTAGGAAATACAGGAGTGCCCTCGGGCATTGCAAATACATCGCAAGCAAATTTGAAATTGCGCAAATAATCTATCAGCTTCTCAGAAAAGCCATCTCCACTTAACGCTTCAAGAGCCTCCTCTGAAAAAGATATGCCAGAAAGCTGAGAAATAAGCTGTTCCAGCCCTGCCATAATAGCAAAGCCTCCGTTATCCGGTATTTCTCTGAAAAACATATCGTAAGTTACAGTTACCTCTGCCATACCTGAAGAAAGTAACCCTTCTGCAGTTGTAAAGCAATTATAATCAGCAAAAAAGCTTTTAACAGAATTCATTGTATGCCTCCAAATCAAACTATTATGCTCTTATTTTATCACATCAAAACAACTATGGCAATTGATTTATGCGTAAAATAAGTAACAAAATCACCATTTTTGTTGCAAATCACACAATTAATTTAAAAAAGTATTGAAACTCGTATTTTTTTGTGGTATATTTATTTTATCAATTTAAGGAGGTCTTCTTTTATGCGAATCAGAAAGCAACCTATGGGCGACAGAAATATCTGTGGAGCAAGAGTTGAAGAACGAAGAAAAGAAATAGGCATGAAGCAAAAAGACCTGCTCACCCAGCTTCAAATCAGAGGTATTGACCTCAACTCTTCAGGACTTTCAAAGCTCGAGGGTCAAATCCGTTCAGTATGTGACACAGAGCTCGTTGCTTTATCAGAGGTTTTAGGGGTTTCTGTTAATTGGTTATTAGGCTTAGAATAAGATTTTACCGTCTGTAGCTACAGACGGTTTTTTCTTTTGTTTCAAGTAATTTAATTGCCTTCTCTTGATATAATAGATAAGGCATAAGTAAGCCAACAAATCCACAAGAAAAATACGTTTGTCGAAATTTGTTGCTTTTTAGGAAAAAGTATGCTACTATTTACTAAAAGATATACGATCGAGGTGAAGATGTGTTAGGCTCTAAATTAAAGCAATTTCGTGAATACAACAAAATTTCTTACGAAATTCTCGCAAAGCTTCTCGGCATAACAGAAAAAGACTATATTAATTTTGAAAATGACACTGCTTCACCAACTTATCCTCAATTAGAAAGACTTGCTTTTTTCTACAACATAACCGTTGATGAGCTTTACGGCCTTACTCCCCGACTCACTCTCAACTCGCAACAGGAAAGGCCTGAATTAGACGATGATGACAAGGTAAACGAAAGCATATTAAAGCTTTCACAGTTATCTTGGGATGAAATCCAGGTTTTGTTGCACTACCGCAGCTCTGATAATAAAGAAGAAATTATAAGAAACATAATAAATAAACAAGATAAAAAATAATCTTCGAAGCACTTAAAGTGCTTCGAAGACTTTTTATGTATATCAAAAATTAGTTTTTGATGATTTCGCCCATCATACCGGGTGTTGCAAAAGCAGCATTGCTTTCGTCAGTATCGATATGCATTGCAGGTGCAAAGTTGGGGTTAACACGGCAAACAACGTCACCAAAGATAAGCGAACGACCATCTGACTCAATTTTAACGTTAACGATTTCTTTATCCTCAACGCCAAATTCAGCAGCTGCATCAGGTGTAAGGTGAATGTGACGTTTTGCAACAATAACGCCTTCTTTAAGCTCAACCTCACCTTTAGGACCAACAAGCTTACAAGCACCGCTACCAGCGATATCGCCGCTTTCTCTTACGGGCGCTGCAACGCCGATTGAACGAGCATCAGATGCTGAAAGCTCAACCTGAGAAGAGGGTCTTGTAGGACCAAGAATTGAAACTGCTGCAAACTGGTTTTTAGGACCTACAACAGCAACTCTTTCTTCGCATGCGAACTGACCGGGCTGTGAAAGGTCTTTTTTATTTGTAAGCTCATAGCCCTCACCGAAAAGAACATCAAGGTCTTCTCTTGAAACGTGAACGTGACGAGCTGATGTTTCAACAAGTACTTTTGACATAATAACTTCCTTCTTTCAAAAAACCACAAGCCTGTCCGTCGGACAGGCTCATTTAGTTTAATTATTTGTTCATTGCTTCTTCGATAGCAACTGCACAAGCAACTGTCATACCAACCATGGGGTTGTTACCTGCACCGATAAGACCCATCATCTCAACGTGAGCGGGAACTGAAGATGAACCTGCAAACTGAGCGTCTGAGTGCATACGGCCCATAGTATCTGTCATACCATAAGATGCGGGACCTGCAGCCATGTTATCGGGGTGAAGTGTACGGCCTGTACCGCCACCTGAAGCAACTGAGAAATACTTCTTGCCCTTTTCAACACATTCTTTTTTGTATGTGCCTGCAACGGGGTGCTGGAAACGAGTGGGGTTAGTTGAGTTACCTGTGATAGAAACGTCAACGCCTTCCTTCCACATAATAGCAACGCCTTCTGTAACGTCGTGTGCACCGTAGCAGTTAACCTTTGAACGAAGACCGTCAGAATATGCTTTACGGAATACTTCTTTAACTTCGCCTGTGTAGTAATCCATTTCTGTTTCAACATATGTGAAGCCGTTGATTCTTGCGCTAATCTGAGCAGCGTCCTTACCAAGACCGTTAAGAATAACTCTTAAGGGATTCTTTCTAACCTTGTTTGCTTTTTCAGCAATACCGATAGCACCTTCAGCAGCCGCGAAGGATTCGTGACCTGCAAGGAAAGCAAAGCATTCTGTTTCTTCTTCAAGAAGCATTTTACCAAGGTTACCGTGACCAAGACCAACCTTTCTCTGATCAGCAACTGAACCAGGGATGCAGAATGACTGAAGTCCTTCACCGATTGCTGCAGCAGCATCAGCAGCTCTTGTGCAACCCTTTTTGATTGCGATAGCGCAGCCTACTGTGTAAGCCCATTTAGCGTTTTCGAAGCAGATAGGCTGAATACCCTCAACGATTTTGTAGGGGTCAAAGCCTTTTGCTTTACAAATTTCAGCACATTCCTCAATTGAGTTAATGCCGTATTTATTGATAACTTCGAGAATCTGTTTTTCTCTTCTGTTATATGATTCAAATAAAGCCATTGTAAAATCCTCCTTATTCCTTTCTGGGATCTACGATTTTAACTGCATCAGCAACTCTGCCGTACTGGCCTTTTGCTTTTTCAAATGCAGTGTTAGCATCGTCGCCTGCTTTGATGAAATCCATCATTTTACCGAAGTTAACAAACTGGTAACCGATGATTTCGTTATCTTCATTAAGAGCAAGACCTGTAACGTAACCGTCTGTCATTTCAAGGTAACGAGGACCTTTTGCAAGTGTACCGTACATTGTACCAACCTGTGAACGAAGGCCTTTACCGAGGTCTTCAAGACCTGCACCAACTACAAGACCATCTTCAGAGAAAGCACTCTGAGTACGACCATAAACAATCTGAAGGAAAAGCTCTCTCATAGCTGTATTGATAGCGTCACAAACAAGGTCTGTGTTAAGAGCTTCAAGGATTGTTCTGCCGGGAAGAATTTCAGATGCCATAGCAGCTGAGTGAGTCATACCTGAACAACCGATTGTTTCAACGAGAGCTTCCTGAATAACGCCCTCTTTAACGTTAAGAGTAAGTTTGCAAGTACCCTGCTGGGGAGCACACCAACCGATACCGTGAGTAAAGCCTGAAATATCTTTGATTTCTTTTGCCTTAACCCACTTTGCCTCCTCAGGAATAGGAGCAGCACCGTGAGCAGCACCCTGTGCGATGGGGCACATTGTTTCAACTTCATGTGAATACTTCATTAATTTTGACTCCTTTCGGAATGTTATTTTTACCGCATATTATTCTATTACATATTGAACGCTAAGTCAAGTAAAAGATTGACATCGAATTAACAAAATACCTATACAAATATCGACAAATTTATTAATTTTACATAAAGCTCTTGCATTTTTCGACTTTGATTATATAATAATATATTGGTTAAATTTTTGTTTATTTCTATATGTAATGAATATATTTTAATAAAACTACTTTTCGAGAGGGATATAATGGTCTTTTCCAATCTTTTGTTTGTATATGCATTTTTGCCGTTGTGCATGCTATTTTACATATTGCCTAAAAGCACAACCGCTAAAAATATTGTACTTCTCATTTTCTCCTTAATATTTTATACCTGGGGCGAGCCCGTATACGTTTTACTTCTTATTTTGATGACCTTTTGTGATTGGGCTTTTGGTATTCTGATTGAAAAAGCCCAGACAAAAAAAATCAAAAAGCTATTCTTGTTCCTTGCTTGCACCGTAAATTTAGGTCTTATAGGTTATTTCAAGTACACAGGCTTTATTCTTACAAACGTTCAGTCTGTTTTCGGTATTCCCGAGGTTATACCAAAAATAGCTCTTCCCATCGGTATTTCGTTTTATACCTTCCAATTATTGTCATACGTTATTGACGTTTACAGAAGTGAGGTTAAAGCACAGAAAAATTTCTTTTGGTTGCTTCTTTATTCAAGTCTTTTTTATCAATGCATAGCAGGTCCTATCGTAAGATATAGCGACGTACAGCGAGAAATCACAGAAAGAAAAGCAAGCTTTAACGACGCAAGTGAGGGCATCACCCGTTTCACCGTAGGCCTCGGCAAAAAAGCTTTACTTGCTAATACCTGCGGTTCACTTTCAGACAATTTACTTGTTGCCGATTCGCTTATTGCTTCCTCACCTGACGTTGCATTAGCAGAGCTTTCCTCTCGCTCAGTTGCCGGCATTTTCTTCGGCATGCTTTTCTATATGCTTCAGATATACCTCGATTTCTCTGCATATTCCGATATGGCTATAGGTATGGGTCAAATGGTTGGCTTCCATTTCAAAGAAAACTTCCTATATCCATACACCGCAAAATCAGTTACTGATTTCTGGCGCAGATGGCATATATCTTTAAGTTCCTTCTTCAGAGATTACGTTTACATTCCCTTAGGCGGTAACCGCAAAGGTAAATTCAACACCTACAGAAATCTTCTTATCGTATGGTTTCTTACCGGTCTTTGGCATGGTGCATCGTGGAACTTTATATTATGGGGATTATTCTTCTTCGTATTCCTTGTAATCGAAAAGCTGGGCTTTTCAAAGCTTCTTGAAAAAATTCCCGCATTTTTCAGCCACGCATATCTTCTTGTGATAGTTTATTTCGGTTGGATTC
The DNA here is from genome assembly GCA_045592945.1 of Acutalibacteraceae bacterium. Lineage (GTDB taxonomy): Bacteria > Bacillota > Clostridia > Oscillospirales > Acutalibacteraceae > DTU089. The sequence goes on along the minus strand of JAZNVT010000003.1, from coordinate 105,293 downwards.
TTTTCCGCTTTTCGGATTTCAGATTCATCCCCGTTGTTATAAAAGGTCTTTTCGGTCTTAACGGAAACCCGATAATCGACTTTGAAACAAGAACTCTTTTAATTTCAAACGTTATTTTCATAATCGTTGCGCTTTTCGCTGTCACTCCCCTTGTTAAGCGGATTGCAACGAAAGCAAAAGAAAGTGAAAATATGTCCTTCGGCAGATTTATTTATGCCGTTGCAAATATACTTGCGCCTATTGCTTTACTTATTCTTTCAACCCTTGCTCTTATAGGCGACAGCTATAATCCATTCCTTTATTTCCAGTTTTAACGGAGGCTTTTCTTTAAATGATTTATAACAAACCACGCGATATAAGCATCGCACTTTTTCCTTTCTCACGAAAGAAAAAAGATAAACAAGTTAAAGAAAAAGTTAATAAAACAATTCTTGTGAAAACCGTTTCGTTTTTTATGTTTGTTTACTTAGGCACAATGATTGCTTTCATTATACCCTTGAGACCCGCTTACTCCGAAAGCGAAAAACGAGATTTACATAAATTTCCCGAGTTTACGTTAAGTGCCTTTGCTGATGGTAGTTATTTTTCTGATATTTCTCTTTGGTTTTCCGACACCTTCCCATTCAGAGAAAAGCTCACTTTGGCTAACTCTTATATTAAAAAGCTTTCAGGCTTTGATTCAATTGCTATTCACGGTGACGTTGAAAGCGGTGACGAAATCCCCGATACACCATTGCAGGTCCCTGTAACAGAAGAAACCACCCTCCCCGCTGTTACAGATAATAAATTACCTGAAACAACAATGCCCGAAACCACAGAGGCTATTTCGGATACCACTGACGTTTCAGGCTCCGATACCCCCTCCACTCAATCCTTAGGTGCTATTCTTGTTGCTGGAAACAGTGCTTATGAATACTACCATTTTTCAAGCAAGCTCGCACCTGAATTTATAAATGCAGTAAGCTCTATAAAGCCGGTTGCAGGTAATAACACCAACGTTTATTCTCTGCTTATCCCTACAAGCATTGATATTACCCTTGATGATAATTTAAGAAAAGACGTTTCTTCGGCAGACCAGAAAAAAGCTCTTGACTATTTTAACTCATCAATTCAAAACGTTACTGCAGTTGACGGAATATACGACGCACAAAGGCTTCACAGAAAAGAGTACACATATTTCCGTACAGACCACCATTGGACTGCTTTAGGTGCTTACTACGCCTACGAGCAATTCGCATATACAAAGGGTATTAAGACAGTAGGTATAAATGAATATTCTACCGTTTCGTTCGACGGCTTTTTAGGAAGCTTTTATGCAAGCTCAAATAAAAGCGAAGCATTAAGCAAAACCCCGGATACCGTTGTTGCTTGCCTTCCTAAAAACAACATTAACTGCACCGTCCTTGAAAAAGATGGCACGCTTCATAAAAGACCCGTAATAACAGACGTTTCTTCTTATGCTCAAAACTTAAAGTACCTCACCTTTATAAGTGGTGACCAGCCTCTTGTTACTATTGAAAACTATGATATCGCAGAGGGTCAGAATTGTCTTGTAATAAAAGAAAGCTATGGTAACGCATTCGTACCCTTCCTTATTCCTCATTACAAAAACGTTTACGTAATCGACCCCCGTCACTATCCCGGTACGTTAAGTGAATTTGTTACAAATCACGAAATAGACGATATAGTTTTTGTAGCAAATATTTCTACAACAAGAAACTCAATTTATATTGACAAATTAAAGAATTTTATCAGATAAGAAGATTTAATCAATGAACACAATCAACAGCTTTAAAAAAGGCTTGAAGGATGGTTTACCTATTTGCATCGGTTATTTTCCCGTTTCCTTTGCATTCGGTATTTTTGCAGTTGAAAACGGTCTTACTATTTTACAAGCCTTTCTCATTTCAGTTACAAATTTAACCTCTGCAGGACAGCTTGCCGCCGTGCCTATAATAGCCGGTGGAGGCACTCTTATTGAGCTTGCAGTATCTCAGCTTGTTATAAACTCAAGATACTCTCTTATGTCTGTTTCCTTGGGGCAAAAGCTGTCATCTAAGGTAAAGCTTTTTGAAAGAATGGCTATCGCTTTCGGAAACACAGATGAAATATTTGCAGTTTCCGTTTCAAACGACGGTGAAGTAGGAAGTAAATATATGTACGGTGTAATTGCTTTACCCGTCCTCGGTTGGACAAGCGGTACGCTTTTAGGTGCAATAGCAGGTAACGTATTACCGCCTATTATATCCGCCGCTCTAGGTGTTGCAATTTACGGTATGTTTATCGCTATCGTTGTACCCGTTGCAAAAAAAGAAAAAGCAACGGCTCTTTGCGTACTTCTTTCAATCGCTTTAAGCTGTGCTTTCAGATACGTATCATTTTTGCAAAACGTGCCCTCAGGCTTTGTAGTTATAATTTGTGCGGTAGCTTCAAGCGTTATTTTTGCAATTATAGCTCCCGTAAAAGCTGACGACACCACTCCTGACAAGGAGGTAGAAAGCAATGGATAATTCAAAGTTTTTTATATACCTTGCGGTTATGGCAGGCGTTACCTACCTCGTAAGAATGATACCCTTAATTGCAATAAAAGAGAAAATCAAAAATAAATTCGTTTTATCTTTTTTACACTATATTCCCTACACGGTTTTGAGCGCAATGACAGTCCCCGGTGTTTTTTACGCAACGGGCAATATGATTTCTGCTTGCATAGGCTTTGTAATTGCAGTAATTGCCGCATTATTCAACCGTAGCCTTGTTCAGGTTGCAGCACTTTCCTGTTTAGGTGTTTTAGCTACGGAATTAGTAATAAATTACATTCTTTGAGGTAATGCCTATGAACTATAAAAAAACAAAATACACTTGCTATTACACAAATCTTGCTATGTCATCGGCATTCAGCCTTCCCCCTATTTTATTCGTAACCTTCCATAACACTTACGGTATTTCTTACACACTTTTAGGAACGCTTGTACTTATAAACTTTTGCACTCAGTTAATAATTGATTTAGTATTTACTTTCTTTGCAAAGCATTTCAACATTCACAAGACCTTAAAATTAATGCCGTTACTCACATCAATCGGATTGGCTATTTATGCTCTCGCACCTACTTTTTTCCCCGAAAAAGCATTTTTAGGGCTATTTATCGGAACGGTTGTTTTCTCTGTTTCAGCAGGTCTTTGTGAGGTACTTGTAAGTCCTACTATTGCGGCTTTACCCTCTGATAACCCTGAAAGAGATATGAGTAAATTACACTCGTTATACGCTTACGGCGTTGTTGGTGTCGTTTTATTAAGTTCGTTGTTTTTTAAGCTTTTCGGCACTGAAAACTGGATGTATTTAACGCTCTTTTTTGCATTTTTACCTATTATTGCTTGTATACTTTATTGCACTTCACCTTTGCCTGATTTGAATTTTTCTCACGATCACGCAAAAAGTGATGTTGGCAAGAAAAGCAAAGGCATTCTTTTATGTGTTGCTTGTATCTTTTTTGGAAGTGCCGCAGAAAACACAATGACAAACTGGATATCAAGCTATATGGAAAATGCTTTAGGTATTTCTAAAGCAATCGGTGATGTTTTAGGTCTTGCACTTTTCGGTATACTTTTAGGTTTAGGCAGAAGCTTGTATTCAAAGTACGGAAAGAATATTGCAAACGTGCTTCTTTTCGGTATGCTTGGTGCTACTGCTTGTTATATCATTTCAGGCACGGTTTCCAATCCGCTCGTTTGTATGCTCGCTTGTATTTTCACGGGTCTTTGTACATCAATGCTCTGGCCCGGCACTTTAATTCTTATGGAAGAAAAATTCCCTAACCCCGGTGTTACCGCATACGCCTTAATGGCTGCAGGCGGTGATTTCGGTGGCTCTGTTTCACCACAGCTTTTAGGTATAGTAGTTGACAAGGTTTCAGTAAGTAGCTTTGCTTTAGAGTTAAGCAACTCTATAAATCTTACACCTGAGCAAATAGGTTTGAAAACAGGTATGCTTATAGCATCAATATTCCCCATTTTAGGTATCATAGTGCTTCTTTATATAAAGAAATATTTCAAAAAACAGGTAAATAAATAATAAAAAGCAGACTGAAAACGATTTTAAAAAATCGCTTTCAGTCTGTTCTCTTATCATTCAACTTTTACCACTTATAATTATGTAGCTGACCTTGATTTGAAAGCTCGGGGTAGCCCAACTGACGCAACGCCTCATAAACACCTATTGCAACAGAATTTGAAAGATTAAGGCTTCTTGCATCGTCTATCATAGGTATTCTTACACATTCGTCGGGGTGCTCTAAAAGAAGCTCCTCAGGAAGACCCTTTGTTTCTTTACCGAATATAAGATACGCTTTATCGGGATAATCAACGTCTGAATGGGCTTTTCTTGCTTTAGTTGTAAAAAAGAAAAAGTTGCCGTCTTTGTTTTTCTCGAAAAAATCATCAAGATTTTCATAATAGGTTAAATCGAGCAAATACCAATAATCAAGACCTGCTCTTTTTAATTTTTTATCATCAATAGTAAATCCCATAGGCTTAACTATATGAAGCCTTGCTCCCGTTGCTGCACAGGTTCTTGCGATATTACCTGTATTTTGTGGTATTTCGGGCTCAACAAGAACAATGTTTAATTCACTCATATTTTTCCTAATTCCTTTATATAGTAAGGGATTCCTCTTTCGAAATCCACACCGTAGGTTATGGGATTATCCATAGACTGTGTTCTTTTAATACAATCACAAACGTAACGAACTGCTATACCCATAGACTCGTAAAGAGAGAAGCCGTTAAGCACCGCACCGCAGAAGGATGATGCAAAAACGTCACCCGTGCCGTGATAAGCACCGGGAAGACGAGGCTGAAAATAATACTCTGCTTTTCTTTCCTGCCCCATATAAGCTGCACCTAATTTATCCTCTTCAAAGGTAACCCCCGTTAAAATAACGTTTTTGGCACCCATATCAAGAAGCTTGTTAAGAAGATTATTAATATATTCCTCTGTTTGAACACCCTCTTTAAACTCAACGCCTGTCATAAAGCAAGCCTCGGTAATATTAGGTAAAATAATATCAGCCTTTGAGCAAAGCCCGGTCATTGCTTTCGCAAATTCCATATTGAAAACCGCATACATTTTTCCATGGTCAGCCATACAAGGGTCTGCGATAAACAAGTTATCGTCAGTTTTAAAATCATCAGCAAACTTTTTAACCATATCAATCTGGTCAAAAGACCCTAAAAAGCCTGAATAAATAGCGTCAGGATTAAGATTAATTGATTTCCAATGAGCAGCAACATCAGGGATATCAGAGGTTAAATCTCTATAAGTATAGCCCGTAAAACCGCCTGTATGGGTAGAAAGGATTGCCGTAGGAAGACACACAGTTTCTACACCTGCAGCAGATATTATCGGAATTGCTACAGTAAGAGAGCATTTACCGAAGCCGGAAATATCGTTAATTGCCACGAGTCTTTTTTGATTTTCCATAAAAATCACCTTGATTGGAATAGAATGACATAATAATTATTTCAATAATATATCACACATTTTCAAAAGATTAAAGTATCTTAAAGAAAAATTTACAAAAATAATGGCATTTTTTTAAACCTTATTTTCTGTTTACAAGCACACTTTCGGGAGAAAATATTAAAAATATTTCGGAGGTGTAAAAATGAATTCAAAAACTGAAAATGCTATGAAAATCGGTGGTGCTATGATGGCTGTTGGTGCTGCTGCGGCAATAGCGGCGGGTATCACAAAAGCAAACGTAAGCCCTAAAGCAAAAATGAAAAAAATTGCAAAGAAATCCGCCAAGGTTATGGATGGTATGCTCGATAACATCCAAGGTATGATGAAATAAAAAAGCTAATTTAAAATAACAGACTGCAAAGCCGTACCACTTTTTGCAGTCTGTTAGATTAAACTTGAAAGGAAATTTATGAAAAAAGCAGTTTCAATTTTACTTACAGTATCATTAATTATTTGTTTTAATGCCTGCGGTAGTGAAAGCGAAAAACCAACCGTATCTTCCGAAGCTACAACTACTACACCGTCAAATACAGAAGAAGCAACAACCTCGTCCTCTACTGAAAGCACGTCGGGCGAAGGTGAAAGCAATAAAGAGTCAGAGAATTCAACTCAAGCCCCTACCGTTTCATCGCCTACTGTCACCGAAACAACACCCGTACCCGTGCCGATGGACAGAATTCAATTTACAGGCAATGCAGAATACGGAGAAAGGACAGGCACCTCAGCGACCTTTACAGGTCTTGAGCCTTTGCCCGAAAAGACCTTACCTATTATCGACCCCGATAATTTGCGTGGTCTTTCAACTACAGCCCATAACCATAGCTTTGGCGTTTCAAAGGGCGGTGTGCCACACGAAATATCTGTAAACAATCAGAAATTTTATGAAAAATACGGCGGTTTATGTCTTGATACAAGCGGTGAAAAGGTAATCTATCTGACCTTTGACTGTGGATATGAAAACGGTTGTACCGGTCAAATTTTAGACACACTTAAAGAGAAAAATGTTCCTGCCGCATTTTTTGTAACGCTTTCAAATGTAAAAGCTAACCCCGATTTAATTGCGAGAATGATTAACGAGGGGCATATTGTAGGTAACCATTCCGACACTCACCCTAATTTTTCAACTATTTCAAGAACAAGAATGGTGCAGGAAATTCAAAATCTTGATAACCATTTAAGAACAAAATTCGGTTATTCATCACCTTACTTCAGATTTCCCGAGGGTGCTTGCTCAGAAAATTCACTTGAGCTTGTACAAAGCATCGGCTTCAAATCTGTTTTCTGGTCAACCGCCTACGCAGACTGGGACGTTAATAACCCTAAAGGAAAGCAATATGCTTTTGATACGGTAACCTCAAGACTTCACCCGGGCTGTGTGCTTCTTTTACACGCAGTATCATACGACAATGCAGAGGCTTTAGGCGATATTATAGACTATGCAAGAGCACAAGGGTATGTGTTTAAAAGTTTATAAATTGCAAGTGGCAAATGGCAAATTAAGGGGCACTGTGTGCCGAATGTAAAGCTTTGTTTAGAGAAAAAAGTTGAAACTTCGTATCAATTAAATAATAAAAACAATAGGTCTGCGATTGCATCACTGCATCGCAGACCTTAATTATTAATTATTCACTTTTCATTAGAAGACGTAGTGAGCTTTAAAAAGCTAACGCAGTTCCGAAACTTGCCACTTACCATTTGCAATTTGCAATTTTTCAGTCTACGTCCTTAAACTCAACTTCTCTATACCCATCTTCGTCTGTGCCGTCTGAAAGCAAGGGCTTATCCTTATTCATTATTTCAGAAATAACCTTAGCTATACCTACTATGGCAATAACGAAGCCTACCATAGAGGTTATTTTTGTTGCACCGTTAAACGGGTTTATCATAAGAGATACACCCATAATAACTGTTATTATTGCAAAAAGCTTACAGAAAAGACCACCTCTTGCGAAAAATGATGCTATACCGTAGCAAACTACGCCAAGACCTATTAAAAACGGAAAAACAGAAATAAGAAATTTCGGATGCATTAAAAGTATAAAAGCAATAATTAAAAACAGTACACCTGAAAAAAGTGTTTTAGAGGTTTCTTTATTTGTTTTTTTGTCATTAAAATATTTAACGAATCTTATTACTGATAAAACAAGCACACCCGCACCCAACACGGCACAAGCCGTTGTTAAGGATTCACCGGGAAAGAGAAGAAGAGCAACACCCATTACGGCAAGTAAAGCACCAACCGCTAAGCCCATTCCCCTATCAGTCAGCTTATTTTTTATTTTTTTAATGATATCCTTCATTTTCATCACCAAATATAATTTAACCGAAAATACTTAACATATATTAACAAAATATTGAATAAATCTTAAACATTATCCTCTTCTTTACGTGAAATCTGAGCTGTTATTTCTTCCATAAACTTACCGTGAAGCTTAAATTTTGTTGTATAAACAATAAGAGAAAGAATTATAAGAATTGCAGGAGCAACAAGCATCATAAAGCTTATTGCATTTTTCACTTCATCCGTATTATCGTAATGAAGATTCTCATTATAATGAGAAATTTCAAGACCTGCAAAAAGAATAATCGTCTGAATTGTGTATGCCATTTTCTGCAAAAAGCCCTTCATTGAGAAGGTTATAGACTCTGAACGGAAGCCCTGCTTAACCTCGCCGTAGTCAACTATATCTGCAAGGAAAACTGTTTGTTGAACAAACATTGAAGCAACACCGATTGATGCTACAAGATAGCATAAATTCATTAAAAGGAATGAGCCTGTTGTTTTAATCGCAATTGACATTCCAATAAAGCCGAAAATTGCAAGAAGCAAGGAAATCTGATAGGTCCTTCGTCTTGAAGTAACTTTTGTTAATACGGGCACCACCACAAGACCAAGCACTGAGCCTACCGCACCTAAAAGGTTAAAGGCGCTTTGTTTTCCGGGGTCACCTATAACAACATCGAAATAATAAACGCCTACACCTGAAACCATATACCAGCCTGCATTTGAGAGCATCGCAAAAAGCATAAAGATTAAAAGCTGGTCGTTGTTTCTTGCAATAAGAAACATCTTTTTAAACGTAAATTTTTCTTTAGGTGTTGTAATATGCTTTTCTTTTGTATTCGCAACTGAAAATGCAGAAAAGCCTACAAGGCATACCGCACAAATTATTGCCCAAAGGCTATAGCTTCTCGCATCAGCAATCTTTTCACCATTCATAACTGTTTCACTTAAAATCGGTAAAACCATAGGTGTAAAAATTGAAATAATGCCTTGACCGATACCTGAAAAGGCACGGGCAATGGTTGCTATAATGCTTCTCTCACCGGGGTCGCTTGTAAACGACGGCACCATAGACCAATAAGGTATATCTGCCATTGTATTTGTCATACCCCACCCTACGTAAAGAAATGCAACGTATATGTAAAGCGGAAGACCGCCCAATTCAAAGCCGGGGTTTGTAAAAAGAAGGGATAACACGATGGCATTACAAACCGAGCCTATAAGCACCCAAGGGCGATATTTACCCATTTTTGTATTCGTGTTATCAACAATAGTACCCATTAACGGGTCGTTGATACCGTCCCATATTCTTGCAACGGGAGTTAAAAACAAAAGAAACTTTTTGTTAAGGTGAAGAATATCTGTAAGATATTTTGCAAGGAAGGAATAGAAAAGTCCATAGCTTAAATCAAGACCTACCGCACCCACGCCATATGACAGCTTATCTTTCAATTTTTTCATTAGTAGCACCTGCTTTCATATGAATTATAACAATTAAATTTTTGTAATGCAATATAATTATAGCTACGTCACTTAAAAATACTGTTGTAAATTTTTTTATTTTATATTATTATATTATCGTAAATTAATTTAAGTTTTAAAGGAGTTTAACTATGGACAAAAACGTTCAATTTCCTGACGGTATTTTCCCCGATGCAAGAAGTAAAATGCTTAAAGTTCCCGTTTTTCTTATAATTCCTATTGCATACGTTGCTTTCGGTATGCTTACTCATATATGGCACCCTACCTGGATTGCGTTTTTATTTATACCGATTTACTATCAGCTTTGCGGTGCTGTTGGCGCTAAAACTAAGAGAGGCTTTCTTTTAGCCTTACCTATCCCCCTTGTTATAGTTACCGCCTTTCTTACTATCGGTCTTACAGTAGGTCTTTGGAAATACACGTGGATAATGTTTTTATTCATCCCCCTCTATTATTGGTGGGCGGGAGTTATGAATAAGTAAGAGGTAAGAGGTAAGAGGTAAGAGGTAAGAGGTAAGAGTGAAGAGTGAAGAGTGAAGAGTGAAGAGTGAAGAGTGAAGAGTGAAGAAGTGAAATTAAAAAAAGATTGCAAGTGCAAGACTTGCAATCTTTTTGTTTTACAATGTATCAAGAGTTTGCTCGTAGGCGGGAAGGAATTCTTCCATAAAGACCTTTGCTTCGGGGATATTACATTCCTCTATACGTTTTCTTGTAGCACTTTCTGCCTCTTTGAATTCCGTATTGCCTGCTTTTCTTTCTTCTATGCATTTAATTAAGGCGCTGATTTTATCGGCAACCTTAATCAACGGCTGTAATTCATCATCCTCACAAGCAAGAAGATTTTTAAATTCATCTCTCAAATCCTCTGGAAGCTTATTTAAAAGTCTTTCGTTTGCATCGTCCTCAACCGCTTTAAATGCAACGAGAATATTTTCGTTCTGATATTTTACGGGAGTTGGCATATCCCCCGTTATAATTTCGTGGGTATCGTGATAAAGGCCTAAAACCGCCGCTTTTTCGGGATTATAATTTTTACCGAAGCGCTTGTTACCTATAACGGCAAGGGCGTGGGCTATGACAGCCACCTCTTTCGAGTGACTGTCAAGGCTTTCCTTTTCGGTATTTCTCATAAGTGCCCAGCGGTCGATATATTTCATTCTCGACACCATAGCAAAAAAACTGTAGCTCATAATTTATAAACACTCTTTTTAAAATTTAATTTTAAAGGTTTTGATTTCAAAGGGCTTCAAGGTTGCAGATACAGTATTTTCTGTATATTCAACGCTTTCATCCTCTTCTTCAAGAAGGTTACATTCTGTAGCCTCTTTAATTTTACCCGCAAAGGTTAACGTTGCAGGTGTTTTGCAGTTCCAGGTTTCGTAAGCACGAACGATAATGCAATCGCTATCCTCCGCAACCTTAACCGTTTCAATAACAACGTTATCCTTATCACAGCTAACGAGAGAATATTCTGAGGGAAGCTTACCGTTATTAGCCTCTGAAACTACTGCGTAAAGAGGATAGTTTACGTTGTAAGCTTCTTTAACAACATTACTGTCGTTAACTCTGTTTTCATGAGGATAAATTGAAAAAGTAAAGGAATGGAATTCTCTATCCTGAATTGTGTTAGGACGAGTAGCGCATCTGAAAAGAGTAGGTCTTATGCGACCGTGCTTAACGTCGCAACCGTATTTGCAATCGTTGAGAATTGAAAGACCGAAGCTGTTATCGGAAAGGTCAACCCATTTATGCATTGATTCCTCAAACTGTGCAAATTCCCATGTTGTATTTGTAGTTGTTGAGCGCTCAACGTTACCAAACTGAATATCAAAGGTTGCTTTAGTAGCGTTAACGTCAACGGGGTAATCGGCTTTAAGAACAACGTGGTCCTCGTGCCAATCTGCCTCGTAGTCAACGTCGATTCTTTCAAGTTCATTATAAATGCAATAAAATTCAGTAAAGGTAGATTTTCTGAAGGTTCTTTCAACCTTATAAACTACTCTTACCGCACCCTGCTCAATAATTTCAGCATTTTTGAAATCAAGCTCCCATGATTTTTCATCAAAGTAGCATTTGATATCCCAGGCTTCGTGGTTATGGGGTCTATCCTGATAAGCAATAACCTTACCAACAGTTTCACCGTCGGGGGCAACACTTCTGCCACTCTTTTTGTGAATAAGCTTTGAAATATTACCCTCGTCATTAAACTCAACTGAGAAGAAGGGTGTTTCGGCATTTTTAATTGTAGCATTTACGCTTTCCGCTTTTTTAGGTGCAACGGCATTTACTGCAAAAGAAGAGTAGCCCTTTGCACAAACGTCAGCAATAAATACGATTTTGCCGTCATAGGTTTTCTGGTATGCTACCTCGTTACCGTCTTTATCAAAAATTGCAAACTCGTTTTCGCAAGGAATATCGCAAATAACCGCATCCTTACGGTTAAAGCCTGTTGTATTGAAAACAACAATGCTCTTTTCCTCAAGATTAATGTTTGAAACAAGAGCACCTTGAGCATCCCCTGCCATTTCGCAGCCTGCATTAAGAACGTTTTCGTAATCAATTTTGCTATCCTCGTAAACCTCTTTAATTGAAGAGCCGGGAAGAATATCGTGGAATTGATTAAGAAGAATAAGCTTCCAATTTTCTAAGAGCTTTTCTCTCGGGTAGCTTAAGCCAATCTCTTTATTTGCGATAGCCGAAAGAGTTTCAACGTCGTGATAAAGGCATTCGCTCTTACGGTTATATTTCTTGTTTCTTGCCTGACTTGTGAGAGTGCCACGGTGGAATTCAAGATAAAGCTCACCGCACCAAACGGGAAGACGTTTATTATTTGAAACCTTTTTATCAAGGTCCTCAAAGAATTCTAATGAATGAGCCTGCTTAACAACGGGACAGCCCTCAATACCCTTAGCCATTCTTCTGCCGTATTGAAGCATTTCAACAGTAGGTCCGCCGCCACCGTCACCGAAGCCGTAGGAACAAAGGAAATCCTTGCCTAAATCCTTCTGTGAATATCTTTTGTAACCGCCTAAGATATAAAGCGGACGAAGCTTTGCGTTATAAGTGCTCTGCCAATTCTGACGTTCATCAACAGTAACGTGGCAAGATGGCGGGAAATGAGAAAGCACCTCAGTACCGTCGATACCTCTCCATTTAAAAGTATCGTAAGGAAATTTATTATACTCATTCCAGCTGATTTTCGTTGTCATAAAGTATTTCATTCCGCACTTTTTGATAAGCTGAGGAATTGCTGCGGAATAACCGAATACGTCGGGCAACCACATAACCTTGTTATCAACGCCGAATTCATCACGGAAGAAGCGTTTACCAACCATAAACTGTCTTACAAGAGCTTCACCCGATGCAACGTTTGTATCAGCTTCAACCCACATACTGCCCTCGGGCTCCCATTGACCGTCTTTGATTTTCTGCTTTATTCTTTCGTAAACCTCGGGATAATCCTGCTTTACGTAGTCATAAAGCTGAGCTTGTGAAGACATAAATTTATACTCAGGGAATTCATCCATATATTTAAGCACAGTCGAGAATGAACGGCAGGCTTTATCTCTTGTCTGACGAAGACGCCATAACCAGGCAACGTCAATATGGGTATGACCTACGCACCAAGCAGTTGCCTCTTCAAACTTACCGTAAAGATTTTCGTCAAGATATTTTGATGCTTCAATACAAGATTCGTGGAAAACCTCTCTATCGTTTGTATCGATATCAAGAATGTTGCAAGCTTCATTAAGTGCTTTAAGAATGTTAACTCTTGCATCACTGTCTTCACCCTTATATTTTGCAACCTTTAAGGGTGTTATGATATCAAAACAAGTATCGTAAGCGATATCGTCAAAAACCTGAAGCTGGGCACCAAGCTGAATCTCGCCTCTCCACTCCCAATCATCAGAGTATGCACTAATGCAGATTTCAAGCTCCTCGCCACCCTCTGCACAAGGGGTAAGAGTTACGTATCTGTGGTTACTGTCTGCACCCTGAATAACCTTACCGTTAACGTAGATAATAAACTGAGGGTTCACCTCGTTATTCCAGCCTCTACCGCTATAAGGTATTATATTATAAATAACATGCTGACCCTTAAAGCTTTCAGGAATTTTGATGTTTTGTTTAAACCAGCAATAACACTCTTTATAGCCCCAATAATCCTTATTAGCTTTAAAAGGAATCCACTCACCAGAATCCTTTTCTTCTATAGAAAACTGACCGTCGCGGAATAAAAAATCGCCCGTATCAACGCTATCTGCAATAAGGAATTTTGCTTCCATATCCCTTAATATCTGGTTGATACGACCGCTAATCATAAATCTTTCACTGTTTTTGTCGTGAAAGTCAATTTCAAAATGTGCCATGAATTACCATCCTATCGGTTAAAAGTAAGAAAATGATACCATAGAATATGTTATTTTACAATAATTTAATCGAAAAAAGTCGGCTGATTATCGTTATTATTTATAGTTGACATTTCAGAAAAATAGCAGTACAATTTAATGTAATAATTTTGTTACAAGGAGCGATACGAATGGCACATTATTGCACAGAACCCTCAAGAACATTCAGCGAATACTTGCTTATTCCCGGTTACACCGGTCCTGACTGTATTCCTAACAACGTTGATTTAAGAACTCCCCTTTGCAAATATAAAAAAGGCGAGGAAGCCCCCATCACACTTAACATTCCTCTTGTTTCTGCTATTATGCAGTCTGTATCAAATGATACTCTTGCTATTGCATTGGCAAAAGAAGGTGGTATGTCTTTCATTTACGGCTCACAGTCTATTGAAGACGAGGCTGCAATGGTAGCAAAGGTTAAAAGCTACAAGGCAGGCTTTGTTGTAAGTGATGCAAACCTTTGCCCCGATAACACATTAAACGACGTTGTTGCTCTTTACGATAAATTAGGTCACTCAACAATGGCCGTTACTGAAGACGGTACCGCAACAGGTAAGCTTCTCGGCGTTGTTACTTCACGTGACTACAGAATCAGCCGTATGCCTATGGATTTAAAGGTTAGCGAGTTTATGACTCCCCTTGAAAAGCTTGTTACTGCTCCCGCAGCAACAACTCTTAAAGAGGCTAACGACATCATCTGGGAAAACAAGCTTAACTCTCTTCCCATCGTTGATGACAACGGAAACCTTATGTATTTCGTTTTCCGTAAAGACTATTCTCAGCACAAAGAAAATCCTCAGGAAATCCTCGACGACCAGAAGAGATATATGGTTGGTGCAGGTATCAACACAAGAGATTATGCTGAAAGAGTTCCCGCACTCGTTGAAGCAGGTGCTGACGTTCTTTGTATCGACTCTTCCGAGGGCTATACAGAATGGCAGAAACGTACAATCGCCTTCATCAGAGAAAAGTACGGCGATACCGTAAAGGTTGGTGCAGGTAACGTTGTTGACCGTGACGGCTTCCGTTTCCTTGCAGAAGCAGGTGCAGACTTTATTAAAGTAGGTATCGGTGGCGGTTCTATTTGTATCACCCGTGAAACAAAGGGTATCGGTCGCGGACAGGCCACTGCTCTTATTGAGGTTGCTGCTGCTCGTGATGAATATTTTGAGGAAACAGGCGTTTACGTTCCGATTTGCTCTGACGGTGGTATCGTTCACGATTATCATATGACTCTCGCTCTTGCTATGGGTGCTGACTTCCTTATGCTCGGCAGATATTTCGCAAGATTTGACGAAAGCCCCACACCCAAGCTCAACATCAACGGCACATACGTTAAAGAGTATTGGGGCGAAGGCTCAAACAGAGCTCGTAACTGGCAGAGATATGACCTTGGCGGTCAAAGCAAGCTTTCCTTCGAAGAAGGCGTTGACTCATACGTAACCTACGCAGGCTCACTTCACGATAACGTTACAAAGAGCCTTTATAAAGTAAAATCAACAATGTGCAACTGCGGTGTTGTTACTATCCCCGACCTTCAGAGAGATGCCAAGCTCACTCTCGTTAGTGCTACAAGTATTGTTGAGGGTGGCGCTCACGACGTTACACTTAAAACAAATACAGGTAATATCAGATAAATTTTAAAGACGGTCAAAAGACCGTCTTTTTTAATAGCAAATGGCAAGTGGCAAGTGGCAAATTAAGGGTCTGCGACAACTTAAAAGCCTCTAGTCATCAGTTGCCGGTCTCCAGCAGCTTCGCGGTGAGCAACAAATTGAGAAGTAGCAATAGCCTTACCTCCCTGTCCGCTTTGGCGGATAGGGAGGGGGACCGTTCTTTAATAAACTAAAGCTTAACAAATAGTATATTCCGTGCGATATACTGTCTGTTATTTGTTTATTAAATCGGAACGGTGGTGGGTAGTTCACTTCCCTCTTAAGTTTACTAAGATAAAATAACACTTTTCACTACTACCTATTACCTCAAATTGTGTGGGTAGTTCTCTTACTTTTTAGATTTATTACGATAAGACGGTAAAAAGAAAACGGATAGTATATTAAATCAAATATACTATCCGTTTATCATATCATTTAAAGCTTATTTCAACATCAATACCTAATTCTTCAGCTCTGTATATACAACTGTGATAAATTGTTGTTTCAGTATTTTTAAGACTTTTATTTATATCACTGTTATAAAATCTTAATAGCTTATAGCCCAAGCCTTGCAAATATTCTTCTCGACGTTTTTCGTATTCTTTATTTTCATCTAAGTAATGCTGTTCGCCATCTATTTCGATAATAAGTTTCAGTTTTGCGCAATAAAAATCCACAATGTATGAGCCGATTATTTTTTGTCGGGTAAATCGCGGATTAAATTTCTTCAAATATAAATGCCAAAGCTTACCTTCTTCTTGAGTTTGTTGCTTCCTTAATTTGTTTGCTTGGTCAACTATTTCGTGGGTTATATCTTTGTGTTTCATAGATATCTACTTTCTGTGTTTATGTTCTGGTTTAGTAAACCTAAGGAGTAAGAGAACTACCCACCACCGTTCGGTTAAAATGTTTGGAATAAACATCTTTATCACTCGAAATAAATAAAAAGTAAACAACAGTTGCATCAAAGAACGGTCCCCCTCCCTATGCTTCGCACAGGGAGGTAAGGCATCGCAAATTTTTAATTTATTAGTCATTGTCAAGCTTATAATAGGTGAAGCCCCGACACTTCTAACTCCCCATTAAACTGTGAGCGTAGCAATCTGCTGGTGACTTGTGACTTCATTCCGCAATTCGCTTTTATACAGTAACCTCTTCTTCCGCGAAGAGCTTTGCTAAAAAATCTACTGATTTCTGAAGGCATTCCTTTGCGTATTTATTGATTGTGGGTGTAAGGTGGAAGCAATGGTTATTTGCAATTCCGCTTACATGATAATAATCATAATACGGCACAACCGCTTTTAATTTTTCCGCCATAGGCTCGCCCTGACCCTGACATACTAAATCGTCATCAGCCCAGCAAATAAAGGTTGAGCACCATTTTTCGTTAACAAATGCAGAGGGTGAAAGGCAGTCAAAATATTCGTAGTCTTTAAAATTAGACATATCTTTTTTCAACGGGAAATCGAAAAGAGTTTGTGCAGTTGTGGGAATAACGCCGAAAAGCTTACCGCCCTGCAAAAGCACGTCAAGGTCATAAATACCACACATAAGCATAAGACCTTTAAAATCAACGTTAATAGCATCACAACCTACTCTTTCTTTTAAATGCTCGTCATATTTAAGAGCAGCTGCATAAGCACACATATAGCCACCCGCAGAGTCACCCGTAAGAACGATATTATCTAAATCTATATTATATTTTTCGGCGAGCTTCGGTAAAAAGTTGAGTGCATCAACGCAGTCATAAACCATTTCGGGATATTTTCTTTCAGGGGGCAAACGGTAATTGACGCAGAAAACGAAGTAGCCTTCTTTAGCATAATATTCGCTGATGCTTACACGGCATTTTTTATCACCCATAAGAAAACCGCCTCCGTGGAAATAAACTATAACAGGGTGTTTTTTACCGTCGGTTAAGATTTCGGGTGTGTAATACAAATCGCCTTTTGTTAACTCGTGATCACCGTAAGCTATATCAACTACCCTTTGCACGTTTTCATAATGGTAGTTATTTTGAGTTGGGTAACCTACACCGTCAACAATTTTAAACACTATCTGAGCTTTATTCATTTTCTTCATAACATTTCCTCCCATAGAAAAATTTAGAAGAACTACTATTTTTTACCATTTTAATACAAAAAAAGAAAAAAGACAAGTATAAAAACAACTTTATACTTGTCTTTTTTATATTATCTTTCCACCGTTTGACGTTCTATATCCCTTTTCAGTTTAACAATAATTCTTTTCTCAAGGCGGGATATGTAGCTTTGGGATATGCCTAAAATATCAGCAACCTCTTTTTGAGTGTGCTCCTTTTGACCATCCATACCGAATCGCATATTCATTATAAGCCTTTCTCGGTCGGATAAATCGTTCATACACATATGAAGAATTCTTTTTTCATCCTCTTGCTCTATATTATCATTTATTTCAAGTCCGTCTGAGCCTAAAACATCAGAAAGCAAAAGCTCATTGCCATCCCAATCTACGTTTAAGGGCTCATCAAGAGAAATATCTCCCCTCTGCTGATTAACCTTTCTCAAATACATTAAAATTTCATTTTCTATGCATCTTGAAGCATAGGTTGCAAGCTTTATATTTTTATCGGGTCTGAAGGTATTTACCGCTTTTATAAGACCGATTGTGCCTATCGAAATCAAATCCTCAATATTAACCCCCGAGTTTTCAAATTTTTTCGCAATATAAACTACAAGCCTTAAATTATGCTCAACAAGAATATCTCTCGACTTTTTATCGCCGTCGCATAATTTTTCTGTAAGCTCTTGTTCTCTTTCCTTTGAAAGCGGTGGCGGTAACGTTTGTGGACTATTTATATAATAGATTTTTTTAAGACCAAGTTTTATGAAAAGCTTCAATTTTAATTTATTTATAAATTCAAAAAACATTGCTTTCAATACGCTTCTCCTCTCGGCTGTTTTGTAATATTTTTTCGTTTAATAAGGCTCTGTATTCGCCCTCTGAAAGCTGTTTATTTAAAACCGCTATAACGCAATAATCGTTTATGTAAACCCTTGTTTTTGTTTTAACCTCTACTTTTTCGGGGATAAAGCCTAACAAAATCCCCTCACCCGTCACCGCACCGCAAGGCACCACTCTTATATATTTTTTAAGTGCTTCGGGAATGCTTTCGTAATTACCTTTTTTAAGAAAATCAAGTTCTTTAAAATCAAAAAGCGGTGCTACCGCGGAAAGCTCTGCAACGGCTACGGGTCGCCCCGTTAAGCCGTCTGTTAAATTGTTACCGGTATCAATAACGGAAGGAAGCGAAACCGCAGTATTTCTAAAGAATATTTTCAATTCGCATAGATTTTCGTTACTTACTTTTTTATCTAAAAAGTACTGTACAAGAAGAAACAGACCGTAAATCACAAGCACACTGCCTACAAGATAAGCAAGACTCATATCAAAATAAACGGTGCCGTTGTAATACATAATTTTTTCGGGATTTATTGTAATTTCTAAAAAATACATAACACCGCCGAAGATTACACTTATAGTAAAAAAGCCTGTATACAGCTTTATAAACCCTCGTATGCTACGAGGTAAAAAGCTTACCGCTACTATAACCGCCGCCGTTAATAGTTTAATAAGAAACGATAACGCCTGATATTTAATATCAACAAATATTATAAGAGAGCTAAAACCGCCTATAAAGCTCCCTATAGCTACAAGAAATTTATTAGTAGCCATTTTACAAATCACACGGGTACACACAAGAAAAATATACGTTATTAAAATATTTAAGCTTACAAGCACATCTGCATACACCGTCAACACACCACCCCCTGACAAATACATTTTAAATTATTAAGCTTAAAACATTTGTCATTTTAAGTCGGTAAAAAAACTTTTCATTGACAATGAGAGTGAATATATTTAAAATGAAAAAAGAGGTGTTTTTATGAATATTTATATTAACGCAAAGGTTATTTTCCCCGATAAAATAAGAGAATGCAACGTAATAGCCGACAACGGCAAAATTATAGATATATGCGACAGATTTGAGATTAAAAATGGCGATACCGTTATAGATTGCGGTGGTGATTATCTTTCCCCCGGTTTTATTGACAGTCATGTTCACGGTGGCGGTAACAAAAGCGCTATGAGTGAGGATTACAAGGATATTATCGCAATGGCTGAAGCACATTTGAAATACGGCACAACCTCAATTGTTCCTACAACTCTTGCCGCACCTATAAATCAGCTTAAAAAAGCAGTTTTATCAATAAAGGAAGCAAGTGAAAAAAGCGAAAAGGCTAATATTTTAGGAGTGCATCTTGAAGGACCTTATCTCAATTTAAAATATAAAGGTGCTCAAAGCCCCGAGAACATTTTAAACCCCAACGAAAACCCGCCAGAAGAATTGCTTGAAGCATGGAATAAAATTCTTATTATGGGTGCCGCACCCGAGGTTGAGGGTTGCCTTGAATTAGGTGACAAATTAAAAGCAAGAGGAATTGTTCCCTCTGTTGCTCATTCCGCCGCAAGCTTCAGCGAGGTTGAAGAAGCGGTAAAGCACGGCTTTTGTGATATTACTCATATTTACAACGCTTGTACCTCTTGCTTTAAAACGGGCGTTTTCAGAACTGCAGGTGTTGTTGAGGCAGGTCTTGTAATTGACGAAATTTCAACACAGACTATTGCAGATTTAAGGCATTTACCAAAGGGCGTTTTACAGCTTATTTATAAATGCAAGGGCGACAGTAAAATGTATCTTATTACTGACGGGCTTGAATTTTCCGCAAGCGATATAAAAGAAAATACCGTTTACACGCAGGAAAACGGTATGAGTGTTATCTATGAAGATAAGGTTATGAAATTAAGCGACCGCTCCGCTTTAGCGGGTAGCGCCGCAGTGCTTTCCGACTGCGTAAGAAATATGTACAAGGAGGTTGGCGTACCGCTTTACAGTGCAGTAAAAATGGCATCGCTTACCCCCGCCGAGGTTTTAGGCTTCGGTAAATCAAAGGGCAAAATTGAAAAGGGCTACGACGAAGACCTTTTGATTTTTGATGATAATATAAACATCAAATCAGTTTTCACAAAAGGTGTAAAAAGAGTTTAATTTAATCAATACAACGAAAAAAGCTTGCCGAACATTTCAGTTCGACAAGCTTTAATTATTATTCACTTACGGCTTTTTGCCAGAGTAGATTGTAGTCATAATCGAAAGCGGTATAAACAATTTCTCTGTCTTGTACCCTTCCGTTTTCGTCATAGTTTTTTGCGTTCCACATACAGAAAATTATACAATCGTCAGTTTCAATAATTCTATTTATACCGTAACCGGTAAGCTTAATATCACCTAAACACTCAAAATCACTTGAATATCGAACAAACCTACATACTTCATCTTTTGATTCTCCGGTTTTATTTTCACTAAATTCAAAAACGTAATCACCGTTACTTAGAATATATTCACAGCTTACGTATTCATCAAGTGAATTGCTTTTCCATTCGTGCGTAGTTAAAACCTTTTTATCAAAGTCAATTCTTGAAATACAAGTGCTTCGATACTTGCCCGAAGAGTCATCGTTAATTTTGGTTACGAGAGGATAGCCCTCTTCTCCAAAATCTTCATAAATATTATTAATGCTGTTCGTTTCTTTTTCTTGCTTCCAAAGCAAATTAAACTCGTGGTCAAAAGCACATAAATAATCTGTATACTCTTCTTGTTTATATTCTGTTACTTCCGCAAAAAAGCCATCCTCTGTTAAGCCTTGAATTTTAACATTAAAAACATCTTTTTCAAGGCTTATTTCATTCTTTATTTCGCCATCTGCTGAAAGCAATATCAAATAGCATTTGTAATTAGCGTTTGACGTACCGGAAAACAATTTTGCAGGTTTAGCAATGTTAACTATAATCTCTCCGTTTTCTTTTTCAGTAACGTTATATATCATCTTATTGAAGCCGAAATCTTTTTTCCATAAGACGTCACCGTCCGGGCTGATTTTAACCAATTTATTTCCTGTTATAGCATTAAAACCTATAAAGCCTATAAATCTATATAATCGTGACCAGCTGTAAACATTGCCGCTGCTTTCGCTACATCTTACAAAATCGTGAAAAAGCTTAAATGTGAAAAGACGCGGTTTTTGAGTTCCTGCCCCACGTTGCTTATAGCTTGTTTCCCAAAGCTTTTCACCGTCTAAACCGTATTTTTTTACAGTTATTTTGCCATCTTTATCTTCGGTTGAAACCCAAAAATCTTCTGTTATCTGATTATTTCCGAGAGCAATATTACCCTCCACTAAGCCTTTGTATTCTTTAGGAACAACGCCTATTGCTTCGGCTGAATAATCGGAGGTTTTTCCAGAGTATGTTTCATCTTTTTTACCTGCTGCAAAAACACTTTGCATTAAGCACAATAATACAAGGAAAAACGAAACTAATCGCAATATGAAATCATGTTTTTTCACAATAATCACCTCAATACCAACTGCAATATTCAACTATTCCGTTATAAATGCCTCTTGCAATACTATTCTGCCCTGCAGGTGAATTTATAATTGCAAAATCCTGAGAATTAGATATAAAACCGCATTCAACCAGAACAGCAGGACAATTTTCAACTCTCGTTACCATAAAGGGATAAAAATGTGCACCTTTATCAAACATAGCATAATTCAAATCTTTTTTTACAGCTGATGGTAAATTTTTCGAAATAGCAAAGGCTAAAGGACCTGAATAGTTTTTATAATAATAAACTGACGAGCCATTCATCGACGAATCATCAGAAGAATCGCAATGAACAGAAACAAACATATCAGGATTGTTTTTCAGAGTATTAAGCCTTCGTTCTTCAATTTCCGGCACAGATGCAGAATTATCTCTTGAAAAAACAACAGTTGCACCTGCTGATTCAAGATATGCTTTTAAATATGTAGCAATATTATATGTAACATCCCTTTCGTAAATACCCGTGCCGGAGCCTGCACCCGGCTCCTTACCGCCGTGACCGGGGTCAATCTCTATAACCTTACCCGAAAGAGTATTCATTTTTTCTTTTACCGAAATAACAAGATAGTTGTTACTGTCATAATAAGCGGTATAACCGAAAAAGCAACCGGCATTTTTCAAATAAACTCTCAAGGTTGCATTGTTACCGTCAGTAATCCATTGAGTATGGCTTATAACGTTGCTTTCAGGGAAGCTTAACTCCCCTTCCGTATATGTAGTATAATTGAAAGTTATATCAATATAGCTACCCGTAAACACACCATCTTTTATATTAAAAGAACGACTGTTAAAACCCGTAACATATTCTTGAGGATTTACGGTTACATTAAACGGAACACGCCAATCAAGAGCAAGATAAAATTGCGTACTACCTGAATTTTTTGTTACAGTTTTCTTTAAAACAGCCTTATTATAAGGCATATTATAACCATTAAAAACTTGAATTTCATTAGCGTACAAACGTCTGCCCGACGCTAAAACATAAAAATCGTTTCCACTCTCACTATGGTGAATAAGGTCAGACGTTACAATATCAAAAGTACCGTAAGGAATTGCAGAATATAACGGATTCGACTTGTTGTCAATAGGTGAAGCAGGAAGTACCTCACTATAATAACTATTAACAACACAAAATGTTGAAGCACCAAAACCGTGGTCGGTGTAAGGGTTTAACTGTTCGTGATAATCGTTTATATCTGTCAGATCCACACTTTGACTTAAGATACTACGCGCATCCTTTATGGTAACAACATCATCAGAATCCATATCCGCTATCATTTTCTTATACCAATCTGCAGGAATTATTCCTGACGAAATTCTCAACACTTCAATAGCATCGGCAACCTCTAATACTCCGTTGCCATTTAAATCCCCTTTTAAAAAAGCAAAACCTCTAACAGTAAAAGCAGATAAAGTAATCACCGAAACAAGCACAACTGCTATTATTCTGTTTTTCATATTATTATTTTCACACCAAAATTCTATTTATATTCCATAAGCGGTTTTCAGTGCAGCTCTTGTACCGCTACCAACAAGCCCGTCAACATCGAGACCTTTATCGGTCTGGAATCGTATTACAGCACCGTTTGTTGTAGGACCAAAATCACCGTCTATATCGGTTTCAGTCAAATAGCCTAATTTATAAAGATACCACTGAAGCCATTTGACAGAATTAATTTCGTTTGCTCTATCCTGAGCTAAGGTTACCGTTGGCTCTGCATAGGGGCAGACCTCTAAAGCGGGTGCTTCAGGCTCAGAGGGTGTTGAATTGCTTACTTCAATGTAATCAGAATGACCGTAGCCTATATACGTTACTCCGTTATAAACAAACTGCACCTTATACCAAGCACCTACAGTTTCAAGGATTATAACGTTTTGATTATTATAAGCCTGAGTAATAGCCGTTGCAGAGGAATCGGGTGATTGCCTTATATTAAGATAATCTGAAACCTTAACAATACCTGTAAGAGGTGCCTGTCCCGGAGTTGTAACGTTCAAAATCGGAGAATTTGAGGAGGTGAATTTACCGTTTTCTCCATACTTTAAGGACTTAATTACGTATTGATAATATATACCGCCGAAAACTGAATTATCTGTATAATAGTTTTCGGTAACGGTAGCTAGAAGTATGGTTGACTGCGTGAAGCTGTCATAACGGTATACCTCGTAGCCATCAACAAACATATTATTCCACGAAAGAGTGATATAGCCGGAATCGTAGCCCGTTATTGCAAAGCCCGTTGGCGCACCGGGTGCTTTGAGGATTTGAATTCCGCTACTTAAAAGAGTGTATTCAAGCTCGGCTTCAGACTTTGCTTTATATCCTCTGACGCTAAGATATGCCCAATCTGTGTTTGTATAAGCTGTGTAAGAGTTAGTTGTTACCGTATCAAGATAATAATATTCACTAGCCGTTTCGTCATATTTATAAATCTCGTAACCCTCAGCACCGTCTATAGCATTCCACTGAATAGTTACTGTATCGTCAGTATTTGAAGCAATTGTTACTTCAGGCACTGTATTTTTAAATATTTCTTCCTCACTAAAATCTGCATAAGGCATATTTACAAATACGGGTATTGAAAAAACCTTTCTGCTTTCAAGATTACCGTTTGATTTATACGCCGAATAAGTGTAATAAGATTCTGATGCCGCCGCTCTTACGTTAGCCATATATTCGTATTCGTAAAGAGTATTGCTTTCAGGATTTACGTTAAACTTCTGAAGATAACCCGTAAACTGAGTATCAACAAAGTTTTTATAAATCCACTGAGCTCCGTAATAAATTGATTGATACGGGTTATTCCAAGGTCTTCCGTATTCGGTTGCCACCTTGATATTATCTTTCATAACGAAGCCTGCATACATAACTCCGCCTACCACGGCTCTTACACCATAAAAATCGCCCAAATCATATGCAAAATAAACTGTTGTTGCCGAAGGAATTGTTACCACCTGAGAGGAAGCGATATTCGCTTCAGAATACATAACCGTGCTTCTTATTGTTTCCATATAACCGTTTGCCCATCGCAAGCCGTCTAACGCACCTGTGTAGGCACCGATATTATAATAGTTATAAATACCATTATAAGGATAGCTTGTACCGCAAGCAGTAGTTACGTTTGAGGGGTCAGTTGAACCAACCTCTTGAACAATTTTTGATGCGAGATAATAAGCACTTACGTTACTGTCGCGAGCAGCTCTTAATATTGCTTCAGAATATTTAATATTCTGACCATTTTCAGAGTAAGTAAGAAGATTTCCGAAAGCATCGTAATAAGTAATATCGGCATTATGCATCCATGTCCAGCTTAAAATTGATTCAATACCCTCTATAGTTTGAGCTTCGTCAAACCTGATGTTTTCAAACTGGAATATATATTCCTCTGTTAAGAAGTTACGAGGATCCATATAATATTTTACCGCATCCTCAGACGCACTTACCCAACCGCCGCCTTCATAGGTTTTACCGTAGCACTGCGCACAAGAGCACTGCATCCAAGGTTCAACTATTTTTTCAATAAGCTGCTGGGAATGTGGTGTTCTTTCACCATTTATTGATGCTTGCCAATCAAGACCCGTTAACATAGGTACGAAAACCCAATTAGGATATTTATCGTGAAGCTTTGACAAAGGCTCAATATATGATTTCGGGAAGCCTGCATTCAAAAGCTCATCCTCAAAGCCATCAATACCGCAGGCATATAACAATACCCTTCTTGCATCCTTTATGGTAAGCCTGCCATCACCGTCAGTATCGCATACAGATAAATCGCCTTCGTCATAAGGCTCGATACCCGAAGCAGCGCTTAAAACAAAAATAGCGTCTTCAACCATTACAATTCCATCACCGTTAACGTCACCCATAAGAATAGTATCGGTATTAACAGCAGAAGCAAACGGAAGCATATGTAAAAATATAAAGCAAGTAAGTGTTATCGAGATTATTTTAGAAATCAGTTTCATACACTACTCCTTAAAACTCTACTTAATTGAGATTTAGACATAAACCCCTATTTTCCTACATTTTATCATAACAAAACAGTCTTTTATTTCCAAAACAGAAATAAAAGACTGTTTCCAAATATTTAACATTTCACCTTTTAACCGTTAAGTAAAAAATCGTCCTCAACGTTATCTATACCGTAACCAACCTCTTTATAAATATCTTTGGTTGTTTTTCTTAATGACAGTAGTTTTTTTCTTTCCTCCTCTTCATTCAAAGAGAGCTTGTCATACTGCTTTGATACAACAATAAAGGCGATTATAAAAACGATGCAACAAGCTACGCAAAAAATACTTGATAAGCTTTGGTTCGAAAATACATTTGTAAGCGTTTCGCCGTAAATTTTTAAAGCGTAGCCCGTAACGGTATAATTAAACACCTTAAATAGATTGTATAAAAAACCGAAAGCAGCTGCAACCATTTCAATTTTAACGAGAATTGAATTTTTTTTATCACGTTTTATATACCATAACAATACAACCGTTAACACAAAGCTAAAGGAGGCTACCGAAAAAAGAACGCTTGATGAAAACTGAAAAAGAGTTTTCACAACGTCACTACCTGTAAAATTCAACACCTTTTTTTCTATGAAATTCTTCGAAAAATTCACTAAAAAAGAAAAAAGTAAATATCTTTTAAGATAAACAATTTTCCGTAAATTTTCGGGCATATTATTTTTTCTGTAGGCTATCCCCTCACCGTTTAAAGCAACGTAAGTAACTGCGATAATAAGGTAAAAAGAAAGGCTTGTTATTTTGCCTGTTAGAGAAGCTATCTGCTCAGAGCTACCTAAAACTGAAAACAAATTAGGTAACAAAATCAAAGCTGAAACAATGGCAAAATATTTTGCAGCACTTGATAAATAGTTTGATTTAGTCATTTTTTCACCTATCATTTTTTAATAGAAAAATTATAGCATACCGAAATAAACTTTTCAACTTGTATTATAAGCTTAAACGCAAAAAAACTGAGCCTTGAAGCAAGGCTCAGTCTAATTGTTTATTATAAATCTTTTTTCTGGTCTGCAACGCTTAACTGCTCTTTAGCAAGTCTTTCGATAGCTTCTTTGTCACCTGACATTGCAAGCTTTGAAGCTTCCTCACGACGAGCAAGAAGCTCAGCGTACATACGCTCTCTCTTTTCACCGCTAAGGTCATAGAAAAGAATAGGAATAATACCTAAAAGACCTGTAACGGTAGGAATGATTGTTGCCATTGCAAAGAGACCGAATTTTGTTGAGTCTGTCTGAGCTGTACCGCGAGTATAAGAAGAAATATCGTAGCCGATAAGCTTCTTAAGCTGTAAAGAAAGTGCAGAGTTAAGAATACTTGCAAGCTTCTTTGTAAGGTCGCGGGCAACTGACGTCATAGCCTCTGTTCGATAACCGTTCTTCCATTCACAATAGTCCATAGACTCATTGTACATTTCACTGGGAATAACTCTTCGAACACCCCAGAATACCATATAAATAGCTTCCTTTATGGCCATGACGAAGAACATCGGTAAGACTTTTTTGTAAATACCGTTGTGCTTACCACCTATCATACCAATAAGGAATACGGGGATATCAAGAAGCGGCTGGCTCTTTGTACCGAGAAGGTAGAGAGTTTTTGTTGAGAACTTTCTTCTAAACCATGGTACGAGAGAGAATGAGAACGGGTTGATAATAGCACCGGGAATACCGGCAACCATTGTCATAGATGCAAAGTTAAGAACGTCAATGTAGTAGTCGTTGATGCTACCGCCAACGCTGAAGTTTGAAAGGGTTTCTGAAAGAGTAAGCAACAAGATGGGCTTGTTGTTAACAACAGATTTCAAGCTCTGCATAACGCTTGGCGTTTCAACTGACTGAAGAACACGTTCACGGGTCATAACGCAGAAGATAAGAGATGCAACACCACTTACGATTGCGGTAAAGTTACCCATAAACATAAAGGTTGACGTATATGAAAGGTTGATAACCTTGTTACCGATAAGGTCGATAAGAACCGTAAGAATCTGCTGGGGAAGCTTTTCACCCAAAAGACCCGAGAAGAACTCGGCAACGGTAATTAGTCGGGTACGGTCAACAGGGTGTGGCGTAATCGTGGCCAGCATACCTGTTTTTGCGATAGCTCGGAAAGTACCGGCACCCTCACGGACAATAGCCAAGATAAAGTATGTAAGGAACTTCGTCATATCTCTCGAGCCCTTGCCCTTGAATATCATGGGAAGAAGCCAATAGAAGCAAGTACCTAACGTACCGGGAATACCCAACGCAACGAGATAAGGCTTAAACTTACCCCAACGGGTACGGGTTTTCTCAACGATTGCCGCTGTGAAAATATCGTTGATAACGTCCCAGAAACCGTTGAAAACACTAACGATTGTCTGGAAGTCAAGGTCAATCTGAAGAATACTTGTGATGAAACGGTCGTTAAAAGAGTCGATATTAAAGCTCTGGCACATATCGTAAACAACGTACCAGATTGTTTCCTTCATACCAACGTATCTTCTATTCTCATAGACGTACTCACGGGAAGCTTCGTCTATTTCCGGCGTTTCAACAACAGTGTTTTTTTCATCTGCCAAAAGATACACCTCCGTAGAATTCGTGATGAAGCATAATTCAACACACTACTTATAGAGAAAAGTATACCACATCTTATTTCTTTTTTCAACTGTAAACCCAAAAATCAGAGTTGTGTAAAATGTTAAATTTTACAGCGGTACATTGTGCAACTTGTCTACAAAAAGAAAATCCTACAGCATTCGCTTTGAATGTGCAGGATTTTATCTGTCAAATTAAAATTTTTCCGAGGAAGGATTTTAGCCTTTCGCATTTCGGATTACCGAAAATCTCATCAGGTGTACCATCCTCCTGAATGACACCTTCATCCATAAATATAACTCTTGTTGCAACCTCTTTTGCGAAGCCCATTTCGTGAGTTACAACAACCATTGTCATACCCTCTGAGGCAAGCTCCTTCATAACGTCAAGAACTTCGCCTACCATTTCAGGGTCAAGTGCAGAGGTAGGCTCATCAAAAAGCATTACCTCAGGCTCCATGCAAAGAGCTCTTACAATAGCAACCCTCTGCTTCTGACCGCCTGACAACTGGCTGGGGTAAGCATCCGCTCTATCCTTAAGCCCTACCCTATCCAATAACTCTAAAGCTCTTTTTTCTGCTTCCTCTTTAGATTTACCTAAAATTGAAACAGGTGCGCAAGTCATGTTTTTGAGCACTGTCATATTGGGAAAAAGGTTAAAATGCTGGAAAACCATTCCCATTTTCTGGCGATGCTTATTAATATTCGTTTTAGGTGCAGTAATATCTGTTCCGTTAAAAATAATTGTTCCGTTTGTAGGAATTTCAAGAAGGTTTAAGGAACGTAAGAAGGTAGATTTACCGCTACCTGAAGGTCCGATTACAACAACGACCTCGCCTTTTTCAATCTCGCAGTTAACACCGTCGAGAGCTTTAACCTCGCCACCGTTGTAATGCTTTTTTAAATCTGTAACCTTAATCAATGCTTTATCGCTCACTCTTACGCAACCTCCTTTCAATCACACTAAACACCTTAGTAAGCACAATAACGGTTACAAGATAAATAATCGCAACCGCTATAAGTGGCATAAAGGCTTCAAAGGTTCGGCCTCTGATAAGGTCGCCGGCCTTTGTAAGATCCATAATACCTACATAACCTGCAACAGATGTTTCTTTAAGCAAGGCTATAATCTCGTTAAGAAGTGTTGGTAGAGTTGCTTTTATTGTTTGTGGAAGAACAATATATATCATAGTCTGTACATAGTTGAAACCAAGACTTCTACCCGCTTCAAACTGACCATTATCAATCGACATAATGCCGCCTCTGAAAATTTCAGCTACATAAGCAGCAGAGTTGAATCCAAATGCAACTATCGCAACAAGAATATCGTTATCTTGAGAAACAAGAATTACAAAATACCATAGCATAAGCTGAACAACTACAGGGATACCGCGTATAACAGTGATATATATCTTTGCAATAGAATTGAAAATCTTAAGAAGCACATATCCTGCTCCACCTCTAAGCTTGAGTGACTCCTCATTTTTATCATATGATGAGCGTATGGCAGCAAGAACAATACCAAAAAACAGACCTATAACTATAGCAAGTATCGTGATTATTAATGAGTTAACAAAACCCTCTACAAGCCATTCCCAGCGATTATCATCTATAAAACAAAGAAAAAAAACATCTTTTATTTCAAGAAACCATAATTTTAGAGATTCCAAAAAATCACTCCTAAATACCATAAAATACGAGGACGGATTACCGTCCTCGTACAAAATTGGTTAAATAAACTTATTCTGCAGGGATATACTTATTGATAATTTCTGCAAGTTTGCCTTCGTCTTCAAGTTCAGCAAGAGCATTGTTAACCTTAGTAAGAAGCTCTGTGTTTTCTTTAGCAATAGCAATTGCGTAGTCTTCCTTTGTCCACTCACCATCAAGAATTTCAAGACCATCGTTAGCTGCTACAAAAGCTTTTGCGGGTTCATTGTCAATAATAACTGCCTGAACCTTTCCTGCTTTAAGAGCCTGAACAGCATCTGCACCAGTCTTGTAACGAACAACATTATCTTCACCGTATCCGCCATTTTCAGTTGTATCTGAAGCGTAGATATCACCTGTTGTATCCTGTTGAACGCCGAACTTCATTGAGCCGTCGCCTTTAAGATCATCAAGAGACTTGATATCTGAGCCTTCTGCTACGATAACTACCTGAATACCTGTTGCATAGGATGTTGAGAAGTTAACGCTTTCAAGTCTTTCATCAGTAACTGTCATACCAGCAATACCCATATCGAACTTACCGGACTGAACACCACCAATGATAGAGCCGAACTCAACGTCTTTTATTTCAAGAGTCATACCAAGCTTGTCAGCAATAGCCTGTGCTATTTCAATGTCTATACCTGCATAATCGTCGCCCTCTTTGTATTCATAGGGAGGGAATGCAGCGTTTGTAGCCATTGTAAGAACTTCCTTCTTAACGTCTGCATCATTGTTATTTGTGTCAACATCAGTGTCGCCGCCACAAGCTGCGAAGCAAGCAATCATAGCGATTACAAGAACAATAGCTGTTGCTTTTAAAAACTTTTTCATTACTAAAACCTCACTAATTTTATTTGCGATATTCATCGCTTGTGAGGGAATTATACAACCATTTATAAAAAAAAGCAACTGTTTTTGCAAAAAAATTCATTTTATACATAATTTTATGCATAAAAAAGAAAATATACATTATTTTATGCAAAAGTATATGTACAAACATCATTTTTTGTAGTATAATTCTTTGTAGTTCGGATTAATTTTTCGTGAGGTTATCAAATGAAAAAATTTTTATCAGTAGTTTTTGCCATTATTCTTATATTATCGACCGTTCCCGTTGCCGCTGCTCTTCAATACGATTTTGAAGATGCCAACGGAAATAAGGGCAGGTTTTATTATGAGGACAACGGCGACGGAACTTGCAAATTAACCGAGTATTATGGTTTTTCACAATCAGAGGTTTACATTCCCTCCCAGATAAACGGCTTAACTGTTACTTCTATAGAAGAGAATGCATTTGCAAGTAAAACAACCTTAACAACAGTTAGCATTCCTGCTACAGTTTTATCGATTGGTCCCGCCGCTTTTTCAAGATGCATACGTTTAAATTCTGTAATAATCGGTTCAGGAGTGCGTGTTATATTTAATCAAGCCTTCGAATACTGCACCTCACTTACAGGCATTAATGTACAAAACGTTGAAGCTATCGGAAAGCTCTGCTTCGTTGGTTGCACTGCTATGACAAGCTTCCGTTCATCAAACAAATTAACCTTTATCGGTGAAAATGCTTTTGAAAACTGTACTAGCTTAAATTTCATACGTTTTTCAAACACACTTGAAACCATAAGTGCATTCGCTTTCAAAAACTGTACCGCACTTACAACAGTCACCTTCCCTGACAGTCTTACAAAAATCGGTTTAAGAGCCTTTCAGAATTGCACAGGGCTTGAAGCTGTAAACCTTGGTGACGGTGCTCTCGTGATTGATGAATACGCCTTTGAAAACTGCACAACTCTCACCGAAGTCACAATACCTCAAACGGTTGTTTCAATCGGCAAAGGTGCTTTCCGTTTCAGAGAAGAGGATGCGGTAAGCTCAACCGCCACTCACCCCGTTAAAATCATTTGCAACTTAGGCTCCGCCGGTGTTGCATATGGTGTAGCCTCCGGTGCACCAACTTACATCATAGAGCTTGAAAAAGAAGTTGTATTCGGTGACATTGACGGCAACGGGCAGATAACACTTGACGATGCAATAAAAGCCTTGCGAATAGTTTCAGGTGTTGAACCACCCCTTGCCGAAGCAGACGTTTTCTATTGCGACATTAACAACAACGGCGTTCTTGACCTCGATGACGCACGCGCTATTTTAAAACGCAATTCAAACATTGCTTAATTTAAGACACGATAAACCCGTCAAAGCCTGCGTTTTTCAATTTAGCAAGATAGTTTTCTGCATTTTCTCTTACTGAAAATGCACCAACCTGAACTTTATACAGTGCTCCGTCATTCGGAGCACTGTTTTTATTTTTCGGTACAATGCCGTAATAATCGCAAATACCGTAAGCGATAGCTTCTCCAATTTTATCTGTGTTATTTATAATAAAATCAGAGCCTAATTGAGTATCGTGGAATTCACATTCACAGTATAAAGCCATTCCCTTTGTAGCTCTCACCTCATAAAAATCAGGCTTCAATACAAGTCTTTCAGCACTTTTGCCGGGAGTTATAGGCGAAAGCCTTGATAAAACTGCGTTTCCTGCTTTCTCTCTTTCACCGGAAATGCTGTAAAGAAGCACCTGAGAGCCACCGGTTACGTTGTGCTTTGCGGTGGCGTTTGTGTGAATTGCGATATGGATATCAGCACCGAAAGCGTTGCTTTCTTCTACTCTTTTATACATATCATCATTGTAAGTACACATAACCTGAAAGCCGTTTTCAATAAGAGCATCAACGCAAGCCCCTGCAATTTTGTGGCACTGCTCTTTTTCATTCGTGTCGCCCGTTGCATAGGTATTGCCTACCTGATTACTTGGTGAAATATATATTTTTTTACTCATTTAGTATCCCCCTTCAATCTATCAATCAATTAATCTTTCGTCATAATCTGTAAAATAAGTCATTGCTCTGTCACTGTCATTCATACCGTCTGTAGTGGGGTCTACAATAACACCAACACAAGCAAGAATATTAATAACAATGCTAAAGACATTGACAACCTCGTTTTCGCTTATCTCGGGAGTAAACCCGAAAAGTGATAAAACCTGATAAACGAAAGCTATTGCTAAAGCTGAAAAGCTTATTAAAAACGTTTTGTTTTTAAGCCTTGCTTTTATGTTAATCCTCATACTCAAAACTCCTTTGGTAGCTGTAGTAATAATTCTTCGTATTTATGCTTAACCTCACCGTTGCCCCCTGCTTTTATATATTTTTCGCCGGCGGCAATCCTTTCGGAAAGGGGCATTTCGTGGGACATAATGGTTAATCTTTTTACAGATAAGTAATTATCAAGTGAATGCTCGCTCATTTCTTCGACCCACTTTTCCCATTTCCTTATAAAATTATAAATTTTTATAGAAGTTGCCGTTATAATTGTCAAAGCAGAAACAACACCACCCACTACAATAATAAAATTAAAATCCATCAAGCTGTCTCCCCATCAGATAATCTTGCTTCAATTGAGGCTAAAGCTTTATTGATATCACGATTATAGGTGACGTCTAACAATACGCCTTCTTTTGAAGAAAGTATTGTAGAAACCGGATAACTTAGCACCAAATCATCAATATAGCCTTGTGAATTTGATGGCAACTCCTGAATCTTTTTATATTCTTCGAAAGCTGTTGCGGTTGTGCCGTATTCAATTTGAATATCACTAAACGTTGCCGAATCTTCGGCTGCTGCACTTTCATTTTCTGCCGGATAAAACGCAAGACAGTTGAACGGTTGGTCAATTTTTTGATTCTCTATTGAAGCTCTACTTGTCCCATTCTTTGAAAATAACAATCGGCTGACCTCGCGTGATACTCCGTCACTTTCATTCAAGAGAATTACCGCACATTTTTCTGTATCAACGTCTGAACTTGTAACCATTGCACTAAACGAATATTTGCATGGAGGTAACGAATAACCTAAATCCACCTTTTTATAACAAGCACCATTATTATCAGCTACATTACACTGTACCGTCCGGATACTGCTTAAATTTTTACCACCGGCTATAATACCAACGTTATCACTTTCAACATACGGAACGTAGTCCGTTGCAACCTTCCCCGCTTCCAACTGAATATCCGATAACCTTGCTTTATCGTTTTTGCTATTTAGGAGATTGCTGCTTGCGAAAAAAGTCATTCCATTAAATTCACTCGCTATAACAATGTTTTCAGATACAGTTCTGTTACCATCCACGGTTCTTTTTATAACCGAAGCTCTTTTGGTACTACCGTCTAACGTAAACCAGAAAAAACATTTATCTGAATTAGTATCATCGCTTTCAACAACAGCACTAAAGGAGTACGTTCCCGGAGGATAAACTTTATCAAAAACAATATCTGTTTTTTCAAAAAACTCTCCCGTATCATTTATACTGATTATATTCTTGCTTTTTATTTTACATTCAGCATAATGAGGAATAGGCGAATTGTCGTATATCACAACGCTCTCACCCGAAGCATTGGCTTTAAGAGCATTAGAAACCGAGCTCATAAAAGCTGTCTGCTTTTCATCTAACTCTGTTATCTCATCATTAAGCTCTTCTGTGATTTCTCTGCCGTATTCATATACCGCACCTGCAGTAGGAACCTGAGAATGTGTGCTTTCAGTAGAAATCGATTGAGTAAGGCTTGCTTTTTCTATATAGTCAATTTGAGAAATAAGACTTTCACAAAGCTGAGAAAGCATTGTGCAATACTCTTCGTATTTTGAAATATCAGGCGTTTCTTCAATACCATTTGCACCAGTATAAGACCCTTCATCAACGTAAAACGCAGTAGGCTTAGGTGAATAGACGAGCTCTAAAGCATCACCATTTTTTCTGTAGGCATAAACGCCTAAAACCGCACCACCCTTTTTAAGCGATGGAATAAAGCATTTATTATTCAAAAGTGGTACGGGGATATCGTTGAAAACTGCAGTTACGGTGAGCCCGTCAAAGCATTCAGGTAACTGAAATTCACACTCATTAACACAATATTCACCCTCAGTTACAACGTGACATTGTGTAATAGCAACACGTTCTTTTGTAACGTCAATTATCAAAGTCGCACCTCCTTAATCTTCTTTGTATTTAAGATACATTTCTTTCAAATAATTAGAATAATTTTTATATTTTGCCTTTTCGGTTTTTTTCATAAGAAATTCTTCCTCGGTAAGAATTCCGCTGTAGCCCGTCATTGTATAAAACTGCTTGTAGGTTCTGGGATAATTAACTGACTCGCCATCTGTCTCATCATCGTCATCCTTATCCTTTTTGCCAGATGAAGTCGCATAAAGCTTTTGAAGCTGTAAGGCATAATCTCTGTCTGCATTTGCCTGGTCTCGCTGAGCTTCCTGCTTTTTAAACTCAAGCTCTTTCTGGAACTCTTGTCTGTCAAGAGTGTCCATATACTCCTTGAAGTTGAAATCCCTGTCGCTTTCCCATGCATCAACTGTTGCTAAAAACGCATCAAATTCTGCATCGGTCATATTTGCGAGGCTTTCAATAAGATAATCGCCATCCTTGTAATATCGGTTTAATTCATCAAGATATTTTTTATAATCATCACCATCAAGAGACCTTAAAACAGATATATCGTCAAAAAGCTTATCACCCTCATCCTTATAAGTCTCATAAGCTCTATCACGCAAATCAAGAGCAACCGAGTTCAGATTACTTAGATATTCATGGTAAGCCTCTGTACCTGTATTAACTGCATAAGTATTACCATAACCACCCGTTAAAGCAGATGCATCTGCTACGGTATCCATCATCGCTTTTTTACCGTTTTCCGTGTAAAGCTCACGATACTGATGATAAAGAGGGTCTGCATTGAGATTGTATTCAAATTTTTCTCTGTTTAAAATATCGTTTAAAATGCTTTCTATCTGCTGAGAGTATTTGCTCTCGTAATTTGACGGAGCATTATTCTCCCAATCCTTAACCTTATTTTCCGCATCTAAAACAGCCTGACCTTTAACGTATTCAGGTCTTTCTGAAAGCTGAACACTTTGAGAAAAGGATGAGCTTGAATTACCCGAGGTCTGCTGAGTGTTACTGCTTATG
This sequence comes from Acutalibacteraceae bacterium, assembly GCA_045592945.1. GTDB lineage: Bacteria > Bacillota > Clostridia > Oscillospirales > Acutalibacteraceae > DTU089. The sequence continues at coordinate 69,112 of JAZNVT010000003.1, read as the reverse complement.
GTTTGAGTGGAAGCATTAAGCTTTCCCCAAGTATTAGCACCTACGATACCGTCAACTGAAAGGCCGTTATTTTTTTGATAATCCTTTACAGCACTTTGAGTTTTAATGCCGAAAATGCCGTCAGTATCAAGACCGTAGCCGTATTTATTTAATTCTTCCTGTAATTTTTTTACATCATCACCGGTTGAACCGTATTTGATTGTAGAATATGCCATTTTATTCCTCCTGTTTTGTAGCAAATATACCATTTATATAAATTCCCGAGCCTGCCGGCACAAAAGAAGAGCATCTGAGCACTATAGCCCTTGTGTTCGGGTCAACGTAAGAAACACCGCCGTTAATATTCCATACCATAGTAGAAAGTGGTGAATATTCCTTCGGGATAGCTTTAATATACCCAACAACAAAATCCGTATTAGCAGGAATATCTACTGCATTAACAAATCCTAAATTCAAAACGCATAAATCTAAACAAGGATAACTTACCGTTCCCGAATTATCCGTTACGTAGCTAACGTTATCGCCAACATCTATAGCTTCCCTTTGATTTACGAGCTTACCTTTAAGATTCAAATTCCATCCTACAGTAAGCTCGTCATCTTTTTCGGCATAGCATCCGAATGCGGCGCCCTTACCGCCTTTTCTTATATTAAATGGAATATCTGCACTTGGAACGCTTCGGTCATTTATTATTCCCCACCAATTAACGTTATCGTAAATGCAAAGCCTTATAACGTAAGAGCTAGACGGAACAATTAAACCATTGCCTATAACTGCAGGTGAATTATTTATAAATATTTCCTCGCCTAAATTATCGTTAGACATACCGCATCTATAGCTGACAAGCATCTGATTTTTACCATCAACGCTGCAAGCATCCGCACGGTAATCTAAAATAAAGCAATCACCCGATTCCGTTAATTCGCCCTGTGAATTGCAACGTTTTACACTGTTGACGATAAGACTTGGCGGATAATAATCATTCACCAAAACAGAAGACGATACCGTATAAGCAAGCCCCCTTGAATCTCTTATAGTTACGCTTATTTCAACGTTACCGGCATCAAGAAGATAAAACCACGACGGCACAGAGTTATAAATGACGTTTCCAACCCTTGCTTCGCAAGCCGTAACTGATGCACCATATTTAAGATTAAGATTGGCAACGTCAAGCTTTATACCGCTCACACCCTTTAAAAATACGTTCCACTCGCTCGGCACACCGTTATCTAATCTTTCTGTAACCAAATCAAAGGTAGGTTGAAAATCAACCGTATCGGGAATTACAATTTTCATTGAATACGTATTTGATCCTACGTATTGTCCGTAGTAATAAGTTGTAAGTACAACGGATACGTTTGCACTTGTTGACCAAAGCATTTGATTTGCCCAATCCAACGGCACTGCAAAGCTTCCGCTTGTAACACCCTCGGCTAACCAAAGGCTCCCCTCTGTATTTTCAAGGTAAAAGTTTATACTGTGAGAAAATTCGGCTGATGCAGGAAAAACGTTACAAACAACGCTACCACCAAGGTACACCTCGTTCGTTGATAGGGTCATATAAGAGCTTCTCGGGATAGTAGTACAAGTAAAGCTCGCCAACACCTGACCGCCTGAAACGTTACTGTTGCCCATAACGAAGCTACCGTCAATACTCATCGAAAGCGTACCGTCTGCATTATGGTAAACGTCGCCCGTCCATTGAGCGAGAGTAACCGTTGCGTTTCCTCTGGTATCAATCTCAAGATTCCGCCACACCTTCGCTTCACCGTTAATAATGATTGACGCACTGTTTTCCCATTCATTAAGGTTATAAGCTGAGCTTGATTGCCCATCGTTTCTTTTCAAAAACAGGCTCACACTTACGTTAGATAAGTTATATTCAATGCTTTGATAATTCTGAATAACGCTTAACCAAATATTGTATTTTGCCCCTATTTTACCTGTACAAGCACCATAAAAATCAGCCATTGCTCCACTTCACCTCCAACCCGTTTTCCGTTGTATCAAAAATAAAAAAGCCTTGTGATGCATTACCTATTTTCAGGTAATCAAGCACCTCTGCTCTTGTAATATACAGATTATTCTGAGATATATAGGCAACCTCTGAAGCACCTTGATAAAACGAAAGCCTATCATTTACAAATCTTGCTTTTATAAGGCTATCACTTCTGCCGATTTCAACACCATAAACGCCGGGCTCAAGCTCACCACGTCTTATATAAACGTTGAGCTCTGAAACAAGCTCTTTAACGTTACCGCCTACTGTGCTTATATCATTTGAAAGATATGCAAGAGATTTATTAAAATTATCGGTAATATTTGTAGAGCTCTGAACTATTTTTGATTCAACCTTATCCTCTAAACCATCAACCTCGTTTTTCGTAGCGTAGGTTTCGCTTATTTGTGAGGTTATAGAATCTGCTTGTTGAGTTATTTTTGAGTCGGTTGCTCTTTTATAATCTTCAACCGTTGTTGAAAGCTCTTCAGTTTTCGTAACGTTAGACTGAATTGCTTCTGACGTTTGCTGGTATTGAGAAGCCACCTCACTTTTATATTCACCGAATTGAGCCTGTGCGACGAATTGACTTTCGGCTTCAAGCCTTATTTCTTCCTTAGTTTGTTCAAGCTTTGTTGTGTATTCCTTTTCGATTTCATCGGCTGTCCTTAATATATCCTGCTTCAAAGCATCGAATTTTTTAATACTCTGATTTTTCAAAGCAATTATTGTTTCTTGATTAGACTTATCTTTTTCGTTCATTGACCTTGTTAACGTCTGAAGCTCGATAGCAGTTTTATCATCTAAAACCTGAGCCAGAGCTTCGTTTAACTCGTAAAGATAATTCTTAAGAAGCATAAACTTGTTACCGTCAGAATATTTATCCGAGGTAAGATTAGGAACGGTTAGATTTAAATCATACATTTAATTCACTCCCCGCTTGAATTTCTCGGGAAATGCTATAGATATTAAACTCACCCTTACCGCTGATACGAATTTTTAACGTATCGCATCTCGGCGAAACAAATGGCAAAATGAAGGAGCCGGTTTTGTCTAACCGTAATTCTTTTTGAGTCTCCCATTTGCCGTTTAAATCGGTTTGAAAATCAATTTTTACAAATGAGCCATTCTTACCGTAGGCACGAAAAACAATTTTCGAATAGTATTTATTTTCGGGAATACTCAATCCCCATAAACCGGTTTCAACACACCAAGGGAAATCTTCCTCCTCAACGTAACCGGAAAGCTCATTTGTAAAATTACCGAAACGCTTAACACCGTCGGCAAGGCATAGCCTTTTAACTCCGTCAATTTCTGAAATAAAATACAAATTGCAGTTGTGAGTTGCAAATTCAAGAACGTTAATTTCATCCTCACGGTGCCACACTCTTTTTTCCTCATCAAAAACAAAAAGATGACGTTTTTTGAATTTATCTGACATACAAATATAATATTTGTCACCGATAGCACCCGCTACCGCATCAGTATAGTATTCATCGCCTAAATCCTGAGAAATTGATACGGGCACGCCACCCTCAAAGGCGCATACACCTTTAGGTGATTTATAGTAAAGCGTTTCATTTACTACAACTAAGGACAGGCTACTACCTTTCTGAACACCGCGTATATACGAGGTATTTACCGTATAAGGCGGATTCATTCCGTATATTTTATGGACACACGCTTCTTTAAAAAATAAAACGTAGCCTCTGTAGCTTATTGCTCCGGTAAACTCACCGTCTGTGCCAACGCTTACCGCATAGCTGTCGGAGGCTATACCCATAAAGCTGTTAAAGTTTGTCGGGTCACCTAATTTGGATGCATAAAGCTCGTTACTTTGCGAATTACAGCCCCATAATCTGTTGCCGTTTTCACAAATAAAATCCATATCGGGAAGCTTTCTTTCAACGGTGACGCTTGATGTCTGGCTGATTGTGTTTGTAATCATTCCCGTTATGGTTATATAATCCTCGCCAACGTCACGCAATATATGAGCACCGTTAAGGCTATCCTCGCTCATACCAGATATAACCACGCCGTCATACTGCTTAAAGCCCTTACCTATACCACCACAAGTAATTCTCACGTAGGTTTCTGCCAAAGGAAACCATCCGCTTATTGTTTCAGAATATTGCTTTAATTCATTAGGCGTTACCGAGGTATCAAGCCATAGCGTACCGTTAACCGCATTTTCAGGTGCGGTAGCAGAAATAGCGTATTCGCCATAAAAATCACCATCCGCTTTACAAAGAGATGCAGTTACATTTGTGCTTTCAACCGATTTAAACTCTGCTTCAAGATAACCGTAATCGGTAAAATCTGCAGTATTAAAATAAAGCTTGTCGGGAAAAACGATAACCCTTGCGCCCATTGAAACAAACTGTCTTTTTCTTTCGATATCGGGGAAATAAATCCCCGATACCTTTTCACCGCCATAATAAAGAGAGTTATCCTTTATGTAACAAATTTTATTCTTTGAAAACAAGCCGTGAAGGCTTTCACCCGAAACGTTGAAAAAAGCTCTTTTATTTCTCGGTGAAAAAACAGGAAAGCTGTCGGAGCTCATATTTTCTTCAAAGCTGAAGCAATTTTCATTTATAACCTTATTGTTACAGTAACCGCCAAAGGCAGTTATCATATCCTTATTAGCCTGAAGGCTATCTAATTTAGGCTTATACATAAAGCTTACCCGCCTTTATTTTCGTGTTTTTTGATACCTTTTCCTTACGATTTATAAAATCATGCATTTCCTTAAACATTCTGTTGAAAAGCATTACGGAGTTATTGTATCTACCGATTTCACCATTCATATAATCCAGCTTCATATTAAGATAGCAAACGTAAATTTCACCATATTCTACAGGTGCTTTTGCCACTGTACCTAAAGGCGTTGTGCCGTTATAGCCATAAAAAGCTTCACTCTGCCTGTCAGAAAGAATTTCAGACGAAATCTTATAATCAAGCTGTGAAATCCACCCAAGCTTAATATCTAACGGCAGCTCGTTTTTTCTTTCTTTATCAAACTTTTCAATAATTTCCGAAAGAGTCATATAACCCCTCCTTAAAGAGAGATGTTTGCATCAATATACGCCGCAGATACTGCCGCCATCTCTTCACTGTTTTTAATAACCTCTGCAAAACGCTCAGGGATTTCTACTGTTTTACCTGTCTGAACAAGAATTCTTTCACCGTTGACGGCAACGAATCTTTCCGTATCGTTTCTTGACTGTTTAGGGATAAATACGCTTACAAGCTTTTCGCCTGAAGTATTTTCAATTTTTTTATTTGCCATAAGTAATCTCCTTTATTTTAAAGCTACGGTCCGCCTCGCCTTTACAAGTTTGTAGCAAGGCGGACTGATTTTTAATTATTTTTAGTTAGCCTGTGCAGTTGCGCTGAATGCAGAACCGCTTTCAATTCTGATAAGGTATTCTTCAACAAGTCTTTTTGCAGTTTTAAGACCCTTCCAGCCGATAGATGAACGCTGATTAAGAGGGTCGTTACCGTAGCCCTTCTGCTTAACAATATGCTCGATACCGCCACCGGTTACGCTTGTAACACCGTAAGCATCTGCACCGATAATAAGCGTTGCAAAAACTGCTGCACCATTTGCACCCTCGTTCCAGATTTTAGCTTCGGTGCTTTCAACGAAACGAACACCGCCGAGGCAACCGATTTCACCCTTAAGCATATTTTCGGGAGTTGCATACTTCTGCACCTCCATCCACTGATTGCCTGCCTCCTGCATAAGGTCGTAGGCAACGTAAGGATGAATAATACCAACGTAATAGCCGTCAATTTTAGGTGCATTCATAGCCTTAAGCTCTGCTGCCGCCTTGAAAACATCCTTAACACGAAGAAGGCAGGTTGAATCAATTGCACCTCTTGAGGTAACCGCAGTTTCAGTTTCACCGTTCACCTTAGGGCAATAAAGCACGTTCGTACCGCCTACAATCTCGTTACGAACAATGGTATCCATTGTAAGACCTGCCTGAGAAGCAAGCTGCTTTGTAGCCTCAACAATAGTGTTATCTACCGCAGTAAGCTCAAGAAGGTCTGTCTGCTCGATATAATCACCGTACTGCTCAACAGTTGCAGAAATGCTTGAAACGTTAAGCTTGTTACCTGTAGGTGTTACGCCCTCTGTAAGAGGTGTAAGAGCCTTAGGAAGAGATGAAAATTTGCGGAATTCGATGATTTTACCGCCGTTTTTAGGGATATCTCTCTTCTGACCGAACTGGTCGTGAACAAGATAAGGTGATGCAAGTGTAATAAGAGTTTTGTCATAAAACGTTTTCATTTCTGCAGAAAGATTTTCTGAGGTTGTTGCGTTTACAACTTCGCCTGCTGCAAAAAGCTGAATGTTAATAAAATATTCTTTCATAATTCTGTCCTTTCCGATGGTGTCAGAAGCTTATGCTGGCACCATTCTCAACCTGTTTTAATATTTTTAAAATATCCTTTGAGGTGAGGGAATTAACGTCAACCGTTGTAACAACACCGCTTTGAGAGGAAACACCGTTTTCAAGAGGCCGTCTGCCCTTTGCTTCGATATTACTAACTACCTGCTCTCTTACTCTTTTAGCCGTATATGCCATAGCACCGCTTAAAATTTCATCTTTATGAGAGGCTTCGTAAGCATCCTTAACTGATACTCCGTTTAAAACAAGTCTTGAAAAAAGCTTGTTTTCTTTTAATTCTTTTCTCAAGTTAAAATCAGGATAAGTGCTCTTAAGGCTTTCGCCCTGGCTAACCCAATTTTTTACGTTTTTTGCAAGAGTATTAATTGAAGACATTTCTTTTTCCACAGTCGGTGTGGATTTTTCATTTCCCTTTTGAGAATTCATTATATCAAGAAGCTTGCCCTCTTCGCCCTCCTGCAGACCGTATTTTTGCATAAGACCTGCAACAACGGGTGAAACGTTGTTTTTATAAGCCTCAAGATTTTTAGTTTCTTTAAAACGCTTGTCGATAATTGCCTGTGTTTTTTTAGTAAATTGCTCCCTGAATTTTCCGTTTATAAGAAGTGAAAATTCATCATCTGCATTTACTTCCTTTTCTTCAAGCTGCTCGGCGTCAGCAGTATTTTCAACGCCCGTCACGTTGTTACCCTGCCCGTCGTTTCCCTCACCGGCAAATAACTGCAGGTTAACTGTGTAAATAAATTTTTTCATAAATAATCCTTTCTTCATCGTCTTTCCGAAGTGTCATATATATAAAAAACCGTTCGGCCGTAACGGTTTTATACAAAAATAAAGCTCTTAAGCTATTCAAAACTAACGTATTGCGGGTATTCCTCCGAAAGCATATAAAATCCCTTCATAAAGCTTTCGATAATACCGTCAAGACGTTCCTTTGCAAAATCAAAAACCTCTATTTCAAAATGAACGTAGCCGTCACGGATAATACATTTGTGAAGCTTGATTCTTCCGTCTGCCTCTTCATCCTTTATGCAGTTAACGAAATTGCAGGCTAAAGTTGAAACTCCCGCACAAACTATATCGTTACCTTTAGCACCGTAACCGCTATGACCCTCAAGGGTTATGAGTATTTTGTCGTAGTATTCTCTTTTAAAAATCTTTGTCACAAAGCAACCCCTCCGTTGCTGATATGGGAAATTACGTTTTCTTTGCCTTCAAAATCCATCATACCTATAGCAATCAGTGCCTGACTTCTCATTTCGGGATTGAAAAAGCCTGAATTGTAAAGCTGTAAAGCAAGCTCATTCTGACTTATTTTTGAAAATGGACTTGCCTTTTCCGCACACACCTTAATATCAAAAATTGGCTTTCTTGTGCCAACCTCAACGCCAAACTCAACACCCTGATTTCGCACTCTGATTTCAGTATTATCATAGGCTATAAATTCCTCGTTACCGTTAGGACCAACTATTCTGAAAAAGCGAGGCTCATCGTAAAACTGTCTTACAAGCTCAACTGCCAATTTATTTAAATCAGCAAAGGCTCTGTAACCACCCTTTACCATATCCCGGGTAAGCTTGCTTCCCGCCTCCTGAAGTGCCGCTATAGCAGAGGCTGCAGTAACACCGCTTGAAACACCGCCCTGAGAAAAATCTCTGTTTCCGCTTGTTTCCTTAAGCTCGTCGATTTTCCCGTTAAGAATACCGAGGTACACCTCAGGAATTCCCGAAAGCTTAATTTCTCTTATACTATCCTCGCCCAAATTACTGCCCGAAACGTGAACAAAGTTATTTGTCCAATCAGCAAACTCCTCTTCGTTTACCGCACCCGAGGAATTGATAAAATATCGGGGATTTGTAGCCATAGCCGCATTTCTGACTAAAGCATTGCCAAGCATATCAATCTGCTTTTGAGCATCCTTCATAATATCTATGTAGCCGAAACCGCAGGGTGTTCCCTCTTCAACGAAAAGTGTATCGAAAACGAAGGGATATTTCCCGTGGTCATAAAAACCACTTTCAATATAAACCGGGTCATTCTCTGATGCATATAAAAGCTCACCGTTACAAATCTTGCAATAATGCACGTATTCGACACCGTTTTTAATAACCTTGTAATACATATCAATAACCGCACTTTTTTCCGAGGTATCAACAGTATCGTCGTAAACGTATTTTGAAATTTCAATATTTGACGAGCCTAGCTTTCCTGAAAGAAACGGATACATTGAAAGAAGCGTATCGTTATTAATTAATTCAACGTGAAAGATGCTTTTGCTTTTCTGAATATCCTTTATACCGGGTTCCCAGAAGATATTAAGCACATCAACCTGCTTAATCTCAATATCACCAAGCCCATTGCTTTTCAAAGGATTCCAGAACACTCCGTAAACTGCAGTACCAGCTTTAAGCTTATACCACCAAGCATCACTGTAAATTTTTTCAAAGCCGTTCCTTTCAAAAACTACAGGTAAAATCTGCGAAAGGATTTGTGCGGCTTTTCTGTCGCTTTCCTCTCTGGGCAAACAGCTTACCGCAGGGTAATTATCCATAGCATCAGCGTGCTTATTTGCAATAGAGTTAAATAACCAGGCAGATGAATTCTCGTTACCCTCGCTACCCGGTATGTTGTCCCAATGGCGCATTTTAAACCACTGCTCATTTTCAACAATTCTTTTTTCAAGAGAGGTCTTACCTTCTTTATATTTTTTAAGCGTTTCAAGAGCCTTGTCGATAAACTCATCGTCTATAATGCCTTTTCTGCCGATATCATCACTTATATTCATCTTTTCAAAGCCTTTTTTAACTACCTTTTCAGGCTTTTCCGTCGTGCTTTTTTCTATTTTATTTTTTATATCTTTTTTCATAAATACTCCTTTTAATTCACCGAAAGCTGTTAATGCTTCGTGCTTCTGAATAAATCTAACGGGTCATCACCAATTGAAGCCATTTGCTTTTTATAAGTCGGCTTAATAGGTCTTGCCATACACATATACCTGACCTCGTCGGCAATATGGTCCTCACCCGCTGTATCAAGGTCCTCAGGGTTAGTTACGCTAAAGCTGAGCTCTGGCACAGTCCTTATAAAGCCCTTACACGTATTAAACACGTACATCATAGGTATTCCATTGTCATCAAAGCTTAATCGGTAATGCACCTGCATCCAACCGGGTAAACGCTTGTTATCACCCTTTGTAAAATAAACTCCGTTTCTGTTTGCCGCCTCTATAATCGCCTCACCTCTTGAGGCGTCCCATATAGACGGGTCGGCAACTCCTATAATCTGTTTATTTTTTAACCACCTATGCTCTTTTTCAATTCTTGCAATTTCGGAAAATATCTTTTCAGGTGGCCATTTTACGCCCTCGTTTGGAGTTTTTGTGCAGCCGTATAATTCAAGAATTCTATATAGCCTTCCATCATAATCTACCGCCCACCAGGCACAAGAAAAGGGCTTTGCATAGCCGAAGTCAAAGGAGCGATATATAGTCCAATCGCGAGGTATCTCGAAGGGCTCGATAACGTGAGTATTTACTCCGTCTTCATAATGCTCCTTACAATCTCTGAATTCCTCGAAAAACTGACCGTCAAATATATCCCAATTACCAAAGCGGTGTGCCTGACGAAGCTTTTCGGGTAATGCATCAAGAACCTTTACGTATTCAGGATTTGTTTTCATAAGAACAGTGTTGTCGTCTATCGTTGCCGGAATAAACACGTAATCATCGGGGTCTTCACCGTTTTCAAATCTGCCCTTTACAAAAAGCCTTTTAAACCAGTTATGACCAACTCCGCCGGGGTTTCCTGTAAAATACATTCTCGGCTTGAAATCCGTTCTCGTTGTTCTGTTACACGTAGTAAGAAACTGTATCTGTTGGAAAGTAAAATGCGTACATTCCTCAACACCTATAACGTCATACTCTTGACCCTGATACTGATAAATATCATTTTCGCTGTCGCAATAGCCTAAGCGAATTCTTGAGCCGTTCGGAAAAATAAAAGCCCTTTCATCTCTTTTATAACGGGCTATTCCGTTTAACTGTGCAAGCATCGGTAAAAGATGGTTTTCTCTTAATTCAGGCAATGTCTTTCTTAATAGTAAAAGCTTAAGCCCGTCATACTTTAAAGCGAGTAAAATAAACTTTGTACGTAATGCCCACGATTTTCCTCCACCTCTTGCACCCCCGTAGCCTATAAATCTTTTAGAGCATTTAAAAAATTCCTCTTGCTTTTTATTAGGCTCCGAAATAATAAGCTCCTTCAATTGCTCCACTCCTCTGTTTTACCATCAAAGCGAATCACAACACCGTCGCTATTATTACCGAAAGCATCGCTTTCCTCTAGCAATTCGTAAAGCTCCTTAAGTGCGCCAACGCTATCCTTCAAAAATTTCGCATCAACGTCAGGCTTTCCCGTTTCCCTAAAATTCTTTCGGGCTTTTTTCACGATATCGTCAATTAACGCACTCATATTTCCCGCAGCCGAGGATACCTTTTTCAAACCATCATTGCCATTTTTCTTTTTATTCTTTTCGCTTTCGTTTTTTTCTTCAGGATTATTAATTTCTTTACTCAAAGGAATTTTCACCGCCCCTCAGCTTTAAAAGGAAGAAAAACACGCTTTTCACGCTCTTTTCCCCGTTTCATAAAGAATTGCAACTGCTCTGTAATGTGGACAATTTCTTCCGCCTTTAACACAACAGAAATCTGTTTCATACTGTCTTTTGTCAGAATCAGTAGGAAAAGTATGCTTGCAAGCATTTTTGCTTAATAACCCCTCACAAGAAATAAAGCTATCGCCCTCTTTTATGTAAAAAGGACATTCAATATCGCCTTCAATGTACTTACTCATTCAAAAAATCCTCCTTTAATAACATTCTGTACTATTTATGGTATTGACAAACGCCGTAAAATAACTTATATTATTATTGTGATTTGTACGGTGTTCCGAACTACGTGCATATTATAGTACGGGATTTTGAACTTTGTCACCCTATTTTCGAACATTTGTTCGTTTTTCTATTTTTTGCACAAAACCTGAAAGGCGTGATTGTTAAAAATGCACAACAAAATAGAATTTTTATGCAAACAACAAGGAATTAAAATAGCACAGCTTTGTAAAGAAGCAGGAATTCCTAAAAGCACAATATCCGATTTAAAAAACGGCAGAACGAAAACTCTTTCCACTCAAACATTAAAAAAAATAGCAAACTACTTTAACGTTTCACTTGATTATTTTGATAGCACTAACGATTTAGTAGATATTAAAAAAGACGAGCTTTTCGAAAAAAGAAAGCTTCTCTTCGATATGTCAAAAAAAGCAAACGAAGAGCAGCTTGATGCAGTTATAAGCGTCGTTAAATCAATAGTAGGTAACAACGACTGATATATAAAGGAGTATAAATTGAGCAAATTAATAGTAAGACAAATTAAAATGCCGCTTACAATCAGGGCATTTACCATACCCGATGCAAACGGCGATTTTAATATTTATATTAACGAGGACCTTTCAGATGAAGCCAAGAAAAAATCACTTGCACACGAAAAAATGCATATAGCAAGAAATGATTTCGCATCTCTTAAACCGGCACGTCTTATTGAGCAAGAGATTATCTAAAAAGCTTTTGCTTTAAGCTTTTTGGCTTCTTGCTTTAACCATAACATTAGCAACTGCAAGAGCCGATAAACCAGCTACGAGCTTACCTATAATAACAGCTAAAATATGCTCGTCGTTATAAGAAAGTGTAAATGCAAGGTGGTCACCGAATACGAAAGCTGCAGATACTGCAAAGGCGAGATTCATTACCCTACCCTTTTTATTCATTTTATCCGCGCTTTCCATAGTTGCGATACTGTTAGCGAGTGTAGCAATAAGCCCGATAACTGAGGTTTCATCTAAATCAAGCTTCTTACCCAATGCGGTAAGGGGCTTTTTTAATAATTTTGAGATAATAGCAATTAACGGGAACGTACCTGCAAGAGTGATGCAAATAGTAAACACTGTTATTGCACTTTCGTTAAGCGGCGCTGTATTTTCTATAATAATTTTTCCTGTAAGAGTCTGGAAAATACCTAAAGCAAGACCAAAGGTTATAATAATACTGATAAATTTACCGAATATTGAGAAAACCTTTATTGTGCCTTTGGGGAATTTCAAAAGACCTATTACTATAATCAAAGAAATAATAAGTGCAGGAGCAAGATTTAATAAAACCTTTAAGGGTGATATCCCCATAACAAGACCGGAAATAAAGCACCCTACAGGAATTGTAGCAATACCGCAAAGAAGACCTAAAAGCACGTCGTCATGATTTTCTTTTTTAGCCGAATGAAGAGCGACTGGTATTGTAAAAGAAACTGTAGCGCCTAACATTGATGCAACGCAAAGACCGTGAAACGAGCCTAAAAGCTTATCCGTAGCAACGGAATCTGCCAAAGCCGCACCACCCATATCGTTTGCAATAAGAATTCCTGCAAGGGCAGAGGGGTCAAATCCGCAAACTGCAGAAACAGGCGTAATTATCGGTAAAAGTAAATCCGCAAGCACGGGAGCAATGGTCATCATACCTAACATAGAAAGTGACAACGGACCTAAGGTAAGAATTCCTTTTTCGAATTCATCACCTAACTTAAGGCGGTTACCGAATATTTTATCAAGAGCACCGATTACAGCAAATACTGCCATAACCCAAGCAAGAGCTTCACCCAAAATCATCACATCCCAAATAAACTCTATATATTATACCTACATATTTTGATAATTGCAATACCAACCTGTAACACTTCTGTAACACTTATAGATAAATTATTTATTGCTTTATGGTTTAAAGTGCTATATAATGGTATACGTATAAAAATATGTAAAACCGAGAGGAGTACTGGTTTTGAATATTATTGTTGTAGGTATCGGCAAGGTTGGTTACACGGTTGCCGAGCAATTATCTCAGGAAATGCACGATATTACAATTATTGATACTAACGAAGACGTTATAAACGATACTCTTCAGGATATAGATGTTATCGGTATTATCGGTAACGGTGCTACAAAAAAGGTGCTTGAAAGTGCAGGCGTTGATGAATGCGACTTACTCATTGCCCTTACGGGTAGCGACGAGCTTAATATTCTCAGCTGTCTTCTTGCTAAAAAGCTTGGTGCTAAAAGCACTATCGCCCGTGTAAGAGACCCTGAATACAGCGACGATTTAAGGCTTATTAAAGATAGCCTTGGTCTTGCAATGGCAATAAATCCCGAGCGTGAGGCGGCGGCAGAAATTCAAAGAATTTTAAAATTCCCCACTGCGAAAAATGTTGACTTTTTCGGTCACGGTAAGGTTGACCTTATAAGCTTTACCGTAAACCAAAGCTGTACCTTATGCGGTAAGGCTCTAAAAGATTCTTTCGCAAAAATCAAAACCAAGGCTCTCGTTTGTGCTATCGAACGTGGCGAGGACGTTTTTATTCCAACCGGTGATTTTGTTGTTGAAGACCGCGACGTTGTTGCAATCCTCGCTCCCTCAAAAACTGCACCCGAATTTTTCAAGCAAATAGGCTACAGAGCTAACGATATAAGAAATATTATGATTATCGGTGGCGGTAAAATTGCCGTTTATCTTGCAAAGATATTATCACATCTTCATATAAGCACAACTATAGTTGAAAAAGATTTGAACACTGCTTTGAATCTCAGTTACGCCCTCCCTGACGTTAACGTTGTTCACGGTGACGGAACTAACCGTTCCCTTCTTCTTGAAGAAGGGCTTAAAGAAGCAGACGCGTTTTGTTGCTTAACGGGTATTGATGAAGAAAATATAGTTCTTTCTCTTTTTGCTAAGAGTGCTTCACCAAAAATCAAAACCATAACAAAAGTAAACCATACCCTTTTCAGAGAGGTTATTAAAACGCTTGAAATTGATAGTGTTGTTTACCCCAAATTCACAACTGCAAGCATTATTTTAAAACACGTTCGTTCAAGAGTTGCGGGTAATGCTAAAAACGAAGTAAAGAAATTAACCAGAATTATCAACAATAAGGTTGAAGCTATTGAATTCCGTGTGCCCGAAGACAGTCAGCTTGCAGAAAAAGAAATACAAACACTTAATTTAAGATCTAATATTCTTTTAGGCTCTATAACAAGGGGAAGCGAGGTTATTATCCCTCGAGGCTCTGATGTTTTAAAAGCAGGTGACTCTGTAGTTGTTGTTACAACAACAGAGCGTCTTGCAAGAATTGATGACATTTTAGCATAATTTATAATTTCAAAAAAATGTGTAACTAAACAAAAACATTGTAATACACATTCTACTATAAAGGTGAAAATCAAATGAATAGACGAATGATAGCATACGTCCTGGGTATTCTTCTTTTATGTGAAGCAGGATTATTGCTTTTTCCTACTGCGGTAGCCCTTATTTTCAGCGAAAACGTAGTAACAAGCTTTTTATTTTCTATTGCAATTCTTGTTATTTGCGGTTTTATATTTGTAAAATGTAAACCAAAAGACACGACCATCTATGCCAGAGACGGCCTTATAATAGTTTCTTTAGGTTGGATAGTTTTAAGTCTTTTCGGTGCCTTACCTTTCTTTTTAAGTGGTGAAATCCCCCATTATATTGATGCGGTTTTTGAAACCGTTTCAGGATTTACAACAACAGGCTCCAGCATATTGTCAAACGTTGAAGCGCTTTCAAAATCAATGCTTTTCTGGCGAAGCTTTACCCATTGGATTGGCGGTATGGGTGTTCTTGTTTTCGTTATGGCAGTTTTACCCCTTTCAGGTGGCGGTGGCGATATTCACCTAATGAGAGCAGAAAGCCCGGGGCCTACGGTTGAAAAGCTTGTTCCCCGTTCGAGCAAATCTGCCCGTATTCTTTACGGTATATACTTAGGACTTACAGCCCTTGAGTTTATTCTTCTTGTTATAGGAAGAATGCCTGTATTTGACGCAATTACAATTACCTTCGGTACTGCAGGTACAGGCGGTTTCGGTGTTCTGAACAGTAGTATTGCTGATTACAATGTTTTTTGCCAAGGCGTTATAACAGTTTTTATGGCGCTTTTTGGCATAAACTTTAACTTCTATTTCCTTTTACTTCTCAAACGTTTTAAAGATGCTTTTAAAAGCTCCGAAATCAAAGCGTATCTGGGTATTATGGCAGGTACTATAATAATCATCACAGTAAATATCAGCAACTACTACACTTCTATTTTTGAAGCTTTCCGTCATGCAGCATTTCAGGTTAGCTCTGTTATGACAACAACCGGCTTCAGCACTGCAGACTTCGACAAATGGCCCGAGCTTTCAAGAATATTACTTCTTGCTGTTATGTGTATAGGTGCTTGTGCAGGTAGTACGGGCGGTGGCTTTAAGGTTTCACGAATGATGATTATAATTAAAAACGCTGCAAAAGAGGTCCGTTCCATATCTCACCCGAGAACAATTAAAGTTTTAACCTTTGACGGCAAAAAAGTAAGTAACGAAACAGTGAGAAGTGCTTCTGCCTATTTAGTTATTTATGTGCTTATTTTTGCAGTTTCACTCATCATAATTTCCTTTGATAAAATGGATACCGTTTCAAATGTGACCGGTGTAATTGCTACTCTTAACAATATCGGTCCCGGTTTAGGTGCTGTCGGTCCTACGGGTAATTTCAGCGACTACAATACTCTTTCAAAACTAGTTTTCATAGCAAATATGCTTTTAGGCAGACTTGAAATATTCCCCATAATCTGCCTTTTAACACCATCAAGACAAACAATAAATTTCTTCAAATCACTTAGTAGAAAGAGAGGAAAAATGTAATGAGAAATGTATTAAACATTAACAACGGCTGGCTTTTTTCAATGGCAGCAAAGGAAGCTCCAAAAGCAATCCCTTCTGATTGGGAAAAGCTGGATTTACCTCACACATGGAATGGCACAGACGGTCAGGATGGCGGTAACGACTACAAGCGTCAAACCTGCTATTACTGTAAAGAAATAAGCAAGGCTGACCTTACAGGCGAAAAAAACTATCTTGAATTTGATGGTGTTAACTCCTCTGCTGAGGTTTTCTGGAATGGTAAATCTCTTACTATTCATCACGGCGGATATTCTCGTTTCAGAGCTTTAATTCCCGAAAATAACATTAATGAAACAAATCTTCTTGCTGTTTCTGTTGATAACACACCTAACGATTTCGTTTATCCTCAGGTTGCAGACTTCACCTTCTACGGCGGTATTTACCGCGACGTTAAAATCATAAGCGTTCCCGCTACTCATTTTGATTTAGATTACTTCGGTGCACCCGGTATTATGGTTACACCAGTAGTAAACGGTAATAATGCAGATATTGCAATCGAAAGCTTTGTTACAAGCCCCGAAAACGCTACCGTTAATTATAAAATTCTCGACGGTGATGCAGTTATTTTCGAAGCATCAGTTGATGCTTCAAGCACAAAAGCCGTTGCAACAATTGAAAATGCACACCTTTGGAACGGTAGAAAAGACCCATTCCTTTATAAGTTAGAAGCAACTCTTACAAAAGACGGCGAAGCTGTTGATACAGTTTCAACCACATTCGGTTGCCGTTCATTTAGGATTGATGCAAACAAAGGATTTATCCTTAACGGTGAAGAATATCCCCTTCGTGGCGTTTCTCGTCATCAGGATTACCCCAATAAAGGTAATGCCCTCTCACTCGAAGACCACAAGAGAGATATCGACCTTATTCTTGAGGTTGGTGCTACAACAATCCGCCTTGCTCACTATCAGCATTCACAGGATTTTTATAATCTTTGCGATGAAGCAGGTCTTATAATCTGGGCTGAAATCCCCTACATTTCAAAGCATATGCCTAAAGGCAGAGAGAATACAATTTCTCAGATGAAGGAATTAATCGCACAGAATTATAACCATCCTTGTATCGTAACCTGGGGTCTTTCAAACGAAATCACCATTACCGGTGGCTCTGACCCCGATCTTATTGAGAACCACAAGATTCTTAACAAGCTTTGTCACGATATGGACTCTACCCGTCCTACTACAATGGCAGCCGTTACAATGTGTTCTCCCGATTCTGAAATCACAAAAATCAGTGATATCCTTTCTTACAACCACTACTTTGGTTGGTACGGCGGTACTACTGATATGAACGGCCCTTGGTTTGATGATTTCCACAAGAGATACCCAAACAAGCCCATCGGTATCAGCGAATACGGCTGTGAAGCTCTTGATTGGCACACCTCTAAGCCTACTCAGGGTGACTATACTGAAGAATATCAGTCATATTACCACGAAGAGCTTATAAAACAAATTGCCGACAGACCTTACCTCTGGGCAACTCACGTCTGGAATATGTTTGATTTCGCTGCCGATGCACGTGCTGAGGGTGGCGAAAACGGTATGAATCACAAGGGTCTTGTAACCTTTGACCGTCAGTATAAAAAGGATTCCTTCTATGCTTATAAGGCTTGGCTTAATCCCGAGCCTATGGTGCATATTTGCTCAAAGAAATATATTGACCGTGTTGAAGACGTAACAAAGGTTACCGTTTATTCAAACTGCGACGAGGTTGAGCTTTTCAGAAACGGTGAAAGTGTAGGAAAGCAGAAAAAAGGCAAATATTCTTTCTTCTACTTTGAGGTTAAAAACGAAGGTACCTCAACTCTTGAAGCAAAAGCAGGTGACCTTTCAGATACTGCTACAATCAACAAGGTTGATACACCTAACGAAAGCTATATAATGAAAGAGGAAAATCAGGTTATTAACTGGTTTGAAATCACAACTCCCGACGGTTACTATTCTATCAACGACACAATCGGCGATATTATGAAAAGCTTTAAGGGTAAAATAGCTCTTGTGAAGTTGTTAATGCTCGTTAAAGAAGCAACCTCAAAAGGCACAAAGGACGGCAAAGCCGAGGTTATGGGCTTCAGCTTTGACAGTATATCAAAAGATATGATTAAATCTATGTACGGTATGGTTAAAGGCTTCACAATAAAACGCACCTTTATGATGCTTGGCGGTAAATTTACAAAAGAACAAATCTTAGAAGTAAACGCAATGCTTAATAAGGTTAAAAAGAAATAACCTAAAAAGCAGACAGAGAAATTCAATTCTCTGTCTGCTTTATTTTTTTACCCTCACGTCAACAAATATCGGGTAATGATTACTCAAGTACTCAAAGCTCTCATTAGACAACAAGCAATACCGTTCAATTGAAACGTTGCCGTAATAAAAAACGTGGTCATTTTTCGACGTAACAGGCTGCGACAAGCTCCCCTCCGAAATGCTTTTTGCATATTTTTTCGCATTATAAAAAACTGAATCAAGAATCTCGTACACCGGTGAAATCTTTTCTCTCGTGCTTTGCTTAACATTAAAATCGCCTAAAATGAATACGGGGCATTTCATTGTATCAATTACATCTTTTACGAATCGGGTGGTTTCAAGTGCTTGTGACATTTGTAATGAATCGTCAAATATTGCCGTTTCGCTCTTTTTAGATAAATCAAAATGGATATTTACTACCGCAAAGGGTTTACCATTTAGCTTATTACTGAAAATACCCCAAACCATTCTTCTCAGCCTTGAATCCCCTCCTACAGAAAAGGTTTTTTCTCCGCTAAAAAGCAAATCAACTTTTTTATTGTTATAAGCCATAGTTGTCATCGTACCGAAAACCGCGGTTCTGAAAAAATTAATAAACTTGTAATTTGTATTATTCTTAATAGAAGCAAACCACTTACGGCTCATTTCCTGAAAGCATATAACGTCGGGGGATATTTCTTCTAAAATAC
This sequence comes from Acutalibacteraceae bacterium, assembly GCA_045592945.1. Taxonomy (GTDB): domain Bacteria; phylum Bacillota; class Clostridia; order Oscillospirales; family Acutalibacteraceae; genus DTU089. The sequence goes on along the minus strand of JAZNVT010000003.1, from coordinate 49,918 downwards.
TGCAAACGCCCCCTGCCCTTTCGGTTGCATCCGTACCCTCAAACCCAAGAGAATCAGAAAGCAAATTATACGTTAAAAGTCTGATATCGGCTTCATCTCTTTTATAAATATACCCTACTGCCTCTGCCTCCCGAATAATGCTTTCCGAGGGTTGTTTATCGCTAATATTGCCGTAGTTTTTAATATATATATCCGTTGCCGTCAGAAAAAGAAAGCTACCAACAAGAAGCCACGATGCAACCTTTATTAATCTGTTTACAATCAAATCTTTTTTTATCATAAAATTATTATAATCATAAACTAACCGTGTATTCAAAAAAACAGTAAAACGAATATAAATAAAAAAACAAGGACAGCCGAAGCTGTCCTTGCGGAAATATTCAGTGAATATAGAAATTATTCAATAATTTCTGTAACTGCACCTGAACCAACTGTTCTACCACCTTCACGGATAGCAAAACGAAGACCTTTTTCGATAGCGATAGGTGTGATGAGTTCAACAGTCATTTCAACGTTATCGCCGGGCATGCACATCTCTGTTCCTTCGGGAAGGAAGATAGTACCTGTAACGTCAGTTGTTCTGAAGAAGAACTGAGGTCTGTAGTTGTTGAAGAAAGGTGTATGACGGCCACCTTCGTCTTTAGAAAGAACGTAAACCTGACCTTTGAATTTTGTGTGGGGTTTGATTGAACCGGGTTTGCAAAGAACCTGACCACGTTCAATACCTTTTCTGTCAACACCACGAAGAAGAGCACCGATGTTGTCACCAGCTTCTGCATAGTCGAGGAGCTTGTGGAACATTTCAACACCTGTACAAACAGTCTTGCTGCTTTCTTCTTTAAGACCAACGATTTCGAGTTCGTCACCAACTTTAAGCTGACCACGTTCAACTCTACCTGTTGCAACAGTACCACGACCTGTGATTGTGAATACGTCTTCAACGGGCATAAGGAAGGGAAGGTCTGCCATACGGTCGGGAGTGGGGATATAGCTATCAACAGCATCCATAAGCTCGATGATGGGAGCATATACGGGATCGTTGATATCATTTGAAGCTGAATCAAGAGCCTGGAAAGCAGAACCCTTGATGATGGGTGTATCGTCGCCGGGGAATTCGTAAGAATCAAGAGTTTCACGAACTTCCATTTCAACGAGCTCAAGGAGTTCGGGGTCGTCTACGAGGTCGCATTTGTTAAGGAATACAACGATGTAGGGAACGCCAACCTGACGAGCAAGAAGAAGGTGTTCTTTTGTCTGAGCCATAGGACCATCAGTAGCAGCGATAACGAGGATAGCACCATCCATCTGAGCAGCACCAGTGATCATGTTTTTGATATAGTCAGCATGGCCGGGGCAGTCAACGTGAGCATAGTGACGAGCGTCTGTTTCGTACTCAACGTGAGCTGTGTTGATTGTGATACCACGTTCTCTCTCTTCGGGAGCCTTATCGATGTTTGCATAGTCTTCGAACTGTGCATAACCCTTAAGAGAAAGAGTCTTTGTGATAGCAGCTGTAAGAGTTGTTTTACCATGGTCAACGTGACCGATAGTACCAATGTTAATATGGGGTTTAGTTCTTTCGAATTTCTGTTTAGCCATTGGAAATTTCCTCCTTAAAAATAGAAATTAGCAAATTTTGCACGATACTATAGTAACAAAAATATCGTGATAATTCAATAGTTTTTTTAAAATCTTATAAAATCAAGGTTAAAAACTAAATTAATTAGTTTTTAGCTCTTTCATCCATAATCTTTTCAGCAATGTTTCTGGGAACAGCCTGATAATGGCTGGGCTCCATAACGTACTGACCACGACCCTGTGTTTTTGAACGAAGGTCTGTAGCGTAACCGAACATTTCTGAAAGCGGAACATGTGCAACGATTTCTGCAGCACCGTTTCTGTCTTCCTGACCCTGAGGAAGTCCACGACGTGAAGTAAGGTCGCCGAGAACATCACCGATGTAGTCAGTAGGAACAACAACAGTAACCTTCATGATGGGCTCCATAAGAACGGGAGCTGCCTTACGCATAGCTTCCTTGAAAGCCATAGAACCTGCAGTCTTGAAAGCAAGCTCTGAAGAGTCAACCTCGTGGTATGAACCATCATAAAGAGTAACCTTAACGTCAACAACGTTGTAGCCTGCAAGAACACCTGAAAGCATTGCACCCTTAATACCTGCTTCAGCAGGACCGATGAATTCCTTAGGAATAGCACCGCCGACGATGCTGTTAACGAATTCGTAGCCTTTGCCTTCGTTGGGCTCGATACGAATCTTAACGTGACCGTACTGACCGTGACCACCTGACTGACGTGCAAACTTGGTGTCTGCTGCAGCTTCCTGAGTGATTGTTTCTCTGTAAGCAACCTGAGGTTTACCTACGTTAGCTTCAACTCTGAATTCACGAAGAAGTCTGTCAACGATGATTTCAAGGTGAAGCTCACCCATACCAGCGATGATAGTCTGGCCTGTTTCTTCATCAGTGTAGCATTTGAAAGTGGGATCTTCTTCTGCAAGTTTTGCAAGAGCGATACCCATTTTCTCCTGACCTGCTTTAGTCTTGGGCTCAATAGCAACACGGATAACGGGCTCGGGGAATTCCATTGATTCAAGAATAACGGGGTGGTTCTTATCGCAAAGAGTATCACCTGTAGTTGTTCTCTTAATACCAACAGCAGCAGCGATATCACCTGCGTAGCAACAGTCGATATCCTTACGGTCGTTAGCATGCATCTGAAGAATTCTACCGATTCTTTCGTTATCGTCTTTTACTGAGTTGTAAACAGATGTACCTGTTTCAATTTTACCTGAGTAAACTCTGAAATAGCAAAGCTTACCAACAAAGGGGTCTGTTGCAATCTTGAAAGCAAGAGCTGCAAAGGGCTCTGTATCAGAAGAGTTACGAACCTCTTCCTCGCCTGTTTCAGGATTAACACCCTTAATAGCCTCAATATCTGTAGGTGCGGGCATATAATCAACAACAGCGTCAAGAAGCTTCTGAACACCTTTGTTTTTGTATGAAGTACCGCAAACAATCGGAACCATATCGTTAGCAATAGTAGCTTTTCTGATGCAAGTTTTGATTTCTTCGACAGTGAGCTCTTCACCATCGAAATATTTCATCATAAGCTCATCGTCCTGCTCTGCAACGTGTTCGATGAGTTCAGCACGATATTTTTCTGCAAGTTCCTTCATATCTTCAGGAATTTCTTCAACTCTGATGTCCTTACCTAAGTCATCGTAATAGATAACTGCGTTCATTTCAACAAGGTCGATAATTCCTTTGAATGTTGATTCGGAACCAATAGGAAGCTGAATCGGTACAGCGTTACATTTAAGACGGTCTCTAACCATGTTAAGAACATTGTAGAAGTCCGCACCGAGAATGTCCATCTTGTTAACGTAGATCATTCTGGGAACTCTGTATTTGTCAGCCTGTCTCCAAACGGTTTCTGACTGGGGCTCAACGCCACCCTTTGCACAAAGAACTGTAACTGAACCGTCAAGAACACGAAGTGAACGTTCAACTTCAACTGTGAAGTCAACGTGACCGGGAGTGTCAATGATGTTGATTCTGTTGCCGTTCCAGAAACAAGTTGTAGCAGCAGAAGTAATTGTAATACCTCTCTCCTGTTCCTGTGCCATCCAGTCCATTGTTGCAGCACCGTCGTGAGTTTCACCTAATTTGTGGTTAACACCGGTATAGAAAAGGATACGCTCAGTTGTAGTGGTTTTACCCGCGTCAATATGAGCCATGATACCGATATTTCTGGTCTGCTGTAAAGATACCTGTCTTGGCATAATATCCTCCTATAAAGATGATTACCATCTGAAATGTGCAAAAGCTTTGTTTGCTTCTGCATTCTTGTGCATGTCTTCTTTTTTCTTGAAGGCAGCACCCATAGAATTAGTAGCGTCTAAAATTTCGTTAGCAAGTCTCTCTTTAGCTGTTCTTTCTGAACGTAAACGAGAATAAACTGTGATCCAACGAAGACCGAGTGTTTCACGTCTTTCGGGACGAACATCGATCGGAACCTGGTAAGTAGCACCGCCGATACGACGAGCCTTTACCTCGAGAACGGGCATAATATTCTCCATTGCTGCTTCAAAAACCTCAAGGGGATCTTTGCCTGTCTGTTCTCTGATGATATCGAATGCGTCGTAAACAATTTTCTGTGCGACACCTTTCTTACCATCTAACATTACGTTGTTAATAAGCCTTGTAACAAGCTTTGAGTTGTAAAGCGGATCTGGCAAAACATCACGTTTTGCAATCTTGCCTCTTCTTGGCACTTCGCTTCCCTCCTTCATATAAATGATATCTTAGGTACTCGAGTGACTATGCTTCCCGTGGCGCCAATGGCTTTTACAACTCTGTATAGTCATAAAAATACTCACCATTGGTTGAATAATTAATTCAGCCTGCAAGAAGATTTGTCCTTGAATAATTAGTTTTTGGTAAAATTATTTTTTACCGGCTTTCGGACGTTTAGCACCGTATTTTGAACGGCTCTGCATTCTGTTAGCAACGCCCTGGGCATCAAGTGTGCCTCGGATGATGTGGTAACGCACACCGGGAAGGTCCTTTACACGACCACCACGGATAAGAACCACGCTGTGCTCCTGAAGATTGTGACCCACGCCGGGAATGTAAGCAGAAACTTCGATTCCGTTTGTGAGACGAACTCTGGCGAGCTTTCTGAGAGCTGAGTTAGGTTTCTTAGGTGTATCAGTCTTAACAACTGTACATACACCACGCTTCTGAGGAGAATTGTTGTTTGTTAAAACATTCTTCTTAGAGTTGAGACCTTTACCTAAAGCAGGAGCTTTAGACTTCTTTTCAAGAGTTGATCTACCGCTGCGAACGAGCTGATTAAATGTTGGCAAGTATTTTCACCTCCGATATAAATATAGGTTAAATACGGGAAAAGGGCATACTTATCCCATACGCACCGAATAATAATCTACCACAATCCCCTTTTTTTGTCAACAGTTTTACCAAACTTTTTTACTAAAAATCGTCAATTTTTACAAAAGTAATCTTTATAAGCATTATTTAATAAATATACGTAAAATATACTCTATTTTTTATTTTTATTCATAAAAAATCCCGCAGAGCAATTACTCCACGGGATTTTCATCATTTAATTATTCTTCTGTAGGAATCTCAAGTGCGTTAAATGCATCTTCGGGAACTGCTGTAGCAACAACGTCAACGTCGCTATAGCACTTCATACCTGTACCTGAAGGAAGAAGCTTACCGATGATAACGTTTTCCTTAAGACCAAGAAGCGGGTCAACCTTACCCTTGATAGCAGCATCTGTAAGAACCTTTGTTGTTTCCTGGAAGGAAGCAGCTGAAAGGAATGATTCTGTAGCAAGAGAAGCCTTTGTAATACCAAGAAGAACAGGAAGAGCAGTTGCAGGCATAAAGGGCATACCCTCTGCTTCGCAACGAGCTTTAGCAGCAGCATTTGCAGCGTTAAGCTCTGTCTTTTCAATTGTTGTTCCGGGAAGAAGGTTAGTTGAACCTGCCTCGTCAACCTTAACCTTTCTCATCATCTGACGAACGATAACCTCGATATGCTTATCGTTGATATCAACACCCTGCATACGGTATGTCATCTGAACTTCCTTGATAAGATAGTTATGAACAGCGTCAACACCGAGAACTGCAAGAACGTCGTGGGGGTTAACTGCACCTTCTGTAAGATGCTGACCCTTAACAACATGTGCACCCTCTTGAATTTCCTGACAAAGTCTTGCATCGAAGGGAATAAGATATTTCTTAACGTCATTCTCACCTGTGATTACAACGTAATTACTCTTCTTAATTTCTTCGAATGAAACCTTACCGTCGATTTCACTGAGCATTGCAAGTGTTTTGGGCTTTCTACCCTCAAAGACCTCCTCAACACGGGGAAGACCCTGTGTGGTGTCGGCCTGAGAAGCAACACCACCGGTGTGGAAGGTTCTCATTGTAAGCTGTGTACCGGGCTCACCGATAGACTGAGCAGCGATAATACCAACTGCTTCACCAACTGTAACGGGGCCTGCTGTTGCAAGGTTTGAACCGTAACATTTGATACATACGCCGTGGTCGCATTCACAAGTAAGAAGTGAACGAATCTTAATCTTTCTGTCATCGGGATTAGGACGGGCGTTAACCATAGCTGCAATTTTCTTTGCAAGCTCGTCATCAATCATAGTGTCTGTATCACAAATGATTTCGCCTGTAGCATCATCGCAGAAATTTTCAAGAAGATATCTGCCTGTAAGACGTTCGCTTAAGGGCTCGATAATATCGTTACCATCTTTGATATCGTAAACCTCAAGACCGTCTGAGCAATGGCAATCCTCTTCACGGATAATAACTTCCTGAGAAACGTCAACAAGACGTCTTGTAAGATAACCGGAGTCAGCAGTACGAAGAGCTGTATCGGCAAGACCTTTACGAGCACCACGGGATGAAATAAAGTACTCGATAATGTTAAGACCTTCACGGTAGTTAGCTCTGATGGGGATTTCGATAGTTTTACCTGCAGTATTGGCAATAAGACCACGCATACCTGCAAGCTGACGAAGCTGAGAGTCAGAACCACGGGCACCGGAGTCAAGCATCATAAAGATGGGGTTGTAGGGGTCCATGGCGTTACGAAGCTCTGCAGAAACGTTCTTTGTACATGCTTCCCAAGCTTTGATTACGCTACGTGAACGATCCTGAGCACTTAAAAGACCCATCTGATAATCATCTTCGATTGAGTCGATAAGAGCTTCAGTTTCAGCAAGATACTGTTTCTTTTTCTCGGGGATAGTAGCATCGCAAACAGCAACGGTAATACCACTTCGTGTTGAGTAGTTATAACCCTGTGCTTTGATTTTATCAAGCACCTCTGCTGATTTTGCAGTACCGTGAACTCTGATACAGCGTTCAATAATCTTACCGAGAACTTTCTTATTAACAAGCTCGTTAATTTCAAGCTTGAACATATTGTCGGGGTTTGTTCTGTCAACGAAGCCAAGGTCCTGAGGAACCGGTGCGTTGAAAATAACCTTACCGAGTGTTGTTTCAACAAGCTCTGTGTAAACCTTACCGTCAACCTCTTTAGACATACGGATTTTAATAGGTGCATGAAGACCTAAATCGCCTTCATCGTATGCCATCATTGCTTCGTCAACGTTTCTGAACACCTTGCCGTTACCGATTTCTTCGGGTTTAACAAGTGTAAGATAGTAAGAACCGAGGATCATATCCTGTGTAGGAACAACAACAGGCTTACCGTCAGAGGGTTTAAGAAGGTTATTAGCAGCAAGCATAAGGAATCTTGCCTCAGCCTGTGCCTCTGCAGAAAGCGGTACGTGAACAGCCATCTGGTCACCGTCGAAGTCGGCGTTGAAGGCTGTACATACAAGAGGATGAAGCTTAATAGCTCTACCTTCAACGAGTACGGGCTCGAAGGCCTGAATACCAAGTCTATGAAGTGTAGGAGCACGGTTAAGCATTACGGGGTGGTCTTTAATAACTACTTCGAGAGCATCCCAAACCTCTGTGCTTGCTCTTTCTACCATTTTTCTTGCAAATTTAATGTTGTTTGCCTTGCCAAGCTCGCAAAGTCTCTTCATAACGAAGGGCTTGAAAAGCTCAAGTGCCATTTCTTTGGGAAGACCGCACTGATAAAGCTTAAGCTCGGGACCAACAACGATAACTGAACGACCTGAGTAGTCAACACGTTTACCGAGAAGATTCTGACGGAAACGACCCTGCTTACCCTTAAGCATATCTGAAAGAGATTTAAGAGCACGGTTGTTAGGACCTGTAACAGGTCTGCCACGTCTGCCGTTATCGATAAGTGCGTCGACTGCTTCCTGAAGCATTCTCTTTTCATTGTTAACAATGATTCCGGGAGCGCCTAATTCAAGAAGCTTCTGAAGACGGTTATTTCTGTTAATAACTCTTCTGTAAAGGTCGTTAAGGTCTGACGTTGCAAATCTGCCACCGTCAAGCTGAACCATAGGACGAATATCCGGAGGGATAACAGGAATAACGTCAAGAATCATCCATTCAGGACGGTTACCTGATGCCTTGAATGCTTCAGCAACCTCAAGTCTTTTAAGAATTCTGATTTTTTTCTGACCTGCAGCTGTTTCAAGCTCTTCGTGAAGCTCTTCGCAAAGCTTATCAACGTCTATTTCGGAAAGAAGCTCCTTAATAGCTTCTGCACCCATAGATGCCTTGAAAGAATCGCGGTCGTATCTCTCTACCATTTCCTCATAGTCTTTTTCGCTGAGGATTTGTTTTTTCTCGAGAGGAGTGTCACCGGGGTCTACAACGATGTACTTTGCAAAATAAAGTACCTTTTCGAGGTCACGGTGTGAAATATCAAGCATAAGGCCCATTCTTGAGGGTGTGCCCTTGAAGTACCAGATATGTGATACAGGAGCAGCAAGCTCAATGTGACCCATACGCTCACGTCTTACTTTAGCTTTGGTGATTTCAACACCGCAGCGTTCGCAGACTTTGCCTTTAAAGCGAATTTTCTTATATTTTCCGCAATGACATTCCCAGTCCTTAGTAGGTCCGAAAATTTTCTCGCAGAAAAGACCTTCTTTCTCGGGTTTAAGAGTACGGTAGTTTATGGTTTCAGGTTTTTTAACCTCACCATATGACCATTCTCTAACAAGGTCCGGAGAAGCGAGTCCTATTTTAATCGATTCAAAATCAATGTTGTTTTCTTCAACAGGTACGTTTAATGAATCGTATGCCATTTATGATACCCTTCTTCCTATAAAAGTTATCTCGTCAATCAAAAGTCTTCCTCATCCATAAATGAAGCGTCAAAAGCACCTTCTGAATCTTCAAGGTCTGAGAAGAAAACGTCATCTTTTGTTTCTTCATCGGTTACTGACCAACCGTCTGCATTTTCTGTATCGTTAACGTCAGAGAATGCATCATCAAACTCTGAGTTATCAACAACAGGAAGAACAACCTCATCATCAAAGTTCTGTCTGAGGTCGATTTCGTTGTTATCTTTATCAAGAACACGAATATCAAGACCAAGAGACTGAAGCTCTTTAATAAGAACCTTAAATGATTCGGGAACACCGGGCTTGGGAATGTTGTAGCCCTTAACGATTGACTCGTAAGTCTTAACACGACCAACAACGTCGTCAGACTTAACAGTAAGAATTTCCTGAAGAGTGTATGCTGCACCGTAAGCTTCAAGTGCCCAAACCTCCATCTCACCGAAACGCTGGCCACCGAACTGAGCTTTACCGCCGAGGGGCTGCTGAGTAACGAGAGAGTAGGGACCTGTAGAACGTGCGTGAATCTTATCATCAACAAGGTGATGGAGCTTGAGGTAATACATTATACCAACTGTAACAGGGTTATCGAATTTTCTACCTGTACGGCCGTCAGTAAGCCATGTTTTACCATCTGTAGAAAGGTTTGCTTCGCTGAGCATTTCACGGATATCCTCTTCGTGAGCACCGTCAAATACAGGTGTCATAACCTTATAACCGAGAGCTCTTGCTGCATAACCTAAATGAACCTCAAGAACCTGACCGATGTTCATACGAGAGGGAACGCCCAAGGGGTTGAGAACGATGTCAAGAGGTGTACCGTCGGGAAGGAAGGGCATATCCTCCTGAGGAAGAATTCTTGAAACAACACCCTTGTTACCGTGACGACCGGCCATCTTGTCACCAACGCTGATTTTACGCTTCTGAGCGATGTAGCAGCGAACAACCTTATTAACACCGGGGTTAAGCTCGTCGCTGTTCTGTCTTGTAAATACTTCAACCTGAACAACAACGCCGTATTCACCATGAGGAACTCTGAGAGAAGAATCTCTGACTTCTCTAGCTTTTTCACCGAAGATAGCACGAAGAAGTCTTTCTTCGGGAGTGCATTCTGTTTCACCCTTAGGTGTAACCTTACCAACAAGGATATCCCCTGAATGAACCTCAGCACCGATTCTGATAATACCGTTTTCGTCGAGGTTTGCAAGAGCATCTTCACCAACGTTGGGAATATCTCTTGTAATTTCTTCCGGTCCGAGCTTTGTATCTCTTGCTTCTACTTCATGCTCCTCGATATGGATTGAAGTATAAACGTCATCACGAACCATCTTTTCGTTAAGAAGAACGGCGTCTTCGTAGTTATAGCCTTCCCATGTCATGAAACCAACAAGAGCATTTTTACCGAGTGAAATTTCACCCTGTGAGGTTGCGGGACCGTCAGCGATAACGCTACCCTCTTCTACTCTTTCGCCGATTTCAACAACGGGACGCTGGTTAATACATGTGCCCTGGTTAGAACGCATGAATTTAATAAGCTCATAAACGTCTGTTTCACCGTTATCAGCAAGAATCTCTACCTTCTTTGCGCTAACCTTGTTAACGATACCACCGCGTTTTGCAAGAACAACAACGCCGCTGCCAACAGCAGCCTTGTATTCCATACCTGTACCAACGATGGGAGATTCCGTTTTAAGAAGCGGAACTGCCTGACGCTGCATGTTAGAGCCCATAAGAGCACGGTTAGCGTCGTCGTTTTCAAGGAATGGAATCATTGCGGTAGCAACTGATACAACCATCTTAGGTGAAACGTCCATATAGTCTGCATACTGGGGAGCAACCTCACGGAATTCATCACGATAACGAACTGTTACACGGTCATTCATAAAGAAGCTGTTCTCGTCGAGAGGCTCGTTAGCCTGAGCAACACAATAGTTGTCCTCAACGTCTGCAGTCATATATTCAACTTCATCAAGCACCTTACCTGTTTTCTTATCGATTTTACGGAAGGGAGCTTCAATAAAGCCGTATTTGTTAATTCTTGCAAATGTAGCAAGGTAAGAGATAAGACCGATGTTAGGACCTTCAGGAGTTTCGATAGGACACATTCTTCCGTAGTGGCTATAGTGAACGTCTCGAACCTCGAAACCTGCTCTGTCTCGTGAAAGACCGCCGGGACCGAGAGCAGAAAGACGTCTCTTGTGAGTAAGCTCAGCAAGGGGGTTTGTCTGGTCCATAAACTGTGAAAGCGGTGAAGAACCGAAGAATTCTTTAATAGCCGCCATAACAGGTCTTATATTGATAAGTGCTGCAGGAGTAGCCTTGTCGGGCTCCTGAGCTGAAAGAGTCATTCTTTCACGTACAACTCTTTCCATTCTTGTAAAGCCTATTCTGAACTGATTCTGAAGAAGCTCACCAACTGAACGGATACGACGGTTACCTAAATGGTCGATATCGTCGATGTTGCCAAGTTCGTTACCGAGACAGTTAAGATAGTTAATTGATGCAAAAATATCGTCAATGATGATGTGCTTAGGAATAAGCTCATCACAACGGAGTTTCATCTGCTCAAGAAGAGCTTCTTTATCATCACCGCATTCGTCGATGATATCTCTGAGAACTGTAAAACGAACTAATTCGTTAATAGCAATTTCTTCAAGCTCATCTCTTGAAATGCAATCAATGAAATCAAGAGGGTCAACCATGTTGTTGGAAATAACCTTAACACGTTTTCCTTCAACGTCGAGAACAACCTCTTTAACACCTGATTTGTTAATAGCTACTGCCATTTCAGATGTAATCTTATCACCTGCAGAAGCAAGGAGCTCGCCTGTAAAGGGGCTGAATACGTCTTCAGCTGCGATACCGCCTTCGATTCTGTCTGTGAGAGCAAGCTTCTTATTATATTTGTATCTACCTACACGTGAAATATCGTATCTGTGAGGGTCAAAGAAAAGATTATTAACGTGAGTTTCAGCAGATTCAAGTGTGGGGGGCTCGCCGGGACGAAGCTTTCTGTAAACCTCAAGTAAAGCTTCCTCAGTATTCTTTGTGGTATCCTTTTCAAGAGTTGCTTCGATTCTGTCATCGTCGCCGAAGAACTCACGGATATCATTGTTTGAAGAAAGACCGAGAGCACGTATAAACGTAGTGATAGGAAGCTTTCTGTTCTTATCAATTCTTACGTTGAAAATATCGTTCTGGTCAGTTTCATACTCGAGCCAAGCACCTCTGTTAGGAATAACAGTAGATGTGAAAAGCTTTTTACCGTTCTTATCATAGGTGAAACCGTAGTATACACCAGGAGAACGAACAAGCTGAGAAATGATAACACGCTCTGCACCATTGATAACAAAGGTACCGCTGTCAGTCATAATGGGGAAATCACCCATGAAGACTTCATTCTCTTTAATTTCGCCGGTTTCCTTGTTGTAAAGGCGTACCAACACGCGAAGGGGTGCAGAGTAAGTTGCATCTCTTTCCTTGCACTCAGCAACGCTGTACTTCGGCTTCTCGTCCATACGATAATCAATAAAGGTAAGGACAAGATTACCCGTGTAATCCGTGATTTCATCAATATCACGAAAAACCTCTCTAAGCCCTACGTCAAGGAACCACTTATAAGAGTTCTTCTGCACTTCAATAAGGTTGGGCATCTGCATAACCTCATTGATTCCTGCAAAACTCATTCTCGTGTTCTTACCGAGCTTTACGGGTTTTACATTCGCCATAAAAGACATCACTCCGTTCTGTATTTAAATTCTCTTTTCACCATTGTTTCAGGCTGAAAAAAGAAATAATTAACTGCCAAATTATGAAATATTTTGTCGTAGAAAAAGTAACGTCAAAACGCACTAATTCATAATATTCCACTTTATAGGAGTTTACATTATAACTCAACACTTTTCAAATGTCAAGAAGAAATTTGGAAAAATTTAAAATATAGTTGCCGGTGGTCAGTCTCCAGAGATACCTGATGCCGGAAAGCTTAGCAACAATTAAATTCATCAATAAAAAACAACAAGTCTGTGACAGCCTCATTTCGCACTTCGCATTTCGCATTCCGCACTTATGATCGCCGTCGCAGACCCTTAATTATTCATTATTCAATTTTCATTATTCATTAGCGAACAAAGTGAGCAATATAATCGGCGAAGCCCCTTCACTCCTCACTACTCACTCCTAATTCCTCACTAATTCGTGAGCTAAGAGAGCGCTTCACTTTTCTCGATACTATTATATACGCTGGTATCAGGAAAAGGTCAGCCGCTATCCATGCTATAGGATTTGCTACGCAGGCGGCAGCGTAGCCGATAGTGTTAACAAAGCCGAAGCCCATAATACCTCTTGCAACAAGCTCAAACATACCCGTAAGCATAGCAGTAAAGCTGTAGCCTAAGCCCTGCAAGGCGTTTCTTAAAACAAACAACAGTGAAAGTATAAGGTAAAAATAACTACCTGCGTTTATATACTGTTGTGCAAGAGCTATTACCTCTGTTTCCGAGCCGTCTATAAAAAGCAATGATAAATACGGACCTAAGAATCTTGCAACACAGAAACCAATTGCAGCATATCCGAAAGCAAGAGCAACGCCTCTGTGCACGCCCTTTTCAATTCGGTCAAATTTCTTCGCACCCAAATTCTGTCCGCAGTAGGTTGCCATAGTTATACCTATAGTCTCCGCAGGAAGAACAATCATAAGCTGAGTTTTACCGCCTATTGTAACGGCGGCAATACAGTCCGCACCCAAGCCGTTAACGCAGGATTGAAGCATAACGGAGCCTATTGCAGTAATTGAAAACTGAAGAGCCATAGGAAGACCGTTTTTCAAAAGATTTTTTATAAAAGTAAAATCAAGTGCCTTTGTTTCTTTTGTAAGATGTAATATAGGAAAGCTTCTTTTTACGTATATAAAGCAAAGCACACCTGAAACGAATTGAGAAATAACCGTAGCAACAGCTGCTCCTCTTACCCCCATCTGAAAAACTATAATGAGAAGAAGGTCAAGACCTATGTTTAAGAAAGAGGAAAACAGCAAAAAGTAAAGCGGTGTTTTACTGTCGCCTAAAGCCCTTACTATACTTGCGAGAAGATTATAGAGCATCGTAGCACCTATACCCGCAAAAATAACTACTATATAGCTATAAGCCTCATCGCGAAGCTCAACAGGTGTGTTTAAGACCTCTAACAACGGTCTTGCAAATAAAACCGCAACGCAAGTAAAAATAACACCGACAACTATCGACGTATAAATTATGTTAGCAACATATTTTTTAAGATTCTGAATATCCTGTGCACCAAATCTTTGAGCAATAGGTATCGCAAAGCCGGTGCAAAGACCGATAACAGTACCGATAATCATAAAGTTAAGCGGACCTACAGAGCCAACGGCGGAAAGAGCATGCTTTCCTACAAACTGACCTACTATAATAGTATCCGCCATATTATAAAATTGTTGAAACAGATTACCTACCATTAACGGCAAACAAAATCTTATAATATTTTTTAACGGGCTACCCGTTGTCATATCCTTTGTCATTTTCTTTCTCCAGATAAGCTACTGCTTTTAAAAATGTATTTAACCGTTTATAACGTCATACGCCATATCGGGGTCATCGCTCATAATGCAGTCAGCCCCTAATTCGTTAAGCTCTTTAACGTCCTCGGGATCGTTAACTGTCCAATACTGAACGGCAATATCGTTTTTATGAGCGTAGTTGATAATTCTTTCAGAAGCAAGTGCGAAAACATAATATCCCTTTGCAGGAATCTGCAACGCCTTGTATTTAAAGGTACCCTCGTCAAGCTTTAAGTTTAGTGTTGTTGCAAAGTAAAATACTATAGCTTCCGTAATACTTGCAGAACGCATCATATCAGGATATTTTTCATCCATATATTTTGTAACGTTATTATTAAAAGTACCTACCACAACGTTATCGAGAAGCTCTTTTTCTTTAAGTATCCTGTAAAGCTCGTCGGCAGCCTTTTCACCTAATTCCCCTGAATCCTTAATTTCAATAATATAATCGAAACCACCGTTACTCTCAAGGTAATCAAGAACATCCTCAAGAAGAACTGCTCTGAGATTATCGGGAATTTCATCCTGCTCAAGATTTCTGTAAGGGTATTCCCCTTTTTGATTACAGAAATCAGCACCGAAATTCAATTCTCTTAACTCTTCATAAGTTTTCTCTGAAGGGATAACACCCTCTTTGCCAAAAACCGTTTCAGAATCTGTTGTTCTGTCAAGAGTATTATCGTGTAAAAGTATAAGCTTACCGTCTTTTGTTATATGAAGGTCAAACTCGAAAATATCAACGTCAAAATTTTCGCTTTCAATACAAGTTTCAAAAGCAAGCATTGTATTTTCGGGAGCAATATCCTTACCTGAACGGTGAGCAGATACAAGAGCCTTATCAGTTGTTATGTATGGGTTTGTAACCCTAGTATAATCAGCTTTTTTACCGGGGATGAATTTACAAATAACTCCCGTTACGCCTATAACGGCAATAAGCAATGCAAGGATACCGGCAATAACCTTAAGAATTGTTTTAAAAACTTTCATTAACGCTTAGCTCCTTTAATAATTAATAAACAATAATAAAATCTAGCACACTGAAACTGATTTGTCAACAAACTCAAAGAAATAAAAAAACATGTACAGTTGAAATATATTATTTATTTATGGTATAGTATACTTGTTAACGAGGTGGTATTTTTATGAAGAAAAAAACTTCTGTGAAAACGCGTACAATCAGAAAAATTTTTAATGCGGCAATGCCGGCATCAACGCTTTTATGCTCTCCCCCTAAATTAGAAAGCATAAAGAAGGCTCTTTTTATTCAGCCACACCCTGATGATAATCAGATAGGTGCAGGCGGAACAATAGCACGAATGATTGATATGGGTATCGAAGTATACGAATTAACTGTTCTTGACGATAGATTTACCGACCTTTCATATAACGGCACCGGTCTTACCGTAAGACAGCAAGAGGCTTTGAACGCTCAAAAAATATTAGGGATGAAAAACGCAGGCTTTTTAGGCTTCGGTGACAGAACAACTGCAACCGACAGAGAGATTTCAGAAAAGATTGTTGAAGTAATCAGAAAAATCAAGCCAGACGCCGTTTTCACCGTTGACCCTTCGCTTTTAACGGAATGTCACGAGGACCATTTAAAAGTGGGGAACGCCGTAAAATATGCAGTCCTTGATGCAGGCTTTAACTTTTACCCTGAATACGTTGACGGTAAACCTCGTACAGATACTCACAACGTAAAAGCCTTAGGCTTTTATTATACAGACAAGCCTAACGTAATTGTTGATATTGGTGATTACGAGGATATAAAATTTCAGTCCATATATGCTCATGAATCACAGAAAAACGTGGGTATAAACGCTGCATTAAGACTTCAGTCACAGTATTTTGCTCAAGGCACCGATTACAAAGCCGCCGAAGCCTTAAGACTTCAAAACGGCCTACATAACCATTGCTTTAATTTGCCTGTTGAATAAATGGCTTGTGACGGCGATTATAAAGATGCCGGATGACAGAAAAACTCGCGGGGAGCAAATAACTTACTAATAGAATAAATTTATAAAGGCGGTGTACCTCTCTTCGAAGAGAGGGGAACCGCCTTTCGCTTTGTTGTTTTTTAGAATAAATACATTTCGTACCAATAATTGGGGGTTAAAATTAAGTTTTTCGGGCGGTGGAGAGTTCTCGACGTGAGTCCTCGAACGTCGTTGAATCGTTAGATTCAACTGTAACACACTCACCAATATTATTATCTATATTCAGGAGAGATTTTTACCCCTTTTTCCAAAGCATCACACACATTGTTTATTACATATCTAACATTTTCAATGTCTTTATTCACCTCTGTATTTTCAAATCTTAAAACATAAAAACCAAGGCTTTCAAGATATTCTGTTCGTTTATTATCATACTCTTTATTTTCCTCGTAAAAGTGCTGATATCCGTCAATTTCTATTATTAATTTTAATTTAGGGCAAAAGAAATCTACAATATAATTTCCTATTACTCTTTGTCTGTGAAATTTTGGGACGTGACCTTTTAAAATCTGATACCAGACCTTCTTTTCTTCATCGGTCATATTCTTTCGCATTTCAACTGCATATTCTTTTAATTCGGGATTTATGGGTAATGGTTTTCTTTTATCCATTTCTTGCTCCTTTGCATTTTCGTGGAGGTTAGTTTATTTACAATTGAAGCTAACGCTTCAACTACGCTCCTTTGTCGCGTAGAGAACTCTCCACCGCCCGTTAAACTTTGTTCTAAAAGCTATTTATAGGCACGCTTAAAACTTAATATAAAAGAACAAGTAAAAATCAAGGCGGTCCCCCTCTCTTCGAAGAGAGGTACACCGCCTTTGTGAATTTATTATGTTAGTAAGTTGTTTGCTCCCTGCGAAGTTTACTGGCATCTGGCATTTGGGAGCTGGCATCTACATTTTGCCAATTGTTACTTTTTTAATGCACAAAATGACAATCAATTTTATTTTGCGACGATGTTAATAATTTTACCCGGTACGTAGATTTCTTTTATAATCTGCTTTCCGTCGATAAATTCTTTAACCTTATCGTCTGTCTTTGCAGCTGCAATAGCCTCTTCAGCAGTTGAATCCTTTGCGATTGAAATTGTTGCACGAAGCTTACCGCAAATCTGAACGGGCACTTCAATAGTAGCATCTACTGTTTTTGCCTCATCGTAAGTGGGCCACTGAGCTACCGCAAGAAGTCCTTCACCACCGATATTTTCCCAAACCTCTTCTGCAACGTGAGGTGCAAAGGGGTCAAGAAGCTTAACAAATGCTTTAACCTCGTCTTTTGTAACTGAGCCAACCTCGTAAATCTCGTTAAGAAGAGTCATAAGAGCCGCAATAGCGGTGTTAAACTTCATATTTTCAATGTCTTCTGAAACCTTTTTGATTGTTTTATGGAAAGAGGTTTCAAGCTCTTTTGAGTAGCCCTCACCGTCTTTAACAAGCTCAAGAAGATTCCATGTTCTGTCAACGAATCTCTTACAGCCCTTAACGCTGCTTTCGCTCCAGGGAGCTGCCTTTTCGTAGTCACCCATAAAGAGTACGTAGGTACGAAGAACGTCTGCACCGAGAGAGTCAACAACCTCATTGGGGTCAACAACGTTGCCCTTTGACTTACTCATTTTTTCACCGTCAGGGCCAAGGATAAGACCTTGAGCAGTTCTCTTTGCATAAGGCTCTGCGAAGGGTACTTCACCTAAATCATAAAGGAATTTATGCCAGAAGCGAGAGTAAATAAGGTGACGTGTAACGTGCTCCATACCGCCGTTATACCAGTCGATAGGTCCCCAATATTTAAGCTTTTCTTTATCTGCAAATGCACTGTCGTTGTGGGGGTCGATATATCTTAAGAAATACCAGGATGAGCCTGCCCACTGAGGCATTGTATCAGTTTCTCTCTTTGCAGGTGCACCGCACTTGGGACAGCTGCAGTTTACGTAGCTATCAATCTTAGCAAGAGGGCTTTCGCCGTCTGAGCCGGGCTGGAAGTTATCAACCTCGGGAAGTCTTAAGGGAAGCTCTTCATAAGGTACGGGAACGATACCGCATTTTTCACAGTGAACAATCGGGATAGGCTCGCCCCAATATCTTTGACGGTTGAATGCCCAGTCCTTCATTTTGTACTGAACACCCTTTTCGCCAATACCTTTTTCGCTGAGGTAATCGAGCATTTTAGCAATAGAGTCAACCTTTTTCTCTGTACCGTTAAGGAAATCGGAGTTAACCATTTCACCGTCACCGGTATAAGCCTCTACTGAAATATCTCCGCCCTTGATAACCTCGATAATATCAATACCGAATTTCTTTGCAAATTCGTAGTCACGCTGGTCGTGAGCAGGCACAGCCATAATAGCACCTGTACCGTAGCCCATCATAACGTAGTCTGATATGTAAATCGGAATTTTTTTGCCGTTAACGGGGTTAATAGCCTCAAGACCGTCAATTCTTACACCTGTTTTTTCTTTTACAAGCTGAGTTCTTTCAAACTCTGTTTTCTTTGCACACTCTGCACGGTAAGCTTCAATAGCGTCCATATTGCCGATTTTATCAGCATACTTATCAATAAGAGGATGCTCAGGAGCCATAACCATAAAGGTTACACCGAAAAGAGTATCGGGACGGGTAGTGTAAATTTTCATTGTTTCGTCAGTACCGTCAAGGGTAAAGTTAACGAAAGCACCTGTTGATGTACCAATCCAGTTAACCTGCTGAAGCTTGATGTTAGGAAGATAATCAACGTCATCAAGACCCTGAAGAAGCTTATCAGCATATTCAGTAATACGAAGATACCAAACGTCCTTTGATTTCTGAACAATGTCACTGTGGCAGATGTCACATTTACCGCCCTGAGAGTCCTCATTTGAAAGAACAACCTTACATGAGGGGCAGTAGTTAACAAGAGTTTTATCTCTGAAAACGAGACCCTTTTCAAACATCTTAAGGAAAATCCACTGAGTCCATTTATAATAGCTCTCTTCAGTAGTATCAACAACTCTTGTCCAATCAAAAGAGAAGCCAACCTTTTTAAGCTGTGAAGAGAATTTTTCGATATTCATATCAGTAACCTTACGGGGATGAATACCTGTTTTAATAGCATAGTTTTCAGTAGGAAGACCGTATGCATCAAAGCCAATGGGGAAAAGCACGTTATAGCCCTGCATTCTTCTCTTACGAGAAATAACCTCAAGACCTGAATATGCTTTGATATGACCTACGTGCATACCTGCACCGCTGGGGTAAGGGAATTCAACAAGACCGTAGAATTTGGGCTTATCTGAATTATCCTGTGCGTGGAAAATGCCTTCATCTTCCCAAATTTTCTGCCATTTGCTTTCAACGGCGGAAAAATCGTACTTCATTTCTATCACCTTTCTGTGAAATGCAGAAAATCTGCATATAATTTACTTTTTAATTATTAATTGATTGACTGACTCGTTAATCAATAAACTCACTTATATCAAGCTTTGCACCATCTTCCCAAAGACGCTCAAGATTATAATAATTTCTTGCATCCTCAAGGAAAATATGAACTACAACACCTTGGAATTCAAGAAGCACCCAGCCGGTTGCTCTGCCTTCTGCGTGGTCAAGCTTAATCCCCGCTTCCTCAAGCTGATATTCAACCTCGTCTGCAAGAGAGCGAATGTGTGTATTTGAATTCGCAGTTGCGATTACGAAATAATCTGCAACGATTGTAAGCTCGTTAATTTTAATAACCTCAATATCGTTAGCCTTTTTATCGTCAAGGGCTTTAACGACTTTTTTAACTGTATCTAAGCTCATTTATTATCTCCTGTATTTAAAATTTTCATCATAGCGTCGTTATAAGCATCTAAAGTATCTGGGTGAATTATTCTGCCTTGGTCAATTAAATCTTTAATTGTAAAGCTTAAGCCCTCAACTATTGCTTCGTCAAGAGATTTAACGGCCTTTTCTCTCATAATATCCACACCGTTATAATCTCTTTCATCGCTTATAAAGTCTGCTATAAATATTATTTTCTCAAGCAACGACATATTTTTTCTGCCCGTTGTATGATATCTTACTGCGTTTATTATATCCTGATTATCTATTCCGAATTCTTTTTTTACGAAAACACTGCCGCATATTGAATGGTAAAGCTTTGCAACACCAAGCTCATATTCTGAAAGCTCAACGCCGTTTTCAAGCATATATGAAAGCTGAAGCCCTGCGGGAGTGTCCTTACAGCAATCGTGAATAAGACCTGCGGTATAGGCTATTTCTTCATCGTAGCCGTAAAGCCTTGCAAGCTTTTTTGCCGAGTCTGCAACATTCAGAGAGTGTGTATACCTTTTTTCAGTAAGTCTGTTTTTCAAGATTTCTTTAAATTCATTATCTCTATTCACAGTACAACCCCCTCGTTTTAATATATTCGTAAACGCTACCGTCAAGAAAATCTGCTTCACCGTTTTTCAAGCTATCACGAATTTCGGTAGAGCTTATTTCGATAGGCTCACTTTCGCAAATAACAATTTCGTCTTTCTTTAAATTCAAAACCTTTTCGGCATACTCCTTCATTTCAGAAAGCTTTTCACAGTCTCCTGACCTGCCACCGCAAACCAAGGTGCAAAGCTTTAAAATCTCATCGTATTTGTACCACTTATGAAATGACAAAAGCATATCGTCACCCATAAATAAATATAGCTTATCTTGGGGATAAAGCTTTTTAAACTCTTTTAACGTATCAACCGTGTAGCTTTTACCACCCTTTTTTATTTCCCAATCGCTTATTTCAAATAAATCCTCTGAAAAAGCAAGCCTGCACATAGCGAGCCTGTCTTCATCAGAAGCAACCGAGCCCTTTTTAAAGGGTGATACCGCCGCAGGAATTATAAAAACCTTATCTGCATTTATTTCCTTTGAAAGATTTTCCGCTAAAAGCCTATGCCCCTTATGCACGGGGTCAAAGGAGCCACCGTAAATGCCAATTTTTTTCATATCAGTATAAAGTTACGTTTTCCATTTCAAGCTTTCCTCTGTAGGAGGTAATCTTGATTTTAACTCTCGTTACTTCGGTAGGTGTGATTTTAACAATTCTCTTGTAGCCAACAACCTGACCCTCGGCAACCTTTTTGAATTTACCGTCGCCCTTGTCTATGTAAACCTCGTAGCCCTCGATATGCTGACCGTTAATGATATGCTCCTGCATAACTATTTTGTCAAACATATCCTTCTGTGAAAGAGTTATTGTAAGCTCGGGCTCTTTATCATTATCGGCAGGTATCCATGTTTTAAACTCATCAGAGTCAAAAAGATTTTCTGCCTTATAAATATCTGAAAAAGAGCTGCTTGCTGTTATTGTTCCGATGCTTGAAACCTTGTAGTTATAAGACCTTCTTAAATCGTGACCGAAGGCTTTTAAAATCTGGTAATCCATCTCCGCAAACTTACCGTTTTTCATAGGCGGAACGCCAAGCATCCAGCAGCAGTTTGAGCCAACCGTCTGAAGATAGATTTTCTGAAGTCTGTCTTTTGTTTTTGCTGAATATTCATCCTCTTTGTGATAGTACCATCTGTCACGGATAGACATGCTTACCTCACAAGGATACCAGATAAATTCTTTTTCTTTCTTAATGGCTTTTCTTGAGCCCAAATCGATTTCAAACTTCTCAGCTTTTCTTCTTGCTCTTTTTGAAGTATCCTTGCTACGTTCAAAGGCATTGTAAATGCTATGTCTTTCGGGGATAACGCTCCATTCATTTTCACGGATTACGCCCCATTCGTTACCATACCAACGAACGTCGGGACCAACAAGAGCGATAACCGCATTGGGCTGACATTCTCTTACCACCTCGTAGTAGCCGAGCCAATCGTATTCCTGAACGTTGCCATTTTTGTCAGGCTCTGCGGCACCATCAAAGCGAACGTAGAAAATATCACCGTATTTTGTTAAAACCTCTCTTAAGAGATTTTTAAAGTATGTATTGTAAGCCTCACCGCTTCCGTAGGATTCCTCTCTACGGTCAAGGGGTGAAATTGCTATACCGAATTTAAGCCCTTGAGCCTTACACTCTTCGCTTAAAAGAGCAACAATATCTCTGTTTTCAACGTCCCAATCGGTAGCGGATGCAACAGAATATCTTGTATATTGAGAATCCCAAAGGCAAAAGCCGTCGTGGTGCTTAACGTTAAGCACCATACCCTTAAAGCCTGCATCCTTGAAAAACTCAACCCATTCTGCCGCGTCAAATTCATCGGGGCAAAAGTTTACGGGACTGACAGAGCCGTCCGTCCACTCTTTATTTACAACAGTAGCAAGGCCAAAATTTATAAAACCGTAAAATTCTGTCTTTTGCCAATTAAGCTGTCTTTCGGAGGGCTTTACCTCCGCCGCAATTTCATAAGGCTTCATTCTTTATCCTTTCGGGTCAGGCGTGCTACCGCCTGACCTTAGTTATATGTTTTTCTTATTTACCGCAATCGCAGTTTGTTGCAACAATATCCACACCTAAACCGCAAATATTCTCGATAACAACGTCACCGATTTTTACGGGTGCTTTAATTGTAGCCTCGTTAATGACCTTCATACAGTCAAACATTTTATCCTTAGGTACGGGGCCCGCAGATTTAACGGGAACTACGGGGTGAACACCGCCCTCAACCTTAACGCTTGTGGTAAGGCTTCTTACGGGGTTTGTAATTTCAGTTCTTGCGTATTGGTCACCGCGTTTGCAGGTGTTACCGCTGACTGAAATAACCTCACCGTTTTCAACCTCAACCTCAATAGGACAACCTAAAGGACAGGATACACAAATAAGATTTTTTTTCATTTTAAGTACCCTCCTTATTCTTCAATGCGAACAATAATTTCGCTGTCTTTGTTCATATCTTTTAACATTTCCGTTGTAATAGTTACGTTTTCCATTTCACCGGGAGCAAGCTTAACCTTCTTTTTAGAGGAAAGGATTTTGCCGTCACATTCAACAACAACCTTTGCTCCCTTATAAACCTGACCTACACGGAAATAAAGCTTCAAGCTTTCTTCGCCCTCAATATTAACTCTTTGAGGAACAATATAACGAACACCGTTAATACCCTTTGTATTGATAAATGTACCGCCTTTTTTCTTACCGAAAATATAATCAGCAGCACCCTTACCTGCAATCTGACTTTCCTCTGTAACGTAGTCAACAAGGTCATGCACCTGTAAAACGTTACCGCAAGCGAATATACCGGGGTGAAGTGTTTCTCTGTACTCGTCAACTACGGGACCGCTTGTAACTCTGTCAAGCTCAACGCCTACATCCTTTGAAAGCTCGTTTTCAGGGATAAGACCAACTGAGAGAAGAAGCGTATCGCATTCGATATATTCCTCTGTACCGGGGATAGGCTGTAGCTTATCGTCAACCTTTGCAATGGTAACGCCCTCAAGTCTGTCCTTGCCGTGAGTTTTAACAACCGTACAGCTAAGGCGAAGCGGAATACCGAAATCGTCAAGACACTGAACAATGTTTCTTGTAAGACCGCCCGAATAAGGCATAAGCTCACAAACAACCTTAACCTCTGCACCCTCAAGGGTCATACGTCTTGCCATAATAAGACCGATATCACCTGAGCCGAGAATAACAACCTTTTTACCGGGCATATAGCCGTCAATGTTAACGTATTTCTGTGCAGTACCTGCAGTCATAATACCTGCAGGTCTTGAGCCTGCAATAGAAAGAGCACCTCTCGGTCTTTCACGGCAGCCCATAGCAAGCACTACGGCAATTGCCTTAAACTGCATAAGACCCTCGTTGTTGTTTACAGCCGTAACAACGTTATCGTCAGAAATATTAAGCACCATCGTATCAGTGAAAACGTCAATATCGGTTTTCTCAACCTGCTCAATAAATCTTCCTGCGTATTCGGGGCCTGAAAGCTCTTCACCAAAATAATGAAGACCGAAGCCTGTGTGAATACATTGCTCTAAAATACCGCCGAGAGTTTCAGCTCTCTCAAGGATAACTATTTTTTCTACGCCCTCTTCTTTTGCTTTGAGAGCTGCAGCCATACCGGCAGGGCCGCCGCCGACTACAACAAGATCATAATTCAACATTCTGCCCTACCTCCTTATTTAGTCTTATGATACATAATTTTCGACTCTCCGCCGAATTTTGTAATTTCGTTCATGGGCACGTTTAATTCTCTTGCAAGAATTTCAACTACCTTACTACCGCAGAAGCCACCCTGACATCTGCCCATACCGGCTCTTGTTCTTCTCTTAACACCATCAACGTCACGAGCACCTGCAGGAGCGTGAATAGCGTCAAGGATTTCGCCCTCTGTAATAGTTTCGCAACGACAAACAATTCTGCCGTACGCCTTGTTTTTTTCAATAAGCTTTGCTCTTTCCTCTGTTGTCATATGACGGAAGCGAACAGGCTCGGGACGGATGGGGTTGAAATTTTCTTTCTTTTCGAAACCGCCAGAAAGCTCGTTTATAATACCGTCAATCATTTCTGCAATAGCAGGTGCGGAAGAAAGACCGGGTGATTCAATACCCGCTGCATTTATGAAGTTTTTATCAGCCTTTGAGGAGCCGATAATAAAATCGTCTGAAGTAGGATGAGCTCTGTTACCGCTAAAGGAGGTAATTGCATTTCTTAAAGAAACTGCGGGAACACTCTTAATTGCGTTAACGTAAATTTTCTCAAGACCTACGGGAGTTGTTGAAACGTCGTCGCCGTCGTCAATATCCTCTGCTGAAGGACCTACGATAAGGTTGCCGTCAACAGTAGGTGAAACAAGAACACCCTTACCCATTTTTGAGGGGCACTGGAAAATAGTTCTTGAAACAAGAGAGCCCTGAGATTTATCAAGAAGATAATAGTCACCGTGACGAGCAACTATCTCTATAGAATCGTCACCTATAAGAGATGCGATTTCGCCTGAATGAACGCCTGCAGCATTAATTACGTAAGTAGCGGTTATATCACCGAGAGTTGTATCGAGAACAAAGTCACCGTCAACCTTTTTAATATTTTTAACCTCGCAGTTTCTTAAAAACTCAGCACCGTTGGTTACAGCGTTTTCAACGCCTGCAATAGTAAGCTCATAAGGGCAAACTATTGATGAAGTAGGAGCAACGAGAGCTCCGACTGCAGTATCACCGATATTCGGCTCAAGCTTTACTAACTCTTCTCTGTCTACAATACGAAGCTCGGGAACACCGTTTTTTACGCCTCTTTCAAGAAGCTCTTTAAGATGAGGTATTTCATCATCAGAAAAAGCAACAACGAGAGCCTCGTTATTTTTAAGCGGAACGTGAAGCTCAGAGCATACTTTTTTCATAAGCTCCACACCGCGAACGTTGAGCTTTGCTTTAAGCGTACCGGGAACAGCATCAAAGCCTGCGTGAACAATAGCACTGTTTGCCTTAGTTGCACCCATTGCACAGTCGTTAGCTCTTTCAAGAAGAGCAATTTTGATGTTGTACTTTGAAAGCTCACGGGTAATAAGAGAGCCTACAACACCTGCACCGATGACAGCAACATCGTACTTCATCTAAAAACATCTCCTTACGAACAAAAAACACTTGTCCAATATCAAAAATTAAATCAGTTTATTATACCAAGTACAGTATCAAAAATCAAGTACATATATAATGTTTTATACCTTGTTTTTTGGTAAATAATAGTGTACAATAGTTAGAATGTAGAATATCGGGTTAAAAGCTTTATTTTTCCAATATAAAAATATACCTTTTATTGAAAAACACATCCCGATTTATAGCTTATAAAATTATTATTTTGAGGTAAAAAATATATGTCAAAGCCTGAACTTCTTGCTCCTGCGGGAGATATGAATTGCCTTATAGCCGCTGACCGTTTCGGTGCAGATGCAGTGTATATCGGCGGTCCCCTTTTACAGTTGAGAGCAGAAAAATCCGCATTCACCGAGGAAGAGATTGATACCGCCGCAAAGCTTTTACATTCTAAAGGCAAAAAGCTTTACGTTACTGTAAACAGCTTCACAAAAAACAGCGAAATTGAGCCCCTTAAAAGCTATGCAAGAAGCCTTCATTCTTTAGGCGTAGATGCGGTTATCGTGTCAGATTTAGGTGCAGTCAGAACAATAAAACAGGCAGAGCCGAATTTAGAGGTTCATATAAGCACTCAGGCAAACTGTTGCAACTATGCGTCAGCTCTTGCCTATTACGAAATGGGTGCTTCAAGAATAGTTATCGCCCGCGAAATGACAATAGATGAAATTGCTGAAATGCATTCAAAAATCCCTGAAGATTTAGAGCTCGAAGCATTTGTTCACGGTGCTATGTGTATGGCTTATTCAGGCAGATGCCTTATCTCTTCATATATGAACGGAAGAAGCGGTAACAGAGGTGAATGTACTCAGCCCTGCCGTTGGGAATACTACCTTGTTGAAAGAAACAGACCTAACGAATATTTAAAGCTTGAGGAATACCCCGACCATTCTGCGCTTCTCTCTTCTCACGATATGAAGGCTATCGGCTTTCTTGATAAATTAGCTGATGCAGGTATTGACTCCTTTAAAATAGAAGGCAGAATGAAAACAGAATATTACGTTTCCCACGTTGTAAACGCTTACAGACGAGCTATTGATAAATCTGCCCCGTTAGAGCTTCTTGACGATGAGCTTAACGCAATAAGCCACCGTCCATATAACAGCGGTTTTTATTTCGGAAATCTCGTTCACGGTCACAAAAACGACGGTCTTTATCATTGGGATTGCACATTCGCAGGTGTTGCTCTTGAGGATTGCAAGGACGGTAAGCTTAAGATACAACAACGTAACTTCTTTAAATTAGGCGACACTATTGAAGTCCTTTCCCCCGAAACCTTTGGTATGAAATTCACCGCTACAAAGATAGTAAATGAAAAAGGCGAAGAATGTGAAAGTGCTTGTCACCCTCAGGAATTTCTCACTCTTGATTGCACCGCCGACGTTAAAAAAGGCGATATTTTAAGAGTAAGAACTGAGAAAAAAGAAATCGTTACAGATATTTGAAATTATGAAAAACTTTGAAATTCTTGCCCCTGTCGGAGCAAAAGAACAGCTATACGCCGCCGTAAGATGCGGTGCCAATGCGGTATATCTCGGTGCGGGTGATTTTAACGCCCGAAGAAACGCAGAAAATTTTACAAATGATGACCTGAGTGAAGCTGTAAAATACTGTCATTTAAGAAACGTTAAGGTATACGTTACTCTTAACACGCTCATTTTTGACAAGGAAATAGCAGACCTTTATAATTGCGTAAAAAGCATTGCCAAAAGCGGTGCAGATGCAGTTATAATTCAAGATTTTGCAGTATTAAAAGCAGTTAAGGATATCTGCCCCGAAATGCCCATACACGCCTCAACTCAAATGGCGGTGCACAACGTTAGCGGTGCCGAGTTTTTAGAGAAGCTGGGCTTTTCAAGAATTGTTCTTGCAAGAGAATTATCTCTTACCGAAATAAAAATGATTCGTGAAAAGGTCAATACAGAGCTTGAGATTTTCGTTCACGGTGCTCATTGTATGAGTGCGTCGGGTAACTGCTACCTTTCTGCTATGCTAGGCGAAAGAAGCGGTAACAGAGGGCTTTGTGCTCAAGGCTGCAGGCTTAATTGGCAAAATACTCACGGCAGAGAATATGCTTTATCTCTTAAAGATATGTCATATCTTGATAGTATAAACGAGCTTCAGAAAATCGGTGTTGAATCCTTTAAAATTGAGGGTAGAATGAAACGTCCCGAATATGTTGCCGCAGCTGTAACAAGCCTCAGAAAAGCAATGAACGGTGAGTTTTACGATAAAAATACTCTTCGTTCGGTTTTTTCAAGAAGCGGTTTTACCGACGGTTACCTTAAAGGTGAAAGAAACGTTTCTATGTTCGGCTTCAGAAATAAAGAAGATGTCACCTCTGCTCAACCTATTCTGAAAGACCTTGAAGCACTTTATAAAGACGATATCCGCCCCAATAAAGTAGATATGCATCTCACGTTAAAACGTGATTTACCCGCAACTCTTACAATAAATTGCGGTAGCTATTCAGTTACAGTAAACGGTGAAATTCCTCAAGAGCCGAGGACTGCACCTTTATCCTATGAAATCGCATTGCGAAACTTAAGTAAATTAGGTGACACCTCTTTTTATCTTGATTCACTCACCCTTGAAAACGAAGATTCTCTCACCCTCCCCGCCTCTGCAATAAATGCCTTACGGCGAAGCGGTGCGGAGCTTTTAGAAAAAGAAATTTGCAAGGTGAATTACACCGTAAACGACGTAGCCCCTGAGTTACCGTCCGCAATCGAGCACGACAACTCTCTTCAGCAAAAAAGAGAATTGAGAATTCGTCTTGAAAGCTTTTCTCAATATTCAGAAATTTTTAATAAAGCTGATATGCTTATTTTGAAAATTGATGATATTATAAAGCATAAAGAAGAAATCGAGCTTTTACCCGTAAAAATCTGTGCAGAGCTTCCCGCACTTATCTATCCCGAAAGCGAAGAAAAGCTTCTTTCTCAGCTTAAGGAAATCAAAAAAATGGGAATCGTAAGAGGCTCAACAGGCAATATCGGCGGTATTGCTCTTTTAAAAAAAGCTGGTTTTCATATTTGCGGTAACCACGGTTTAAATATAACGAATTCTATAGCTCTGGAGCAATATAAAAATTTTGGTATTGATGATGTTACTCTTTCCTTCGAGCTTACCGAAAAGGCTATAAAAAATATGACCGCCCCAATAAAAAGCGGCGCCTATATTTACGGTCATTTACCGTTAATGCTTATGAGAGCTTGTCCGCAAAAGAGTGAAAACGGTTGTGAAAAATGCAACGGTAAAACAGAATTAACCGATAGAAAAGGTATAACCTTCCCCATAATTTGCCATAATAAAATATACTCTGTGCTTTATAACAGCGTTCCTCTTTATATCGGCGATAAAAATCTTCCCCACTTTTCTTTCGTGACGCTTTATTTCACAAAGGAAACGAAAAAAGAATGTGAAAGCATTTTCAACTCTTACTTACAGAACAAGACAATTGAAGGCAAAAAAACTAACGGTTTATTCTACAGAGAACTACTTTAATTTCAGTACGTACACTTAAAAGCGAAAGGATATGACACAATGAAAACCGCTATAATTATCGGCGCAGGCCCTGCAGGTCTTACCGCCGCTTATCAGCTTTTAAAAGAAACTGATATTTTACCCGTTATATTTGAAGAAAGCGATTTTATCGGCGGTATTTCACGCACTGCACAGCATAACGGCAACAGAATTGACATAGGCGGTCATCGGTTTTTCTCTAAAATAGACGAGGTAAACAGCCTTTGGCAAGAGCTTTTGCCCTTACAGGGTGCCCCCTCCCTTGACGATATAAAAACCGAAACGGTAAAGCCTCTTTCCCCTGACGGTCCCGATCCCGAAAAAGAGGATAAGGTTTTACTTCTAAGAAACAGAGTTTCAAGAATTTATTACTTGAGAAAATTCTTCGATTACCCTATCTCTTTAAAGCCCGAAACCTTTATAAATATGGGGCTTTCCCGCACCTTAAAGGCAGGCTTCGGTTATATTTATTCCTGCATATCTAAAAAAGAAGAAACGTCGCTTGAAAACTTTTATATTAACCGTTTCGGCAAGCCTCTATACGAAATGTTTTTTGAGGATTACACAGAAAAATTATGGGGTATAAACCCCTCCGAAATTTCTGCTGATTGGGGTGCTCAACGAGTTAAAGGTCTTTCTTTAACGAAAGCTTTACTCAATATAGTAACAAAGCCTTTAAAAAAGAGTGAAAACGTTGAAACATCTTTAATTGAGCAGTTTTATTACCCCAAAAAAGGTCCCGGTCAGCTTTGGGAGGCTTTAGCGGATGAAGTTGAGAAAAAAGGCGGTAAAATTCTTAAAAATCACCGTGTAACTGATTTCACCGTTGAGGCAGGTAAAATATCCTCTGTTTTCGCTGAAACTCCAAATGGCAAGAAGCAATTCAAAGCAGATTATATTATCTCAACAATGCCCGTAAAAGACCTTGTAAACGGTTTAGGTGATGCTATCCCCGAAAACGTAAAATCAATAGCCGATGCGCTTCCCTACCGAGATTTTCTTACAGTGGGTCTTCTCGTTAAAAAGCTTAATCTTGAAAATAAAACGAAGCATAAAACCTTAGGTGATATAGTTCCTGACTGTTGGATTTACATTCAGGAAAGAGACGTTAAAATCGGAAGACTTCAGATTTTCAACAACTGGTCACCTTATATGGTAAAGGACCCTGAAAGCACCGTTTGGATAGGCCTTGAATATTTCTGCAACGAGGGTGATGAGTTCTGGAATATGAGCGACAAGGAATTTACTGAATTCGCAATAAATGAGCTTGATAAAATCGGTATAATAAATGCCGAGGACGTGTTAGACAGTGTACGTCTTAAGGTAAAAAAAGCCTACCCCGCTTATTTCGGCTCTTACAAGGATTTCCCTCTTGTAAGAAAACAGCTCGACTTAATAGAAAACCTTTATTGCATAGGTAGAAACGGTATGCACCGTTACAACAATATGGACCATTCAATGATGACCGCAATGGAAGCAGTTAACTGTATCAAAAACAATTTCAAAGATAAGTCATCAATCTGGAACGTTAATACTGAAAAAGAATATCACGAAGAAAAAGCCTGAAGATAAACTCTTCAGGCTTTTTTAAATGAGAACTATCAGTCGCCGGTGGCTTCGCAGGGAGCAAATATCCTATTAACAGAACAAATTCACAAAGGCGGTGTACCTCTCTTCGAAGAGAGGGGGACCGCCTTGATTTATATTTATTTATTAATATTAAGTTTTAAGCGTGCCTATAAATAGTTGTTACAACAAAGTTTAACGGGCGGTGGAGAGTTCTCTACGCGACAAGGGAGCGTAGTTGAATCGTCAGATTCAAATGCAGTAAACTAAATGATACAATAAAAGCAAAAGAGCAAGAATGATAAACGAAAAGCGTTACCTATAAACACTGAACTAAAAGAATATGATATTAAAATGCGAAAGAGTATAGCTGATGAAAAAAAGTATGGTATCAGATTTTAAAAGATTAGATTTTAAAATCTCTCCTAAATGTAGATAACGGTAGCGGTGAGTGTGTTGCATTTGAATCTGACGATTCAACGACGTTCGAGGGCTCACGTCGAGAACTCTCCACCGTCCGGAAATATTTGTTGTTACATCAAATCTTCGGCACGAAATATACTTTTCGATAAAAACATCAAATAAAAAGACGGTCCCCCTCTCTTCGAAGAGAGGTACACCGCCTTTGTGAATTTGTTCTATTAGTAAGATTTTTGCTCTCTGTGAAGTTTTATTAATGCTGTCGCAGACCATTAATTTGCCATTTGCCACTTGCCATTTCCAATTAAAAAACGAACTGCAAAGCCGTCAGACTTTGCAGTTTATTTTAATTATAAAATCTCTTTTTTAAGCTTTTTGTTGATAAAGGGGAAAACCTTTGGTACAAGAAGCTTTGCGTAAATAACGTATGCAACAAGACCGCCAAGTAAACCAACTACTGCACCTGCAACAACGTCTGAGGGGTAGTGAACGTGAACGTAGATTCTTGAGAATCCTATAAGTAATGAAAGGATAAATGCGGGGATACCGAGAGCAAGCTTTTTATCCTTGCAGCATGCAAGAAGAAGAGCGAAGCCTGCACCGATTGATGATGATGTATGACCTGAGGGGAACGACCAGCTGCTGCTCTTGTCAATAAGACCGGGCCAGATATATTCATAGCCTGCATTTGTCCATACTGAAGGGTCAATGTTGTAAGGTCTTGGACGTTCAATAATATTCTTAAGAGCAAGGTTATTAACTGCTGAAGCAATTGCTAAGCCTGCAATCAAAACAATAGCGAGCTTTCTTGTCTTTTTAGGGATGAAAAGAATAACTGCTAAAACCCACCAGATAATACCGGGTGTATCACCAAGATGAGTTATTAATGTAAAAATAGAGTCTAATACAGGATTCATAATGCTATCAACAAACTGATATACAGCAACGTCAAAGTTCACTATGAATTCGTTTAAAAAGAATTCTGCCATAACTGCCTCCTAAAAATTTAATGGATTCATTTTACTATTTTAAGACGTAATTGTCAACAATTACTGTTTAGCACCATTATCAAACATTTCAAGCACTTTTACACTTGCCGCATAACATAACTCAAGGCATTCCTTGTTAAGTGCGTCGGGTGTATCACGTCTTGTATGATAGAAGTCGGGAAGAGCGTGGCTAAGGGCAGTAATACCTGTTGCTCTCATACCTGCCTGAGCGAATGCTGCCGAGTCAGTTGCACCACCGAGAGGCGGAACCATACCTTTTTTGCAAGGAATATTTAATTCCTCGCAAGCTTCCATAAACAAATCGGAAACATCTTTATCAACCTTAACGGTACCGTTAAGGTCACGGTAGTTAACCATAAGCTCTTCTGGCTGAGTGATAGTATCGTATGAATAAACGAATGTAGGAACGTCACTCATTTCATCCTTATGAGCCTCGCACCAAGCCATAGCACCGCGAAGACCGGCTTCCTCACTACCTGAGAAAATAACACCGATTTCTGTGTTTTCAAGCTCAACGTTTTGCTCCTGAAGCGACTTGAGAATACCCATACCGATATAACAGCCTGAAAGGTTGTCGTTAGCACCGTCAACGATTCTCTTTTTATTCCACATAAAGTAAAGACCAAACCAGAAGGGAACAAAAGCGATAGTAACAAGACCAAGCTTAAATGCTAAATCGCCTGCAAGAACACCTGCCAATTTTAAAATAGCAATAGCAAGTAAATAAAAAGCACCAAGGAAGCAAGCCATTAAATGAAGATCAAAGCCGAGATATGTAAATTTTTCTTTAAAGGGCCATTCCCAAACAGCGTCAACGTGACCTACGAATATAATTCTTCTTTTAATTTCGCCTTTCGGCTTCTTGAAGCCCGTTGCACTGTGGCCCGTTTTCTCTTTAAAGAATTTGTCAACTAATTTCTTATAAAGACCAAACTGTATAAAACAAATTGCAAGACCGATTACGATAAATGCAATTGATAAAACGGGCATAAAGAAATATGAAGCGAATGCTAAAAAGCAACAAGTGATTGTGAAGTAAATCCAACCGAAGAATGAGCCGGGATTTTCTTTAAACTCATCAACAAATGCTCTGTCACAGCCTAACTCCTTCATTTTTTCTACTGCATATTCGCAAGCCTGATGCTCACCCTTTGAGCCGGGATCTCTCTTTTCGAAAGTATTGCAGATATATGTGATTTCATCAATCATATATTGAGCCGCATTGCTTTTTGCTTCAATAATTTTGCTTAAATCCATATTTTTCTCTCCTCTTGAAATAAAATATATTTCTTTTTTATATTTTATAAAAAATTTATTCAAAGGTCAATAAAAATATAATATTTTTAAACAAATGTTAAATAAAAAGAGTTTAACTCTATGTTTTCAACTCGTAAAAACACAAATTTAAACTCTTGATAAGGTATTATTTATATTTTTCAACCATTTTTGCAAATCTGCAAGCCCTTACGTAGCATTCTGCAACGTACTCCTCAACAGGCATTTTCATATACTTATCGTTTTCGTGCCTGTTAGGTTTTGAAGTCTTATTAAGCTCAAACGTAAGTGTACCCAAAAAGCCTGTTTTTGCAATTCTTTTAGCATTATACTCCCAGTCGCCAATACCGTCAAAGGGTAAAAGATGCAAGTCGTCGTGCCAGAATATTTTTCCGTTAAAATCTTTAACTCCTAAATTATCGTTTAAATGAGTTATAAAAAGTCTGTCACCGTAAAGGGCTAATAAATCCTTTGAAAAGTTATAGCACATTTCGTGTCCCGAATCCCAACAAAAGCCAATATGCTTTTCATTTTTAAAATGAGTAAGAAGTCCGTTAAGGCAATTTTCGCCCTCGGTATTTTCGAAAGCAATTCTTATACCCAATTCTTTTGCACGGTCAATTACCCTACCGTAATTATGAAGACCGAATTCGGTAGTCTCCCCTACCTCGTCAAAGCCAACGTAAACGTGAGAAACCATTAAATCAACGTCTGCTTTTGCGGTAAGCTCAAGATAGTTAATAAGATTTTTTACTCCCTTTTCAGCTAATTCTTTTTCATTTTCATTCCACATATCATCGGTAAAATCCCAGGGAGCGTGTACCGCTTCAAAGGTAATCCCCTCTTCTTTACCGATTTTTGCAGCATTTAAAATACCCTCTTCCTGACCCACGTGCCAACAGCCCGTAAAAGCCTCAAAGCCCGTCTTTTTAAAAAGCTTTATTTGCTCCTTGTCACTTATTCCGAAGTTACCTAAAGAAAGGCATAATTTCTGGTTAAACATAAATACTCTCCATATAAAAACAGACCTCTGCCCCATAATCTAACGGAGCAAAAGTCTGTTTTAAATTTTAATTAAAGCTTGCAGATATCTGCTTCTGTAATAAGATGGAAGCCTGAATCCTCAAGTGCTTTTTCCGCAGTAGCAATATCCTCAACTCTGAGAACAACGTAAGCGTGCTTTTCAGTACGTGCCATAAATGCATAAAGATATTCTGTATTGATATCTGCTTTATCGAGCACGCTGAGAGCCTGAGAGAGCTTACCGGGAGCATCACCGATTTTAACACCTACAACATCTGTAATTTTTATAAGATACCCTGCGTCTTTCAGTGTTTTTTCTGCAATCTCTTCGTTATTAACAATAAGACGAAGAATACCGAAGGATTCAGTTTCTGCAATAGAAAGCGCTCTGATATTAACGTTATTATCAGCAAGAGTATCTGTAATAGAAACGAGAGCACCCTTTTTATTTTCAACAAAAATAGTTAACTGCTTAATTGCCATTGTAAGAACTCCTCTCTTATATTAATTTACGTTTATCAATAACTCTTACAGCCTTACCCTCGCTTCTTGTAATGCTCTTGGGAGCAACAAGACGAACCTTAGGATTAATACCAAGCATAATTTTCATAGCATCGGCAAGAGCTTTTTCCATTGAAAGAATATCGCCGACTTTATCTGTAAATTGGTCTGCTGTCATTTCAACGTTAACCTCGAAGGTATCGTTATTGTTAACTCTGTCAACAACAATCTGATAGTTAGGCTCGTAACCCTCTTTAAGAAGCACAGTTTCAATCTGGCTGGGGAATACGTTAACACCGCGGATAATAAGCATATCGTCAGTTCTGCCCATAGGCTTAGCCATTTTTATAAGAGTACGTCCGCAAGAGCATTTTTTTCTTGAAAGAACGCATATATCACGTGTACGGTAACGAAGAAGCGGGAAAGCCTCTTTATCAAGAGCTGTGAAAACGAGCTCGCCCTTTTCACCCTCGGGAAGCACCTCGCCTGTATCGGGGTCAATAATTTCCGCAATGAAATGGTCTTCATTTATATGCATACCCGTCTGTTCTGAACATTCAAAAGCAACACCGGGACCTGATGTTTCGGTAAGACCGTAAATATCGTAAGCTTTAATGCCGAGTGTATTCTGAATATTCTGTCGCATTTCCTCAGTCCAGGGTTCTGCACCGAAAATACCTGCTTTAAGAGGAATATCTTCGGGCTTGTAGCCCTGTTCCTTAAGGCTTTCACCTATGTATGCCGCATACGACGGTGTACAACAGATAATTGATGATTTGAGATCCATCATAAACTGAATCTGACGTTCAGTGTTACCTGATGACATAGGAAGAGTAAGGCAACCAACCTTATGAGAGCCACCGTGAAGACCTGCACCGCCTGTGAAAAGACCGTAGCCGTATGCTACCTGACAAACGTCTTCATTTGTACCGCCTGCGGCAACAATAGCTCTTGCACAGCAATCCTCCCATAAATCAACGTCGTGCTGAGTGTAGAAAGCAACAACACGCTTACCCGTTGTACCTGACGTTGAATGGATACGAACACATTCACCGAGAGGCTTTGCAAGAAGACCGTAGGGATAAGCATCGCGAAGGTCAGCCTTGCTTAAGAAGGGAAGCTTATAAAGGTCGTCAATACCCTTAATATCCTCGGGCTTAACACCTTTTTCATCCATAAGGTTACGATAATATTCAACGTTATCGTAAACGTGCTTCACCTGTTTCACAAGCTTTTCGGATTGAAGCTTTTTCATTTCTTCAACAGGCATTGTTTCAATTTCTTTTTGATAGTAGTTTTTCTCCATTTTTATCACCTTTTATTTTCAGAACACGAAAAACAAAAACGCCCTCCGTATTCCGAAAAGAATACAGAGGACGAGAAAACCCGTGGTACCACCTCAATTTACCGTTATCTCACGATTACGGCCTTTAAAAGTGCAATAAACACTCCTGTTCTATAACGGGAACCCCCGTTGCAGCCTACTAAACAAAGCTTTTTCGGTGCACTGCTAACAGAATGAATTCGAAAAGGACGCCCTCTTTGCCTCGCACCAACCGGCAACTCTCTCCAGATTCTTTCCAGCCTACTACTTTCTGCTCAAACGCATTTAATGTGGTCATTCTATCACTTTACCACAGTAAAGTCAATACTAAAAATCCAAATTATATCAAAAAACTTTTATAAACAATTTGCTTAAAAAAATTATTATTTCTTAACAACTGTATCCCCTATCGCCCTGAAAAGAGAGCCTTCTTCGGTAGATGGCAAATCGCAGTTATAATGCCACACCATAACACCACCGTAACCGTTCTCAATTGCATACTCGGTTTTCTGTGCAATTACCTCAGGGGTATTAAACCAGAAGTCTTTATCAATTTCGGGGCAATGATACCAACCATCTTTATCAATATTCTCAAAGCAACTGTTGTAACTATACCAAAAAGCGTCTAAATCAGTAGGTCTTGAGTAAAACGGCAAGCCTACATTTACCTTCCATAAAGCTACCTTACCAAAATCAGTTTCTTCCAATCTTTTTGTTATATCCTCAAAGGTTGCGTGTTTACCGTTTTCATCTACGTAATCATACATCATAAGCTCTAATGTATCGATTGCTTTCGCAGATTCGCTTGAATAATTCATATTCCATTCCACACCGGATACCCCCAATGTATAATCACCGAGCTTTTCGTCTAACGAAACAAGAAACTTGTTATAACAACGCCAGGCTTTATTGGAAAGCGGATATTCATAATCAAAATGAACACCTTGAAAATCGAATTCATCAAGCACAGAAACAATATTATCCTCTAAAACACCGCTTTTAAAAGCCTTGTTATGCTCATCACTCTGAGCTTTCATCTGTTTTTCCCAGCTTTCAAATTCACCCTGTGCTGACGGACCTAAAAGATTGAGTGTGATATTTATATCCCTGTCACCTATCACGTTACGAATAATCCCGAGAACTGATTCAAGCTTGTCTTTTTCGTATATTACTTCACCGTTACTGTCAAATGAAGCACATTCGAAAACAATAACGTCTGTAATAATATCAAAATCCTCGGAGCATAAATCATCCTCTGATTTAATATAGTCACCGCGTATATAAGCAGTAACCTTAAAATCTCTGTTTTCGGGCTTTACTTCTTCCTTCCCGCAACCGAAAAAAGAACAGGCAACCAAAGCCAATACTATAACCAAAGCAATAGCTTTCAAACACTTTATTCCTACATTCTTTTCGAACACACTACCATCTCCTTTTGATATTATTATATAAAGTATACCATTAAATTTCAATATAAAATGTATATACAAAAATTAAATACGGGTGAACTATTATTCTTTACAAGAGCACCCCTCTTTTCTTTTTATGATTTTCATGTTATACTTTGAGTATATAAACTGAAAGGAGTATCTCGGATGACATATATTGATTTATTGAATTATTTAATTAACATCCAAAAAATTGAAAAAAATGATTTAGCAGAACTGTTAGCTATTCCTGAAAAGAAAATTGATAATGTCATTTACGGAAATATCCCGTTAAAGAAAAAGTGGTTGAAAAATTTATCAGCCTTTACAAGCATTCCTGCGGACAGCATAAGAAACGGTGATTTCACCTTACATTTTCCCGAAGAGAACGAAC
Source organism: Acutalibacteraceae bacterium (assembly GCA_045592945.1). Lineage (GTDB taxonomy): Bacteria > Bacillota > Clostridia > Oscillospirales > Acutalibacteraceae > DTU089. The sequence goes on along the minus strand of JAZNVT010000003.1, from coordinate 11,547 downwards.
AAACACCATCTTTGGAGAGCAGTTCTTTTGTTTCAACGAACATATCCCCTGAAATAAAAGAAATGAATGCTGAGCGTTTTAAAAAATTCTGTAAAACCCGATACAAAAATAATTATGACGATATAATTTTCCTGCCAATTTTACTGATTTCAGTCATAGTTATTGACATATTTATAATGGGGTACGATTTTTTAATATACTATACCGACCCGGCAAATCTATATAACGGAATGGTTCTGTTTGGCTGCTTCATTCCAATCTTATTGCTACTTTTTTCTATCAATCCTCTTGCAAAGGTTGCAAAATCAGGAAAAGTGTCAGAAGAGCCGAATTTCAAGTTTTATTCAGCTATACCTCTTTTAGCATTGGTTTGCTTTTCAATATCCTTAGTTTTTTATAAAATTGTTCCTGTATGGGCTTTGATTTTTGTAACACTTTCAATTCTACACCCTTTTTATTTAATTTTTATATCGGGTATTAAGAAAAAATACAATAAAAAAATAACCATTCTTGGTGGAATATTATCACTGTTTCTGATGATTATATTTATTTTCACAATGCTCAACTTTTCATTTGTTGAAAAACACGCAAACACCATCTACTATGATTTTATTGTTGATTTTGTACTCTATTCATGGATCAATGCCTTTTTAGCTTTAGGTGTAAGTCTGGTCACCTATATTTACTACAAAAAAACATGTGATGCATCAAAGTTTTTCGGTCAGCTTCCCGATAAACCTGTTTTAAAAAAGCGTCACAAATCAAAAACGATTATTGCACTTATACTTGTAATTGCAATTCTTTCAGGAGCTTATTTCACCTGCGCTCCATTGATCCCCACATCAACCACAGAGCATTTATTATACGACTCATATTGGAGAAATCTTACTTACTCTGATTATGATAAGCAAAACATTGTTTACTCTGAAGATGATTCACTTTTTACCGTTGAAACTGAATTTTATTCCATTCAGTTACCTGATGAATTCAAACCGGTAGGAAACTCACAGACTGTAAAAACATATTTTTCCAATGATAAAAAAGTAATAGTATCAATTAAAACGGAATATGCTGACTACGGTGAAGCTCTCAATAAGTTATTCATAGCCGAAAACGATCCTTACAAACAAAAATTTCTCGATGGATTAAAACAAAGAATAATTGATGAATTCGGCTTTTTCCCTCAATCAAAATTCGAATTAGATAAAATATGCAGGGAGATAAACGAAAATGATTTGGATTTCCGCGACAATACCCTTGATAAAGCGGTAGGCACACTTATTTTTTTTGCCACTACTTCGGAGCTCACTACTCAAATTGAATTTTATGAGGATCCCGAGAAGCAACTCGTTATCGGTTCATTTACATTGGAAACAAATGCTAATGACAGTATTATGCATTATAGTATTGACGGCAATAAAATCGGTGAATACGAAGCCTTTGTATCTATAAATATAATGGTTAAAGAAGATTATTCAGATCCTGACATTGTAAATAAGATTATCAACTCAATAGAATTCAAATAAGCTTTTATACTGTAAAAAGTTCTAAATTTCTTATAAGAAAAGCACCAACTACAATTCAGGTAGTTGGTGTTTTTTATTATTTACAATTGATTTTTCACTTTATTAAAGCCTTTTTTCATCTTCTTCTCTTTGCTTTTTAGAGTTAATTGCAAACGGTATTCCGAATCCCAAACCACCGCCAACAAGTAAGCCTCCCGCAAGGAAGAGCCACCACAACGGATTTTTCTTTTCTTCCTTTTCTTCCTTTTGTGCCTTAATTACCTTTTTCTCGATAACGGTTTTTACGTCGTGGGTAAGAGTATATCCGTTACCGAAGGTATCTTCGTAGGTAATTGTTACCGTGCCTTTAACCTCACCCGTTTTATCAGAAGCAACGAGCAAATTGGCGTTTGCAGTTAAATTCTGTTGTGCTTCAATAACGCCTACAAAGCTACTGCCACCTGCATCAAGTCCTTCGATATCAAAATCAACCTTGCAGTTATAAAGCGGCGTTTTACCCGTATTCATAAGATTGATATTAAGAGTAACCGTTTCCTCCTGAACAACCTTTACGGGAAGCTTCACACCGTCAAAGGAAAGCTCCGCCGGCTGACGCACCTCAAGTCTTATTAAGTCGTTTCCACCGTAGCTCGAACCGTTTGAATCCTCATAATCGCAAGAAAAGTTCAGCTTATGCTCACCAACCGTAGCAGTATGAACTGCCTTTAGTTCAACAACCCAGCTATAATATGCACCTGCATTTATTGAAGAAACGTATTTCGTTCCCATTTCCGTGGGTCTTATTTCATCTGTATCCTCGGTAATGCTTAATTTAATATTACTTACCGCTTTTGTCGGATGCATATTTTTAAGAGTTACAGTCAGTTTTTTAGTTTCTTCGGGACTTATAAATCCGTCCTCTATTTCATAAGACACAACCATAAGTCGAGGTTGAGAGTTGTCTATGCTTTCAGCTTCTTTCTTCTCGGGTATCTTAATCTCTTCTTTTTCTACAGAGGGCTGCTCTGTTGCTTGAGTTTCCTGTACAGGCTCTGTTATTTCTGTCACGGGCTCTGTTGTACTTTCCGCAACAACATCTGTAACCGGCTCTGTTATTTGCGTTGCTTCAAGGCTTTCTTCTCCCTCCGCCGCAAAGCAAGGCGTTACAAAAACTGACAAACAAAGAAATAATATAAATAATCTTTTCATAGTATCACCAATTTCCCATTCGGAATAAAGTGCAAATCCTGCGAAGCCTATCCCTCTTTTTTGCTTTGGCAAAAAGGAGGGGGGACCATTCTTTTCGTTAGTAAAATATTCGATTATGTAAATTTCGGGTGTTGTAGTTTCTTTTAAAATGGATTTTGAGCGGAATGGTGGGTGGTACCCTTGTGCTTATTTCGTTTTTTATATACCACCCACCACCCCGATTAAGTTGATTTTACAAATCACCAACAAGCACGAAATACACCTATAAAAAATTTAAAGTAATTTCAAGGGCGGTCCCCCCTCCTTTTTCGTTTTACGAAAAAAGAGGGATAGGCTTCGCATCAATTTAATTCATCAATAAAATAACGGGGCTACGACAGCCTCATTCCGCATTTCGCATTTACAATCGCAACGCAGTTCCGACATTCCTCACTCCTAACTCCTCATTCCTCACTTTATTTACAGTTCTCTTATATTCTCAACAATACTGTTCTTCATTTCTTTTCTGATTTTTGAAGCCATGTTTACCGTGCAGGATACGAAGAGTAATGCTACACCTATAAGCGTTTCAATAACGGTAATTTTAATATCGTCAGGCTCGTCACCTATTGAGGTAAAAATAAGATAATAAAGACCGTAAAATACAAAAAACAGAACAAATCCCGCTACAGTACCCCAACCTAATATGGACATAATCTGGCGTATATAGGAGTTATTTATATCCTTTTGAGTTGCTCCTACTGCACGAAGAGTGCCTATTTCTTTTTTACTTTCTCTGATTCGGGCAGTAATTGAATTATTCACCATACTTCCGCAAGCAGTAAAGAAAAGTGCGGCAATTGCTATAATTACAATAAGCGTTGCACGGAAGCTGTTCATTTCTTCCTGCCTTTTTTCATATAAAGATGTAACGTGACCGTTTGTACCTGCTTTAACTCTTGTGAAAAGATTCTGCATTTCATTGTCTATTTCCTCGGTACACTCACCGTTAAGGTTAACGCCTACTGCGTGATAATCAACGTTACCGCCCGTAAGCTTATCAAAGCCCTCGGTTGTGGTTATAACCCACACGTTTTCATAAAACATATTGTAATAAAGAGAGCCTTCATAAGTCATAGGCATATTGTAAATAATAGAGCCTATATTAACTGTATTCTCAATTTTTTCATAATCAATAGGCTTTTGATCCTTTGCAAGATGATGAATATCACCGTCAAATTCAGGCTTTTCCTCTCCATAAAGCCAACCGAGCTTCAATTTCTGCCCCACTTCCATATCGCAGGCAGTTTCACTAAGGAAAATATCTTCATCAGCGTACCAAGGGTTTTCCTCAAGAGTTGTAGGGTATGAATTTATATAAGAATATTTATATGTTTCCTGATAGTGACTTACCGTAAGCAAAATATTTTCAGGGGCTACAAATATTATCTCTTCTCCGGAATTCAGCTTATCAATATCAATTTCACCTAAACTCACACTTTCGGAAAGCTCCGTAATCATCTCTTCACTAAAGCCAACTAATTCAACGGGAATTAAATCACCTTGAATCTGTGCACACTCTCTTACAAAAAGCTCTTCCGCCGCATTTTTATTTCTATAATCCTTATAATTCTCTTCCGTAACCCATACGTTTTCAATCTGACTATCATAATTGGAAGTAAAATAGCAAAGATTGTGCATATATTCGGTAAAGCTTTCCGTCTGCATATAAAGCTTCGTTTTTTTCTGTGTACTTATATCCTCAACGTTTTCATTAAGTAAAATCTCCGTAAGGTTATTTTCGCTGAAGCCTCTGAACTCGTTATCGTAGTTTGATAAAAATCCGCTTGCATCGAAGTTGTCAGCGTTTATAACGTAATCGTGAGTATAAACGGTAAAATCATCTTTAAACCCGTTAACCAAAGAAAAGCCGACGCATGATACAAACACCGCAAGGCAAACAATAACGCTTGTGATAACGCCTTTACCCTTGAAAAGAGTTATATTCCTTTTAGCAAGAAGCTTTGCCGTATCAAAGCTTTTCTGCGTTTTAATTTTTTTATTTTTAAATTTTCTGCCAAGCTCCGTATTTCTTATTGCCTGCATCGGTGAAATTCTTGATGCAGAAACAAGAGGAATAAATGAAGCGAGCAAAACAAAAGCAATGCTTATTACAATGCTTACGGGAATCACCCAAAATTCAGGCTCAAACACGTAATTCTCACCAAAGAACGGCACTATCACCGCTACAATACCTAATGAAATAAGCACACTTACAGGCGTGCATATAAGGCAAAGAATAAAGCTTTCTCTTCCGTATATTTTTATAATCTGCCTTTTCGTTGCACCAACGCTTCTGAGAAGTCCTATTTGCTTTTTTCGTTCTTTTAAATTTGCACTGAAAGCATTAATTATGCCTATATCAGCTACAAGCATAAAAACGAATGATAAAACTGCAAGAAGCACAACGGGAGAAGCGATACCCGAAAAGCTTTCTAAAATATCGTATCTTGCAAGCTGTGATATTTCGAATAACTGAACTGTACCGTTATCATAACCGTAGTTTTTAAGATAATCGGAAAACTGCTCGTTATACGCCTTTTGGTCTATAAATTCACCCGTAGAAACAAAAGCCATAACGCAAGCCTTACCGCCGGCAGCTATAACGTAATCATCTGAAACGATTGCCGCAGGAAGCTGTTGGTAATAAAGAACTGCCAAATTTTCAATATTAGGTCTTTTATTTTCCATTATACCCGTAAGAACAAATCTTTCTTTTTGAGCTTCTTTCGAAAAGCCTTCACCCTTTTTAACAAACATATCAAGTGTCAAGGTATCGCCGATTTTTGCATCAAGCCCCATACGGACAAGAGCTTCTTCCTCAACAGCAATTTCGTTTTTCTTTACAGGCAATTTTCCCTCTTTGAGTTGAATATACATATCCTTTGAAGCTTCGTCAAAGCTTGCAAAAGAAAAACCGCTACCCTCTTCAGAATTCGGGTCAGAAAGGTAACCGTAGACCTCTGCATAGCCCACCGAACGAAAGCTTTTTTCAAGGCACTCTGTCAATCTTTTATTTCCTGTTACGTCGGGCAAAATTATCTCACTTGAGCCATACAAAAAATTCCTTGTAGCCTCTGCAGAAGAAAGTGAACTTGAAATAAGAAACGGCACGCTTGCAGAGAAAACCATAGAAAGAATTATACCAATAATAAGCAGGGTATATTGCTTTCTACGATGCTTAATATTACCGAAAGCGAGGGAACTAAAGGTTAATTTTTTCTTGTTCACCTCTCACACCTCCGATTGCTTACTGTCGGAAACAACTGCACCGTCTTCAATTCTTATAACTCTGTCTGCCTGCTCGGCAACGTGTAAATCGTGGGTAACAAGAATAAGGGTTACCCCTAATTCCTTACTTACGTATTTAAGAAGCGAAAGCACCTCTCTACCACTTTTACCGTCAAGATTACCCGTTGGCTCGTCTGCAAAAAGAATTGAGGGCTTATTTGCAAGTGCTCTTGCAATAGCAATTCTCTGCTGCTGACCGCCCGAAAGAGCAGACGGAAGATGAGAAAGTCTGTCTTCAATGCCGAGAATGTCAATAATTTTCTTCAGATACTCTTCATCGGGTTTCTTTTTATCAAGCATAATAGGAAGTAAAATGTTTTCATATCCTGTCAATTCTTCCACAAGGTTATATGCCTGGAAAACAAAACCGATGCGTCTTCTTCTGAGGATTGAAAGCTGATTATCGTTATACTTTTTCAAGCTTTCATTATTATATATAACCTCTCCCAACGTGGCATTTTCAAGACTGCTTAAACAATGAAGAAAGGTTGATTTACCCGAGCCTGACGGTCCCGTTATGGCACAAAATTCGCCTTTTTCAAATTCTAATGACACATCGTTAAGTGCCACAACTGTATTTTCACCGCTTAAATATTCCTTTGTAAGATTTTTACACTCAATAATGCTCATAAAAAACACTCCTTTGAATTTGATTTTTGAGAATAGTAATCCTCTACGTTGATTCCATTATAAAACATCATTCTTAAAATAAAGTGACTTTAACCTTAAGATTTCGTAAGGTTAAAGTCATTAAAAATTTTTTATAAAATAGCCAAGGCTCCGTCAATTTTCGGAAAACACATAATAACGTCAAGCCCTTTTGCAGTATTTATGGCACTTATTGTTCCGTGGTGCTTTTCTACAATGGCTTTTGTTATTGCAAGACCGATTCCCGCACTTTGAGGTTTGGCATTTTTAGTTCTGTGAAATCTTTTAAAGAGCTTACTAATATCCTCTTTCTCAACACCGCCACCGTTATCGGAAACGATAACGGTAGTAGAACGTTCATTTTCTTCAATAGTTATATTGATTTCACCATTGTTATCAGTATGCTCACAAGCATTTTTTATAACGTTACCAATTGCCTCCGTTAACCATTCCTTGTCGCATCTCATTCGGCTTTTACCAACAACAGAGAACTGCTTTTCAGGAAAAATATGATTCATATCATTTACGGTGCTTTTGATAATTTCGCTTACATCATAAGAGTGAAAATTCATTGTAAAAGCATCACTTTTAAGCTTTTCAAGACGTAAAAGCTTCGCTATAAGCTCTTCAGTTTTTTCAACAAGCTGCAGCTCTTTTTCTGTATGCTCGGTAGGACTATGAGCTTTATCCATTTCAAGATAAAGACGAAGCCCCGCAATAGGCGTTTTAAGCTGATGAGAAACGTCTGCAATAAAATCGCTGTTCTTCTTAGTTTCAAGCTCTGTGTTGTGTTTTTGAAGTTCAAGTGCATTTTCCAAATCACACACATCATTTTTTAAGGTTGCAAAATAATTATCCCTTGTGCTGAATTTAGTCAATTCACCTTTTTCAAGGTATTTTTCTATACTTTTTGCAAGTCTTTTAACTTTTCTTTTGTTTTGAAAATATGAAAATAGTAAAACCAAAACAGCAAAGAGCAATAAAGCAGTTGATATGCTCAAGCAAATTTCTAAAGGACTCATTGTGAATCCTCCCATCTGTAGCCGATACCTCTCACTGTTACTATATGCTCCGCACCTATTTTCTCACGAAGTCTGCTTATATGAACAGAAAGAGTATTATCGTCAATAAACGAGCCGCCCTCATCCCAGATATTCTCGAGCAAAACAGACCTTGTAACAATAACACCGCTGTTTCTTATAAGCGCAGAAAGAATCTGAAATTCAGTAGGTGTAACAAAAATGTTTTCACCGTCACGTTTAACAGTCATTGTGTTTATATCTACAGAAATATTTTCGCAGTTGTAAACAGTAGCTTTACTTCTTCTTAAAAGAGCCCGTATTCTTGAAAGTAATTCCAAGAGCTTAAATGGCTTTGTAACGTAATCGTCTGCACCTGCATCAAGACCTCTTACCACCTGAACCTCATCATCGCAGGCGGTTAAAAACAATATGGGAACATTTTCATTTTTTGAACGGATAAAAGCACACATATCAAAGCCGTTTCCGTCGGGAAGCATAACGTCAAGGATAACAAGATTAAAGTTCTCTTTTAAAAAGCTTTCCTTTGCATCATCAATTGTTCCCGCAGTAACAACGTTGTAGCCCTCTTTTTTCAGCATTTCGCAAAGCCCGTCACGAAGAAAAGCATCGTCTTCGGTTACAAGAATTTTTACAGACATTTAATCACCCTACAATTAAAATATCATAATAAAGCATATAAATCAAATTAAGATTTCGTAAGATTATTTATGTACACAACTGATACTCAGAAGTAAAAATCGAGGCGTTTTTTAATGAATAAACTTATGCTTATTCACTCTTTGCATAATTACAAAAAAGCTTATGCATAAAATGATTTGTGCGGTTGTAGATATAGGTGTTGCAAGACCTATGTGAAAAAGGGAAACGGGTACGCTTTTACTCATTAACCAAGAAACAGGAAGCCTTACGCAAATACCGCCGATAATCCCTTGCACCATAACGAATTTTGTGTTACCGCAGCCGTTAAAATAACCTATAAAGCAAAAATTATACTAAATTCAAATGCTATCCTGACATTTTTTCGCAGAAGCTATGTAAATATCATCTGTGGAAATGCTTACGTCAACGTCAAAATAATCACTCATTAAGTCAGTCATTTCTTCAATTTCAGGAAGAACGGTTGAAACGTTTTTCGCACTTCCCGAATGATGCATTAAAAGAGCTTCTCTTCCCATACCGTGAGCAACAGTAATTCTCCCGTCGGGTTTAAGGCATTTTGAAAGATTTTTAAAAAGCCTGTCCCTGTCAACAAAATGAGGGAATGCATTATAAATCACAATGCAATCGAACTCATCTTTAAAATCAAACACTTCAGCATCACCGCATAAAAATTCAACGTTTTTATATTGGCTGAATTTGCTTTTCGCTTTTTCTATCATTTTATCTGATATATCAATTGCAACGCATTTACTTACGTTTCTTTTCACATAATCGGGTATCAAAACACCCGTGCCACAGGCAACGTCAAGCACGTATTTCCCCTCGGTTACCCCTGCCTTATCAAGTATCTCATCTATTTTCGGCTGGATTTTTATCATATCAATATCCCAAACGTCAGCCATATTATCAAAATATTCTACAACCTGCTTTTTATCCATTTGATATTTTACCTCATTAATGAAAACAATCTTTTGCGATTATATCATATTAATTTCAACATTTCTACAGTTTTAACCCCTAAATAAGTGTAGACAACCTTTTAAAAATGTGTTATATTTTCAGTGTATTTATATATTACGGGTAAGTCTTTGTGTTTTTTATAAAGCATTTACTCAAACAATATGAAAGGTTATGATAAAATGAGAGATCTTACTAAATACCATGGCATAATCCCTGCTTTTTATGCTTGCTACAATGATGACGGTAGCGTAAGCCCCGAAAGAACAAAGGCTTTTGCAAAATTCTTACTCGATAAAGGCGTTAAAGGTCTTTACGTTTGCGGTTCTTCAGGTGAATGTATTTATCAGAGCAAGGAAGAAAGAAAATTAATTTTAGAGTCTGTTATGGAGGTTGCAAAGGGCAAAATGACAATTATTGCCCACGTTGCTTGCAACAACACTGCTGATTCTATGGAGCTTGCCGCCCACGCTGAAAGCTTAGGTGTTGATGCTATCGCATCTATTCCCCCTATTTATTTCAAGCTTCCCGAGGAATCCATCGCTCAGTATTGGAACGATATTTCATCTGCCGCACCCAACACAGATTTCGTTATTTATAACATTCCTCAGCTTGCAGGCGTTTCTCTTACAATGCCTCTTTTCAAAGAAATGCTTAAAAATCCCCGCGTAATCGGTGTTAAAAACTCATCAATGCCCACTCAGGATATTCAGATGTTTAAAGCCGAGGGTGGCGACGATATCGTTGTTTTCAACGGTCCCGACGAGCAGTTTGTTGCAGGTCGTGCAATCGGTGCTGAAGGCGGTATCGGCGGTACATACGGCGTTATGCCCGAGCTTTTCCTTAAATGCGACGAGCTTATTAAAGCAGGTGAGCTTGACAAAGCAAGAGAAATTCAGTACGCAATTAACGAAATTATTTACGCTATGTGTGCTTGTAAATGTAATATGTATGCCGCTGCAAAAGAGGTTCTTCGTTTACAGGGTATTGATATAGGTGATGCAAGAAAGCCACTTGCCCAGCTTAAAGAAGAAAGCAAGCCCCTTGCCGCAAAGGTTAACGAAATGATTACCGAAGCAAAAGCAAAATTCTGCTGATAAATAAACAAAAGACAACCCGTCACAGAAGCTCAAATCTGTGACGGGTATATTTTTTCATTTTTTACTCCTCATCAGGCTGTTGACCGTCGTGAGCAAGCCATTTACATTCTGTAATTTCCATATTTGTAAAGGTTGCTTTAAAGGATGACTCCTCGGGGCTGCAAGCATAAATGCCAAATCTGATAACTCCCCCGCCATTCCACATATGGCAAACTCTCATTTGCTTAAAGGTAACGCCGTCTTCAGAGCATTCAATACAATAATCGTCTTCTCTTCGACTGAATCTGTACCACATCGATTTAATATCAGCAGGTATTTCAGTTGTTGCCCAGTCAGAGTAGCCGTTGTTTGTTACAACAGAGCCAAGGTGTTGAAAAGCCTCGTTTTCATATTCAATTGATGCTTTAAGCCAATTGTCGCTATCAAGGTACATAACAATACCGCATTGGTCAAATCTGCATTCGCTTTGAAACTCTGTTTTTACAACAAAGGAGAAAAACCTTTCCTCTGTTTCCATTTGCAAAACAGGGGCATTGTCATTTCTGAAATGATAATAAGTTCTTTGCCATAAATCCGTATGAGGCTCTGTAACTATTTCAATTTTCTCTTCTGTAATTGTATACTGTTCAGGAGCTCTTGTCCATTTCATATTTTGGGTATTGATTTTCATTTAAAACACCTCTATAAATTGGAAGTTGTAAAGCATAGAAACAATTTGCGGTACATGGTACCTCCTTTCGAAAGGAGGGGGACCATCGCTTGCGATGGTGGAGGATTCTTGACGCGAACTCTTGAGCGTCTTTTCACCGACAGGTGAAACTGTAATAAACTAATTGTTCTTGGTTTATATATTCTACGGCACAGGCAAGCCAGTGCCTTACGGGTGATTTTGTTTAAGTAAGTGTGTAGGTAAGTGTAGTAAGCGTAAGGTATAGGCTTGCCTATACCACAGGATACAGTAAGATAGAGCAACTATATTTACTTCTTGCGAACTTTTAACTTCTAACTTTTAACTTTTAACTTCCATACCCACTAACTGCTATTTGCTATTTGCTAACTGCTAAACCGGCAACTGGCAGCTAAAGAAAAACCAAC
>JAZNVT010000002.1:0-8975 GCA_045592945.1 Acutalibacteraceae bacterium | reverse complement strand
AGCCAATCTTTCATCTGTGATGATTTCATAAATGGCATCAATATCGCTTTCTTTATATCGTCTTAAAATAAGTCTATCTGTTTCTATTCTTGGACTTAACATTTTAATTACTCCATATCGCTATAAAATATAATATCTTTACCTAAGCTTTTCCAATTCTGTGAGAAGTTTTGTTTTCATTTCTTCCAATTCTTTAAGAGAAGGTTTATTCTCTTCAGCCCACATTATTTCTTTAGGCAACCACCAAACAGGACCTTTGCCTTTGTTACCATAGTCCAACAAATCCCCTCTTTTTCTGGGAAATATATGCCAATGCAAATGAATATCACCGTTACCAAGACATTCATAATTCATCTTTTCTGCACCGAAAGCATTTTTAACAGCTTCGGCAACTATTGTCATTTCAAATAAATATTTAGCTCTGAAATCAACATCCAAATCGAACAGCTCAACAACGTGCTGTTTGCAGATGAATAATGAATAGCCATAAAAATGCTGATTCCAGCCTAATATAACAAAGCCTGTTTCAAGCTCTTTCACAAACCAAGGATTCTCACCGTTTTTGATTTGTTCAATAACCTTGCACATATCACAGTCCATTTTTACTCACCTTTATATCTCTCAAAAGTTCTTCGTGTTGCTTGCAAAACAGTTCGGGCATATCGTCTAAAGAGAAGTATTTGAGGTCCAACGTTTCGACCTTGTCGCAGACCAAACTGCCACCGACGATAGTCATTTCATATCCGATACAAATACTTTGAACTTCGTCACCGTTAGCACAAACAACATCACAATCAGTATAAACACCAATGAGATTGCCAACTTCAACATCCAACCCTGTTTCTTCTTTAACCTCACGTTTGGCTGCCATTTCAGGTGTTTCGCCAACCTCAAGAGCACCACCAGGAAATCCCCACTTATTACAGTCAGCCCGTTTTTGAAGAAGCACCTCACCTTTTTTGTTGAAGATACATCCGCCAGCATAAACAATTATAATTTTCTCGTGACCAACCTTGCCACGAATCCATTTTATGTAATCCTTCTTCTCCAAACGAATCATCTCCAAATCGTACTACTTCAATTTTACCATTGATATAAAAGAAATGCAACCCGAGAGTGTAACAACACTACACTCTCGGGTTATTTGATGTACATATCCACAGGTAATCTTGAATAAATAACAATATCGCTAAGAATATTTAATTTTATTAGTCAATATTAATTTCGAAACGCATCAACCGATAATAGACAGTCAAACTATAGGGGATTTCGTACCCAGGCCACCAGATCTTACAATAATTGTTATACTTTATAAGTAACCACGTATATTTTGAAATTGTTCTTTCGGACTCGATGATTTTACTCACATCTTTAACTTTTCTGTTAAATTTACCATATTTTTTTACAAGTTTTATGATGTTTTTTCTTATTGTTTCAATGTGTTCTTTTTCTCCAACCATATACTCGCTATCAAAACCGACACCACATCCAATAACATCAAAAAAATCTATGTAGTATTCTTCATCTTCGTCTTTTGCTATACATTTTTCACACAAATCATCACAAAAATCTTCGCTAAACCGCAATTTATCAAGAATGATTCTAGGAAAAATAGCTTGTCCTTCTAATTCTACTGCACGAAGCAAACCCTCACCAAACACAATATTGTCATTCAAAAATGCATCCCCTTTAGTTATGCTACCACGAATTAAAATACTATATTTTTCAAGAAATCTTAATTGCAATAATGCAAGTAGATACACAAGCGATTTAACAGCTTGGTAATCATTGATATCATCTGTTTTATGGATTAGTATCATAAAATTATCAGAAAAACTCTTAATTTCAAAATTCGTATCCGAAAAAACCACATTCGGTGATGTTTTCCTAACAATATCATTTGCTAATGATATATTAGATTGCAAAAACTCCAAAACATCATTGCCATTATCATCAAAAAAAGCCTTGTATCCAAGAATATCAAAATATGCAATATAGTATTGTTTTAATGCTGCATTTTTCATCGATATGTTTCTCCTGTAAAATTGTTTAATATCGTACATTTTACGAGATTACTAACCACTAAAACTCCCAATTTTCTTCTGTGCATAATTCTGTAATATTAACACAAGGAATATTATAAGCTTTACATATAGCCGGAATTTTTTTAGTAGAAACTTTCCCTTCTTCAGTAATCACAGTCAGGTCATATTCCATTGCCGTCGCAATCAAAAAAGCATCTCCAGAAGATTTACATTTTGAAAAATCAATGAGTTCAGGGTGTTCATTAACAATTTTACGCACATTCGCCTGAATTTCATCTGTTATAGGAATTATCTTACACTGTTGCTGATGCAACCATTTGAGGAGTTCTTTATCCTTTATTTCAGACTCGATTTCTGAACAAGTAATTATAACCTGTTCTTTGATATATTCATCTATATTTTGCCAAAGACCTTTAAACACACTCCGTCTGTTAGGTTCATCGGGTTTCTGCGAAAAGATAGAAGAAGAGTCTATTATATACTTGTACGGAAGTGGAATAAGTCTTAACTGTTCCATGACGCCACCTCCGCCAAAAATTTATTAACGTATTTCTGAGAAAATCCCAAATGACGTGCAATATCCTGCTTGCTGTAAATTTCATTGCCATATCCGTGATATAACATCTTACAAACCGTTGCACTTGTTCTATCAATTGCTTCACGAGACATAACTCTTGCTGGACCAGGAAGAGCCCTACCTTCTTGCTTCGCAACTCTTCGTTCTTCTTTCTGAAGTTCCACTTCACGTCTGAATTCGTCAGCATAAGTTTCATAAAAAATCTTATCAATACGCCCCGTATCAAGCAAGCGACGTATAATAACTTCTTTACTAACAGAAAACTTCTTTGCTAAATACTCTATATCCCGTTTCTTATATGGCTTCTGCATCTCTCTATATTTAATAACACTTTCCAAAGCATCTTCGGGAACAAGAAATTCCCCTGCAACCGCATTACAAAAGACTTCTTCATTGCGAACACTTTTCATATCATTGCAAAGTGAGGAATCGCGTTTAAAAATATGCACAAGTTCGTGAATCATTGAAAAAGACTTTGCAGGAGCTCTGTCTTCATCATTTATGCCAATTACAGGCATTTTTTCATCGTAAATAGCGAGGGCTCGTGCCATTTCCATAGGCACACCGGTAAAACAATGCACAAAGATCCCCGCTGTCTCTATTTTCTCGCGCAAATAAAGATAAAACTTACGTGAGGAATTGCATTTATACTGTGTTTCTATTTTTATATCAAACAGTTCTCTGATTTCTTTTGCCCAAAGAACAGGGTCATCCGGAAGTGTAATAGATAAATCAAATGAAGGCAATTCAATACCATTTTCTTCACTTGATTCCAAAAGGAAATCTCTCTCCGTAAGCAACTCAATCATAGCAATATTAATAGCACTATCATCTATACCTATACCGCCATCTAAAGTCCTATAATTTTTAACCTTTGGAATTGATTTCAACTTTATATGTTCCTTATTCATATAAAATCCCGCAAAAGGAATGCGAAGGCACGACGCAATATCTTTTGCCTGTTTTATTGTAGGAAGCTTGTCATCGTTAGGATTCAACCAACTTTCCAACTTTCCGAGCTTAACGCCTGTTTTAGAAACAACATAATCTTTGGACACTTTCTTGCCCTCAAATATGTAGGCTACTGTTTCTTTATTGATTTGCGCATAAACCAATGCCATCACAACTCACCTCTTTCGTTATTTTATTTACAGTATAAATATATAGATATCAAACTAATCTTTTAAGATGATATATATTTATATTATAATACTTTTGTTTGCACATTTCAACAAAATCAAATTCAAAACAACAGACTATGCGTATCTCGTTTGATTTTTTCATCAAATACAATAGAACACATAGTATCTATTTATATATGACAAAAAAGAAGAAACACTTCACATTTATTTTGTAATTTTTAGAATTTCAGCATTTTATATAGTTTGTAACATACTAGTTTAGTTGAAATGACAACAGATACGCAGTTGATACGATAAACACAGAGCAGAGTTACACTTTTTGGTGTACTTCCCTGCTCTGTGTTTTTGTGTGAGACTAAATTTTCTTAATCGGAATTTGGTGTTTATTTTAGGAAGATTTATTCCATAATTGGCATTTTGAGTCTGATTTTTTATGAATCCCAGTGTGAATTTCGCTATTTTTGCGAAATTTGGCTTAATATGTCGTTTTTTCGGAAATCCATTACTGGTGAAGGCCTCAGACTTGCTACCGACAGACTTAACAGTAAGAATTTCTATGCATTCAACCCCAGCTTTGACGGAAAGAATTTCAAGCCTGGAATGAAATAATATAAATCAAATTTCAACAGCAAAGGGCAGGGATTCCCCTGCCCTTTGTGATTATTTATTTCAATTGCTATTCATCAGATAATTTCTTTTGTTTGTATTTAGGAAGTTTGCCAACTACAGTAGCGTAACTGTGGTCTGTCATTTCAATAATAAGTTCATCAGGAACACTTTCAAGCGGAAAAGTATTAAAATATGGTTGTTGAACGGGAGGACAATGATAACCTCTCACGATAACCCCCGGGTACATCCGCCTGTAAAAATCTCCTGTCATACACTCGCATTTCAGAGTTACAGTTTCTTTACCTTTAAGAACGAACAACTGTGCAAAGATTTTACCTTCAACCTTAATTATATCACTTTCAGGACCAAAGGGATGGTCAATATATGCACCTTTTTTCGAAAGACAATAATCAAGCAATTCTGAATATTTCATTAGAAACCACCTCAAAATCAGCTTTACTTTTTCAATATTGAAATAACGCTATCAAGCTGGTCTGTGGGTACGCCCAAATCTGCAAGATAGTTGTAAGCTTTTTCGCTTAAGGTGTTACCTTGTGCATTCATTACTTCTGTGTAATACACACTTTCTTTGAGTTGGTTAATTTTCCGTTTACTACCTATTGCACCAAAGTTTGAGAAAAGGTAATCGCGACACAAATCCTCTTCAGACACACCTAAAAGGGCATTTATGAGAAAAGCGAACATACCCGTTCTGTCTGTTCCTACGCTACAGTGAATAATCATAGGATAATTTTCTTCATCAGATAAAACTTCAAATACATTTAAAAGCTGAGCATTGTTTTCACCATGCAAATCGCCTGACCAGTCCATTGGACAGCTTATGTAATTAACACTTTCCCCTATGGGACTTTCAGTTATACCACCGGTTTCACCTGTATGAATCTGACGCAAATCAATTTCGGTTTTTATGCCTATACCGTCAAGCATTTCTTTTTTACCGTCTTCAGTGATTATAACTGCACAACCGTTGTCCTTACTCTCGTTCAATCTGCCACATCTGTAAATGAGACCTTGATTTGTGCGAGTTCCATCCTCAGTTACCCAACCGCCAATATCACGGACATTTGTAATGCCATCTACATAGATGTTTCTTGGTGCAGCAGACGAAGTAGTAAATTTCTTCACATCACTTGTTTCACCATCATAACTTACAGTCCAATAATAATCGGTAGCAATTTCAAGATTATAAACAGTTAAACTGTTTTCGGTTGTTGAATATGTCTGCGCCTTCTTCATATCTTCAGATTTACTGATAGAAACCATATATTCTGTTTTACCGTCAGCAATCTCTTCAGAGGGCCAAGAAAATTTCACCGCTTCGGGATGGCTGAGTTCTTTTTCACCCTTAACGCCAAAAGGTACTTTTTCACAATCACCCGTCAGATATTTATTTTGCTTTTTTGAATGCAATTCAACCTCGCATTCGACCGGATAAAATGTATCATTTTCAGATGAAGTGGATTGATTATCAGCAATACCACACCCAACTAAATTAATGATACATACAATTATCAACAAAGCAGAAATTAATTTTTTCATAAAACTACTCCTCAAACAATTTACGATAATTATTTATCACACAAATTTTCTTCAACGAACCTTTTAATATAACCGATCTGAGTCGGCATAATATTTTCGGGAATATTGTCTAAATCAAATAACCTCAAATGCCATTGCAGCAACTGCCATAATGGGTGTGTGTCCTACAAATTTTCTCATATCACCAATGTAGCTCATAATAGCACTCCTGTCACTTTGTTAATTTATTTTTCAACCTTTGAAACACACTATGTTTTGGTGGATTCTTGTCCCACGCCCAGTCAAGCTCATTAAAGGTTGATGTTCCACTTTCCAATGCCTTGATTTCTTCAAGGCATTTTTCTGTTGCCATTTTTATATATTCATCCGCCATTTTTGAAGTGAAGAAAAAGGCTTCACCATCATTATACGGCTCAAAATCTGTTTTGAAATCTGCAGATAACTGCTTGGTATCAAAAGGATAAATATCAAAAATCGGCTCTTCATTTATATCTTCAGGAATCACTAAAGAATCAATTATGTTGTATTCATTAACCACATAATTGTTCAGTAACTTATAGTCATTATGTAGCCGTTCAATATTCCCTTTCGGGTATGGGTCCCAATTGTGTAAGGAATAAACGAAATAACGGAAAATGGTATCCTGAATCAAATGCAAATAATAACCAAGATACAGTTCATCCGTTTTCATTCGCTCACCATAGGTTTCACGAAACCAAGCTAATTTATAAGTCTTTTTTGTACCGTTTTCAGTGGTGTATTTCAAATGGCTGTCGGTAGCTGATTGAATGTTGTGCTTATAGGCATCAGGCAGAACAACACCAAGACGGAAACGCTCAACATCTTCAATATGCACTTGTTTCATAATCTCATTAGCAATTGCTAAATGCATAACTCTTGACGCCATACAACACCCCACCATATCTTATAAATATTATTAAAACTCAACTCTGCCAACAGGCTTTGCATTTTGGCTGCTTGTACCTACAAGGATGGTGTAGCTCTTGTCAAGCTCCCATTCGCCTGTTTCGGCATTGTAGAACTTTATATCTTCAAGGTCTATTTCAACCTTTGCACTTACGCTCTCACCCGCTTTAACGCTAACTCGTTTAAAGCCTTTAAGGAGCTTAACGGGTCTGTCCTGTTCAGTATTTTCGCTTGAAGCATAAATCTGCAGAACCTCGCCACCATCAACAGAGCCTATATTTTTAATATCTGCAGAAACCTCAACTGCATTTTCAGTTTGTGAAATTCTCTCGTTTTCAATTTCAAAATCAGTATATGAAAGTCCGTAACCGAATGGGAATTGGGGCTCAACACCTTTTTTATCAAACAATGTGTAGCCGTGGTAATAGCCGTAATCAATTTCTCTTGTGCTGTCTTCAATGCGTAAGAACGATGGATAATCTTCATCATCATTTGCAATTGTAAATGGTAATTTACCACTAGGATTAACATCACCGCTTAAAACATCTGCAAGTGCGTTACCGCCCTCAAGACCGCTATAGAACGAGAAGAGAATTGCATCTGCTGAATCAGACCATTCCTTGATAACATAAGCACTACCGCCCATTACATTAACCACAAGCTTTTTGCCTGTTTCCGACAAGGCTTTAATGAGAGCAACATCCTCTTCAGGCACTCTCAAATTCACTCTGTCGCCACCCTTACCGATAGGCTTTTGCTTAATGTTACCTCTGTTTACAAGGAACTCACCCTCTTGCTTGTAATCACTACCAACACAAGCAATTATGTAGTCACAATCCTTAACAGTTTCAGTAGCTTTTGCTATATCGCAACCATTATATACAACTACATTCTCTGCACCAAATCGGTTTTTTATGCCCTCAAATGCAGTAACAGTATATGGACTGTAAACTCTACTGCTACCGTGGTCGCCAACATTTATTTTATCTGCATATCTGCCAACAACGGCAATTTTCTTACCATTGGCAACGGGAAGAGTTTTATTTTCATTTTTAAGAAGAACCGTACCCTTGCCTGCAACTCTTCTTGATAATTCGGTATGCTCTTTTGCAAGAATAACAGATTTAGGTTGCGCTTTATATTCAGGCAATGTTTTGATGAGTGCTTTAAGAACTCTAATTACTGCCAAATCAATATCAGCCTCGGTAAGCTCACCTTTTTTCAGCTTACTGTTCAGGAATGCATATCTGAATGTATAGGGCATTTCAACATCCATACCTGCTTTAACACTTCTTGCAGCATCATAAATACCATAAACAAAATCAGAAAGAGCAAAGCCCTCAAAGCCCCATTTATCACGAAGGATATCAGTTAAAAGCTCTTTGTTTTCACAAGCATAAGTGCCGTTTACTTTGTTGTATGCACCCATTATAGACATTGCACCTGCATCGATGCACTTTTTGAAATGAGGCAAATAAACCTCGTGGAGAGTTCTTTCATCCGCCTTGGCATCAACGCTGAATCGCAAATCCTCAATACTGTTAAGGGCGTAATGCTTAGGGCAAGCAATTATGCCGTTTTCTTGCATTGCTTTTGTAAGAGCAACACCCATTTTACCGAGCAAGAACGGGTCTTCACCATAGGTCTCCTGCGCTCTGCCCCATCTGGGATTTCGAAGAAGATTTATACAAACACCTGCATAAAGATTGGCGCCGAAAGCACTAGCTTCCTTAGCCATAACCTGACCGATTTCATATTCCAATTCGTCATCAAAGGTTGCACCACGAAGCATTGAAACAGGAAAGCAAGTGCATTTACCCATAACAATACCACGAGGACCATCTGTGAAAAGAACGGGCGGAATACCAAGCCTTTTGCAACCGCCTGCAGGATAAGCCTCACCATTATAGTACCTGCCACGTGTGAAAACGTTTTTAATTGTTACCCCCATAGCGTGTCCCTGCATCATCTTTATTTTTTCTTTTAGAGTCATTTCTGAAAGAAGCTTCTCCGAAACCTCGTTTAATACTTCTTTTGTTGGGTTTTCTTTATATAGCTTTATTGCTGTTTTAAAATCCATAATTATCCCCTTTCACGCCATAATTTTGAGCATAT
>JAZNVT010000001.1:0-5000 GCA_045592945.1 Acutalibacteraceae bacterium | reverse complement strand
TGCTAATGCAAGATTAATTGCAGATATAACCGTTAACGAAAATGTTCTCACGGAAGATGGCGAGCTTAACGGTGACGGCTCGGATTTCCTTGAATGGACACCTATCGGATACGGTCAGCACTTTCAAGAGGAAATATGGTGGTATGAGGGTGTTTTTCTGGGTGACGGCTACACCATAAGCGGCTTGTATATAGGTAAGGGTTGTGATTATTATGATGGCTTTTTCTCAGCCTTAGGCGGAAACGGCTCGATATCGGGCGTTAATATTACGGATTCATACATCTATGGTAACGGAGCAGGCGGTATCGTTGCGTACATTGAATCAGGAATTGTTGAAAACTGCTCCTTTGACGGCTTGGTAGTAGGAACTGATGAAGAATGTGGCGGTGTTGCAGGTTCTTCCGGCGGAACAATAAAGAATTGTGTTAATTACGGCACTGTCAGAGCAAATTATTCTTTTGTCGGAGGTATTGTTGGCTACAACGGAGGAACTGTTGAAAATTGCTATAACTACGGTACTGTAAGCGGTGGTTCTTCATACTGCGGTTCAATTGCAGGTGTAAGCGAAGGTAACAACGATTATATTTCAAACTGTTATTATCTTGAAAGCACTGCAACCTATAATGACGGAAGTGCTATGCTGGGTGTTGGTGTTTATAGTGGAACTCCTACCGATTCTGAGGGGGTTACGGAAAGCAAAACTGCAGAGGAATTTGCAGGCGGTGAGGTTACATATCATCTTAACGACGGTGTAACGGACGGCTCTCAGGTATGGTATCAGACCCTGGAAACAGATGCATATCCCGTTTTCAAAGGTAAAACGGTTTATAAAATCAACATTTATTCAGATTGTACCAAGGCTGAAATTACAGGTACGGCATATAGCAATAAAACTGCTGATACGGCACCTCATCTGAATTATGATGATAACGGATTCTGTGTTGTTTGTCAGGGCTTCAAGGAGCCTGAGCTTTCCTCGGACCGCTATCTTATTTCAAACGCAGGTGAGCTTTATTGGTTTGCAGAGCAGGTGAATTCGGGTAATAATGCAATAGACGGTAAGGTTACTGCGGATATTACTATAAATGAAAATCTGCTTGAAAGCCTTGAATATGATGAAAACGGAAACGTTACAAACGGTGACAGCTTCCGTAAATGGACTCCTATAGGCTACTGTAACAGTGACGGAGAGCGCCTTGCATACGACGGTTATTTCTACTGCGGAAGCTACGATATCATCGGCTTATATTTCAACGACAGTACCCGCGATTACGCAGGTCTTTTCGGGTGTATCGGTGAAGAAGGTAAGGCGGTTGAAATAGTTATCAAGGATTCATATATCTGCGGTAATAATTATGTGGGTGCAATAGCCGGAGAATTTTTGGGCTTAACTACACAGTACAATTGTAATTACTCGGTTGTTAAGGGTAATAATTATGTAGGCGGTATTTACGGCTACAATGACGACAGTACTTACGGAGATAAAAACTACGGTGAGGTTTCAGGTGTTGAGTATGTTGGCGGTGTTGTAGGATATGCGACTAACACACTCAATAACAACGGTAACGAGGGCACTGTAAACGGTTCGGAGTATGTAGGCGGTCTTGCCGGATACGCAAAGGGCTATTTAATTAAATCCTACAACAAAGGAGATGTAACGGGTACCCTTATTGTAGGCGGTCTTGCAGGATATTGCGGTGGCGATATCGGAAATCAGAGCATATATGACTATTGCTATAATACCGGTACAGTTTCATCAAACGACGTTGAAACCGATGAAATAAAGTACGTAGGCGGTATTTGCGGAATAATGGAAGGCAGCCGTATGGATTACACATATAACGAGGGTGCTGTTTCGGGCGAATATGCAGGTGGCTTGTGTGCAAGGTCCACGACTGTTGATATAACCTATTGCTATAATGCGGGCTCGGTTTACGGCTCGGACTGTGCAGGCGGTCTTGTAGGCAACTATCAGAATAAAACTATAACAAGTTCTCACAATGCAGGCTCGGTTACATCAGATAAAGCAGAGTATCGAGGAGGTATTGCAGGTGTTATCACTTCAGCAGATATTACCGATTCTTACTGTGTTTCAAGTCCTGTCGGCACATCGGATTCGGAGAGTGTTGTTGAAGCCGGAATTATGACCGCTGAGGATTTTGCAAGTGGCAAGGTAACCTATTATCTCAATAGCTCAATCGCTGAGGATGAGGTCATCTGGAAGCAGAATGTTGATAACGATTCGGTGCATTCTGCCTGGCCCAAGCTCCACGGTGCAGAAATATACTATGTAGCTCAATGTAAGGCTGTTTCAGATATATATACAAATATTGAACACGACGGACTTTGCTACGGCTGCGGCTTTGATGAGCCCGCTCTCAGCGAGGACGGATATTACGAAATCAGCACCGTTAGTGAGCTCTATTGGTTTGCAAGATATGTTAACGAAACCGATCCCGGTGCAAACGGAAGACTCGTTAACGATATTGAGGTGAATCCTGCCATAGATTGCGATTCAAACGGTACTGCTTTAACAGATACCACAGGATTCTATATATGGCGTGATGAAATCGGTGACTATACCGGCAGTAACGGTCTGCTTTACTCAGGTACCTTTGACGGCTGCGGTTATATCATAACGGGCTTGTATAAAGAATCTACTCATTCCTATGTAGGTCTTTTCGGCGGCGTAAGCGGTGTTGTTAAAAATGTTGGTCTGTACGGTTGCTTTTTCGGTGAAGAGCCCGTTATAAAAAACGGCGGAGAATATGTAGGCGGTATTGCAGGTTATAGCAAGGGTACAATTGAAAAATGCTTTTTAACAGATTCGTGTATTGAAGGCGATATGCGCGTTGGCGGTATTGTCGGTTACGTTAATTCAGGTTCAATCAATAACTGCTACAACAATGGAACCGGAAACGGAAGACCCTATGTTATAAGTGACTGGAATGTAGGCTCCCGTGTGGGCGGTATTGCAGGTGAAAGCTACGGCTCAATAACTAATTGCTACAGCACTGCCTATGTTAAGGGCAATACCCTGTTCGGTGCTATTTGCGGTCTTACAAGCAGGAATGCCGAAAATACCAATAATTTTTATATCAAGCGAAGCGTTTACAGACCCAACGCCAACACTTACGGCTGGTTAGCTTTCGGCGGAGCTGATTATTATTCAAGCTTTCCTGATGAGGGAAGAGCAACGCAATATGCAACGTTAGACGGTATGTTGACCGGTGAAATGGCTTATCTTCTTCAGAGTGCCAACACAGAGCAGGTCTGGGGACAGAAGGCGAATAATAACAGCAATACTTCATACCCAAAGCTTCCCGTGATTGATACAACGGGTATTTATAAGGTTGTAACAGTAGGTGAAACAGGTAACTACTCCGTTGCAAATGTTGGTGACACTAACTATGACGGAAGCGTTGACGTTTTGGACTATCAGGAGCTTGTGAACAAGGCTCTTGCAGGTGATCACGAGCAGATTGAAACTGAAAGCTATGACGATATTATCCGTTACGATTTAGACGGAGACGGTTATCTTAATGTTCTGGATGCTTTTCTTATGGAGCAGTTCATAAACGGCCATAAAACCATTAAGGTTTATCCCCCAGGTGACATTAACAGCTCCGGGGTAAGCTTCTATAATGAAGAGGAGATTCTTCTTGTTGCAGAGAAAATAGCCACTCCCGAAAAGCTTTCAACTGCAGAAAAATATGCTTGCGATATGAATGCAGACGGTAAGGTCAATAACAAGGATTTAATTGTTCTTAAAGAAAAATATCCCCAATATTTCAAGGATGAAACTGCATAATATTCAGGTTTTTTTGTCAAAAACAGTTTAACTTTTTAAAGAAGCAATCGGTCCGAGGGCTGATTGCTTCTTTTTGATTGCTTTATATATTTTTAAAACAAGGAAACTGTTGCTTTTTGTTTGATTGCGGTGATATAATAATTATGAAAAATTTATGCTTGCGGGTGAGAATATAAATTTTAATTTAAAGGATTTCAGCAAGAATATAATTTGTGAAAACGGTATCGGCGACACCGCAGTAGAAGCCGTTGTAACGGATGACTGTCTCGATTTATACGTTACCGCCAAAAGCGGTAAGCCGAAATTTATTGAGCTTTAATGGTATTTTGAGAGTGACGAAAATCTTTTTGTGTTGGGTGATGCGTGGGAGCGTAGCTACGGAGAGCTTGAATTCCAAAAGCTTTGCAATGCCGAGCGCCGTATGCCCTGGTATTTTATAGCAACCGATAACCAAAGTTCATTCTGCTTCGGTGTAAAAACAGGCGCAAATTCCTTTGTGAGCTTTGAATATTCACCCAAGGGCATAAAGGCTCTTGTTGATTGCCGTAACGGCGGTTGCGGTGTTGATTTGGGCGGCAGAAAGCTCCGCCTTGCAACCTTCGTTTATAAAAAATATGCTTCCGATATTAACGGTGACGGCAAGCTGGATGAAAATGACTTAACTGCACTCACTGCAAAATACGGTGAGGTAACAGGTACAGAGTGTGCAGATAATGTAGAAGTATATTACAGATGGGGTAACAACTACTCCACCTGCACAGCAACTGCTATGTGTACTCTCTGCGGTAAAAAGGTTGCAACAGAAACTGTTAACAGTGTTCAGAATGCTGACGGCTCATACACAGCAACATTTACAAACACTCTGTTAGGAACAAAAACCTACAAAAAAACAACAACTTAAAAACAGGAAATTAAATTATCAATTCATTTTCTTTCCAAATACAAAAACAGAGCACTCGCTGAGAAATCAGCGGGTGTTCTGTTTATCTACCAGTCGCCGGCTACCAGTCACCGGCGTTATGGCAATAACTTCATTCTTCTTGATATATTTTATTAAAGATATAGAAAAAATAATTTAGTATGATACAGTATCTGTTATGAGAACTGGAGGCTGGTGGCTGGCGACTGACTGCTGACAAGCCGTTTACTGCCCACAAAAAGCCGTGTAACGAGAGTTGTGGTAAGAGTG